>CALJGI010000007.1 GCA_938074045.1 uncultured Halieaceae bacterium
AAATTCAAAATTGATAAAGTTAAATAGCGACGAAGAAGTTTCAGAGTCTAATTATAGAGCCTATAAAATATTGATATTACAGGATATTTTAGTAACGTAACTATTGATTGGGAATAATTAAAGGAAATAATTAACATGGCAAAAATTATCATTACACAAGCAATTCTTTGGGCAGCGGCAATTATAAGTTCTGCTCTTGTTGCTCCTAGTGAATCAGTTTGGTTGTTATTGAGTGTACTAGCAACAATATCACTAGGTACTTTAAAAAATGGAATCAACGCAATCAAAAATGAACAAGAGGAGTGATAGACTGAGTTACAAGCAAGTTTTATTGCTCTGCAACCCTTGTATATAAAGGAGTTTTTTGAACACTACTATTGAGCGGGAGTGAAACGAGCCAGCCTTACCTTATTGGTCGCCGCGGCAGATTGAAAAGCAACGCTAAATCCATCTCCGCCGCCGAAACATGTACAGCAAACCAATGCCGATAAACCCCATCACACCTAGCAAAATAAAATAACCATTGTGCCAGGTGAGCTCAGGCATATTCACAAAGTTCATACCGTAAACACCTGCCAGAAAACTCATGGGTACAAAGATAGCCGTAATAACAGTCAGTATCTGCATCGTCTGGTTGAGCTGGTGTGAGCTGAGCGAAATATGACTTTCCACCAGATCTCCGCATATTTCATAGTACATCGCCGTAAGACTGTGCAGTCTCTCACAGTGGTCAAACAGGTCCCGGATTTTTAGTGCAAGATCCTCCTCTCCCGCAATTCCACCCCAGTGCGACTCAACCAGGTTCTCTGCCAGTTTGAGGTGGTAATCGAAGACGCGACGCAGGCGTAACAATCTGGCCCTGTAAGCAACCAGTTCAGCCATGACCGAATCGCTTTGGATGCTCGGTAGTCGGTCTTCAAGACCGGTTAAATGCTCCTCAAAATTCAATACTACGGCGAGGTATCTCTTGGTCGCGAAGTCGATAATTTTCGTTGCCAGCATCCTTGGATGCTGGATCAGTGTTTCGAGATCATCCCTGTTCCAGAAGGCAGTAACGCTAATAGACATCTCATAATGCACAGTGATCATCAATCTGTCCGTCACAATAAAGCCCAGTTGCTGTGATGCCACGGGCAAATCTTCTGACATTGTAGCGAAGCCGCGAAACAGGATGAAGGTATAACCATCGAGCTCCTCCACCTTTGGAGGGTGGCGTCTTTGCTGCAAGTCGGTAATTACTAGAGAATGGATGCCCAGGGCGCTCAAAATCTCCTGTTCGGGCTCACCAATTTCACCGCTGAGATCAAGCCAAAGGTAACCAGCTTTATCGCCAAGCCATCGGTCCACCAGCTCATAACTACCGTGCTGAACACCACCATGTTCCTTTAAATAAGCGCTGAGCATCCTCGCACTCCAAGAATAGGTATACTGTGCAGCTCAGTATTATCCTTACCAATATGAAAGACAACCCGGCAGGATCATAACGTGGACACACTTGAAGGTTTTCTAGGTACAGTTGTAATAGAGATTGGTAGCGCGCAGATTATCTGGGCGCAGTTGCTGGGATTACCATGTCTCGCTTTGGTGGGTATTTTTTTCATCCGTTGGTCTACCCGGCTGCTGCATAGAAGGCTCGAGCAAGGAGATATTGGCGCGGATCTGGTGCAGATGATAACCCGGGCATGGCTTGTAGTTGCTGCTATTTCTCTGGCGCTTTTGGTCTTGCGTCTGCTGGAAGTGCCGCTTACCGCATTTGCGTTTGTATCCGGGGCGATTGCAATCGGTGTTGGTTTTGGCGCACAGAATATTATCAATAATTTCATTAGTGGTTGGATTCTGATGTGGGAACGCGCCATCAGAATCGGTGATTTCCTTGAGATCGGAACTATGCTGGGAACAGTCGAAGTGGTAAACACACGATTTACTCGAATTCGGCGCGTGGATGGGGTCCACATTTTACTCCCGAACAGTAAGTTACTGGAAAGCGAAGTCGTCAATTGGACGTTGATCGACG
Source organism: uncultured Halieaceae bacterium (assembly GCA_938074045.1). Taxonomy (GTDB): domain Bacteria; phylum Pseudomonadota; class Gammaproteobacteria; order Pseudomonadales; family Halieaceae; genus CALJGI01. The sequence goes on from CALJGI010000007.1 coordinate 2,015, forward strand.
GGGTTACGCGCACCACGGTTAGGGTAGGTGTGACATACGGATCACCTGTCGAGAAGGTCAGTGCGCTGATGAGTGAGGTGGCAAAAAATAATTCCAGTGTCTTGTCTGAACCGGCTCCCGTCGTTTTTTTTGAAGACTTTGGTGACAATGCTCTGATTTTTGAGCTCTATGTGTGGGCCGACGTCACGCGGGAAGGTGGCTTAAGGCTGGTTCGTAGCGATTTGCGCTATGGTATCGCTCGCGAGTTCGAAAAAAATGATATCGCGGTGGCATTCCCACAGCGAGATATTCATGTCGATGGCGAACTTTTGGTGCGTCGCAGCGCTGTGATGCCTGGTGGATCAGAATAAAAAAAAGCTGAAGAGCAATTCTGAGCTAGCTGGTGGGACGCGACTATCAGAGGTTGTTACTCTCAATCAATGTATGCATCCGGTCGTGATAACTTCTTCCCAGCGGTATTTTGTCGCCGCTGGTCACGAAAAATCTCAAGTCTCCTCCGCGGCTCGTCAATTCGAGAATTGCACCGATGCGCATAACGTATCTTCTGTGGCAGCGCTTGCAACCACATTTTGCCAACCGGTTATCAAGTCGAGATAGGTGTTCCCTTCTGATGCACTCGACCTGCGCTGAATACACGCTGACACAATTGCCTGCGGCTCCCAGGTAGTCTATCGATGTCAAATCCAGCACTCTGGTACCGGGACCGCTGTGCACCTTGAGACTGGGGATAGTGTTCTGTGCCAAGGCTTGGTTTCTGCTATTTCTGCCGGATAATTGCCACATGACGGCAACAATGACGGCAACAATGACGGCATAAATAAAGACATCTCGTTGATACTCATACGCCAGATTCCACCAGAAACCAGCTCGCCAGTGATATTGGTTGTCCAGATAGCAGTACGCCGCATTTCAGAGCAGCGGCAGTCCCAGAAAGTGACAGAGAGAATAGCGCGCTCCCTACAAGGTGCCATGCCACAGTTGGTAACACGTTTTTGGGAGCTAAAGGAAACCATCGGAGCCAGTAGCCGATCAATGGTATGAGACAGCGTACAACAAGACCGCTGGTTGACTCCTCCAGAAAAATCTTGAAGATGCCAAGTTCTCCGCCAGTGCGAAATTGAGTCTGCCATTTGATGAATCCGCTGATGGTCCACGCCACGATTACCGCCAGCGTTCAAAACATTGCCAGGCGATACCTCTTGTTCATCCCCGTAGCCGGTTGTTTGGCCCATTTATCTGGCATCCAGAGTCTTTTTCTCACATTTTTCGTTCCTGGACGTCAACTCGCACCTGGTTTGTTAAATCATAGGATCTCTGCATGAAAATATCAGCCTCAACACGAACATATCGTTTCAAGCACTCAGCCGTTCTGATCCTGGTGATTTGTGTTGCTGCATGTTGTGGCGGCAGCTCTGGGCGATCAGGTCAGTCTGGAGGCGGCGTGTCAGTTCCAGCGGAGGACAGATATCGGGTTCCTGCCGATATAAACGACGGCTGGACTGTGGGTCTCCCCACCGATGCTCAGCGTACCCGATTGGGAGAGATGTTGTGCAGCGTTGCCGCGGGGGCGTATCCACAGCTGGACAGTCTGGTTATTGTTTACCGCGGTGAACTGATATTGGATGCGGTGTTTCGTCGAAATCTGGACCAGTTTGACCGAGAGGCGGGATGTTCTGACCTAGCGACGTATATTGAGTTTTCCGCGAGTAAAAGCCTCGCGTACATTGCCATTGGGGCTGCTCTATACGCAGGTATGCTGGATGGTATCGATCGCCCCTACTATGAATTCTTCGTTTATGCCCAATACCTGAATTTTGCTAACAGAAAGCCGGCCATCACGCTGGAGAATGTACTGACCATGCAAGCCGGGTGGGCATGAAATGAGTGGTCTCCCGGATATGAGGATGCCGATAATCAACTATGGCAGTTTCATGCGAGCCATACTGACTGGATCACGGGTGTTCTGGATCTACCTATGACGGCTGAATCCGGAACCCAGTTCGCGTACAACACCGTGGCGTCCACGTCACTGGGTAGAATGCTCTAGAATGTTTCAGGACTGCCGCTGCTTGATTTTGCGTGTGAGTACCTCTTGGAGCCACTGCCGATATCGGCGATCCATTTGTTCTCTACCCCGGATGGAATGCCGGATCTAGGCAGGGGATTGTTTCTGTCAACCAGGGATATGGCCAAGTTTGGGCAGCTTATGCTCGATGGCGGCACCTGGGATGATATTCGTATCGTAAATCAAACATGGGTAGATGCATGCGTGACTCCGTATACGGAGATCCCCTGGGCGGATCCTGCGCAATGGGATTGGCAGATGGGGGGATATGGATATCAGTGGTGGACAGGGCGATACCAGTTGGCGGCCCGAACATTGACGAATTATCAGGCCTGGGGTTCGGGTCAACAGTTGGTGAGTGTTTTTCCGGAGCTTGATCTGGTCATCGCGGCTACCGCACGTGTCTATAGTCCAGGCTCGCAGGATGCCCATAAGGTTTCAGACTGCTTTGCGAGGAATTGCTCCCAATATTCCTGTGATCAGCTTTACACATTGACTACGTAAGAAAAGACAGGTCATTCGGTCGTAGATTGTATCGATAGACCGGACAGAAGATTGTTAGACTGTGAATCCGTAATTCGGGACATAACTTTAAGGATCACAGCGATGACCAAAGGCGTGGAAGTTTGTGTAGGCCTCTTCGGTATGGATGGCGTTTGCGGCGGCCTGAGGGAGGCTATGCGGGCGGTAAAACTAGCTGAAGACTGCGGTATTGATCAGGTCAGTATCACAGATCATGTTGTTATGGGTAACAACACGCACGACTATCCCTACGGCGAGTTTCCTTTGCCTCCGGAAGCCCCCTGGTATGAACCGCACACGGTGCTGTCCGCGATAGCGGGGATTACCAATAATATTAAACTGTCCGCCGGGGTGATTATCAGCCCGCTCAGATCAGCTGTCCTGTTCGCCAAGCAAATGGCTACACTCGATGTGCTGTCTGCAGGTCGTTTGCAGATAGGTGTGGGTGCGGGGTGGCAGCGGGAAGAATTTGCCGCCTCTGGACTGGATTACGACAACCGCTACCAGATGCTCGAGGACCAGATACGTACTTGTCGCGCCCTGTGGACTCAAGAGGCTGTGACCCTTGAACTTGAAACTGTGACTCTTGACAACATATATTGCTATCCGCAGCCGCTGCAGGCGCGCCTCCCAGTCTGGTTTGGTCTGAAACCTCTGCCGAAGAACGCTCGCCGGATCGCGGAACTGGGTGATGGATGGATACCGATTACTCAGGATCCGGATGAAATCGCCAGTGGTATCCAGACCCTGCACAAGGCATTCGAGGAAGCGGGGCGGCAGCCGAATGAGTTGGCTGTGCGGGCCATGCCCAGTGTTGTGTTCACAAGCGCCGGCGTACCTGATCTGGCTGCTACGCTAGCTGGTGCTCAAGCTTATATTGATGCAGGTGCCACTTGTCTTGAGTTTCTGCCGCTATATTTCGTCCAGGACAGTTCTCACCTGGAAGATGTTTTTCGGGCCATTGTCGGTCTCAGGGCATGAGCTTTAACAATGCCGACGAGCAGTGGATGCTGCGCGCTCTGGATCTGGCCGAACGCGGTGCGGCTATGGGCGAAGTGCCGGTAGGTGCTGTGCTGGTGAGGAACGATGAGGTTATCGGTGAAGGCTGGAATCAACCCATTGCCAGCCATGATCCCTCCGCTCACGCTGAAATTTGCGCCCTGCGAGCAGCGGGCATCAACGCCTCCAACTATCGTTTGCCGGGTAGTTGCCTGTACGTCACACTGGAGCCCTGTGCAATGTGTGCCGGTGCACTGGTTCACGCGCGTATTGAGAAACTGGTGTTCGCGGCGCGGGAACCCAGGGCGGGAGCTGTTTGTAGCTCCGGACGATTTTTTGATGCCGCTCATTTCAACCACAGTGTCCAGTGGCAGGAGGGACTGCTGGGCGATCGCGCCAGCGTGATGCTGAGTGATTTTTTCCGGCAACGGAGAAATGCCAGGTAACCAAATTTTGAGCGAAACTGAATATTACAGAAGGGCCAGGGTATGAACAGGTTTGAGGATAAGGTCGTCATCGTCACGGGCGCAGGATCAGGTATTGGTCGCGCGTGTGCACAGCGTATCGCGCAGGAAGGCGGCACAATCCACGGTTTGGACGTGTCGGCAGATGGCCTCCAGGATTTGGCCGTCGAACTTCACGAGGGCGGCGGGAACCACAGCGTGTCTGTTTGCGACGTGAGTAGCGAAGATGCGGTTACAGCTGTTGTAGCTGAGTGTGTTTCCACTCATGGTCGTATTGACGCACTGGTGCACATGGCGGGAATTTTGCGCTTTGATAATACCCATGAGTTGGAACTCACCAACTGGCAGAAACTGATGGATGTAAATGTTACCGGCACATTCATTCTGTGTAAGGCTGTACTTCCGCACTTGATAGAGAGCAGAGGCAATATTGTAAATGCCGCTTCCACGGCTGCTCTTGCCGGGCTTCCCTACGGCGCTGCTTACTCTGCGTCCAAAGGTGCTGTAAAAATGTTTACCCGTGCCATCGCCATTGAGTACGCCAAACGCGGCGTGCGTGCGAACTGTATTTGCCCCGGTGACATCAAGACCAATATGACCAATGACATTCCGTTTCCAGAAGATATGGACATGACACTATTGCAGAGAACGATGTCGCTGACAGGGCCCACAGGCCCCGATGTCATAGCCAGTATGGTGGCTCTGGTTGCCAGCAATGAGGGTAGGCACATAAACGGCGAGGAAATTCGGGTGGATGGGGGCATCCTCGCCTGACATCATGGGGGGCATTTTTGGAGATATATCATGAGTGAGATCAAAGCGGTGGTATTTGATTTTGGCGGCGTATTTACCGATTCGCCCTTTACCGCGGTGGTTGAATTCGGCGCTGAGCTGGGTCTGGATCCACGACGCGTAACCGATATTGTGTTTGGTGCCTATGAGAACGATGGCGATCATCCCTGGCACCAGTTGGAGCGTGGCGAGATCAGCCTCGATACCGCCCGTGTCTTGATTATGGAGCGGGGGCGATCTGAAGGGCACGAAGTGGATATCTTTGGACTGTTCGCAAAAATGGCCGCAAATAACGCGGGCGCAGATCAACGACGACCCCTGGTCGAAATGGTGGAGAAGCTGCGTAGCAGAGGATTGATAACAGGGATCGTAACCAACAATGTCAAGGAGTTTGGAGACGGCTGGCGAGGTTTGATCCCGGTGGATGAATTGTTCGATTGGGTAATCGACTCGAGTAACGTGGGTGTGCGCAAGCCAGATCCGCAAATCTTTATGCTGGCTCTCGAACAGTTGAATGGCTTGCAAGCAGAGGAGGTCCTGTTTCTGGATGATTATACGGCCAATCTTGATGCAGCGGGCCAATTGGGTATCAACACTCTTTTGGTCGATACGGATATTGACGCGGTCATCGCCAGTCTGGAAAAGCTGACTACTTCGCATGCTGGGAGCTGAATTTTGATTTTTGACCCGACGATGCAGAAGCAAATGCAGGAGCAAGGTTATCTGATACTGAAAAATGCAGTACCAGATTTTCAGGTTGAGGCATTGATAGAAGCGGCAGATTCCATCGTCGCCGATTTTGATATTGGCGCCAACCGGTCAATATTCACCACCACCGATGGCGACCTTGGCAGAGATAAATATTTTATGGAGTCGGCGGAGGCGGTGCACTGTTTCCTGGAGGAGGATGCCCTTGATTCGGCGGGTGAGTTGCTGAAACCACGGCATCAGGCTATCAACAAAATTGGGCATGCTTTACATGATATTACGCCGGTGTTTACCGAGTTTTGCCGTTCTGATTTTATAAGCATTCTCTTTCGCCAATTGGGCTACATCGCTCCCAAGCTGTGGCAGACCATGTATATATTTAAGCAACCCGAGATCGGTGGCGAAGTTCGCTGGCATCAGGACAGCAGCTACCTCAATTGTGGCGCTGCACGATTGACCGGATTTTGGTTGGCGTTGGAAGACGCAACGCTGGACAATGGCTGCCTCTGGCTATCCCCGGGTGGGCATCACAGTCCGCTAAGGGAAATCTATCAAGTTGATCATGACTCCAACGAGGGTGCACTGATCACACTGGATGATACGCCATGGCCCAGTGAAGGAGAGGCGGTGCCGGCGGAAGTCAGTCGTGGTACCGTGATTCTCTTTGATGGCTTCATGCCACATTATAGTTCTCCCAATCAATCCTCCCGATCTCGACAAGCGCTAACGTTGCATGTCACCGAGGCGGATGCACCGTGGTCTGCAGACAATTGGTTGCAACGGCGCACATTACCTGATTTCCTACTCTAGACTCTTTGGTGTCGCCAGCAGCCAGTCAGGAGCAACGTATGAGTGTTAGCAACATTTTGCAAGAGGATCCCGAGTCATGAGTCAACATTACACCTTCTGTTCTCTCTGTGAGTCGTTTTGTGGTCTGAAAGTTGATGTCGAAGACAATCGCATCAGCCGTATTTCGCCGGACCCTGACCACGTCGTTAGTCGTGGCTATGCCTGCGTTAAAGGTACGCGATTCGATTCGGTGCAGCACAGTCCCGATCGGGTTACCACACCGCTGAAACGAGTAGGTGAGAGTTGGCAGGAGGTTAGCTGGGAGGTAGCCCTGAATGATATTGCGGGTCGAATCAGGACCTTGAACGATAAGCACGGCGCACAGGCAATCGGACATTTTGTGGGTGCGCCGGGGGGAGCAAATCTGTTGGCCCCTATGTTCCGCGGTGATCTATACAAAGGTCTGGGCTCCTATCGTATGTACGGAACCGGCACCTGCGACACCATGAACAAATTCCGGGTGAATGGGGATATGTACGGTTCGCCCATGCGTCTGTCCTATCCTGATGTTGATCACACTGAATTCATGCTGGTGTTGGGAGCTAACCCCAGCGTATCCGGAAACACGCTCTACCACCTGCCCCGGGCACTCGATCGCTTTGATGGGATAAGGAAGCGCGGCGGCCGGGTCATATTTATTAATCCGCGCAGAATAGAATCGGCTCGGCGCACTGAACATTTGTTTATTCGGCCGGACACAGATATCTTCTTTTTAGCAGCATTTCTCAATCAGATTATTTCTCGTGGTGCCACAGACCAGTCGCGTATTGAGGCGACCATGAAAAATTTTGGTGAGCTGGCATCGGTCGTATCTCGCTGGACACCTGAACGCCAGGCACAGGTAACAGGAATTTCGGCGTCTACTTTGCTGGACCTGGTTGACGGTTACGTCGCAGCATCCGCAGCCGCTCTGAATATGGCCACCGGTGTGAATCAGGGTCGCAGCGGCACCTTATGTTACTGGCTGCTCGAGGCTATCAGTCTGGTCAGTGGGAATTTCGACCGGCGTGGAGGAAACCTTATTGGTGATGGCATCATGGATTTCGCGCTGCTTGCAAAGGACGACGAGCATCTGAAACTGGGATACCACCGTGAAGACGGTTTGCCAATGGTGAGTGGGCAGCAACCCTCTGGCATGCTGGCAGCAGATATTGAAGATGGTCGGGTCAAAGCGCTCATCGTGGAAGCGTCCAATCCGGCACTTGCCTGTAGCAACCCCGATGGTCGTCTGGATTCCGCGCTGGAAAATCTGGATTTGCTGGTCTGCATCGACTGGTTTATAAATGAAACTGGAAATTATGCCGATTACATTCTGCCGGCTGCGACGTGGTTGGAGCGATCGGGTATGCCCTTCGCGCTGCAGACCTTTTCGGCCTGTACTCCGACACCGTACCTCTATGCTACGGGGCCGGTGTTGGAGCCTCCGGAGGGAGTGCGTCACGAGTGGTGGATATACACCCGTCTCGCCGACAAGCTGGCCGTTACGCTTATGGGTAATCGGCTGTTGAGTTTTGGTCTCAAGCTCTGTGCCCGCCTGGCTCACACCCGGTTTGGAAGTTGGGTGAAAGTTCCCGAATGGTTGATGAGTGGCATGCTGAAGCAGGCCGGGCAGCCGGGATTAAAGCAAATGCTGCGCGACCATCCCCATGGACTCCGTCTGCCCGATAATGATGGCAATAATTTTTTAGGCACTGATCGAGTGCTGACCGAGGATGGACTGGTTGATCTGGCACCTCCGCCATATGTGGAAGCTTTTGACGCAAAGATAGAAGCGCTGTTTGCCGAGGAATTGCAGAATGTGGATCAGCTGAAACTTATTGGCAAGCGTGAAATCAAGCGTATGAACTCATCTTCATCTAATTCGCCTCGCTTGGTTAAAGAGACCAGCAATTACGCCTACCTCAGTCCAGAAGATGCGGCGCGAGCTGGTGTTACAGATGACGACTTTGTTGAGGTATCGTCACGGTATGGCACCATCCATATTCCTGTCCGGGTAACTGACGAGATGATGCCAAGGACGCTAGCTATCCCACAGTGCTGGGGTCATCAGAAAGCGGAAGGGCTATCTCATGCGCGTCTTCATCCCGGGGTGAACTCCAACTTGCTCGCCGGTGATGGTTCTCGCAATATCGAAGCACTCTCTGGCATGTCTCACCTGTCCGGCATATTGGTCGATATCAGGAAAGCCGATGAGCAGATACCCGTAACCGAACTTCTATAACGCTGACAGCGTATCCTGCAGTATGTGGGGCAGATATTGAGTTACGCTGATGGGTGGCTTCTCCCGGGTGCTGGCTACCTCCTGCCAGGCCAGCATATTGTAGTACAGCCGAATGTTTTGCACGTAGGAAACAGCTTCATTTCCGCGGGCGAAACCGTAGCGGGTTTGCTTGTACCACTTGGATTTTTGCAATAGTGGTAACGTGGCTTTTACATCCATCCAGAGGTGTGGATCTGCGCCCCGACGCTCAGTAAGGACCCGAGCATCCTCCAGGTGACCCAACCCGATGTTGTAAGCCGCCAGCGCAAACCAGGTTCGATCGGGTTCGGTTATATCCTCAGGTAGTCTGCGTTTCATATTTTTGAAGTAGCGCGCGCCGCCGCGAAGGCTCTGCCTGGCGTCGAGTCTGTTTTCTACGCCCAGTTCTCGAGCCGTGTTCATTGTCAGCATCATCATGCCTCTGACTCCGGTGGGTGACCGCGCCAGCGGATTCCAGTGGGACTCCTGGTAGCTGACTGCCGCCAGAAATTCCCAGTCCAGCTGAAATTCCGCTGCTACTTCTTCGATTAGCGGCCGGTATTTAGGCAATTTGCGGTGCATGTTCCGAGCAAAGGTGACCGAACTCGCCTGGCTGACGTCGCTGGCGTGGCCGAAATGTTCCTCGCGCAGGCTTTCCAGTGTGCCATCCGCCTCGATCCGGTCGAAGAAGCTGTTGATGCGGTTTATCAGCCGCCTGTTTCTATCATCGTCGATCAATACCCATGCCTTTTCCGCTTCCTCGGGTAGCGTGAATCCAACTCCCAGACTGCTGAACAGAGCCCGCTGAGCGGAAAATTCATCAGAATCCACCAGGGTGGCATCAATATCACCAGCGGCGACTAGCTCCAGCAGGTCCAGCGCTTCCAGACCGGGCTCGACCCGCCACGTGAGCTCTGGAAAATCTGCGCGCAGACGACTGAGCGTTTCAACCTGGGCGCTGTCGGCAACCACCATCAGACTGCGACCGGCGAGTTGTTGGACGTTGCGCGGACGGTGAGTTCCCGTCCGGTATATGAAGTGGGAGCTTATTTCTCGATAGGGGCGGGAGAGGGCAAATCTTTGTTTTCTTTCAGGCGTTATACTGAGTCCGGCGGCGGCAATATGGCTGCTGCCGCGCTCCAGCGAGGCAAAAATGGCCTCGATGTTATATCTGGACCTGAATCGTAAATCGACGCCAAGATCACGGGAAAACAATTGTGCGAGGTCATACTCAAATCCGTCTGGGCCGTTGCGACCCTCATAGAAGGTAGTCGGTCCATTGCGCGACATTACATGTATTTCACCCTCGCTCAGAATCTCGTCCAGAGAATCCTGGTAGAGACAACCTGACAAAAAGAAGGTGGCGCACAGTGCGGAGCTGAGGATGCGTATCATGCTGCCATTCTATAGATGCATATTTGTTAGCTCCAGCCTGCCGGCGGTGGCTAAAATACAGTACAATAGCGCGCTTTTCGCGGAGGGGAGTTGGACATCGTTCCAACCGACATGATCAGGAATTTGCTGACACTGCCTGGAGCGCCTGCTCTATCTGCTTTTCGACTGCGCAAAGTACGGGATCAAATTACTGAGCTGCTGCCCGGTGCAGAGCATTTGCGCTCTTGTACGGCGCAGTTTTTCCACTTTGCCAAGTGTAGCGAACCGCTATCCCGCGGTGATCAAAATGTGCTGGAGAAATTGCTGCAATACGGCGAAAACGTTAGCGACGTGGATTCGGCGGGCGAGCTTTTCCTGGTGGTACCCCGCCCTGGAACCATATCCCCATGGTCCAGTAAGGCGACTGATATTGCTCATAACTGCGGCCTGGACATGGTGCAGAGATTGGAGCGAGGGATTGTCTGGCACATAGACCTGGAAGGTCGTCTGGATTCGAGGCTTCGCAAAAAAATTGCCGAATTGCTGCACGACCGCATGGTAGAAACAGTACTGGATGACCTTGTTCAGGTTGAAAACCTGTTCTCGGCTCGCGAACCCGTGCCCGGCAGAGTCGTCAACATAGTGAGTGGCGGTATAGATGCACTGCACAAGGCCAATTCCGAGTTGGGTTTGGCGTTGGCCCCGGATGAAATTGAGTATCTTTATAATAGTTTCACTCAACTGGGTCGCGACCCAAGTGACGTTGAATTGATGATGTTCGCTCAGGCTAACTCGGAACATTGCCGGCACAAGATATTTAATGCCAGTTGGACCATCGACAACGAAGATCAGTCACACACCCTGTTTGGTATGATTCGCAACACCTATGAACAGGCCGGCGAAGATGTCTTGTCGGCCTACTCAGACAATGCTGCGGTGGTGCGGGGAAATAGCGGGGGTCGTTTTTTTCCAGCCGATGAAAACGGTGTCTACAGCTTTCATCATGAGGAGATAAACCTGTTGATGAAGGTGGAAACACACAACCATCCGACTGCAATCGCCCCGTTTCCGGGTGCGGGTACCGGGTCCGGTGGAGAAATCAGAGATGAGGGTGCGGTGGGCCGCGGTTCTAAACCCAAGGTTGGACTAACCGGCTTCAGCGTATCCAATCTAAATATTCCCGCTGCCGAGCAGCCCTGGGAACAGGCATACGGAAAACCTGACCGCATTGTCAGTGCACTGGACATCATGATCGAAGGTCCAATTGGAGGAGCTGCCTTCAATAATGAGTTTGGCCGCCCCAATCTTTGTGGCTATTTCAGAACACTTGAACAGCATATAGAAACCAATGCGGGGACTGCGGTTCGCGGCTATCACAAGCCCATTATGATCGCGGGTGGTTATGGCAATATCCGTACCGAACACGTCGACAAGGGCAGTTTTGCGGCGGGGAGCAAGCTGGTGGTGCTGGGTGGCCCGGCTATGCTGATTGGTCTGGGCGGTGGTGCAGCTTCATCGATGGATAGTGGCAGCAGTAGCGAAGTTCTCGATTTTGCTTCGGTACAACGACAGAATCCTGAAATAGAGCGACGTTGCCAGGAAGTGATCGACAAGTGCTGGCAGATGGGAGATTACAATCCCATAGACTTTATTCACGACGTCGGTGCCGGCGGATTATCCAACGCCTTTCCCGAATTGGTTAAGGACGGTGGTACCGGCGGGAAATTCGAACTTCGTCAGGTACCCAATGACGAGCCTGGCATGTCTCCCGCCGAGTTGTGGTGCAATGAATCTCAGGAACGCTATGTGATGGCGATTGCACCGGAAAATATTGATTTGTTTGCCAATATATGTGAACGGGAACGCTGCCCGTTTGCTGTGGTAGGCGAGGCAACGGAAGAACTGCACCTGCAGGTTAGCGATGCGCAGTTTGGGGACAATCCCGTTGACCTGCCGATGTCGGTGTTGTTTGGCAAGCCGCCCAAAATGCATCGAGAGGTGAGCCGGCTCCCGGTGCCTGCGATGGCATTTTCCTGTGAGGGGATTGATGTGGCGGAGGCGCTCGATAGAGTGCTGCATTTGCCGGCAGTGGCCGCCAAGCACTTTTTGATAACCATTGGGGATCGAACTGTCACGGGCATGGTATCCAGGGATCAAATGGTGGGACCGTGGCAGGTTCCCGTGGCGGACTGCGCCGTTACAACTCTGACTTATGACACTCACAGCGGTGAAGCCATGTCCATGGGAGAGCGCACGCCCCTGGCCTTGCTCGATGGGCCAGCCAGTGGCCGCATGGCGGTAGCAGAGGCTCTCACCAATATCGCCGCTGCCCCAATCGCCAGATTGAGTGATATCAAATTGTCTGCCAACTGGATGTGTGCCGCTGGTACCCCGGGAGAAGACGCCATTTTGTATGACACCGTGCGGGCGGTGGGCATGGAGATGTGCCCACAGCTGGGCCTGACTATCCCGGTGGGCAAGGACTCTATGTCCATGCGCACTGCCTGGCGGGATGAGTCCGGTGATAAAGCGGTCACCTCGCCCGTAAGTTTGATAGTGTCTGCCTTTTCTCCGGTAACAGATGTTCGTCAATGTGTTACGCCACAACTCTCGATGGATTATCGAGAGTCTGAAATATGGTTGGTGGATCTGGGTGCTGGACGAAATCGCCTGGGCGGTAGTGCACTGGCGCAGGTCTATGGTGAGATCGGTGCAGAAGTCCCCGATATTGATGACATAGGCCAGTTGGCAGCCTTTTTTAACTGGGTTCAGCGCCTGTTGGCCGAGCGGCTGATTCTGGCCTACCACGACAGGTCGGATGGGGGGGCCCTTATTTCGCTGCTGGAAATGGCATTTGCTGGTCACTGTGGGCTGGATATCGATGCCGCGGCATTGGGTTATGACGGCGAAGGCGGTCACGATCTCGCCGGGTTGTTTGCCGAGGAGGCTGGCGCCGTTCTTCAGATCGCCACGGAACACACAGACCGGGCCCGGCAGTTGGCCCAGGATGCTGGTCTTGTCTCTCCAGTGATCAATGTCGCTGCATTGCGTCACGACGATGTGATTATGTTGTGGTCCGGGGATGAATCTTTGTTGGCCACGCCGCGATCAGAACTGCAGCGGAGTTGGTCCGAAACCAGCTACCGCATGCAGCGTCTGCGTGATAACCCTGATGTGGCTCAGGAGGAGTTCGATGGCTTGCTCGCGGATGATCCCGGGCTGAATGTCGAGCTCCATTTTGATCCAGCTCTGGACATCGCTGCACCTTATATATCCACAGGCCAACGGCCACGCGTTGCTATTTTGAGAGAGCAGGGTGTCAATGGTCATGTCGAGATGGCCGCGGCCTTTGATCGCGCCGGCTTTAACGCCGTCGATGTGCATATGACTGATATTCACAGCGGCAGAATCAACCTCGAAAGCTTTCGGGGGATAGCAGCTTGTGGTGGTTTCTCTTATGGTGATGTACTGGGTGCGGGAGAAGGCTGGGCTAAGAGCATTCTGTTCAACTCTGCCACCCGCGATCAGTTTGAGGCTTTTTTCCAGCGCACTGATACCTTTACTTTGGGCGTGTGCAACGGCTGCCAGATGATTTCCTCGCTACGGTCACTTATCCCGGGTGCTGCGCACTGGCCGCGTTTTTTACGTAATCGGTCCGAACAGTTTGAAGCGCGACTGGCTCTGGTCGAAGTGACTGAAAGTCCCTCCATATTGCTCTCGGGAATGGCAGGGTCGCGCATGCCCATCGCCGTGGCTCACGGTGAGGGCAGGGCCAGTTTCAGCGAGCAGCCGGATGCTCAGATCAATGATGAGATACATCTGATTGCGTTGAGATTTGTCGATAATCATGGCCAGCCTACAGAGATCTATCCGGCCAATCCAAACGGTTCACCCCGAGGGATTACCGGTCTCACGAGTACAGATGGTCGCGCGACCATTATGATGCCCCACCCCGAGCGGGTTTTTCGCACAGTGCAACACTCCTGGGCGCCGCGGGAATGGGATGAAGATGCGCCCTGGATGCGTTTATTCAGAAATGCGCGGGTTTGGGTTGAATAACCTTCCCATCGCCCCCATTAGAAAGCGAGATAAAGCACGAGCCCATAACATGATAAATACATATCCCGTCTGGAAGTACCTATTGGTCCTGGTTATTGCTGGGCTGGGATTTTTCTATGCTGCCCCCAATCTCTATGCCCCTGATCCTGCGTTGCAAATATCCGGCGAGAGTAGTTCCCTGGTTATTGACGATGCGGTCCTGGCAAAAGCCTCCAGCGCACTGGATGAGGCTGGTATATCCTGGTTTGGTGGGGAGGTGGGGGAGAAGGGTAGAAATCTCCTGCTACGACTGAATTCTCAAGATGACCAGCTGCCGGGTCAGCGAGTTCTGCAACGCGCGTTGGGGGACAACTACATTGTTGCCTTGAACCTTGCTCCGACTACACCGGCCTGGTTAAGCGACTATGGCGCTCAACCCATGAAACTGGGTCTTGACCTCAGCGGGGGCGTGCACTTTCTGCTGGAAGTGGATGTTGATTCCGCGGTGGAACGGCGGCGGGAGTTTTACACCAATGCCATAAAAAAGGTGTTTCGAGAGGATCGTCTGCGGGCCCGGATAAATCTGGACGAAGATGGTGTTATGCGCGTGCAGTTCACGGATGAAGAACTCCGTACCAGAGGCAGTAAATTAATTGCCGATCAATACCCGGAATTGCAGCGCTTGAAGGTTGAGTCCGACGAACAGTTGTTGCTGGAAGTGAGCATGAGTGAACAGCAACAGAGAGAACTTGCCGGGTACGCTGTGAGCCAGAATGAAACTACATTGCGTAACCGCGTAAACGAGTTGGGAGTAGCAGAGCCCCTGGTTCAGCGGCAGGGTCGCAACCGGATTGTTGTGGAGCTTCCCGGCATTCAGGATACAGCCGAAGCCAAGCGTATTCTCGGTAAAACGGCGAACCTGGAGTTTCGGTTGGAGGCGCGCTATGACTCCCCGGTGGCGAGCAAGGAAACCTTTGAGTTTCGCGATCAGAGTCGCGGTGTGAGAACCGCTGATCTGGAACGTGAGGTGGTAATTACAGGTGAACGGGTCTCCAATGCCCGTGCAAGTTTTGATGAGAATGGTCGGCCCCAGGTTAATATTGACCTGGACAGTGAAGGGGGCGCCCTTATGCACCGGGCGACACGAGACAACATCAAGCGTGGTATGGCATCGCTTTTTATCGAACGCAAAAACCGAACCCGTTATGAGAGAAGCGCAAACGGAGAGGAAGTTG
Source organism: uncultured Halieaceae bacterium (assembly GCA_938074045.1). Taxonomy (GTDB): domain Bacteria; phylum Pseudomonadota; class Gammaproteobacteria; order Pseudomonadales; family Halieaceae; genus CALJGI01. The sequence goes on from CALJGI010000007.1 coordinate 17,300, forward strand.
TTGTCAAGGTGCCCTACGATGAAAAGAAGATTATAAATCTGGCGACGATTCAATCGGCTCTGGGTGCCGCTTTTCGTATCACTGGTATAGACAGCTCGGCTGAAGCTTCAGAATTGGCGCTGCTGTTGCGTGCAGGTTCCCTGGCGGCACCGATAGAGTTTGTTGAGGAACGCACAGTAGGCCCGTCATTGGGGGCCGAGAATATTGCGCTGGGGGTCAAGTCCGTTCAGGTCGGCCTCGCCCTGGTCGTCTTGTTCATGATTCTCTACTACCGATTGTTTGGTATCGCCGCTGTAATGGCACTCAGTCTTAATATCGTGCTGCTGATTGCTTGTATGTCGATATTGTCCGCCACACTGACGCTGCCAGGAATAGCCGGTATCGTTCTCACCGTGGGTATGGCGGTTGATGCGAACGTCCTAATTTTTGCGCGCATTCGGGAAGAGTTGCGCAACAAGGCCTCGCCGCAGATGGCCATTCATGCGGGCTACGAGCGCGCATTCACCACCATTATGGACGCTAATATCACCACGTTACTGGTGGCGCTCATACTATACGCAGTCGGTACAGGGCCTATAAGAGGGTTTGCTGTGACACTCTCGTTGGGCATTGTGACCTCAATGTTTACGGCCATTGTGGGCACCCGTGCCCTGGTCAATCTTTACTATGGCCGGCGTAATGTGAAAACGTTGTCCATAGGCTGAAACAGGTAACCGACGATGAAAGTAATAGATTTCATGGGTATTCGCAGGATAGCAGCGGGTTTCTCAGTTGTTGTACTGATCGCCTGCGTGACTTCCCTGGCAATTAACGGCCTGAATTTCGGCCTGGATTTCACCGGTGGAACATTGGTTGAAACCCATTACAGTGACACAGCGCCACTGGTGGAAATTCGATCGATACTTGCCGAGCGGGGATATGCAGATGCCGTGGTTGTGGCGTTTGGCTCCGACCAGGATGTACTTATTCGGTTGCCCAAGGGATTTTCAGATACCCAGGGCGCTGAACTGCTCACACTGCTGCAACAGTCATACGATGGAGCGGTTGAGCTGCGGCGTATAGAGTTCGTTGGCCCGCAAGTGGGGGATGAACTCAAAGAGCAGGGCGGCCTCGCCATGTTGGTGGCACTGGGCATGGTGATGCTCTACATAGCATTCCGCTTTCAGTTCAAATTTTCGGTAGGTGCGGTTGTTGCATTGGCGCATGATGTTCTCATCACAGTTGGCTTGTTCTCAATCATGGACTGGGATTTTGACCTTACCGTGATGGCGGCTGTGTTGGCCGTTATAGGATATTCACTAAACGATACTATTGTCGTATCGGATCGTATTCGGGAAAATTTCCGCAAGATACGCAAAAGCGATCCCGTCTCTATCATCAATATTTCTCTCTCGGAAACGCTGGGACGGACGCTAGTTACATCATTGACCACCCTGCTGGTATTGATGGCGCTCTTTATCTTTGGCGGCGAAATGATTCACGAATTCGCGCGTGCACTGATGATTGGCGTGGTTGTGGGGACATATTCGTCTATCTACGTCGCCGCCAATGTGCTGCTGGGCATGAGTATCAGCAAGGAAGATTTGATGATTCCGGTTAAGGAAGGTGCAGAGTTCGAAGCTATGCCTTGAAGCTGGCGTCTGACTCGGAGGGTAATTGGGTTTTCCGACTATTGTTCGAGTTTGCCAAGCAGCGGTGATGTGACCTGAACCACTGACTTAAATACTTTGGGTGTACCGCAGACGATATTGCCGCTGGTCATATAGTGAGCCCCTCCCGAGAGATCACCGATCAGACCACCGGCCTCTCGCACCAGAAGGGTTCCAGCTGCTATATCCCAGGGAGCCAGTCCGATTTCCCAGAACGCATCCAAACGACCCGCTGCAACGTAGGCAAGATCCAGTGCCGCTGCGCCAGCGCGTCTTATCCCCGCCGATCTTCCAGCCAGTATTTCCAGGCTTTTCATGTATGCAGGTAAATGCTGCTGCTGACGTTCCTTAAATGGGATACCAGTACCGAGTAAGGCTCCGTCCAGGCTCTTGAGGGAACTGACCCGCAGTCGCCGACCGTTCAGCTGAGCACCCTTGCCGCGGCTGGCGGTAAATTCTTCCTGTCTCATCGGGTCGAGAACAACGGCGTGTTCCATCACACCGCGGTACTCACAGGCTATCGAAACGGCGAAGTGGGGAATCCCCCGAATGAAGTTAGTTGTGCCGTCCAGTGGGTCGATAATCCAGCGATATTCGCTGTCGGCTGGGCCGATCTCTCCGCTTTCCTCTGCGAGAATGGCGTGCTCAGGATAAGCCTTTTGCAGGTGAAACAGGATTTCCTTTTCGGCTGCCAGGTCGATTTCCGAGACAAAATCATTGGCGCTTTTTTTGCTGACTTCGAGACGTTCAAGGTCCTCCGTACCGCGTGCGACGATCTGGCCGGCTTTGCGTGCCGCGCGCAGAGCGATGTTTAACATCGGTTCCATGTGGAGATTTCCTGTTCGGTGGCTGGTGGAGCGCGCGCGATTATAGCAGATAGCAGCGGAAATAAAGTGTCTGCATGCATTTTTCCCGCTAGAATTGCGCGCATGAATTTCGAGCGACTGAAAATAGTACTGGTGAACACAAGTCATCCCGGAAATATCGGTGGTGCGGCACGCGCCATGAAGAATATGGGTGTGCATCGGCTGGTGCTGGTGGCGCCGCGCAGCTTTCCCGATGAGCAGGCAGTCTGGCGTGCGACAGCGGCGACGGATATTTTGGATAACGCCACTGTTGTAGAGTCGCTGGCAGAGGCGGTGGCCGACTGTCATTTCGTGGTGGGCACCAGTGCTCGGGGACGACGAATCCCATGGCCACTGCTCTCGCCTCGGGAGTGTGCCGCGCGAGTCGCACCAGAATCAATGGGCGGTGATGTAGCGATCGTTTTTGGCCGTGAAGACCGTGGACTGACCAACGAGGAACTGCAGCAGTGTCACATGCACGTGACCATTCCTACCGATGAAGAGTATAGTTCTCTGAATCTGGCCATGGCAGTACAGATACTTTGCTATGAACTGCGCCTGTGTGCCCTGGAACTAAATGCCGATGTTGGCCAGTTACCCGAGCCGGACGCGGAACTCAGCGAGTGGGATGTGGGCTTCGCTACCGCGGAAAATATTGAGCGCTTTTTTCAGCATCTGGAAGAGACCCTGGTGGACCTCGAGTTTCTTGATCCCGCGGCCCCCAGGCAACTGATGGTGCGTTTGCGGCGGCTCTATCAGCGGGTCAGATTGGACGAGATGGAACTCAATATCCTGCGCGGTATACTTACGGAGACCCAGTTATGGGTATCGGGGGCGCGCGCGAAAAAACTCACTCGGAATGACCTAAAAGGCCATTAATATCAATAAGATGAGCGCTTACCTCCGCTGTAATTTTTTACCAGATTGAGGTCGCCAGATCAGGGCTTAATCCCGACTAAATTACTGGGTTAAATAATTGACTGTTTTAGTTGGTTATTGCATACTCTCGTCACCAACAGTCGTGGTGAGGTGCAGCCATGAGATTGACCACCAAAGGCCGCTACGCGGTAACCGCCATGTTGGACCTCGCGCTCCATGGAGAGAAGGGTCCGGTTAATCTTGGCGATATATCCAGTCGTCAGCACATCAGCCTGTCCTATCTGGAGCAACTGTTCGCCAAACTCCGCCGTCAAGAGCTGGTTAGCAGTGTCCGGGGGCCTGGCGGGGGTTATCTTCTGGGTCGGTCCGGCGCCGAAATTTATGTCGCGCAGATTGTTGATGCGGTCAACGAGAGTGTTGATGCGACTGGGTGTAACGGCTCTACCGATTGCCAGCATGGGGAGATCTGTCTTACCCACCATCTGTGGTGCGATTTGAGCGATCAGATCCATGGTTTTCTTAACGGTATCAGCCTGGCAAGCCTGATACAGAGGCGGGAGATACAAACCATTTCGGCACGGCAGGACAAACGCTATCGCGATGAACGGATCTCTGTAACTGAGATCGAAGATGCACACGCCGCTTTTTAAGACGGCGCAGAGGAACGAGAAGATATCATGCAGTTGCCAATTTATTTCGACTATTCCGCGACGACGCCACTAGATCCAAGGGTGGCGGAAAAAATGGCCGCCTGTCTGACGACTGAAGGAAACTTTGGTAATCCGGCGTCGCGTTCTCATGTTTTTGGCTGGCGCGCAGAAGAAGCGGTGGAGCGTGCCCGCAAGCAGGTGGCTGATCTCATTAATGCCGATCCACGGGAAATCGTCTGGACTTCTGGTGCCACTGAGTCTGACAACCTGGCGATTAAAGGTGCGGCGCATTTCTATCAGCGTAAAGGCAAACACATCATCACCTCGAAAATTGAACATAAGGCTGTGCTTGACACCTGCAGACAGCTGGAGCGTGAAGGGTTTGAGGTGACATATCTGGATCCTGCCAGCAATGGCATCGTGGAACCGTCCGCGGTAGCGGAAGCGATTCGAGATGACACCGTGCTGGTGAGTATCATGCACGCCAACAATGAACTAGGCGTGCTCAATGATATAGCCGCCATCGGTGATCTTTGCCGCGAACGCGGGGTCATATTTCATGTTGATGCCGCGCAAAGCGCCGGCAAGGTGCCGCTGGACATGGCGGAGATGAAAGTGGACCTGTTGTCTATCTCAGCACATAAGCTCTATGGCCCTAAAGGAATGGGTGCGCTGTATGTGCGGCGCAAGCCACGTATTCGTTTGGAAGCGCAAATGCATGGCGGCGGACACGAGCGTGGCATGCGCAGTGGCACGCTAGCGACGCACCAGATAGTGGGCCTGGGTGAGGCCTGTGCTTTGGCGCAGGAAGAAATGGAATTTGAGGTGCATCGGGCGCGTGGTCTCCGGGATCGCTTTCTGGAACGCCTGGGTGATATAGAAGAGCTCCATATAAACGGCGATCTTGACCAGAGATTACCTGGAATTTTGAACATCAGTATTAATTTCGTAGAAGGCGAATCGCTGATCATGTCACTAAAAGATCTGGCAGTATCCAGCGGATCTGCCTGTACTTCGGCCAGCCTCGAACCTTCCTACGTATTGCGCGCATTGGGTTTGAGCGACGAGCTTGCTCACAGCTCGCTGCGCTTTTCATTTGGTCGGTTCACTACCGAGGAGGAAGTTGATTACGCAGCCGCACAGGTGCGAGAAGCGGTAGACAAATTACGTGAACTGTCCCCGTTGTGGGATATGTATAAAGATGGTGTAGATCTGGATTCAATTGAATGGGCTGCCCACTGATGGGCACGCCCACAGAAGAACGCGGAGAAAGATAATGGCTTATAGCGAAAAAGTGTTGGATCACTACGAAAACCCGCGCAACGTCGGCAAATTCGACGCCGATGACGACAGTGTTGGTACCGGTATGGTAGGTGCGCCTGCCTGTGGTGACGTAATGCGTCTACAAATCAAAGTCGACGAAAGTGGTGTTATCGAAGACGCGCGATTCAAAACATATGGTTGTGGGTCTGCCATTGCGTCCAGCTCACTCCTCACCGAGTGGGTCAAGGGCAAAAATCTGGATGAGGCTGCGGAAATTCGAAATACAGAAATCGCAGAAGAACTGGCATTACCCCCGGTCAAGATTCATTGCTCTGTGCTGGCTGAAGATGCCATTAAAGCTGCTGTTGCGGATTATCGCGAAAAGCACGGCGCTGGAGGTGAGGCTTAAGCTATGGCCATCAGCGTGACCCAAGCCGCTGCGGAGCATGTGCGAAAACATCTGGAATCTCGTGGTCACGGGGTTGGAATCCGGGTGGGCGTGCGGACCACTGGCTGTTCTGGTATGGCTTATGTACTTGAATTTGTTGACGAAATAGCACCTGAAGATGAGCGGTATGATGCACAGGGTGTCAGTGTGTTTGTTGACCCCAAGAGTCTGGTCTATCTCGATGGAACGCAGCTCGACTTCGTTAAGGAAGGCCTGAACGAAGGTTTTGCCTTTAATAATCCCAACGTTAGTGCGGAGTGTGGATGCGGGGAGAGCTTCACCGTTTAATATCGGTGGACCAACAATGTTCACACCGCGGTTCGATCAAAACTACTTTGAGCTGTTTTCATTGGATCCGGACTTGCGGATTGATCTCAGGGAACTCGATCTCAGCTATCACAGTATTCTGAAAGAGTGTCACCCAGACCGCTTTGTGAGCAGTGCTGAAGGCGAAAAACGCCTGTCTGTCCAATATTCATCCTTTGTCAACGAGGCTTATTCCTGCCTGCGCAACGATCTCAGCCGGGCTCAGTATCTGCTGAATCTGGTGGGTATAAGCGCAGAGCAGCTCAATCGGCAACAAGCCTCTACCAACTTCCTGATGACACAAATGACCTTGCGGGAATCTCTGGAAGATATAGATGACGGCAGTGATGCAATGCATGACCTTGATGAGTTGCTCAACCACATCGATGAAGAGCGTAGCAAAACAAAACAGGAGCTAGTGTTATTGTTTGCTGCAAAAGACTACACACAGGCAGCGCCTCTGGTAGTGCAGTGGCAGTTTCTCGATAAACTTGCGGAAGAGGCGGTAGCTCGCCAGTTCGACCTGGAAGCAGACTGACGGTTACCCCATGGCATTGTTGCAAATATCCGAACCTGGTCGAACGCCAGATCCACACCAGCGCAAACGAGCGGTGGGTATCGATCTCGGCACAACCAATTCACTGGTAGCCAGTGTTATCAGTGGTACAGCGCGCACGCTCCCAGATCAGTCGGGGCAGCATATGCTTCCTTCGGTGGTGCATTACGGCAGCGAAGGCAACGTCGTAGTGGGAGAGGCTGCACGGGCTATGGCCGTCGATTATCCGGAGAATACCCTGGCATCGGTTAAGCGGTTTATGGGGCGTGGTTTAAGTGACGTGAAGGAGGATTCCAGTGCGCGTCAATATCGCCTGTCTGATTGCGACGACGGCATGGTACGTTTCGAGACGTCCGCAGGGGATGTGTCACCGGTTGAAGTTTCAGCACAGATTCTTCTTGCGCTGGTAGATCGCGCTCAGGAGACTCTCGCCGGGACAATCGATGGGGCAGTTATTACGGTGCCCGCGTACTTTGATGAGGCACAAAGGCAGGCGACCAAAGATGCTGCAACCCTCGCCGGTATCCCAGTTCTCCGGCTATTGTCTGAGCCGACAGCGGCAGCGCTCGCCTACGGGCTTGATCAGTCTGCGCAGGGGCTGGTTGCGGTCTATGATCTCGGCGGTGGTACGTTTGATATATCTATTTTGCGGCTTCATGAAGGTTTGTTCGAGGTCCTCTCTACTGGAGGTGATACAGCACTTGGTGGAGATGATTTTGACGAAGCGATTGTCGGCTGGGTCAGCGAAGAGCTGGGTGAATTAGAGACCGACCGGGCGAGATACCGGGAAATGTTGCGGGAAGCAAGAGCAGCGAAAGAGGCACTCTCCAGCAATGAAACCGCGCAAATGAGATTTAGTTGGACCGAAACGCGATTGACGCTTTCACGTGAAAAATTTGAAGAGATGATAAGCGAGTCTGTGACACAGACCGTTCGCACTTGTAGGCGTACACTGCGGGATGCAGGTGTCGGGCTCGAAGAGATTGATGCCGTGGTGTTGGTGGGGGGTTCTACACGGGTGCCTGCGGTACGCGAGGCGGTAGCCCTCTGGTCTGGACGCGAACCATTGGCCGATCTCGATCCGGACCGGGTCGTCGCCACGGGTGCCGCGTTACAGGCGGATCAATTGGTAGGCAATCGCCCTGGTGATGAATTGCTGCTACTGGATGTGATCCCGTTATCTCTGGGGATAGAAACCATGGGCAATCTGGTGGAAAAAATAGTGCCGCGCAATTCGACCATTCCCCTGCAGCGGGCCCAGGAGTTTACTACCTACAAAGATGGTCAGACCGCCATGGCCATCCACGTGGTTCAGGGTGAGCGCGAGTTGGTGAGTGATTGTCGATCACTGGCACGTTTTGAATTGCGGGGAATTCCGCCCATGGTCGCCGGTGCTGCCCGGATTCTGGTGACCTTTCAGGTTGATGCTGATGGCCTACTCTCGGTTACTGCCAGGGAGGAGGGCACTGGCGTGGAAAGTCGTGTTCAGGTGCAGCCTTCTTATGGCCTGCGGGAAGAAGAGATTGCCAACATGTTAAAAGCGTCCTTCGAGCACGCTGGCGGTGATAAGGTGGCACGGCAGCTGGCGGAGCGACGACTAGAGGCCGGTCAGCTTCTGGAAGGTCTGCAAGCTGCACTGGATGTTGATGGCGACAGTTTGCTGGAAGTTGCAGAGCGGGAAACGATCGATCGAGAGATGCTCGCTCTACAGAAAATGCTGGATAGTGAAGATGATCGCGAAATCAAACGGCAGACGGAAAGACTCAGTAGGGCCAGCGAGGTGTTTGCCGGGCGTCGCATGAATGCGAGCATCAGTGTGGCACTGTCCGGGCAGGCTCTCGACAGTCTTGATAAGGAGCTGAACTGATGCATCCGAAGTTGCCGACACCTGTAAAGCGAGGATGTTCGATATGCCCCGCCTAGTGGTATTGCCGAACGAAAATTTATGCCCCGAGGGCGCCGTGATCGAGGTGGAACCTGGCGAGAGCGTCTGTCGGGCCCTGCTGGACAACAATATTGATATTGAACATGCCTGTGAAATGTCCTGTGCCTGTACTACCTGCCACGTCATTGTGCGTGAAGGTTTTGACTCCATGGAGGAGGCCGATGAACTGGAGGACGATTATCTGGATATGGCCTGGGGTCTTGAGCCGGAATCGCGTCTGAGTTGCCAGGCCATTGTAGGCGACGAAGATCTGGTGGTTGAGATACCGCGGTATACTATTAATATGGTGTCTGAAAACCACTAGAGGGTCGGACAGGGAACGTGCATCAGGGCTGATCCAATTGGTACCCCGAAAAACTCGCTTCGAATTGAATCATACCTACGGAGGTTTGATGTGATGGATATGAAATGGACCGACGTGCTTGATATTGGAATTGCACTGAGCGAAGCCTGGCCTGAGGTTGATCCCATGACCATAAATTTTGTTGATTTGAGGGCGAAAGTTATGGCGCTGCCTGAATTTGTGGACGAGCCTGATCGCTGCGGAGAAAAAATCCTGGAAGCCATTCAGGCAGCCTGGCTGGACGAACTCGACTAGAATGTCGAAATCTTTGGCAAGTCCCTGTTTTTAAAGCGCCTTATCCGCAATTCTTACCTTTTGAACGGGTGAAAAGCCCCTCGATTGTCCGTATAATCCTCGAGTTCGTCGCAGGGTGCTGGCCGACCGTGTTTATTAACATTTCAACATCACCCCCCAGAGGGGTAGACAATCCCATATTCAAGGAGCTTACTGATGGCAGTAGAACGTACTCTTTCCATAATCAAACCCGACGCTGTGGCAAAAAATGTCATTGGCGAAATATATAGCCGCTTTGAACTGAACGGGTTACGGATCGTTGCCTCAAAAATGCTTTGTCTCAGCGACGCGGTTGCGGGTGGTTTCTATGCAGAACATGAAGGCCGTCCGTTTTACCCCGATCTTATCGAGTTTATGACCTCCGGACCTGTGGTGGTTCAAGTGCTTGAAGGTGAGGGTGCTGTACTCAAAAATCGAGACCTGATGGGGGCGACCAATCCGCAGGAAGCTGAAGCAGGAACTATTCGAGCTGATTTCGCCCAGTCAATTGATGCCAATGCGGTACACGGTTCAGATTCCACTACATCCGCTGCGCGGGAGATTGCATACTTCTTCGCGGAGAGCGAACTCTGCCCGCGCTAGGGCAGTACGAGAACTGAAAAATAATGTCAGATTCGGAGGCAGTGCAGGAAGCGAGAGGTGATATGGGAGCGACAGCCCCTATAAACCTGCTTGGATTACCTCTTGCCCGAATGCAGATATTGTTTGCCGAATTGGGTGAGAAACCGTTTCGCGCGCAGCAGATGCTAAAATGGATTCATCACGCTGGAGTCACCGATTTCAACGAGATGACCAACTTCAGCGTCGCGCTGAGACAAAGGTTGTCGGAAATCGCAGAGATCCGCCCGCCGGAAATTGTGGCCCAGCAGGATTCTGTGGATGGCACCCGTAAATGGGCAGTGCGAGTAGAAGGTGGTGGGTTAGTCGAAACTGTGCTCATTCCCGATGGACAGCGGGCTACACTCTGCGTTTCTTCGCAGGTTGGTTGCAGCCTGGATTGCAGTTTTTGTTCGACGGGTAAACAGGGCTTTCAGCGCGATCTGACCGCCGCTGAAATTGTCGGGCAGGTATGGTTGGCAATCAATTCCTACGATGCCTTCCAATCCGGCAAGGGCAGAGTTGTTACCAATGTTGTGATGATGGGCATGGGTGAACCCTTGCTTAATTTTGACAATGTCGTCGATGCCATGGACCTGATGATGGAAGACCTTGCCTATGGTATCTCCAAGCGCCGGGTTACCCTGAGCACGTCGGGTGTGGTGCCAGCGCTGGATCGATTGGCGGATGTCAGTGATGTATCGCTGGCGATCTCCCTCCACGCCCCTAACGACGAATTGCGTAATCAACTGGTGCCCATCAATCGCCGGTATCCGATCAGCATGTTGCTCGATAGTGCACGGCGCTACATTGATAGCAGATCGGACAAAAAGCGCGTCGTTACTATTGAATACACATTGATTGCTGGCGTTAACGACAGCACTGAGCTGGCGGCTGAATTGGCGGAGTTGTTGCAAGGTTATCCATGTAAAATCAATCTGATACCTTTCAATCCTTTCAGTCAATCTGACTATACTCGGCCAAGTGGTAATGCCGTGTCCCGGTTCTGGCAAGTACTTGTAGACAGGGGCTTTATTGTTACAGTTCGAACTACGCGGGGCGACGATATTGATGCGGCCTGTGGTCAACTCGTGGGTGATGTGGTGGATCGAACTCGCCGCAGCGCACGTTATCGGGATTCTCATAAACCCCAACCCGTAAAGATGTTGGGGTAGGCAGGTAGCACCATGGCAACCAGACTCATAACGACAGCTTTGAAACGAACCAGCAAAACCTGGGCCATCTCACTGTACACCATCGTGATAGCTTTTGGGCTGAGTGGCTGTGTCTCGACACATTCAAATGTATTTTCTTCACAAAAGAGTTCACAGGAAGCAATCAGCGCGCAGGTTCAACTGGCTCGCGAGTACATGGGACGTGGTAACTGGGAATTGGCCAAACGCAAACTCAAAACTGCACACGATATGGACCCCGAAGCTCCCGAAGTACACGAGGCAATGGCTCTGGTAAGCCAGAACACGGGTGAGTACGAATTGGCAGAGTTTCATTTCAAACGAGCGCTGTCGCTGCAAAAGGATTTTACGCGGGCGCGGAACAACTACGCCGCATTTCTTTTTGCCAGAGACCGCATCGCCGAGTCATGTGATCAACTTGATCAGGTTGTCTCCGATGCACTTTACACATCGCGTGCTCACGGTTTTTATAATCTGGCTTTGTGCCGCAAAGCGCTGGGTGAAGACGCCGCCGCCGAGGAAGCGCTTCTGCGCGTGGTCGCTATGGACGAGGCGCATACCGCCGCCAGCCTGGAATTGTCCAATTTGTATTTTGAGCGCGAGGATCTGCAGAGCGCAGTGAGATACTATGAAATGTACAAACGCAGGGTGAGGGTTCAAACTGCACGAGCTTTGTGGCTGGGTATTAAACTGAGCGACGGCCTCAGGGATTACGATGCCATGGCCAGTCAGGTGTTGGCTCTGCGCAATCTTTATCCGCAATCGGCAGAGTTCGCCGAGTATGAGCGGCGCTATGTCAAAGATTGAGATTGAATCTACCAGTGATTCCGCAGCGGGCGCCATTGCATCCCCCGGTGCCATCCTTCGATCTGCCCGTGAGGCTGCTGGATACAGCCGCGCAGAAATGGCGGATAAGCTCAACTGGCTAAGTTGCTATGTAGAGGCTATCGAAGAAGATCGCTACGAGGCATTCAGCAGCAGAGCATTTGCGACGGGATACATGAAGTCGTATGGACGATATCTGAAGGTTGCTGAAGATGTGTATCTGGAAGCCCATCACCAGATGCTGGCTGCCGCCGGTGGTGCTGTTGAGCGTGAACCCCTCTCCGGCGTTAGACCTCCCCGGCAGGTAGTTGTAAGTTCGCGGGCGGGATTGTATGGCGCAGGATTGGTACTGGCTGCGTTGATCGCACTCCTGTGGTGGCAACAGACCCAGCCTACTCCGCAACAGCCGTCAGCCACCGACTCAGATGCGGCTGAGCAATCGGCAACACTAGAAATGAGCGAGATTGTATCCGGGATTGAGGAGACAGCGGCTGCCTATTCGACACCCATTGCAACTGATGCAGCCACCGCTGCGGGCCAGGAGCCTGTAGATTTCAGCGATGTGGAGCGTGAAAACAGCATTGTTGACGCTGCAGACACCGAGTCCGAGACCGGTCTGGAGGCGGTGGGAATACTGGAGTTCCGGTTTACGGCAGAGTGTTGGCTGGAAGTTCGTGATAGCAGAGGTGATCTGATATACGCTAATTTGCGCAGAGCTGGTGACACCCTGACGTTAGAGGGTGCAGCGCCCTTTGATGTTCTGTTGGGTGATGCATCAGCAGCGACCCTGAGTTACCTGGGAGCTGCGGTCCCGATCTCAGCCGTGGATGGGCGGAAGTTCGCCCGGCTTTCAGTGGGGGATTGAATCGTGTTTAGTGAGTCACCCATAAAGCGCAGAAAAACTCGGCAGATCATGGTCGGAGATGTGGCCGTGGGAGGAGACGCGCCGATCAGTGTTCAGAGTATGACGAACACGGAAACCTGTGACGTGGCGGCCACTGTTGCACAAATTCAACGTATTGCTGAAGCGGGCGCGGATATTGTGCGTGTGTCAGTCCCCACCATGGAGGCTGCCAGTGCATTCAGAGATATCCGGGCAGAGGTGGGTGTCCCCCTTGTTGCGGACATCCACTTCGATTACAAAATTGCATTGGCAGTAGCTGAATATGGTGTGGATTGCCTGAGAATCAATCCCGGGAACATTGGGCGCGAGGATCGGATTCGAGCGGTGATTGATGCAGCCAAGGAACGTTCGATTCCACTGCGTATTGGTGTGAACGCCGGATCGCTGGGCAAGGAATTGCAACGAAAATACGGTGAGCCCACTGCTGAAGCGCTGGTTGAATCTGCAATGCGTCACGTCGATATACTGGACAGGCTGGATTTTCCGGACTTCAAACTCAGCGTCAAAGCCTCAGACGTGTTCATGGCTGTCGCTGCCTATCGGCTCATTGCTGACAAGATTGATCAACCACTTCACCTGGGCATCACCGAAGCTGGTGGGTTGCGCGGCGGTACCGTAAAGTCCTCCGTTGGATTGGGTATGTTGCTGATGGATGGCATCGGCGACACCATAAGAATTTCTCTGGCGGCGGATCCCGTGGAAGAGGTCAAGGTTGGCTTTGAGATCTTGAAAAGCTTGAAACTGAGATCCAACGGCATCAATTTTATCGCCTGCCCCAGTTGCTCGCGTCAGAATTTCGACGTTATTAGTACGGTCAATGAATTGGAACAGAGGTTGGAAGATATCCGCACCCCCATCGATGTTGCGATAATTGGGTGTATCGTCAATGGTCCTGGTGAAGCGAGAGAGGCGGATATTGGATTGACCGGCGCGAGTCCAAACAATCTGGTGTACGTTGCGGGGACCCCGGACCATAAAGTAACTAACGAACAGCTGGTTGATCATCTCGAACAGCAGATTCGTGAACGCGCAAATGTCGTGGAAAGAAAGCTCGCGGCAGATGATGTCATTGTAACCGCTACGTAACAGGAAAAAAGTTGAGTCAGATCAGGGGTATAAAGGGGATGAAGGATATTCTCCCCGAAGAGGCAGGGACTTGGCAGTTCCTCGAGAGCACAATTGCCCGCGTGGTTGGCGGTTATGGTTATGGTGAAATTCGGCTGCCGGTTGTCGAAGTAACGGAACTGTTCAGGCGTTCTATCGGTGAAGTGACCGATATCGTTGAGAAAGAAATGTATACCTTTACTGATCGCAATGGTGATCTGCTGACGTTGCGGCCAGAGGGGACCGCGGGCTGTGTGAGGGCGGTTACCCAGCACAGTCTCCATCGCCAGGCCCAGCGTCTCTGGTACCAGGGGCCTATGTTTCGGCGTGAGCGCCCCCAGAAAGGTCGCTACCGACAATTTGATCAGGTCGGAGTCGAAGCCTTTGGCATGACCGGACCTGATATAGATGCCGAGCTTATTTTTATGACCGCGCGACTTTGGCGGGAGCTGGGTATAGACAAGCATGTGACCTTGCATTTGAATTCAATAGGTTCTTCTGCAAGTCGCAATAAATACCGGGAAGATCTGGTCTCCTACTTTTCGGAGCATACTGATGCTCTGGACGCAGACAGCAAAGACCGTTTACACAGTAATCCCATGCGGATACTTGATTCTAAAAATCCGGGTATGGAAGGTTTGATTGCAAGTGCTCCAAATATACTTGAAAGCCTGGATCAGGAGTCTGCGGAACATTTTTCCGGGTTGAAGGAATTGCTGGACAGTGCGGGTGTGACGTATACCATTAATCCCCGCCTGGTTCGCGGCCTTGATTATTACAATAAGACTGTCTTTGAGTGGGTTACCGAGAGTCTGGGCGCGCAGGGTACCGTATGTGGTGGAGGGCGCTACGATGGATTGGTGGCACAATTGGGTGGTCCCGAAACGCCGGCCGCCGGGTTTGCAGCCGGGCTGCACAGACTGGTGCTGATGCTGGAAGAGGTTGCTTCAGGCGTCGTGCCTGAAGGTCGACTTGACGCTTATGTAGTCGCAGTCGGCGATGCAGCTGCGCTGGCCGCGACTGCGATAAGTGAGAATATTCGCGATGCGTTGCCGCAAATCAAAATGGTGCTGCACCGTGGTGGCGGGAGCTTTAAAAGCCAAATGAAGAAGGCTGATAGAAGCGGAGCTCAGATCGGGTTGATTCTGGGTGAACAGGAAGTTGCCGACGGTGTCGTAGGTGTGAAGCAATTGCGCGGAGATACTCCCTCTGAGCAACAAAGCATTCCGCTTGCAGCACTGGCGGAACATCTTAATAAATTAATGACAGACGGCCAGAACTGAGCCGGATCAGGAGAGCAGGGCAAGTGGTAGATACAGACCGCACAGACGACGAACAGGTCGAAGCGCTTAAAAGATGGTGGGACGAGAACGGTCGTTCCACATTGATAGCTATAGCACTGGCTGTCGCTGCCAGCCTGGGTTGGCAGGGATTTCGTGACTACCGCATCGAGCAGGCTGAGGCGGCTTCCATTGTGTACGATGAAATGCTGGAAGCCCTGGCACCAACGGAGAACGGGCAGGTCGATGATACGCGTAGGCGAACAGCCGAACATCTTGCCGGCGTACTCAAGACAGAATATGGGGGCTCTACCTATTCTGCTTTCGCTGCCTTTATGCTCGCAAAGCTTCAAGTTGAGGGCGGCGATCTGGCGGCGGCGGAGGAAGAATTGCGTTGGGTGTTGGCTAATGCTGGTGATGGCGAAGTGGGCGAATTGGCTCAGCTTCGCCTTGCGCGGGTGATGGCAGCCCGCGGTGAACACCAGCAAGCTCTGGATATACTCATCGGGATACAGGCGGAAAGCTTCGAACCAAGCGTAGCGCGGGCTATTGGTGACGTACATCTGGCGTTGGGCGATATAGACAAAGCAAATGCCGCTTATCAAGAAGCGCTGGTGTTGGGTGGGCAACCCAGTGGTCGCAGTGAAGCGGCCAGTCTGCTCGACCTGCAACTGGAGCAACTTAATCCTGTTCCAGCCCGGGAGATAAAGCAGGAAATACCTGATTTGGAGGAAATCGCACAATGAAAGGCTTGAACCCCCTTGCCTGGTCCGCCTGGTGTTTGGCGTTGCTGCTGACGACCTCCGGCTGTAGCTGGTTGGATGTGTTTGGCGACGATGAAGATGACGATGAGCCCATGGAGTTGGTCGAATTGGTTGACGAGGTCGCCATCGAGAAACTATGGGACATGAATGTGGGATCTGGACAGGGTGATATTTTTAATCGCCTGCAGATCGCACTGGACGGGGACGAGATATTTGTATGCGGGCATGAAGGTCAGGTTGCGGCGCTGAAAGCTGATAGTGGCGAGGAACGGTGGCGGGTCGAGCTGGAAATGCCACTGAGTGGTGGCGTGGGTGTTGGTGATGATGTTGTGTTACTGGGGTCCACAGATGGCGAGGTTGTCGCCCTGGATCGCCAGAATGGTGCATTGCTGTGGCGTTCCCAGTTGACCGGAGAGGTGCTCGCGGCCCCTCAAACCAATGGCAGCCTGGTGGCTGTACAAACCTATGATGGCAAGCTGCATGGCCTGGATGTCACTACTGGTGAAATTAACTGGCAGTATGATTCCAATGTGCCAGTACTGACTCTGCGTGGAACTAGTTCGCCACTATTTCACGAAGAGGTTTTGCTCGCTGGATTTGGCAACGGCAAGATGGCGGCTTTTGATGAGAATGGCACGCTGCGTTGGGAAACCCGCGTCGCGCTGGCACAGGGGCGCAGCGAAATTGAACGCATGGTAGATATCGACGGTGGGTTGATGGTGCTGGGTAATGCTGTCTATGCCGTTAGTTATCAGGGCAAACTGGCTGCGGTGGACGTGCCGAGCGGACGTATTATGTGGCAGCAGGATGCCTCCAGTTATGTGGGTGTCGACCAGGGTTTCGGCAACATTTACGTATCAGATCAGCAGGGCGCGCTGATGGCCTATTACAAATCCGGGCAGGGGTTGCGCTGGGAGCAATCACAGCTGGAGCGCCGACAACTGTCACGCCCGACGGCATTGCGCAGTTATGTCGCGGTGGCTGACTTCGAGGGATATATTCATTTTATCTCTCAGGTAGATGGTCATTTTGTCGGTCGTACACAGGTAGATTCCGATGGAGTCAGAGCAGACATGATCGCCGATGGAAACGTTCTCTACGTGTTTGATAACAGCGGCACGGTCAGCGCGTTCCGGGTTTCATCCCTGGGCGGTTGATCCGCCACACCGGGGAGTTAAATTCATGTCAATATATGTCAGGGTTCCACTGTGATCCCCGTAATTGCTTTGGTTGGCCGCCCGAATGTCGGTAAATCCACTTTGTTCAATCGACTCACGCGATCGCGTGATGCGTTGGTAGCGAACTTTCCCGGGCTGACCCGCGATCGTCAATATGGTGAGGGCAGTCACGGTGATCGACATTTCATCGTGATTGACACGGGTGGTATCACCGGAACGGAAGACGGCATAGACTCGCCGATGGCTGACCAATCCATGACGGCGGTCGATGAGGCCGATCTGGTACTGTTTATGGTGGATGCCAGAGACGGTCTCACGGGTATCGATGAGGAGCTCGCTGGGGTGCTTCGCACTCGTGGCAAGCCTACCCAGTTGGTGGTTAACAAGACTGACGGTATGAGTGAAGACGTGGCTGCATCGGAATTTTATGAATTGGGTATTGCCGATGTCCATGCAATTGCTGCTAGTCAGGGCCGCGGCGTGCAGCGCATGCTGGATCAAATACTCGTCGACGTCCCAGTTGTCGAACCAGTCGAAGAGCTTCCCAAAAAGGGCATCAAAATAGGTATTATTGGTCGCCCCAACGTGGGTAAATCTACTCTGGTGAACCGCCTCCTGGGGGAGGAGCGGGTTGTGGTCTACGATCAGCCCGGGACCACCCGCGACAGTGTTTACATCGACTACGAAAGAGCCGGCAAACAGTACACACTGATTGACACTGCAGGTGTCAGACGACGCAAGAATGTCCGGGAAACCGTCGAAAAATTCTCTATCGTCAAAACTCTCAAGGCCATTGATGATGCCAATGTTGTGATCCTGATCATGGATGCACGCGAAGGCATAGTAGACCAGGACCTACATCTGCTGGGGCATGCGATGGATGTCGGTCGTGGCCTCGTGCTGGCCGTCAATAAATGGGATGGCCTCGATACCGAGGTTAAGCAGCACCTGCGCACTGAACTTAAAAGACGCCTGGAGTTTGTTGACTACGTCGATATCCATACGATATCGGCCCTACATGGTACCGGTGTGGGTAAGCTGTACGATTCGGTCCAACGGGCCTATGACGCGGCGACACATCCCCTGCAGACCCGCACCCTGAACGAAGTGCTGAACGGTGCGGTGCGCGATCATCAGCCACCGATGGTAAATGGTCGGCGCATCAAACTACGATACGCCCATGCCGGAGGGCACAATCCCCCGGTGATCGTGATTCACGGCAATCAGACTGACAAAGTGCCAGCCAGCTATCGCCGCTTTCTTGAAAAGACCTTTCGTCGTGAACTCGGCCTGGCCGGAACGCCGGTGCGGATTGAGTTCAAGACCAGTCAAAACCCGTTTACCGCCAAGCGTGATCAAATGACAGACCGGCAGCGGGCCAGAGAACGCCGATTGAAGGCGCAACACAAACCGAGGAAATGATCCCGGATTTGGATAGCGAAGAGCGCATCGCTGAGTTCGTTGATGTGTTCTACAGCAAGATACTGGCAGATCCTACGCTAGCGCCCATATTCCTGGATGTTGCCGCCGTCGACCTGAATGTACATCTCCCCCATATCCGTGCTTACTGGGCCAAACTGTTACTGGGTGATACCGAATATCGTCGTCACACCATGAACATTCATCGCCAGCTTCATCTCAAGCGAACTTTGACGGAAGATGATTTTGTCGCGTGGCTGCGATTATTTACGACGACGCTGGACCGACATTTTAGCGGTCCCAAGGCCGATCGCGCCAGGCGGGTCGCTACCGCCATAGCCGGCAACATGCGCACCAGCGTGGGTGTATAGCCGCTCTGTCGAGCCTGTCTCTGCATATCTGCAAATAATTTGCTAAAAAGACTTGCCAAGCGAAAATTAGGTGTTATAGTTCTATATAACACTATACGAAATAGCGGAATGCAGAGGTGTTCGATGATTAAAACGGCAGGCCTGGCGATGGCAGTAGTATTAAACAGTACTGCATTGGCTGATGTAAAAGTTATCGAAGATATTGATTTTAATAGAATTTATATCGAAGGCAACGTTGAAGTGGAGATTAGCCAGGGCGATGACCCTCAGGTGAGCGTGCGCGGTTCCAAGGAACACCTCACGCCGCTTCCGATACGTCTTCGCGCCGGTACACTTAATCTTGGGCGCAACGAAAAAGGAGAGCGTCTCAAGAATCTCCGCTATCGGGTTACTGCTCGGGTAATAGAAGCGATCGAGTTGGCCGGTTCCGGCACTGTATATGTAAAGCCCCTCAAGGCTGAGGATTTGTCTTTGAGTCTCAAAGGATCCGGCGACCTGAACGTATACGACGTCGACGCGACTGAGCTTATTTTGACCCTGTCGGGTAGCGGTAACATGCAACTGGAGAATATGACGGTTGCGGGAGATACCAAGATTGCGCTGAATGGTTCTGGCGATATGCAGTTCGGTTCCATAGACGCCAACGGGATAAAGGTCGCGATCAATGGCTCATCCGACCTGAAGGTCCAGAATTCAGGTTCGGCTGAATATGTCAAGATTGCGATTATGGGTAATGGCGATGCCGACATGGAAAGCGTTTCTGCTAAAGTTGCGAAAGTGAGTGTCATGGGCTCCGGTGATGTGAAGATCATGGTCAGTGATGAGCTGGACGTGTCCATTATGGGCAGCGGAGACGTATCTTATATTGGTGATCCGAATATCAGTCAATCAGTGTTCGGCTCCGGCGATGTCGAGCGGAAGGACTGAGCGACTAATGCGAACGAGAAGAGAGTACTGATCGTGTCGAGAGAGTGGAATGACAGCCAGCCCATATACCTGCAATTGCGGGAGCAGGTTATCGGGCGTCTTATGGATGGCACCTTTGCCGAGGGGGAAGCAGTTCCCTCAGTGCGGCAGGTCGCCAGTGAATATCAGATTAACCATCTTACGGTAGCCAAGGCTTACCAAGAGTTGGTGGATGATGGGTTGCTCGAGAAAAAACGGGGACTGGGTATGTTTGTTGTAGAGGGAGCTCGGCAGGCGCTGCTGCAGAACGAGCAAAAGAAATTTATCGACAGAGAGCTGCCAGAATTCGCAACGCGGGTCCAGCAACTGGGACTTGATCTCAGCACAGTGGCTCAGCAACTGGCTGGAATGGGAGATAGGGCGTGACCGACAGCATTGTAAAAGCTTCCGGATTGCGAAAAAGCTTCGGCAAACTGGCCGCGGTGGATGGCGTCGATCTGGATATAGCCAAGGGTTCCATTCTCGGATTGCTTGGACCCAACGGCGCTGGTAAAACAACCCTGTTAAGAAGTCTCTTGGGTCTGAGTACTTGCGAAGGTGAATTATCCGTACTGGGCATGAATCCTGTTCGAGAGCGTTCGAAACTGCTGGAAGAGGTGTGCTTTATTGCCGATACCGCGGTATTGCCCTCCTGGATGAAGGTTAGTGATTTGCTGGACTATGTTGGCGGAGTACACCCCCGATTTAGTCGTGAGCGCGCTGAAGAGCAGCTGGCGCAAACCAATATCCTGCAGGAATCGAAAATTAAACAGCTGTCCAAGGGGATGATGGTTCAACTCCACCTGGCTATCGTGATGGCCATCGATGCCCGGCTGCTTATACTTGACGAACCCACGTTGGGGCTCGATATATTATTCCGTAAGCAGTTCTTTGAGCAGTTGCTCAACGATTATTATGACAGTGAACGCACGATCATCATTTCCACCCATCAGGTGGAAGAGGTTGAAAATATTCTTACGGATATCATGTTTGTCGCCAAGGGCAAAACTGTGTTGAGTGAGAGTATGGAGAACATCTCTGAGAATTACCTGGAGCTGCAGGCCACCGGCGACAGTCTGGTGGCGGCTGAAGCTATGGGACCGATGGGGAGTCGGGCCATTTTTGGCGGTAAAGCCCTGATATTTTCAAATCCCGATCGTGAGGCACTAGCTGCGCTTGGGGAATTACGAGTACCGTCGGTGGCGGATTTATTCGTGGCCAAAGTTCAGTTGGAGGCGTAGGCAGCATCATGATAAGTAAGCAGAAAGCGACGGCAATGTTGAACCGGGAGGTGCAGGAGCACCACACTGCCTTTATCAAGACGCCTTTGATTATCTCCAGCCTGTTGTTTGTGGCTATGTTGGCCAGCGTGCTGCTGGTCAATCGCGTGGCAATCGTAGGACATACGGCGCTAGAAGTAATCATGCAGGAAAACGTAAGTGAAGCCTGGATTACTGTCACCATAGACGGGGGTGAAACCACTGAGTTGATCGTTTCTGAGGAGTACGAAACGGTTGAGGAGGAGCCACTACCCGAAGAGTGGAACTTCTCCCGCGAGTGGACCTTCCAGCCCGCACCCGGCTCCGCGGATAAGTCAGACGACGGCAATACCCTTGACATAGGCGGATCTCTGGATCCAGTGATGGACGGCCTGTTCGTATTCTTCGTCCTGGTGATGACGATCGTGACAGTGATATACCTGCTGGGCGCCATGTACCACGACAGAAAGGATCGCAGCGTTTTGTTCTGGAAATCCATGCCGGTTTCCGAATGGCAGGATGTGCTGATAAAGATGGCGGTGGCCGCGATACTGATTCCGCTTATTACATTGGTAGTGGCTGCGATTACGCAGGTGTTGTCGTTGCTGTTGATGATGTTGCTGGTCTGGCGTCTCGATTTCAATCCCATCGATACTGTCTGGAACAATGTTCATCTGCTGGACGTAATCGTGCGTCAAACAACATCACTGCTTGGAGCAGCCATTTGGTTTGCTCCCTTCTATGCATGGTTGTTGTTGGCCTCTGCGGCAGCCAAGAGATCACCTTTTGCCCTTGCGATAGCACCGGTTCTTGCCATCGCGATCTTTGAGGAATTTTTCCTCGGCACCGAATATATTGGCCAAGTTATCGCTAACCATATCCCCACCATAATGGTTCAGGCTAACGTCAGCCAATATACCTATGGCCCGAGTTGGAACTTCTCCAACATTCTTGAAATGCTGGGATGCATAGTCGTCGCTGGTGGTTTCTTGTCCGCCGTTGTCTGGCTGCGGAGAACCCGGTTCGAGTTATAGGAACTACCCTGCTTGGGGGGCTTTGCCCCCCGTTTGTTTGCCTCCAGTTTCATTTCCGGAATGGTACAGACACGTAGCCGGTTCCGCGAAACTGCCGACACAACGCATTGTGTGACGCCATAGGCTCATAGCATGGGTTAGAGCAGCGTCGGTACCAGACTCTCTACACTGATTTCATTGGTCACCCCGGTATGAATTAATCCGTCATTGAGTCTGTCCATGGGCTGCGGAATACTGCTTGCTTCCCACAAGGAGGAGCAAGTATGTCTGATCCCCAAACCGAGGTACTCAGCCAGGCCTTTGAACTCGGCTTTACCTATACCCGTTCAACCGGACCCATCGTGGGGCGTTTTCTCACCGGACTGCGAGATCGTCAGATCGTAGGTATCCGTGGCAGTGATGGACGCGTCATCGTGCCACCCATGGAATATGACCCCGTAACCGCAGCCGCGCTTGATGAGTTTGTCCCAGTGGGCCAGCGAGGAGAGGTTACGACCTGGTCCTGGGTGAAGTATCCCCGGGAAAAACACTTGCTCGACCACCCCTTTGCCTGGGCGCTGATACAACTGGATGGTGCCGACATTCCGATGTTGCACATGGTTGATGCCGGTGACGAGTCGGTAATGAAAACTGGCATGAAGGTTGAGGTCCGTTGGGCGGATGAACCCCGGGGGCATATCTCGGATATCGCCTGTTTCGTTCCCTTTGTAGAGGAGGCCTGACATGACCACAGAAAAGACCGAAGAACGAGAACCCATCACTGGGATGGAGGCGCCGCTTTACCTCAAATATAAATTCACCGCGGGTGAGAGCACGGCAAAATTTCTCTCACAACTTAAGCTGGGCCGACTGACAGGGCAGCGTTGTCCAATATGCAGCCAGGTATACGTTCCCGCCCGTGGCAGCTGCGCACGTTGCGGTGTGGCCACTAACGAAACGGTTGAGTTATCCGACAAGGCCACAATTCAGTCCTTTACCATTGTACATATACCCATTCCGGGCAATGCCCTCCAGCCCCCCTATATTGTTGCGAATCTGGTGCCCGATGGCGCCAATATCTCCTTTATTCATCTGTTGAGTGAATGCGACAACGAGGCGGTACACATTGGAATGCGGGTAGAGGCTGTGTGGAAACCCGAGGAGGAGTGGGATTACGCCATGGAAAATATCAGCTACTTCCGACCGCTGGATGAACCGGATGTGCCGATTGACGAGATAGGGAGGTAAGTTATGAAGGATATAGCTGTTATCGCTTTTTCGCAGTCCGACAGTGTCGCCGATGCCGGGGCCAACAATGAGGTCGAACTCATTATGCCGGTGGTTTCAGACGCATTGGGTCAGGTTGGTTTCAAGTCTGCCCAGGATGTGGATTTCACCTGTTCGGGCAGCTGCGACTACCTCCAGGGCGCGGCCTTTGCCTTTGTTTCGGGAGTAGATGCACTGGGCGCGGTGCCTCCTATCAAGGAGAGCCACGTGGAGATGGACGCGGCCTGGGCGCTTTATGAGAGCTGGTTGAAGATTCAGATGGGACAGGCGGAATCTGCCCTCATCTATGGTTTTGGTAAGTCGTCTCCCGGGGAACTGCCCCACGTACTGACACTGCAGATGGATCCCTATTATGTCGCTCCGCTGTGGGCAGACACCATTGGCATGGCTGCACTGCAGGCCCGCACCATGCTGGATGCGGGGGCGATCACAGAAGAAGACATGGCCAATGTGGTGTCACGCTCGCGTCGCAATGCTCTCAGTAATCCACACGCACAGTTGAGCGGCGACTATGATGTCGAAACGCTATTGGCAGAAGACACCTATTTGTCGCCACTGCGGCGGCACGATTGCTGCCCGTCATCGGATGGTGCCAGTGCCATGGTTATCTGTACCGTCGAGCGCGCCAGGGAAATGGGGGTCAAGTACGCGGTCATCAGAGGCATTGATCATCGTATCGAAACCCACCATCTTGGGGCGCGGGATCTTACCGTTTCCAGCTCAACCCGAACGGCGGGTGAGCGTGCGGGAGTATTTGAGGCACCCGTTGAAGTGGCTGAACTCTATGCACCCTTCAGCCATCAGGAGCTGATCCTAAGCCGGTCCCTCGATCTGGATGGCGACGTTGATATCAATCCCAGTGGTGGCGTTCTTGCGGGGAACATGATGATGGCCTCCGGGCTTTCCCGAATTGGGGAGGTGGCCCAGCGCATCATGGCTGGTGACTATCAGCGGGGTCTTGCTCATGCGACCAGCGGAGCCTGCCTACAACACAACCTGGTCACTGTTCTGGAGGGCGTGTAATGGCTGAATTAGCGGCGGTTATAGGAATTGGACAGACCAAGTACCAGACTAAGCGTGGCGATGTCTCTATCGCTGGACTGGTCCGTGAGGCAGCGCAGAATGCGCTGATCGATGCTGGGCTGGAGTGGCGTGATATCGATGCGGTGGTGATTGGAAAGGCGCCAGATATGTTCGAAGGTGTGGTTATGCCCGAGACTTACCTAACGGATGCCCTGGGCTGTAATGGCAAGCCCATGCTGCGGGTTCATACCGCGGGCTCAGTGGGTGGTTCTACCGCATTGGTAGCGGCCAGTCATGTTCAGAGCGGTGTTTTCAAACGGGTATTGACGGTGACATTTGAGAAGCAGTCGGAGTCAAATGCGATGTGGGCCTTGTCCAATCCTCATCCTTTCTCTCCACACCTGAATGCCGGTGCGGGGGGATACTTTGCCCCCATTATCAGAGAATACATTAGGCGCAGCGAAGCACCCTATGATGCCGGCATCAAGGTGGCAGTGAAGGATCGCAAGCATGCGTTGCGAAATCCCCTCGCGCACCTGCAACTGCCGGACATCAGTATGGAAATGGTTGAGCAATCACCAATGTTGTGGGAACCATTGCGGTTTCTGGAGAGTTGTCCTTCCTCCGATGGTGCATGTGCATTGGTGATCGCCGCTGAGGACTTGGCCACTCAAGCTCCCAAGAAGCCGGCCTGGATACGTGGTGGCGCCATGCGATCTGAGCCGACTATGTATGCCGGTCGCGAAGAAGTGAATCCTCAGGCGGGGCGTGATTGCGCGAAGGATGTCTATAGTCAGGCGGGCGTCACCGATCCGCGACGTGATCTTGATTGTGCAGAAGTCTATGTGCCCTTTTCGTGGTACGAACCCATGTGGTTGGAAAACCTTGGTTTTGCCCCGGAAGGTGAGGGCTGGAAGCTGACGATGGAAGGTGCTACCTCCCTGGATGAAGGCGGTGATATCCCCTGGAATTGTTCTGGTGGTGTGCTGTCATCCAATCCGATTGGAGCATCCGGTATGATCCGGTTTGCGGAAGCGGCGCGGCAGGTTCGCGGCGATGCCGATGACCATCAGGTAGAGGGCGCAAAACTGGCCCTTGGCCACGCCTACGGTGGTGGTGCGCAATTCTATTCCATGTGGATTGTGGGGTCTGAGAAGCCCTGATCAGCGCCGTTGAGACCTAAAGGGAAATGACAATGAGCAAGCATTTTAATCTGGCAGATCTGTTTGAAATGGTGGCCGATACCGTGCCAGCCCGTGATGCCCTGGTGTGTGGTGAAGACAGAGCCACGTTTTCCCAGCTGGAGCGTCGGGCCAATCAACTGGCTCACTATCTAGCCGCGCAAGGTGTGGGAGTGGGTGATCACGTTGGTCTTTACCTCTATAACTGTAATGAATACCTGGAAGCCATGTTGGCCTGTTTCAAATTGCGGGCGGTGCCAATCAACGTAAATTATCGCTATGTACAGGAAGAACTCCTCTACATTTTCGATAACGCGGATATGGTGGCCTGCGTACATCACGCCGAATTCGTGCCAGCGATTGCTGAAGTGCGCGACGCTGCGCCAAAGCTAGTAACTTTTATAGCTGTCGCGGACGAGTCCGGTATGGACCTGAGTGCGATTGGAAGTATCGATTATGAAGAGGCTATTACCGGGCAAGTTACCAAGCGTGATTTTGTAGAACGTTCTGATGATGATCTCTTCATTCTTTATACTGGCGGCACCACTGGTATGCCCAAGGGCGTGATGTGGCCGCACAAGAACGTATTTTTTGCTGCCATGGGTGGCGGCGGCTTTTTTCATCCGGACGGACCCACAAAAGTGCCGGAGGATATCAGTCAGCGCATTGGTGATTTCCCGATAATTGGTATGGCTTTAGCACCTCTTATGCACGGTGCGTGCTGGTGGTACGCCTGCATCCAGCTGCTGGCGGGGAATACCGTGGTTTTGAATCCCAATCACTCAATGGATGGTGAACAAGTCTGGGACATCATTGAAAAAGAAAAAGTGAATTCATTCTCGATCGTAGGTGACGCCATGGCAATTCCACTGCTTGATGCACTGGAAACCAATCCGGAACGCTGGGATTTGAGCTCCGTTTTTCAGATAGGGTCCGGTGGTGCCGTTTTTTCTGACAGCAAACAGGCAGCCTTTAAAAAGTATTTTCCGAATTGTTTTATCACCAACGCTTTTGGTTCATCCGAGTCTGGCAACATGGGTATGGACAGCGGTGAGAAGAAGGCGGACGGCGGTCTGGGAAACGTTGCACGCAGCGAATTTATGGACGTGATACTGGACCGCGAAGGAGAGGCTCATCGCCATTGTGGTCCCGGCGAACTTGGCATATTTGCGCGCTCGGGATACATCCCGGTGGGTTACTACAACGATCCGGAGAAAACCGCGCGAACATTTGTAGACGTTGAGGGTAAAACATGGCTACTGACCGGAGATGAAGCGCAGCTGGAAGATGATGGGTCTATCAGCATTTTTGGAAGAGGCAGTAATTGCATTAACTCCGGGGGCGAGAAAATATTCCCGGAAGAGGTCGAGCAGGCGCTGAAGAACCATCCCGATATTTTCGATGCATTGGTCGTGGCAACAGATGACGAACGCTGGGGAAGTAAAGTTACCGCCGTCGTCGCTGTGAGAGAGAATGGTACCCTTACCCTGAAGCAAGTGGCAGATGAAGCACGCAAGCACATCGCCGGCTATAAAGTTCCTCGCGAATTGCATATCGTAGCGGAGGTGCCGCGGGCGCCCAGTGGAAAACCGGCGTATCCCAAAGCACTGGAGATCGCCAACAGCGGACAGTTTCGCGTCGACTAAACTCAGGAGTACGGCATGGCAGAACTGGATATCAGTACCGACAATTGCATTATTGAGCAAAAGGGGCATGTCCTGGTTGTAACACTCAACCGGCCAGAGGCGAAAAATGCGTTTTCTCCGGAGATGCTGCTGGGCATGTACCGCGCCTGGCGACTGCTGGATGAAGATGATCAGCTTTACTGTGCGATTCTCACCGCCAATGGCGATACGTTCTGCGCTGGCATGGACCTCAAGGCCGGTGCCGACGGCGAACATAAAACCACAGAAGAATTCATGGCGCTGATGGCCGAGGTGCCCAATGTCCATTGGCAGGCATTGCTGCGTGATAATCGTCCCTGCAAACCCATTATTCTAGCGGTGGAGGGATACGCTCTGGCCGGCGGAACTGAAATTCTGCAGGGAACTGATCTTCGTATTGGTGCTGAAGACGCCATTTTTGGTGTTACCGAGGTGGCTCGTGGCCTGTATCCCATGTCGGGCTCCAGCATCAGATTACGGCGTCAGATTCCCTACTGCCTGGCGGCTGAGGTATTACTACTGGCCGAACATATAACTGCACAGCAGGCGCTGGATTTTGGGCTAATCAATCGGGTAGTGCCCAAAGGTGAAACCCTGGTCGAGGCGCACAAAATGGCGGAGCGGATATGTCAGAATGGTCCGCTGGCAGTGAAGGCTGTGACTCGATCACTGCGCGAGCATCAGGAGTGTATGTCCGAGGAAGATGCTATGATTGCGTCGGATGCATTGGCTGGTCCTGTGTTTGCCTCCGCCGATGCGCGTGAGGGAATGAAGGCATTTAAAGAAAAACGTCCTGCCCAGTTCACAGGTGAGTAACCCCGCGTGAGCTAAAAACGTCGCAGAAAATTTTGGGAGAGCAACCATGTCCGGACCCCTCACGGGACTTAAGATAGTCGAATTTGCCGGGATTGGACCCGGACCCTTCGCCTGCATGCTCTTGGCTGATCTGGGCGCTGATATTGTTCGGGTCGATCGACTGAGTGGAGGCAATGCGCTGGGTGCGCAGGGCAATCCAGCGGACGTTCTCAATCGAGGACGCCGCTCCATCGCTTTGGATCTGAAGTCACCCGGGGGAGTGGAAGCTGCGCTCGCGCTGGTGGAGAATTCGGATGTTCTGGTTGAGGGTTTTCGACCCGGCGTTATGGAAAAGTTGGGTTTGGGCCCTGATGTCTGCAGTCAGCGCAATCCGCGCTTGATCTTTGCCCGTATGACGGGGTGGGGGCAGGACGGCCCGCTGGCCAGCGCGGCGGGGCATGATATTAACTACATTGCTGTGACCGGCGCCCTGCACGCCATAGGGCGCAAGGATTCAGGGCCGGTTCCCCCATTGAATCTGCTAGGCGATTTTGGTGGTGGCTCCATGTATCTCATCATGGGTGTACTGGCTGCCCTTTATGAGCGGCAAACCTCCGGTCAGGGACAGGTCGTCGATGCGGCGATTACCGACGGTGTTATATCGTTGATGGCATTTGCCCATGGATTCAATGCGATGGGAATGTGGAACCACGAGCGTCAGAGCAACATGCTGGATGGCGCCGCCCCATATTACGATACCTATCAATGCTCTGACGGAAAATGGATCTCCATTGGTTCTATAGAGCCGCAGTTCTATGCTCTGCTGATGGAAAAACTGGGCGTCGACAAGGGCAGTGATGCCAGCTTTGCAACTCAGTTTGATCAGAGCCAGTGGCCAGAGCTGAAGTCAAAAATCAGCGATATAATTTCGCGTAAAACCAGTGCCGAGTGGTGTGAGCTGATGGAGGGCACCGACGTGTGCTTCGGGCCAGTACTCGATATGAATGAAGCGGCTCAGTATTCACATAACGTTGCCCGGGAATCCTTTGTTGAACGCGATGGTGTAGTACAGACTGCTCCCGCCCCCCGTTTCAGTCGTACACCCGGAGACATTGGTGCGACCCCCTGTGGTGTCGGAGCCAATACCCGTGAGGTTCTAGCGGAAGCCGGATTGTCCACCGAGAGAATTGAGGCGTTGCTCGAAACTGGAGCCGTGGCATGACGAGTGAAACTGCAACGGTGTTTTCAGATATTGTCACGCGTCGAATCTCTACCCGGGCCTACCGTAGTGACCCCGTACCCCAGTCTTTACTGGAAGAAGTTTTCACCGTGGCGCAGCGCGCGCCTTCCAATTGCAACACCCAGCCCTGGCTTATTCATGTCGCTTCCGGTGCAAAACGCGATGCCCTTGCTGCCAGTATGACTAAGGCACTGGCCGAGGGCGCGTTCAGCATGGATTTTCCCTATGAGGGCGTGTACGAGGGCGTATACAAGGAGCGTCAATATGGCGCAGCTCAGGTCCTCTACGATGCTGTGGGCATCGAACGCAGCGATAAGGCCGGGCGACAAGTCCAGTTCATGAAAAACTTTGATTTTTTTGGTGCTCCGCATGTAGCTTTTGTATTTATGCATGAAGGATTCGGCTTGCGCGAAGCCTGCGATGTGGGTATGTATGCGCAAACCCTGATGTTATCCATGACGGCACACGGCCTCGCCAGTTGTCCCCAGACCGCTCTCAGTTTCAACGCTGACGGGGTGCGTGAAATACTGGACATCGATATATCGCAGAGATTGATCTTCGGTATATCCTTTGGTTTTCCCGAGGTTGAAGCGCCAGCAAATAATGCCATCACCGACCGCGGCGAACTGAGTGAAACGGTCACCTTCTACGAGTAACCCATTATGTCTGAATTCTTGACAACCCGGCGTGATGAAGGGGTTTTGCACGTGACCTTGAATCGGCCGGAAAAGAAAAACGCGATCAACACGGAAATGTGGTTCGCTATTCGCGATACATTCAACGACGCGGCCACAAATCCTCTGGTTACCTGTGTGCTGCTGACTGGAGCTGGCGGCAATTTCAGTTCTGGTGTTGACCTGGCCAGCTTTGGCGATGGTGAGTCCGCCGGTGAACACCCCTTTTCGGCAGCCGCCAAAGCCGTAGCCTACTTTGACAAGCCCCTGATCGGCGCGGCTCAGGGTGTTGCCATCGGTGGCGGTGCTACCATTTTGTTCCACTGCGATGTGGTTTATGTCGGCGATAGTCTTAAGATGCGTCTGCCCTTTGCTAATCTCGGTCTGGTGCCGGAGTTTGCCAGTAGCTATATGCTGCAGGCTAATATTGGGGCACAGCAGGCAGCAGAACTCTTCTATACAGCCGAGTGGATAGACGCTGATCGCGCTGTGGAAGTGGGGATAGCCGCGCGCCAGTATAAAGATGCTGAACTTCTGGATTGCGCTATGAACAAGGCGCGGGAAATCGCCCAGTGGCCTGTCACTGCGCTACAGGAAACAAAACGCTGTTTACGATCGGTTCACCGCGAAGCCATTGACGCGGCGCTGGAACTTGAGCAGGCTGGTATGGAGAAGCAAGCGGGTTCGCCTGAAAATATTGAGGCCATCACCGCATTTATCGAAAAGCGGCCGCCGGATTTTCGCAAACTGCTGTAACGGGATTACGTGCCCGTAGCGCGCCCCGGCAATGTGCGGTGTATCCGGTATGGTTAGAGTGGCAGAGGCTTAGGGGAATCTGGTGAGCGTGAAGGGTGGGTTTCTATGCGGTGCGTTCAATTATGAACTGAAGGGCAAAGCCCTTTTGTCCTTTGCCAGCTGCGGCAACATTATCTATGGTACTGCTGATGACACCCCCGGCCATGGATTGCTGCAGCCTGGCACCGTCGATCTAAACGCAGACGGACACCCCGAAGTACATCTTGGGATGCAAAATGCACAGCGTTGGTTATCATTGCCGCAGAACGCGCCGACATGCCAGACACAACCTGATGACATGACAGAACTACTGCATGTCGTCACCCAGTACAGAGAAACCATCAATACCACTTAATGGAGAAAACTATGGACGCCGATAGTAGAGTTCGCGAATTTTGTGCTGCCTGGGGCAGAGCAGATCTGGAGGCCATCATGGGTGCCTTTACCGAAGATGCTGTGTATCACAATATCCCCATGGATGCCTGTGAAGGAAAGGACGCGATTCGCGCCTTTATCGAAGGCTTTTTTGCGATGTCACCCGGCGGTATCAAGTTTGAAATTCGTCACCAGGTGGCGACAGCCAATATTGTCATGAACGAGCGGGTCGATACGCTGCTTATGGACGGGCGCGAAATTTCATTGCCGGTGTGTGGTGTATTTGAACTGAACAGCGATGGTCTGCTGACGGCCTGGCGCGACTACTTTGATATGAAGGCCTTTACCGGCGAGTAGGCTGCATACCCGCGAGGGTGCTTGATGAATGGTCTCTAACAGATTCCATTGCATGCAACCCGTCCCAATGTCATCACGCGCGACGTGCGGCTGAATAACCTGGATGGAAAAGAATTCAGCATCGGTACTGTTCAGTTTGAGGTATCGAATTGTGTGAACCCTGCCCCACGCTTGGTTAAAGTCTGGAGAATGAGGTCATTGAGAGGGCGGCGGTGGTTAAAGCTTTTTTGCACAAGGGCGGATTGCGCACCGATATTTTGAATGACCGAAAGCGGTCTGCGGGCATGGCCTTCGTCGAGTAGTCGCTGCTCGTGGTGACGCGGCGTTTAATCGGGTCGCGAATCAAGCCTCAATAAATTCTGTGATCTCCAGATTGAATCCCGAAATGGCGTTGTAGCGGATTGGTGACGCCAGTGCCCGCATTTTGGTGACACCAAGTTGCTGCAGTATTTGCGACCCCGTGCCGGTCATTCGATAAATCTGGGTGCCGTCGATTTTCCCCTTTGGTGCCGTTGGCAGGGCGGGAAACTCTCTCACCTCGGCCAGTGCACGTTCGCTATTGGCCGGTTCTCCCAGTAACACCACGACGCCACAGCCTTCCTCTGCAATGCGTTGCAATGATTGGCGTACGCTCCAGCCCGCCTGATCGCCGGGCAGGCGAGTGGCCAGTAAATCGCGCAGGGGGTTTACTGCCGTTACCCGGGTCATTACCGCGTCGCCTTCGTTGATTTCGCCCTTTAGCAGCGCATAGTGCACAACATCGTCTATCAAATCGCGGTAGCTGTGGAGAGTGAAGACACCGAATTCCGTGTCAACCAGCTTGCGATCACACAGTTCCACGGTTTGCTCATGTATCGATCGGTAGGCGATCAAATCAGCAATGGTGCCAATTTTTATGCCATGTTTTTCACCGAACTCTTCCAGCTGTGGACGCCGTGCCATGGTGCCATCTTCGTTCATGATTTCCACAATCAGCGCAGCGGGTTGGAATCCAGCCATGCGCGCAAGATCTATCCCGGCCTCGGTGTGTCCAGCCCGTCTTAGTACGCCACCGGGCTTCGCCACCAGCGGAAAAATATGGCCTGGTTGGCTGATGTCGTCTGGTTTGGCCTGGGGGTTGGCGGCGGCCAATACGGTAGCGGCGCGTTGTGCCGAGCTGATGCCAGGCCCTACACGAGCTGCGGCATCTATAGAGACGGTGAAATTGGTTTCGTGCTGTGAGCGATTGTCCCGCACCATTAATGGCAGCTTCAGTCGCCGCGCCTGCTCTTCTGTCAGCGGTAGGCAGATCAATCCGCAGGCCTCGCTGGCGAAAAAAGTGATGATGTCGGGGGTGACAGCTTCCGCAGCTACGATTAAATCGCCTTCGTTCTCCCGATCCTCATCATCCATGAGGATGACCATTTTCCCCTGGCGGATATCCTCGATAAGTTCGGTAACCGTATTAAGACTCATGACTGGATCCTGTCGGGATTATTGATTGATTCGCTCGATGGCGATGGCGGTGGCCTCACCACCCCCGATGCACAGCGCCGCAACGCCGCGGTTTGCACCGTAGTACTGCAACTGATGCATCAGGCTGACGATGATTCGCGAGCCGGTCGACCCCAGCGGATGCCCTAGCGCACAAGCGCCGCCGTGTACATTAACCCGGGCATGATCCAGATCGAGTTCGCGCATGGCCAGCATGGTGACCATCGCGAAGGCCTCATTGATTTCCAGCAAATCTACATCGTCCACTGACCAGCCAGCGCTGTCTATGACGTTTTGTATCGCGCCAACAGGAGCACGGGTGAATTCTGCGGGATGCTGTGAATGGCGGGCCTGGGCGACAATGCGCGCCATGGGTGTCAGACCTCGTTCTTGCGCCGTACTCTCACGCATCATCAGCAATGCACTGGCGCCATCTGAGATCGAGCTCGAATTCGCGGCGGTTATGGTGCCGTCATTAGCGAAGGCTGGGCGAAGACCTGCGATCTTTTCGATATTGGCGTTAAAAGGTTGTTCATCGTGTTCCACCAGGGTGTCGCCGCGACGGCTGCTGATGGTTACCGGCGCTATCTCAGTTGCCATACGACCGTCGTCGATAGCTGCCTTTGCGCGGCGCAGGGATTCGATGGCGAAGTCATCCATCTCTTCTCGGGTCATGCCTGCGGAGTTTGCCGTCTCCTGAGCAAAGCTGCCCATGGCACGCCCGGTGTAAGCATCTTCCAAGCCATCAATAAACATGTGGTCTGCCAGCTGGCGGTGACCTGTGCGCACACCGCCCCGCGCACCGGGAATCAGGTGTGGTGCATTACTCATGCTCTCCATGCCGCCTGCTATGGCGATACTGGCGTGTCCCGCACGCAGGGTGTCCGCTGCAAAAAACGCCGCCTGCATGCCCGAACCGCATACCTTGTTTATGGTCACGGCTCCTGCGCTTGCCGAAATGCCAGCAGCCAGTGCGGCCTGTCTTGCAGGTGCCTGTTTAACCCCGGCTGGCAGTACGCAGCCCATAAAAACTTCATCCACATCCGCAGCTGCCAGGCCCGCGCGTTGCAGAGCCGAGGTAATTGCTGTTGCTGCGAGTTCTGGACCACTGGCTGCAGACAGGGAACCCTGTAATCCTCCCATCGGGGTTCTGGCTCCGTTTACGATAAAAATGGATTCGGTGCTCATGGGCTGGTGGCTCTGGATCATGTGGGCGAAAAGGGCGGGTATTGTATGCTAATTGCAGGTTGCACCCAACCTTGCATGTTCTACTCAACCTCGGCTGAAAACAGTTTTCCTCTTACGATGCGACGGTAGGCGCTTGGTATGTGGCCGGCGTGTTTTTCAAACACTTGTGTGAAGTAACTGGCGTCGCTGTAGCCCACCAGGAACGCGATTTCAGCAATACCGAGGTCGGTGGTTCTCAGCATTTCTCTGGCAGAATTAACCCGCTGCCGGGTCAGGAAATCCAGGGGAGTGATGCCAGTGGCAGCGCTGAATCGTCGATTCAGGGTACGCTGACTGACTTTGAGTATGTCGGCCAATTCAGACATGGTGACTGGCCTGCTGGCGTTACCCATCAACCATTCCTGGGCGTTGGTAACCAGTTCATCGGCCGTACTGCCCTGACCGGCAGCCAGATACGCGTGGGCTTGGAAGGGGCGGCGTATTTCCGGTGAAAACTGTGCCTCGACCCGGCGGGAAATCTCTGGGCCAAACCACTGTTGTATGTGATGCACCATCAGGTCGGCGACGGAGTTTACGCTGCCCACGCAGTAGATATTGCCCGACTGGGTGATCAGGTGCTGTCTTTTAAGATCCACCCGCGGGTAGCGTTCACTAAAACTGTCAAAATAAAACCAGTGAGTTGTGGCGGCGCGATCTGTGAGGATGCCGGCTTCTGCCAGGAAGTAGCTCGCCGTGCCTACAGCACATAAAATTGCGTCCCGAGCGGCGAATTCGCGTACCAGGGGAGGGATCGCCTGTTGTCGTCGCAGGCTGGGCAGTGGGTTTCTCCACATGGCCGGTAGTAGCAAAAGATCTGCAGCGCCGACTTCGGCCAGAGTTAGGGTCGGTGTCAGGATGATGCCGCCGCTGGTAGTAATGGGATTCATATCATCTGCGGCGATATCAATGGTCAAAGCGCTCGCACTACGGGAGCTCGCTCGCACAGTACTGGCTGCGGCCTGCAGAATCTCCACCGGCAGAGTAATACTTGAGGCAAGAGCGGTGGGGTATAGCGCGATAACAACGTGCGGCATGGCGTTAATCACGATTAATGGCTAATTAAACATATTGTGTGGCTAAAATGACATATTAATCAAGTATGAAGGTCAGTACACTGCTGCACATCAAGATTGTTATCTGAGGCAAGCTGTGACTCCATTACCGGTAATTGTCGGCTTTGGCGGGATTTCACCCGCCGGGCGAAGTTCAATGCATCATGGGTACCGACTGCTGGTGGCAGACGCCCTCAATGAGAGTGATCGAAGCAGTACCTATGCGTCACTGGCCAGTCTGATGGGTTTACAGGGTAGTGATTACAAGCCGGACGAGATTCGCCAGGGCACCATGATCAGACGTATCGAGCCCAACCTGTTTGACGTCGACGCCATTCTCTGGAACAAGCGCCTGGTTGCACACTCCGCTGAAACACCGCTGACTTTTCTGACTCAGAGTAAACAATTGCCTGACCATCTTCCTGCTGGCTGGCGTGTGATACCCACGGACGAGACCCATGTTCGGGTGGAAAGTGATCAGGGCATGGCGGTACTGTTGCCCACCACGCTGGAAGGAGCAGTGAAGGCGGCCGGTCAATTACCCACGGGCTTCGAACCAGGCAAGATGTACCAGGCTCGCAGCCACCCGCGGGGATTGCAGATGACGGTCTACGGCGCTTCCGATGCACTGGCTGGCAGCGGCCTGGACTGGGATGATATCCAGCGGCGGGTGTCACCGGATCAAATCAGCGTGTACGCCGGCTCGGGCATGAGCCAGCTCGATGCGGCGGGTAATGGCGGCATGGTGAAAGCTCGCTACAACGGCAAACGTGTCACTTCCAAATACTGTCCCTTCGGTTTCGCCGAGATGCCTGCTGATTTTATTAATGCCTATGTGTTGGGAAGTTTGGGCTCTACCGGCACGAACATGGGTGCGTGTGCCAGCTTTCTTTACAACCTGCGCCAAGGGTTGAATGACATCCGCAGCGGACGCAGTCGTATTGCCATCGTTGGCAACAGCGAAGCACCCATAACACCAGAGATCATTGAGGGCTATGCCGCCATGGGCGCATTGGCCACTGACAATGAGTTGCGTGAGCTCGACGGCATTGGTGCAGGACAGGAGCCGGACCATCGCAAGGCTTGTCGCCCCTTTGCCGAGAACCGGGGTTTTACCATCGCCGAGTCTGCGCAGTTTGTTGTGCTGTGTGATGACAGCCTCGCTCTTGAATTGGGCGCGAATATACTCGGTGCTGTCAGCGATGTTTACGTCAACGCGGATGGACATAAAAAATCCATATCCGCACCCGGGGTAGGCAACTACATCACCATGGCAAAAGCCCTGGCCAATGCCCGGGCGGTGGTCGGAGAGAAACGATTACAACACGGTGGATTTGTGCAGGCACACGGCACCGGGACACCCCAGAACAGGGTGACCGAATCCCATATTTTGAATCAATGTGCACAGGCGTTCGGTATTGAGGCGTGGCCGGTCTGTGCTGTCAAAGCCTATCTTGGTCATTCCATCGGTACCGCGGCGGGCGATCAGGTGATGGCAACGCTGGGAGCCTGGCAATACGGCTGGCTGCCAGGCATACACACGATGGACGCCGTGGCAGATGATGTTCATGATTCCCACCTGCAACTCAGTCGGGAGCATATTGAGCTTGACCAGAACGAAATGAGTTATGCCATCGTCAATGCCAAAGGGTTTGGCGGAAACAACGCATCGGCCGCCATGTTGGCGCCCGGCGTGGTGAAAAGCATGTTGCAGAAGCGCCACGGTGAGAGTGCGGTCAGCAAGTGGAGCGGAGCCAATGAGGCGGTATGTGAAGCAGCTCGTAACTACGACGAACAAGCCACCGCCGGTACGGCACTGCCGACCTACAAATTCGACCATGAAGTGCTGGGACCAGAAGATATAAGCCTGAATTCAGAAGCCCTTGAAATAGAGCGGCGTGGCGTTCGACTCGATCTTGATTTGCCAAATCCCTACGGTGATATGACGTAAGTTACTGATTTTTGCATTTCGTCACACTACATCAGGAGCCATACAGTGCACACAGTCTCAGCCGAATCCAACGTCAATCTGACCGCCGAGCAATGCTGGCAGTTCCTCTCTGATATCTCGCTGCCGCACCACTACGTTCCCGGTGTCATCAAAACCGAAATAGTGACCGACCAGACCACGGGTGTGGGCGCCAGTCGTCTGGTGTATCAAAAACCGAACAAGCCCATGGGTGAGACAGTCACCGAATGGCGGGAAGGGGAAGGGTTTACCATCAGCATCCACAAGCCCGATGGCGGCCCGCAGCCGCCCTTCAAAGAAGCCACTTTTACCTACGCTATTGAGCGCCGGGGTACTGATACGGTCCTGGTCAATAGCATGAGCTATGACCTGGGAGAGGGTTTAATGAGCAAAGTACTGGATGCTCTGGTGTTGCGCTGGGTAACGCGAAACATGCTCGGCAAGAT
This sequence comes from uncultured Halieaceae bacterium, assembly GCA_938074045.1. GTDB lineage: Bacteria > Pseudomonadota > Gammaproteobacteria > Pseudomonadales > Halieaceae > CALJGI01. The sequence continues at coordinate 54,888 of CALJGI010000007.1, forward strand.
CACCAGAGCGCAGGCAGCCTTTTACGAAAAATCCGCTGCAGAGATATAAACTGCCAGTGAGAGTCCGTATCTCCGGATTCTTATTGATTGGGATGAAATCAGGGCTCTATCGCTCTACAATGCCTCGCTGGATCGGCTTGAAAATAACAGGACTTGAGGTGGGAAAGAGAACCTTGCGTCCGAGCAGGATAAACTGAACGAGTGAAACGAATTCTGAACTGGCTGGGCAAACCCTGGCTGCACTTTCTTGTTATCGGATATGCGCTGTGGCGCGGTGGATTGTGGCTGTACCCACCTGAGCCGCCCGTGGTCGGCCCCCTCTCTGAAGCACGTATTGAAGCTCTGCGTAGTCAATGGGTCAGCCTGGCCCGACGGGCACCAGGCCCTGAGCAGATGGAGCGCCTGATCGCGGCCGAACTGGATCGTGACATGCTTTACCAGGAAGCGCTGTCCCGAGATTTCCATTTGTACGATACCGTTGTAGAGCAACGCCTTATCCGCAACATGAAATTCCTGCGCCTGGATGATGGCAGGGATGATGAAATACTCTACCGGGAGGCGATGAAACTCGAGTTGCATCTGGGCGACGAGGTGATAAAGCGACGTCTACAGCAACTGATGGAAACCGTATTACTGGCCCAGGCATCGATCACGCCTATTTCCGAGCAAGAACTAACCGCCCTGTTTGAAGAGAAAAAAGAAGCCTTGCGGGTCCCAGCCCGATACAGCTTTCAACACATCTATCTGCCCGACGAGCGCGAAAGTGAAGCGGCAGCCTTACTGCAAAAGATCAGCCAGAACGGGCTGGAACCCGAAGCGGCTCGCCAGTTCAGCGCACCGTTTTTGCCGGGCTTGAGCTTTCGTGGCCATAGCCTCGAACAGGTGGCCCGCAACTTTGGCTGGGATTTCAGCACAGCACTGGGTGAACTCGAACCGCGTGAGCGCTTGTGGCAGGGGCCTGTTGAGTCTGTGTATGGCTCACACCTGATCTGGATAGAAAAGTACGTGGCGGATCGCGATGCGGAGTTATCCGAAGTGCGTGACAGGTTGGAACGAGAAATATCGGAGGAGCGACGACGAAATGCCCTGGCAGCTGAGATTGACGCGCTGCGCGAACATTATGAGGTGCGCCGATGAACAAGTGGTTTTCTCTGTGTTTGTTCCTCGGTGCCGGGTTTGTCAGTGTAAGTGCAGAGGCACACCGATTTGCGCCGTCCTTGCTGCGGATCAATGAAACCGCACCTGAACAATATCGTGTGCTGTGGAAAACCCCACAAAAAGCAGCCAGCAGCACACCATTGCAGCCGCTATTGCCAGAAAATTGCCGCGGCGCATCCGCCGAGCAACCGGAGTTTGAGGGCACCGGGGTTGTAGTCGTATGGAATGTGGAATGTGAAGGTGGGTTAATCGGCCAGGAAATTTCGGTTGGCGGTCTGGCGGAGAACCGGGCCAGTATTATGGCTATGGTAGAACTCTCCGACGGCCGTGTGCTACAGGCCACACTGTCCGAGAGTGATCCTCGCTTCACCATTTCGGAGAAGGCCAGCCGTTCGGCAGTATTTGGCCAGTATCTGCTTATTGGTTTTGAACATATTCTGGGCGGTCTTGATCATCTCCTGTTTGTGCTCGGGTTGCTGGTTCTGGTTGGAACCGGTTCGAGGCTGTTCTGGACCGTAACCGCCTTTACCCTGGGACACAGTGTCACGCTCTCACTGGCCTCGTTGGGGTACATCAGTTTTCCAGTGGCGATCATCGAGTTTGCTATCGCGTTTTCCATATATGTTGTGGCGTTGGAAATCGTACCTGAACGGCGTAAGGGAGACGGCCTGATTCAAAGTCACCCCTGGTGGCTGGCATCGGGGTTCGGCTTGCTACACGGTATGGGGTTTGCCGGCGCGCTGACAGAGATTGGGTTGCCGATGGGCGAGGTGCCGATGGCGTTATTCAGTTTTAACGTTGGGATTGAAGTAGGTCAGATAGCCTTCCTGGTGGTCGTGATCATTCTTTGGCGACTGTGTGAGCGGTTGATAACCGGCGTATCCGACCGACTGCAATGGGCTCCTGCGTATATACTTGGGAGCCTGTCAGTGATGTGGTGTTTCGAACGACTGGTGGAAGCGTTATAGCCTTAGTTAGCTTTTCCCGGGTATTTTTCCATGGCGATAAATGGATGCATCGCCAGTTGAATACCCTCCAGAAGATGTGTTTCGTTTTCCAGGATATTTCTTCTTCGCGTGTAGCGCCCGCTGGATGAGCGGGTGTCGATAGCTTCGGTGCTGTCCAGCCCACCTATGCTGGTGAATAGTCGCTGTAACTCAACGTTGTAAATACTGACCCACAACGACGCGCCTTTTGCGTTCATTGACCAGTCGAAGTCCGCAGTCACACCGTCGCCCGGTCCACGCAGGCTGGGTTTGCGGGTGATGCCATCCCAGCGCGCCAGGTGAGACAGCCCGTTAGAGAATTGAATATCGCGCTCGACAATATCGGTAAAGATTATCGCGTCAATCTTATGCTTATCCACCAGTTGTTTGGTAACAGCCTGCAGGTTGAGTGCAAAGGCGCGTTGATTCACCTTGCCCGTGGTTGGATCATATGGGTCGCCGTTAACCCGGCTGGCAATTTTCCATGCCTGGGCAAAATGGTGGCCAGAGACCACCTGAAAGTCATTTTCCCGGAGGTATCCTGACAGCATGCCGTCTATCTTGCCCTCTGACTCCTTCAGGTAATTGCGCGAGGGAATGCCCAGATTGACGTTAGCGATAACCACTTTTTTGACTGAACTGGCCTCAATGGCCTCGTTGTCAATCTGGAAGGGGTATACAGTTGGATTAGGCTCCACACCGGAACACGCGGCAAGGCTGAGAATAAAGAGGCAGGTCAGTATAAATCTCGGCACGATTTTTCCTATTGACGATGTCCAGTTTTGCGGCTCGCTATGCTATCACAGCAGCGCAAGATCACAACGACCAGGGCCGGACAATTGTTGGTGGTACAAGCGTGGCAACCATGTGAAACAAGCCACTAAAAGTCGTAAATCAGGTTCGCACACAATGGCGCGGCGTAGTTATAATGTACGGGTATGTATAAGCTCACTATATTCAATACCCCCATACTCACACCCCTGTTGCGCTTGCTCGTCATACCGCTGTATTGGCTATTCGGCTGGCGGGTGAAGGGCGATTATATTGAAAGCCAGCGTATGGTTATGATTGCTGCCCCTCATACCAGCAATTGGGACTTTATTCTTATGTTGTGTGTGGTTTTCATCCGGCGACTGGATCTGTACTGGATGGGTAAAAAGTCGCTGTTTCCCTGGCCCGTTTCCGGTCTGATGAAGTACCTGGGTGGAATTCCTATAGATCGTTCCCGTGCCAACAATCTGGTCGATCAAATGGTGGAGATGTTTGATCGCGGCGAACCCCTGGTGTTGCTGAATACGCCTGAAGGAACGCGCGGCAAGGTAGGGCAGTGGAAAACCGGTTGGTACTATATCGCCGCGGGTGCTGGCGTCCCAGTGCAACCAGCATATGTGCATGCGCCGAATAAAGTGGTGGGATTTTTAGCTGCCGTAACGCCAGGAACGGACGCGGAAGCTGACATTGCCAGGATCAAGGATAGTTATAAGGGGTTTACTGGAATTCGCCCTGAGTTGACCTGATTGGTTCGGTCTATTCTTTGTCCACAGAATCTGTGGATAAGTCAGTGGGTAAAGTGTTTAATCGGGCCGAGAGCTCAACGCTCACAGCCGTCGCCGAAACTGGCTAAAAATTAATCAATGTAAATTAATATATATAAAACAGACACTTAAAAACAAGTTCTAATGTGTAGTTTACGAAAGCCTACCTAAGTTACACTTTTTTGATCGCGATTTGGATTTGTGTATAACCAAATCTGGTTGCAGTCAAGTCAACCTTTGTAAATGCAGCCAGAAGTACAGGTTTCGCGTATCTCAACCGCCGATAACAAGGGCAATTCGGGCTTCAGTTTTTTCCAGATCCAGCGGGCGATATGCTCGCTGGTCGGGTTTTCCAGGCCGCTGATATCGTTGAGATAGCGGTGATCAAGCGCATCATGCAACGGCGTAAAGGCGCGTTTGATTTCAGAAAAGTCGTCTACCCAGCCAAAGATGGGGTCCACTTCACCACTCAGAGTCAAGCGCACATGAAAGGAATGACCGTGCAGGCGGGAGCATTTGTGACCCTCGGGAACGTTTGGCAGTCGATGGGCTGCCTCGAAGTGAAATTCCTTGTAGATTTCCATACGTTTGTCTGATGGCTGGACTTGCTGGCCGCGTAGTATACGCCGATTTTTGCCGGTGGGCAGGGTGTCGGCATACCGCTGTATTTCCTATTAAAATCAACGGCCCTGCCGCCGCCTGTAAGAGATGCAAATATTCGCCTCAATTGTTTGACATAGGAGGGGTTTTCGGTAGAATGCGCGGTCTCGGTTTAGGGGGTGATTAGCTCAGCTGGGAGAGCATCTGCCTTACAAGCAGAGGGTCGGCGGTTCGATCCCGTCATCACCCACCACTGCCGCCGAGGTCAAAACGTAGTAACTGCCGTGGACCGGTAGTTCAGTTGGTTAGAATGCCGGCCTGTCACGCCGGAGGTCGCGGGTTCGAGTCCCGTCCGGTCCGCCACTTAATTCCTGATTTATAAAGATTTATCGCCAGTGAGTCTGCGAAGTTCGGCTCGGCTTTAGCGTTATAAGTCTCTAGTAAGTCTAGGCTCTACCCCATTAACGAGGGGCGGCATCCGGCTTTAGCCCATTGTCCGGGGTCGCGGCGCGTGGCGGCTCTGTTATGCCATCAGTACAATTGTTTTTCTAGCCGACAATCGAGCTTCCAGGCGCTCTTAGATTGGTATATAACCATGCAAGCTCTGCAAACGGTTAGATTCAGATAGCGCGTACCTCTTCCGCCAACTCCTCACTATGTTGATTTGCACTTAAAACTGACCC
>CALJGI010000008.1 GCA_938074045.1 uncultured Halieaceae bacterium
CCCAATTGCCTGAGCCCTTTGGCCTCACTTCTAGAGAGGTGCGCAATTTGCTGCGCGGTCTGCGTGGTTTGGATCTTGTGGGTGCGGATATCGTAGAACTATGCCCGCTGGTAGATGTCAGGGATACGTCGGCGAATCTGATGGCAGCACTCGGCTTTGAGATGCTGTGTCTATTGGCGGAAGCGCGGCAGGCACGCACCGGCGAGACCCGTCATACCCACTGGTAATTAACCCGAGTAGACCGAGAGAGTTGTTGAATGTCCGATGATACCCGTACTGAAAACCTGGCGTTTTTGCAGTATGCCATCGCCCAGGTGTGCCAGGCTTGGGGTGCTTCTGAGGCGCATGCCGCTTGCATTGCCGAGGGGATAGGCTTCGCCCACCGACAGGGCAAACTGAATCAGGGCTTGGGCGTCTATGAATGCATTGATATAGCGCTGTATGCCGGCCTGGATCCACAGGCAGTGCCCGAACTCCAGTCGGAGGGCCCGGCCATGGCGGTGTTCGACGGCAAACGATCCAGCGGTTATTACACCCTCAACCTAATGGCGGATTGGGCCATCGAGCGAGCCAGGACAACAGGCATTGCGATAGCCTACGGCGGCAACCACTTCGATGGCGGCAGCTTTGCCAGCTATGTGTACAAGGCGTATGAAAACGATATGCTGGCCTTCAGTTCAAACAATACTGTGCCCTTGGCCGCACCGATAGGCGGCAGGGAGAATGTGCTGTCTTGTCCGCCCTTTGATGCCATCGCGCCCAGTGGAGGCGAAGCGCCGATCTGGGCGAGCCTGAAATTCGCTGAGTTTTACGACGCCGATATTGCCGAAGCGGTACTGCACAATGAGGGGAAAATGAAGGGCGATTGGTGTATAGACACGGAAACCGGCGAGATCACAGAGGATGCCTCCCCCTATGCTATACCGATCGAAGGCTATGGTCGCCTGTGGGACTACAGCTGTGCTGGTCGTATTGCGTCGCCGCGCACCTATGCGTTAAATTTGTGGAACGAGGCTATGACTTCACTATTTAATCCACTTGGTATAGCCTCGTCGAACCTTCCTACCATAGCAGATTATGACCAGGCCAAGCAGGACGGAACCGAAGTTGCCGCCAGTGTGGGTGGCAGTTACTACATCTGCATAAACCCGGGTTTGCTCGGTTCAATCGATGAAATGAAGGCCAAATCGGACGCCTTTGTGCAAGATATCAGTGAGTGCAAAACTATTCCGGGCCAAAGTATTCGCATCCCAGGTGCCAAGGGTTACCAGAGTCTCCAGAATAATGAGCAGACGGTGGAAATTTTAACCAGCCACTGGGATCCCTTTTTTGTCAATATCGCGGGAAAGTACGGTCTTAGCGAAACCAAGATGCGCGCCGATTTTTCAGCACAGCCAGCGCTCTAAAGCTCCTAATAACGTATGTCTATGAATACGACACAACCGGTTCTAGCAGCCGCTTGTATCATGTCAGCAGCGGGAGCCGCTGTTTTTTTGTTGTTGCCTATGCTCATTGGAACTGCGGTAGAGGATCTTGGCTTTTCCGAACAACAGGCAGGCTTGTTAGCTAGCAGTTATTTTACGGGATACTTTTTGACCGGGGTGTCCGCCTTCTTCTGGATTCGCCGCATCTCCTGGCCCAGGATTGCTATCACAGCCTATATTACCCTTGCCGTGGGCTTGGGTTTATCGGGTGCTCTGGAGCATCTTTACGGTCTAGTCATAACACTGTTTGTCGCCGGTTGTGCGGCGGGAGCGTTGTTTGGGCTGGGCGTCACAATCGTATCCGACAGTGATAAGCCCGACCGTAATTTTGGGTTTGTATTGGCAACACAGCAGTTTCTGGCGGCAATCTTGTTCTTTACATTGCCCGACCTGGTGATTGTCCCGTGGGGTTTTCAGGGCTTGAATTTCGTGTTGGCTGCGGTATCTCTTTTGCTGGGAATTTCCGCTTTTTGGATTCCATCAGGCAGCGCTTCGACAGTTACAGTTGCGGGGCTCAGAACTACTGTGAATTTAGCGTCCCGCAAAGCAGTGTGGATCAGTCTTGTCGCCTTGTCCTTATACTTCGCTGCTTTATCCGGCGTCTGGGCCTTTGTCGAACGTCTCGCTGATTTCAATGGCTTGTCTATTTCTCAGATAGGAGGTGCACTGGCAGTGGCCATGATTGGCGGTGTGCTGGGCGGCCTGGCTGCTGTAGCGGCGGGGACACGCTGGGGTAGAAAAATACCACTGATTGGTTCGACAGTTTTGTTTCTGGCTGTGTTTGTGTTCTACGGTCGCGGCTTTCAGACAGTGGGGTTTACCCTGGCTACCTCATTGTTTGTCGCCGCCTGGAATTATGTTCTGGCTTATCAGATGGCAATTATTTCGGAGCTGGATCGAGACGGTCGCTACGCCGTTTTAATGCCCGCTGCACAGGCGCTGGGTGCAATAGTCGGGCCTGCTGTTGCCGGTATGGTCATTCTTGGTGTTGGCTACGGGCCGTTGTTGTGGATGGCATCAATGTCTATTGGTGTCGCCATTCTGCCTTTTGTGTTCTTGAAGGCACATGATGAAATGGCGGAGCTTCCTGCGTCCTAACGCTGCTCAGGGTGATCGCCCACGACGTGATCCGTCGGCCAGAACAGTGAAGAGGAGGTTGAGTATGGCTGGACCATTGACAGGCTTACGGGTGTTGGACCTTTCCAGAGTGATGGCTGGGCCGTGGTGTGCACAATTATTGGCTGACCTGGGTGCCGAGGTTATCAAGGTTGAGCGCCCACACGTTGGAGACGACACCCGCCACTGGGGTCCCCCCTGGTTCACGGACGGAGCGGATGTGGAAACCCGGGAGTCCGCTTACTACCTATCTGCCAATCGCGGCAAGCAATCCATTACGGTTAACATCGCTGACCCGGAAGGTCGCGCGCTGGTGCGGGAAATGGCGGCACGCTGTGACATTCTCGTAGAGAATTTTAAGACCGGCGACCTGGCGGGTAAGGGCCTGGGCTTCGAGGATCTGCGACAGGTAAACCCTGGCTTAATTTACTGCTCGATTACCGGCTTTGGCCAGACCGGCCCCATGGCCGAGGATCTGGGCTACGATTATCTTATACAGGCCCAGGCTGGCCTGATGAGTATCACCGGGGTGCCCGACGGTGAGCCCGGCGCCGGCCCGCAACGGGTGGGTTTGGCAACGGCGGACCTGACCACTGGTATGAATGCCGCCGTCGCGATACTTGCGGCGTTACACCATCGAGACCAGACCGGGGAGGGCCAGTTTATCGATATGGCACTGCTGGACGTGCAGGTGAGTTGGCTGGCCAACCAGGCCCAGAACTATTTTTGCAGCGGGCAAACACCGGCTAGAACTGGCGAGTATCATCCCAATTTGGCACCTTACCAGCCCTTCCCGACGAAGGACGGAAAGTTGATTATTGCCGTGGGCAATGACGGCCAGTTTCAACGGCTATGCGATGCCCTTGACCTGCCTGACCTGGCCAGCGATACACGCTATGCGACCAACCCGGGACGGGTCCAACATCGCGTGGAATTGGTTGAGGCGCTGAAAGTCGCAACCCGCATCAAGACCACCCGTGAATGGACGACGGCACTGCGCAAGCTCAAAGTCCCCTGCGGACCGATCCAGACTATAGACGAAGTTTTTACCGATCCTCAGGTCCTAGCTCGGAACATGGTGGTCGAAGTGGAACACCCAGAACTGGGCACAGTACCTACGGTTGCAAACCCCATTAAATTCTCTTCTACCCCCTTGACCTACCATAAGGCACCGCCATTGCTTGGCGAAGATACCGTTGCTGTTCTTTCCAATCTTTTGGGGTTCGATGAAACCCGGATAGCCGAATTAAAGTCGCGGGGAGTCGTGTAATGCATGACGAAATGGTCGCGTTAGCTGTGTGCTAGTAGTACTCAGGATGGGAACTGCATTGATCATGTCCTGAGTATCCATCACCCAGCGGACTTTTCGCGCACTAACGCAGCGCCTCAATATCAACTCCAACCTCGGCGGCCATGTCCTTTATTCCCTGCCAGTAGTTAGCCTGTACAGGTATGCCGTGTTTCAAACGCTTCTGCTCCTCGTGCCAGGCGCGCTCTCCCGGTAGCAGTACTTCTTCAAAGCCTTTCTGCAGTTTGCTGGCTTTAATCGTGCGAACCCACTCATCTACTTTGGCTTTGAAGTCGGCAACCGGCATCAGGTCGGCGATATTGATTACCATAATGAATGCGCCACCGCCGCGTTTCACCTGCACCTCGGGGTCCTCCTCGAGAATGTGCATGGAAGGATATTCCATCTGTGGAGAGGTGAAGCCACCCGGCGTTAGCAGCCCGGTCATCATTTCAAGAAACACGTTCATCACATACAGTTTCACATTGGGAAATACCGGCGCTGCCAGCATAGGCGCAGCCCGGTGTTCCGGGTGTTCTATATAAGGCGCCGGGTCGTCCGTCAATTCGCCCGTATCGGGGTCCACCACACACTTGCTGTCGAGTTTGCGGCCCTCCAGCACCGCTTTGGACAGGTAGGTTTCGTAGATTCCGGATACAGAGGTATCGCCCAGCAGCGGCAACATTTCACCTGCAGGGCAGGCATAGGAGAAGGGCGGCGCAGACATCTTCAATTCGCGCCCTCCCCAGGGGGCGGTCTGGGTCACGGAATTTACCGTCAGAATGCCAATACAATCGTGTTCAAGTGCCATGCGGGTGTAGGCACTGGCGCAGCCGATGTCGTGCCAGTTGTGCACCATGGCGATGCCGAAAGTGTGTTGCTTTGCTTTTTCAATGGCCATTTCCATGCTGCGGGTCATCACGTATTGTCCGATGCCTCGGTTGCCATTAATCACCAGGTGATTTCCACTGTCCTGTTCCACCGTAGGTTCGGCGGTGTAGTTAATCTGGTCATGCTGGGCCATCAGGTGGACTATCATAGCGATTCCCATACCCTGCATGTCCTGTCCCAGGAGATCCCCTGCCAGGATGGCATTGGCGAAGGCTTCCGCCTGGTGTTCGGGGCCACTCCAGCCCTGCCAAATGGCTTTGTAAACTTTTTTCAGGTACTCGGCTGACTCCAATTGCATGATTGTTCTCCCCATTTTTTTGTCAGTAACCATTGTTGGCTATACACGGAGTTATCGAATCACCCTTAAGGGTAATTCGAGAAAGTGTTAACTGTGAATGTTTCTGAAGTTTTGCTTGGTCTTAAATACATTGTGCGAATGTTGAAAGAATCGGGCGGGGAAGTACTCGGAAATGACTGGGGTGTCTGCTAGCAGGCGGGATCTGCTACAAGCCGGGCGCCATCCCCCCGGCCACCGGCATGGTCACGCCGGTAATATACTTTGCGCCCGGTCCAAGCAGATAAGCAACCGCATCTGCCACCTCGGAAGCTTCTGCTCCTCTGCCTATGGCGATGGTTTCGTTTTCGCGTCGCTCCGCTTCCTCCGGTGTGATGTCATATTGTTCGGCCAGCCTGTCCATCAGTTGCACGCGCATATCGGTATTCACTACACCAGGACAGACCGCGTTGCAGCGAATTCCCCGGGAGGCATACTCCAGTGCGATGGCTTTAGTGAGTCCCACCGCGGCGAATTTTGAGGCAGTGTACGAAGCCGGGATATCCTCAATGGCACCCAAGCCGCAGAGTGAAGCGATATTGACGATGGCGCCAGAACCCTGTGTGAGCATGGCGGGGATGACGGCTCGGCACATATTGGCGACGCCTCTCACATTGACCTGGTAAGCCAGCTCGAACTGCTGGTTTGTTGATTCGAGAAACGCGCCGGTACCTCCACCAACTCCCGCGTTATTGACCAGTATATCGATTGTGCCGAATTGTTCGATCACTTCCGCCACGCTTCTAGTGACCTCTTCGGTGGAAGTGACATCAACTATCTTTGCGATTGCAGTAGCTCCTGCAGCCTCGAGTTCGGCGACAGCAGCGTCGAGTTGATCGGAAGTCTGCTGTAGGTCGGTGATGACCAAGGTGGCGCCAAGGGACGCAAGTTTTCTGGCGATGGCGCTACCAATGCCCTTGGGATGGCTGGCCCCGGTAACCAGGGCTATTTTGTCTGCAAGTGGTTTCATGAGATTCCCTTGAGCTTTGAATTTTTCAGTCTCAACAGAAAAGACTCTATCAGGCCATCAATTTTTCAAACGCCTGCTCGGTAGTCCCCGCCGAGGCGCCACCATCGATCATCAATGCCTGCCCGTTGACGAAGCCACAGTCATTCGATGCAAGAAAGTGAATCTGGGCAGCAATTTCTTTGGGTTCGCAAATTCGTCCCAGCGGATTGGCGCATTTTTCGGCTTCCAATAAATGTTCGCCTCCTTCGGTATGCGCCATGGGTGTATTGACCGTAGTGGGGCAGATACAGTTTACCCGGATTTTTTTGTGCGAAAGCTCCAGAGCAGCGGTCTTAGTGACACCGACTACCGCATGCTTGGAAGCGGCATAGGAGGACAGTTTGATCGCTCCGTTTAAGCCCGCAGCTGAGGAGGTGTTGATGATACTGCCCCCGTCGTTCATTAGTTCCTCTGCATGCTTGATGCCATAGACCGCACCCATCACATTAACGGCCATACAAAAATCGAAGTCACTCTTTTGGGTTTCGGCGATTGACTTGTAATCGGCAAATACGCCGGCATTGTTAACCAGAATATCCAGGCCTCCATAAATGTCGACAGCACTCTGCAGGGCGGCTCTCACCTGCTGATCATCCGTGACGTTGGTTTGGGCAAAGGACGCTCCAAGTTCTTCGGCAAGAGCTGGGGCGTCATGCAGGTCGGCGATGACCACTTTGGCGCCAGCCTCGAGAAATCGCTTGACGGTTTCCAGTCCTATACCCGAAGCACCACCGGTGACCACGGCGACTTTGCCTTCAAGTGAAAATAATGTGCTCATATTGGTTCTCTCTCAAGAATTGCGTTTTACGAATTTGCTAATCTGTGACGATACCTGCTCGATCCAGCATGCTGTGTAACAGCACGTTACAGCCGGCTTCCAGATCCTCCAACGTAGCGTTTTCAGCCTCGTTGTGACTGAGACCTCCTTCGCAAGGTACGAAGATCATGCTGGTGGGTGCCACGGTGGATACATAAACGGAATCGTGGCCAGCACCGGAAAACATTTCCATCGAGGGATAGCCTAGCATGTCGGTCGCGTCGCGCACGGAGGAGATACAATTGTCGTCAAACTTCACCGCCGGCGAATTCCACTCGTCCCGAATACTGCCCTCCAGTTTCAACTCTGCGCAGGTTTCCTGGACCATAGTCCGGAAGCTGGCGTCCATCAAGTCCAGTGTTTCCTGCTGAGGATGACGAAGATCTACTGCCAGCACTACGCGCTCGGGGACGGTGTTGCGGGCGCCGGGTTCTGCCTTGATGTCGCCGAAGGTAGCGCGGGCCCAAGGACCGTGTTGCTCTGCCAGGGCATACAGTTGCTGAATGATCTTGCTAATCCCCTGGAAGGGGTCTCGCCGCACTTCCATCGGCGTGGGGCCCGCGTGGCAGGGCTGGCCCTCGATGGTCAGATCATACCAGCGCATGCCCTGAACGCCGGAAATTACACCAATTTGCAAGCCCTCCTGTTCCAAAATGGGGCCCTGCTCGATGTGTACCTCAAAAGCGGCCTTGATCGGGAAACTGGCCGCCGTCTCATCGCCGAGATAGCCGATCCGCGCCAGCTCATCGCCTATCGTATTACCCTGTCGGTCGGCTATGCCGTGGGAGGCTTGCAGATCGAATTGGCCGGCCCAGACACCGGAGCCAATCATAGCCGGAGAGAAGCGGGCGCCTTCCTCATTGGTCCATACCACGACTTCCAAGGGCGCTTCGGTCACTACATCGCCATCGTTGAGCGTTCGCAGCACTTCCAGTCCCGCCAATACGCCGTAGACACCGTCGAATTTTCCACCGGTAGGCTGCGTATCTAGGTGACTGCCGGTTATAACCGGTGCGAGGGTGTCATCACGGCCCGCGAGGCGAGCGAAGATATTGCCCATCTGGTCGATGCGGATTGAACATCCAGCCTTGCGACACCAGCTGACAAAAAGATCGCGGCCGATCTTGTCTTCGTCCGTGAGCGCCTGGCGATTACATCCGCCCTTGTCCGTGGCGCCAATTTCCGCCATCGTCATCAAGGACTTCCACAGGCGATCACCATTAATTCGCAGGTTTGAAGACATGGATTGATCCTTCTCGGTTGTCAAAAACTTTCGTAATTACTTAGTCAACGTAGTGCAAAATCTTCGTAGAGGACATCACCCTTTGTGGTGAATGTCCTCTACGGGAGGTGTCGGGGTCACATTTCCAGCGCCTCGCGGGTTAACGTATTTATAGCCCAGAGCCTTGGCCACTGTTTCGTAGACAACCATGCCCTTGTGGACATTCAGGCCATTCAGCAGGTCCGGGTCTGCCAGTAATGCCCCTTTGGGATCCGCTGCCAATTGCATGGCGAAGGGAAGGGTGACATTATTCAGAGCCAGGGTCGAAGTGCGGGCAACCGCACCTGGCATATTGGCCACGCAGTAATGCACGACCTCGTCGACGATATAAGTGGGCTCTGCATGGGTAGTGGCCTTGGAAGTCTCGAAACACCCACCCTGGTCGATGGCGACATCCACCACCACCGCGCCTTTTTTCATCCGTGCTATCAGGTCGCGAGTCAACAGTTTTGGAACCGCGGCGCCTGGGATCAAAACAGCCCCAATTACCAGGTCCGCTTCCAGGGCGTATTCTTCTATCGCGGCCTTGGTAGCGTAGACGCAGCGTGCACGGCCTTCGTACTCTGAGTCCAACTGCCGCAACCGTGGCACTGAGCGATCCAGAATAGTCACATCCGCACCCATACCCACCGCCATCGCAGGTGCGTTGTCGCCCACTACACCGCCTCCGATGACGAGGACTTTAGCCGGAGCGACACCGGGCACACCACCAAGCAGAACACCGCGGCCGCCTTGGGTTTTCTCCAGATGATTGGCCCCAGCCCGGGCGGCCATGCGGCCCGCCACTTCAGGCATGGGTGAAAGTAGGGGTAGGCCACCCCCAACGCTGTCCGTCACTGTTTCGTAGGCAACACAGGTCGCGCCGGACTGGACTAGCAATTCGGTCTGCTCGGGATCCGGAGCGAGGTGAAGGTAGTTAAACAACAATTGCTATTCACGCAGCATGTTGCACTCCTCGGGCTGCGGCTCCTTTACCTTGACGATCATTTCGGCGCGCTCAAATATTTCTCGTGGGGTCGCTACGATGGAAGCACCGGCGGCAATGTATTCCTCATTGGTGAAATCGATGGCAGCGCCGGCATCATTTTCTATGATTACCTCATGGCACTGGGCGACAAGTTCCTGTACGGACGCGGGTGTCAGGCCCACACGGTACTCGTGATTCTTAATCTCTTTGGGTGCTCCAATTATCATTGACTCGTCCTCCTAAGGAATTGTGAGTCATGGCTGTTGGGTCGTGCTTTTGGTGGAGCGTATTCTTATGCGAACAAGAAGGGATAAGTATTCCCCCTTGTGGGCATTTGAGAGCGGAAAAATCCCTGGGGCAAAGAAAAAATAATTAGGCCGCTAGAGGCGATTCCTCTTTGTCCTCTGGTGGTCCGTCTTCCACTTTCATTCCGGCACATCTTGGAAAAACTGTAAACGATGGAAGTACCAAAATATTAGGTAAGGCCTTATTTCACGCAAGAATGATCAATGGGGAAAAATTGCCGAATCGTTGATAAAATTTGCTCCAGCAACTGAGGCTTACTCGAGAAAATATTTAAAGGTTTGAACGCGCAATGGATGGCAAAGTAAAACTCAATGGGAAACGCCGGAACAACAACAGGTCTAAAGTCCTCTATGGTATTTCTCGGATCGATGACTGCGCGAATAGGTCCCATGCTTGGCGATTCAAACTGGTGAGAAGGGGAGAAATTTTCGTTAAAAACTTTCCCGACAAAAGCTGGGGAGGTAAACAGAAAGCACTGGTGGCCGTGAAGCAACATCGCGACAAGTTTTTGGTCGACAATCCACCGATATCACGGAAGGACGTGTGCTCGATCATTGGTCGTAACAACACGTCCGGGATTGCTGGCGTCTATCGCTACGCGAAGAGCTATACATTGAAGAACGGAAAGTTGAAGAAAAGCTGGTATTGGGAAGCCACCTGGCCAGTCGGTAACAGCTGACAAGATCACATTGCCTTCGCTGTGAATGAATACGGCGAGCCTAAAGCCAGAGACTTAGCCACCTCTGCCCGCAAGAAGGCGCTAAGGGCGGTTGAGGGTGTGTACTGGGCATCTGCCAGAGGCCTTGCTTAGAAATAGACTATTTACGGCCCGTATTGAGCCGCGGGGGAACCATTACTTTTTATTTTAACGTAATGATAATTATCCGCAGCATGAAATGCTGAGTAGGGTTTTATGGTTTCAACAGTACCAATTTTCGGGTCAGTTGCGGAGCCGCTGCCCCTCATCGTGTCAACGATGGTCTTTAGCATGTTGATAGATAGCGTTGTTCTCAAGAGACTTGCTGATGGCACGGCAGACCCCGATTGAGTACTAGTCTGGGGTAGACCATGTGCGCATGGGACCACCATGGGACCATCCCTACGCCTTTTGATGCCCCCTAATGCCAGGCTCATTTTTTAACTCTATGATTTACAAGGCATTAGGAGGCATGGCGAGGCGGGAAATAGCATGCTTCAGGGTTCGAATCCCTCGTGGGTTTGTAACGAGAAAAAGTTCCCCACAAACACCATGCAAAGCACGTAAAAACTAATAGATTCAAAGGTAAAACTATAGAAAAAGTGGTAGGAGTGTGGGGAAAGCTGTTCAGAAATATTCAATAAAAACATAAAGATAAATGGGGTAGAGCCCTTGGCTTTTAACCAATTGGTCGCGCGTTCGAATCGCGCACGACCCACCATTTTTCAAGGGTTTGCACGTTAATAGCTGCTGACCCTTTTTTCTTTTTCCGACGTTTTGCCGACACGCTCATTTTTCCGTGGGATGAGGGTCAGTGTGGGCGCCTGTGTGATACTCCGATCGGTAATTTTCTCAACCGCGTTGATCAACTCACTGATCTCCGCTGCCGAGTAGTGGGTCGTGATATCCCCACTTGCGTGACCGAGTAACAATTTGCGGGTTTCCAGCGGAACACCGGCTCCCCGTAAACGCCGTCCAAATGTGTGGCGGAGGTTGTGAACGCCACGTTGAACACGTTTTTCAACCGGCAGGCCAGCCCTGCGCCATGCCGTTTTCCAGGCGGAATTGTGAAGTCGGTACAGGCGCTTACCTCGATACCCAAACACGTAATTGCGATCCAGGCCACGTTGGGCCTCTATCACATTCCGAGCCACCCCGTTCAATACCACAACCCGTTCCGTACTGGTCTTGGTAGAGATACGCGTCGCCGTCCTCACTCGGTGTAAATTCCCTCGGCACAAGATCGGTGCCGGCATGGGAGCCGTCGCAAAACGGCTGGTTAGAAGAGCGGCCACAGCTACACCAGTAGCAGGATTCACCGGCTTCCAACTGAGCAGCCGTCGGTTTTACATCAAACATAATCGGGTCTGACATAATTCTCTCCAGCTCAGGCGAGCAGGCACCCGGCGCTGTAATCCTGGATAGCTTGCTCAATTTCGGCCTCGGTGTTCATGACGAAAGGACCATGCTGCACAATCGGTTCACGCAGCGGGCTGCCGGCCAGTAACAGGGCGCGCGCACCTGAGCCACTTGCCTCAATGACTACATGGTCACCATGACTGTAGATGCCTAGCTGGCCATCCGTCAGCTCGGCGGTGGCGCCGCTGTATACCAGTAGCAGTGCCGTATGGGTGTCATCAATCGGGAACTGCACCTGGGCACCGGCTGCGAGTTGCAAATCCAGATAGGTAGGCGCCGTCACGATATCAGCAACGGGGCCCGTCACGGTGCCATTGGGTGTCGTCACAGTACCTGCGATCACCGTAATACGGCTATCGTCCTCCAGTTTGACCACGGGGATCTGCGTGCGATCAAACTCCTGGTAGGCTGCGGGAGTCATCTTTTTGCTGGCTGGCAAATTCAGCCACAACTGAAAGCCATGCAGCAGGCCATCAGTCTGCTCAGGCATTTCGGAATGTATTACACCGGCACCGGCAGTCATCCACTGTATCCCACCACTGCTGACAACGCCCTCATTCCCCAGGTGGTCCCGATGCCGCATAGCGCCATCGAGCATATAAGTAATAGTCTCAAAGCCGCGATGAGGGTGCGATGGGAAGCCGCCCATATAGTCCGCGCCGTCCTGCGAATGCATCTCGTCGAGCAGCAGGAACGGGTCCAGCTGCGCCAGCACGTCGCGGCCGGCGATCCGGCGTATCTTGACGCCATCACCGTCTGAGGTGTTGCGTGCATTGATGACTCGCTGCAGTCTTCTTGCTGTGGTCATGGTGTTTCCCCCTCAGGCGGCCTGCTCGACGCAGCTCAGTTGCGCCCGTGTATGGGGGCGTGAAAAATCGATTTCCTGGCCCACCGGCACAATGCCTGTGGGATTAATGGTTTTATGACTGCCGTAGTAGTGCTGCTTGATATAGGGCAGGTCGACCGTCGCCGCAATGCCTGGCTGCTGGTACAAGTCTCGAACATAGGCCGAGAGATTCGGATAATCCTCGATGCGCTGACGATTGGTTTTGAAGTGCCCGAAATAGACCGCATCAAACCTCAGCAGGGTGGTGAACAGGCGCCAGTCCGCCTCGGTAATCTGCTTCCCAGTCAGGTAACGACGCACCGCCAGTCGCTGCTCCAGTTCATCGAACGCGGTAAATACTTCATAGTAGGCGGCCTCATAGGCCTGCTGTGAGGTGGCAAAACCGGCCCGGTAGACACCGTTGTTTATGGTTGGGTAAATCCACTCATTGAGGCTGTCGATCTCCTCGCGCAGAGCCTCCGGATAGAAGTCCTCGGTATTACCGGTAATCCCGTCGAAAGCGCTGTTCAGCATGCGGATTATCTCTGCCGACTCATTGCTGACAATCGTTTCGCGCTGTTTGTCCCACAACACCGGTACCGTAACCCGGGTGGTAAGCCCGGGCGCGGCCCTGTTATACAACTCGTAGAGATATTCGAGCCCGTACAGATCGTCCGGGTAGCACTCCGAGAAGGTCCAGCCATCGGCCAGCATCAGTGGATCGACGACTGACACGCTGATCAGGTCTGACAGGCCTTTGAGCTCGCGCATGACCAAAGTGCGGTGCGCCCAGGGGCAGGCGAGTGACACATACAGGTGATAGCGACCCGCTTCGGCGGCAAAGCCTTCCTCGCCACTGGGTCCCGCCGAGCCATCGGCGGTAATCCAGTTGCGAAACAGGCTGTCCTGACGCTTGAACTCGCCTTTGTTGCTTGCCGTCTCGTACCATTGATCTGCCCACTTTCCATTAACCAGTAAACCCATGACCCGCTCCTTCTGATAAATATTTTCAATTAATTAAGTCAACAGGGTCCAGTATATATTTGCCTTGTGACAATAATAGCGATATATTTTGTTCAAATTAATCAAAATATTTGATCAAATGAACTATCCACTTACACTAGATGCACTTGCCGTTATTGAAGCCATTGAACGCAAGGGAAGCTACGCAGCGGCGGCCACGGCCCTGAACCGGGTACCTTCGGCTGTCTCCTACACTGTGCAGAAACTGGAGCAGGACCTGGGAGTGACCCTGTTCCAACGCGAGGGACGCCGCGCTGTATTAACCAGCGCCGGTCGTCACCTTGCCGAACACGGTCGTCAGTTGCTGGAAGCCGCCGATGACCTGGCGGCAAGCACGCGCCAGATTTCCAGCGGTTGGGAGCCGCGACTGCGAGTCGCACTGGATACCATTGTTCCTGTGGAACTGGTCCTGCGCTGCATCGGCAGCTTGCAGCGTGAACATCCGGGTATTGAGGTCGTGCTCACCCATGAAGTGTTGGGCGGCACCTGGGAGGCGCTGATAGAGAACCGGGCCGACCTGGTGGTTGGTGGGGTGGGTAATGCTCCTGGCCACCAGGGTATTCGCTGTGAGCCGTGGCTGGAGTTGGAACACATATTCGTTGCCGCGCCCGAACACCCGGTTTGCGCGTTACCGCAGCCGCTGACGAATGCAGCACTGAGTCAATTCCGAGCGGTTATCGTCAGCGATACCGCGCGGAACTCTTTACCCCTGTCACGTGGCCTGCTGCAACTACAAAGCGCCATTTACGTACCCTCCATGGCAGCAAAAATTGAAGCTCACCGACAGGGTCTGGGCGTGGGGTATGTGCCGCATGAGCTGGTTAAGGCTGACTTGGAGACGGGCCGGCTGCGGTGCATTGAGCTCACCGAGACTCGGGAGGACGAACCCAATATGCTTGGTTGGAAGGTAAGCAACCGTGGCAAGGCCCTGCATTTTCTGGTGCAGCAACTGCGTGATCTGCGGAAATAAGTCCGTCTACGCCTTAACTTGTCAGGATCATTCGGCGAATTGCACTATTTCTGCTCAGTGACTTCCGCATCCACCGCCGCTTTAACCGCCTGATAGAAGGCTTCGCGCTGCGCACCGACGGTGGCGTGGTTGGTTGCCTGAGGCCAGTTGCTGTTGGATGCGATCACCAGATTGCGGGTGGGATCGATATATATACCCTGTCCGAAAATCCCCTGGGCTGCGTAACTGCCATCGTCATAGGTCCACCATTGGTAACCATAACCCTTGCTGGGTACTCCGATAGAGGCCTGCGTGGTTGTGGCAGCAGCAATCCAATTTTCTGGTAGTACGGTGTCCTCACCTGCCATGGCACCACCAAGCATAAAGAGGCCGAAGCGGGCAAAGTCGCGGGTGGCCGCCTGGATGCAGCAGCCGCCAATTTCGCTTCCCGTCGAACCCAGTAACCAGCTCGCCTCCTGTTCCATTCCGAAGGGCGCCCAGATTTTTTCAGACAGGTATTGAGCCAGTGTCTTGCCAGTTGCTGAACTGACCAGAACCCCGATCAGATTGGTTTCGCCGGTCTTGTAAAGCCACTTCTGCCCCGCGGGAGCCTCCCTCGTTAGGGAACGCATATAGCTGACAGTGACATCCAGTCCCGATTCTGCCTCATGTTCATTAAAGCGCGCCACGTCGCTGTTTCTGTCTTCATAGTCCTCGTTCCAGGCTACCCCAGAGGTCATGGTTAGCAATTGCTGGATGGAAACATTATCGTAGACGCTACCTTGCAGGTCCTTTATGTAGTTTGAAACCTTGTCGTCGACGCTGTTGATGTAGCCGTCTTTGATCGCAGCACCAACCAGGGTGGAGGTAAAGGATTTTGCCACCGAAAAGCTGGTCCAACGGCCAGATGCGTCAAAGTCCAGTCCGTATCGTTCCATACGGACCTTGCCATCCTGAATGATGATCAGCGCGGCTGTGCGCTGCTGAGACATATATTTGTCAACATCAACAGAGAGGTCGATGGGATTTCCCGGCGGCAGTGGAAGCACAGTGGGGCCGGTATCAATCACGTTGGCCCTGGCCAATACCGGTAATCTATCCATGGCGCGAAAGGCGGCGTCGCGCTGTGGAACAGACCAGAACAGCACATCCCTGTCAGTGGGAAGGTTGGATAAGAGATTACGGGTTTCCCTGTCGGTGCTCAGATAGGTAACGCCGAGAATGATCGCTATCGCCAGCAATATGCCGCTAATCCATTTCAACTTGTTCTCTCCCCACCGTTGTGACTGTGAATATTAGTTGCATGTAAGTTTAGCATCCCCATTCTAGCTAACTTGTTGTTATTATTTCGTTTTTATTTCCCCTTTTGCCGCTCGATTTTCACCTTGCAGGGTGTCACCATCTCGACTGTTGCCTGCCCCTGGAAAATGGGCGCCTGGGTTCCTTTGTTTTATTCACTCAAACCGGTTTAACGAACTTGCCATGAGTACGCGCGGACGAAGAATGACGTTAGCAGCACTGTCTATTGCAGCGTTGTTACAGTCTGTATCGCTGTTCGCTATCACACCCGATGTACAGGGCATCGACGAACATCTGGCGGAAAATGTGCTCGCCCATGTGGGCGAAATCAAACCCCTGGAGCTGAACAATACCACGCGTCTGTTCCGCAATTTGAACAGGGCGGTTGAGAACGCCTTACAACCTTACGGCTACTATCACGCAAAATCCTTTATCAGCGTGGAAGACGAAAAGCTGACTATTCGTATTGACGCCGGAGATCCGGTGCTTTTGGCAGAGGTTGATGTGAGAATTGTTGGCGAAGCGGCCCAGGACCCGCGATTTCAGCTGACGGTCGACGGCTCTACGCTCCGATCGGGTGCACAACTGAATCACGCTGAGTACGAATTACTCAGGGAGGATCTGCTCGAGCTCGCCAGAGAACTCGGCTACTTTGATGCGCATTATTCCCAGTCTGTGTTGACAGTAAATCCCGGAACACTGACCGCCAGGCCTACACTGCATTTGGTGAGCGGCACTCGATACCGGTTCGGGCAGCTGTCACTACTCGGCACCGAAGTCGATGCACATCTGCTGCACGCGAAGGCGAACTTCTCCGAAGGGGAGTATTTTACTCAGACCAAGCTCACCGCCTATGAACAATACTTGCTGGATTCTGGATATTTCGAATTAGTTAGGGTTGACACCAAGCCCTCTGATGGCGCTTTGGTGGATGTCACGGTAGAGCTGAAGGATGTTGATGCAAACCGTATTGAGGTGGGTGCCGGCGTCAGTACGGATACCTCCTTCAGGTTTCGCTTCAACCATCTGAACCCGCGCATCAACAGTGAGGGGCACTCCATAGAAACTGCTACCCAGTTCTCGAAAATTGAGCAGAGCCTTGATACCAAGTATCGGGTGCCGGTGGTGAACTCCTTTAAAAATTTCTATCAGTTCAGCGCCGGGGCAAAAAATGAGGAAGTGCAGGATACGCAGAGCACGACAGCCAGCGTAGGTGCCCGCAAGTTTGGTCAGCTGGGAGAGGACTGGAATTGGAGTTATGGAGCCAGTTTGGAGTATGAGAGCTTTCGAATCGGGGACGACTCCCGCGAGAAGACAACGTACCTGTTGCCCGGAACCAGCATGGACTTTACCTCACTTGAGAAAGGCCGGGATCCCCGGCGTGGATATCACTACGCGGTCGATGCCGCAGTCAGCACACCTGAGTTGGGCGCTGACACTTCATTCGCGCGAGTGCGGGGCACTGGCAAGTGGTTGTTCCCCGTTGGTTCGAGTAACGCCACTGTTTTGACTCGCCTCGATCTGGGGGCCGTTTTGACCGACAAGTTGGAGGAGGTCCCAGCCTCCCTCCGATTTAACACCGGTGGAGACAACAGTATTCGTGGCTATGACTACGAATCACTGTCGACCACGGATGAAGAGGGCAACCTCACTGGTAGTCAATACCTGGCAGTGGGAAGCGTGGAGTTGTCCTTTCTGGTCAGGCCAAACTGGCGGGCGGCGGTGTTTGTAGATGCCGGTAGTGCGTTCACCACAGGGGAGGACGACATCTATAGAGGTGCGGGCATAGGACTGCGCTGGTTATCTCCGGTTGGACAGATACGATTTGATCTCGCGACACCGGTAGGCAGCTCAGAGCACAATGGTGTGCGCTTACATGTCAGCATGGGGCCGCCGCTGTGAGCCTCCTTCCTTCGCTGCGAGCGCTTCTGTTGTCCGCCTTCCTGATAGTTTCTTTTGTTGTGCTACCGGCCAGCGTTGCGCTGTCGACGACGGGTCTGAAACTTATTGCCGAATGGATATCCACGGTTCGACCGGAGCTTAATCTGGTGATCGAATCGGGCACGCTCTCTGACGGTCGATTGGAGACGGTTACCTACGTCGATGACAGAAATTCCTTAGAGATTCATGGAGTGGCCTGGCAATTGGCATGGAGTTGCCTTTGGAATTCGACTTTTTGCCTGGACTTAGTGGCCATTGATGAGCTGAGTCTGCAACTGGCTGGATCGGATGCAGACATGGCAAATTCTGGTGTGAAACTTGATCTGCCATTTGCCGTGATAGCGGATGAGATACGCATCGGCAAAATTGTTCTCGAGCGGGCCGGTGAAACGCAGACTGCGATCAATGACGTTAATCTCGCGGGTAATGCACATCACTCAACAGTTATGCTTGCGGCCTTATCCGCTCGCATTCAGGGCGCGGAAATTGAAGCCAATGGTGTGTTTGAGCTCGCCCCGTCATTTAGTTCTGACGTGAACGTTACTGTCGAATATGTCGATACAAACACTCGGTTATACGCCGCCAATCTGTCCTTACAGGGCGACCTTGATCAAATGTCTGTAACCGGTGAGATTACATCGCCGGAAAAGGCTCAAATTGCGGGCGCAGTTTATCCGCTGGCAGCGGCAGTCGATCTCTCGTTGCAGCGACCGGGGCCGTGGTCCGACTCTGACGGGGAGTGGTCTGCGACGGATTCTGTTCTCGGCGTTACCGGTTCCTGGCCCCACCTTGAATTGACGCTGATGTCCACGCTGACGTCGCCACAACTCCTCGCAGCCGAGCTTTCATTGGTGGGGGAGTTGACAGAATCGCAACTCGAACTGACTTCGCTGTCGCTGACCAACGAAGTACTGGATTGGAGCGGCAGCGGAACACTGACACAGCCGTCGGCACCGCAGTTTGAGTTCGCAACGACATTAAAGCTGAGCTGCTCCGGCCTGGTTTCATCGCCCGTAGATTGTGATATTGCCGGACCTGTAAAGGTGACAGGTCATGTTCGGGAGGGCGTAACCGATGTATCTGTGCAG
Organism: uncultured Halieaceae bacterium; assembly: GCA_938074045.1. GTDB lineage: Bacteria > Pseudomonadota > Gammaproteobacteria > Pseudomonadales > Halieaceae > CALJGI01. The sequence goes on from CALJGI010000008.1 coordinate 18,737, forward strand.
GGAAATCTAACTGGAGAAATCAACGAAACAGCGGCTGAGGTCGCGCTCGCCATTGATCGCGGCGTAGATGGTGAATTGTATCTCAGCGTCGCCGAAATACTGGTAGGTGATAACAGCTTACTGCTGTCTGGGGTAGTGGGCGAAAAGTCTGATTTACACGGTGATCTCAACCTTGTGAATCTGGACCAGTTATTACCCGGGCTGGGTGGCCGTGGGGAAGGCCATGTCATACTGACCGGTGCTGTGTCCGCGCCTGTGGTCAAGGGAACGCTGGAACTGCAATCCTTGCGCTTCGGCAACCTTTCTCTCACCAACGTTTCGGCTGGGGCAGACTGGGTTGGGGCAGACAACAGCGGCCATTTCAGGCTCGATTCAACCGATGGGAACTGGAGCGAAATCGGGCTGGAACATGCGCAACTCACTTGTGACTTCACCGGTGGTGATGTCGGAATAGAACAGGTGGACTGTGCCGATATCAATTTTAATATTTTGTCCGATTTAGAGTCATGGCAGCTCTCGGACACATTGATCATTTCAAGGCAGGATGGAGACCATATAAGCATTGAGCCGTTTTGTTTGTTTTCACTCAGTCGCTCTGTATGCAACACACTACCTATCTCCTGGTCACAGGCGGAGGTTCAGGGTGTTTCGTTGGTCGGTGAAAACTTCGACCTGGATTGGATCAAGCGTTGGTTACCACCAGATATAGGAATCGATGGCGCTGTTGGCTTTACTCTGCACGCAGGACGCGAGACCGCATCAGGCGCGCGAGCAGAGCTGGTTGTCAGTTCACCGGCACTGCAGATTGGCATACAGGCGGCGGGTAAAACCATTAACCACCCGGTGTCCAACTTGCGGTCACAAGCCGTTGTCACAGAAGAGGATATGTCCCTGAACTGGTCCGTCGAGGTGGGTGAATCAGGAACCAGTTCCGGTGGAGTAGAGATTGCAAACTGGCGCGACGAGAGACGGTTACAGGGAGAGGCGAGATTCGCCAGGGTTGATGTGTCCCCCCTGTTAATGGCGGCCCCTGGCGTTTGGGAAGCTCGCGGTGTTTTTGATGGTGACATTAGTTTGACGGGGTCGGCGGCAAAGCCAATGATGAGGGGGCACCTCAATCTACTCGAGGGTTATCTCGACCACGCCAACCTGCCGCAGCCACTGGATTCATTTCAACTCACCGTGGAGTTTGCAGGAGATCAGGCCAAGCTGTCGGGTGGTTTTGCAGCGTCGGCGGGCGAGGGTCGGCTGGACGGGCAGGTCAGTTGGTTGCAGGATGACTGGGTGGCCGCCCTCAGGTTTGAGGCTGACGAAATGGTACTTGAACCGCTTGGCGGGAGTCAGATGCATGTTTCTCCAGCTATTGATCTGGAGTTGTCTCCCACACGCGCGTCCGTCACCGGCAAAGTAGTCGTACCCTATGCGCAGGTGGTCCTGGATGCCCTGCCAAAAACTGCGGTGTCGGTGTCGCAAGATACGGTTATTGAGGGACAATACGAAGAGTCGGTCAATTTTGACTACCAGCTTGATCTCGACATTGAGCTCGGTGAAGAGGTGTTGCTGTCAGCTTTCGGGGCCAGTAGCCAGCTTGGTGGCGCAGTGAATATCATCGGTGCATCTGGTGAGGATCTGCACGCTTTTGGAACAATAGATGTTCTCTCGGGACGGTACGTTGCCTACGGACAAAAACTGGAAGTGACTGAAGGTTCCTTCTTTTTTAATGGTCCTGTTAGCAGACCAACGATCAGGCTGGCGGCCGTTCGTCCGCTGGAGGTATCCAATGTTGAGGTAGGGGTGCGGGTGGCTGGACCTGCCACCCGTCCAGAGATCACATTGTTTTCGCAGCCGGCAATGAATGAAGACCTCATCATGTACTACTTGCTCACGGGAACAGCACCGGACGCCGACGCCAACCTGGAGCTCGCGGTTGCCGCCGCCATGATGCAGCTTGGATTGGTGGGCGCCAGTAACAGGCTGGACAAAGCGGTGGGTAAATACGGGATCACCGATGTACAGATCGGAGCGACGCAGAAGGAGGCGGGTACCCAGGTGGATATCAGCGCCTATATTTCTCCACAGTTATATGTGCGTTATGGCATATCCACGTTTGATCGCGTAAATACGTTGCGTGCGAGGTATAGGGTGCGCAATGATTTGTTTATAGAGGCGCTTTCCGGGGCATCGAACGCCATCGATATTCTTTACGCATTTGACTGGTAAATCTGATGTCATCTAACGGGTCAAGGGTAATATTTCTGCTGAATTGACAGATGTAGCGTTTTAGACTGAGTTTCAAGGAGCCGGAGTAGTAAATGAACGAGCGTCAGGCCAAATTTGCTTTAGGAGAAATCGTTAAACACCGTCTATACCCATTCAGAGGCGTGATTTTTGATGTCGACCCGGTGTTTAACAATACAGATGAATGGTGGGAATCCATCCCCGCAGATGTTCGTCCGCACAAAGACCAGCCCTTTTATCACCTGCTTGCGGAGAATGAAGAGTACGCCTATATCGCCTATGTGTCGGAGCAAAATTTGCTGCATGATGAAAGCGGTAAGCCCGTGGGCCACCCCAATGTTGGGGAATTGTTTGGCAGGTTTCGTGGAAGCTACTACGAGCCCGTGGAGCGCTTAAGTCACTAGTGGCTGTTAGATAGAGGCGGCAGCGGCACAAAGATTGGCCAGTTTCGCCATGGCCAGGTTGCGGTCCAGCATGACCATGCCACAATCAGGAGCCGCCATCAGGCGGTCCCGATCAATATGATTCAAGGCGGCACGGAGCCGCTCCCTGATTTGCTCCACCGATTCCACCTGGCTGCTTGCCACGGCGATACAACCCAATATAACGGTGGTGTTCTGAAACTGATCCAGCAGAGCCAAATCGTTGTGTCGGTGTGCATCTTCCAATGACACCTGATCGATGTTGGCGCAATCCAGCGCCGTTGCCAACCTCTGATAGCTGTTGGGGTCAGCTTTCAGGTAGTGCTGATCATCCAGATGCCCCGGGTAACCGCAGCACATATGCATAACACGGGTTACATGCTCCGGGACGCCGTGGAAGCAGCGCTCCAGACTTTCCATACCAAAATAGAGCGCATCATCAACCCGGCGCGCAAATAGAGGCTCGTCGATTTGTATATGGCGGCAACCCGCTTCGACCAGCGCCAATACCTCATGATTCAGTGCCTCGGCGAGATCGAAGGCAAGCTCGGCTTCGCTGGCATAGTGTTCGTTGGCGGTGGTGTCAATAATGGTGAGTGGCCCTGGAATCGTGATTTTGATCGGTTTATCACTCGCCGCCTGGGCAACCCGAAAGTCGCGGTCCAGGAAATGGTGTTGCATCGCCCGTACCGACGCGGTGACCGTCGGCAATGGAGCGACGGCGGCACCGCAGCGGTGTACCTTGATAGTCAGCTTCCGAAAATCAATGCCTTGAACATGCCGGCAGTGGTAGTGAATATAGTTTTCCCGGCGCTGCTCACCATCGGTGGGGATATCGATACCGCATGTTAGTTGGTCGAGCACGGCCTGACATGTCGCCTCATCCAGCGCTGCAACATCATCGCTCTCGCTCGCCTCTGTCAGATACTCGAAGGAACGGCTTTGCTCGGGTTTGATCTCGCTGCCGGCTTCGGCCCATGCACCCGTTGTAATGTTTGCAGGCTTTGGCCATGCGCCTATGCAGGTGGTTGTCAGATTCATAACAGTCCAGCCTTCAATTTATTCTAGGCTCGCTACAGCGGCGATCAGTGTCCGGTATTCTTGAAAAGACGGTGTAGATTTCCCCGGCACCTTGGCGGCGTCATCCCAGCGCCTCAGTCGTGCCGCCTCCCGGAAATGTGGTTCGGTTTCAAAGGCGACCTTTTCAGAATCTTTCATGATCCCGCCCTGGACCGCCAGGGAATGTTGTGAGGCGGCGGATAGTTGGGCGTGATAACCGGCATCGACCTTACACAGATAGCGTTTGGCTGCCACATGCAATCGTATGCAGTCAACGACCAGCTGCGGAAACAGACCACGCAACAATTGGCTGCCACTGTTTTCATGAAAATTATTAATGCCTTGCTCGATAGCGTCCTCGGCAAATTCGCCGCTGTAGTGGCCGATGTCATGCAAAAGTGCGGCTACGATCAGTTCGTCCTGTGCACCGTCGTTGCGCGCCAGCTCAGCACACTGCAGCATATGCTCGGCCATGGTGACCTGCTCGCCGAGATATGATTGCGCGCCACGTCGGATAAAAATATCTTCGATTCTGTCCAGTTGCAGTTTTTTCTCCCCTAGTGCGTTCATGGGGCAAACGTCCCTTCTTGTAAGACCTCGAGGGTTGAATTCAAGCTATCGAGATCGGCATAGCAACCCTGTAGCCAGCGATTGCCGGTGCCGCTGAATGCTTTTCTCGCGTGCAGAACACGGGTATTGTCCACCATAAACAGTTCACCGGGTTCCAGTTTGAATTCGTGTTGTAACCCGGGACGATTCACTATTTCTGCCAGATGTCGATAGGCCTCATAATAGGTAGACATGTCATCATAGGGTATCTGGGTTAGAGCAGCGATAGACCGGCTGTTGAATCTGATGGCACGCAGTCTGCCGTCGGAGCCTGTCTCAATCATAGGGCGGTAACTGCGCAGACGGGTATCCACGCCACCCAAGTACGCGAAATTGGCATTGTAGCTGCTCAATAAGCGAAAGTGATCCGGCGACTCATTCCAGAGAATGTCGCAGGCCTTGAATCCGTCGACCACGATCGATTCGCCACCCTCCGCGGAATTCTCCAGACAAGCCAGCAGCTGCAATGTGGGTACTGGATCGCGGTAGGGGTTATCCGTATGCACCTCCAGGCCTCGGTTTGTATAGGCCAGATTGCTGGGGTCGATTTCCGATCGCACATCGAAGAAGCGGCCGTAATTGGTCTCGCGAACATAACCAAAAAGCTCCGCAATCTGGCAGATGCTGCCACCTTGTCGTGGTACCTCCGCCAGTCGGGCAAAGCCGAATTGTGTCACCTGCTGCAACCACCGCAGGAGAGCGGCCTTACTGTCGGCTATTGCGGAATATTGCGACGCCCGTGGCAAGGTAGTGTTGCTGTCCCAGATTGTTTTCCCCCTGGGCATCCACTCCCCCGGGTCGTGCGGTAGCTTGTCGTAACGATGTTCAAGCAACCAGCTCAGAGAATACTCTATGGGGATATCTCGATCCGAAAACTGTATGTGCAGTGTGTTGGTGCCGCTAACTTCGGCTGAAACAATGCGGATATCAGCGGGTAGGTCGAGGATGGAAAACAGGCGTTGCCCGTTACCGGTGTCGCGTGCCGAGGCGCCCTGGTCGTTGTCTCGCAACCACAGTGCATGAAAACGCACAGTGGATTTGTCAGGCAGCTCAATAAGCAACGTTTCCGAGTCGTCTTTGATTGTTACGCGGAGCAGGGCCATCGCGCAAATATATCGCATCTACACCTGTGAATGTATCGATTGAAAGCGTCTGTATAAAAGCAAATGGAATTCGATCCTGCAGCTCGCTTACACTACGGTGTTAATCAGCCAAGAGATTTTACAAATGAAAGATTCTGTTTCCGTCGACCGCCGTCAGTTTATTGCTGCGTTAGCCGCGACCGCCACGGTCCCCGTTGTTGCTGGCTGCAGTAGTAGCGACTTCTCAGTGACACCAGCTGATGGGTTGCCCCGGGGGAGTTTTGGGAAAGAGAGTACAGCGGAAGAGGTCACCGCGGATCTGGATCTCAGCGGGAAGAGGGCGCTGGTTACCGGATGCAACTCAGGGCTGGGTTTTGAGACCATGCGGGTTCTGGCCCTGCGTGGCGCCCACGTGATTGGAACCGGGCGCACCCTGGCCAAGGCCGAGGTGGCCTGTGAAAGCGTGGCGGGGCAGACCACCCCTGTAGCGCTGGAACTATCCGATTTTGACTCCGTCGTTCAATGTGCGGAAACCGTCAGCAGTCTCGACCTATCCCTGGATATGCTTATCTGCAATGCAGGTATCAACACTTTCGGCGAGTTGGAACTTATAAATGGTGTGGAGAGAATGTTTGTGGTCAATCACCTTGGGCATTTTGTACTCGTGAATCGCCTCATGCCCCTATTGCGGCAGAGTGCCCCAGCCAGGATTGTCCACGTTGGGAGTGCATCGGGTTACAGTCAGGCGCCTGCGGTGGGTATCGATTTCGACAACCTGCGTGGTGAGAAAGGTTTTGATGCTGGTGAATCCTACGGGCGTTCCAAGCTCGCCAATGCACTGTTCTCGGCTGAACTGGCCAAACGAACGCAGGGCTCCGGGGTGACCTCGAACGTTATTCACCCCGGTCTGGTGCAAACCAACATTGCGCGAACGGCACCGGGGTTGATTCGCGGCGCCTTTAATTTGTTTGGTGGTTTGATTGCCAAGAACGTAGAGCAGGGCGCCGCTACTCAGACCTATGTGGCCACAGCACCAGGCCTCGACGGGGTATCGGGTGCGTACTTCGAGGATTGTAATCCTGTTCGGGTAGAGGGCCCTCACCATATGTATGATGAGGGGATGGCAGCCAGACTGTGGGAAGTGTCTACAGAGCTGACTCGTTCCTACCTTCGCTAGACAATTCAGACCACCCCGGCTTCCTGTATCGAGGGCAGAACCTGGTCAGCCCAGAGCTGCAAACTTTGCCAGGCGTGATCCGGGTGTATCCCGCCACAGAGCGGATGAAACAGTACCGGGTGATGGGCTGGCATGGTGCTGATTGCATCGATAAGTTCTGCGGGAGTGTACACGCGGTAAGCCCCGCTTGCGCGTAAATCATCCGCGTTATCATAGTGTTTGTAGGGACCTTCCACGGCCGACATCGCCGCCCATTCTGCGTATACATTGGTTTCATGCAGCACGTGGGGAGCGATTTTCTCCCAGTACTCATCAGGATTTTCTGCTACGAATGTCACGGATGAGGAAGACGCTGACATAGGGCCCGGGTCGGGTTGCCCGAGTTTCTCTAATTCCTCTCTATACATGTCGAAGACAGCCGGGGTCGTCGGAATAAAAAAATCAGCGTGTGCCGCAGCCCGACGCGCAGCAGCCCTGGAGCTACCACCCATTAGAATCGGTGGGCGAGGACGACTGTGTGGGCGTGGTCGAATGGTTACCACCCGGCCTTCAAACTCGAAGGTCTCACCGCTGAAAGCCTGGTTCAAAAAAGGCCCTATCGCATCCATATAATCGCGCCGGTCTGCCAATGTTTTACCAACGGCCTTGAACTCTTCCTCGCGGTAGCCGGCGCTGATAATGGGTAGCACACGCCCGCGACTTATCAGGTCGAGTACGACCAGGTCTTCTGCCAGTTGTACGGGATCGTGCAAAGGGGCGATTAACGCAGAAATATAGAGCATCATCGTATTGGTGCGCGCGGCAATGGCAGAGGCGAACACAAGCGGTGAGGGCAGGTAGCCATCTTCCGAGCCGTGGTGTTCGGAAATATGCACGGCGGAAAATCCGTGACTCTCTCCCCAGGCACACTGGTCAATCGCGGTCTGGTACATGTCTGCCCGGCTGGCGGTGGAGAAAACGGGTTTGCGCATATCGAAGCGAAGCATGATGTCAGGCATCGTGGGCTCTCTGGTGGCTAGAAAAGATAGTCAACTTGGCGGTCGACGCCATCGATTATCAGGGTTTAACCAGAAAAGTGGTAATTTTCCACATATGGACTCAAAAAGGCGATGTGTGGTGCACAATGACTAACCAGACGAGCTCTCCGATTCCTTCTCTGAGTGCACACCTTCTGGTTAAATATCATTCACCTAACTGCGCCGATCCGTAAGATGTGAAAATACCTCGGCGATATTATAAGAAGTCTGGAGGTCAGCATGAGTTCAAATAAGTTGAATGTCGGTCAAACAGCCCTGGCGAAGGCCGTGGTTGCAGCGCTTTCTCTTACAGTAGCCGAGGCATCGCTGGCGCAGCTTGTATTGGAAGAAGTCGTGGTAACCGCGCAAAAGCGCGAGGCCAGCGTACAGGATGTTTCCGCTACGGTTAACGTGGTTACGGGTGATGCACTGGAAGAGTATGCATCATTTTCATTTGCTGATATTGCGGAGCAGACCGCTGGATTGACCCTGGTCAGCCCCAATGCGCGGAACAACAATATCGCCATGCGCGGTGTAGGTACTGACCCGGAGGCAGGCGCAGCCGGTGCGGTGGATGTGTTCTGGAATGATATGCAGGTACGCTCGGATATCGCTTTCAACGCTTTGTATGACCTGGAAAGACTTGAAGTTCTGCGGGGGCCTCAGGGCACCTTGCAAGGTAGTGCTGCACCGGGTGGTGCGATTAATATACTGACCCGTGGCGGGGATTTGTCTGAGGCCAGCGGTTCGATACAAGCGACCGTTTCTGACAATGACGGTATCAACCTGCAGTTTGCCTACGGTGCTCCACTGATAGACGACGTGCTGGCGATTCGCGTTGCCGGCGTTTACGACACCAATGATGCCAGTGGGGTGCGCAATCCGACGATAAGTCAGAAGGATCCGGAATCAGAAACTGATTCCTACCGGATTACCGTGGACTGGCAACCGGGTGACAATTTTAACACTCGTTTCGTTTATCAGACGCTCGACAAGAGAGCGGACGACACCAAGTCTATCGTGGGTAGCGACAACAATGGGGCCAAGCCAACCTTCGAAGCCAAAGATGAAGTCGGACTGGGACAGCGCGGTAACTTTGGTGATCTCGATTTTGACATTTACACGTTAACCGCCAACTGGGAAATGGCCAATCACGACTTCACCGTAATGTATGGCCGACAGGAATCGGACAAGTTTTCCATGACGGAAAATGATCGTGCTGACTATGTTGTGGATCCGGCGGCTCTGACGCACCAGACGGCCAATACATTGACCGAGAGTGATAACCTGGAAATCCGTATAGCCTCACTGGGTAATGATGCATGGGATTACATGGTGGGTCTATACTGGCTGGATCAGGAAACCGCTACCGAGTTTGTTGCACACACTACGCTGCCCTCTGAAACGATTCCGTTTCCCTTCGGTGGTTTGAGTTTCAGTACCACAGGTGTCATTCCGGTTAACGGGGAAACCAAGGCTATTTTTACGCACAACAAATTCTACATTTCTGATGCACTGACAGTGGAACTTGGATTGCGTTACTCTGAATACGACAGTTTTCGCCGTGCAGACGTTTTCTTCGGGGACTACAATGTTCCTCCCGCCGCGCAGTTTTACGACCTGGTTGATCAGTTGTTGAACCTCAACAGGTTCCCGATCAGCGGTATCAGCGATAAGAATGAATCCAGCAATGATGACGCTGTGACAGGGTCGTTCACGTTGCGCTACGAATACTCCGATGACACCTCTGTGTATGCCTCATTTAACCGCGGCTTCCGTCGCGGTGGCATCTCAATTATTCCCGATCCGGACGTTCAGTTTTTGCCCGCCGGCGAAGATACGCTTATCTATGATAGTGAAGAGAGCGATGCATTGGAGTTTGGTTTCAAGAGCCGGTTGTGGGATGGTCGCGCGCAGCTGAACGGCGCCCTCTACTATCAAGAGTTTGATGGCTACTTCGGTTTTACCCGTGGCGTGCAGGTATTGGATGCGAGTGGGTCGCCGGTTGATATCTCTGGCGGGATCGTCTTCAACGGAGATGCCACCATCTGGGGTATTGAACTGGAAGGGCAGGCCCTACTGACAGAGCGACTTAAAGTTGGCGGTGCGCTCAGCTATAACAAGGGCGAGTGGGAGGATGCAATCTCTCCCTGTAATGTTCGGGAAGCAGGGGAAGCGCTAGGTATGTGCTCGGTTGACGGAGATGCCCTGGGTGGTGAGCCCGAATGGAATATTTCTGCTAATGCGGAGTACCACGTGCCACTGGACAGCGGGGAATGGTATCTGCGTGCATTATGGAAGTTCAATGATGATCGTCTGAATACGGTAGCTTCCTCAGGTATCGGCGATGTGACCGGAGAGTTCCATTCATACAACAACGTCAATTTATACACCGGTTTGCGTGCCGCTGACCACAGCTGGGATGTTTTTGTGTGGGTGAAGAACTTGCTGGATGAAGACGAAGTTACTTTTCAGGACGGTTCAGATCAGTACGACCTGCAGTTGAGCGGGGGATCTTATACCACGACCAATATTCTCGCACCCCGCACCATGGGTGTGACGGCGCGGTATAATTTTTGATCAACTGCTTATGTAGTATCATAACGGCAGCCAATGGCTGCCGTTTTTTTTACGCATAAGATAAATGCTCCATAGGGAGGTCTGCTAGACTCGCGACCACTGGTACTGGTATCTACATTATGATGACGGGAATGATTATGAAATCAGGGCAACCACAGAAGCTGATACGCCGATCACTGACACTACTTTCTAGTGCGTTGTTTATTGCGATAACCTCCAATGTGGTCGCGGCGGATAAGCCGAATATACTGGTTATATGGGGTGACGATATCGGTATATGGAATATCAATCATATGAGCCGCGGCATGATGGGATACCCAACTCCCAACATTGACCGCATCGCCAAGGAGGGATTGCTGTTCACTGACTATTACGGTGAACAGAGTTGTACAGCGGGGCGGTCGGCCTTTATTACCGGACAGCACCCAATACGCACGGGCTTAACCAAGGTGGGTACACCGGGTGCTCCCATTGGGTTACAACCGGAAGACCCCACACTTGCTGAACTGTTGAAGCCCCTGGGATACACCACTGGTCAGTTTGGCAAGAATCATCTCGGCGACAAGGATGAGTTTCTCCCCACCAACCACGGTTTCGATGAATTTTTCGGCAACCTTTATCACCTCAATGCCGAGGAAGCCCCGGAAGATCCGGACTGGCCTAAGAATCCCTTGTTCAGCAACGTGTTTGCACCGCGTGGTGTAATACACAGCTATGCCGATGGGCGGATCGAAGACAGTGGCCCATTGACGGTCAAGCGCATGGAGACCGTGGATGAAGAATTCCTGGCCGCCAGCCTCAAATTTATCGACCGTGCGCATAAGGCCGGCAAGCCCTTCTTTGTCTGGTTCAATTCGACACGTATGCATTATCACACCTACGTGAAGGAAGAGAATCTTGGTATTTCAGGACAGGGTTTTTACAACGATGGCATGATGGAGCACGATGGGCACGTCGGAGAATTACTCGATAAGCTGGATGAGCTGGACATTGCTGACAATACTATTGTGTTGTACTCCACCGACAACGGACCCCACTACAATATGTGGCCTGACGGCGGCATATCACCCTTCAGGGGCGAGAAGAACACTAACTGGGAAGGTGGTTTTCGCGTACCGTCCTTTGCGCGCTGGCCGGGGGAAATTCCCGCAGGTTCGGTGAGTAACGCTATTACGTCTCATCTCGATTGGGTGCCCACGTTAATGGCAGCAGTAGGTGATACAGATATCAAAAAGAAACTGCTCGCGGGTCATACCGCCGGTAACAAGAGCTTCAAGGTACATCTGGATGGCTATAACTTTCTCCCGCACCTTAAAGATCCAGGCAGTGCAGGCCCGCGGAGGGAGTTTATTTACTACTCGGATGATGGGCTGATGATTTCTGCCCGTGCCGGCGACTGGAAAGCCGTGTTTGCTGAGCAAAGGGCCAAGCGGTTTGATGTATGGCGGGATCCCTTTACTCCGTTACGAATTCCTAAATTGTTTCACCTGCGCCGCGATCCCTTCGAGCGGGCTGATACAGATTCCAATGCCTATAACGAGTGGTGGACCCGCAAGGGCCCGGCAGGTTTGGGGCTGGTTATGATTGCAGTGGCCCAGTTTCAGGCATCACTCGATGCGTTTCCGCCGCGTCAGTCGCCCGGAAGTATTTACAATCACGAGCATGCTGGCGGCGGGGAATAGCTACTCGTAGCGCAGCGCTTCAATCGGGTTGGCACGGGCCACTTTGATGGCCCGGCTGGCCACGGTTATCCAGGCAATAAGTAGCGATAAGGTTCCTGCGATCACGCATTGCATCAGAATTTCGCTGCTCCCTATCCGGTATTCAAAACTTTCAAGCCAGCCACTTACCAGATACCACGCCGTTGGCCATGCAATCAGATTGGCCACCAGTACCGGGCGAGAAAATTGCCATACCAGCAGACGTACGATGTCTTCTACCCTGGCACCCAACACTTTTCGGATACCGATCTCCCGTGTGCGCTGTTCGGCGGTAAAGGATGCAAGCCCGTAGAGCCCGAGGCAGGCAATGATGACGGCCAACAGGGAAAAGGCGGCGAACAGTTCGGCCTGCTGTTCCTCTTCCTGATACTGTGCATTGACCATGTCTGCCACAAACTCATGGCTGATGGGCGTTAGTGGAAATATTGCTTTCCAGGTTGTCTCTATCTGATCGAGAAGTCCTGGTAGATCAGTGGTGTTGTAGGTAATGGTGGCTTCCCGCAGAGTGGCGGGATGATTAAAGAATACGCTGGCTCGAATGCCAAACTTCAATGAGCGGAAATACACATCCTCGGCAACACCAATGATGGTGAGGTGCTGCAGGCCAGCTCTGAATACATCCGCACGCAGTACTTTACCAACGGCCTGCTGGGAAGAGGAAAACCCCAACTGCCGTGCCGCTGATTCATTTATCACTATATTCGCCCGGCCCGCGGTCTCGCTACCCTCTGCCACGGGTATAACCTCATCGCTGCCGTAGGCTTTATCAAAACCGCGCCCTGCGACGATGTTGATCTTGTAGCTCTCGAAGAAACCGTAACCGGCGTTGTAATAATTGAGGATGATGTCGTCGTTGGCGGCGCCGTCGTCTTGTATATCCAGGAGTCGGAAGCCGGTGTTGTTTTCATTGTCCTGACTCGGCACCTCTGATGAAAGCACGACGCTTTCCACGCCAGGAATTCGTATCAGCTGATCTACGATAACCTGTTTTTTGTTACTCACCTCGCTGGAGGAGAGTCCGTGCAGAACCAACTTGTTCGATACGTCATATCCAACATCCATGCTGCGCGCGTAGAGTGTCTGGCTGTATATGACCGCTGTACAAATGCCTAGTCCAATCGAGATGGCGAACTGAAAGACTACCAGAGCGGCCCTGATACGCTGGGATCCGGATTCATCACCGGATTGATTGGATTTTAGTATCCGTGCAGGTAAAAACCTGGACAGATAAACTGCGGGATAGCTACCTGACAACAAACCCACACCGATGGCTACACAAACGAGAAGCGCCAACAGGGGTAGCTCTGATGCAAGTGAAAAAACCAGCTCCCGGTCGATTGCTTCGTTGTATAGCGGCAGTGTCATTTCAACCACGACCAGGGCGAGTAGCAAAGCGAAAAAGGTGATCGTTACGGCTTCTCCAAGAAATTGCAGCGCTACCTGTCGGCGACTGGCCCCCAGGACTTTGCGCAATGCGACTTCGCGGGCTCGCTGGGAAGCGCGTGCCGTAGACAGATTCATAAAGTTGATGGATGCGACGATCAGAATCAGCAGAGCAACGCCGCTGAAGGCGTAAACCATGCGCAAATCTCCCAGCGCTTTGAAATCTCCCATATTGCCAGCATCCCGCCGGGCATTGAGGTAGAGATCAGTCACCGCCATCACGTTCGGCTGTATCTGTTCGGTAGGATTGCCCTCAACCATATCCATTTGGGTGAATGGGCTTTCATGATCAGTCCAGTACCAGACGCGTTCCTTGAAATCCGCCGCGCTGAATCCTTGTTTGAGCTTGAAGTAGGTATATGTATTGACGCTGGTCCAGGTGTTCAACAGGTTGGGCGCGAAATCAAACATCGATGGTTGCATCACCACCAGAAAATCAATATCCAGATGCGAGGTCGCAGGCAGGTTTTCGAGCACGCCTGTAATCTTCACTTCCAGTTGCTGTCCGTCCATGCAACAGACAGTGAGCAGTTCGCCCACGACATCGGTGCGACCGAAATACTTGACAGCGATTTCTTCGCTGACCAACAAATCCAGGGGATTATTAAATGAGGATTCGCTGGAGCCGTGTGCAAAGGGCAGATCAAACACTTCAAAGAAACTTTGATCAGCAAAGACGAAGGTCTCGTTGAACACCTTGTCACCGACAATCACGGTGGGGCCAATCTGCAGCAGTCTGACTCCCGCTGCTACCTGTTCACTGGCGTAATCGCGCAATGCTTCCATCATTCTCCCCGCCGCGCGAACCGTTCGAAAGGGTGGATTGTCGCTAGAAATATAGGCTGAGTGTAGGCGCACAATGCGGTCTGCGTCGACCAGTTGCTTGTCGTGGGATAATTCTCCCCTTACAAACAGCAGGATGAGGATGCAACTCGTCAAACCCACAGCTAGCCCAAATATATTGATAAAGGAAAACAATGGGTTGCTGGCCATATGGCGCCAGGCGGTGAGTACGTAGTTTTTAAACATGATCGAGTGTGCTCCGCATTGCAGTTGGTTTTGAGTGCGACTGGTTCAAAGAATTACTGTCAGGATTATTCGTAGCGCAAAGCCTGTATAGGGTTGCTGCGGGCAACCCGTGCAGCGTTGCCTCCCACAGTGAGCCAGGAAATTAGCAGCGCTATAAAGCCGGCCAGTAGACACATCGGTAGCAGTAGCCAGGTATCGAGACGATAGGGGAAGTTCTCCAACCAGGTCACCATGCCCCATATGGCTATCGGCCAGGCCAGTAAGTTGGCCAGCAGAACGGGTTTTGAGAACTGCCAGAGCAGGAGGCCGACGATGGCGCTTACACTTGCTCCGAGTACCTTTCGTATACCGATTTCCTTCGTTCGTCGTTCGGCAGTAAAACTGGCCAGACCATATAGGCCCAGACAGGCAACAACGATTGCCAGGAGGGAGAACATGCCGAGCATGCTGGCGGTGTTGGTCTCCTGGGCGAACTCTTCCGCTGCAATGTCGTCGGCGAAGTCATAGGTAAGAGGTACATCGGGAATAATGCTGTTCCACAAAGCCTCAATCTGCTGAGAGATTTTGACGGGATCGCCCTCATACCTAATCAGCATTTCCCTCGCAGGGCTCCTGTTTGTGAAATATATTTCTGGTCGCTTGACTGATTTCAGCGATTGGAAGTGAATATCGGGAACCACTCCAACAATAGTGAATAGGCCTTTGACCGGGTTGGCAGGGCTCCCGCCTATGGTTAACTCAATTTGACGACCCAGGGCTTGTTCGGGTGTGCCAAACCCGAGTCGTGCCAGCGCACCTTTATTAAGCAGCATATTGCCGGTACCGGTCTCACCCTCCACCAGGTCATCGGCGACTGGATAGGCGTCTAATGCGTAGTCTCTGGAATAGTTGCGTCCTGCTAGTAGTGGTATCTGCAGCGTCTCGAGGAAATAGTAATCAATTGATACCGTACCAATAATAATAGACCCTGCTTCCGGGTTGCCGGGAATACTGACGGACTGATTGCTTTCATCGCTAGAGAATGGCGCTTCTGAAGACAGCGTAGCGTGTGTGACTCCAGGAAGCGTTAGAATTTTCTGACGAATTGCCTCCTGCCGGCTGGCAGCGCCAGGCCTGTCCATACCATGCAGGCTCAAGAGTTGGTCCTTATTGAAACCAGGATCCATATTAGTTGCATAGAGCATCTGCCCATAGACCGTGGCGGTGGCGACGATAAGAGAGATGGACACAGTGAATTGAAAAACGACGAGAATATTTCGGAGCAATGCTGAGCCGCTTGACTCTGCTGTTTTGTTGGCTTTTAGCACCCAGGCCGGGCGGAATCCGGACAGAACCAGCGCCGGATAAACCCCACCCAGCAGACCCACCGTCCCCACTAGGATGGCCAGTATCCCAAGTGTAATGCCGTCGCTGTAGGACAGATCCAGCTGTCGATTCAAGAAATCGGAGTAAACCGGCAACGCCAGCTCCACCAGAACCAGCCCAAGCAGAAGCCCAATAAGTGCCAGTAAAATAGATTCTCCCAAAAACTGGAGTACCAGCTGATCCCGGCGGGCGCCCATGACCTTGCGCAACGCTACCTCTCTGGCTCGCTGGGTGGATTTGGAGGTAGAAAGATTCATGAAGTTGATGCAGGCAATCAGTAGGATCATAGCAGCAATGGCAGCGAATATAGTGACTGTCATCTTGTTACCGGTCGGCTTCATCTCACCTAATCCCACCGGATTCAACTGGATCTCGGTGATGGGCATGGTGCTGTAGAACACAAAATCCGAGGCGTTCTCCTCCTTGTCGGAAATGGCGCCGGCAGGGATGGAGATGTTTGCATTGGCGAAGGCCTCTAACCGGCTGTCGATAGTGTTTATATCGCTGTTGTCGCGTAGCTGGAAATAGACGGTATTGTTCACCGTGAACCACTGGTTGAACATGTGGGGGCGACTGCTCCAGTCCCCTTCATCAATCATGGTCAGGGCCTGGAAGTCGAGTACGGTATTGTGGGGCAGATCTGCAAAAACTGCGCCGATACGGTAGTCACGTTGTATTTCATACAGGTTGAAAGTGACTACTTCGCCAACTGCCTTAACCGTACCGAAGTGTTTCATGGCGAAGCTTCGATTGATCGCAAGGCTGGAGTTATCCTGCAATGCTTGCTGCATGTCTCCATCGAGAACATCAAAATCAAACATTGACGCTGTGTCCGGATCAGTAAAATGAATGCTCTCATTAAAGCTCTTGTTGTCGTAGCTGATGACGGCAGA
This sequence comes from uncultured Halieaceae bacterium, assembly GCA_938074045.1. Taxonomy (GTDB): domain Bacteria; phylum Pseudomonadota; class Gammaproteobacteria; order Pseudomonadales; family Halieaceae; genus CALJGI01. Next base: position 35,371 of record CALJGI010000008.1, read on the forward strand.
AAAGTTGGTAAAGCGGGTGGCGGCGGCGACGTCCTGTGGAAAGTAGTTCAATAATGCTTCTCTGGCCGGACCTTGCGCTATTACAGTTACAAAGGGTTCCCGCCCCGGGATTGCAAAGGTGGTGTGCAGCCTGTGCAGTTGCGACGCGTTGCTCCAATGCTGATCGTATGACAGCTCGTCTCTGACAAATAGCGAAATCAGGATGCACGCCGCCAGACCCACGGCGAGTCCGGTAATATTGATGACGCTGTAGAGTCTGTTTTTAAAGAGATTGCGTACTGCCACACGAAAATAGTTTTGAAACATTATGGATTCCTCGCCGTCGTCACCTAGCCGACTGCCCGCAGATTTTCGGTGAGCACATGCCCGTCCAGCAGATTGATGATTCGGCGCGCGTAGTCAGAATGAGAGGGGCTGTGGGTCACCATGACTATGGTGGTGCCTTCTTCGTTAAGTTGTTGCAGCATGGACATAACTTCCTGCCCGTGCGCACTGTCCAGGTTGCCCGTGGGCTCATCGGCAAGGATCAGTGACTGCTTACCTACAACGGCCCGTGCCACGGCCACGCGTTGCTGCTGTCCGCCAGATAGCTGACTCGGCATATGCTTCGCCCGATGTGCTATGCCAACCTTATCCATGACCGCAGCCACTCGCGCGTTGCGCTCCTTCACTGGAATGTCATGGTAGAGCAGTGCCAGTTCAATGTTCTCTTCGACACTCAGCTCGTCTATCAGATTGAACGACTGAAAGATAAAGCCGATGCTTCTTTTGCGTATGTCGCCCAGACGACTCTCGGAATACTGCCCGACGCTTTCATCGCGAAATATGTATTCGCCTGAACTGGGGGAGTCCAGCATGCCTATTACATTGAGCAGGGTGGATTTTCCACAGCCCGATGGGCCCATGATGGCGACGAATTCTCCGGCTTCAATCTCGATATTGACGTTGTTCAGCGCCACGGTTTCGACTTCATCTGTGCGATAGACCTTGGATAGGTTATGTAGTTTAAGCATGGTTTTTTCCTCGTTTTCTGTGCTTCCACAGTATGTGTGTCAGTCGATATCATTACGGAGTTTCAGGCGATCCATGCCGGTATAGCTGGAGTAGGGGCTGGTCACGACCTCTTCGCCCAACTCGAGTCCTTCGAGAACTTCAATGTAGCGGGAGTTGCGGCGACCAAGACGAATATTTCTGCGAACTGCCTGTGAGCCGTCCGCGGTAACGATGAATATCCAGTTGCCGCCAGTATCCTGAAAAAACGCGCCATTGGGTATCAGTGTCGCTTCGGTAGCGTCTCCGAGAGTCAACTTGGCCTGAATGGTTTGCCCGCGACGAATCTCTGTTGGCTCTCTGCCGACAAAGAGTAAATCCACTTCGAACTGCCCGCTGTTTACCTGGGGGTAGATTTTGCTCACCACCATTTCATAGGTGTCACCGCTCTTGTCGAAACTGGCTTTCTGTCCCAGATCAACCCGGCCCAGATAAAACTCGTCGATGCCCGCCCTGAGTTTAAAGTTGTCGGGATCATCTATCTGACCCATTCTGCTACCACGTCCAATACTCTGGCCCACCTCAATGTCAAAGCCGGATAGTTTTCCAGCGACGGGGGCCTTGACGTTAAGCGCGTCCAAATTGCGGCGGGCGAAAGCGACGTTGCGTTCCAATTGCGCGCTGGTCACTCGAAGAAACTCCAGCTGAGTTTCCTGCAACCTCGCATCGGTTGCCTGACTTTCCAGCGTTACCTCGCGTCTATTGCGGAAGTATTCAAGCTCATCCCGATCGTCATCCAGCTGGCTTTTAACGGCCACACCCTTGGCCACCAGACCCTCCTGGCGTTCGATTTGGCGCCCCAGTCTTTTAATCTGATAATTGAGTTCGACGAGGTTGCGTTTGTGCTGCAGTCTGTTCTGTTCCAATTGCAGTTCGATGGTCCGCATATTGTTCAACTGTTCTGTGGCCATCGCTTCGTTGCGGGTTACATCCAATTGCAATGAAGTGTTGCTGAGAATAGCCAGAGTCTGCCCGGCCTCAACTATTGCCCCGTCCTCCACCAGACGCTCTTCTACCCGACCACCTTCGATGGAATCCAGAAACACGGTTTTACGCGGCGTGACCCGCCCGCGAACCGGAATAAAATCTTCAAAGATGCCACTGGTGACAGGGGAGATGATGATGCGATTGCCATCGACCACCAGGGACCGACCGCCTGAGCCGCTCTGGCTAAACCAGAGCAGTGCTGTGATGACCGTGATTATCGCCGCCATCATCAGCATCCGCGTCGGGTATGTTTTCTTTTCGACTTTTCGATCCATACCCTCACCAGAAATACTCTTGTTATTACCCAGTGAAATACTGCTTAAAGTTGGTTTGGGTTGTTTGTCCACGATATTCATTCAATTGCCAATGTATGTAGTTAGTACAGCAATAGATGTGCCAATTTATTAAATATATGATTTTTATGATAAAAATATTTTCAATGTTCAAAATCGGACACTTTGACTGTACGAATACGGACATTTGCTGTACGTTAATGAACACTTGTGAGTTGGCATAGGGCCTACTCGCGTAGCCAGTGAGAGAGAATCCAATGACGCCGGACAAAGCCAGCGTACTGATTGTTGATGACGATGAGGATATTCTGATCGCCGGTCGCCTGCTGCTGAAAAGGCACTTCGCCGAGGTCATTACCTGTAATCATCCGACCAAAATTGATGATCTTTTGGCCAGGCACAACTTCGACGCCATTCTACTGGACATGAATTTCAGTCCCGGAGATTCATCTGGCGGGCAGGGCTTCCTCTGGTTAAGGCGTATTCTGGAACTGGATCCCGAGGCTGTGGTGGTGATGATAACCGCACACGGAGGTGTGGATGTTGCCGTGGAGGCCATGAAGCGGGGGGCGACCGATTTTATCGCCAAACCCTGGCATAACGAGAAGGTAGTAGCGACGCTTTCGGCCAGCGTGAAATTACGCCGCAGCCGCAACGAGGCCGCTCATCTTAAACGGGCCAAGCGTGAGCTGGCGGACATGGTTGCTTCACCCAAGCAGCCAATGTTGGGTAACTCGCCGCCCATGATGCATGTCCATTCACTTATTGAGCGAGCGGGCCCTACCGACGCGAATGTGTTGGTGCTGGGTGAGAACGGAACTGGTAAGGAACTGGTAGCTCGGGCTATACATCTGCAGTCAAGTCGACGACATGAGGTGTTCATGTCCGTGGACCTTGGGGCGTTGACAGAATCGCTGTTTGAATCAGAATTGTTTGGACATGTAAAAGGTGCTTTCACCGATGCCCGGGAAGACCGCATTGGTCGCTTGCAGGCGGCACAGGGCGGAACCCTTTTTCTGGACGAAATTGGCAACGTGCCACTTCACCTGCAGGCTCGGTTGTTGACCGTTCTGGAACAACGTCAGTTCCAGCCGGTGGGAGCCAACCGACTGGTTGATCTTGATGTTCGAGTGATAGCTGCAACCAATCTGTCTCGCGAGGAACTCGCCAACGAAGAACGCTTTCGTCAGGATTTGTTGTTTCGGCTTAATACGGTGGAGATACTTCTGCCGCCACTTAGAGACCGGCGTGAGGATATACCGCAAATTGCCAATCATTATGTGGAGTACTACTGTCAAAAATACGGAAAGGAACATCGGGAAATGTCCCCGACGGCCATGTCTGCAATTATGGCAGACGAATGGCGTGGCAATATCCGAGCCCTCAGACACGCCGTCGAACGGGCTGTCATTCTCAGTCATGGATCCCAATTGGAAGTGCATGATTTCCAGTTGAGCAGCAAGAACGTTCTGACGTCTGAGCCATCAGTGAAGACCGAGACTGGTGTATCTTCTGGAGACCTTAATCTAGAGAGTATTGAGCGGGCCACAGTAGAACGCGCGTTGAAGACATGTCACTACAACATCAGTCACGCGGCCAGAGCGCTGGGGCTGACACGCGCGGCCTTGTATCGCAGGATGGAAAAATATGGGCTTTAACCGTTTCAGTGCACTGTTGGCGATTCGCCTGGCGGCGATCATGCTCTCTCTGTTGGCCCTCGGATATTTCATTCTCAGTCCGGGTTATCACGCCGCCACCATGCTTTTTCTGGCATTGGTTTCCCTACTGACATTTGACGTATTCCGCTTTGTCTCGCGCACCAACAAGGAGGTGAGCCGTTTTCTGGACGCTGCTCGCTACGCTGATTTTGGACAGCGCTTCAATCTGGGCTCATTGGGTGCGGGATTTGAAGAACTCGGTGATACTTTTACTGCTATTCTCGAACGATTTCGTCTACAAAGAACCGATCAAGAGGCGGAGCTGCGGCATCTGAAAGCATTACTGGAACATGTGCCGGTGCCACTTATGTCAATTCATGCTGATCAGCGTGTAACACTCTGGAATCACGCAGCGCGACGCTTGTTTGCCACCGGGCACGTTAAGCATCTTCGCGATTTGGACGATTATGGGGAAAGCTTTGCGCTTTCCCTTGAGAATATGCAACCCGGAGAGCGGCTGATGGCCGGGTTTGTGGTCGATGGTTTGGAGCGAAGAGTAACCGTCGCTGCGAGTCAGCTGGTGATAGAGGGCCAACCGGAACGCCTGATCAGCTTGCAGGATATCCAGAGTGAATTGGATGGCACTCAACTGGAGGCCTGGCAGGATCTGGTGCGGGTATTAACCCACGAAATCATGAATTCGATTACCCCCGTAGCATCCCTTGCCAAGACCACGGTGGATCTGGTGGAGGATGCTGCGGCAAAGGTGACGGATCACCCCGATGTCGTCAGCGATTTGGGGGATGTGCGTAGCGCGGTGGATACCGTCGCCAGACGCTCCGACAGCTTGATGAATTTTGTTTCCAGCTATCGTCGGCTGACCCGTTTGCCGGCGCCTCAAAAAGAGCGCATTCTGCTCGCCGACATGTTCTCTTCGACAACGCAGTTGTTTGCCAGCGCGGTGACCTACAGCGATATCGATGTTTGCGTAGCGATCGAGCCAGAACAGCTTGACCTAAATGCTGACCGGGGTATGTTGGAGCAAATCTTGATTAACCTGCTGACCAACGCGCAGCAGGCCCTGGAAAATAATGCCGCAGGGTTGATTACCCTGAGCGCAAGACTTAACAGGCGAGGGCATGTCCAGATACAGATAGAGGACAATGGTCCAGGCATCGACCCGGAGTTACTACACCGTATTTTTGTGCCCTTTTTCACGACCCGTAGAGAGGGCAGTGGCGTGGGCCTGGCGCTGGCACGGCAAATAATGATTGTTCACGGAGGTGCTATTACCGCCAGTCAGGCGGACAGCGGTGGTGCGCGGTTTACACTGACTTTCTGATGGCAGGTAACAGATCAGCGAATCCACCTGGTCCACTGCTCGAACCAGAATTTTACCACGGGCTCATTGCTGCCAATCGCCATATCGGGCAGACCGGCATCGAAACCCCTTTGACAGGATTCCGCGATGGGAAGATCTTCCTCCGTGAAGACCTGGTAGCCAAACTCAAACATTTCCCGGGAAGCCTCAGGGGCGTCCTGGTTGCGGTACAGTCCGGTGAAGTGGACGGTTGACATGTTTGGCGCAGCCCCAGGGTCGACTCTGATCATTTGAGCATCTTCTGGGTTGGTTATAAGGACTGTGTTCCCAGGGAAAAGAGTGTGATTGACAGCGCCGGGAAATCGTTCTGGCCAGGTGGACTTCGGTGCCTGAGCCCATTTTTCGATGCCCTTGAGCGGAAATGCCCAGCGACTGTGCTGACCGAAATAGTCAACAACAAAGGTATCCATCAGAACCTCTGCCACGCTGCGCCGGTGTAGTGTGGCGAAGTGGTAGGCTTCGTGGCTGAGTGTTGCGATGAGTTTCCAGTTTGCCTTTACCGTCAGCGTCCGGGTTTCCAGTGGGAACATGCCATTCAGATTGAAACTGGTCAGTTCATCCTCTATGTTTTCCAGTGCCGAGTCTGTCGCAGCCGTCATTGCCTGATGCTGTAGACCGAGGATAATGAGCCCGGCCTTTTCAGTGACTGGCAGTGCAAGCAGGCTCGCATCTTGATTCAGATCGAAGGCGCTATCGTCCCTTCGCCCGACAAGTTCTCCATCCGTGTCGTAGCACCAGCCATGAAAAGGACAGACAAATGTTGAGGCTTTTCCACAGGCCTCAGCTACACGGGCGCCGCGATGACGACAGGCATTCAGAAATGCCTTCAGTTGGCCATTGTTGTTTCGACAGAACAGAATCGGGCGTTGTAAAACGTCGCGGGTCAGATAACTTCCCGAGGCAATTTCCACACTAAAGCCGACGATTTGAGGGACGTTCAGCAGGTATTCCATATCCTGTTGCAGCACATCCGGGTCAGACACATGGCTGGCATCGATACGCAGGGAAGCTGGTGCCGCTGGCTGATTGCTCGTCAGCTTGTCGAGTAACCTCTGGATCAGATTATGGGTGGTAGCTGGGCGCATGCTCGTCTACAGATAATCAGCGACTCTCTCAAGTGAGTCTTCCCACAATCGCTGCGCAAGTTTGCTGTCTCGACCGGCGGCCGTACTGCGGCTTACCTTGCAGTCGGCAAAGTATTCACCGGTGACACCCTTGACGCTGGGGCTTACGGCCAATAGACATTGTGTGGCGGCGCCCTGTTCGACACTTTTCTCTATGAATGGAGCAAACAGATTAATAACCTTCGAAAACAACCCGCCTATATCCCTGCCCAGATTGGTTTTGATTACACCGGGATGTACGGCATTTACATCGATACCGCTGTCTCGCAATGCGTCCGCGAGATACCTTGCTGTCAGCAGGTTAGCGAGTTTGGATTGCCCGTAAAAACGCCAGGGATTGTAGGCCTGCGCAGCATCGAGGTTATCGAAATTAATCCCACCTTTTACGGTCATCGTATGCGCAGCACTGGAGAGAATAACCAGTCTTCCCCTGTCAGCTGCACGCAACTGGTCGAGTAGATGATGCACCAGGATAAAATGGCCCAGGTGGTTGGTAGCATACTGCGACTCAAAACCCTCAAAGATAGACAGTTTTTTGGGTGCCATAATACCGGCGTTGGTAATCAAGGCATCGATGGGAATATTCAGTGCCTTTATCTCCTCGGCGCAGGCTTTCACAGACGCAAAATCGCCCAGTTCACAGGCAAAACCAGTTGCCTGGCCGGGCGCTGCCTCGCAGGCTGCTTCAGCCTTTTCAATAGAGCGCGCTAAGCCCAATACGTGAGCCCCACGCAGGCACAGCACTCGCATGCTCTCTTCTCCAAGGCCCGAGTTAACCCCGGTGATGACGATTGTCTTGCCGCTGAGATCCAACCCCTCAGTGACATCCATTGCGGTGGATCGCTTATCAAAACCCATGAGAGTCTCCCTTGTATCCCTCAATTAATGTGCCGCAACATAAAGGAGATGAAATCCTCACCGGAGGGATCCTCGCTGCCAAAAACGGGATCGGTGATGTAGACCACGCTGTGTAGACCTACGGCATCTGCCTGTTCGGCCAGCGCTCGGGCATGCAAGCCGTGGTGAAAGAGCAAATCGACCAGGTTTTGTGGACTGGGTGTTATATTGCTCACAAAAATCGGCGCATCTCCTGAGTCCATCAATGCCAGCATATCGATATTTGCCCGATACTCGGCAATTTCTGGCGTATCCAGCTCGGAGAGATCAGTCATCGCCAGAAAGGATAGCAGTAGATCGGTTTGCCCTACAGCTTGCGATACTGTGACGATATCTGTCCCACCGAGAATGCCAGCGAAGGGCGCAAGGACATCCGCCAGCACCTCTTCCCAGCGGACGATGTCATAAGTAGCCTGGGTAGCGAGCGCTGCCACCGCATTTATCCGTGTAGACTGTCGCAACACCGGATCATCACTATCCGGATCGGCCAGATCATCATGGGTGCCTAACCACAGGCCAGTACCGGCGCCGGCTGAGTGTCCGTAAACGGCCACGTTGGCAGAATCAATATTAAAGCTGGCGGCATAGTAGCGCATGAATTGCAGCGCACGCGCGTTGTCGCTCAGCGATCTAATAACACCGGTCTCATCAATTGCTTCGGTGTCCAGCAGGTAATAGTTGAGGGTTGCATAAGCCACGCCACTGGAGAGCAGCGACCTGATGTCATCGCTAAAGTTTTCGTGTGCTACTGATTTGTCGCCGGCGGTGAATGCCCCGCCGTGGATGTAGATCACCAGCGGCGTGGGCTGGTCGGCGTCGGGCATATAGATGTCCAGAACATTGCGCTCTCCTTCACCGTAGGCCACATTTTCTGCAAATTGGGCAGAAATACCGGTTAGGTCTACAGGTGCATCCGAAAAGGTCAGCTCGATAGTGGGCGGTGCGGGTGGCACTTCCTCAACCGGCGGCGGTGGGCTGCTACTATTGTCACTACAAGCAGATACAAGAACGCTGAGAAGCAGCGCTTTGATGATTGGTGTCATGAGATGCATCAGTTAGAGAGCCGAGTCTGTTAGTGGGTGGGCAGTCTAACAGATTATGTTTTCGGTGGTAACATGTCAGCCGACGCGGCGCTCTATTCCGGCCCAATAGGGCTCTCTGAGGTCTTTCTTTAATACCTTGCCTGAAGGGTTGCGTGGAATTTCAGCAAGAAACTCCACCGCCCGGGGTATTTTGTAACCCGCCAGACGCTGTCTGGAAAATTCTATAAGTTCTTCCAGCTCTATGGTTTCGCTATCCCGTGTCACGATGAAGGCCAGGATAGTTTCCCCCCAGCGTTCGTCGGGGATACCGATAACAGCGGCATCCGCCACATTGGGGTGATCGAACAGAGCACTCTCAACTTCCGCCGGGTAGACATTTTCTCCACCCGTCACAATCATGTCCTTGATTCTGTCCTGTATAAAAACATAGCCGTCATCGTCCATGTAAGCAGCGTCACCGGTGTACAACCATCCGCCCTGCAGTGTGCGGTTTGTTGCTTCGGGAAGATTCCAGTACTGCTTCATAATCTGCGGTCCGCGCACGGCGATCTCACCCACGACGCCAGCCGATACTTCCTGTAACGACTCGTCCACAATTTTGATCCGTGTTCCCAGTGCGGCTCGACCACAGGAGCTGAGTAACTGTGGCGTACCTTCCAGTGCTCGTTGGTGGTCTTCAGCCGACAGTACAGTGGCGCAAGCTGTGGTTTCAGTCATGCCAAACACCTGGAGGAACTTGCATTGGAATGCTCGCATGGCAGTGCGCAGGGTCTCTTCAGCGATGGGACTGGCGCCGTAGGCCATGGTTTTCAGTTCAGGAAAGGAACGGTCAAAGATATCCGGTACGTGAACCAGGCAGGCCTGTATCATCGCCGGTACCAGTGTGCAATTGGTAATGGCATGTTCCAGCAATCCGTCTATGGTGGCGACAGGATCAAAATCCCGGTGAATAAAAATACAGCCGCCCGCGCTGATCATGACCTTATGGCTGATGCCTGCAGCGGCGTGATACATGGGGAGGACGAGCAGGAAACGGCAGTCCCGGTTAATTTGCCATTCTGCACTGATCATCCGCGTATTGGCGTCGATCGCGCCCTGGCTGAGTACCGCACCCTTTGGCAATCCCGTGGTGCCCGAGGTGTACATCTGGTACAGGTCGTCGTCCAGTGAGCCCGCCAGACCCGGGTTGTCTTCAGTCATCGATTCCAGCCATGCTTCTATATCCAGCCAGTTGGCATCATTCTGGTCTGCGGTACCTGGGGTATTTCCCAAGGACGTACTGATGTAAGTGTCTACATATTCCAGTTCGTCACGTATGCGGTCTAAACCGGCGCGGTATTCCTCATCGCATACTAATACTCGGGCCTCGCAGTCATTGATGATGTAGCGCCACTCCGCCGGTGCGAGTCGATAATTCAAAGGTACCGGTACCACACCAACTTTTGAGGCGGCGTAAAAAATCAGCATCAGGTCAATACAGTTTTTGGAGAGCCATGCAATACGGTCTCCGCGTTTCAGACCTGCCTCTACCAGGGCGTGTGCAATCTGGTTACAGCGGCGGTTAGCTTCTTCATATGAAAACGAGGTGGTATCCATCTGCACGCATAGATCGGAACCTTTCTCCCGGGCAAAATACTCCATGTACTCGTGCAATAGCATGGCCAGTCCACCCTTTATTTTTTCTTAGTGTAGATCAATAGCCGCCGTCATACCATGCGTGAAGCTGGCGTGTTGCTAGTGTCGTATCGGGATTAACGCAGGCCCAGATTGGTCAGCAACAGATTTGTCACATCCGGGTGTTGCATGACAAAACGTTGTCTGAGCTGATCAGTGTCAGAGAGGTACTTTTCCACGTCAATACGGTCAAGACGCTGTCCATAGCTGGCTGGTACCCCGGTAGAGGAGAGGAGGATATCGTCCAACATCAGGCGACCGAACTCGGGTTTGAAGTGTACTGCATCCCCAAACCAGGATTCCGCCGCCTGGTTGGAGGGCAATATGGCCTCGTCCATGATGCCCCTGGCGTGACCGAACACCCAGATGGGATAGGCGGGACGATGGTGGCGGGTCGCGACTGCCTCGTTCAATGTCTGCAACTGTCTATGCCAGTCGCGCCATGTATTCATAAAGCCAGCTGCCGCATAGGCTTCCAGATGGAATACGTGAGAAGGCATGATCGCCAGGCGAATCTGCACCTGGTTGCGGTGGCAAAATTCGAGCAGACTTTCGAAATGTGTGAGGTCGGTCCGGGGTTTGACGCCCGGCCGATGATGTCGATCGAGGAAATTCTGTATCACCAGTTTGAAGCCGGGGATCCCGGCGAAGAAGGTGCTTCGAACATGCCAACTGCCGTCAGGCAGGTAGGCCGGGCTATCAGGGTTTGCCTCCTTGCCGGCCTGTACCGAAGAGGTAACTGCCGTCACTGACATCAGCGTTGCCGCATAGGATTTTGCCATCTCCCAGTATTGCATTATCCCGATGGCCTGCATCAATTCGGGGTTAAAGCCTTCACGCAGCAATGGGTTTGCGGCGAGATGACCGTTAAAAGTCAGCGCGATCACGGCGTCTTCCAGCGGTTGTTGACGGTGAGCGAACTTCAGTAACTCATATTGTTCATAGCTGGTTATGCCGGGAAGAGAGAGATTGTAGGTCGTCTGATCTGCCCATGCTGGATGATCCACTTTGATTCGCCCTGCTCTGGAAGAACCAATTAACACCGCGGTTGGACGCAACTGGGCGACTCTCAGTGGTTTTACCTTGCGCATATGTTCGTACTGCGCAACCCTTGACAACTGATCCATACTCGTGGGTTGGTACAGTCCAAAGGGATCGATAAGGTAACTGGTTGTGGCAATCGCCAGTAGCAGCAGAGCGGCGCTTACAATAGTTGCAGAGAGGTATCGTCGCAGCATGATCAGTTGTTGCTCACTGAGCGGTCCATCGTCCGTCTATCTTAGGGCTTTCAGCCGTCAACAGCGATGCGGCATCACTGCAAAGAAACAATATGGTGGTGGCAGCCCCTTCGACCTGCCCGACCCGATTCGACGGAATTTTTTGCATGACCTCAGCATGAAATGCTGGGTCATCCAATATGGGACGAGTCAAGGGCGTCGGTATAGAAGTTGGTGCCACCGCATTTACACGGATGTTGTAGGGCACAACATCGATGGCCATGCGCGCAGCAGCGCTGACCCAGGCGCCTGCCAGGGTCAGGCACTCCGCACAGGCGCGGCCTATCCCTCTGCCTGCGTCAGTGACAACTGCGCTTCGGTCAGTCAGCAGAATTGGCTGCAGGCCCGGATGCGCGGTTTGACTCATAGGGTATTACCGTGGAAATTCTCGTGAACGCGGCAGTGTACTGGCCTACTCAACCATTGGTCAAAGCGACTGGCAATCGATGGTATTGAACCCACTCTGGGTACATCCGTATTTCTGTGTAGCACCAAAGACGCTTTCCGGGTTACGCTGCTTTGACACGGGAAACAGTCATGAACAGGGTGCGGGAATGAGAAGGATTCAATTGGGTGCCACCGGACCCGAGGTAACAGCGCTGGGTCTGGGTTGTATGGGGATGTCAGAGTTTTACGGAGAGGCTGATGCGACCGAGGTGCAGGCGACGCTGGATACCGCGCTTGAATCGGGCTGTAATTTTTGGGACACCGCGGATGTATATGGGCCGCACACGAACGAAGTCCTGTTGGGAAATTATCTCAAGAATCGCAGGCATCATGTGTGTCTGGCCACCAAGTTTGGCATCGTGCGCAATGATGACGGTATGGTTGGCCTGAACGGCCGCCCGGATTACGTAAAGCAGGCCTGCGAGTCATCCCTGCGTCGATTGCAAACTGATTATATTGATCTCTATTACCAACACCGGGTGGACCCCGCGGTCCCGGTAGAGGAAACCGTCGGAGCAATGTCCGACCTGGTGGGCGAAGGTAAAGTGAGATATATCGGGTTGTCTGAGGCAAAGCCAGAGCAGTTGCGCGCGGCCCATGCTGTGCATCCGCTGTCAGCATTGCAAAGCGAGTATTCCCTTTGGTCTCGGGATATAGAAGGGGATATTCTGTCGACCTGTCGTGATCTCGGTATCGGATTGGTAGCTTATAGTCCTCTGGGGCGTGGCTTTCTGGCCGGGAAACTCACCAGCCCTGATGATCTGGCGGATGACGATTGGCGTCGGGCGAACCCCCGCTTTACGGCGGAAGCCATGGAGGCAAACGCCGCGCTGGTAGCTGCGATTTCCTCTGTCGCCGAGTCCTTGGGTATTACCAATAGTCAGATTGCACTGGCCTGGGTGTTGGCTCAGGGTCAAGATATCGCCGTCATCCCGGGTACTAAACGCCGTCGCTACCTGGAACAGAATTGTGCTGTTGACGAGATTACGCTAAGCCAGGAACACCTGACGGCTCTGGACGACCTGGCAGCAGACATGCCAGTGGTGGGCGCGCGCTACGGGTGAGGTGTCTCCCTGACCACACGCGCTCAAATGGTGTGGCTGCTAATCCTCATCTTCCGCAGTACGTGTCGGCAGTGACTTTATATAAACGTCGTGCTTGGAATAAGGGATTTCAATTCCTTCGGCGCGGAAGGTTTTGTATACGGTGCTGTTGAGACTGTCCAGTACGCGGCCCCGCAATACCGGTTGATCAATCCAGCACAGAAGCTCGTATTCCAGAGCCGATGGTCCAAAGCGTCTAAAGCGCACCCTGGGCTCGGGATCACCGCAGGTGGCCGGGTCCTGCTCGCCAATGGTCTGCAGAATGTCCCTGACTTTGTCGATATCTGAATCGTACGCCACACCAACCTGTACCCGCACCCGAAATTTCTCGTGCCTGCCCCCTGATTCATTGATGATCTTGGTGTTGCCCATTACTGCATTGGGGACGGTTACCTCGATGTCATCGCGGGTGAGCATGCGTGTGCTGCGAATGCCAATCCGGGTTATTTCGCCGCGCTCGCCACCATCCAATACCACAAAATCGCCAATTTTGTACGGCGCATCCGCCATGATAAATACCCCGGAAAACAGGTTGGCCAGGGTGTCCTTGGCAGCGAATCCCACCGCAATGCCGACGATGCCTGCGGATGCGAGCCAGGCGGTCATGTCGACGTTCCAGCTGACGAATATAAAGTATATCGACAGCCCCAAAATCAGGATAAATGCAATATTTTCGAATAAGGGAAGCGTTTTCTGGTGCAGGATAGGTACATGTTCGGGATGGTTGGCATAGGTTTGCAGCGCAATCTTGGTGACCTTAAGGAAAAATTGCGTCCAGACCACCATGGCAATAGTTGCCAGGATCGAAAAGACCGTGGGCCGGAAGTTCTCCGCCAGATTTGCGATGATTGATGCGCTGACCAGGCCTAGCAAAAGAATGGATACCGTCAGCGGTTTGTGCAGATGTTCGACAATCTGGTCATCAAACCTGGTGTCACTCTTTGCGGTGAATCGTTTGACAGTGGCGATAATGACGCGATCCAACAATATCGCCAAAGCCCAGGAGAAGACTATAACCACCCCGGCCTGCAAGAATACGCTTTCCCCGGCATATGCTGCGTAAAACTCGATGGTGTCCTGCCATCCATCCATAACTATTATCACCGTAAGTGCTGTCTGATTACAGCTGCTGAGTATAGTGCAATTGATACATAGTAATTAAGCGCTAATCGCTGGGCTACCGGGCATTAACCAGCTAAGCTTGCCCGGGTGAATCTTCGATCCAGTAATATCCGTAAATTACGTGATAACAAATTTGACGTCCTCATTGTGGGGGGCGGCATCAATGGTGCCGTAGCCGCGGCGTCGTTGGCTGCACGGGGTGTGAAAACGGCGCTGATTGATCGATCAGATTTTGCCGGGGAGACCAGTTCTAATTCTTCCAACCTGGCCTGGGGTGGGATCAAGTATTTGGAGAGCCACGATTACCTCCTGGTCGACAGGCTGTGCCGCAGTCGCAATCGATTGATGGACGCCTACCCGTCCACCGTGCATGAAATTAGATTTATCGCGACGGTGGAGCGGGGTTTCAGATTTCCCTCACAGCTGATTTACCTGGGCTCATTGCTGTATTGGTTTATGGGGAGACTTCGAACACGTGCGCCACGTTGGTTAAGTGGCGCGAGAATTGAACAACGCGAACCCATCATCAATACCGAGCGCAGTAGTGGGGGTGTGGAGTATTCTGATTGTTATCTGTACGACAATGATGCTCGGTTTGTATTCAATTTTGTTCGTGCCAGCCTGAACTACGGCTGTATTGCCGCCAACTATGTTGAATCGATGTCATCGGTCAGAACAGGCGATGGTTGGCATACCCAGGTCAGGGACGGTGAGTCCGGAAATGAGTTCTCAATCTTGTCGAGGGTGCTGATTAATGCCTGCGGCCCCTTCGCGGATGCTCACAACCGCATGACGGGCCAGCAGACGGAACACCATCATCGCTTTTCCAAGGGTATTCACCTCATTGTCGATCGATTGACGGAGAGCGATCGTGTACTGACCTTTTTTGCCAGCGATGGACGTCTGTTCTTTGTCATTCCCATGGGGCCACGCAGTTGTATTGGGACCACCGATACACCAGTGCAAGATGCTGACAGTGAAGTGACGGCCGAGGATCGACAATTTGTCCTTGATAATGTTAACGCGATGCTGGATCTGGACCAGCCATTGACGAAGGACGATATCATCGCGGAACGTTGCGGCGTTCGCCCGCTGGCGGTGCGGGACAGCGAAGGTGAGGAGGATTGGCTGCAACTTTCTCGCAAACACGTGATTGAGACAAACAAGGCGGATGCACACCTGAGTATTTTTGGCGGCAAATTAACTGATTGTTTGAATGTGGGAGAAGAGGTGGCGGAGATTATCGCTGACCTGGGTGTGGAGATGCCCTTCGATGATAAATGCTGGTATGGAGAGGCACCGGATACGGTCAAAGCGGAGTTTATGCACCGAGCAGCTTTGCTGGGCCTGGATGACATGACAGCGGCATCATCATCGGAGCCTTTGTCGCAGCGGCTGTGGCGGCGCTATGGGCGCAATGCCATCCACATGTTGGAGAGCATTCGCCGCGACCCCGCCGAGGCGGAACTTTTGATTGAGAATGCCGAGTATCTGCGCTGCGAGATTCGGCACGCTGCGGAACGTGAGATGATTACACGATTGGATGACTTCCTGCGCCGGCGATCTAAAATTGCCCAGGTGGTCAGCACCGAGATTATCGTCAATTCACCCGGGCTACGTGACGCCTGCCACATTCTTTTTGGCGATATGGCTGAGCAAAAGCTGGCTGAGTATATTAAGCATACATCCGGTGATGTGGAAAAATTATCGCCGGCGACTGAGGGACACACGCTTTAAAACGTCTGAACCGGGTGGAGAATATTCGCTGCCCGGAAGTCGGACTCTGAAGATGGATCACATGTTTACGATACTAAAAAATGCCCATTTATACGCACCCATTGATTTGGGTATGCAGTGCGTACTGGTCGCCGCTGGAAAAGTTGTCTATATAGGTGATGAAATTCCACGTTTGGACGGAATTCTCGGCGTCGACGTAGTGGATGTAGAGGGTGCCATAGTCATGCCCGGGCTGGTGGATGCTCATTGTCATATCACGGGCGGAGGTGGCGAATCCGGCCCTGCCAGTCGAGTCCCAACCCCGTTTTTGTCCTCGTACACGAGGGCGGGAGTGACCTCGGTGGTGGGTGTGCTGGGCACCGATGATCTAACCCGCAATACACAGACATTGCTGACGCAGACCTATGCGCTGCGCGAAGAGGGTTTGTCGGCCTGGTGTTACACCGGTGGCTATCACCTGCCATTGATGACGCTGACAGGGAGTGCACGCAGCGACATCGTAAATCTGGAGCCGGTTATTGGCGTCGGGGAGCTGGCCATCAGTGATCACCGCTCCAGTCAGCCCGATTTTGACGCGTTTGTGCGCATTGCCAGCGAGGCCCATGTAGCCGGTTTGATGAGCGGTAAGGCCGGATTGTTACATTTGCATCTGGGTGATGGAGAGCGTGGGCTGGACCTGGTTCGGCGCGCTCTGCAGGAGACCGAATTGCCGTCGCGTGTGTTTCACCCGACCCACGTGAATCGCAACAAGCCCTTGTGCGAGGAAGGTCTGGCTCTCAGCAGAGATCATGGGTGCGTTATTGATTTTACAGCATTCCCAGATGGACATAGCGATCCTGGCTACGATGCTGCGGAAGCCGTGTTGCGCTATCGCCATGCCGGACTGGATCCGTCCCGCCTGACCGTGAGTTCTGATGGCGGAGGGTGTTTGCCGCACTTCGATGAGAATGGAGAAATGCTGCGCAGTGGAGTGGGCAGTCCCGAAACTCTGCTGGCGACCATCCGCACTCTCTGTGGCGAAGGCCTGGATCTGGCGCATGCTTTGCCACCATTTACTGATAATGTGGCAAATTACTTCAGGTTGCGGGGCAAGGGTTGCATTGCCGTCGGTCATGATGCTGACCTGGTTGTTGTCGATGAACAATTCAATGTGCAGCACCTCATGGCCAGAGGCATCTGGCATGTATATGCCGGGCTTGCTCAAAAAACAGGAACCTTCGAAGATGGACACTCGGGAAGATAGCCTGCCGTTTCTTATGTCTGCGAAAATTAAACTACACTTTAAACAAAAGAACTGGAATCTGTATGTCCCCGTCCCCTGTTCCGCCCGGTAAGTTACGTGGCCCGCTGATGCCGATCGGTGGTGCCGAAGACAAGGGCAATAATCCCAATATCCTCAGCCGCTTTGTTGATATCTGTGGGGGTGACAAGGCGCGTATCATGGTGATCCCCACGGCATCGCGTCTACCCGACACCGGTTCGTTATACGCAGACCTCTTCCTGGACCTGGGGGTGGAACGGGCGCTGTTCACAGAAATTCATGAACGCAGCGACTGCGAAGATGAATTGCTGTTGGAGGAAATGGACAATGCCACGGGTATATTTGTGACCGGCGGTAATCAACTGCGACTGTCCGGTATTCTGGGAGGAACCTCAGTGGGGCAGCGCCTGCGTCGCCTCAATGCTGAGGGAATCCCTATAGCGGGTACCTCCGCCGGCGCGGCGATGATGTCACAGCATATGATTGCCGGCGGTCGTTCTGGCCTCTCTCCCCGCGAGGATGGTGTCAATCTGGCGCCGGGTATCGGACTGACCAATACCGCTATTATCGACCAACACTTTAGTCAACGAGATCGACTGGGACGATTGCTGACAGCGCTGTCCTACAATCCTTTTCTGATCGGCGTCGGAATCGATGAAGATACTGCGTTTCTTATTGATGGCAACAACAATTGTGAGGTGCTCGGGAGTGGCGCAGTGACGATACTGGATGCTAGCCAGCTGACGCATTCCTCTCGATCACATGCAGATCAAGGGGCTGCTCTGAGCCTGGTCGATATGAGGTTGCATGTATTGGCGCAGGGATGCCGTTACAATCTGGACTCCCGCGAGGCCACCATCCACGTCAGTTAAATCGCCAATGCAGCCAAATTGAAGTAGAGGAAAACCATGAAAATACTGTCAACCAATGTCTATATCGGACCCAACATGTGGGCGGGTTTTCCGGTTATTCGGCACGTGCTGGATCTGGGTGTGCTGGAAGAGTGGCCGTCGGTTCGGCTGGGCAAGGAATTTATCGAGGGGCTGGAGGCCGCTCTGCCCGGATTGTCCGATCATGGTTGTTCCTATCGCGAGCCGGGCGGTTTTTTACGGCGCCTTCGGGAAGATGAAGGTACCTGGCTGGGTCATATCATGGAGCACTGCGCTCTGGAGATACAGTGTGTGGCGGGTTCTGAAGTGACCTTTGGACGCACACGATCGACCGGTGAAACCGGTCAGTACAACATGGTCTACGCCTACCGACAGCGGGATGCTGGACTTGAAGCAGGTGAATTAGCCTTGAAACTGCTGCTGCACTTATTACCATCGGAGTTGCAGGAGCAGATAGATTATCGGTTCGAGGCTGACTTCGATTTTGAGGATGACCTGAAAAATTTTGTACTCTCCGCACAAAAACGCGAATTTGGTCCGTCCACCGGTTCACTTGTGAAAGCAGCGGAAGATCGTGGCATTCCGTGGTTACGTCTGAATAGATACTCGCTGGTACAGTTTGGACACGGTGTCCATCAGCAGAGGATTCAGGCAACCATTACCAGTGAAACGCGGCATATCGCCGTTGAAATTGCCTGCGACAAGGAGGATACCCACCAACTTCTCAATGACCTTGGACTGCCAGTCCCGCGCCAGTACATGGTGTACAGCGAGCGACGGGCGGTGGTTGCGGCCGAGCGTATTGGCTATCCGGTGGTATTGAAGCCCTTGAATGCCAATCATGGCAGGGGGGTTTCCATTAATCTCACCACCACTGAGCAGGTGGAGACCGCCTTTGTCCAGGCTCAGGAGCAAGGTACCGGTCGCGCTGTACTGGTTGAGAGCTTTATCCAAGGGTTTGACCATCGAATTCTCGTGGTCAACAACGAGTTGGTGGCGGTTGCCAAGCGCGTGCCCGGGCATGTGATTGGCGATGGTCGATCCACCATTAAAGAATTGATCGATGTGGTCAACAGTGACCCCCGTCGCGGTATCGGCCACGAAAAAGTGCTCACCCAGCTGGAACTCGATAAGCAGGCTCTGCGGCTGTTGAGCGAGGCTGACAAAGACGAAGACACCGTGCTGGCAGAGGATGAAATTTTCTATTTGCGGTCGACGGCGAATCTCTCCACCGGTGGGACCGCCATCGACCTCACCGACGTCGTACATCCCGATAATCGGGAAATGGCGATTCGCGCCGTCAGAGCTGTTGGGCTTGATGTGGGTGGCGTGGATTTCCTGACTTCGGACATAACACGCTCGTACAAAGATGTCGGTGGTGCGATTGTCGAGGTCAACGCCGCCCCGGGGTTTCGGATGCACGTTGCGCCGAGTGAAGGTGAACCCAGAGATGTAGCCGGCAAGGTGATGGACATGCTGTTTGGTGTGGGGGAAACCGGGCGCATTCCAATCGCAGCGATTACCGGGACCAACGGCAAGACCACGACATCTCGTATGTTGGGGCACATCCTTAAGGGCTGTGGTCACACCGTTGGGATGACGTCCACCGATGGTATTCAGATAGATGGAAAGATGTCAGTCAAGGGTGATATGACTGGCCCGACTTCTGCGCAAATCGTGTTGCGTGACCCTAGTGTAGATTTTGCAGTTATGGAAACAGCCCGTGGTGGCATATTGCGGGCGGGGCTGGGTTATCAATCGAGCAATGTGGCTGCCTGTCTCAATGTTGCCGCCGATCATCTCGGGCTCAAGGGTATCGACACAGTGGAGCAGTTGGCCGAGGTGAAGCGGGTTGTGGTTGAAACAGCGAAAGATGTTGCTGTCCTGAACGCCGATGATATGAACTGTTTGAAAATGGCTGACTACTGCGATGCGAAACGTATTTGCTATGTCACCATAAACTCGGATCACGCTCTGGTTCGCGAACATATCAGGGCTGGTGGCATGGCCTGCGTACTGGAAAAGGGTATCAACGGGGATATGATCACGTTCTATGATCATGGTTCACATATTCCCCTGCTGTGGTCACATCTGGTTCCAGCCACGATGGAAGGCAAGGCGATGCACAATGTTCAAAACGCCATGTTTGCCGCGGTGATGGCTTACAGTTTCGGCAAGGAACTGGATGAAATTCGCCATGGACTGCGGACCTTTGATACCAGTTTCTTCCAGGCGCCTGGAAGAATGAATGTCTTTAACGAACACCCCTTCAAAGTGATTCTCGACTACGCGCATAATCCCGCGGCTTTCCGCGTGATTACAGACACGGTAGATCGTATGGAGGTAAACGGCCGGAAGCTTGCTGTTATTTCCATGCCTGGGGATCGCCGGGATGAGGACATTGCCGAATCAGCCGAGTTACTGGCCGGACATTTCGATCACTATGTCTGCAAGGCCGATGATAATCGTCGGGGAAGAGGTGAGGACGAGGTCCCCAGGCTGATGAGAGACAGCCTGCTTGGGAAAGGTGTGGAGGAAAGCGCGATAACTGTGCTCCCGGATGAGCAGAAAGCAGTTGACTGCGCCCTCGGCATGGCAATGGATGGCGATCTGGTGGTTATTTTTGGCGATAATATCATTCGCTGCTGGAAGCAGATCGTATACTTTGGCGGTAATCGTGATAATCAGGACGAGCCAGTGCTGGAAGAACAAGCCCAGATCGAAGAGCCCATGGAAGTTTCCCTCGAGGCTGGCCAGCACCTGATCAGTGATGACCGCGGAGTACGCCTGGCGCGGGATCAGGAAGGCGACGACTAACAGGGTTGAATGGGTGAGTAATCAATCATTGCGCATGAGCGTCGAGGAACTGGAAGACGCGCTGCAGATACCACAGCCAGCCAGCGATAAGCTGGTGCTGGAAGATTGCCGGCGACTCACGGGCCCCGGATTACTATGGGAGCATGCCGGTGCAATTGCTGACGTGCGTGTTGTGGGATTTAATCTGGACGCTGTAGAGGCATGCTGGATAAAGTCGATTAAACATGTCTTTGCTGCTGTGGGTTGGGAGTCTGAACGCTGGGTTGTACGGCAGTTTGAGAATGGACTAAATCTGGCCATTTCCGCACCTATAGATCAGTTGTACTCAGCCATTTTTGTGGTGCAGACCGCCTGGTATATAACAGCAAGTGAATTGCTACGGGAGCCGGCACGGGAAGTTGCCAATTTGCTGCAAAGCGTTCGCGACGTGATGCAACGGGAGGCACGACCGGAGTTACTGGTTTTGCAGGATGCAGCGCGTCAGCATGGCGTTGACTTCGTTGCCGATGATGAGGCGGTTTCCCTGGGGCATGGATGCGGATCGCAGGTTTGGGACATAGAGGCATTACCTGAGCCTGCAGGTGTGGATTGGGATCGGTTACATGATCTGCCCGTGGCCATGATTACTGGCACCAATGGTAAGTCAACCTGTGTGCGGCTCAGTGCGGCGGTAGCGCGTGCCTCAGGATGTGTGGCCGGTTTTACCTCGACTGACTATGTTTGCGTAGGCGATGACATACTTGATCGGGGTGACTATTCCGGCCCCGGTGGTGCACGCATGCTGTTACGTGATCCACGGCTTGAGATAGCGCTGCTGGAGGTTGCCAGGGGCGGGATTCTGCGACGAGGTCTCGCCTTGAAGCGCGCTCAGGCCGGATTGGTCACCAATGTGGCGGCGGATCACCTCGGACAATATGGTGTTAATACAGTACCGGAACTGACCGAGGCCAAGTTTGCTGTTTTTCGGACTCTGGCGCCGGGGGCAACCCTGGTCTTGAATGCCGATGACGTAGGCTTGGTTGATTACGCCAGGGCTCAGTCGGTGGAAGTACGTGAACGAGGGGTGGGCCTGTGCTGGTTCAGTCTTGATTCAGAGCGAGCTGAAGTAGCGAATGCCCGCGCCAGCGGTACTCCCTGTGCCTGGCTGGATCGGGAACAACTAAGATATTTTGATGGTGGCGTTACCCACGATGTTTGCTCCGTAAGAGATGTGCCTATTACCATGGACGGTGCCGCTCGCTACAATGTTCAAAATTCCCTTGCTGTTATTTGTCTCTCGCAGGCGCTGGGGCTCTCGCTGGACGATGCACGCGCCGGGTTGGCCAACTTTCAAAGCAATCCCGATGATAATCCAGGGCGATGTAACGAGTTTGATGTTCGCGGGGCCAGGGTTTTCGTCGATTTCGCACACAATCCTCATAGCATCGCTGCTGTGGCCGACACCATGAAAAACCTCCCGGCCAGAAGGCGTTTGTTAATGCTGGGGCATGCCGGCGATCGCAGCGACGAGGATATTCGCGGATTGACTGCGGGGGCGTTTACATTGAACCCTGATCGAGTTGTGATTTGTGAAGTACCGGAATATTTGCGTGGTCGAGACGTTGGTGAAGTGAGCGCTGTGATCCGTGCTGAGTGCCTCCAGCAGGGCCTGCCTCAGGATTCTTTTTCACTTGCCGATGACCCTCTCAGCGGGGCCGGTCAAGCGCTGGATTGGTTGGAGCCCGGTGACCTAGCCCTGCTGTTGGTTTACTCACAGCGAGATGAAATCGTCGATCTGTTGGAGGGTTGATCATGCCGGTTTGTTACGAAACCATCGGCGATCGAGGTGACTATTGAACACCTACACGGGCGTGTTGTAGCTCCAGCTGGCTTCCTCCACGCGCTCAACTATTCTCCAATGCCCTTCGATGCGACGGTAGTTATCCAGATACCATAGTCCCATTAATCCAGTCTCACCCCTGCCACCCAGTGACTCAGGAAACAGCATCGGGTTGAAACAATAGATTCTGGCGCTGGCCTCATCGCCATCAAGGTGGATGCGACAGTTGCTATTAAAGTGTTGATAGCTGGGGAACAACGGCAGAGTTTCCTGCAGGAATTTTTTTATCTCCGGGTAGGAGCCACTGGGCCCACCCATGGCTGTGTAATCAATATGTGCGTCCGCCGTAAAAATCTGGTCCAGATCATCAAATCGTTTCTGATCGATGGCGTTGGCATAATCAAGCGTCAAATCCTTTATTTCCTGCAGATCTGAGAGCTGTTTGGGTGAGTAGGGCATACGTATCTCCATTGGTTTTGCTCCATGCGTAGGGGAACAGCATTGACCATCGGTTTCAAGTCCGTGGCGCAATTTCTGGACCGAATTTCCGGCGGCGTCGGATCCCAGAAAGTAGTGCTTAGATACTTGAATGTAGTTAAAACATACTGTATGTTCAAATTATGTCTGCCGGGCGATGCACGGTAGTGTGGTGCCCGTATTTTGAGCAAAGAGGAATTCAACGTGAGTGATATGGAACAATTTCGTCAGGAAACAAGAGCTTGGCTGGAAGAGAACTGCCCGGCGGCGATGCGTACTCCCGTGACAACCGATGCGGATCAGTTCTGGGGTGGACGCAACCCGAATCCAACTCACCCCGACCAGGTTGTTTGGATGGAGCGGATGGCTGCTCGTGGCTGGACCACGCCCACCTGGCCTGCCGAGTACGGTGGTGGCGGTCTCGACAAAGAGGAAGCTAAAATCTTGCGCCAGGAAATGGGGCGCATTGGTGCCCGCAGGCCCCTGGAAAGCTTCGGTATTGATATGTTAGGTCCTGCACTGATGAAATACGGTAGCGAGGCCCAGAAGCAGGAGCATCTACCCAAAATCATCAAGGGCGAAGTTCGCTGGTGCCAGGGCTACAGCGAGCCTGGAGCGGGTTCTGATCTGGCCAGCCTGCAGACGCGCGCGGACGACCAAGGAGACCACTATCTTGTCAACGGCTCCAAGATCTGGACGTCCTATGCCGACAAGGCCGACTGGATATTCTGCCTGGTAAGAACGGACAACTCGGGTACTAAGCATGAGGGCATCAGCTTCCTGCTGTTCGATATGGCATCGCCTGGTGTCACCACTAAGCCAATCAAGCTGATCAGTGGTAGCTCACCTTTTTGCGAAACCTTTTTTGATGACGTTGAAGTCCCCAAGGGCAATCTCATGGGGGAGTTGGGCAAGGGCTGGGAAATAGCCAAGTACCTGCTGACTCACGAGCGCGAGATGATCAGTGGTTTTGGCATGATGCGCGCTAAAAAGACGTTGGGAGAAACCGCCAGCGAGAACTGGGGTCGAGCCGGTGAACGATTGGATAACGCACCACTGCGTCATAGTATCGCGCGGTTTGATCTGGATACCCTGGCATTTGCTTGCACCATGGAGCGGGTACGCGATGAATCCAATGCGGGTCAGGGCCTCGGTGCTGCCTCGTCAATCTTCAAATATTACGGTACGGAGCTGAATAAACGACGAAATGAGTTGTTGGTGTCTGCCAGCGGAGATGTGGCTTTAGAGTGGGATAGTGAAGCTAGTCGGGGCGGTGCAATCAGCAGGGACTGGTTGCGCAGCAAGGGTAATTCGATCGAGGGCGGGACCTCTGAAGTTCAGCTGAATATTATCTCCAAACGGGTACTGGGCCTGCCTTCCTGAAGGCGCCACGAGATACCGACGACAGCATAGAGAGACGAGGATATGGCACTAGTACTTAATGAAGAGCAACAGATGTTGCGTGAATCTGCTAGCGGATTTCTGGACGAGAATGCGCCGGTCGCTGCGCTGCGTGCGCTGCGGGACAGCGAGAACCTGCAGGGTTACTCGGCAGAACTTTGGCAGCAGATGGCTGAATTGGGATGGGCTGGTATTGCAATTGATGAGGCATATGGCGGGCTGGGTTATGGCTACACCGGTCTGGGTGTGGTGTTGGAGGAGATCGGTCGACGACTGACGGCTTCACCGTTGCAATCCAGCGTCCTCACTTCTGCTACACTAATACAACTGGCGGGTAATGAATCCCAGAAACAGGCCTTGCTTCCGGCCATAGCTTCTGGACAAACGCTGGCCACACTGGCACTGCAGGAAGGCCGGGTTCATCGCCCAACTCATATTTCCACAACCGCGACCGCCGCGGACAATGGTTACCTGCTGAATGGTGCCAAGGTGATGGTACTGGATGCTCACGTCGCGGATACCATCATAGTCGTCGCCCGCACTTCTGGAACAACTGATGATGAGGAAGGTATCAGCCTGTTTCTGGTAGATTCCGGCGCTGCGGGCGTGAAAGCTGAAGCCGTCACCATGGTGGACTCCCACAATGCCGGTCATGTGTCACTGACGAATGTGGCAGTGAGTGAGGATCAATTGCTGGGCGAATTGAACAACGGTTATGCCGCTCTGAGTAAGACCCTGGATATAGCCAACATCGGCCTGTCTGCAGAGCTGTTCGGCCTCAGTACTGAAGCCTTTGAACGCACGATGACCTATCTTCGCGAGCGCAAGCAGTTTGGTGAAGTCATTGGCAGCTTTCAGGCGTTGCAGCACCGTGCCGCAGAGATGTTCGCAGAATTGGAGCTCGCGCGATCCATCGTGCTCAAGGCATTACATGCCATCGATAGTGACAGTGATGATTTGCCGAAACTGGCCAGCGCCTGTAAGGCCAAGCTCTGTGAGGTCGCCGCCCGGGTGAGCAATGAAGGCGTGCAGATGCACGGCGGCATCGGTATGACCGATGAGTTCGAGATTGGCTTTTTTCTGAAAAGAGCGCGTGTGCTGCAGCACACCTTCGGTGACTATCATCACCATCTGGATCGATTCGCATTGCTCGGCGGATATTAACTGCTGCATCCAAAAACTGAGGAGAAGTACATGAATTTAGGCATCAGCGACCGAGTTGCGCCCTTGCTGGCTAAAGTAAGTGACTTTATTGATACCGAAATTCGTCCGTTGGAAGGCGAGTACCTGGAAGAGATTAGTGTAGGTGACCGTTGGGCCTTGACTGATCGACAAGTGGAGATCATGGGCTCCCTGCATGCCAAGGCCAAGGCGGAAGGCCTGTGGAATTTTTTCCTGACCAACAGTGATTGGGGTTTTGGTCTTAATACCGTTGAGTACGCCTATCTGGCCGAGGAAATGGGTAAAAGTGTTATTGCTGCGGAGGTGTTTAACTGCTCTGCGCCTGATACTGGAAATATGGAGGTGCTGGAAAAGTACGGCACGGAAGAGCAAAAGGAAACCTGGCTGCGACCATTACTCGATGCAGAAATCCGTTCCGCGTTTGCAATGACTGAGCCAGGGGTCGCTTCATCGGATGCGACAAATGTCTCTACACAGGCGGTACTGGAGAACGGCGAATGGGTTATTAATGGGGAAAAGCACTACATCTCTGGCGCCGGGGATTCCCGCTGCAAAATTCTGATTACCATGGTCAAAACTGATGTGAATGCGCCTAAGCATTTGCAGCAGTCACAGATACTCGTGCCCATGGATACACCAGGGGTAGAAGTGATTCGACCCATGCACGTGTTTGGCGCAGATGATGCGCCACACGGCCATATGCATATGCGCTTCAACAATGTTCGCGTGCCGGAGGCCAATGTGATTCTTGGCGCTGGACGCGGATTTGAGATCTCCCAGGGTCGCCTTGGTCCCGGTCGTATCCATCATTGCATGCGCTCCATTGGGGCCGCTGAGAAGGCACTGGAAATGTTGTGCCAGAGAGCGACCACGCGTACAGCATTCGGCAAGCCCCTGGCGCGATTGGGTGGCAACGTGGATGTGATTGCCAATGCCCGGATGAACATTGAAATGGCACGTTTGCTCACGCTCAAAACGGCTCACATGATGGACACAGTCGACCCCCGGGAAGCACGGATCTGGATTTCAAAGATCAAGGCCGTGGTGCCTCCTATTGCGATAAAAATTATCGATGACGCTATTCAAATGCACGGTGCCTCTGGAATTTCTCAGGACTTTCCACTGGCGGCCATGTATGCCGGGCAGCGTACGCTCCGACTGGCGGATGGTCCCGATGAGGTTCACCGCATGGTGGTTGGGCGTCACGAACTTCGCAAGTATGCGGACTACGAAGCTCCGGCTGCGACTTTCAGAGACGGTTGAAGCGCGGCTTTCCGGCACACGTTAAACAATTTTCAGCTACTGACTTAGGGAGAAAAAAATGGGATTTCAACTTGTGGCAAAAGAAGATCTGGGCAATTACATAGGCGTTGCACAGGAGCCAAGCGACTGGTTTGTAATGGATCAGGAACGCATCAACACCTTCGCAGACTGTACAGAAGACCGGCAGTTTATACACATTGACCCGGAGGCGGCGGCCAAAACTCCATTTGGCGGCCCGATTGCCCACGGCTTTTTGTCACTGTCAATGCTGTCCCATCTGGTTATTCAAAACGGGATCGGGGTAGAAGGCACGGTGATGGGTATCAACTACGGTTTTGACAAGGTGCGCTTCCTGGCGCCAGTTCGCGCCGGAAAGAGGGTGCGAACGATTGCGACGTTGACTGAAGTGACTGAGAAAGATGGTGGCAGAATTCTGCTGAAAAATGGAATCACCATGGAAATTGAAGGCGAAGAAACCCCCGCTCTGGTAGCCGAATGGCTGTCCATGGTAGTGGTTGCCTGATCGCCACCCATTCAATCCAACATTTTATACAGAAATACATTTAGGAGAATTTGTTCATGTCCATTAGATATGACGGAAAAGTAGCGATAGTCACTGGTGCTGGTCAGGGGCTGGGACGGTCGCACGCATTGTCACTCGCCGCGCGTGGTGCCAAGGTCGTGATCAATGACCTGGGTAGCGCCACAGATGGCACCGGCGGATCCAGCGAAGCTGCATTGGCGGTTGTGGCAGAAATTGAAGCGGCTGGTGGTGAAGCTATTGCCAACGGCGCCAATGTTGCAAAGATGGATGAAGTCGAAGCGATGGTACAGCAGACCATGGATACCTGGGGTCGTATCGATATCCTGGTAAACAACGCGGGCATTCTGCGTGACAAGAGCTTTGCCAAGGGTAGCCTGGATGATTTTCGCCTGGTGGTAGATGTGCACTTGATGGGAACCGTGAATTGCACCAAGGCCTGTTGGGACATCATGCGTGAACAGGAATATGGACGTGTAGTAGTGACCACCTCTCCCAGCGGTATGTATGGCAACTTTGGTCAGTGCAACTATGGTTCAGCAAAAATGGCCGTGTTGGGCTTGATGAATACGCTGGTACAAGAAGGTGGCAAATACAATATCAAGGTGAATGCCCTGTCACCCACTGCTGGAACCCGTATGACCGAAGGTCTGATTCCCGACGAAGCATTTAATTTGCTGACTCCAGAGACCGTGACCCCGGCGGTGCTTTATCTGGTCAGCGAGGATGCCCCCACACGTACCATTCTATGTGCAGGAGCTGGCGGATTTGCCGTCACCCGGCTGGTGGAATCAGATGGTATGTGGCTGCCACCTGAGGAGCAGACGCCGGAGGGTATTGCCGCCAACTGGGATGCCATCAGCAACACCGATAACGAAACACAGCCCCAAGCGGGGTTCGAACAAACCTTTAAATTTGTCAGCAAGGCTGCGGCCGGGCTGGGTATTGAAATGGGCTAATCCGGTAGGCATCCGGTTAGTCCCGACAGGAGAAAGACATGACAGACGCAGTAATAGTATCCACAGCTCGTACCCCCATCGCCAAGGCTTATCGCGGCAGCTTTAACAATCTTGGGGGCGCCAGCCTTGGAGCAGCTTCGGTAGCCGAAGCCGTGAAACGTGCCGGTATTGAAGGCGCAGAAGTTGATGACGTGATAATGGGTTCGGCCCTGCAGCAGGGTGCCACCGGCTCCAATGTCGCCCGCCAGATCGCTTTGCGGGCCGGTTTGCCCACCAGCGTTGCCGGTATGACTCTTGACCGCCAGTGCTCATCGGGTTTGATGGCTGTCGCCACCGCCGCCAAGCAAATTATTGATGATGGTATGTCCACAGTTGTGGCTGGAGGACTGGAAGCCATTACGCTGGTACAAAACGAGCACATGAACGTGCATCGTATGGTTGATGAGCAGTTGATGGCGATAGAGCCCAATATTTTTATGCCAATGCTGGAAACCGCTGAAGTGGTTGCCAATCGCTACGGTGTAACACGTGAACAGATGGACGAGTACGGCTTGCAGTCACAGCAGCGTACGGCGGCTGCCTATGAAGCCGGTCGCTATGCCGATGAATTGACGCCTGTTACCTGCAATCGAATTGTATGGAACAAGGAAACCGGTGAAGCATCCGAAGCAGAAGTTACCGTCACAGCCGATGAAGGTCTGCGGGCTACTACCGCAGAAGGACTCGCCGGTCTGCGTACTGTGAAGGAAGGGGGCACCATTACCGCCGGTAATGCATCCCAGCTTTCCGATGGTTCATCTGCACAGGTACTTATGGATGCCAAACTGGCAGAACAGAAAGGACTTGAGCCGCTGGGTATTTACCGTGGAATTGCGGTTGCCGGTTGTGATCCCGATGAGATGGGTATAGGTCCGGTGTTCGCCGTGCCCAAACTGCTGAAAGCCAATGGTCTGACCATGGACGATATTGGGCTGTGGGAACTCAATGAAGCGTTTGCTGTTCAGGTTTTGTATTGTCGTGATCAACTCGGCATAGATAACGATAAACTCAACGTTAATGGTGGTGCGATCTCGATTGGTCATCCCTACGGAATGAGCGGTTCACGCATGATTGGTCACGCATTGATCGAAGGTAAGCGTCGCGGTGTCAAATACGTTGTCATTACCATGTGTGTCGGTGGCGGTATGGGTGCTGCCGGTCTGTTCGAAGTCGCCTGAGGTTAACCATGAAAGCAGTCGTTTGCAGTGAGATTGGCCTTCCGGACAAGCTGCGTTTGGAGGGTGACTGGCCTGAACCTGAGGTTGGAGCGTCAGACGTTCTTATTGACGTGAAAGCGGCCGGTATTAACTTTCCGGACGTGCTTATGATTCAAGGTAAATACCAGTTTCAACAGGATCTGCCCTACGTGCCCGGTGGTGAGTGCGCCGGAGTCGTCAGCGCTGTCGGGGCTGACGTCACCCGTTTTTCGGTGGGTGATGAAGTTGTGACCTTTGGTGGCAGCGGCGCTTTCTGTGAAAAAATGTCGGCCCCTGAGTCAGTTGTGTATCCCAAACCTGAGGGTCTGAATTTTGCTGAGGCGGCTGGAGTCAGTATCAATTACTTTACCAGTTATTATGCTCTCAAACAGCGGGCCGAACTCAAGGAGGGTGAAACCCTTCTGGTTCTTGGAGCCGGTGGTGGCGTCGGGATTACGGCGGTTGAGATCGGCAAGTTGATGGGCGCGCATGTTATTGCAGCGGCCAGTTCAGAGGAGAAACTGCAACTGGCACGCGATGTCGGCGCTGACGAGTGCATCAACTACTCTGAGTCCAATTTAAAGGATGCCATCAAGGGACTGACCGGTGGCCGAGGAGCGGATGTGGTATACGACCCCGTCGGTGGTGACTACAGTGAAATGGCCTTGCGTGGGACAGCCTGGAAAGGCCGCTTTCTGGTTATTGGCTTTGCTGCCGGACCTATTCCGAAGATTCCGCTCAATTTGGTGTTACTCAAAGGGTGTTCCATCGTGGGAGTATTCTGGGGCGCTTCTATTGGGTTCGAACCCGAAGTAAATGAAGCCAATATTGCGGAGTTATGGGATCACTTTGAGTCGGGACGGCTGAAACCACTGATAGCTGATCGCTTCTCTTTGGATCAGTACGAGCAAGCCTTCAATGCGCTGATTGAGCGCAAGGCTCGGGGTAAGGTCATACTGGATATCGCGTCTGCCTAGCGGCGATTTACCAGCCTTTTTGCGGATCCAGATCCTCTGAAACTGGCGCTGCATCAGCCCAGTTGCTCTGCCAGATGGCGCGGGAAATTTCCCCGGCGCTGGCTGATCTCCGTGTGAACTCTGGCAACGGCTCCACAAGAGGCTGCACCACCACGTCGTGACGTGGAACGCTGAAGTATGGAAAGCTGAAGCGCGCCGTATGTGGTTGGGAGATGACTTTGTGCGGTGTCGATTGAAAGCGTCCACCGGACCAGATTTCCAGCATATCTCCTATATTAGCTAGCAGAGCGTTCTCCCTGACCTCTGCCAGCAGCCATGTCTGTGAATTTCTCGGCTTAATGTACAGGCCTCCGCAGTTGTCGGGTACTAACAGGGTCAATGCATCAGTGTCTTTGTGCGGATGGATGCCGATCGCGGGTTTCTGCCGCGGGGGATAGTGCAGCAGAGTCATATTGGTGAGTGGCCATTCAAAAAAAGACAGGAACTCACTGGCATCAATGCGCAGAATTCTTGCGAATGCACTGAGTAATAGTGTCGTGATGCAATCACAGTGCTCCCAGTACTTTGAGATAAGAGGTTGCATTCGAGGAATGTTCAGAGGCCATTTGTTGGGCCCGTACAGGTTGCACTGGTGGGAAATTATCTCTGTTGTGGGTACCTCCTGGTGCAGCTTGTACCCCTCGTATTGATCCACCTCTCCCACGGCATTGTTGGTAGAGAAAAAAGATTCGGGAATATAACCACGATAGTTATCCCGGGTTATTTTGTCTCGAAGTTTTTCGTCGATCTCTTGAGCAAAGTACTCCTGCACCACGGACCTGACCGAATGCAATAGTTCGGAAGCGATGCCATGCCCGGTTATCTGGAAGAAACCGCTATGGATACATGCATATTCTATGGCCTCCTCGGTAGTACGATGCGGCCCTTTGAAAAGGGGTGAAATATCTATCAGAGGTATATCTGACTCAGGCATAAGAATAACTAGGCTGTGCGCTTGCGCAGGGAGCGCACGGCAATCAAGACGCCCAGAAACATCAGCGCGCTGAAGCCGCTCGCCAGACTGCCGTGCCACTGATAGAGGAGTCCGCCGATAAGCGGGCCGGCGACAAATCCCATAGCCGGACAGGAACTGATTAGTCCCGCAACCATGCCCTGTTCCTCCTGAGTGACTGACAGGGAAGCTCCCGCGGCAGCAGCGGGCATGACGAGCCCCATACCTGTTCCCAGAAACATCATGCCGAAACCCAGAGTGACGAAATTCGTATAGGTGCTGATGATAACCGCAGCGATGATAAGCAGCGCCAGACCGGATTCAATAAATTGTTCCGGGGACAATTTAAGACGCTGTACCAAAACCATTTGTGAGTTAAATGCGAAAATCGCGGAAATCATCAAGGCTGATCCCGCGTGCTGCGCAGTTTGAACGCCCGTCAGTTCGAGGCGGTCCTGCAGACTGAACCCCAGCGTTTGTTGCAATGACGCAAAGCCTACAAAAAGTCCAATAGCGGTGAGCAAAAAACGCGTGTAACGCGGATCCAGGTAAGACAGCCGTGGGGGCTGTGTTTTTGCAGTAGTGGATTCGCGCTTACTCTCGGGGAGAAACCGCCAGCAGAAAAAGGCTGCACAACCGGTAAGCACTGCCGCGAAGTACAGCGGTGCCAATAAGCCGAAAGCGACCAGTAGGGCAGACACTCCCGGACCCAGTATGGTTCCCAGATTATTGGCGGTGCCCAGTTTGGCGAGTGCTTTTACGCGCCTTTTGACGGAGCTGTGATCAGCGGCATAGGCGCTTGCTGCGGGCGCTGTCGCGGACATTATCAGGGCTTGGCTCAAGCGTGTACCGAGCGCGGTTGCGTAAAGGGCCCCTCCACCCAGCCAACCCAGCAGTCCGGCCTGAAAGGTCGAGGCAAAAAAGATGGTACCAATCGTGTAACCTGTCAGCCCGGTCAGGATGACCGGTTTGCGGCCAATACGATCGCTGAGGCGACCCCAGTGTGGCGCCGCGAGGGCAAACGTCAGCGCTGAAGTGGCTATGATGGAAGTAATCTGGAGCTCAGTGAGCGCTACCTCTCGGCCCAGTGGCGGCAGAATCGCAAAAACCAGCGACTGTCCCATGGAAACTGCCATCAGGCAGCTAAATAGGATGAGAAGCTGAGATGATGAGAGTTTAGGCGTCACCCGCGATCCGCAAGTGTGGAATTTCTTGCAGGTGAATCATGCCGTGGATTTCGGTATGACGCTGGGCCAGCAATATTGACTTGAGATATTCCAGAATGGCGCGATCAATCTTTTGCCCCGGAACCAGTACCGGGATTCCAGGAGGATAGGGCGTTATCTGATCTGCTGACACCTGATCTATTAATGCCTCATTCAGTTCGGCGTGGCTGTTCATCAACGGCAGTAACTGGCCCTTGCTGAAAAATACGTCTCTGGGTAAATCTGTTACTTCACCAAAAGAGGGGAGAGGTGGGGGCGGATTGATACGGTGATCAGCACGCTGGTTCCTGGCTTGCATGCCGATGCGTTTCAATGCGTTTTCAAGGCGCATCACCTTGCCCAGCGTGGTGCCGATAGTGAGCAGAATCGTTATGGTGTTGAAGGTGGTTTTTTCCACCTGAATATTGAATTCCTCAAACAACTGCAGTTGCAGCGCATCGGCACTGAGTCCACAGGCCGAAATGTCGACGGTCAGTTTGGTGGGATCCAGCTGAATGCCGTCCTCCGCCAGTTCCTCCGGGAGCATGTCGTCGAGTGTGAGTACACGAAACACCCCGGTGGCGTTAATTTCATCCCGAAGCCTGTCTGCCAGTTCGAAATTGTGTTGCAGAAGCTTATAGCCCTCCATAGACGCCTGTTTGCGTGCGACATCCAGACTAGCGATGATACTGTACTGTGGACTGGTAGAGGCGTGCATATTGAAGTGTTCGCGGAACCGCTGCACATCAAAATCCGGGTCATTTACATGGATCATACTCGCCTGTGAAAAGGCTGATAGCATTTTGTGGGTCGACTGGGTGGAGTAGTCAGCCCCAGCCTCTAGCGCGGTGGGCCGCAGCTTGGCATGGAAGCGCGCATGGGCGAACCAGGCTTCATCCACAATAACTTTGATCCCGTGTTTGTGGGCATGCTCGATAATAGGTTCCAGGTCATAACGCAGGCCGTCGTAGGTACAGGACGTCAACAGGATTGCGCGCGCGTCAGGGTGCTCATCGATCGCATCGAATATAGTACTTCTGGGTATAGGTCCGTAGAGGCCATAGCTGCTTTTGGTAGAAGAGGGTAGATAAATCGGCATCGCGCCGCACAGGATAATGCCGTGATGTACAGATTTGTGGCTGGCACGATCCGCCAATACTTTGTCACCAGGCGATAGCAGACTTTGCAAAATTATCTTGTTGGCCGTGGAGGTACCATTGGTGGCGAAAAATGTGTGGGCTGAGCCGAAGGCCCGGGCTGCCAGAACCTGTGATTCCTCTATGACGCTATGTGGTTCCAGCAATGAATCCAGGACCTGGACTGACACCGACAGGTCGGCATTGAAAATGTGCTCGCCCAGGAAGTGATAGAAATCGCTGACCCATGGGCTGTCCTTCAAACTGTCGCCGCCGGAATGCCCGGGGGTGTGCCAGGCGTCTTTGGCGCTGTGTACATAGCTCTCGAGTGTGTCGGCAAATGGCGTACGCGCCTTGTGCTGTAACTGGGCAGTTATTTCCCGGGCGATCAGGGAGAAATCAAGTTCCGCCTGATCGAAGTAGGCGTCCACCGGTTCGGAGATCAGGTCATCGATCACCGCACTGTGGGCTTCCGTCGGTAGGGCGATAAACAAATTGACGGTGCTACGTTGCGCCTGAATTTGCTGAATCTCTCGACGCGTACATTCGGCGCTGTCATCACAGTGCAAAATCACCGCCTGCAGGTCGGTAAGCCGCAGTGCTGCATCAAGTTCTTCTTCGTTGGAAACGGCCAGAATGCTGGCGGTGAAGGGTGCCGGCATAGCCGCGAGCGGTGGGGTCAGTGCTGTGCACCAAGCGTGCAGCAAGGCAGAATCCTTGCTATACATAGCAATCAGGCAGTTCATAGTTTTGTCGTCTCGAGTCCGGTGCCGGCATTAGCCAACAATGGATTATAAACGAACAGTAGCGCGTTACCCTAAGTAAGTGAATAGCGGAGGCCTTGTGTCAATAGTCAAAATCTACTCAGCCATCGTGGCGATGGTACTTGCGGGTGCGGCCCTTGCGAATGAGGTAGCGTTCACAGGGGTCAATGTACTTACTATGCATGACGAGAGTGTGCTCGCCGATCAAACGGTCCTGGTGAGCGGCGATCGCATAACCGCGCTGGGGCCACGTGATCAGGTGGGGGTACCTGAGGGCGCGACAATCATAGAGGGACGTGGTCAATATCTGCTGCCCGGTTTGGCTGAAATGCACGGCCATACGCCGGTGCCGCAGGGTGACGTCGATCACCCCCTGGTAGCAGACATGATGTTTCTCTATATAGCCAATGGCGTGACCACGGTGCGCGGTATGTTGGGAGCTCGGGGACAACTGGAGCTCCGGCGTCGCATCCGAGATGGAGACATGGAAGGCCCCAGCCTGTTTCTCGCCGGCCCCAGTTTTAATGGAAATTCCGTTTCTTCTCCCGCGCAGGCACGACAGAAGGTAAGACAGGTGGTAGAGCAGGGCTGGGACCTTCTGAAGGTACACCCGGGGCTGACCCGCGGGGAGTATGATGCAATGGCGGAGGAAGCCCATCGATTGGGTATTCGCTTCGCGGGACATGTGCCTGAGGATGTTGGCCTGAATCACGCCCTGTCCATGGGACAGGATACATTTGACCATATTGACGGCTATCTGCAGCAACTTGGATATCCCGAACATGAACTCAATCAGGAAAGTCTGCGCGATCTTGCTGTCAGGACGCGTGACTCCAGAGCCTGGGTGGTACCGACAATGGTGCTCTGGGATCACTTGATCGGACTCGGAGATCCCGCCGAGTTGAGTCAGTGGCCGGAACTGAAGTATTGGCCATCGTCTCAGGTTGAGACCTGGGAGCGCCGACAGCAAGCAAGCTACTCCAGTGACAAATTGGCCACTCGTCGGGCCTACTCAGGTGCCCGTAGCCGAGTATTGGCCATGCTGGACGACGTGGGTGCAGGTATCTTGCTTGGAACGGACTCGCCACAGGTTTTCAGCGTGCCGGGATTCTCCATTCATCGCGAGATGGCGGCCATGGTGAATGCCGGCATGTCTCCATACGCTGTATTGCGTTCAGGGACCAGTAATGTTGGTCATTATCTGCAGGGTGTGGCCGCCGTCGGCGTCATTGCTCCGGGAATGCGCGCGGATCTGATACTCACCCCGAGTAACCCAATGCACGGGCTTGAGACGCTGCTGGAAAATCGCGGAGTCATGGTTCGAGGGCGGTGGTATGACCAGGCTGAGATCAATGCCCGGCTCAAAGGTTTGGCTGATCGAATTCGTCGTGGTGAAAAGCGCTGAATACGCGTCATATTGTAGACTGCCCGATAGCTTTCACGTAGAATCTCGCGCCAGTTACCGGCGGGTCCTGACCGTACCGAAATGAAAGGATCGGCGGGACACCTGAAACAATCTTGAACTCGTGTTTGGAGATGAGCTTAGCCTCTATCTCAGTTTTGCTCGGCCTACGATTTGTGCTGTCGGGGAGACTAAACGCAAGTTGGACTCTCAGAAGAGTCTGCAACAGGAGGTACGATTGGCCAACAAAGCCCTACTGGCCCTGGAGGACGGCAGCGTCTTTGAAGGGGTATCGATTGGAGCGGTGGGAGTCACCGTTGGCGAAGTCGTTTTCAATACCGCAATGACAGGTTATCAGGAGATCCTCACGGATCCTTCCTATGCCCGTCAGATTGTCACGCTTACCTATCCACACATCGGCAACACAGGTGTTACCAGCGAGGATGAGGAATCCCCCTCGATTCAGGCAGCGGGTCTGGTTATTCGCGATCTGCCATTGGCCGCTTCCAACTTTCGTAGCGAAGGCAGTCTGGACGAGTACCTGAAGGACCAGAATATTGTTGGTATAGCCGACATCGATACCCGGCGGCTGACCCGGATTCTCCGCGAGAAGGGTGCGCAAAACGGTTGCCTGATTGCTGGTCCAGAGCCGGATCGAGAGGATGCCATAGAGCGCGCGCGCGCATTTCCGGGCCTGAAGGGGATGGACCTGGCCAGGGAAGTCAGTACCAAGACAGCCTATGCCTGGGAAGATGGTGTTTGGGAGCTCGGTGTGGGCTATTGCCGGGTGGACTCAGCTGATGCCTCTTATCACGTGGTGGCTTATGATTTTGGGGTCAAACGTAATATTTTGCGGATGCTAGTTGCGCTTGGCTGTCGCGTCACTGTCGTGCCAGCACAGACGCCCGCTGAAGATGTGCTGGCCATGCAACCGGATGGTATTTTTCTGTCAAATGGACCCGGTGATCCGGAGCCTTGCGATTACGCGATCGCAGCCATTACGGCGTTCCTGGAAACAGATATTCCTGTATTCGGGATTTGCCTAGGTCATCAATTGCTGGCGCTGGCCAGTGGTGCGCGAACCATGAAGATGAAATTTGGTCACCATGGTGCCAATCACCCCGTTAAAAACCTGGAAGACAAAACGGTACTGATCACCAGTCAAAATCATGGTTTTGCTGTCGACGAGACGAGCTTGCCAGATAATCTTCGGGTGACACATATATCACTGTTTGATCAGTCGCTGCAGGGAATACACCGCACCGATCGCCCCGCATTCAGCTTCCAGGGACACCCTGAAGCCAGTCCCGGCCCCCACGATGCTGCGCCTTTGTTCACCCATTTCATTGACCTGATGAAGGAGCGCTGCTGATGCCGCGCCGTGAAGACCTCCAATCGATTCTGATCATTGGTGCCGGGCCAATTGTCATCGGCCAGGCCTGTGAGTTCGATTATTCCGGTGCCCAGGCCTGCAAGGCGCTGCGTGAAGAGGGTTATCGCGTCATTCTGGTGAACTCCAATCCAGCCACCATCATGACCGATCCCGTTATGGCGGACGCAACTTACATCGAGCCGATAGAGTGGCGTACCGTTGCCCAGATCATTGAACAGGAACGTCCTGACGCGCTGTTACCTACCATGGGTGGGCAGACCGCTCTGAACTGTGCGCTGGACCTGGCCCGGGAAGGTGTCCTGGAAAAATATGATGTCGAACTGATAGGTGCCAGCAAAGAGGCCATAGACAAGGCGGAAGACAGGCAACTGTTTGAACAGGCAATGCAGCGTATTGGGCTGGAGACCCCTCGTGCGGCTTTTGCCCATAGTATGGAAGAAGCCTATCAGGTGCTCGATCAGATCGGCTTTCCCTGCATTATCCGGCCGTCTTTTACCATGGGTGGCTCTGGGGGCGGTATCGCCTACAACCGGGAAGAGTTTGAGCAAATATGTACACGGGGACTGGATCTGTCGCCGACCAATGAATTGCTTATTGATGAATCGTTGATCGGGTGGAAAGAGTTTGAGATGGAGGTTATTCGCGATCGCGCCGATAACTGCATTATTGTTTGCTCCATTGAAAATTTTGATGCCATGGGCGTGCATACGGGTGATTCAATTACCGTAGCTCCAGCTCAGACATTAACGGATAAGGAATACCAGATAATGCGCAACGCCTCTATCGCGGTGTTGCGGGAGATTGGTGTGGAGACGGGTGGATCCAACGTGCAATTTGGCGTTTGTCCCGATACCGGCCGGATGGTTGTGATTGAAATGAACCCCCGGGTATCACGATCCTCTGCATTGGCATCCAAGGCAACCGGTTTCCCTATCGCCAAGGTGGCGGCCAAGCTGGCCATTGGCTATACCCTGGATGAATTGCAAAACGATATCACCGGTGGTGCAACGCCCGCCTCTTTTGAGCCGGCAATAGACTATGTCGTCACCAAGCTGCCCCGATTTACCTTCGAAAAATTCGATACTGCTGATGCCCGATTGACCACCCAGATGAAATCGGTGGGTGAGGTCATGGCGATTGGTCGAACCTTTCAGGAGTCTTTGCAAAAAGCACTGCGAGGGTTGGAAGTGGGCTCGGCGGGATTGGAGCATTTGCTCGATACCGATGCGCCGGAAGCGCGGGATCAGCTGATCTTGGAAATGACGAATCCGGGCGCAGAACGGATCTGGTATCTGGGCGATGCCATCCGCGCCGGATTTTCCATCGATGAAATTTATGAATACTCCGGGGTTGATCCCTGGTTCCTCGTACAATTGGCGGACCTGATTGCCAGTGAGGATGCTCTGAAGTCGACCAGCCTTGAATCTATCGATGCCGAGGCCATGTATCGACTCAAGCGCAAGGGTTTTTCAGACGCGCGTCTGGCGGTTCTGTTCAATCGGACTGAGAGTGAGGTCCGCGAACACCGGTGGCAGCTGGATATACACCCGGTCTACAAGCGCGTGGACACCTGTGCTGCAGAATTCTCCACGGCTACCGCTTATATGTACTCAACATATGAGGAAGAGTGTGAAGCTGTACCCAGTGACCGGGAGAAAATTCTGGTGTTGGGTGGTGGCCCGAACCGCATTGGTCAGGGCATCGAGTTTGACTATTGCTGTGTGCATGCAGCCCTGGCTATGCGCGAGGATGG
Source organism: uncultured Halieaceae bacterium (assembly GCA_938074045.1). Classification (GTDB taxonomy): domain Bacteria; phylum Pseudomonadota; class Gammaproteobacteria; order Pseudomonadales; family Halieaceae; genus CALJGI01. Next base: position 74,630 of record CALJGI010000008.1, read on the forward strand.
CTACGAGGCAATAATGGTTAACTGTAATCCAGAGACCGTATCGACGGACTACGATACCTCTGATCGATTGTACTTTGAGCCGGTCACACTCGAAGATGTGCTCGAGATTGTGCGCATCGAGAAACCCAAGGGAGTCATCGTTCAGTTTGGTGGACAGACGCCGCTAAAGCTGGCGCGAGATCTCGAAGCGGCCGGTGTCCCCATCGTGGGCACCACGCCCGACGCCATCGATCGGGCTGAGGATCGAGAAAGATTCCAGTCCATGATCACCAAATTAGGCCTCAGGCAACCGCGTAACACCACCGTACGCAGCCATGAGGAAGCGATTGCCGCCGCTGCTGATATTGGTTATCCCCTGGTTGTGCGCCCCTCCTATGTGCTGGGTGGCAGAGCAATGGAAATCGTTTATGCCGAGGATGAGTTACTGCGATATATGCGTACGGCGGTGTCGGTATCCAATGACTCCCCCGTATTGCTGGATCATTTCCTGAGTGCCGCTGTAGAGGTGGATGTAGACGCAGTTTCCGACGGTCACACGGTTGTGATCGGAGCCATTATGCAGCATATCGAGCAGGCGGGAGTTCACAGTGGTGATTCTGCCTGTGCACTGCCTCCCTACAGCCTGCCGGAGACGGTGCAGGACGAAATGCGTGAACAGATTCGAATGATGGCGCTGGAACTGGGCGTTCGAGGGCTGATGAACGTCCAACTCGCCTGGCAGGACAACCAGATATACATAATCGAGGTCAATCCGCGTGCCTCCCGCACCGTTCCGTTTGTGTCCAAATGTATCGGCCAGTCACTGGCTAAAATAGGTGCGCGCTGCATGATCGGCACCAGTTTGGTCGCACAAGATTTTGTTGCCGAACGCGTACCTCCCTATTACTCGGTCAAAGAAGCGGTTATGCCCTTCGGCAAGTTTCCGGGAGTCGATCCCATTCTGGGTCCTGAAATGAAGTCTACCGGCGAAGTAATGGGTGTAGGGGACAGCTTCCCGGAGGCCTTTGAAAAAGCAACTCTGGCAGCCGGCATCCGTGTGCCCGAGAAGGGTACTGCGTTTGTGAGTGTGCGCGATGTCGACAAGAACGATATTGTGGCGGTGGCCTTCGATCTTGTGGATATAGGATTCGAACTGGTTGCCACCCGGGGTACGGCCAAGGTGCTCAGTGCCGCTGGCCTTTCAGTGCGCACAGTGAACAAAGTTCAGGAAGGTCGACCCCATGTGGTTGATATGATCAAGAATGACGAAATTCAATTTATCGTCAATACTACAGAGGGGCGGCGTGCGATTGCTGATTCGGCCTCGATTCGCAGTAGCGCCGAATCGCACCGCGTTTACTACATCACCACACTGGCAGCCGCACAGGCTATGTGCATGGCCAGAAAGCATCGCGCGGAACCCCAGGTTCGGCGATTGCAAGATTTGCATGAGAGGATAAATGGATGAATAAGGTCCCCATGACCGTCGGTGGTGCTGAGAGCCTCCGCACAGAGCTGGAAAACCTGAAAAAGGTTGAGCGTCCGAAAATTTCCAAAGCTATTGCTGAGGCACGTGCCCACGGCGACCTCAAGGAAAATGCCGAGTACCATGCCGCCCGCGAGCAGCAGAGTTTTGCCGAGGGTAGAATTCAGGAGATTGAATCGAAGCTGGCTGACGCACAAATCATCGACGTCACTCGGATAACCAGGACTGGGAAAGTGATTTTTGGCGTAACCGTCAGCCTCATTAATTGTGAAACAGATGAGACCGTGCGTTATCAGATAGTCGGTGAAGACGAGGCTGATGTGAAGGATAACAAGATCTCTGTTAATTCACCCATTGCCCGTGCACTCATCGGAAAGGAGGAGGGTGACGTGGTAGTTGTACAGGCTCCTGGGGGCGAACTTGAATATGAGATCGATGTGGTGGAGCATCTCTGAGCGGCGAATGACTCGCCGCATGTCGCACATAGACTAGAGTTGTCGAATCAGGTTGGAGAGTTTTGGATTCGGGTTTTTATTGCGGCGTAGTAGAAGAACGATGCCGCCAATCAACTGGATCAACTCCGAGTTGGTGTCGGCGCAAATTTTTGAAGCCAGCTCCTTGCGACCTGCTCCGGTTCTGATTTTGACCTTGATCAATTCATGATCGGTCAGGGCGCGATCGATTTCCTTGATGACCGTTTCCGTCAAACCCTTGTCCGCAACGGTTACCACAGGTTTAAGTTTGTGGGCACGTGCTTTCACTGCTTTGATGGTTGCTTTCTCTTGGTTCATGATTTTTGTGTGGGTCCAGCTTCGAGGGCGCGCTAGTGTACAGTAGCGCGCTGGTAGATTAAACGGGTGAATGATGGCTAGGGGCAAATCCAGCAATCGCTGGCTGAAGGAGCATTTTGATGATGTCTGGGTTGCTCGTGCCCAGGCTGAGGGATTTCGTTCGCGGGCTGCCTTCAAATTGCTGGAGATTCAGGAAAAAGATCAACTCATGCGCAGGGGTTCACGGGTGCTCGATCTCGGAGCGGCGCCAGGGGGATGGTCACAGGTCGCTGCAGACCTGGTGGGTAATAGCGGACTGGTGATGGCTTCAGACATACTGGCAATGGACACGTTAGCAGATGTTGAGTTTATACAGGGAGATTTCACGGAAGAACCGGTGTACCGGAGCATACTTGAGCGGCTGGGTGGCCCGGTAGACCTTGTAATGTCGGATATGGCCCCCAATATGAGTGGTATGAATGCCATTGATCAACCGCGGGCCCTATATTTGGTTGAACTGGCGCTGGATATGGCGGAGTCTGTGTTGGAGGCTGGTGGGACGGTGTTGGTTAAGGTGTTTCAAGGGGAAGGATTCGACAAGATTTTGTCCACAATGCGGACTCAATACGGTCGAGTTCAGACCAGAAAACCCGCGGCGTCGCGGTCCAGATCCCGTGAAGTGTACCTGCTGGGGCGTGATTTTCGGGCGAATAAGTGACATGAACCGACGTAGAGCGGCGTGCGTAGATATAGTACATTGGTAGAAAGATCGCGGGATGTCCCGGAGATGATGGCGCGCTCGGGTGTCCAAAATACCGGGAGTGGAGCTCCGCTGCAGTGATTATAAGCTCTGTGACGGTCAAAATAGAGAGGCTAAACCCTTGAATGATATGGCGAAAAATTTAATTCTGTGGCTGATCATTGCTGCTGTGCTGATGACGGTGTTCCAGAATTTTGATCCTCGTCCACAGACGGATCAGCTGGGCTATTCCGAATTTATAGAAGAGATACAGCGTGATCAGGTGCGTAAAGTTGTTATTGATGGGCTCACCATCACCGGTGAACGACGCGACAACTCCGCCTTTGAGACCGTTCGTCCGATGGTTGAAGACCCTAAGTTGATGGACGATTTGCTGGAGCATCGGGTGGAGGTGATCGGGCGCAAGCCAGAACAACAGAGCCTCTGGACCCAGCTACTGGTCGCCTGTTTCCCGATACTGATCATTATTGCGGTGTTCATGTTTTTTATGCGGCAAATGCAAGGTGGTGGCGGTGGTCGTGGCGGGCCGATGAGCTTTGGCAAGAGCAAGGCGCGCCTGTTGGGCGAAGATCAGATCAACACCACTTTTGCTGATGTTGCTGGTGTTGATGAAGCGAAGGAAGACGTACAGGAACTGGTTGAATTCCTCCGTGACCCGGGCAAGTTTCAACGGCTTGGTGGTCGCATCCCGCGGGGTGTGCTGATGGTAGGTCAGCCGGGAACTGGTAAAACCTTGCTTGCCAAGGCGATAGCAGGGGAAGCCAAGGTTCCGTTCTTCTCAATTTCGGGTTCCGATTTTGTGGAGATGTTTGTTGGTGTGGGCGCTTCGCGGGTTCGCGACATGTTTGATCAAGCCAAGAAGCAGGCTCCCTGTATCATCTTTATTGATGAAATCGATGCCGTTGGTCGACATCGTGGTGCCGGTCTGGGTGGTGGACATGATGAGCGAGAGCAAACCCTGAACCAGTTGCTGGTGGAAATGGACGGGTTCGAAGGCAATGACGGCGTAATCGTGATTGCCGCGACCAACCGGCCGGACGTGCTTGATCCCGCCCTGTTGCGCCCCGGCCGTTTTGATCGGCAGGTTGTGGTCGGGCTGCCGGATATCCGTGGCCGTGAGCAGATTCTCAAGGTTCATATGCGCAAGGTACCCCTGGATGATTCGGTACAGCCCTCTTTGATTGCCAGGGGAACACCCGGGTTTTCCGGTGCTGATCTCGCCAATCTCGTCAACGAGGCCGCGCTTTTTGCCGCGCGTGTCAACGTGCGCAAGGTCGGGATGGAGCAGTTCGAGCTGGCCAAAGACAAAATTATGATGGGTGCAGAACGCAAGTCCATGGTCATGTCCGAAGATGAGAAGCGCAATACTGCCTACCATGAAGCCGGACATGCGATCGTTGGACGACTGATGCCGGAGCATGATCCGGTCTATAAGGTCAGCATCATTCCCAGGGGCAGGGCGCTGGGCGTAACTATGTTTTTACCCGAGGAAGATCGCTACTCCTTGAGCCGTCGCCATATCATCAGCCAGATCTGTTCACTGTTTGGAGGACGGGTAGCTGAGGAAATGACGCTTGGTAAAGATGGTGTCACAACCGGGGCTTCTAACGATATCAAACGCGCCACGGAAATCGCCCGCAACATGGTTACGAAGTGGGGGCTGTCAGAAAAAATGGGGCCGCTGATGTACGATGAGGCCGATGAGGAAGTGTTCCTCGGGCGTTCCGCTACTCAGCATAACAAAGCTGTATCGAGTGAAACTGCTCGCAGCATTGATGAAGAAGTGCGAAGAATTGTCGACGAATGCTATGAAACCGCGGAGGGCATACTGCGCGAACATGAGGATGCTCTTCATCTTATGGCAGAGTCACTCATGCTTTACGAAACCATAGACGCCAGCCAGATAGATGCGATCATGGATGGTCGTAAACCCGATGAACCCAGTGATTGGAATGATGGCGCTGGTCCGAGTCCTGAACAGCCCGCGGACGAAGCCGACAGCAAGCCTGGCCCCATTGGTGACCCTGCTGGCGAGCACTGATTAAACTGCCCCCTCGGGGGCGTGAAAACCTCCGAGTGCAACCCGTGCTGAATTTCTCAAACCCCCTGATCATGGGGGTTCTTAATGTAACACCGGACTCATTTTCCGATGGCGGCAGCTATTACCGCGGGCAACGATTGGACGTGAGGTTGGCCGTCCAGCGTGCTGAAGAAATGGTCTTGGAAGGTGCGGCGGTGATTGATATCGGTGGCGAGTCTACCCGGCCGGGCGCGGTAGCAGTCTCTTTGCAAGAGGAACTGGATCGCGTAATTCCGGTGATAGAAGCAGTGCAGGGCATACCCGCCGTAGTTTCTGTGGATACCAGCACCCCGGAAGTAATGCTGGCCGCTGTGTCTGCTGGAGCCGCCATGATCAACGATGTGCGGGCACTGGATCGCCCAGGTGCGCTTGCAGCTGCCTCATCCTGTATTGAAAAAGGTGTTTATGTCTGCGTTATGCACATGCAGGGTGAGCCGGGATCGATGCAAACAGCCCCGGTGTACGAGGATGTGGTGACCGATGTGTGTAAGTTCCTGGAAGGTCGTATAGAGGCCTGCACAGCCGCTGGAATTCCACTTGACCGTGTTATAGTCGATCCTGGGTTTGGATTCGGGAAAACGCTGGCGCATAATCTGCAGTTACTGGCTGGTCTGGAAGCGTTTTCAGCCTTGGACGTTCCTGTTTTGGTGGGGCTTTCACGCAAATCCATGATTGGTCGACTGCTGGGTGATGCAGAGGCCGACCGGGTGATTCCCAGCGTTACCCTGGCGATGCAGGCTGTCTTAAAAGGCGCAAACATTGTACGCGTACACGACGTTGCTGAAACAGCCGCGGCGCTGGCCATGGTGAATGCGGTAAATCAGGCAGGCAACAGCTAATGACAAAAGCATACTTTGGAACAGATGGCATAAGGGGATTGGTTGGCGAAGCGCCGATAACCCCGGATTTTGTTCTCAAACTGGGTTGGGCCTGTGGCAAGGTCTTTGCCGCGATGAGCCATGGTCCAGGCCGTTCTCGCGTCATTATAGGTAAGGATACCCGCATTTCTGGGTATATGTTTGAATCTGCGCTGGAGGCCGGTCTTGTAGCTGCAGGCGTAGATGTCAGTTTGCTTGGTCCTATGCCGACCCCCGCTGTGGCTTACCTTACGCGAACCTTTTCCGCGCAGGCGGGTATTGTTATCAGCGCCTCTCATAATCCCTACCACGACAACGGCATCAAGTTTTTTTCCAGTTCGGGTGAAAAGCTTCCCGACAGCGTTGAACAAGCCATCGAAGCGGAGCTTGCCCGCAAGATGGTCACGCGTGACTCCGGAAACCTCGGCAAGGTGAATCGAATTGCCGATGCCGCGGGAAGATACATTGAGTTCTGTAAAAGCACCGTGCCCACGGGTTTTCATCTGGAAGGCATGAAAATTGTTGTTGATTGCGCCCATGGTGCCACTTATCACATTGCCCCCAGCGTTTTCGAGGAACTGGGAGCCTCTGTTACCTGTATTGGCACTTCGCCGGATGGCATCAATATCAATTCCGGGGTGGGTTCAACGAGCCCCGAGGCCTTGTGCCAGCGCGTTAAGTCCGAAGGTGCCGATCTCGGCATTGCCTTTGACGGCGATGGTGACCGGGTGCTGTTTGCCGACAGAAACGGCTTGCTTGTGGACGGTGACGAATTGCTTTTTGTTATCGCTCGACATGCGGTGGCGGGCTCGGCCGGTAACACCGGCGTTGTTGGCACGCAGATGTCGAATCTGGGTCTTGAGGTAGCGCTTGGAGAATTGAATATTCCCTTTGCCCGCGCCCAGGTTGGCGACCGCTATGTAAAGGCCATGATGCGCGAACGTGGCTGGCGACTCGGTGGAGAATCTTCGGGCCATATTATTTGTGAAGATGCGACTTCAACCGGGGATGGCATTGTCGCAGCGCTTCAGGTGCTGGTGGCGTTGATAGAAGGGGGAGAGTCCCTGGATCAGGCCCGAAGCCACATGCAAAAGCTGCCGCAGTTGATGATAAATGTTCGCTGTTCCACGGCAGTTGCGCCGTTGGAAAACGAGGCGGTCGCAGCCGCCGTTTCTGCAGCAGAGGCCGAATTGGGGGCCCGTGGTCGGGTGTTGCTGCGACCCTCAGGGACCGAGCCGTTGGTGAGGGTCATGGTCGAGGGCAAAGACCCGAAGGAAGTGGAAAATATGTGCCGCAAGCTCAGTGCGGTCGTGGAGAAAGAACTCGTCTGAGGCGACGGATTAAAGGAGCGCCACTGCGCGGAAATGTCGCGATCGTTGGGCCTCGGCACTTCTTGTATGTTAGTGGCAACTTGGTTAAGATTGCCCGCCTTCTGAAACCGGGGATAGCAGGAGCTTTCGAATGCGCAAGGCGATGGTGGCCGGTAACTGGAAGATGAACGGCTCACAGGCCCAGGTGGCCAAGCTGCTCAATGGCATGGCGGATAAGATTGGTGATGCCAACGCCGACGTGGTTGTCTGTCCACCGCATGTGTACCTCGCGACTGCTCTCGCAGAATTGGCTGGTAGCCATATTCGGATTGGCGCACAAAACTGCAGTGAGCATGAATCCGGTGCCTACACCGGTGAAGTGTCTGCAGCTATGCTGGCCGATACAGGTTGCCACCATGTGTTGGTTGGGCACTCTGAACGGCGGGCTTTGTTTGGAGAGAATGACGGTGTTGTGGCGGCTAAGTTCGGGGCTGCCCGAACCGCCGGTCTTCAACCCATACTGTGTGTGGGGGAGACACTGGAAGAGCGTGAAAATGGGCGGGCTCTTGAGGTTGTGACAAAGCAGCTGGCAGCGGTATTTGACCAGCATGCGGCGGAACAAACAACTATAGTGGCTTATGAGCCGGTATGGGCGATCGGGACTGGCAGGACAGCGAGTCCAGAGCAAGCCCAGGAGGTACACCAGTTTATTCGCGCGTGGTTGGCGGAAAGTGATGCGGCGATCGCGTCTGAGGTAAGAATTTTATACGGCGGTAGTGTCAAGGCTGACAATGCAGCAGACATTTTCGGGCAAGCGGATATCGATGGTGGTTTAATCGGTGGTGCTTCCCTTAAACAGGAGGACTTTGTCGCGATAGTAAAAGCGGCATCCTGACGATGGAACAGATTGTACTGATCATTCACCTGTTGGTGGCGCTAGGCATTATCGGCCTAATCATGCTGCAGCAGGGAAAAGGGGCTGACATGGGAGCGTCATTTGGTGCGGGCGCATCGCAGACGCTGTTCGGTAGCGGGGGCAGTGGCAATGCCTTGACCAAGGCGACGACCGTTCTAGTGGTGGCATTTTTTTGCACCAGTTTGGGATTGGCTATCCTGGCTAAAAACCGCTCAGAAACGGCGGGTCAGATAGATATTCCGATTCCGGAAATGACCGTGAGTGATCCCTTGCAGCAGAATTCTGGAGTGCCCGTTCTGGACGATATCCCCGAGAGCGATGCAGGGGACAGCGAAATTCCGGAATTGAACGATCTCAGCGACATTCCTGAATCTTAGGAAGTGACGAGGAGACCAACAGATACAGCCGAAGTGGTGGAATTGGTAGACACGCTATCTTGAGGGGGTAGTGAGCTATGCTCGTGCGGGTTCAAGTCCCGCCTTCGGCACCAAATATCAATGTAGCCAAAACCTCATCAGGGCTCGTGCGGACCAGTACAAGCCCGTTAAGCAATCGGAACTTCCGAATTTGTCTCTGGTCCATCTGTAACTGATCCCGGCTGATGCTCCTCCTG
>CALJGI010000009.1 GCA_938074045.1 uncultured Halieaceae bacterium
GGTATTACGACGGATATCCTTGACCGCTTTTTCGGTGTTTGACATGCTCATGATGATACTCCTGTACTTCAGTTTAAAAGTAGCAGATGTATCTCTTAGTGAATCAGGTCAATTGGTACCATCGTGGCTGACGGGACACACGGCTTGCCCACTTAAGAAAGATCATAGAGGTGTTAAAGGAGCTGAGTTGACGCCATTTTCTCTAGTTCTATCCTCTTGTAAAGTTTTTCAAACTCATCTCTAGAGAATGGCTTTAAAAGCAGGTGGAAAGTGATTCCACCAAGCTCCTCTTGAGCTAGGCTAGAAAAAAAACCAGTTGTAACTATTATAGAGAGGTCTTGTTCGAGACTATTCGCAAACCTAATCACATCAAGCCCATCGTGCCTAACCTGGAGTGATAAATCTGACAAGATGATGTCATAAAGTGATGCTCTTAGAGCGTTTATTGCTGATTCTGCGTCTTCAGCTACCTGTACCTGGCATCCATGTCTTTCAAATAATACCTTTAAATGGCTAGAGATATCATTTTCGTTCTCAACAACCAATACCCGTCGCACTACTTCAGTTTGAGATGCAATCATTAGCCGTTATGTCGCTGACAAATTTAAGGACGCTACTACCTGTTGTAAATCTTTTTTACGATAAGGCTTAAAAAGTACCGGGGGTGTTTTTGCGCTCATTTTATGTAAACGATCTGAATATCCTGTAGCCATCACAACTTGAATTTCAGGATAATTTTTAGCAACATAATCAGCAAGCTGAATACCATCCATTTCACCGGGCATTACAACGTCGGTAAACAGCAAGGCGATTTTGGAACTATGTTCTTCGATCTGCTTCATTGCCTCACTAGCGTTGTAGCAGCGGATTGTTTGCATTCCAAATGAATTCAAAAATTGTGCTGCCAAATCACACAATGCTCTTTCATCATCTACTACCAATCCAATTGTCCTGCCGCTATCATCTGCACTAAGTACTGATGCATCATTTTTTTCACTTGAATTCCTGTAATCTACACAAGTAATTTTTCGATTTGCGATAATATTATTTTGCTTTTCTGCTACGCCTGGATAGAGCGGGTATAATTCTTGCGCAGTATGAATAATATCGACGATACTTTGAGCGGCACTTTTCAGTCGTCGTTTCTGAGCGCGTGTAAGTACTTTGGGCTTGTCACCCATCGCACACAACGCGCCCGTGTTTATTTGTAGTGAATCATATAGTGCTATTCCCGCATAGCTCCTGAACCCACCATCGACATTAACCATTGGATATCCGGACACTTTAGACGACCTTGTCAGATCTGGGATATATAGCTCCCCGTTTTCTGTGTGCACTAGGTATTGGCAAAACGATTGTGAGACTTGAGTACTTGCGGGTACTGTTTCCAATCCGACCTTACGGACAGGATAAACTATCTCATCTGTGATTAGGGAGAATATCACTGACTTACTATCTAATTCTGCCTTTACACTATTCAGCAACTGGTCGACCTGGGCGGATACCGCCGGATAATTTTGAGGATTAAGCCTGAATTCATTCAAGAAACTATGCTCTACTGCTTTCTGACGTTCACCCCACCTCGTCCGTATTCGCTCACTTTCTAGAGCTTCCACATCAACAGGAAATCGCAATGAGACTCTTGTGCCTACTGCCACTTCAGAATTTATCACAAAAGAAGCGCCATCAATGCTTTCAATGTGACGTTGAACAGACCATAGTCCAAGACCCGAGCCATATACCTTAGTCGAAAAACCTTTCTCCACGATTTCACAAATTCGCTTATGGTTCATACCTGGTCCGTTATCTGCAATTTCAATAACTGCGTATGGGCCAATTTCAGCTGTCGGGCCTCGAAGATCAGCTTTGGTTTCCTCAAGATCTAATGTTATTGAAATAAGGCCGTCACTTATTTCGGAGTCTTTTATCGCCTCAACTGCGTTTTTTACAATGTTTATGACTATATGCTTTAATGAATGATCAGGTACTCGGATCGGTAAATAGGGACACTGCGATGATGAAACAATCCTGATGTTGTAGTGCTGAGCAGTATCGATAAGTTCGGGGAATAGCCTGTCCATTACTGAGTGTACTTCAATTACTGAGGGTGCTTCAAAAGAAGCTATATCGGTAAGATTTTTTTCTCCTTTAACGCTATTTTTAAACAGATGCGAAGTGGTTGTCGCACACAATAAAAGGCAGTCTTTCGCCTTTTCGATAGAAGACTGTCTTACTGATTCTTCAATCTGATCATCGCTTGCTGTTTCTAAATATATGTTCATCATAGCGAACGCATTATTCATATTATGTACAAATTCATCTTTACCATCCCTTGCTAATGCTGCTTCTTTCACCAGTTGCGCGGAAGATACAGCGCTCACTGATCCATCTCTACTATTGAAGAGCCACAAATTCGTGAAATAGTAGGTAAAGATAGCTGCTATCAGGGCGGTGCCACTCGGATAAAGCAGCAGTCCTTGTATGAATTCTGTAAAAATTAAGACTCCACCAATGAACATCATGATTATGTTAGCTAGATAGAAGCCTGCGATTGATATTATTCGCTTCCTGAGTTCTGGGGCTTCAGTCGTCTGAGCCGCTATAATCAATTTAGCGGATGAAAGTGCTGTTAGCATTATTGCAATGAGAACAATCCCTAAACTCACTTCAATTAACATACTGCCGTCCTCAGATATTTTTTTTTTCCGCTTAGTCCTGAATTAGAACAAGGCTAAAGCCTTTAGCCATTCATAACCAACAATATTCAAATCCACTGAATAGTGCAGTAGCCATTACGCCTCATGCGATCCATATATTATCCTATTAGACCCTACGCATCTTTTGCTTTAAGAAATATTAAGTAAAATGTATCAGTAACTCTTACCGGACAGCTAGCATTTTCTTATTCGGCAGGAATTTAAAACTGACATTCAAGTCAGAACCCAAAGCGGACATGGCGCTTAAACAAACTTAATAGATAGCTCATCTGCAAATCACTAATCTCCTCAATTGATATATAACACACATTACAAAAAACCCGTCTGAACAATCGGGAGACCTCTCAATGAAGACATGTGCAGTAACAGCTCTGTTAGCAACGTTTTTTAGTTTGCTTTTGTCGGCTTGCGGATCCGTGTTGACATATGGTGAAGAATACGGGAGCTTGTCTGAGCTCGAGAAGTATTTCATTGGGCCCTGGCATCAGCATGGTGACATAAACTTTTCAAAACCGTATGCGAAACTAAGTTTCAAATTTGAGGACTGGAAGGAACTTGAAACCCTCTGTGGAACTAATAACCCCAGCTGGCAGACCACCCACAAGAGAAAGCACTATGGCGATGCAGGTCTTCTTGGCGAAATACCGGTGCGTCCTATGGGTTGTTACATAGAGACAATGGAGGGCTACGAAACTCCGGTAATACTCTGGATAGAAGGTAGAGATGATATCTTTTTACACGAGCTGGCGCATCACTACGGTGTAATTGACGAGGATAGCTAAACTAAAAAGGCTAATTGATATTTACGATTATGTGAAACTTTTGACCACTAATATTTCGTTCACTAACATCATTAAGATATGTCGTAAGTAGCAATAACGTCACCGGCGAAAATCAGCTAGCAACACAGTATTTATCGGCACTATCGTTGCCTGCCATAGAACGCGAGCGATGATTGCTCTGTCCCACATTTATCTGACAGCCTGAGAGCGCCAGATTGCTCATTTACCATTCGAATCAACCGGTTACGAATTCGGCCCAGGTTCGGAATTCGGTTTCAAAAAAGTAATTACGATTCTCTTCCTTGCTGAATCTGGCTCAAAATTACCCACAACGCGGGTTCGGTATACGCTCGGTTTTGGTTTAACCCGCCCTGCCCTGCAGAAAAACCCGTTAACTTTCTTCGACTGACTCGCCCGTTTGGTTCCTCCGATAGCTACTCATAATCGGTAGAAAGCGCAAGTCTATCCATTTACGAAAGTGGATTCTTCTGAGTGCTAAAGTCTAAAATACCAGACAAATTTTTCCAAAATGCCCCTGTGATTCCTGCAACCTAAACGCCTCCCCCAGCCCCTCGAGCCCAAAACTTCGATCAATCACAGGCTCAATACCCGTGATATTGATAGCGTTTACCATATCCACCTGACTTGATCTTGAACCAACAGTAATACCACTGATCACAGCGTTTTTCCTGAATAACTCTGCTGTGGGTATCTCACCCTGGATCCCGGTGAGTACGCCTATCATGGAGATATGCCCACCCATGGCGACTGCGCGAACTGATTGCGCCAGTGTGCCAGAACCACCCACTTCAACGACAACGTTCACGCCACAGCCACCGGTAATCTCCTGCACTTTGTCGCCCCACTTTTCAAACTCGCGATAGTTGATAAGTTGATCAGCCCCCAGGTCACGTAGTTTTTCCAGTTTGGAATCATTTGAAGAGGTGGCTATTACATGGCACCCTGCCGCTTTAGCAAACTGCAAGGCAAAAATCGACACGCCGCCACTACCCTGCACCAACACGGTATTGCCGGGCCTAACCTTCGCTTCTACCATTAACGCGCGCCATGCTGTGGCTGCTGCACAGGGCAGAGTTGCGGCCTGTTCAAAAGTATAGCCGGCAGGTATTGGCGTAAAAGCGGAGGATGCCATGGTAACGGTTTCTGCGGCAAAACCATCTACGTTATCACCGGGAACCCCGCCTAACTTGGCCGCATCATCGGCGCGACCATCTGCCCAGTGCGGGAAAAAACAGCTCATGACTTTGTCACCGATCTGGAATTCGGTCACACCGGGGCCAATGGCTTCTACAATGCCAGAGCCGTCTGACATAGGTATGCGTCCGTCATCCACCGGCAACAAACCTGTCGCCACCACATAGTCATGAAAGTTCAGTGAGCTGGCATGGTTGCGAACGCGAATCTCACCGAATTGAGGCTCTGAGGGTTCTATCTCGACCAGGTTCAGATTTTCTAACCCGCCCGGTTTCTTTAGCTTAACTGCGCGCACTGTTTACTCCTTAGAATCAATGATTAGACTGATGTGTAAACATTAGCATCAAAATGATATCGGCGAGTTAATTTAATTGCCATGAAGAAGCCTAGCCAAAGCATGACCGTAATACCTATAGGGGCTGTTAAATTGGCAGCACTATTTATAAAAATTCATGACTCAATTCTGGCAATTCTAGCGACTAAACTTGTCATTACCCGTCGCGAAATGGGCCTTGCGGAGGCGTCTGTCACAATATTTGCCTAAACGAATCGACATTTTTCATCATGATTGAGGTGTGAGAGCTGAAGTATTAAGGTCATTCTGAGAGAGAAGGGAGAGGACTACCGGAGGTTCTGGCAAGTTAAGTCGCTGGCTCAACTCAATTCCAGTCTCTGGATATCCCGCAGCCGACCTACCCCATTCTTCAAATGCAAGCTCACCTATGCGAGCACGACTTCAGTTGAGCAGGCGCGCGTTTAGTGAAATCTCTTAGTTTCATTACCACATAACAGGCGAAAATTTGCTCGCAACACCCCTCTTGTCCGCCCTATACTTCAATTGCCAGGGTATTTCTCACCAGAGTTTTTTGTTCCAATTCATTAACTTGTTGGTGCCGGTTGAGTCTGGTTGGCAATCCGCTAAAACTAGTTTGCGAAAACTGAGGTAATCGAGCAGTGTCTGTCCGCAAAATTCATCATATTAACTTCTTGGTTCATAATCTTGAACGGGGTATCCACCGATACCGCCAAATGTTGGGTATTGGCGATTTTCTTATTGAGACACTACCCGGTCGAGGGGTAATTACGGCGCGCGCCAGCCTTGGTGAGAGTTGGCTGGTACTGGTACAACCGATTGATGATAAAGGAATACCGGCCAGATACCTCGCGAAACATGGCGAAGGGTTCTTTCTTATCTCGTTTGGTGTTGATGACCTGAATGCAGCCGTGGCAAAAGTTGCAACCGCCGGATATAAAATGACATCTGAGAGGCCACGTGCTGGCCTTGAAAATTGGGAAGTCTGGGATATCGAGAGTATCGACGCCCTGGGTGTTCAGATTCAACTGTGCAAAGACTCAAAATAATACAACCATTTTTTTGATTCAATATAGAACCGTATTTGGGATTCATGCGTATACTAGAGGAATATAATAATTAAGAAGCGTCACCGATCCCCGCTTGCTGCTGTCCATTATGTTTGGCAAGCGCCCGTCTCATCCTGGAACGATACAACAGACTTTACTGTAGTTGAACTTGGAGCTCATTACTATGAAAAAAACAGTTACTTGTGGCAGCGCATTGATCGCTGTCAGCTCTCTTGTCAGTGGAGCTTTCCTCCCTGCCATCACGCAGGCTCAAGTTACAACGATCGAGGAGGTCGTGGTCACAGCTAGGAAACGAGCGGAAAACCTGCAGGACGTACCGATCGCAATCAGCGCCTTTACAGCGCGGACTATAGAAGACGCCGGTATAGAGCGGCCACAGGACTTTATAGCACTCACATCCAATGTCACGATTGTTGATACCGCCAACGCTGGTGATACGCAGGTGACAATACGCGGCATTACCTCAACCCGGGACGCTGAGGGCACATTTGCCTTCGTCGTTGACGGAGTACTTATCACTAACCCCAATGGATTTAATCAAGAGTTGTTTGATTTACAACAGATTGAAGTCCTGAAGGGGCCGCAAGGCGCTCTATATGGTCGTAACGCTGTGGCCGGTGCGATCCTTGTTACAACAAAGAAACCTGGCGATGAACTGGAAACATCGCTGACCCTTGGAGCAGGTAATGACGGCCTCCTCAAAGGCAGGGCATCCCTCAGCGGGCCAATAGCGGATGGTATTAGTGGCTCTCTGTCCCTCAGTACCCGACAGGATGACGGGCAGTATAAGAATGAATTTACTGGCAAGGATGATGTGGTGGACTTCCTCAAAGAAGACAATATTCGTGCACGCCTCATATTCAATCCCAATGATCGGCTGGAAATCGATACCACACTGAGTTACCGGGAAGTCGAAGCGGGAGCGATCAACTTCAACGCGGTGTTTGCGCTTCCCACCGCCGCCGCCGCATTTGGCGATCCAAACCTTTACATGGATGTTAACGACCATGACTTCAGATACATTTTTAATGTACCTGGGGAAAACGAGCAGAAAAACACGTTCTTCTCACTCAAGGCGGAGTATGACCTGGACTGGGCGACGCTCATCACATCGGTTACCCACGATGACCTTGAAGAGTATCTGATCTCCGATGGCACCAGTGCTGCTTTTGGTCTTTATTCTTTTGATTTTGGCGTAGCAGGAGGGCCGGGGTCTCCCCTCAGTGGACCAGATGTTGGCGCTCCGCAGAACGCATGTTCCTCCAGCTTCCAAGACCTGGCTCTGGGAGGTGCTGAAAATGGCCTGCTGAATAGTCCGTTCTTCGCGTTTCCTGGCACGGTTCCTGGCATGGCAGTAGACCTCGGCATTGCGCCCTTCTATGGTCTTAACGCCTTGCTACCTCCATACACTCCATCGACCTGTGACGGTTACCAATACCAACGTCGCGATCAACAGAGCACTAGTTTCGAAATGCGGCTGGCGTCAAATGACGACGACCAGCAGTGGCAGGCAGGTATCTATTATGCGGAGTTAGAGCGGGAGGTGTCAGTTTCATACGGCGCTGATCTCGGGGATGGATTTTTCGCCGATCGCCCATATGCAGCAGGCCGCACCGATTTATTGTTCTGGGATGATTTTGACACAAAAGTCTGGTCGATCTTCGGCTCTGTAGACTTCGATATCACCGACAGCCAGGTGATTTCGATTGCTGGACGATACGACCGGGAGGACCGGGAAGTGGCCAACAAAGTACCAAACGTTGGATCCGCGGGGGCCTTTGGTGGCTTCAGCCCCATTAACCCGGCTTACGATGGCTCTTTCACAGACACCATCAGCGATCGTGGCGAAGACTATTCTCAGTTTCAGCCCAAGGTCTCTTGGCGCTGGGACGCGGGTGCTGACTACTCCGTCTACGCATCCTATGGGGTAGGCTTCCGCTCGGGAGGTTTCAATAGTCTGGGTAGTGAAGCGCTGATCGATTCGCAATTTGCCGCGATATCTACACGGCCCGCCAATTTGCGAGATGAGTATGACAAAGAGGTATCTACATCCTTTGAACTGGGTGTCAAATCCGAGTTGATGGACAATCGTCTTCGTATCAACGCGGCGATTTTTCACACCGAGGTTGAAGATAACCAGTTTTTTAATTTTCTCGCGGGTGGTTTCGGTATTCTCCGTGTTGTCACGAATATAGACGAGGTCACCCTGAAGGGAGCAGAGGTAGATTTCGAAGCTCTTCTCAGCGATAACCTCTCGTTCTATGGCTCAGTCGGCGTGATCGACAGCGAAATCGAAAAGAACAGTAACCGTCCCTATACAGAGGGCAACGATGCACCGCTAACGCCCGACATGACAGCCAATCTCGGCCTGCAGTGGAGTACGGAAGTCACCCAGGGCCTGGCGTTGAAGGCCCGGCTCGACTGGCAGTATGTCGGTGAGACCTGGTTTTCCACAGTACAGGATGACACCACATTCAATGCCTTCTCTGACGTATCGGGCTTATATCAGGACATCGGCTTCGCATTTGGAGACGTTACCACTGGTGGCCCTGGAATTCCGCCAGGAGGGACAATAGCTTTCGGTGAAAGTACATACGACAAGGGCGAACGTGATGCTTACGATACGCTTAATCTTCGAGTCAGCCTTGAAGCAGACAGCTGGACCTTGACGCTGTGGGGCTCAAATATCACCGATGAAAACTACCTTGAAGAGGTCATTCCAGCACCAGAATTTGGTGGCTACTTTATCCATCCTGGCAAAGGTAAGACCTTTGGTATCGACTTCGTGATGAGGTTCTAGCTGATAATACAACTCGATGGTAGGAGGTTTATGTGAGTTTCAGATTAGGTGTCGACGTGGGCGGGACTTTTACCGACCTGCTATTGGTTAATGAAGAATCAGGGCAGACCTTTACTGCTAAAGTACCCTCGACGCCTGAAGACTCATCGATCGGCGTTCTCAACGGAATTGCCGCTATATGCGAGGAGTCCGGAACCGACCCCAGTGAAATCAAGCGGGTAATGCACGGTACAACGGTTGCTACCAATGCCGTACTCACGGGTCGTGGTGCCCGGGTGGGTTTGGTGACAACCGAAGGCTTCGAAGATACCCTGCAAGTGGCGCGCTCGTTCTGCCCCGGCGGTCTGGGAGGCTGGGTCAGTTTTATGAAGAAGCCACTGCTGGCGCCTCTCGAGCTCACCATCGGTGCGCCCGAAAGAGTAGCAGCTGACGGCAGCGTCGTTGCTGCTCTGGACGAGAAAACCTTGAGGCAGCGCCTGGAGAGGTTGCGCGACGGCGGTGAGATAGAGGCTCTGACCATCTGCTTTATCAACGCTTACGTGAATAGCTCGCACGAGCGGCGCGCCCGAGAGATTGCTCAGGACATATTCACCGACACTCCGATTTCTATTTCCAGCGACGTGGTACCGGAAATGCAGGAGTATGAGCGTACTGAGACGACTGTTGTTAATTCTTATGTCCGCCCCGAAGTAGCACGCTATGTACATAATATGCAGTCAGCACTCATCGACACGATGGGGCAGGATGTTCAGCTGTCTATATTGCGCTCTGATGGCGGACTTGCTTCTTCAAGAGCCGCCTCCGAGTCGCCAGTGAATATGCTGATGTCAGGGCCAGCTGGGGGGGTCGCCGGTGCCATCTATTTTTGTCAGCGCGCGGGTTACAACAACATACTCACCTTCGATATGGGGGGCACCTCTACCGACGTCGCTTTGATACAGCAATTACGCGCGCGAGTGCGCAGGGAGACTATCGTAGGCGATGTTCGGGTCAGAGCACCATCTATTGATGTACGCACTGTCGGTGCGGGTGGCGGTTCAATCGCCTTCGTGCCTGAGTTGACCCGTGCGTTGCGTGTTGGGCCAGAATCTGCAGGGGCTGTTCCTGGACCGGCCTGCTACATGAAGGGAGGCAGTCAACCTACTGTCTGTGACGCCAACGTAGTTCTGGGTTACCTCCCTTCCGATGTACAGCTGGGCGGAAAAATGGAGATAAACCGCGAGGCATCTGTTACCGCTGTACAGGCTGCCGCAAACGCTATGGGCATTGATCTTATGGCTGCCGCTGAGGGTATTGTCAAAATAGTTAATGAATCAATGTTCGGCGCGCTGCGATTGGTTTCTGTGGAACAGGGCTATGACCCGAGAGATTTCGCGCTGGTCGGGTTTGGGGGAGCTGGCCCCCTGCACGCCAACGCCCTCGGTATCCTGACCCAGGCGTGGCCGGTGATCATTCCACCGGGACCGGGCGTATTGTGCGCATACGGGGACGCGACTACGCGGGTTCAGGATGAAGCTGCGAGAACCTACCTCACCCTGGCTGAAGATCTTGCTGACGACAAATTGCTGCAAGACCTTAAAGCGTTGGAGCTTCGTGCCGGTTCTTCCCTGGTTGAAGATGGCATTCCCCGCTCTCTACATGAGGTCAAGTTTCAGGCGGATCTTCGATATGCCGGACAGGCATTCCAGATCACTATAGAGTTTACGGAGGATGAACTGGCGAAACGGGGTGTCTCACTTTTAACCGATCAATTTGACGCCGAACACGAACAGCTATTCACATTTAAGCTTGGTGATGGACATGAAATTCTTATGATTCGCGCAGTGGCAAAAGCGCAGTCAAAGGAAATAGCAGAACTACACCAAGGCGACTCAGATTCCACGCTCGAAGACTGTGTGTTGCACCTCAGCAAGTATTACTACGAAGGTGAATGGCACGAAGCACCGATCTACGATCGAGATCGCCTACATGCCGGGCTAGTGGTACAGGGGCCGGCGATCATCCTTGAGATGGACTCCACCACAGTAGTATTGCCTGACTTCCATGCCAGGGTTGACACGGTGGGGAACCTATTGATAGAGCACCACACGCTGGAGAATGAATAGATGGCTGCGAGAATCCTGCAGAGCAACATAGAACCTCTACAAAAAGTAGACGTCGATGGCGTTACAGTCGATATCATAGAGAACGCCCTGCGCAATGCACGCGAGGAGATGGATGCGGTTCTTTTTCGAACGGCCATGTCCCCCGGAATACGTGAGCAGGGCGATTGTTTTCCCATGATCGCTAATGTAGAGGGGAAAATGATTGTGGGGCAGTTCGGTTCTTTTATCGGACCATTCCTGAGTGCCTACGATGAGGAAATCGAAGAGGGCGATGTCATTCTCACAAATGACCCCTACATGTGTAATGCTGCGGTTTCTCATTTACCCGACTGGGTAGTACTGGTGCCTGTATTTAAAGATAGTAGGCATATTGCCTGGTCAGCCATGTTCGGTCATATGTCCGACAATGGCGGTATGGTTCCGGGATCTATTCCGATTGAGGCGACCACGATTTATCAGGAGGGTATCCGAATCCCTCCTATTAAGTTGTACAAGCGAGGTGAGCTGCAATCAGACCTATTGGAGCTTATCCTGCACAATGTACGTACGCCACAGTGGAATCGTTTCGATTTAAACGCGCTTGTTGCTGCTTGTAACACCGCCAGAAAGCGCTGTATTGAGCTGGCTGAACGCTTCGGAGATGACGTGTTGTATTCCACGATGGATACAATGCTGCAACGCAACCACGCCGCCATGAAACACATTATCCAAATGTTTATCCCTGAGCAACCACGAGAATTTGAGGACTATATTTGCGACGATGGTATGGGTATGGGGCCATACAAAATCAAGTGCCGGATGTGGCGTGAAGGAGATATCGCTATTTTTGACTTTGACGGCACAGACCCCCAAGCCCAGAGCTCTGTGAACTTCTACCTGAATGAAGACATGTTCAAAATGTTTTTCGGGTCGTTCACAATCAATGTTGTTGACCCACAGATCGTCTTTAACGATGGTTTTTATGACCTTGTCGATGTAAGAATTCCTCAGGGTACGTTGTTGAAACCGAATTTTCCCGCAGCCCTGTCTGGTCGCACCCACGCGCTTGGAAGAATATTCGATGTGCTTGGGGCGTTGCTTGGAATGGGGGCACCCGAACAAATGCTCAACGCTGCCGGGTTCTCAGACTCACCTCATCTATTCTATTCTGGCTATGATGATAAGGGGGAGTGGTTCCAGCTTTTCCAGATTGGCTTTGGCGGCATACCGGGAAGGCCTGTTGGTGACGGCCCTGACGGACATTCCTTATGGCCAGGTTTCACTAATGTTCCCAATGAATTTATCGAATCGTATTTCCCACTTCGTATCGAAAAATACGCAACAATAGCTGATTCGGGTGGTGCTGGATTGCACCGCGGTGGCAATGGATTGAGTATTGCGTACCGATTCCTTTGTGACGGCCATATCGGTATCCATGACGAGCGCTGGCTAACTTACCCCTGGGGTGTTCTTGGTGGTGAAACCGGTCAACGTTCATCCAAGCGCCTGGTTAGGTGCGATGGCAGTGAACAATTGTTGCCCGCAAAAATCGAGGGTGTAAAAGTTTCAAAGGGAGATCTGCTGTATTTTAATACCTGGGGTGGCGGGGGTTGGGGAGATCCCCTGGAGCGCGATCCACAACTTGTTCTCCAGGACGTTCGGCGGCGCCTTGTAACACCCGAAGGTGCCCGGCGGTATGGCGTGGTCTTGAATGAGGACAGTGCATTGGATGATTCTGCCACCGATGACCTCCGTGTATGCATGAGATCAGCACGGGAAGGTGAGGTCCCCTTATTCAACCTTGGTCCGGGTATAGACGCGATCAGAGAACGTTGCGAGGAGGAAACCGGATTACCAGCACCAGTACCACCAATGTTTGCAGCCAATTGAAGATACTAACAAGTTAAATTTGTGCAGCGGCAAAATTCTACCTGAGCGGCTCAATAAACTGCAATATTCCATTCTGAAAATTTAGTGTCTTCGCATTTCTCAAGTGCTCCGCCCCGACCAGATGTCTAACCAGCAAGATCAGCGGAGAAATCTAGCGTCAACATGCCGTTGATCTTCCACATGATTGATTTTCTTCAAACGCTAATATCAAAGCTCAATGGTATCCCAAAGTTCAGCAACAGTCGTATTCCAGCCCAGCTGCTCATCAATATGACGTGCCATAGCCGAACTGGCCTGCGGCTCGCCGTGAACAACAAAGCATCGCTTGGGTGCAACACTGATCAGTCTCAGCCAGTCGAGAATTTCTCGATAATCCGCGTGGGCTGACAGGAAATCAAGACAGGCAATCTGAGCTTCAATCGGGCACATCTGCCCGTGAATCTTGACACAATTCTCACCGCTGACCAGACGATTGCCACGTGTACCTTGAGCCTGGTAGCCAACAAACATGATGGTGTTCCTGTTATCACCCAGCATCGCTTTGAGGTGATGCAGCACACGTCCACCGGTGGCCATACCACTTGCTGAGATAATAATCTTGGGTAAATTCACCAGGCCGATTTCCTTAGATTCTTCAACTGAGCGGGTAAATTTCACGCTCTGACAGATAGCATCCAGCGTCTCGCGACCAGGTCGGATCAGATCAAGGTGCTTGAGCAAGAACTCAGTTGCACTGATAGACATTGGACTGTCCATAAAAATCGGTAGTGGCGGAATGCGGTGGTTTTTGCGCAAACGCCACAGATGATAAAGGACTGCCTGAGAACGCCCAACCGCAAACGCGGGTATCAAAACAGAGCCGCCACGATGTGCGCTTTCGCAAACCAGATCTGCGATGACATCTTCCGCATCCTGGTCCGGGTGGAGGCGATCACCGTAGGTGGATTCCATAAAAAGGTAGTCGCAATAAACCGGTGGCTCCGGATGTTTCATAATCACGTCTGCCGCTCTGCCCAGATCACCACTGAAAAGCAAGTGTTTGCCACCGATCTGCAGGTCTATGCTGGCAGAACCGATAATATGGCCATTCGGGTGAAATGTAGCCCGGAACGGGCCCGCTTCATGAGTATGCCCAAAGGGTATGGTCGTGAAATGTTCCAGTGCCCGCTCTGCTTGTTCTATCGTGAACAGCGGCAAAGCGGGTCGGTGTTTACTGGTCCGGTGACGATTGTGATAGCTGGCCTCCTCTTCCTGCAACTTGCCGGCATCCCGCAGGAGAATCTGGCACAGATCAAAGGTTGCAGGTGTGCTGTAAATCGGACCATTAAAACCCTGCGCCACCAATGCGGGAAGGTAACCACTATGATCGAGGTGCGCGTGACTCAGCAAAACCGCGTCTATACTGTCTGCGCCGCACGTAAACTGCTCCCAATTGCGCAGGCGCAGTTCTTTGCGGCCCTGGAAAAGACCACAATCCACCAGCAACCGGTAATCCCCGGTGCTGACCAAGAAGCGCGAACCGGTAACACAGCCAGCAGCTCCCAGAAACCTTACATTTATCTTGCTTTTTGTCATGACCGCGAGCTGTATCTGCCGAGACATCGAGTGCCAACCTGTCACTTGATGCAATACTACCATCGCAATCGGGCCCGAGAGTTGAGATTTTATTGACCTATGTCCAATAATGATGGATCACCCCGGGTTATCCTTCGAGCAGTTTGCAGGGGTTTGATTCATGCAGTTCAAGGATTATTACGAAATTCTCGGAGTCGCCACGGACGCAGACCTCAAGGCTATAAAAACGTCTTATCGCAAACTTGCGCGACAGTATCATCCTGATGTCAGCCAGGAACTCGGTGCGGAAGAGCGCTTCAAAGAGGTCACCGAGGCGTACGAAGTTCTCAAGGACGCATCAAAAAGATCTGAGTACGACCAGCTAAGACACCAATACGACGGCGCCAGCAATTTTCAACCTCCACCCGGGTGGCAGTCCACAAGCGCTTTCCACGAAGGCAGCGATGCACAGTACGCGCAGGGATTTTCGGATTTCTTTGAATCTCTCTTTGGTGGCGGCCATGGGGGCGGCTTTGCTGACTTCAGGGATTCAGCCAGACGGGGTAGCGATGTAGAAGTCGAACTGCCCGTATTCCTGGAGGAAACGCTGGGTGAGACAACCAAGACTATCACCTACGAGCTCCCACAGGCACAGGAGGATGGGCGTATCACCCTCGTTAGCAAGAAACTGAATATCAAGATACCAGTCGGAGTAATCGATGGAGAGAGAATACGCGTGCCTGGTCAGGCCTCTCCCGGCATCGGCGATGCACCTTCCGGCGACCTGTATCTAAGCATACGTTTGGTGCCCCATCCCCTGTTCGATGTGGAAGGGCATGACCTGATTATCACGGTCCCCATAGCACCCTGGGAGGCCGCGTTGGGTACAAAAGTCAACATTCCAACGCTTGATGGCGAGATAACCATGACAGTACCGACAGGGACACAAACTGGGTCGCGGCTGCGGGTGAGAGGTAAGGGGCTAGCTGGAAAGCAGGGCCGGGGCGACCTTTACGCCGTGTTGAAGGTTGTCATGCCCGATCGAGATGGAGCCTCCATTGACGAGCAGTGGCGGATGCTCGCAATTAGTTGTGACTTCGACGCACGAGCAAATTGGAGGGATTAATCTATGGCGGATATTCCGAAGTCCTCATTTGATCTTGTGCAGTTCTGCGCCGCAATAGGGATTACTGCTGAAGTCATTATTGAAATCGTCGAGATCGGGATCATCGAACCGCCTGGTTCGAGGCCTGAAGACTGGATTTTTGACGCCCATATGCTGGGAACCACGCGACATGCGATTCAACTACAGCGCGACCTCCAGGTAGACTGGGCAGGCATAGCTCTGGCCTTAAACCTTATCGAGGAGAGAAATCGGCTGCAAAGGGAAGTTCATCATTTACGCGCGCGCCTTGAGAGATTTATTGACCAGGCAAAGGACTAACCCCATGTTCGGAGGTAATATCTAATGCATACCTACATCGTCGTGGCAAACAGTGCTCGAGCACGCGTCTTCGCCAGACAACATGCTTACAGCGTAGTAGAGGAGCTCGAAGGTTTCACGCATAGTGAAGCACGTATGCGCAACCAGGATCTGACGTCAGATTCGGCTGGTAAGTCCCGCAATATACATGGATCTCTAGACGCTGCTACATCGCCTAAAGATCATGAGGCTGATTTTTTTGCGCGATTGCTGGTCTACCATCTCAAAGACCTGCACAACAAACAGCACTATGAACGACTGGTGCTCGTAGCTCCACCCCGTTTTCTCGGTATGCTGCGCCGTCATCTGGTTAGCCCACTGGACCATCTCGTGGTCGGTAGCATAGACAAAGACTTGACGACGGCACCCATTGCGGACATTGTCGGTCATCTGGAGTTTTGACTCTGGACCGCTGATAAATTTTTGTAATTTCACCATGCAACTCGTTGATGATTGTCGTGATAATCAATTTGTGTTGGAACGCTGTTTCGCAAATACAGGCGATAATATTTTGATTGCTGCTTTCGTGGAAGATGCTATCAGCCAGCACAATAAAGAAGAAATTGATCTTGTATTGACAGATATTAGCTTGGGAACATATAGCTGAAGGCATATCGGGGAATTAACTAAGTCTGACAGCAGAATTCTGTTCCCTACTCTCGGGCAAGCGGCTTTCCCCAATCTGCAAACGCACTTATCCTGTCCGGTATTTAACTTGTCAGCACCCTCAACAGGATTTTTAGATAACCTATAATTCTACACTTTGCTTCAGATGGCCTTAGTTACCAATGCAAGAAACTGCGATCAGTATTTTTTATATCAATTGGTTTATCGCAGTAGGTAACATGATGCTGTTCAGCTGCTACTGCGTCAACTTTATCACCGCATCCAGAGCAGAGAATAGCTGCCTGAAGATTTCTTAAATTTTCAAGCGATTCACGACTGTCAGCGACAACAGTTGTTGTATTACCACACTCTTGCAGCATATTGCCAATGAGCTGCCCCAGGCTTTTCTTATCGTCAACAACTAATATTTTCTCACCAGCTCACTGAACACTAGATTTGGACTCCAGCCTATGTTGCTATATTTTTAATACAGAATCTTTTTGCTTTGCTGGTTTAAATAGAAATCTTATTGTTGTACCTAGCCCCAATGTACTATCAATCAGGATGTGCCCACCATATTCCTCTATGATCTTATAAACCACCGATAAGCCCATGCCGGTGCCATTGCCAATACATTTAGTTGTGAAGAAAGGATTAAAGATCTTGTGGATATTTTCTTTATCAATTCCTGAGCCATTATCTTTAATGCTCAGTTCCACCCAGTCTCCATGAACTGGACGACGAGAGACCGAAGATTCAATATTCAGATTTGTTTTCCAACAAAGCTTTATAACTACCGTACCAGCTCCACACATCGCATCGCGTGCATTTACACACAGATTCATCAGTAATTGATGGACTTTAGTCGCATCAATATTGACTTCAGGTACGTCAGGCTCTATATCTACAACTAGTTCGTTAGCGCTTGTCAGAGCGCTTCTGAGCATATCGACTTCAGCTAAAATCACCTCAGATAACTGAAGTGCTTTATCTTCGAGCGGTGCACTGCGGCTGTAAGACAACAATTGTGATACAAGACTAGCTGCTCGTCTTGCGGCACGTTCAATTTGGCTAAGAGCTTCACTGATCTCAACCTCCCCATGAGCTTCGCTTAGGCTAGAGGCCATTTCTGAATAGCCTGAAATTATGGCTAGCAAATTATTGAAGTCATGTGCAATACCACCTGTCAGATGACCTAGTGATTCCATTTTATGAGCCTGCTGTAGCTCTCGCTCAAGACGCTCCTGCTGAACCAGCTCGGAAATATTTCTGGTTACAATGATGTACAACTCGTCCTCAATGTTCTTATCAATTAACCTAGTGACACTAACTTCCGTCATTATCTCATTAACATCAACATCAACATTGCTAATTGCTAAACGTCCTTTCCATAGACCACATTGATTTACTGAATGATTAATTTCATTAATCAACAAATCGAAGTTCACTTTTCTAGAGAATAAGTCAGCAACGCTCGTACCAATTAACCGAGTTCTTTCATGTTCGTAGAGAACTTCAGAAGCTGGATTACAATCAACAATAGTTCCATCGATACGGATGACAAGCACCGCTTCCGATACTTGATTGATAATACTTGCCTGCGCTCTGAGTTGTTTTTGATTTCGACATTGTATGATCTTGACAGATGTAAAAGCGGCAATTGTGTTTAAAATTTCGAGATGTTGCCGATTAAAGTAGCCTATTTCAGGATGCTCACTGTCAATCACACCAATCAACTGATCTTCGTACACCATGGGCACACATATTTCAGAGCGGAATGCACTTAAATCCTCAATGTATCGCTCATCATCAGAGATATCTTCGATGATTAATGGTTTACATGTTTTAGCTACGGTACCAGTAATACCCTGTCCAATTGGTATTTCCAATTTATTGAGAATGACTTTTTTCTCTGGACTCTTCTCCCCAATAGCAGCCGATTGCACCAGAATATCCTGTTCAGGGTCAGCCAAATAAATGACGCAATCAACAAAGTCTAATTTTCCAACGACTTCCATGGCAACATGCCAGACCAAATCATCAACATTGGTAATTTCAATAAGAGATAGCGAAAATTGGTTCAGAATTCTGAGATAGGATTCAGTTGAGATTGAACCATGGGGGCAGTTATATAATTTATTGGCAGTTCTCGAATTCACCCGTCTTTCTCTTGCGGAGATAAGATCCTCGATTATCGTTCTAACAGTGGGTTTTTATCTTATGAATTATGTTAATTTTTGTAAAAATACAATTGCCTACTGTACCGAACATACGCCGAGTAGTCTTTTCTAATTAATTGCGTCTGACCTCACGTAAATGCACGTTCAGAATCAGGCAACCGCTCTACTACAATCTGCAAACACACTTACTCTGAGATTTCGATAGTACTGCTTGCCATTCTTTTTGAAGCGGTCGTCATCGATGTCGAGGGTATCGCGGTAGCCTGTGTGTTTTCGCATCAAGTGACGAGTATACATGGCACCGAACCTAATGCACCGGAGGCGCATTGATTCTTAGCTCACAGTGATGTTTCTTCATGCGCGCAGATCTTCGATATCGCGATGATTGAGATTGAATCTGAAAAAAGACCATCATGCTTTGATGTCCGGTGGGAATCTTCAACCCTTGTAAATATTCGGCCACCGATTCTATAAAATCGGCGGCTTAGCGTGGCTTTACCCTGTAGTGCTATACGCTAGAAGTTGACTTGTGACATGGAAAAACTGAGCACATAAGAATATCATTGGATGACAAAATCGGGGGGAAAGAACATGGCTGCTCGTCGATTGGTCGATGTTTTTTTAATTCTCAGCTTGCTGGCTGTCGCGCCCGTTTATGCTCAGGTTGCCGGCCAGCCGTTTTTAATTGACATCGAGGGTGGCATAGGTCCGGCAACGGCAGACCATATGATACGCGGCCTAGAGCAGGCTCATGAAAATAATGCCGCGTTTGTCATTTTGCGTATCGATACGCCTGGCGGACTGGATACGTCGATGCGGGACATGATCAAAGCTATCCTCGCGGCAAATTTCCCCGTGATAGGTTTTGTATCGCCCAGCGGCGCGCGGGCAGCCAGTGCTGGCACATACATCCTGTACACAACCCATATCGCTGCGATGGCGCCCGGAACCAATCTTGGTGCGGCTACACCGGTTCAAATAGGGGCACCATCCATGCCCGAACTGCCTGGTAGATCACCCGATAGGGAGGGCAGCCCGGGCCACAAACCCGTAACAGCCATGGAGCGCAAGGTTGTCAACGATGCCGTGGCCTATATCCGAAGCCTGGCCCAGATGCGAGGACGCAACGGTGACTGGGCAGAACTTGCCGTGCGTGAGGGTGCCAGCCTGACAGCAGCCGATGCTTTGGCGGACAATGTCATCGACCTGATGGCGGAATCAGTGGAAGACCTGTTGCCTCAACTACACGGGCGACAGGTATCCATATATGGCGCAGTGCACACTCTGGATACACAGGAGCAGTCACTTTTTATCCACGAGATTGACTGGCGCAGCGAATTTCTCTCCGTTATCACCGACCCCAACGTGGCCTATATGCTGATGCTGATTGGTATCTATGGCATGATTTTCGAATTTTACAGTCCCGGAGTCGGCGTGCCCGGCGTCGTTGGGGCAGTCTGTCTCCTAGTTGCCTTGTACGCCTTTCAGGTACTACCAATCAGCTATGCGGGCCTCGCGCTGATGCTACTGGGAATCGGCCTGATGACGGCCGAAGCGCTATCTCCCACTTTTGGCATCCTGGGGCTGGGAGGTATTGTTTCCTTTGTGATTGGTTCCATCATTCTGATGGACACCGAACTGCCCGGCTACCAGATTGCCCTGCCGATGATCTTCGCCTTTGCCACCTTCAGTGCGGGAATCCTGATTTTCGCCATAGGTATGGTGGTGCGTGCGCGCAAGCAGGCGGTTGTCAGTGGTCTCGATCACTTGCTGGGGGCGATGGCCGTCGTTGAAACCGTGCGTGCTGGTTCAGCCCGGGTGCGCCTGGATGGTGAACTGTGGCAGGTTAATTGTGAAGACTCACTGAACGAGGATGATGCAGTGACTATCACAGCCATCAACGGCATTACCCTTGATGTAACAAAGGAAAACGGAGGTAGGGGATCATGATTGAACTTGAATATTTTGGCGTGGTGTTCCTGTTCCTCGCGCTCGCATTGCTGATATCCATGTTTCGGGTACTCCGCGAGTATGAACGTGGGGTGATTTTCATGCTGGGCCGTTTTTACAAAGTGAAGGGCCCCGGCCTGATCATCGTTATCCCGATTTTGCAGCAGATGGTACGGGTAGATCTTCGCACCATAGTGATGGATGTGCCCACGCAGGACGTGATTTCGCGTGACAATGTTTCCGTCCAGGTTAACGCTGTCATCTATTTCAAAGTGATTGATTCGGAGAAGGCCATTATCCAAGTGGAGAACTATCTTGAGGCAACCAGTCAGTTGTCGCAAACCACTTTACGCTCGGTCCTCGGTCAGCACGAGTTGGATGATATGCTTGCAGAGCGCGAGAGCCTAAACAACGACATTCAGACTATCCTGGACAAGCAGACATCAGCCTGGGGCATCAAGGTCGCAAACGTCGAGATCAAACACGTGGATCTTAATGAAACCATGATTCGCGCGATCGCCAAACAAGCTGAAGCAGAACGCGAGCGTCGCGCCAAAGTCATTCACGCCCAAGGTGAAGCGGAGGCTGCGGAGAAACTGGCCGAGGCGGCCAGCGTCCTGTCGGTCCAGGATCAAGCTATACAATTGCGTTATTTACAAACCCTGGTTGAGATTGCCGGTGACCGGAGTTCCACGATCGTCTTTCCCCTGCCCATGGACATTCTTGACAAGCTGCAGAGATAGCCATTCGGGTCCACCCGGTAGTGGACAATTAACTAAGCCGGGCAGCAGCCTTATGTCTGCTCCTCTTAAGCAATGACCATTTCACTATCGACACGCGTTTTTCATGATAATCTGTTAGTGGTCCGCACTACCTATCTGCCTACCAAAATTTAACAGCTTCCTGGCAGCAGGTGTGGACCCAATACTCGCTGTGCATGCCTCACCAACTTGAACAGTCAGCGCGCCGGGCCACTCATCCGCCGCCCTCTTCCCTTATTCACCTCGTATCATGCAGCCTTTGCCGGCTACATAGCGCTCCAAATTTGGTGCCCCATGCGCTATTCGCCTGTCGCCTGTCGCCTGTCGCCTGGCTATCATCCCTCTATGCGAGCAAATTTTCGCTATCTCAGTGAAATCGCTTTCACCGCCACTGTACAGAGGGACCGCGTACATGACAATGTCTGGGGACAGCCTGTCTCGGTTGTAGGCACTCTTATTAGAGCTATGCGATTCAGGACATCTGCCCTGTCAGTATAGCCGCTTACAAACCACTTCCATCGATCTCTAGCCTTGCTCGTCAGAATCCTTCTTCGCGGAAGGGTCATCAGAAACCAAGATGAACTCGGACATAGAGTAAAAAAGTCCTGTCACCATAAGCGTGAATACAATAGCTGCCACCAGGAGCAGAGGGTCAAAATTCATTTCAGTCTCCCGATAATACCCATGAGTTTAAAATAGATTCCGAAGCAAAGTATGGAGGGCACCCATAAAGCTGTGAAAACCCCTTCGTCCCGTTGGCCTGAAAACCAAAGGTACCCTGACACCGCAAACGATATGGCTACTGCTAAAAGTATAAATACATCTGATTTTCTAATCATTTAATTGTTGCTCCTCATTCATGTGTCCTAGTGCTGATAACAAACAGCCAAAAACAGCCATCCCTGCTATCGTTCTTATCCCAGAGGCTCCTTTGAAAGCAAATGTCTCCACACCAACTAATCCAAAAGCTACTGTTGCGGTAGTAATTATAGACGCGCCGATAAACAGCCAACCGCAGTGTATTACTACGCGCTGATATGGCACTCGACTTCCGCTGATTTGGGACAATATCTTCTCCAATTTTGTCTGGTGCCTGCTGAACCGGCAGTCGTTTATTTTTACAGTGCTACTCAAGCGGCACTTTCTTGGGATTTCAGCGCCCTCCCACAGCTTACATCTTAGTATACGCGCTCACTGGCATTTCGGATTACCAAAATAGCTATGTACCACCCGAAGATCAGAATTTCTCAATCTATTCAGACTGACGAACATCCGGAACGCTGGTTCTGATAAGTCATCAAGCCAGCACAGCATTGCTCTGGACATTATGGCTTTGCTCGGTGTTGGCAAGTGAAGTGTTTGAGGCGAGGCTATCCTGTCGATAGCAATCAGGCAACCTCCTTTAACTTTACCCTTCACCAAACGCGCTCACAGAGACCCCCGTAATGATCCGCGCACTAGATGAGGACCCAGATTGCACTGGTAGTAGAGCCAGACGTAGTAGCTAATGATATCTGGAAGTAAAAATGTTCCAGCTTGATGACGTTCTTCGTCGAGCGGTGATACCTCTCTATCTTGCCCTGGGTCTGCGGGTGATATGGCGCACCACGAGTGTGTTCCATATCTCGATCTATAAGCCAGCCCTCTGGGCGTCAGGTCCGGACGTTCCAGTGCGATAGCAACGACCCCGGCTCGAACCGAGCCCGGTATCCGGTTCCAGTGACGGCGGGATGTACTACCCTGATTCTCAAGGCCGGCAATGCCGTCCTGCTCGTAGGCGGCATACCAACGATAGAAACTGCTGCGGCTGACCTTGATCTCGCTCAGAGTCCGGTGTATCAACAGCTCTGACTCCTCCACCCGGCGGATGATGGCCAACTTCTCCGACGCAGTACGCATCAGTCGTCGTCCAATATCACACCCTGCCCAGTCAGACTTTTTTTGAGCCAGGCATTGCGCAGGTACAACTCAGCC
The DNA here is from genome assembly GCA_938074045.1 of uncultured Halieaceae bacterium. GTDB lineage: Bacteria > Pseudomonadota > Gammaproteobacteria > Pseudomonadales > Halieaceae > CALJGI01. Next base: position 23,380 of record CALJGI010000009.1, read on the forward strand.
ACGGCCTGCTTCAGATCGCTATTCTCGCGCTTGAGGCGGCAGACTTCATCGGTATTGGCTTCCCGGGCCGTATCGCCTGTCAGGCGCTTCTTTCCCGCTTCCTGGAAGTCCTTGCTCCAGCGGTAATACAAGTTGGGATTGATGCCTTCCTGACGACATAGCTCTGCCATCAAACTCTCGCCACGGAGGCCATCCAGGACTATACGAATCTTCTCCTCAGTAGAGACCTTGCGTCGGGTATGACGGCGGATTTCCTTGACCGTCTTTTCGGTGTTTGACATGCTCATAATGATACTCCTGTACTTCAGTTTAAAAGTAGCAGAAGTCTCTCTTAGTGAATCAGGTCATTTGGTACCATCGTGGCTGACGGGACACAAATTTCCCGTTCTTGTTTGTTCATCAGGGTAGTGTCCTCTTGACGTACTATTCAGGATAGACTGTCCTGGATCATCTGAAACATCACATCGTCGCAAACAAATCGCCTCAAAAAAGGTCGCACAAAATGCTATCCTGAAACGCCACTTAGCGAGACGGTTTGACTATGGATGTCCCTGCTCCAGTTCTTGTACCCGAGGTTCGGGCCTATAGCGGATCTACCACCGATCCGCTGCGTTGGGTGACGTGGACTCCGCGAAAGGGTGACATCCTGGTGTGCACGCCGCCCAAATGTGGAACAACCTGGACTCAGACCATGCTGGCGATGCTAGTCAATGGCAGTTCGGACTTGCCGGATAAGGTGCCAGTTCTATCCCCCTGGGTTGACGCTGACCTTGGTGTTTCCGCCGCTGAAGTTGCCGCGAATTTGGCTGAACAAAAGGGACGGCGAGTGGTGAAGACCCATACACCCGCAGATGGGTTTCCAATCTGGAACGGTGTCACAGTAATTGCTGTCTATCGACACCCCCTGGACGTCTTCTTTTCCCTTCGCAAACACGAGGCCAACAAAAGAGTGGTCACGCAGGATCATCCGATGAATTTACCCGTCCCGGACTCTCTCCGTCAATTTGTCAACGGAGGAGCGGACCCCGACGATTTTGATAGAGACACATTGGCGTCCTTGGCTCTCCACTACTCTCAAACGGCACTTTCCGGACGCTGTCCGAATCTTGATGTATTCCACTATTCGGACATGTTGCGCGACGGTCATCGCACCGTTCAACGCCTGGCCAGGGCAACGGGCATTGAGGCCAACGAGGCACTTATTGATGAGGTGGCAGCAGCCACGGCTTTCGGGGCCATGAAGGCCAGAGCGGACGACTATGCCCCCGCGAGCGGTACCGGCTACTGGAAATCCGAAGACGGGTTTTTCGATTCTGCCAGTTCTGGCAAGTGGGAAGGCCAACTCTCGCAAGCCGATATCGCGCTGTTCAATAACCGCCTTGCTGAACTTGTGCCGGACGAAAAGGCTCGAAGCTGGCTGTTGGCGGGCGAAGGCTAGCGCACATATCGGCATAGGAACTTACACCCGGGCTACCGGCAAAACCGTTGCTGCAACACATTTGGCTGGCAATGGCTATCAGATAAGATCGGTTAAGTCATCAAGCACCAACTTACTTGCGTCTACTCATGTAGCTTACAATGGGTGTCCCGGAATCAAGCCCGCCAATAAGGATAACTATGTTCTTTGGATGGAGAGTCGTTTTCTGTTTGGTTTGGCGGCCGCTAAGTTCAACTTAAAGCTCGGCTTGGGTGCTGCCCAAATATTGGTGGCAACAGGTTTTCTGCTGATGTCGGCCAAACCTGGCTACGGAGGCATGCTGGTGGCCTGCGCCACCATGGGGTTGGCTGCGGGTGGCATGTTGCCGGTGTGGGCGGCGATGCTAGCGCAGGTGTTTGGTGTGAACAACTTTGGGCGGGTAATGGGTATGATGACCCCGATCATCACGCTCACTGTCATGCCAGGCTTTGCGGTGGTAGGCCGGGTGGTAGATGCAACGGGCAGTTATACATGTCTCCTGCAGACATTTGCGGGCATACTTGTGGTCGCAGCGCTCTTATTGGTTCCTCTAAGGTTAGCTAACACCCGCTCGATCTGACAACAGGCTAAAAGGCAAAAAGGCAAAAAGGCAGCAGGATGAACAAAAAAACATTGTTGGCTGTTATCTGGACCCTGGGATGGATTGATGTGTTCTTTTTTTTCCCCCCATTGGAACAGTCGGGATCAGTGATGACCTATGCCAATGCGGCGATGAATAATCATACCGATCGAATCGATGCACTTAACTACATGTTTTTTAATCTACTGGGGATTTGGCCGTTTGTGATGATCGCGGTGCTCGCTCAAGATTTGCAAGGAAAAATCAAGGCATGGCCCTTTGCTTTCAGTGCCCTGCTACTCGGAAATTCAGCGTTATATATCTATTTGTTCTGTCGAAAAGAGCAAGAAGGGTTTGTTGCACCAAAAACCTATTTAGTACGGTTCGCTGAATCGAAAATACTGGCTCTGTCACTGCTCGCGGTGACTCTCTATTTACTATACTACGGCTTCAAATATGCAGATTACCAAGCATTCTATTCGATATGGAGTACGAGCTTTTATGCAACAGCCATAACAGTAGACTTCTTACTGTTCAGTATCGCTTTTGCTGCCGTTCTCTCGGATGATATGCGGCGAAGAAATATGGCTGTTAATCCCCTATTTTGGTTTTACGCCCTGGTCCCATTACTTGGCTCGACAATATATTTACTGGTTCGAAAAAAATTACCCACTACTGAAATGACGGTGTCATGGAGCCACATGTAATCCGGGCTTAGGCTGACCGATAAACACAACTGTAATGATGGTTGGAAAAATAAACCCCCTGAGATAGGAAAACCCCGAACGTAACAGAGTAAATTTCGGCGGTTGTGGTCCGTAATGAACAACATACTGGGTAATAACCAGAGCGGAAATGCTGATCCACATACTCCAGAGCGCTTTTTGCATCCCGATGACAACGAGAATGAGACTGACTGAAATGGAGATACGAATAAAAGATTGCAGGTAAATCATCGGAGGGTGGTCACCAGCGCGAATGGCACCAGCAGTAATCTGGTTTCGATGAGCACGCCGCCCCAGAGATGGACGGCAAGCCAGACTGGTACCAGGAGCCAGAAAAGCTGCTTGAGAAAATCGGGCCAAACACGATAGCCGAGGAGCGCAATCACGGGCACCAGGCTAAACGTCTCTACAAACCTGACCCAGGTCATCCAGCGGACCAGGTTGTACTGAATCAATGCCAGGCCAGGCTCATGACCGTAAGCGAGTACACTGCCCTGCGGCGGAAAGTATGCTCGCAGACGGAAAAACGCTATCGCGTAAACCATGAGGCTCGCGGCCGCAATCATCGCCGTAGTGGTGATAGTTTGCTTGTCGGCATCACGCGCCAGATACGCTAATGGCAAAAAAGCGATCATGCCGGATGTTTCATGATTGAGTGTTGCTACCAGCATCACGGCTGGCAGCCACCAGGCTCGACCGGATATCAAAAGCAACATGGCCACCAGGTAGAACAGCAAATCAAAGAAGGAGTGAAAGGCAAGATCGCTGTCAAATACTGAGTGTGAAATGGACCAAGCCAGCACCATAAGACCCAGATAAGCGCTGACTGCGCCGAGTCGACAAGCTTGAAGATACGCATAGAATGCGATAAATACAGCACAAAGCTGCAAAACCCGCAGACCGACAAAGCCCCAGAAGACGTGGTAGTTGGCTCCCAGCGCACTCGCGATAGAAAATGACCACTCCGACAACCAGACCGACATGATGCGGTACTGCCAGGGGCTACCCGCCTCACCCTGCATGATTTCTATGTGGCGTTGAAGCTGCGGCCCTGCACCCACATACTCGGCTGAGAGCATCTGGACGTCGCTCCAGGTGGACATCACCGTCAATACAAATGACGACGCGAGCAGTAGCGCCCAATCCTTGGAACACGTATCTGTGAACCGCCATGAATGGTTGCTTTTCATTCAACTCTGCGTACCAAATGCCGCAGCCCTGTTCAGGGAGTATATCCTGTAGAAATGTGAAATAGACTAATGGAAAAATTCTTTCATCTGCTTGTGTACCCCGGCATCTATGATCAAGCAACAGCCCTTTACCAACCTGAAAAGGCACAAATTCCAAGACAACAGCTTCGCGCAGCAGGTACTCAGTATTTGCCCAGCTTGATCAAAAAATGAACTTACTAGTCAGCACCGATAAACCTACTCACAACACCCGGTTTATCCACCGCTTAGTTTCGAGATAGACTGAGCTCTGGTGGACGTTGAAAGATTTGGGTAATAGTTATGGGCAGAGACACGGCTATCCCCGCATTTCTTGATGAGATAGACAACTATCTCGCTGGATTTCCAGAACCCGGTGTTGCCTTGGTTCAGGCTGGTATCGAGAAATATCTACACGGCGACCTGCACGCTGTAGCCGGGGAAGATAATGCTGTCGTCAGCGCCTGGTTTCAACGGGCACTGGACGTTATTGCTCCGAGTGCCCCATTACTTGCAACCAGTCTGGCACGGGTGCTGCCCGAGCTGGCCTGGATCACATATGATGGCTACGATGAAAGTGAGATTGGGGCCGACTTTGCACGGAACCATGCCTATGCATCCATTATCGGCGATACCTCACCACTGTACGCGCAGGATTTTGATTTTGGATTATTCCTGATAGCACCCCAGGTGCTTTACCGGGACCATTGTCACGCAGCGCCTGAGTTGTATGTGCCTCTGACGGGGCCACACGGTTGGCGCTTCGAACCGAATGCACCGCTGTCCATTAAACCGGCACACGAAGCGATCTGGAACGAGCCTGGTCAGTCGCATTTGACCAAGGTAGGGCCTGAGCCATTTCTGAGCCTGTATTGCTGGACCTCTGATAATGACAAACCGGCGGCAGTGGTGCCCGCCACAGACTGGGATGAGTTGGAGACATTGCGGCTTTAACGGGGTGACTGAGCCCTAGCGGGTGACCAGCGTAAACGTGCCGGGTGTTGCCTTAACCACTTCACCGTCACTGAAGATCACATCGATCTCTGTATCGGCGAAGTTGTAAACTACGTAGGTCATCACCCCATTGTTATCAAAGGCCATGGCGGCCGGATAATTGGCCGTCAATGCACCAGTGCCAGTTTTCAGCTGACCAAGCCGGGCAAAGGTATACAACCAATGATAGGTGTGGGCGCGCGTTTCACCGGCTTCAGGATCATAGCCGGGTGTGGCCAGGTAATCCGCAATTGCTACATCAGCATCAGACAGTGCCAGCAGATTCCACCACAAGTCGGTCCATTGGTCGGGTGAGAGACCCGACGGCATGCCATTGCTGGATTCGCTCAGACCAAGCGCGATGTAGTCGGCCAGGTAGTCTTCATATAATCCAACATGGAGAATCAGCGGATTACTGGGCAGCCCCTGGATACCCAGAATGTGGGCGTAGGCCGCGCTGAACCATGTCGAGAATACGGCCCCGTCCCCCCACACGATCGAGGTGGTAATAAAGTTGTAGTCGGGTGGGAAATTGTCAGCGTCACCACCGCGATTGTTGTAGCCGTCAATATTGTTCCAATACTCCCAGTAGGCAGCGCTGGTAGAGGCATGCAGATACATGCCACGCTCCACCAGTGCCTCGTCCTCCATGACCAGGCCGTAAAGAATTATCGCTCCGTAAGCCGTGGCCGCTTCAGAGGTTGACTCATTGTTATTCCCGCGCGCGAAGTTAACTCGCCCGGAGGCCCAGGAGAACCCGTTTGCCGGATCGAAGTGCCGCAGATAGGGGAACATGGGGTCATCCCGCCCCGCCGCATAATCACGGATCAGGAGCTCAATCACCGGCCCGTACTGGGTATCTCCACACCAGGCTGGCTCTGCGCGGCAAATCTCAGCGGCGGCCCGCACCAGATAGCCATAGTGGAAATGGTGATCGTTGAGTTGCTGGTGGGACGAGAAGGATTCCTCCATTGCCAGAAGGGTGTTCCAGTCCTCGTCATAAACAAAGTACTTGTTGATATCCAGGTCACCGCCGGTGGTTGCGGTAAACCAGTCTGCAAGTTCGGACTTCAGCCAGTCACGCAGGGTTGTGGCTTCCGCCGTCATTCCTATCGCTTCAGCGATCGCAATAAGTTCAGCCACCTTGCCGTAGTTCTTGCCCGCCCAATATGCATCAATACGATCATTCCACCCGGCCTCACCGAGATTCATGAACTCGTTGACAAGTCCTTCCAGCACGGCCTGGTCAAAAGTACCTGCAATCGTCGGCAGTGAAGGCAGTACCCCCACCGATGGCATGGTGTAGCTAAAGTTTGACGTTTGAGCGAATTTGATCATGCCCCGTGCACTACGTACCTGATAGGCACTGACAGCCTGCGAAGATCGCTTCCAGTGCAACGGCTGCAGCCCCGCAATAGTCGTCACCAGTTCACCTTCGTCGTCGAGATAGCGATGGCTGACCGTTATCTCACTGGTACTGCGATCTACCGAATAATCAATGTCGACGGAGGCCACCACGTTGCGGGACTTGGCTGCAAAAAAGGTAGACATCGCATTGGGAGGATGACCACCGTAGTGGGGTAACAGCGCCAGGGTGTACTCACCAGCGCTGTTGCTAACCGTGATCACCTCACTTGAAACGTTGCTGAATGTCGTAGCCCCTTCACCGGTTATAAGGAAGTTATTGTGATTACCCGCAACGCTGGTCCAGATACCCAGGCTATTGTCCTCGCTGTAAAAGGTACCTTTCTCGCCACCATCAGCCCGCAGCGTACGAATTTCAAGGTCGCCATCAAACACCTTGAAATAGACATAAACCGAACCATGAATAAACGTGGCCTGCATCACAGGATTGCCGCCACTTTGCCATTCGACGGTTACCGAGCCGTCGCTGTGATCGTACATGTATCCTTCCATCGCATGATGCAGGCTGTTGCCAACTGCTATGCCGTCGAAGACCTCTGCGAATGGGTCGGGAATCGGATAGAAGAAGTTTTCACTGGCGCTTATCAACCCAGCCGGAATGCCCAGCACTCGCACGCCACGCTCACTGATCCGCGCAGTTATGGGATCAGGCGTGATATAGGCTGCGTCGTTAGAATCACCGATGGTCATCTCTCCCAGGAACGAGAGTGATCCCCACCATTTGTGGGTCGCCGTGGGCTCCCGCTCAGCAGGGCCAGTTAACTGCGGATACAAGGGGGTGGGATTACCCACGGGAATTCCCGTAGCGGTGTTGCAGCCTGCAATACCGGGCTCTACGACACCAGCATTGTAAATCCAGTTACCGAAGTCGAATACACAACGGTAGCTGTCGGGATTGATCAGATCAGAGATGCTGCCGGCACCGTAGGCTGTGATTTCCGCATTGCCAGTAGAGCCCGTTCTGGTGGGCGGTGATTCGCCATCGGCAATGCCGGTAAAGCGTACATTGTCGAGGCGAAACACTGTGCTGGTGGCATTGCTTGCCCATATAACCAGCCCGGTGCTGACATTGGCCAGGTCCAACCCCCCACCCGCCAGGGTTGCCATGTTCACCTTGACCGACTCCCAACCAGAACTGCCCCGACTACCGAGTGCTTGATCACCCGACGTACACGGGTAGTTACAATCCAGCTTCATCGTGATGTGGCTGTCGCCAGTCATTACCTTGATGTCAAACTCAAGGTCCCCATCGGAATAAGCACTGAGATTGAGCACGCCATTTAGACTAATGAACAGGCCAGCAAAGTCGCCGCTGGCACTGTGGGAAACCTCGAGCACGTCCCCGCGCTCCTGATCATCGACAAACTCCCAGCCGATGCTGGGACAGCCTGCGCCACCATCGTTGCCGCACTCGCCAAAACCGATTGCCGCGTCAAACGCATTGATGCCGCGATCCCAGATTGCGTTGATCACGCCATCATCAAGCACCACGAGAGCTCCCGGTTCAGCCTGCACAAACACGGCGGTAAGCGTTGGCGCTACAACCTCTGAAAAATTCTCATCCCAGTAATCGACGAAAAGTTCTGTGACATCAAAACGGCAATTGAGCGCCTCACTCAAGTGCCCGCAGGAGCCATCCCAGTGCGAAAACTCCCAGCCCTCCCGGGGCACCCCTGCGTAATTCACGTAATAGTCGCCACTGACATCGTTATCGATACAATTCATGGCACCAGCGCTAAATTCCTCCAAGGTGCAACCGAAACTACCACCATTGAGATCGACGATATCACCCTCCCCTACTATGGCGAGTGGATGTCTACAGGCAATAATCAATAGTGGCAGTAACAAGGAGACTGCGAATTTCACGACGGAGGTATCCTACATTCGGAGATACAATATTAAGTTGTAAGCGCCCGCAATACCAAATACAAGACGCTCGCGATGAAGCGGACTGTTCACACGCTCAACACAGTGCTGCACTGTTTTGGATGTCGACGGTTTATCTGGCAAGGGCTTCCTAAGCTTGAGACTAAGTTGAGCCACTGGAATCCATGCTGATTGAGATGCTCAATTAAACGGTAGACAACAATCGCCTGTTTTTGCTTAATCAGATAATTCCCGTTATCCAGCGGCCAGTTTTCAAACTGCCTGGTTACTAAAAATGGCAATTTAGCCTGCACTTGGCGCTTAACATAGGCCTGAACGTCAACGGTGTCGTAGATATATAGAAAAGGCTGGGTTGTCAGTTTCTGAAACTCACATCCGGAGACATCACTACATAGAGGTTGAGTGCGCCTGCTACTTGGCTATACTGCCACAGGGGTGATGTATCATGCAGGCTGCGATGTACTTGCGGCAAGAGTGCGGCAGACCATTGATGCTGAAAATTCGGCCCTGGACTGATATCAGGAAATTAAAGAGAGGAGTAGACACCATGAAAATACTGCCTGTTGCCATCGCTGTATTTGTCCTTTTGGCTGGTTGTGATGCTGGCCCGAAATCCGGACGCGGGTTCTCACTGCCAGATGGTGATGTTGACAGCGGGCGCACGGTTTTTGTGGATCTTCAGTGCAATGCCTGCCACTACGTAGGTGGTGTGGAGCAGCTCGCGGCGAATGACGCCGAAGACGAGGATCGTATATCGGTAATGCTGGGCGGCAGGGTGGGTACCGTGAGAACCTATGGCCAATTGGTGACATCGGTAATCAACCCATCTCACCGTCTGATTCGGCGCTATCCCGAAGCTGACATGACAGACCAGACCGGCCAGTCGCTGATGCGTAACTACAATGACGTGATGACGGTGCAGCAGCTTGTAGATGTGGTGGCCTTTTTGCAGTCAAACTACGTACTTGAACCCCATGTTCGAACCGCCTACCGGGTTTACTATCCATGAATCGAAATAAATCTTGAGGGCTTTGCCCCTTAAGATCAGACTCCGGGTTCCGTGGCCGAGTTAATCGATGATTCACACTCTATGGATGATGCTTATAGGCCTCGGGTTGTTCCTGTACGGGATGGCACAACTCGAAACCGGTATCCGTGGCCTCGGCCACCACACCTTTAAGCGCATCCTTTCCCGTTCCACCGACTCACCATTGACCAGTGCCGCGGCGGGTATCGGCGTGACGGCAATTCTTCAAAGCAGCAGTCTGGTAAGCCTGCTGGTTCTAGCCTTTGCAAGTGCGGGTGTATTGCCCCTCTACAACGCCATCGGCATCGTCCTTGGAGCTAATCTTGGCACCACTATGACGGGTTGGATTGTCACCGCGCTGGGTTTCAAGTTATCGCTTCAAGCTTTCGCGGTACCGCTGATGGGTCTGGGCGCTATCTCGCAGTTGATATGGTCGCGGCAGAACCGGATAAAGTCGGTGGGCCTTGCAGCCTTTGGCCTGGGGCTGATTATTTTTGGCCTTGATATCATGAAGGGTGCGGTCGAGGAGCTGCCACAGCAGTGGGATGTGTCACTGATCCAGGGCTATGGGCCGCTGGTCTACTTTCTTTTTGGTGCCGTGATGGCGTCATTAATCCAGTCCAGCTCCGCGGTGATGATGATTAGCCTGAGTGCCCTGCACGGTGGCATTCTTGATCTACCAGCGGCGGCTGCTCTGGTTATCGGTGCAGACCTCGGTACCACGAGCACTACGGTTCTCGGTAGTATTGGTGGCAGCGTGGTCAAGCGGCAATTGGCTTTGGCACACTGCATTTTCAATGCCGTTGTCGATTTTTGCGCGCTGTTCTTCCTGTTACCACTGTTGGGTCAGCTCCAACAGTGGTTTTCAGTGTACGATCCGCTGTTCAGCCTGGTACTGTTTCACTCCAGTTTTAACTTCCTGGGCCTGCTGGTCTTTCTGCCCATGCTGAAAAAGTATTCAGACTGGATTGCATCATGTTTCCTCGAGCAGGCCGCACATGAGCGACCGCTGGAAGGTGTGTCGGGCAAAGTTCCGGAAGCCGCGCTACCCGCAATTGACAACGCGCTGGAGCGATTGCTGTATGCCGTTATAGCTCTGGATCTGCACAATTTCCGACTGACACCCGAAGATCTGCATGTTAATGGAGATGTGACTGGGGCAGTAGAAGAACACTTTGAGCAGCGAATGGAGTTTGAGGACCGTTACGAAGATATCAAGCAGCAGGAATCCGATATTCTCGAGCTGGGCATCGCATTGCAGGCTGAACCCCTCGAGTCGGAACAGGCCGATATGTTATTGCGAAGGCTTGATGCCACTCGCTCCCTGGTCTACTCAGCCAAGACGCTCAAGGATATCCGTGAGAACCTGGTGAGCCTGCGCCACCACCAGCAAACCGAGATCACCGCACTGTTCAAGAGTCACCAGAAATTTCTACGGAAATACATCAGCCGCTGTCTGCGCCTGAAGTTGGCCGCCGGGCGCAGCCAGGCACTGGAAGAGAAAGTGGCCGAGCTTAATCGCCTCAACCAACAGCACTATGAGGAGGCTAACGCAACTGTGCACCAGCTGGTATCTAATGAGGGTCCAGAAGGCGGTGAGATTTCCACACTGCTCAACGTCAACCACGAGCTCCACCATGCCATGAAGCACCTTGCGGTGTCGGTGAGTTAAGTTGGCAATACCTCTGGTGGGATTAACACAAAATTTCCCACGTGTTTTTTCTCTAGAAATTCGCGCTGAGCTATTGAGATATCCTCAAGTGGAAAGGTTTTGGCGACCAAAGGGCGAACCTCATTGCGCTCAACATACGCAATCAGATTGGGAAAAACGGGTTTGTCCCAAGCGGTGCAACCAATCAAACTGAGGTCTTTGAGATAAAATTTACGCATATCCAGCGTAACCAAAGGCCCACCAATCGCGCCCGAGGAGACATACCTGCCACCGCGTGTTAGTACATCCAGTAACTCCCCAAAACTATCCCCTGCCACATTGTCGAAGACCACGTCTATAGAGTTATCACCAAGCTTTTTGGCAACACTTTCGTGTCTGCCCACCACTCTACCCGCACCCAGTTCATATACCTGTGACAGTTTTGCCGAGGCTGTCACAGCCGTGATATGAGCGCCGCGTCGCTTGCATAATTGAAGGACAGCGGATCCGACACCTCCCGAGGCACCGGTTACCAGCACTCGGTCCCCTGCCTGAATACCCGCACGATGCACCATGTTTTCGGCCGTACCATAGGCACAGGGAAGCGTTGCCAGTTCAACATCGCTCCAGTCACTATCTATCGGGAACACTTCATCGGCCGGGACTTTAACGAATTGCGCAAATGCCCCGTCAAAGTCCGATGCCATCCAGACATTATCAAATGATTCAAAGCCATTTAGACGCATACAAGCGCGCACCAGAACCCGTTTTCCAAGAGAGGCTGCGTCCCCACCGGCGCCAATTTCGACAATCCGGCCACAACAGTCAGTTCCCTGAATAAAGGGAAATGGGGTAGCCTCATTCCAACCACCATCGGGGGTGTCACGGGATTGGCTTTGTTGAGCTGCAACATCTGCCTCGGTACCGGTTGTAACGTTGGATGAGTACCAACCAATACGGGTATTAATCTCAGTATTGTTTATGCCTGCGGCGAGCACCCTAAGCAGTACCTCGTCGGGACCAGGTCTGGGAACCGGAACCTGCCGGTACTCCAACCTCTCATAGCCGCCGTTTCCGGTGGTTACAACCGCCCACATAGTCTGTTCACAATTTGCTACATCAAATCTATCTAATGGCATGTGCTATGTCTCTATCATTTCTGGCACTACCTATACCCATTCGACCCATAACTTTAGAGTGGCCAGAAGAATAAAATTGCCGGCACCGAAATCAGGACCACCAATATTTCCAATGGTAATCCCATACGCCAATAGTCGCTAAAGCGATAGCCGCCCGGCCCCATTATGATCGTATTATTTTTGTGTCCGATCGGCGTCAAGAAGGCGCAAGAAGCTGCCACAGCCACACCCATTAGAAAGGGGTCTGGATCCACGCCTATCGCAGCAGCAACATCGAGACCAATGGGTGCGGCGATCAGTGCAGTAGCGACATTATTTAGAAAATCTGATAACGTCATCGTGACCATAATCAACACCATAAGAATTGCCCAGGGCGGCCAGCCTTGGGTCTGAGAGACAATTAGCTCTGCAATCAGACGGGTACCGCCTGAGTTTTCCAGTGCGATTCCTAGCGGTATCAATGATGCCAGTAGAACGATTATTTTCCACTCGACGCTTTCATAAACCTCCCTGCCGGAGACTATGTTTAATGCGGCAAATGCAATCACGCAGCCCGCAAGTGCTATAGGCAAATACACCAAGCCCGCTACCGAGAGCGCAATCGCGCCGATAAACAGTCCTATCGCCAACACGGCTTTATTCCGTTGAATAACAACATGATCACCGCCCGCCAGGGGTAAAACACCGAGCCAACTGCTCACCTCGCTCAACCGTTCTTTGGGCCCAAGAAGTAACAGGACATCACCTGGCTGAATAGTTAATCTCCGAACACGATCACGAAACCGTTTGCCCTGCCTAGATACTCCCAGCAAAGTAATGCCATGACGCGTAAGGAGGCGCAGCCCATCGCTGGTTCGACCTGCCACCCTCGCGCCATCTGGCACAATTGCCTCGGACAATTTTAGTGATCCACTACTTAAGCCGCTTTCGTGCTTATCCTTTCCGATAAAATCAAGCTGGGCTGCACCAAGAAATGCCTCGATCGACTTGGGATCGCCTTCAAGGACTATATGGTCCCCCGTGCGAATTTCTTCGCTGCGTGCAAATCCTGGCAAGCGTTTGCCTCGACGAATAAGACCCAGTACCGAAATATCGTGTTGCTCGGCAAGCGGTTGCAGTTCCTTAACTTTTAACCCACTTGAAGTAGACTCCTCAGACACCTCAGCCTCCGCAACATATAGACCTGTATCGTCATCTCCATGTATGTTGCCTGGTCGCTCGCGGTTAGGAATTAAACGCCAGCCGATAGTAGCCACAAATAGAATCCCGATAACTGCCACACATAGACCCACGGGCGCGAAGTCGAAGATACCAAAACTCTCACCCAGGGCCCGCTCGCGATACTGCGCAATAACGATATTAGGGGGTGTCCCTATCAGGGTAATCATACCCCCGAGGATGGTCGCGAATGAAAGAGGCATGAGGCTCAGAGTCGCTGCTCGTTTGGCCTTGTCAGCGGCTTCGATGTCTAACGACATAAGTAGCGCGAGAGCAGCTACATTGTTGATTACCGCCGAGAGCGCTGCACCAATGACAGACATAATGCCAATATGGAGGGGTAGAGGACGATTAACAGAAAGCACAATCCCCGAGATCATTTCAACCGCCCCGGCATTCAAGAGACCACGAGAAACGATCAGGACCAGAGCAATAATTACCACCGCCGGATGGCCAAAGCCAGAAAAGGCTTCATCTGGGCTGACAAAGCCACCGATCACGGCAATCACAAGAGCGCCAAAAGCAACCAGGTCATACCGTATTTTGCCCCATATCAACAGAGCGAATACGAAACCGAACAAGCTAAACAGGTAAATTTGATCGTTAGTCATGTGTAGCAATATGATCGTAAATCATTCGCTCTGCAAGCAGGCATAACACTCAGAGGTACTGACACGCAAAATCCACCCCCTATACATTTAGCTCACAGCTGGCCGACCTGCCGATGTAGATGATCGATATTACCGGAGGTGAATAAATTTCTCGCAATGGAGGCTCTGGCATCACGAGATATGATCTTCTAATCATTAAAAAGATCGTCCTGGATCCCGATGTAGAGGCGGATCTCTGGGTGATGGAAGCCGACCCGAAAAGAATGCGCACTTAGTCAACCTGGTCGCTTACCAATCTTGAGGAGACCAAGTGCCTGGAGGTCAATATTGACATTATTTTGGACAGGTATGCCCTAGCTGCTTTGCAGCCAACGTATGCGACACCCTCTGGAGATGGCGTCTGGAAAGAGATGTAGCGCTTATATACCTCGCCCAGTTCTATCTTTTTGAGTCCGATTATCTTGGCACTTCCCTTTCCGTCTATCTACGTCCTAGCTTGCGCACGTTGGTTGGTGTGTAATAGGCAGGTCCCTTGGCGGGAACCATGTAATCCAGCGGATCGCCGTCATTAACTAATCGTATAGTGATGTAGCCACCCGCCCTAAGCTCGTGAAACATCATGGCCCGATTAACGTAGCCTTTTACGTTGAATTCATATATTGAATTGATCAACACGAACTTCCATAGTTCTCCGCGGCCATCATAGTTCTCAGTCATCACTATATTCCAGCTGTCCTCTTCAATATAGAAGCGTCGTTTACCGTAAATATGACGACTACCCTCGCGGAGATTGGCCTCTACCACCCACACCCGCCGCTTTTCGTAACGCAAGTAGTCCGGATTGGCGTGATAAGGCGTCAGTAATTCATCATAGTTGAGCCCGGGTTTGTCAAACTGGTAATTGTGAAAAGGTACATAAAGTTCCTGCTTACCGAGCAGGGTCCAGTTAAATCGGTCCATCGCGCCGTTAAAGCCCAGTGTGTCGTCCACTGTTATAAATCCCCCGGGGCCATCCGGAGTGTCGTAGCCTACTGTGGGTGCTCTCCGCACACGCCGGGAACCAGGTAGGTAGCGCCAAGCCTCGCGCGCGTTGGTTACGTAGTCATAGGGTTCGAAAATAGAGGTTATTGTGCCTTTGTCTCTGACCGGTGCGTGTACGGTAGTCAGCACATGTGCGGCCCAAATGCCCAATTGATCTTCTTCCATACCGATGCTGTTATTTGGGTTGGCGTAGGGGTATTCAGACATGATGGTGGAACTTCTAACCGAACGAGATCCATTGCTGAACACAGCAATATCGGAGTAAGTGCCAGCCAAGGTGTAGTTAGGACCACTGGTCCTGGAATTCCAGATCACCTCCGCACCTGATTTTGGAATAGGAAAAGCAACTGATCCGGTGAAGCCACGAATACCATCTTCACCGTTATACAACTCGGCGTTTAACGCGTTATAGCGTAGTTTCTGGTAAAAGACCTCAGAGTATTGACCTTCCCGGTGAGTTGGATAGATATGCATCTGAAAACTATCCGGATATGTGCTAAACATAGCCTGTTGCCCCGGGCTGAGTTGGTCCCGGTACTGATCAAGATTGCTGGAATCAATAGTATGAACAATCGGATCCCCGGAGTATGGATCGGGATATGGGCTGCCAGGGCCCTGGTAAGCAAGACCCGCGGGTAGTCCATACATCTTTCCCCCGTAACCAGGGATTGATCCATCGGAATTAGCGGACGGGTCTGCTCCTATGGCAGTCAGACTTCTACCAAGTTCTAGTGCTTCGGATTCATCGACCTTGGCCGACAATGGACTGGTCGACACTGCTGTCAGAACAAGTAACAAACTGAGAAGCGTGTGTCTCCACATAACAGATACCTCGTTCAGAAACTATATTTAATGGTTAGTGCCAGATGGTCGCGATCTTGCAGAAGATTGGCGTCGCCACCACCGAAATAGAGAGAGTAGGCCAAGTTCGCACTGAAATTATTCAGATAGGTACCAGTGATACCCAGGCTTACTACCTTTGATCCCTGGTAGACCTGCAGCTCGCGCACTGTGCCCGCGACGTCATGTTTGATGTACACAGGTATCTTTACGTCCCAACCCTGGAGGGCATTGTAATAGTTGAATTCGCTTAGCAGAGAATAGCCCCAGGCGCTGTTATCGGCTCGCAACGCGCTGGCTTTTTCACTGGTAACTTGAGCGTAGAAACCTTCAAAAATAAGGTTGGTATCGTCAGCAAGAAAAGTTGGTCCAAAAACGTGCGAACCGCCTATTTGAAACTTCAACAGACTTTCACGTTGCGGATCTCCTGTCGCATTGACCATGGGTGTGCCGTCAAGGAATGAAAGTTCACCCTGCACATTCGTCTCGCCGATAACTGTCGTGAAACTGGCGGCTGTTGCCTTAATATTTTCATAGTATCGTAGCTTGTAACTTGTCGGCACAGGTTGTGGTGAGCCTGGAACAGTAATGTAATCCAGCACAAAAGATGGCTTTTTGTCATGGCTTTGAACATGAAAAAAGCCCAGATCCCAATTCCCTGCGGTCAGAAAGTGAAGTCCCACTCCCCACTGACCGCTGTCTTTGGCATCATCGTCGGATGTTCTGGGAATGCCCCGAAGGTGGTATTCATTGCCGCGTATGTTCTCCGGTACTAAAGAGCTATTAGGCGTGGGAATGATAAAGGCATTGGCACCAGGACCAACCTGGTCCTCGGTCGCAAAATAGCTACCCACACCGTTGAGATCATGACCTATCCATTCGTATTGATAATAGGTTTCCATGGTGAGGTTTGAAGTCAAATCCCCTTGTGCGAAAATGGCACCGGTGGGCAACATGATCTCTTTGATCTCAACCCCCGGTATATTGGCTACTGCGGCGTCAACGCGGTTCTGGATACTGTTTATACCTTGGTAAAAAGTTGATTCGCCCCAGTTGATGACCTGCCGCCCAATACGTAAATCTAGCAGGCGCTCTCCCGGCAATTCCCAAGTTGTATAGACGAAAGCATCAAGTATTTCCAACCTGGAACCCTGCGCATCTCTGGCTCGGCCAGGGTATTGACCAAGTCGCGTTTCGCCGCCATAAAGTGTTCCACTGTTGTATGTAGGCAAATCTTTTGTATTTAGATCGTTGTTTTTTTCCTGGTAAATCTGGTCGTAAAAAGCTTTGCCCCGTAGAAAAATACCGTAGTTTTTCCAGTTCGCGTCCACATCGAATAAAAAGGTCAGCCGATGGGAAACCAATCCAGTATCAAAACTGTTATTCCCATCATTACCGTTAATAATGACTGTCTGCGCCTCACTGTAGGTCGCATCTGTGAGGGGAAGAAAGGGTTCAAGCTGCAAGGCCTGGACAAAGCCCCTGCCGGAAATAGAGGGATCGCGATCCTCCATCCGCCACTGGGCACCCCAGGTAATCGTGGAATCAACAGCGACTGTGATGCCTTTGTCAAAGTTATAGTCCAAAGCCTGACTGTGAATCGGCTGCAAAAAAAGCAGTATCCAAAAGTATTGTCGCATCATCTGGCAACCTCACGTGGAAGCAGGTAATAGGATAGGGCTGGCAACAGAGTGAGAGCACCAACCATGTTCAACACGAACATGAAGGTCAGTAGTTTTCCCATATCCGCCTGGAATTTGATGGGTGAAAAAATCCAGGTCGCAACGCCAATGGCCAGGGTTATACCAGTAAACGCGACGGGTTTTCCGGTGGAGTACAGTGTGCGACGAAAGGCCTCACTCAATGAAAAATCATCATTTAGAAACGCGTTCATCCGGGAGTACATGTAAATACCATAGTCAACACCGACGCCCACTCCCAGCGCTATTACCGGCAATGTTGCAACTTTTACACCGATATCAAGATAGGTCATTAGCGCCTGACACAGAATAGAGGTAAGCGCGAGAGGAAGCAGTATGCAAAACACAGCTCGTAGTGATCCAAAGCTGATAAATACCAATAGTGCTACTACACCATAGACGAGGTACAACATTTTCAGCCTGGAGTTCTCAATTTCCTGGTTAATAGCGGCCTCAATGCCAGCACTACCTGCAGCGGGGACAAAGCGAATCGCTTCGCTATTATGATCCTCCGCAAAATCTTCGACCATCGATAAAACCGATTTCAGAGTGTCTGCTCTATGATCAGACAGAAAAGCTACAACGGGCGACAGGCTGCAGTCAGCATTAATTAACTGCTCCGGCATTTGATTGAATGTGGAATTCAGAGCCAGCTGATTGCGGGTGATGGTGGACCATTTCAGGCTACCTTCGTTATAGCCGCTGAGCACCAGTTTTGAAACGCTGCTCGAGGCCATGGCTGATTCCACACCAGGCTGATTCTCCAATTGCCAAATAAAGTCATCGATCAACGCCACGTTGGCATATTCAACGCACGCTTCCACTGCAGTTTCGACCATAATCACCAGCACATCAGAACTGGTTGCATACTGTTGATTGATGTAGGCGCTATCGCGATTGTAGCGTGAATCGGGGTGAAGCTCAGGCGCACCCGCATCCAGATCTCCAATCTGGATATCTTGCCCGTAATAAAGGCCACCGACAGCCAGGACTAAAGCGACAGCAAGCATTTTTGGTGCTCCTGAACTCGTCGCTGTTCTAGCCAGTACCTCCCAGTACTTTTGCCGTTGTTGCGGACCGGCACGCATTCGGGCAACGCTATGTTCCGGCAATATCAAATAGGACATGACGATGGGTAATAACACCAGATTAGTGAGAATGATAATCGCCACGCCCACACTGGCTGCCACTCCCAGATCGCGGATCACTTGAATAGGGATTAACCACATAGTGATGAACCCTGCCGCATCTGATACCAGAGCGGTTATACCAGGTATGTATAAACTACGGAAAGCCATACGCGTTGCCTGCAGTGGCGTAACTCCCGGTAGACTTTTCAAGGCAATCGCGTTAACCACCTGTACACCATGACTGATGCCAATAGCGAATACGAGGAAGGGAATCAATACCGAATACGCATTCAGACCAAAACCAAGCAGATGTAACAAACCCAATTGCCAGATCACGGCGATGAGTGAACAGCATGCCGCGATCACTGTTGCTCGTGCACTACGGGAATACAGGTACAACAAAATAGCTGTGATTAGCAGCGTGATAACTGCAAACAATAAGATCGCCCGAATACCATCCAGAAGATCACCGACCATTTTGGCAAAACCTACTATACGGATCGTGATCTGGTCGCTCTGATATTTACTGCGGATATCCTTTTCCAATTGTCTGGAAAATGACCAGTAATCGAGCACTTCGCCTGTGCGTGGATTGAAATCAAACAGTGGGGCTTCGACAATCGAGGAACGAAAATCGTCGCCAACCAACCGACCTAGCTCTCCTGAGCGCAATATATTTGCGCGCAAACTCTCCATCGCCTTGACGCTGCCATCGTAGTTTGCATCTATGAGTTTGTCGCCCTCGAAACCTTCCTCGGTGACTTCGGTCCATCTTACGTTTGGAGTCCACAAGGAGCGCATTCTGTTTCGATCAACTCCGGGCAGATAAAAAAGCTCGTCAGTAATAAGGCGCACGGTCTCCATATATACTGGATCAAAAATGTCACCCTCTCTGGCTTGAACTACTATTTGGATGGTTGTTCCAGCGGCACCTAGATCTGCAATGTGATGCATCATTGCCTTAATATAACGGTGTTGTTGTGGAATCATCTTTTCAAAGCTGGCATCGGGTGCCAGCTTTGATGCCTGCCAACTCAACGCAATCGTCAGTACGACGAAAAAGCAAAGCCACAGCCGACGGTGTGCGAATACCAGACTCTCAATCAATGGGATCTCCTGCCCCCATTGATAGGTGGCTAATGGAGGCTCTTTCACTCCTGGGTTCCAGGTAGCGTAATAATATTTACGCCCTGCTGTCCTACCAGGATAGCGCTGCCATCAATAGCTGTGACGCTGCTGATATGCGATTGTTGTGTCAGGGAGAGCGTAGTGAAGGTCTGTCCTGCGTCATTGCTATGCAACAAGGTACCGACTGCCCCTGCCAGCAATACAGATTGCGAATTGACAAAGTATCCACCAGCTATGGTGCGGGTCGTGTCAACCGCAACTATGTGCCAGTTTTCACCCCCATCGAGGCTGCGAAATATATTGCCGCGCAGACCAAATACCAACAAAGTATCTGTTGCTGGCTGATGAATAATTCCGAACCATGATCCTTCATAGGGACTATCCAATGCATGCCAGGTGACGCCGGCGTCAAGTGAACGCCACAGCAAGCCACCCTCTGCAGCAATCCACAATCTACCGTCAGTGCTTCCTGTAATGGCGTTCAAGTGGTTCTCATCTGGATTTTCGATGGCGTCAGAGCCAGACTGCCAGTTGAGTCCTCCATTAACAGTTTGCAACAAGGTGTTAAAAGCGCCCACCGCGAAGCCTCTGCATTCGTCTATGAAAAACACGTCCAAGAGTGGCGGCGTATGCACTGCTTCAGCTATTGTTGTCTTTGCATCGAGTTCATCGAGATCAAGTTCAGCCAACCCTTCCAGCAGTATTTCACGTTCCCGTATGTTTTCAGCTGTGAGTAGGTTCTTCTCCATTTCGGTTCGATACACAGCAAGCTCCTCCAAACGATTACGGTTGAGCAAATATTGTTCAGCCAGACCATCTCGTTGCAGCAACCAATGTTCTCCACCATCTTCACTGACCAGAATCACACCGTCATGTCCAACTGCCCAGCCTTGCTTAGTACCGGGAAAGTGAACTGCTGTTAGCATCTGCCGCGTTGGGACCTCAGCCTGTGTCCAGCTTCCGCCGAGATCATCGCTGAAAAGAACGTGTCCCTTCTCACCTACGGCCAATAGTCGTCCGCCTGCGACAGTGACATCGAGCAATAGTGATTTCGGTGCCAGCGGCATGATCAAAGCGCTTTCAGACCAAGCAGTCATAGAAAACATTATGATTGCATGCCAAAGCACACACCTCTGGCGCTTTCGTGCTGCCAAGCCCAATTTACTAATGCGCACACCCTACCCCACTACTCACTATGCGTATATTCTCCGCTATTTTCAGTCTTTATCATGTTGATGCGCATCAACTCTTAGTCGATTTAAACCAAGCCTCGATTGTTCATAAAGCTTCTGAGAAGTTACGAAGTGCGTGTCGGCGCATAAAGAAAGCTTGAGCTTGGTGCCACAACCCGACATGAGACTGACAAGCCCCCCTCTGATCTGCTCACTCGAATCAAAACCGGATTATAACGCCTTGAAAAAACGGGTCATTGCACGGATCAGCGTTGAACGAGCCAGGCTGGGCTGGCCAACAGCAGAGTTCTAACTTCACCAATATATACCGCCGGGGTACACATTTGTCTGATTGGTGGGGTCTATTGAGAGTAACGGACCGGCCAGTAGCCGGTGCAATGCGGTGCGCAATTCTCCAAACAACTAAGGAAAATCGACTCTATGAAACCCACTATTTTAGGTTCTACCGGGAGACTGGGTAAAGAATGTCTGCAACAATGCCTGGAAGTAGACCATGAGGTGACCGTTCTGGTGCGCAATCCAAATAAACTGCCTGACCATACCCGGGATCTGATTACCATTGTCCAGGGTGATGCGCTTCTATTTGAAGATGTATTAACTTCCATGCCGCACGGTACCGACGCAATTTTATTTACTATTGGCATGGATGAAAAAACCTCGCCCCGGGATCTTTGTACCGACGTCACCAGACACACCCTCGTTGCGATGAGAAAGAACAATATGCCCAGACTGGTCTGGTGCGGTGGCGGTAGTAATATAGTTGAGGAAGACGTGATTACCTTTGGCGCAAGATTTATGCGCTGGTACGCCAAGATTTTTCTCAAGCATCGAGATACCGGCAAGGAGCATCAGCTCCTGCTATCGGACCAAAAAAAGACTTGTGCTGGCTTGGATTACGCCCGCTACAAATGAATCAGGGCACAAAAGCAGAAGAATACCGTTTAGGTTTTAACGCTTATAATGCCTTGTCAAAGATTACATTCGCTGACTGCGCTCACGCTATGCTACACATGCTATCCGAAGACACATGGGTCGGTAAGGCGCTAATCGTTCAGTAATGACATAGATAACTGTGACCAGGGTGGTAGGTCGTTGTCGTAACTTAAGGCTATGTCATGGAGTGCCATCTCTCCCGACACCCAATCAAAACTTCTTATACTTTAGGTCGCCATCGCCTCAAAGGAGTCGAAACCATAGCGATCGTGATGGCCAATACTGAGATTTTCAAACATACCCCAGGTAACTTCTCCCGTACTTAGCTCAAAACGCACGAGTGTTTCAT
This sequence comes from uncultured Halieaceae bacterium, assembly GCA_938074045.1. GTDB lineage: Bacteria > Pseudomonadota > Gammaproteobacteria > Pseudomonadales > Halieaceae > CALJGI01. The sequence goes on from CALJGI010000009.1 coordinate 45,614, forward strand.
ACAGCGGGCCAAGCGCATTGCGTGCCTCTTCTGTGCTGATATCGAAGTGACGATACTCGAGCTTGAACACCCCGTGATATTGCCCGTGCACCCACTCCGGGTTGGGATAGTAGCCAGTGCCGGCGGCCAGGTAGGCGCAGGTTAAGGCAGTAGCGCTCACGGTAATGGTCTGTCCATTTTCGTCTTCAAAAACTAATTCGGCAGATTCAAGTTCGCGGGTACCACGACGATACTGAATGTGATGTCGAGGTGTCCCCAGTTTGGTCACAGTACCGCCCTTCTCGTAACTGTCTATGCGGACACATTCCTGTACGAGGCGTTCACCATCAGCGTTCTCCTCGATGAACACCTTGATCTGGTAGTCCTCAAACTGCATAGGCGCCCACATGTGGAAAAATCCGTACTTGCCGACGTACTCATTGATATTGATCCCCATGGGTTCCGACTCTCCCACCGGACGCACCCCCCAGGAGTGGTCGCGCACCCCCAGATAATTGTCAAAATCCACCTCAATCGTTTCTTCCGCAATATTGATATGCCCCTGCCAGCGTCCCATCTGGGTATAACGTGAGGTGTCCATGGTTACGCGCGCATATTTACGCATCACGGTTCGCGGCTCCTCAACCGCTTGAGCGGTACCGTCAAACAATAGGTCGAAGGCGATACCGTGTTCGTTGTCATCGCAGCTGATCCGTATTTTTTTCAGGGGCTGGATAATTTCGACGCGGAACGGGCCGATTGAGGTATCCATTCGATCTATCCCCAGCTCCCTAGAACAGCGCAATACATGCTGTTTGCCTTTGAATACAATGCAGACAAATGCATCGGTAGTGCCAAGATTGGGATACTGACCCATAGAGAACACCACAAAAAGATCACCCGATTTCGGATGAAGATTGAAGTAGTAACGATCATAGAAATTGCGATCAGAGGTATACACCTGATCAAAGGTACCTGCTGTCTGGTGGGCGAGAAATTCATCCATCGCGCTTATTGGCATGACTTTATCCTGATTGTGGGCAGCCAACGGATCATGACAGTGCTATGGAGTGTTTTCAAGAATAATGGGTTTCCGAAGGCCTAATTCTACTACATGTTTAACTCCGGGCAGCCGCCTCTGAAGTACGTGGCGTTATGAATGTCACGAGAGGTTCCGAGTGCAGATCTCTAGATGATCTTTTACAAGCCGAACACCGCGCCGTTACAAAAACCCAGGGTAGAGTCGATGCGCGCGAGGACATGATGGCTTTGCTGGAGAATAGAAAACCGTGATTCAATCAATGATTAGTCGGGTACTGACAAGTTATAAATCAGGCGTAAATACGCCGACAGGTTTGGTGATACCCTTAAACTTATGCTCTCCCATCTGACGCACTGGCGTGCTAACCAAAAGACTTACCTTTTCGCTACAGAGAATTTCTTTCCCGAGTTCACTACAAAGGCCCTCGATCCTCGAAGCTAAATTGACTTCAGTACCCATTACTGTGAAATCCAAACGCTGCAAAGTACCAATATTTCCGAACTTTACTGTACCGATATGTAACCCCACACCTTGTTGAAGAGGTAAATCCCCTCTCTCGATCCTCTCCTGGTTAAGTTTTTCCAACCGCTCCCCCGCGTATATCGCAGCCTGAAGTGCCGCCTCAGATGCTTGCTCTGCACCATCGAATTGCTCCACAGGGAAAACAGCGAGTATGGCATCCCCTATGAATTTCAACACCTCTCCGGATCGTTCATAGATAGCACCTACAACCGCAGAGAAATACTCATTCATTTCGGCCACCAGTTGATCGGAACTGATCTCCCCGCTCAGCGCAGTAAAGTCGCGTAAATCAGAGAACCATATAGCCGCCTCCATGGACTTCACTTCTCCAGGCGCAATCATGCCATTGAGCACCAATCGCCCGGGTTCTGCACCCAGGTAGGCATTGGCCAAGGTTCGCTTTACCTCATCCTCAAGCAACGTATCCAACAGCAACGTGAACAGCGGCATGCACCAACGTAGACCCTCTACCTTATCCTGGTCGAATCCCGTTACTACGTCTGTTGCCAAGCTGATGGTCTGACGGAAGTCGCCATGAGGTTGTAGTTGTAGGCCAAAATATCCTGTGCAGCCTATCTCAGCGAGATCGTTAAACACAGGGAACTCGTATTCCTCCTGGCAGGGAGTAATAGTACTAAGAACCTCACCTTCCTGCTCGATTTTATAAAACGGGCTGGCTTTATACTGTGGACTGCTTCTGGAAATCGCATTGAAATAAACCAGGTCAATCATTGCTGTTCCCATTTGATAGCACTGGCGATGCACTTGCACCTCAGGGTTGACGAAACCCGGTTCTACCGTCTCGTCGTACCAGACCAGGCGGATGGCTTTCATTTGCGGATGGATGGTCTCGGTAGCCAGGTTGGTTCTGCGGATCGAGTAACCATTATCATTGAGAAAAACACACAGTGAATGGACCAGTTCAGGTGTAGTTACACAACGACGCCCTGAATTAATAATCCACTCGTAAAAGTTGACACGAAAATCCTCGCTCATGAGAACTCCTGCACTCTATAACCTATTGACTCATCACATACCCCCCGTTGGGTGACAAAACCTGACCTGTCATAAATTTGGCTTCATCGCTGGCCAGATAAACCGCAGCCCAGGCAACATCATCGCAGTCCCCGAATCTACCCATGGGTGTCTGGGCCTCTAACAGCACCCGAACTGCATCAAACGGTTTGGTCAATTCAGTGTCAATGTAACCGGGAGCCACACAATTGCCTCGAATACCGCGGGAGGCAACCTCGCGTGCCAGTGAACGGGTGAACCCCATGATTCCGGCTTTTGCGGCGCAATAGCTGGACCCAATACCCCCAGTAGTGCCCATAACGGAGCCCATATTGATGATACAGCCCGAAAGCTGTTGATTCAGGCATTGCGCCCATTTAGCCTGGGGGACCTGCCTACCATTCATTAGCTAAACCTCAATAAGGTTTGAAACTGTAGTATGTTTACACAAAATTTGCTTGGTCAGCCCAACTGATATCAAGCCCTAACCGGGATGGGTTGTCTTCACTATCTCTAGAGGACAGCAATCAACTCGACTTCAAACACCAGGGTTGTATTCCCGGGGATGGGTCCCGCACCACGCGCTCCGTAACCAAGCTCAGGGCTAACAATAAGTCGCCACTTGTCCCCCTCCTTCATCATCTGTAAAGCTTCAGTCCAGCCCGGAATTACACCGTTTACGGGCAGATCAATAGGCTGACCGCGCTCGACGGAACTATCGAATACTCGACCATCCTCAAATGTTCCATGGTAATGCGCGCTTACCGTATCGGTTGGTCCAGGGCTTGCTCCGCTGCCGCTCTCCAGAATTTCATACTTCAGCCCTGAAGCAGTGGTAATAACATCGCTCATCTAGCTACTTCCAAATTAGAAACAAAAGGCACCTTAACATAACGACGCAAATCTAGAGAACTGACAAGACATAAAAATCAATTACCGCAACCATTTGACTAATTACACGTATTACTTCCCGCCCCATAACCCAAGATGATTTTTCGCTAGTCGTTACTTGGTGGCAGCGTCTACGCGTTCTGATGGTTAGAAACTAATCGAAAACAATAACGCCGCGGGCATTACTGCCGGCATTGAGGTCGGCAAAGGCTTGCTCTACCTCATCGATCGAATAGGTTTTGGTAATCATGCCATCAAGGTCGAGCTCACCACTGCGGTAGTAACCAAGAAGCTTGGGGAAATCTGTCGACGGATTACAATTACCGTACATTGTTCCCTGCACCACCTTGGCTTGTATCGGCAGCATGAAAGGATTCAGTACAAACTGCTCATCCATCTTGCCTACCCCAATCACTGTGCAAATGCCTCCGGCACGAGTGCACATTTCTGCCGCTTGCATCAACTCCGTGTTACCCACCGCCTCAAAGCAATAATCGGCACCGCGGTTTTCAGTCAGCTCCAAAATAGTTTCCTGAGCACCGTCGAGAGTACAACAATGGGTGGCCCCAAAGGTCTTTGCCACCTCCAGTTTTTTCGGCAGTATATCTACCGCAATCACGTTGGCAGCACCCGCTATACGTGCGCCCTGTATGGCTGACAAACCAATGCCACCACAACCAAATACCACAACGGTGGTTCCGGGCTGCACATCGGCGGCATTCAAGGCAGCGCCCACTCCAGTCATGACCCCACAACCAATTAGTGCGGCGGAATTTAATGGAATATCGTCATCAATTTTCACACAACTTATAGCCGGCGCAACACATTCCTCCGCCATACAACCGAGGCTGGTCATTACCCGCAGCTCTTCATCTCCACGATGCAGTCGGCTGGTACCGTCTAACATATAACCGAAAGTCTCATTTTTTGAGGCGCACAAATAAGCTTGACTATTGTTACAGAAAAAACATTCTCCACATTCTGGAACAAAGGAGAGGATCACATGGTCGCCTGGAGCCAGGCTGTCGATATCAGACCCCACCTCTACAACAATTCCAGCGCCCTCATGGCCAATAACAATTGGGAATTCTGTGGGAATCGTGCCACTAATAACGGACCAGTCGGAGCGACAAATACCAGTGGCAACCATCTTTACTCTGACCTCTCCTTTCTTCGGGGCGTCTAACTGCACATCCTGTACCGAAAACTGACCGATATCCTCCGCCACCACTGCTTTCATTTTGTTGCTCCCGTTCGCCCAATTAAAGGTCTCAAACGCAGCGTACAGCAAACAAGTACACCGCGCCTTGCATGCCGATACCAAGGTCGTCCAGTTTTTATCATATTTTCTTTATATTCCCCGAATCGAGGATATCAACCTAGCTATTCTACCACTGGTCGCACACTGTAATCCTCGGGACGCAATCCGTATTGCCAGCAAACAAAACGCCATACCGATCGATGAATATCACACCGACCTGCGGGAAAAGCTTCGGCTGGCTCTAAAAAAACGCCGACTACCCTGTGGCCACCGTGAGCTCTCCTGCGGAGGTGCTGACAGTACCGCAGCGCCAGTGTTGGCATTGCGGGAGGATTAAGCCAAAAACGGGTACCAGGGTTTGCCATACCATCAGTCGACTGGCGCGCCGTATGAGCCTACAATTCTCCCAGCGTTCTACTTACCCGGTGTCAATGTCGACTAAGGGATATACCGCTCGCGTTAATAAGATTTGGAGATATCATGCGATTCATCAAAATATTTCTCGCAATTTTTGTAGCGCTCTTCTGCCTATTTTACGCCACCCAGAATGTATGGAACCTCAGCGCTGGCCACTGGTTCGTCGGTCACATGGCCAGCATGGAGGGACACGAAGCGTACCCTGCTCACTTTGGTCCACCGGTCACTTCCCCCGCTATGGTGTGGGTGATGTTCTCCATTATTATCGCTCTGGAATATCTTGCCGGGTTGCTGGCAGCCAAGGGGGCATGGGATATGTGGCTGGCGCGAGGAGATTCAGCAGAAAGATTTAATCATGCAAAAGCCTATGCCCTGATCGCCTGCGGTGTAGGAATGATCATCTGGTTCGGCATCTTTCATGCTCTAGGCGGCGCTTACTTCCAGATGTGGCAGATCGAAGCCGGTCGCGGTCCTACAATTGACTCCGCGCACTTCTCACTGCAGATGGGGATGATTTTCCTGGTCCTTAATAGTTCGGATAGTTAATCGAAGTAAACAACAAGCAAATACAAGACAGTGTTAAGGCGGTTAAATTTGGTGGTTGACTAGAGTACATGAAGCGGTTTTAAGCTTAGTGATGACAATTGTCAGATTATCCGGGTACCCATTGCCTTATCATTTTTACCGCCTTTATCGATCAGGCAAATTCTGGAGAAAGTGCAAGGTACATCGTTCAAGTCTCGTGTATCGTCGCACTAACTCAAGCACCACTATTTGATGACACAGGTCTGTCTTCCAGAGCAATACAAATTGATCTGATTCAAGTCAGCTCCCGTATTAACTACTATCGCGGAGTAAACTGTTATGAAAAAAATGACTCAACTTGTGCCTTCAAAAAACTACATTTTTATCCTCTTGATGGCACTCAGTACTATGGTACACAGTGTAGAAGAGCCAGCTTATAGTCTTCTAGACACCATCGATGATGTTGAGATTCGTCAGTATGCACCAGTGATACAGGCCGTGACCAAGCTACCGGATAATTCGCGTAGTGGGGCCGGTTTTAAACGTTTGGCCGGTTTCATATTTGGCGGTAACGATGTCAGGAAAAAAATTGCCATGACCGCCCCCGTGCAGGAAACTCTCGGGCAAGAACAACCTGAAATGGCCTTTACTATGCCCAGTAAGTACACGCTGGAAACGCTACCCACCCCCAATGACAAAAGTGTCAAATTGATAGAAGTTCCCGAACGCACGGTAGCCGTTATTGCGTTTCCCGGATGGGCTACCAAATCAAAGATAAATCGTTACACAGAACAGATAACCCGCGTTATTCAATCCAACAATCTGGAAGCACTGAGCGGCGTAATGCTGAACCAGTACAACCCACCATGGACCCCTCCGTTCATGCGTCGGAACGAGATCATGCTGGAGATCAAAAACCCTGCGAAGAAAAAGCTGTCACAGCCATAAAGCATTCTTCCCTGTATAAAGAAAAGATGCATTCAGCTTGCCGGAACTGTGCTGCACTCGCCCCAGCCAGCTAAGAATAAAAAGCTGGCACATAGCAGACTTAACGATGTACAGATTATATACCTGCCAACTGTTTTTCGGTCGATAAAGAGCCGCCCCACATCATGAAAGTCTTAAACCACTGTTCATTGCAATACCCCTATCCCACCAACAAATTCCCGCAGTTGCGCCAATGTTGTGAGATTAATTATTTATTCTCCATTTTGGCAGAGAGTAAAATTTCGTTATCACGCGCCATGGCGTCTCCAAGTCGGTCTGATCCCAGCATTTTTAACTGTCTTATTACCTGCATGCGGTCTTGTTGTGTTAGTCGATGGGATAATTCATCAGAACGTTTTACCACTTGTACCGAAATTCAAACCCAAAGGTTCGATTCGCCGTTTTGGGAACCCGGTGCTGATATCCGTTCAAAATAATATTTTCGTTTTGACCCGCTATGCTTGTGACATAAAATTCGTCCAGCACATTCTTGACAAAAGCTGTGGCAGTGTAACGGTCGTCCTTGTCCTGAAAAACCAGCGAAAAATCGAGTACATCGTAGCTCTCTTGGATGGTTTGTTCTTCCTGTTGCAATCCATACTGAACGTCATCCTGAATTCGGTAGCTGCCCTTCAATATGATGTCAAAGGATGCGTCATCCAGTGGAATCGTATAGTTGGCACCCAGGGTAAACTTCCAGTCAGGTGAGTTAGGCAATTCGCCGCCGCTCAGGTCCTGTTGCCGCGGCTGAGTCGGGTCCTCGGGGCGTGCACAGGTCGTTTGCCCTCTGAAACCAACACCGCGCACTTCCTGAGTGAAGCTACAGGGACCCCCGGGGTAGTTTTCGATCTCAGCGTCTATGAATGCAAAACCTCCGGTAATGCTCAGGTTCTCCGTTAGCAGCCCACTGAAATCGACTTCCAAACCCTGCGTAACAACTTCCCCGACATTATTCAGCACGAAACTGAAAGCCGTGTCGGCCACGCCGTTACCATCGGCGTCCTGAGTGTTCCCGTTGTCATCCAGAACCAAAACCGCCTCAACATTCTGCGCCTGAAAATCTTCGTACTCAGCGCGGAACAGCGCGACGTTAACTCGCAAGCGATTATCGAACCAGCTTGATTTGAGACCCAATTCCCATGCATCAGAAATCTCAGGGTCAATCGGAACGGTGTTTGCGAGTGTGGATCCCGCTGTAATGTTATAGGCGGGCCCCTTGTAACCCTGCGCGTAGCTAACGTAGACCATGGCGTCATCGGAAAAATCCCACTGCAAAGCTAGCTTTCCTGATACATCATCTTCGGAGAGATCGTCAGAATGAAGTGGTATCTCGGGCTGGAAGTTACCCCCCTGGGTGCGGGAAAATTCATACTCCAGCTCGTCGTAGGTATAGCGCAGTCCGGCAATAAACCGGACGGTATCGCTGATATTAAAGGTTAGTTCACCAAAGGCCGCATAGTTCAGACTGTTCACTACCCCTTGAGACTCGGCGGTACCGGCCAGCGCGGGAACATTTGGAAACAAAGTACGTGAAAATTCTCGTATCAGATCCTGATCAAAGTAATATAGTCCGGCCACGTAAGACATAAAGCCATCTGCAGGTGAGGTTAATCTGAACTCCTGCGTAAATTGTTCCTGGTCGCTAAAACCTCCCTGAACCACCAGGCCGGTGGTTGGTCGGCCGTCAATATCGCCGAATGAAGTCTGCTCCCATTGTCTCAACGCGGTGATCGAGGTCAATGTGTAGTCTCCGATATCCCAGTTCATCTCCAGCGCATGCCCGGAGGATTCCACTTCAACCTTGCCTACTGTGTTCAGGTTTACGATATTGGCTGTATCGGAAGGAACAACTGGAAGAATTTCCAGCAAAATTTCCTGCTGGGTTTGCAACTGCCCAGTTGTGGCGCCTTCCCAGGGATCGATAGAGCGCACCGGGGCTATACAACAATCCTGATCCAGCTTGCCCGTATCACTTGACCACTTAATGTCCAGGGTATCTGTAGGGTTCCATTGTAGCTTTGCCCGCAGTGTTCGATCTTCGGTAGTCTCCGATTCCCGCCCGTTATAGATGTTCTTTATAAATCCATTATTATCCGTTGCTGTTCCCGTCAGCCGGTAACCAAACGTATCAGTCGGAGAGTCGGATATTGAAAATCCGAACCGATATTCATCATCTTCGATAATCGTAGTCCGTAGTTCGCCCTCGAACTCTGGGCTCGGGTCCTTGGAAATGATATGCACCACACCCCCTGAGGCATTTTTGCCAAACAGCGTGCCTTGGGGACCGCGCAGAACCTCCACTCGCTTAAGATCAAGCATCTGCATAAAAGCCATACCCGATCGTCCCATTACCACGCCGTCAACCACGGTGGAAACGCTAGGTTCTGCGCCGGAGCTGAATGATTGTGTGCCGATACCACGGATATTGAAGGACGAGGAGCGAGGATTTCCACCTTTTTGCAGGTTTAGCGACGGGACCAGCGTTGCAAGATCCTGGGTATTGTCGAGCAGCGCATCCTTAAGTGATTGTTCTGTGACCGCGCTCACTGCAACCGCCACATCCTGAAGACTGGATTCACGCTTGGACGCAGTTACAACAACCTCTTCCAGTTGCAGCTGATTTTGCGCATGCGAAGTGGCGACCTGCATCACAAGCACAAGTGCGGTAGAAAGTGACCAGAAAAAAGCAAGTTGCAGGATACGCATTGTAGAATCTCCATTATTTTTCACTGAAGGTAAGACCAGCTTGACGAAAATGTAAAGGACATCGTAGCCTCACGGACGTTAAATCAATAGCTTGGTACGATCAGCTAGTATACGCGATGGTTGTAGCGGCGATGCAGTGGGGCCGATCGCAATGACTTACCCCAAATAAAAAAAGTAATGCTGTTTTCTATTCGTCTGTATGAGTGCTTCATCAATGAACAAATTACCGCTGGAGGACATTCCCAAGGTACAGCCACTGCAGCATTTGCACGCCAATCAACATGGCTGAGAGTACCATAGCCAACCAAGGCAAGCTGGCCCAATACCTATAGTCGTAAGAAGGATTGTTTGAGCGAATACGGATCAGTGATGCATTTACAAAAACAAACACCACCAGGATGATAAAACTGGTGCTTGCGGCAAGCGTTGCCAACGGCAACAACGTGGCGAGAATCAAGACCAGCACGCCTACTGAAAGCGTCGCATTTATAGGTGTAAATCTTTTGGCTGATAAGACACCAAACCAGGCCGGCATAGTACCTAACTGCGCCATTCCATACAGTACCCTAGAAGCCATAATAATCTGAACTATGGCGCCATTGACGATGGCAATAAGGCTGATAAATGTAATCAAAACCGGTGAATAGCCTTGTTGCAGTACGATTTCCATCATAGGGGCCTTATTATTTGCCAGTATATCCATCGGCAAGGCTGTAATTGCGACAAGGGCAACCAGTATATACAGCGTTGTTGACACAAATATTGCCAGCAATATGCCCAAAGGCAAATTGCGCGTCGGGTCTACAACCTCTTCCGCAACATTCGCCATATCTTCGAAACCAATATACGCATAAAAAGCCAGGAAGGTTCCCATTCCCAGGGGCAGCCATGCGTCAGCACTTGGCGGCGGAATCAACTGATCTGCCAGATCCGGCAGTGTCAGCAATGCATCAGAACCCACGCCGATGACAAACAGCAATCCCGCAATTTCCACCAGCGTAATAATTGCAATGATCCAGCCGGATTCACGAATACCCCAGCAAGCGATACCGGTAACCGCCGCGGTCGCCGTTACCACAATGAGAATTGCGGGTAGTTGTGCAAACGCCTGCACATATCCTACGAGTCCACGCATCAGCGTTGCACATGAGACTAGACCGGTAGCGACCACCATAAGGCCGATCAGGATCGTCAAGTAGCGTGAATTGAAACCCTCTGCGACATAGAGAGCTGCCCCGGCGCTACGTGGAAATTTACGGGATAGCTCTGCGTAGCTCAAAGCTGTACTGGCAGCTATCACGGCAGCCAGAAAAAACGCCAAAGGCGTGGTATATCCTGCACGCCCGGCAACCTCGCCCACCAAGACGTAGATGCCGGCACCCAAAATGGCTCCGATTCCGTAGCAGGTCAGCAGCGGCAGCGAAAGACTGCGCTGTAGTTCAGTGGGTGAACCCAAAGTATGGTTGCTCCTGGCCGTCATGCTTCAGGACCGCAATGGGATCTTTCTACCGCCGTCCTGTCGTCCCTATATGATTGGCTCACAGTTCATAAGAACTTAGCCGGGTATGATTTGGAATTTACGGCAACTTATCGTCGAACTCCATGGCAAGTTCGTCAGATATCTCCAGATGGCTACTTCCCTCCAGGTGTAGGCGGAGACGCAAGTTATTGCGGGAGTCTGCATAGCGCATAGCATTTTCGGCACTGATTTTGTTGGCCTGCACCAATTGAAACAGCGCCTGATCAAATGTCATCATGCCAGCGTGCTCACTACGCTCCAGCGCACCTTCAAGTTCTATAAGACGACCCTGATCGATAAGTTCCGCGACATAAGAGGTATTGAGCAACACTTCGACCGCAGGTACGCGATAGCCGTCAAGCCCTTCTACCAATCGCTGCGCAATGATTGCCCGCAAATGCTGAGAGAGATCCGTCAACACAGTCCGATGTGCTTCTTCCGGGAAGAAGTTAAGAATTCGATCCATGGCCTTATAGGTGTTCGTGGCATGCATGGTAGCCAGGCAGATATGGCCAGTTTCAGCATAGTGGATGGCATGCTGCATTGTCTCTCTATCGCGTATCTCGCCAATCACTATGACATCTGGTGACTCTCTCAAGGCATTCTTCAGCGCTTCATCATAGGACAATGTATCAAGACCAATCTCACGCTGATCGACCAGGGATTTTTTATGAGTGTGGACAAATTCTACCGGATCCTCGATAGTCAGAATGTGTCCACTCATCACTGTACTGCGATAATCGATCATGCTGGCAAGGGTTGTTGACTTGCCACTCCCGGTAGCGCCAACTACAAGTATCAGCCCGGTTCTCTCCAGTATCAAATCTTTTATGATAGGTGGGAGTCCAAGCTCTTCTGCACTGGGAATTTCGCTCTTAATATAGCGAATCACCATGGCGACTTCACCACGCTGGCGATAGACATTTACTCTGAATCGTCCAATGTCCGGAAAGGAAACCGCCAGATTTAATTCGAAGTTGCTTTCATAGGTTTCGATCTGAACCTCGTCAAGGAGCGAATACGCCAGTCCTTTGCAACTTTCGGATTCCAGAGTGTCCTGCCTAATGGCATGTATCTGCCCATCAATTTTTATATTAACTGGCGCTCCCACAGTGAAAAAAAGGTCAGAAGCATCTTTGTCCACCATATATTTTAGATATCGCTCTATATCCATTTTTCCTGGTCCCGGGACCTCCAACCTAAGTTACTTTTTATGCTACCAATAATTTATCGACAGATTATTGATCTCTCTCAACATACGGTATCATGTAGAAGAAAGGCTATCCATTGAACGGGCAAAATCAGCTTGCGCAAAATAATACGGAAACCATCCCTTGCTCGCCGACATTACCACCCCCACTGATATCACTGCACAGCTGCAAGCAAGCCGTCAAAAGCCCGGCAGGTCACTTATAGATTCTCTACTTGCCAACAATCTTATAAGCACTGCAGAACTAGAGACACTATCTGATAGCACCAGTCCATCCGGCATTGATTACGCGACACTAGGCGCGTACCTGGTTGCGCAAGATCGAATAAATGACCGAGACTATTCAAATTTATTGGCCGATAGCCTCGGTATACCCGTAGTTGACCTCCAAAGATTCGAATTTGATCTAAAAGCCATAGAGACCATTTCCCACACCGTGGCTATTGAGCTTCAAGCGATCCCCCTGGCGGTTGATAAACAGCGTCTTGTAGTGGCTTTGAGTAACCCGGCCGATCTACAAGCTGTCGAAATGCTTGGTTTCATCACCAAAAAAGTAGTGGATGTCGTTGCGGCGAGTGCGAGTCAAGTCGAGACAGCCATCGACAGATTCTATGATTCAGGTATAGAGCATGATTTCCTGGCAGACCTGAAGATCCTGGAAGATGAAATACCAGGGGAACAAAAACTTATTGATCCAGACAACACGGCCACGCAACGTCCCACTGTACGCCTGGTCCAGCACATTATCCTCGATGCAATTCTCAGTCGTGCTTCAGATATACACATCCAGCCCAGGGAAAAAAACGTTCAGTTGCTATTTCGAGTTGATGGTCAGCTTCTTGAAGTACGTAGTTTCAGCAAGGCACTGCTAGCTCCGATTGTCTCTCGTATCAAAATCATCTCCGGCGGTAATATTGCCGAGCATCGTTTACCACAAGATGGGCGCGCGCGAGTACGATACCGAAGTGAAGAGGTTGATCTCAGAATCTCCATCATGCCGACCATACATGGTGAGAGTGTAGTTATCCGTATTCTCGATCGATCAGTCAGTTTACGCGCACTCTCAGAAGTAGGGTTTAGTGAAAGAGATGAGAAAACATTTTCAAATTTACTACACAAGAGCCATGGTCTTATTCTGGTTACTGGGCCCACCGGATGTGGTAAATCCACCACGCTCTATGCAGCGCTGCAGACGGTAATAGGCGGTGGAAATAATATCATTACTGTTGAAGATCCAGTTGAATACCATGTAGAGGGTTTGACACAAATACAGGTGCGACCAAACATAGGCTACACCTTTGCGCACGCTCTGCGCCATATTCTGCGCCATGACCCGGACATCATTATGGTGGGAGAGATTCGCGACCTAGAAACAGCACGGATGGCAGTGGAAAGTTCACTGACCGGTCATATTGTATTATCGACACTACATACCAATAGTGCAGCAACCACAATAACTCGATTACTGGAGATGGGTATTGAACCGTACCTGGTTAACACCTCGCTACTCGCTGTCCTCGCGCAAAGACTTATAAGAAAAAACTGTGAGCACTGTATCGCAGAAGAACTAGTCAGCATTACCATGCGAGAGGAAATGGACCTGCAGGAAGATGATGTGTTTTTTCGTGGGACTGGATGCGAGAAATGCATGGGGACCGGCTATCGGGGGCGAAGAGTGGTCTATGAGTTATTGCCCATAGAGACTGACATAAGAGAATTAATTAAACCGGGTGTAAGTGCTGTCACATTAGAAAGCATGGCCCTGAAGAATGGCATGGTACCCTTGGGAGCAGTGGCGTTGTCACTCGCTCGCGACAAAATAACGTCTTTGGAGGAAGCTTACAGAGTTCGCCTCAACTGACAATTGGCAAACTATGGTTGTGTAGTACACAAGAAGATCAGCCAAATTCCCTAAAGCTGAAAAGCCTATGCGTAACAAAGAGAATGAAGAATGGCTGCGATTTACGCGCAAAATCTGACCTTCTAATTTTCCAGCACTCGGCTCTCCCTTTGCCACTTAAGCACCATCACTGTGAGCGCAGGTAGCATAGTGAGCGTCACCACCATTGAACCAAGAATGCCAAACATCACAATAACACCGACTCCACGGTAGAGTTCCGTGCCAGCGCCTGGAATCAGTACCAGGGGGGCAAGGCCAAAGATGGTGGTAATGGTGGTCATGGTTATAGGGCGCAACCTGGTTTCCAATGCCTCCGTCACTGCTGCCAGTGCATCTGAACCTTGTTCCATATTGTAAATCGCCCTGTGCACTAACAGGATGGGGTTGTTAACAACAGTGCCCATCAAGATCAAAAATCCAAGCATCGAAATCATATCGAAGGGTTGTACCAGTTGTGCCAAACCAATCATAGGCAACAGGCTTCCCACTGCGTTCAACAGAGCGAGACCAACAATGCCTCCCGCGATACCCACGGGAATCGAAGTCAGAATGAGCAAGGGATATCCCCAGTGCGTGAAAATCGCAACGAGTAGCAGGTAAACCACCACCAGCGCAATCGCATAATTCCCCAGCAGTGCTGCCCTGGTCGCATCTAATTGATCTGCGGCTCCCGAAATGGCGATACTCACATTGGCAGGCACTTCACCGGCTTTCTGTAAATACTCCACCACCTCGTCCCGCACCAGGGTCACACCGCTCTCCAGGGGCACGCTGCGCGGCGGAATAATATTGAGTGTGACCGTGCGCCGACCACCCACCCTCCGTATCGAGCTGGTGGCCACTGTCTCCGACATGGTTACTACGGAACCAAGCGACACCTCACCGGCGGGTGTATAAAGTGGCACCTGAGCCAAATTGTCCAGCACCACCTCTCGCCCACTGTCGCTATACAGATATATATCGATCTTGTCGTCGTCCATAAAAAACTCGTCCACATAACTGCCGTCAGTCATGGCGGCGACCGTGAATCCGATGTCCTGGGCTGACATACCGAGTTCGGCGGCACGCTCCCAGTCGGGCCGAATCTGCAATAATGGCTGCGCCAGGCTGAGTGAGGATGGCTGGCTCCGGATGCGAGGGTTATCGAAAACTTCAGTAGCACGTCTATCTGCACTGGCCGCGACACGGTAGATACCATCAAGATCCGGTCCTGAAATATCGAGATTGATGCTGCGTGTGCCGCCGTTATTGCTCGAAATGATTGATCCGCGGGATGCGAATGCACGCATCCCTGGAAACTGCCTAAAAAGTGCGACCAGGCTATCCATAAGAGCTTCAATATCACCGGGGTCAACCGGCTCTGCGACGATCCTCAATCGACCTGCATTAACAGACTGGTTGGAATACGCGATGGCGGGCATCGAAGCTTTTCCCTCGTGGAACAATGAAGGATCAGCTTGTATGTGCGGTAATAACGCTGCCTCAACTTCACGACCGATTTCCTGCATGGCAGGCAGGTTGTAACCGGGCGGTGCGCTCATGTTAGCAAAAACCTTGGGCTCCTCCCCTTCGGGTAAATATTCAGCCGCCGGAGTGAGCCACAGTATCAAGCCCAGGCTTATGCCAGCAGCACAGATAACTGTGCCCACGCGATGGCGGCTTGTCGCCAACAAACGAGCTACAAAGGCGAGCGTAATACCCCGGACCCGCGTGGCGGTACTGAACACGGGTGCTGATTCCCCGAAGTCCAGACGAGCCGCAGCTGTCGGCACAACGGTCACGGCAATCAACATTGACGCCATGATGGCTGCGGAAATGGCAATGGCCACATCGGAGTACAATTGCCCCGCCTCCTGCTCCACAAATGCCACCGGCAGAAAGACAAGAACCGTCGTCATCGTCGACGCAAATACCGCGGGCCATACCTGGCGAACACCGCGCACAGCTGAATCAAAACGTGAGGCGCCGCGCTTTCTTTCCAGCTCAATGTTTTCCAACACCACTATGCTGTTATCCAGCGTCATACCCAGCGCAAAAGCGATGCCTGCAAGCGAAATCACATTGATGGTTCGCCCAGCCAGAAACAAACCCAGGAATGCGACGATGACACACAGCGGAATACCCAGTGCTCCCACGAGGGTTGCACGGCCTGAGCGCAGGAAAAAGTACAGCACCAGCACTGCCAGCAACGCACCCAGAACGAGATTCTGCCAGACGTTACGGATAGACTCCTGCACATAACGCACATCATCCGATAACAATTCCACACGCATTCCAGCCGGGTTCAGCACATCACGATTGATGTCGCCGACTACATCGATCATCTGGCGCTTGATGTCGATAACATTTGAACCAGATTCACGACGCACAGACATCATGATATGGCTGTTTCCGTTAATCGTGGCACTGGATCGTTTCTCAAAATGGTCGAGACGCACACTGGCCACATCTGAGAGTCGGATAAGCTGATCACCGCGACGGTCCAGAATCAGCTGTTCCAACTCTTCCAGAGAGTCAAAGCGACCGACCGTTCGCAGCAGATACTGTCGTTTTCCAGCATCCACATCCCCCGCAGGTCGGTCGCGATTACGGGTGCGAATACTGTTGCGCAGATCAACGAGTGTGAGCCCGCGCTGTGCCAGGCGGGCGGGATCCACTATCACCTGTATCTGACGAAGTGAGCCACCCCATACGCTGATGTCAGATACACCGGGTACACTCGACATCCTCGGCCGAACCTCATCCTCCAGGAAGTCTTTTACCAGATCCATATCCACGCCGCGCGGATTGCCAGGCAGCGGATGCACTGAGAAAAACATAAACGAATTGCTGGAAAAGGAACTCGCAAATATCTGCGGTTCATCTACATTCTCAGGATATGAGGGTACCTGGCTCAGCGCGTTGTTCACCCGAATCATCATCTGGGTTACATCTACACCGAGCGGAAACTCAAGCTCTATATTCGCGGAGCCGGTTCCCGCTGACGCTGTTATGCGCGTAAGATTGGGCAGGTTACGCAGATACTTTTCCTGCTCAATAAGTATCTCCTTTTCCACATCCTGGGGTGTGGCTCCAGGCCACTGAGTGCGAACCCCTATCGTCCGCAGATCGAGGTCTGGAATCATCTGGACGGGTATGCGGGTAGCGGCTGCAATTCCCAGCACAGCAATGATAAGAACGATCACCGTTACCAGAGTGCCCCGCTCTATGACCCGCTCAAACACGGTCAGAACCCTGCCAGGGGCGCAACGTTAACCCGTTGGCCGCTGCGCAGCGCCTCGTTGCCACGCACAATCACAAACTCGCCGGCAGCGAGCCCGTTTACAATCTCTACCTTGCCGTCAAACATACGTCCTGTGTCAACCCGTCGTTCCTCAACTTCGGTCAGCCCTGCAGCCTGGTCCACGACCCACACCACCACTCGACCATCGGCAAAACGTAGAACGGCGTCCCTGGGTATGACCACACCATTACGACCTGTTTCCAGCTGTAGTATCACTCGCGCGGACATGCCGGGCCGCATGTGTTCCACCGCCTCTTGCGGTACGATTCGGACCAGGGCTGTCCTCGATGTTGGGTCCGATACTGGCACAATGGCCGAAATTCGGGCCAGATACATTTCCTCGCGATTAGAGCCCAGAGAAAATTGTGCGGAATTCAGTCCATCCAGTTGGGTGAGATTGTCTTCGGGCAGCTGCACATCAATTCTGAGACGTTGGATAGAAACCAGGTCCATAACAGCTGTTCCAGGAGTTACCCACTCACCGGGATTTACATAACGTGCACTGATCACACCCGCAAAGGGCGCATTCAGGGTATGGCGCTCAAGAATCCCCCGCTGATAACTGGCATCGGCCTGAGCCTGTCGCACGGCAGCTTCATCCTCCAACACTTCGGCTTCCAGGCCTTTTACCACAGTCTCCGCAATGCTCTGCTGGGGCGCCAATTTTCGCGCTTCCTCCAGCCGCCGCCTGGCATCCGCGAGAGCCCGTTCGGACTGCAGCATGGCCGCTTCTGCAGCTTGCGACTGATAAGTCGCAAGCTCAGCATCCAGCTCCAGCAATTGATCGCCCCGCTCGACCACATCCCCGGCATCTGCCTGCAAGCTGCTCACCAGTCCGCTAATGGCTACTGACAGGGCGGCATCCCGTTCTGCGGTAACAGTGCCTGAAAGCTGCACAGATTCGCGTATGGTGTCTGTAGCAACCTGAATCACCTCAACCGGGGCCACCGGCTGGGCATACCCCTTAGGAGCGCCCACAAAAGCGAAGCTAACCGCTATGATTAATATGCTGGGGAATCGCAAGAATTGCTCTCTTCAACTAAAAATACACATGGGCTTACCTTAGATCGGCCAGCCTCGGTGTTCAAGGAAAATGGCGTCAATGGACGCAGATCGCAATGCACTGAAGTCCAATCTGCGTCAACCAGACAAGGAGCGCAAGAGTTGCGGTTGCCACGATTGCGCCACTGTTGCATGCTGTCGCGCCTTGCGGAGTTGCAATAGCACATGGTTAAAGGAGTAAACACGAATTGAGTACGCAAGCGCCGGATATCAAACTTCCCAAACTCCTGGTCACGTCGGTTGTGCGAGGCAGTCAGCAGGGAGAGAGCCACGGTGGTGTGTATGCGGTGGATTTTGCAGATCAATCCCTGGAGCAATTGGTTGACTGGAACACAACCAGTATAGATTTCGAAGGCAGGGGCGCAGACCGTGGTTTACGAGGCATCGAATTCGACAGCGATGACATTCTTATCGCCGCGTCTGATGAACTGTTTGTCTTCAATCGTGATTTTTCTATCAAGACATCCTGGCGGAACCGCTACCTCAAACACTGTCATGAAATATCTCGCATGGGCCAGATGGTGTTTCTTACATCAACCGGATTCGACAGCCTGTTGGCATTTGACCTGGAAAAAAGAGCTTTCACCTGGGGGTTTCATCTGGAGAAGCAGTTAGACGCCTGGACCGGCTTTGTGTTTGATCCGCGTAGTGGGCTGGGGCCGCGGCCGGTTAACCATCATCACATCAATATGGTGCACGTCGACAACACGGGCATATATCTCAGCGGGCTAAAAACGTCTGCACTGCTGCATATCAACCGCGATATGGAAGTCAACGTGGTCTGCGACCTGCCGGGCGGCACTCACAACGCTCGACCATTTCAGGATGGAGTGATCTTTAACGATACGGCCAGCGACTGTGTACGCTTCTCATCCCGGCAAGGCGAACAACGCACCTTCAAAATTTGCCATTATGATCCAAATGATATTGTGAATGACGGTATCGATGATTCAAGAATAGCCCGCCAGGGCTTCGGGCGTGGGCTGTGTACTTACCGAGACCGGTTTCTCGTAGGTGGCTCATCCCCTTCAACGATTTCCATCTACGATTTGGTGTCTGGGCAGACCGTGGGGTCGGTAAATCTGACCATGGATATTCGCAACGCCATTCACGGCCTTGAAGTCTGGCCCTTTGATGACTGAGGGATCGCAACACGCCGACTATGCCTCGTCGTAAAAAACCCTATCCTGTCTTGCAAACACGTCCGGGTCAGTCTGCTCATCCAATTCTCGGGCGTATTTGTGTCCGGCGTATACAGCGGCGGCAATGATAGACGGCGAGTCCGCGTCACCGATTCTTTGCACCGTTTTAGGCGCGCCCTGAACCCCAGTTTCCATAGCGTCAACCAGCGCGTGATAGAGCGTGTCACGGGGAGTTCTGCAGGTGACCATGACCACGCTATCTGCTGTTTGCGTTGACTCTTCCTCGGTGTAGACGCAAGCCAGCCTGGCTTTATTACCATCGAATGACTCCAGCCCGGTGTTCAGCACAATTTCAGCTCCCGTCGCCGCCAGCCGCTTGTGAACCCGGTACTGCTCGTCACTGTTCAGGGTCCATTGAGAGACGTGCGCTGAGGGTGTCACATAGACAACTTGCAGACCTTCGAGGCACAGCTTTTCCGCAATCACCGCCCCCAGATAGTAGCTGTCATCGTCGAATACGATGGTCCGACCTTGGGGAATGGTTCCCGCCATGATGTCTTCCGGTGTAAAAACCCTCTCGTCATTGAAATGTTGCGGGATTGGCACCGTGTGGTGTTTGCCGTAGCCATCCCGGCGCCAGGCGGCACCGGTTGCAACGGCTACATGATCAGCGCCAACGTTCAGTACCTCTGCCAGTGCCAGTTCACTTTCCCGGTATACGTCGACCGTCAAAAGCTTGTTGAGCTGACCCACCCTATAGTCGCGCACACGAGCCCACTCACTGAGTCCCGGCAATGCTGACTCTCCCGTCACTCGCCCCCCAAGTTCTCGGGTAGCCTCTGCCAGCATGACCTCATAGCCGCGCTTACCCAGGGCCACAGCTGCCTCAAGGCCTGTCGGCCCTGCTCCGACAACCAGTACTCTGTCGTTGGATTTTTTCAGGGCGATTTTTTCGGGATGCCAGCCACGGCGCCACTCTTCACCCATTGTGGGGTTCTGTGTACATCGTAGCGGATACCCCAATGTATCCCCCGTGTAGCAGACGTTGCAGCCGATACATTCACGGATATCCTCAAGCCTGCCCTCTTCAATTTTTTTGGGTAGAAATGGATCTGCGATGGATGGGCGAGCACAGCCGATGAAATCCACCGCGCCCCGCTTAACCTGCCCAACCATGGTGTCGGGCGAGGTAAACCGACCCACCGTAACCACTGGCTTGGTGGTCATTGATTTCACCATAGACATATAATCTTCCAGTGCGCCCTCTTTGACGAACCGTGAACTACCCATTTCGAGAGAATAATCCCTGACATTGATGTCCCAGAGATCAGGCACTTCAGCCAGTTCCTCAAAGATCTCCATGCGCTCGCCAAAAATGGGGGATCCGTCGCCGCCCCCACCATCGTCCAGAGCGTATCGAATGGCTATGGCACAGGTATCTCCGACCGCGTCCTGTGTATCCTCGATGATTTCACGCAGGATACGCATGCGGTTCACCCGGCTGCCGCCATATTCATCTGTACGGGTGTTCTGAACAGGATCCAGGAAGTTGTCCAGCAGATATTGATGCGTCGCATAGACGTAAACAATATCGAATCCAGCCTCCTTTGCCCTTAAGGCGGCCTGTCTGTGCCAACGACGCAAGTCCTTGATGTCTCGCTTGTCCATGGCTCGGGACTGCACAGGCTGTCCGTTCCAATTGGGTATCGATGCCACGTCCCGCGGTGGCTCCCGGCTCATCAGGTTTGAGGATCGGCTGCCGCTGACCCACAACTCCACGCCCGCTAGAGCGCCGTGCGCATGGACCTTGTCCGTCATCAATCGATGAGACCTGACATCACCCTTGTCCCACAATGCGTGACTGGGGGTCGGAATATCATCAGAGGATGGGTGAATTGAGCAGTACTCGGTACAGACCACGCCCCAGCCGCCTTCCGCTTTGATGCCCCGCATCTCTGCCACCATGCGCGGGCGTACCCAGCCCATGCCGGTGCAGTGGGGTACCTGGTAAAAGCGATTCTTTGCGGTTACCGGCCCTATGTTCACAGGCTCAAACAGAATATCGTAGCGAGGATCTCGGTGGTTCATAGTGATCGGCAGAGCGCCAGGTTTCCTTATGACAAGAGTAATTAGATTGCATTGGAGTCGCCTCCAGCAGTATTGGCTAATAGTTACACAATTGAGCTGGTGATGCTTCCTGATTCGCACGTAGTACGTTCACCGCGTACGCAAATCAATTTGTCTATCCAAACACAATAACTCTTCGCCAGCTTCTATATACTGCCGGCAGGGCAAAGCCTCCACAAACAAGCAAGTGAGCACTACATGATCGGCGTTGGCGAACCACACAATTTGAACGTAGCAAGCATCAGTGACTCTGGTGCGTATCTGGATGCAAAAAACCTGGGCCAGGTGTTGCTACCCAACCGGCATAAGCCCGACAACATCTCTGTGGGAGATCGAGTGACAGCCTTTCTCTACTATGACAGTGAGGATCGGCTGATCGCTACCACCCAACAGGCAAAAGCCAAAGTGGGTGAATACGCCTATTTGCAGGTCACTGACGTCAACGACTTCGGCGCGTTTCTGAACTGGGGGCTCGACAAGGATGTGCTGGTACCCTTCTCCGAGCAGCACCTGCCGATGCAGGTGAAACACTCCTATCTGGTTTACCTCTATATCAACCACGCGGATGGTCGGATAGTCGCTTCTTCAAAAATTGATCGCTTTGTAGAAGATGATCCCGATCACAGCTTTCTGCCCAGGCAGGCTGTTAACTTGATCATCGCCAACAGTACGGATCTCGGTTACAAGGCCATCATTGATCACAGCCACTGGGGTGTCTTGTACAAAGACGAGGTATTTCAAAGGCTTAGTTTTGGCCAGTCGATCAAGGGCTATATCAAGAACGTGCGACCGGATGGGAAAATTGATTTAACGCTGCACGGAGGACAGGAAACACGAGACCAATACAGCGAGGCTATTCTGAATCACCTGCGACTACAGGGTGGGTATGCGGCGGTGCATGATAAATCTCCGCCGGAATTGATATCACGCCTGTTTGGCATGAGTAAAAAGTCCTTCAAGAAGACGATAGGCGGACTTTACAAGTCGCGGTTGATTACCATTGAAGAGGGTGGCATTCGGCTCAACTCTCAGGAGGAAGGATGAAGGCTTAACTCGATGGCTCCACTGCCTTCCATTCGTTACACTGTCAACCACCCCATCTCCCCACAATGACACTGGAAGTCTATGTCAGAGCAAAGACTGGCCGCGCTGGAAAAGCTCGTTCTTCCCCTTGAAGTCGGCCCCCAGACAACCAGCGACCTCTCCATTCGACAACAGGTTTGTGATTACACCGACGACTACCTGGAACGCGTAAAGACGGCGCCCGCCTTTGTGCCTGTAGCACCGGATGACATAGTCCCCGCCGATTTTTCGGTGACGGAAACACCCTCAGAACTGCCGCAGTTATTATCGCTTCTCGATAAACAAATCGACCGCAAGGCGGTGACAGTCGGACAGAACTATCTTGCATTCATTCCCGGCAGTTCTACCCAGGCCTCCGCTCTGGGCGACTATATTGCAGCCATCACCAACAGTTATACCGGTGTCTCCTTTGCTGCACCGGGTGGCGCGGCATTGGAACGCGAACTTCTGTCCTGGATGGCCAGCTTTATCGGCTACGCCAACGACAGCTTTGGCGGCGACCTCACCTCGGGTGGAAGCGTCGCCAATCTGTCCGCCATTGTCACTGCACGCAAAGCGCATCGATTAAAGTCCCGTGACTATGATCGCTGCACTGTTTATTTAAGCGACCAAACCCACCACTCTATCGACAAGGCCCTGCGTATCGCCGGTATGGAAGAGTGTGTGATACGTCGCATCGGCGTGGACACTCACTACCGGATGGATGTTGGCGAGCTGAAGGCAGTCATAGCGACTGACCAAAAAGCCGGGTTGATCCCCTGGCTGGTAGTAGCCAGTGCTGGCACTACTGATATGGGTGTTGTCGACCCACTGAATAATATTGCCGGGATTGCGACCAGCGAAAATCTGTGGTTTCACGTTGATGCGGCTTACGGTGGCGCCTTTGCACTGTGTGAAGAAGGCAAGCGCAAGCTGGATGGCATCGAAAAATCAGACTCTGTCACACTGGACGCACACAAGGGTTTGTTTGTGCCTTTTGGAAGTGGCGCCGTATTGGTGAAGGAGCGCCGTCATTTACTGGATGCTCAGCACTACAGTGCGGCCTATATGCAGGATACCGTGTCTCTCACATCCCTGGATCAAATTTCTCAGGCTGAAATGTCCATCGAGCTTTCCAGACCGTTCCGGGGATTACGTTTGTGGTTACCCCTTCGATTGGCTGGGGTCGGCGCTTACCGGGCGGCACTGGAAGAAAAACTGTTGCTGGCACAATATTTCTACAAGCGGCTAAACAACATCGATGGTTTTGAGACCGGACCGGCTCCAGACCTATCCATCGTTACCTTCAGATACAATCCCCCTGCTGGAAATAAAGATGAGTTCAACACCAGATTGCTGTCCCTTATCCAGGAGGACGGGCGGGTGTTCCTGTCCTCCACCATCATCGCAGGGGAATTCACCATTCGCATGGCGGCGTTGAATATCTCTACCCACAAAGCAACCATGGACCTCGCGCTGAACATACTGCAAGAAAAAGTGGCGTCCTTACTTGGTGAGACATCACGTTAAATCCAACATCCTTGATTCAGTACAAAGAGCTAGGCTGGAGATCACGCAACTCATGGGCGTCTATATCCATCTCACCCCGCAGGGAAGCCAACACTGGGAGAGATGCGCCTTCCCAGCCAAGTTCTGGCCTGAGAATTTCCACTGGTACGGTTGCCGTCCAGTCGTCCCAGTCGGGAGAGCCCAGGTCAACCTCTGACAACATAATGTGTTCAGGGGCATCCCCCACCCGTGACCAGAACACATACAGCGTGGAACCCTGCACCAGCAATCCGGTATGACGCATATCCGGTTCAAACAGAATTTTTGCACGGGGTTCAAAAGGACCCGTCAAGTTTTTCCCGCGATACAAAACCCCCGGCATGCCCAATAAGTAATGCTGCGCATCATACTCAAAGGCTCGCAGATAAGTGCTGAAAACGGTTCTGTCCAATGACGAAAAATTCAACCCATCAAGGGAGGTCGCGATACGACTGCTCTGTCCACCCCTATGGACAAAGCCGCGGTAATAGAGAACCAGGCGTTGGTTTTTCTGATCAATATGGACATTCGGGCTGGCTACATGCAATGCGTCATTGGCAGCGGCGCTGATTCCCCGAGACTCGCGCTCAGCGGGACCGGAGATTGTGGCTCGATAGACAAGCAACAAGTAATCGCGAAGCACATAGAGGGAGAAGGTATCCCAAAGTTCCTTAAGGACCGCGCTCCCCGGCCACATCGTTGATAATCGGCAGCTCAGACAGACGCTGTGCCTGCCAGGGTGATGATGTAGCCGGTAGGTAAGGATAGCGGGGCCACATCCACCAAATACCCAAAGCCAACAGCAGAAACAGGCCGGTTAGTGCCTGCACCAGTCTTTTCAGTATTGACAAGTTAAACCTACATGAAAAAAAATTCACCGATAGGCCATACTGCCTGTCGCAACCATAACTGGCAATTCCGGACTGCAGAAACGTTTCTACGGGAACTTTGAGGTTACGCGCCGCCTTCAGGCTGGCTGTATGGTAAAGTTTTCCCTTAAGTGAAGTCTCGGTAAGTAGCACAACGTGGCCAAAACAAGTAAACCTAAGCGCACACAGGCGGAGCGTCGGGCACAGTCCCGACAGGCGGTTCTGGACAGTGCCTGTCGATTGTTTGGTGAAAAGGGGTACGCTGATACCTCTCTTGAGGACATTGCCGCTGACTGCGATCTTACTATCCGACCGATCTATCATTATTTTGGCAACAAGAAGTCTCTCTTCTCAGCTGTAACAGAGCATATGAGTTCCCGCATCCTGGATACGTTGACTGTTGACGAAGATCTGGATGTCGACGAGACCCTGCGAAGGGGCTGGCGTAGTTTTCTCGACTTGTGCGATGACGTGGCTTTTCGCCGCATCGTATTGATCGACGGCCCCAATATACTGGGCCGGGACCAGTGGTCTAGCAGCCTGGTTTATTCGAGAGCTAGCGAGGTGGTCGATACCAACAGCCCATCACCCGGTCGCAGCAAGGTAAAACAATTCCGCGCTACCCTGACTAATCGGGTGATGATGGCCGCCATGGCGGAGGTTGCACTTACCGTTGCGGAAGCGGAGGACATTCCGATCGCCAAGAAAGAAGCCGAACGTCTGGTTATGACGCTGTTCATGCGCCTGGCCGAATCACCTTCTGCATAAACCCCAGATACCACGGCCAGGATGGCTGGCTTATCCCTGATTTATTGACTTATGTAGTCATACTACATATGATAAATCGGGTAATTACATGCAGGAATTAAGCCATGAGCGTATACCTGGATCGAGCTTTCTCACCAGCCAAGCTGGGGAACCTTCCGCTCAAAAACCGAATCATCAAGGCGGCGACATACGAGGGTAAAACCCCGGATGGAGTACCAGGCGAACTGTTGCTTGACTTCCACAAAGACGTCGTGGCAGGTGGAACCGCGATGACCACCATCGGCTATTGCACCTCGGAAGCCGATGGCCGCATTAACGACCAGATGATGTGGATGCACGAAGGTATTCGCGAGCAACTGGTTCACATGAATACAGAACTGAAGAATACCGTTCCGGATGCCAAAATATCTGGCCAGATGACCCACTGCGGCAACTTTTCAAAGAATCGAAAGCTGCAGCGACTTAGTCGTCCTCTGGGGCCCTCGCGTCAATTCAACATGCTGGGTGCACCAGCAGGCCTGCCCTTTGCCGGAGCCATGACTGTCACAGATATCGATTACCTGGTGCAGACCTATCACGACGCAGCGAAATTCATGCAGGAAACCGGCTTTGACGCCGCTGAAATTCATTTCAGTCACGGCTACGGTCTGAGTCAGTTTATCAGTCCCAAAACCAACCGCCGCACCGACGAATACGGCGGCAGCCTCGTCAACCGTATGCGTCTGCCACTGCGGGTGCTGGAGGCTGTGCGCAGTGCTGTTGGGGACGATTTTCCCATCCTGGGCAAAATGGGAATGACCGATGGAATCACGGCAGGGCTGCAATTTGACGAAGCCATTGAGGTAGCGACCATGCTTGACCAGGGCGGCATTGACGCCTTGATCTGCTCCGGTGGTACCAGCAGCTTCAACCCCATGGTTTACTTCCGTGGCGATACCCTGGACAAGGGCCTGATTGAAGCAGAAAAAAACCCTATCACCAAGTTGGGTCTCAAGCTGATTGGTTCGAAGATGTTTCGCTATTACCCTTACGAGGAGCTGTACTTCCTGGAGGATGCCAAGAAGATTCGCGACCAGGTCAACTGTCAGATGGTCTACATCGGCGGCTGTAGCGAAACGGATTCAGTTGAACGCGTGATGGCGGAAGGTTTCGACTTCATCCAGATGGGCCGCCCCCTGATCAAGGACCCGGCCTTCGTCAACAATGCCATGGGCAATCCGTCGTACAAGAACGGTTGTATTCACTGCAACCGTTGCGCCACCCTGATCGAGGCGCCGGGTGGTGTCTATTGTCCACTTAACCTCGAGGCAAGGGCATCGTGATCGAGGATTTCAGTAATATCCCGGACATTCCCACAATCTTCGGGGACGCCCGGCAGATCGCCTACGTGGTTGATGACATCGATGAGGCGATGCAGCGCTGGCACAGGGAGTCCAACGTCGGGCCCTTTCTTGTGACGCGCAATACCCGTCCGCTGAGCAATGCGTATTACCGCGGCGAGAAAGCCGCCCCTACGCGCTTGAACATCGCTTTCGCCTACGTGGACGAAATGCAACTGGAATTGATCGAATTGATTGGTGACACTCCAGGCTTGTACAAGGAGTCCCTGGACAGAGGCGATTACGGCGTCAATCACTACGCGGTACTGGTTGACGATTTTGCAAAAACCTACAACCAGGCATTGAATCAGGGCTGGGTCGCCATCATCGATTCCGGGCTGGATGGGCTGGCTCGTATGTCCTACATAGAGAGCCCCGAAAAATCCATGGTACTGGAAGTGATTGAGTGGAATCCCCTCACGCGCCCCTATTTCAACGGCCTGGAAAAACTGGTGAAGTCCGCTGAGGTTGGCCAATTGGTACACGAATTTGACCTTAAAGACATCACGCCGACACTTGCAGTATTTACCGGCCTGGTGAAATACACGCTGAAAAAACTGTTCGGTCAGGTGCAGCAGACTCGACGCGAGGCGCCTACGGTCTAGACTTTAAGGGATACGCAGGCTAAGGGAACAAAACATGAACCCAGTACGACTTGCAGCCAGACTGTTTATCTTAACCACTATTGTCGGCTGTGATGGAAAACCTCACCCCACAGGCACGGTGGAAAGCACCGCTCTGGCTCCTGAGTCTGTGAAACAGCGTGATGTCGAACGCAGCGATCCTGCTGGCGGATCGGCGGGTGTAAAACAAATTCTTTTTGGCGACCTGCACGTTCACAGCACGTATTCGGTGGACGCCCATGTTCTCGAACTGCCAATGATGGGACTACAGGGGATTCACACAGTCGCCGATTCCTGTGACTTTGCCCGCTACTGTGGGAAGCTGGATTTTTTCAGCTACAACGACCACGCTGAAGGCCTGACCCCAAAACACTGGCGAGCCACCAAGGAAACCGTACGCGCCTGCAATGCCAGCGCCAACCCTGTCAATCCGGACCTCGTGGCTTTTGCCGGTTGGGAGTGGACGCAGATGGATAGCGACGCCAATCGCCACTGGGGGCACAAAAATGTGATTTTCCCTGGAACCGGGGAAGACGAACTGCCAGCGCGCCCGATCAGTGCGCGCCCCACGCCGGAAGATTTCGGGGTTTTTGCCTCCGCTCGCCAGAGTGGCTCGATCAAATTTATCGATCCCTTTAACTGGAGTTCCTACGTCGATTTCGTACGCCTGTTGGATGACATCGAAGCGGTTCCCGCATGCCCTACCGATGTAAACAGCCGCGACCTGCCTATGGAATGCATGGAGAACGCCCCCACACCGGACGTTCTATATCGCAAGCTGGACGAATGGGGGTTTGACCATATGGTCATCCCGCATGGCAACACCTGGGGTGCTTATACACCGCCCACGGCCACCTGGGATAAGGCGCTGGCTTCCAGGTATCACAGCGATAGGCGTCAGCCATTGCTGGAAGTCATGTCCGGACATGGCAACAGTGAGGAATACCGACCCTTCAAACAGGCCATCCAGAACAAGGACGGTAGTCTGAGCTGCCCTGCTCCACAGGGAAACTATGTGCCCTGCTGTTGGCAGGCTGGAGAAATCATGCGCAACCGCTGCGGTGACCTACCGGGCGACGAATGCCACCGGCGGGTGGAATTGGCCAGGCAGTTCACGGTGGAAGCCGGCAACCGCTACATGGGAGTCTTTCCAGATACCGAAGCCCAGGATTGGCAACAGTGCGGCCAATGTCCTGACTGCTTTAAGACTGCCTTCAACCAGGTGTTCAATGAGAGCTCTCAGGCCGCCATGGCCCTGACTAATTTCGAAGACAGCGACGCCAAAGGTGATCCCCTGCGCTTTCGCTGGGGCTTTATCGCATCGACTGACGATCACACGTCCCGCCCCGGTACCGGCTACAAACAATATGAACGCCGCAAAATGACCCAGGCCAACGGCGGGCGCAGCAAGTTCTTCGGCGGTCTGATGGCGGGTTTAACTGGAAATATGAAGGACCCGCAAATGCCGCAGCAGGTGACAGGTTACACCGTAATCCCTGACCTCGAGCGTATGGCCAGTTTCCTCTACCCGGGGGGTATCGTCGCGGTACACGCTGGCAGTCGGCAGCGGCAAGATATCTGGAATGGATTGGCAAGTAAGGAGGTGTACGGTACCTCAGGGCCGCGAATGCTGCTCTGGTTTGACCTGCTAAACGGCCCGGAAGGTGCAGTTCCCATGGGGTCCGGGGCCAACATGTTTGACATCCCACGCTTCGAGGTACGCGCATTGGGTGACTGGATACAACAACCGGGCTGCCCTGCAGACGCCGTCAACGGGTTGGATAGCGAACGTCTTGCATACCTGTGCGCGGGAGAGTGCTACAACCCGTCAGATGAGCGCGAGATCATCGAATCCATCGAGGTGATTCGTATCCGCCCCCAGAGCTACCCCGGCGAACCCCTGGAAGGTCTGATCGAGGACCCCTGGCTGCGCCTGGAGTGCCCAGCTAATCCGGAGGGTTGCGTGGTGCAATTTGCGGATCCAGACTATACCCGTGACGGTCGGGACACCGTTTACTACGTCCGCGCCCTGCAAAGAGCTACCCTCGCCGTCAACGGTGCCAACCTGCGACCGACCCTCGATGCAGAAGGCAATGTTGAGGCAATCAACCCCTGCTACGGCGATTACCGCACCGACTTCAGCGATGACTGCCTGGCACCCGTGCATGAGCGAGCCTGGTCCTCGCCGATCTTTGTCGATCAAGCGGCACCAGGTTCTGGAACGGTTGAACTCCAGCCCCGAGGCTAATCAGTTCTCAGTCGACTCTGCCCAAAAGATACTTTTACCATTAATAATTTCAATTTAACTGAAAAAGGAAAATGGCAAATGAGAAATATAGTCATCAGCGGCAGTGCGTCCGGCATCGGTCATGCGTGCCTGGAACGACTGGAAGCAGTGGGCGATCGCGTTATAGGCATCGATATTCGCGACGCAGAAATTATTGCCGACCTGTCCACCCTGGAAGGCCGGCAGCGGGCAATTGACGAAGCCCTGAAACTCAGTGGTGGTGAGATTGACGGTCTGGTGTTATCGGCGGGCGTCAGTGGCATGCAGCATCCGGGGGATTTCACAGTTTCCCTCAATTACTTCGGCTCTGTGGAATTATTCGACGGTCTGCGCAACGCCATGGAAGGACGACCAAACCCATGCGCCATTGGTCTGGTTTCCAACTCGTCACAGTTCGATATCGACTACGAAGACCCAATGGTGCTGGCCCTGCTAGATGGTGATGAAGACACCTGCAGGGAGATGATTCTCGAACTGGATCGCGGTGCGGGCTATCGCTTTGCCAAGCACGCCCTCGCACGCGCCATCCGTCGTCGCGCCTCCGAATGGGGACCACTTGGTGTTCGAATCAACGGGATTGTCCCAGGTATGACAGAGACACCCATGGTAGACGCGCTGCAAGAAGACCCGGAAGTTGGTCCCATGCTGGACCTGCTACCCATCCCCATGGGGCGCAAGGGCAACGCTTGGGAAATGGCCGGCGTGGTGAAGTTCCTTCTCAGTGATGACGCATCCTACATACACGGGATGATGATGTGGGTTGACGGCGGAACTGACGCCGCCATAAGACCCGATAGATTCTGATTCCGGCTGTGCTGCAAGCCTGGCGATATACGGTCGCAGTGTAAGCCATGGGGTCATCCATCACATCTTGAAACTGGCAATCTCAATCTTCTTCCATTGCCCAGCATGACTGGGCAATAGTACCCAGAAAAACTTCTGGCAGCTTCTCTCTTCGAATAGCTCTATTGTGTCACCCAACTGCCGCGGAATAAACTGGCAACTATTTACTGCTAAGGGCAATATTTAACTATGGTTTATGGCCTTTAGAACCTATCACTAGCTATCAGAAGAGAGATTCACATGGCTTACGAGCTAACCGGCAAGATCAAGCTGATCCAGGAACCAATGACCTTTAACAGCGGCTTCACCAAACGGGAGATGGTGGTCGTGGTTGAAGATGGCAAGTACCCTCAGGAAATCAACCTGGAATTCGTCCAGGATAAAATTGCCTTACTGGACGCCTTGGAGCCAGGACAGGAAGTGACAGTGACCTTCGATATTCGCGGCCGCGAGTATAACGGCAGGTATTTCAATAATCTCCAGGGCTGGAAGGTGGTAACCGCGAATGATGAGTCAAGTGCTCCCCCACCGGATTCTCACTACCCCGAACCATCCGATTTTGGGGATGACGATATTCCGTTTTGACCGCCTAGATTGATGGTGGTGAGCACATTCAACCTCAAGCAATCTCGTATATCACCCTCGTTTGATACGCACTACCTTCATGACTTCAAAGGTCATACCCGCGACAACTTCCTCTGCCGGATAATAAGTCAGATTCGCTCTGGCACCTTTCAAGCTTTGATACTTGCTTTTGCGCTTGCTTCTTGCGCTTCGCTTCTTCTTCCTCGGCCTACGTGGCATTCAGATATTCCTGCTGGTCGCCGTAGTAATCAGCAATCGCAACCGAGGGGCGGCTGAAGCGCTCGCCGCTGAGGTCACACGCGACAGCGGTAACAAAAATGTCAGCACGCTGGATCTGGATCAAGCCTCCCTGGCCTCGGTAACTACCTGTGCAGATGCCTTGCTAAGGTCGCACGACAAAATGGACGTACTGATCAACTACTTGGGCCGGATGAGTATGAATGAAGCCATCACTGAAGATGGCTTCGAACTTCAGTACGCCGTCAACAGCCTGGCGCCCTTTCTCCCCACCCTGAGGTTACTGCCAGCGTTGGAAGCAGCCGCCCCTCCCAGGTGATATTCGTAACGTCCATGATGCACAAGTTTGGCAAGCTGGATTTCGATAGCTTTCAAGGCTGGTCTAAATACAGCGGTGGTGCTTCCTGCAATCAGTCCAAACTGGCCATCATGCTGCTTGTGGAAGAACTGGCCGATCGCCTCGAAGGCAAAGACGTCCGGGTGCGCAGTTTGCACCCAGGTGCCGTGAATAAAGGCATTCTGGACAAATATGGAAAGGTCGCCCAGTTTTTCCTGCGACGTATTTTCATCTATCCCGAAAAAGGCGCGAGAACATCCACCTATCTGACGGAACAGGATGCCGACGCCTTGCCTACCGGTAAATATTTCGTGAATTCAAAAGCGGAAAAACCCGGAAAGCAACTGAACGATTCGGCTCTGCGAACAAAGTTGTGGGATGTCAGTTGTTCACAGCTCGGGATTGCCCCGACGATCTGACGACCATCTCCGCCTTCAGCAGCGCTCTATCAGCACTGCACAACCCGCTCCGGCTGCACCGCTGGTGGCAACGATACCTCGTTTGAGATCCCGGCGCTCCAGTTCATCCAGCAGCGTGCCCAACATGATCGCTCCGGTCGCTCCCATAGGGTGACCGAGGGCAATCACACCACCATTGACGTTAAGTTTCTCGTCCGGGATACCCAGATCTCCCTTGCATTTGACCATGGTCGCGGCAAAAGCTTCGTGTATGTCGAAAAGGTCCACGTCGTCAACACCGATCTGCTGTTGTTCCATCAACCTGGCAGTCGCCGCAATGCAACCAGTCAGAACCTGCAGCGGGTCATCGCTGGCATTGGCGACGCCGACAACCCTTGCCCGGGGATCTCTGCCGGTTTCAGCAGCCAGCCGTTCATCCGCCAGTAACACCAGCGATGCGGCATCGGCCATGGCCGGGGAATTTCCCGCAGTATGAATATGCTCAATAGCAGATAATCCGGGATACTTGGCCAACTGAGCGGCATCTATACCGCTGGCTCCCAACTCGGCAAACGCGGGCTGCAAAGCTGCCAGGGACCCGGCGTTGGTGTTTTCACGTATGCACTCGTCGGCGCTAATCACACTGTCTTTAATGAGATTGTGCACGGGAATGATCGATGTGAAATAACCACAGCGGCGCGCAGTCGCCGCACGATGCTGACTTTGAAGGGCGACTTCGTCTGCCTCCTCGCGAGTCACTTGATTAAGTGAGGCGATCAGATCAGCGCCGCTGCCCATCATGTACATCTGGCAGGCACGCGCCATATCCGGATCCAGAAACGCGGCGGCCTTGTCACTCATCATGGGAATCCGCGACATCATCTCCACCCCGCCGGCGACAGCAACCTGTTCTTGCCCCGTTGCTATCTTGAGCGCTGCATTGACGGTGGCATCAAGACCGGAGGAACAGAAACGATTTACAGTTATTCCCCCGGTTGAGGTGGGCCAACCCGCATAGAGGGTTGACGTTTTTGCGATATTACCTGCCTGCTCCCCATGCTGGGTGACACAACCCAATATGACCTCATCTACCAGCTCAGTGTTCAGGGCATTACGTGACTCTAACGCCTGATAAAGGGTTTTAAGCAGGTCGTGCGGCCGCAGGTCATGCAGACCACCCGAGGCTTTTGCCTGGCCCCGGGGAGTTCTGACGGCATCGTAGATATAAGCGGACTTCAACCGCCGACACCCACAACAAAGCTGGCGCAGGTTGTGGTACTCCCCCCCACGTTAAAGGTCAGCATGTTCTCCGCATTTTTGAGTTGGTAGCCACCGGCTCGGCCCGTAACCTGGCGCGCGCAGTCCAGCACCATTCGCACTCCAGTCGCACCCACCGGGTGACCCAGTCCGATTAAGCCGCCACTGGGATTGATCGGGAAATCGCCGTCCCGGGTGATGCGCCCCTCCTCCACCGCCTGCCAGCTTTCACCCGGTGCCGTCAGGCCGGAGTGATCAATGGCCATGTATTCAGTCACCGTGAAACAGTCATGGGTTTCCAGACCATCGAGATCTGTCAATTCCGAGAATCCCGCGCGCGCTACAGCTTCCTGCATCGTCAGAGCGGCATGCGGGAAAAGCAGCCCTTGTCCCTTGCTCAGTTCGAGCTTGTGTTCCAGTAATAAAGGAGCGGACCGATGCCCCCACCCCTTGATACGTGGCAGGTCCTTCAGTGTCAGGCCCTGCACCGCTGCATACTCCCTCGCCACTTTCTCACTGGCGAGGATAAGGCAGGCCGCGCCATCGGTGATCTGACCGCAATCCTGTTTGCGTACACAGCCCTCGATCACTGGATTCAGGGCGTCATCGCAACTGAACGCGCCCTCAGTGAATGCCCAATTGCGCGTCTGTGCACGAAGATTGTCCCGGGCGTTGGCAAAGTTTATTTCCGCAATTCGATTAAGGTGCTCGCTGTTGATGCCGTGACGTTCTTCATACTCACGGGTAATCCGGTCAAACAGAAATGGCCAGGGAAAATCGCAGCCGGTTGCCTCCTGACCGGCGTAAGCCGCGGCACCCAGGTACTCCGCCCCGGTTCTCCCATCGACATTCCGCATCAACTCGAGACCCAGCACACAGGCCGTGTCATAGTGGCCGGCCTCAATATCCCGCATCGCCGCCATCATCGCTATTGATCCGGAGGCGCAAGCCGCCTCGTGGCGCGATGTTGGCAGCATGGCCAGCTCAGGAAAAACATGACCAAAAAAACCACCGACCAACCCTTGCCGTGCGAACAACTCAGCTACAAAATTGCCGACGTGGCCGACTTCAATTCGCTCGGGTTCAATACCTGCATTATCGATAGCCTCTATGAGGCACTCTGAAAACATGTCGAACAAACCAAGCCCCTCGCGCGCCCAATTGCGTGCAAAATCGGTCTGGCTACCGCCGAGAATATAGATAGAGGGCGATGTGCTCATGTTGATTCCTTTATTCTGGCAGCGACCTGATCCTGCAGACTGAATCGCTGTACCTTACCCAGTGGATTACGCGGCAGCGCATCGAATATTTCGACTCGCTCCGGCAGTTTGAATTTTGCAAACCCGGCCTCCAGAAAATAGGCCTGAATATCCGCCAGTGGTAAGGCGTCGCTTCCCTCGCGCATCACCGCGCAGGCACAAATTTTCTCGCCCAGACGCTCATCTTCGTAGGCACACACTGCGCCCTCGACAAGGTCAGAATGTTGTTCCAACACGACATCCAGTTCCGCCGGTGATATTTTCATACCACCGCGATTTATGATGTCTTTGCAGCGGCCAACAATTTGATAGTAAACCTGATCAGACCCCGAAATCTCTACCAAATCACCCGTCAGAAAGAAGCCATCACTGCTGAATACATCCACGTTGTCGTGCTCGAAGTAGCCATCGAAAACCGTAGCGCCAGCAATCTGTAGCTCTCCCCGTTCACCCGCCGCATAAAGCTCCTGTCCGGTTTCGGGATCAACTACGCGGGTGACACTCCCGGAACGGGCGGCGGGTTGTGGGAAGCGATTGGCACGGACCTCGGGGTCAGCAGCTGTCTCCGGGGTTGAGAACAGGCTGATCCCTTCATTCGAGCCGTAAAAATTGACGATCTCCTTGCCATACTCCCGACCGAAGGTTTCGATCATCCACGCGGATAGCGGTGCAGATCCAGATCCAATACTCCGCAGGTTGCTAAAATCAAATTGCTCCCACAGCTCGGGTGATTTTGCCAACTGATTCAAAAGCGCCGGTGGCGCAATCGTGAACGTTATAGCTTCGTCCTGCATCTGGCGCAGGAACAAC
Source organism: uncultured Halieaceae bacterium (assembly GCA_938074045.1). GTDB lineage: Bacteria > Pseudomonadota > Gammaproteobacteria > Pseudomonadales > Halieaceae > CALJGI01. Next base: position 81,463 of record CALJGI010000009.1, read on the forward strand.
GGCGGATCCAGCGGATGGTGCAGGACAATGCCGCAACCCAACAGCGCCGCTGGAAACAAAAACCCTCCCAGAGCCGCCATGTTTACCAGTGGAAACGGGTTCAACAGAATGTCATCGGGCTGATAGTTGCCGGCGGCGATGGTGCTTCGGGCAGTCGCCAACCACATATTGTGAGACCTTGGTACGCCCTTGGGCGTCCCCGTGGTTCCGGATGTCCAGCATATACTGAGAACATGATTGGCATCCACGGCAGGCAAAGTCTCAGGCTCATCGCTACTGTGGGGATCTACCACAAGATCAGAACCGAAAACCAATACCGGGATATCTCCCAATAAAGCGCGAGCTGATTCGGCCATGGGACCTCCCCGAAACTCTTCGATGGTAATCATTGCCCGGGGTTTAAGTACCGTGGCAATAACACTGAGTTCGTGGCCGCTGTATTGCACGGGAACAGGGGAAACAATCACACCAAGTATGCTGAGAGCATAGTAGGTCACCATCAATTCCGCGATGTTGGGCAGTTGCACCACGACTTTATCTCCGGCGCCTATCCCCAGATTCTGCAACTGTGCTGCCAATGAACTGCTACTGCGATCCAACTCAGACCACGTCAGCGACAGAGGTGGGTCTCCGGTCAAATCTGCTCGGTTTGGCTGATCGCGAATCGCCAGCTCGGCGGGTTGATTACAAGCGTGGTCAGACAATAGTGAGTGCAGCGTATCCTCACCCCAATGGCCGGCTTCACACAGGGATGAGATTCGCTCAGTACTTGTTGTCTTCATATCAAAATTTCCGCGGGCGACGATTCATGTGCTCAACCACTTACCGCACATACTGAACGGGCTTTGCGGCAATTTTGCAACATCAATACTAGATAGCAAAGGCTTCATCTGGCTGCATCAACCCAGTCCACAAAAATCTACCGATGCTCGCAAATCATTACTTTTATAAAAAGACTTATTCTAATCACTTCACCTTGGGCCAGCAAGACCTGCAACCACGCATCATTGAAAATCCGCAACTGCCTCGCGTATTCATAGCTACTTGCATAACAGAACTTAGTTTCATAACATTGCTCGGCATTGTTCCAACAAACAAGGGAGCCGCGATGAGCAACTTCCAGATCAACCGTGACTACCCCCATACAGAGCGTTGTATCGGCGGGGTCACAGAGTTTTCCGATACGGCTCCCTGGATTTATGAGCTGGATAACCCCTACCTGCATGGCGTGCACGCACCCACTGTCAATGAGATAGATGTTGATGGGCTCGAAGTTCTCGGAGAACTGCCCACAGACCTGAGCGGCGCCTATCTGCGCAATGGACCAAATCCGGTCTATAAACCCAAAAATCGTTATCACCCCTTTGATGGTGACGGCATGGTCCACGGCGTATATTTTGGCGAAGGCACAGCGTCATATCGGAATCGCTTTGTAGGCACCGATGCGCTTTCCGCGGAGAAACGGGAGGGATACTCCCGCTCCCCCGGGGTAATGGGACCCTTCGATTACTCCATCAGCCCGTTCGGCATCAAGGATACCTCCAACACCGATGTCTTTGCCTACAACGGCGACATCATGACCCTGTGGTACAACGCCGGGAACCCATGTCGGCTTGATGGACGCACCCTCGAATCCCTTGGGCCCTATACGCTAGAGGGGCGTGCAAACAGGGGGATGTCGGCCCACTCCAAGGTTGACTGGCAAACGGGTGAGCTGCTTTATTTTAATTACGGTGATGAACCACCATTTTTGACCTACGGCGTTGCGGACCGCAACGGCAAGCGCCTGCACGAGGTTGCAATTGATCTCCCTGGCCCCCGGCTACCCCATGATCTAGGCTTCACCACCAATTACACGATATTGCATGACCTGCCATTCTTCCACGACATAAATGTGCTACGACAACACAAAGTGCGCGTTCTCACCTTTCATACCGATATTCCAACACGTTTCGGCATTATTCCCCGGCATGGCAGTTCAGGTGACATCCGCTGGTTCGAATGTGAACCCTGCTACATCCTGCATGTGACCAATTGCTGGGAGGAAGACGATTGGGTGGTGATGGACGGGTGCCGCTCGCTCAACCCCATGCCGGATGCAACACCGGGTGAGGGGGAACTGGCCTCCATGCTTGCTTACATGCGCCTGGAAGCCAACGCGTATCGATGGCGTTTTAATCTGCGCACAGGCGAAGTTCGCGAGGGTGATATTGATGATCTCAACACCGAGTTCAACAAATCCAATGCCCTGTTCCATGGCATAAAGACACGTTACTCCTATCATCAGCGTATTCCTCTGCTCCACGAGGGCGGACATACACTTCGCTTTACCGGGCTTGTGAAATACAACAATGACACCGGACAATCAACTCAGTGGGATTACGGACCGGGTGTTTACGGCAGCGAAGCGGTCTATGCACCCAAAGTTGGCGCCGATCGAAGCAGCGGGGAGGACGATGGCTACGTCGTCAATATCGTCACCGATAGCAACACCTGGAAATCCGAATGCTTCATTTTTGATGCCCGTGACATCACGCCGGGCCCGATATGCCGGGTTCAGCTACCCCAGCGCGTGCCGTATGGGTTTCACGCTGGCTGGGCACGTTCTGAGGATCTGAGCCAGGCTAATGCTGGACAATGAAACTTAGTGTTGTTACACCACTGTGGCAGGATCGCCCACCAGCCGATAACCTGGATGTCGCCGTAAATGCCGACCGTCTTGGCTACCCTGAATTGTGGGTTGGTGAAATGGCAACTTATGACGCCTTTGCCTTCGCCACCGCGGTGGGAAATTTGACCAAGCAAATCGCGCTGACCATAGGCCCACTGGCCGTTTCGGTGCGCACACCCATGACTATTGCCATGGGAGTAGCGTCGGTCGCCGCCTTAACCGGAAGAACAACCAATGCAGCACTGGGTGCCTCAAGCAACGTGGTTGTAGAACAGTGGCACGGCAAAGAGCGGCTGCGCACCGCGCGGCATCTGGATGAGACTGCACATATTCTGCGCGGTCTTCTAGCGGGGAACAAGGTGGATTACAGCGGTGAGCTGGCTTCCTGCAATGGCTACCATCTGCGGCTGGAACCCTCCCCTACACCGATCACCATTGCAGCTTTTGGTCCTGCAGCGGTGCGTGCTGCCGCCCGCCGTGCCGATAGAATGCTGCTGAACACGCTGACACCTGAGAGTCTGGGTAGACTGAGAAATCAGTTGGATGTGGAAGCAACTAAGGCTGGGCGCGAATCGACTCCTTCATTGGCGGTCTGGCTCACCTGTGCCGTCGATCCGGATCCGACTGCCACAAGGCAAATGCTACAGGCACTGGTGGGATATTTGTCGGCACCCGGTTACAGCGATATGTTTATTGAGGCCGGTTTTTCTGACGTAGTGGAATTCGCCCGCACCCGCCCACATCCACGAGAGGTGTTGGCCGCCATGCCTGAGGAGTTGATTTCAGCAACCGGACTGATCGGCGACATAGTGCATATTGCCGGGCGTCTTGACGCTTACCGTGTAGCTGGTGCCGATGAAATTTGTCTGGTCCCCGCAACTGCCGGAGACCCCGGTGGAATGAGAACTCTGGAAGCAATGCAGCATTTGATTCGCTAGTCATCACTCAGCAATTCCTTCGCGAGCACGCCCAATCACATGAGCAAGCTGATAACGCAAGCCAGTTCAATCAATCGCGCCCTGGACCAGATCGGGGATAAATGGTGCCTGCTTATCATTCAGGAGGTGTTCTGGGGAATAAACTCCTTCAACGATATGATGGCAGCCATGGGCGTGTCCCGAGGTGTACTTTCAGATAGATTGAAATGGTTGCAGTCAATCGACTGCCTGAATCGCCTCCCGGAGACCGAGGGTGGCAAAAGAATGCGCTACCATCTTACACGGAAATCTATCGATTTGTACGACTGCGCCCTGATGGCCATTGCATGGGAACGCGAATATTTTAGCACTCCCAAGCTTGATGAGGTCACACTGGTGCATCTTCAATGTGGCCAGTCATTCCAGGCCCAGATGAACTGTAGAACATGCGGCGAACTGGTTGATTCCTGTTCAGTCAGTTTTCAGCCTGGCCCGGGAGCCACTCTCGATGAGCGTGATAAAAAAGTTAGACGGCGATCTTCCATTTCAGTGCAGGACGCTCCGAGTAAACACAACCTTTACAAGAATCTGATCAACCTGGTGGGAGATCGCTGGACGGCCAATGTCATCGCCCTCTCCTTCCATGGACTTACTCGATTCGACCAGTTTCACGGGGAACTTCCCATCGCGACCAATATACTGACAGACAGGCTCAAGTTTCTGGTTGAGGAAGGCGTGTTCCAACAGACCCCTTACCAGGAACGCCCGATTCGCTGGAAATATCAATTAACAGCCAAAGGTCGTTCGCTCTTTCCCTGGTTCCAGGCACTTCTGCAATGGGGCGACAAGTGGTGTAATCCAAAGGACAACGGCAACCCCCTGCAGGTTACTCACGATAGCTGCGGGAAATCGCTACACGGACAGGCAACATGCAGTGCCTGTAGTCATGCCCTAAAAGCGCACGAGGTTGAATTCAGCCTCCCATAAATGCCAGCGTGGGCGTTCCCTTGTTTTTCATAGTCATGCAATTGACGATGTGGAACAGCCCCATGCCGGGCGCGAATGGCCCAACCTCGAAGGACTTAATAATCTGCACCGCACATGTACAACTGCCAATCAGCATAGGGAAGCCTTTAAGTTCAGTGTAAAGAAACATCGCGTCGGGGCCAGTTAGGTGCGTCATCATCCTTGCCATATTTCGCTCATCATTAACAGGCAGTTTACGAATATGTCTGACTCAGCAAGAGTACACAAAGCGTCTAATGTATTAGCTCAATCATTCACAGCCATTCTGGTATTTGCCTATTCAGTATGTCACTTCAACCATAATCCAGCAGACCCGGCTGCTGCTGATCGTTACTTCGCGCAAAGAAAAATTGTCGACACGACTCCAGCATTCACCCCGGCTTGAGGTACAATCGCCTGTCAGCTGAGGACAGGGAAAAACTAAATGGATATTGGTGAGAGTTCTAGCCTGATTCTGGGAACCCTCTGCGTGTACTTCCTGTGTGTTGTTGGCCTCGGTGTGTTCTATTCGCGCAGGTCGAATTCCACCGAAGACTTCATTCTTGCCAGTCATTCCCTCTCCACCCCCTTTGTTACCGGATCAGTGGTCGCCACCTGGCTGGGTGGTGCCGTTATTCTCGGTGGTGCGACAGAGGCTTACGTGGGCGGTTTTCAGGCGATAGTCTGGGACCCCTGGTCACCGGTTCTGACCCTGCTGTTTTGCGGCTTTTTTATGGTCGGTGTATTTAGAAGATCCAGGTTTACCACCGCCATTGATTATTACAAATCCCGCTTCGACTCCCGAATAGCTATGGTGTGCCTGACCCTTGCCATGTTTGCCTATATCTCCTGGGTTGCTGCACAATTTCTTTCACTGGGGATATTAATTCGCATGGTCACCGGGATGGGAGAGGTCTACGCAACCCTGTTGGGTGCCGCGGTGGTGTTGACCATCTCGCTGACGGGAGGCCTGTGGGCGCTGTCCCGCTCAGATATGCTGGCCTTTATTATCATGACCTTGGCGCTGCTATTGATTCTTCCGTATGCCCTGGGGGCCGTAGGCGGACCCATGGCGTTTATAGAGAACGCAGGTACCCAGGAAGGCGCACCGCCCTTCAGCCTTTTTTACACATCTGAACTGACTACGGCGGGCGAGCCTACCGGCTTTTACGGCTACCTGGGTTTACTGGGCATCTTCTATATGTTGGCGGCCTGGTTCTCCGTCGCTATAGGCGATATAGGCGGATCAGTACTAACGTCCCGGGCATTGGCGGCCAAGAACGCCTCCTCGGCCACCCGCGGATTTGTCTATGGTGGATTGATATATCTTGTTCTGGGCATGATTCCGGTCATCGTCGGTATGTGTGTATTTATCCTCAAGTCTGATATTCCCGAGGCGGCTCTTGACGACATTTTCCCCTGGTTTGTACAACACTATGTTCCAGAGTGGATTGCAGTGCTGTTTTTTGTCGCTGCCGCATCAGCGATTGTCAGTACCGCGGGCGATACCGTGCTGACCTCCGGCGCCTTACTTGGGCACACAGCCTTGCGAACGATTTGGCCTGAATCCACAGACAAGCAGCGATTGCTGGCCACGCGTATCGCCATGCTTGTTTTCGCCGGTACGGGTCTGATGTTTGGTCTCGCAATGGGCAATCTATACAACCTGTTGGTTTTCGCCGGTGCTGTCTCCTTTCCTGTCATTTCTTCCCTGAGCATCTGTGGCATTCTTTGGAAAAAAGCCAACAACACCGGCGCCTGGGCTTCCGTCATCGCCGGTACTATCACCTGGCTTGCTCTGATTATGGTTCTCTTGCCAGAGGTGGACGGAGAAATTTGGGATGCTATTTACATCGCCTCAGTGCCGGCTTTCCTGGTAAGTTTTACCGCGATTATCGTGGTTTCACTGCTGACGCAAAAGTCCTGCCCACCCCGCCCTATGCGCGACGTCGAAGGAAATGATATCTCGGACACTCGTCTATTTAACTGGTGATCACGAAATCAACGCTCACCCAGATAATGGGAGATGGCAATAAATCCACGGTCCAGATCATCGAGATAGTGGAACTCTTCAGGTTCGGGGTGACTGGCAAGATGGGCAATGACCACTGAAGAAACCGGGTCAACGACCACAAATTGCCCATGGATACCAATCCCCTTGTACGCTCGATGGGAGTCACTCAGATTCACATACCACTTTGAGCGGTAATGATGCGCTGGCATATCCGCCGCAAAGCTGCCCCTGTTCCAGGCCTCCTGGTCGCCATTTTCTCTAAAATCCTGAATCCACCCCGCGGGAACCACCTGTCTTCGATCGACTTTGCCGTTCAACAAATGCAGCCGCCCGAATCGTGCCAGGTCCCGGGCCGTCACGCAGATGCCACCATCGGCTTGTGGCGCACCGAGTCGATCTAGCGTGATATAGGCGTCATACTCCGCCCCCATGGGCTGCCAGATATGCTCGGAGAGGAGCGTAGCAAAATCACGTTCGCCCGCTCGCTCCAGAATCCAGCCCAGCAGGTCGGTATTGGCCGACACATAGTTAAACGTGTGGCCATGCTCGCCCCCACCCTTCAAGCCGGTGAGAAACTGGCGCATATTGTCGGCAACACCGGGGACCGGGGTGCGCCAGCCCGCCGCAACATCCAGCCGCCAGACATCGCTCATCGGGTCGACATAGTCTTCGATAAAATCCAGATCCACCGTCATATCCAGCAGATGTCGGACTTTTGCGCCTTCATAGGCAGAGCCGGATACTTCCGGAATGATGTCGGTGACCAGGTCATCAACTGACAATGTTCCATCATCAACTAACACCGCACACAAGGCAGATGCTATTGACTTAGACACCGACATAACCAAATGAGGTTCGTGACGACAAAAACCCGGGGAATATTGTTCGGTAACAATAACCCCATCCTTGAGTACGACTAAGGCATCGGTAAAGCTCTCTCCCATCAACTTCCCGATGGTTTGCTCCTGACCCTGACTATCTTCAAAACTAATCTCGCTCAAATCGACAAGGTCGGTATCCAGCTGCATGATCGGGCCATCACCTCGCCATATCGGTGCGGTCGGGAGTAGTCGACGCATTTGTCTGAACGCCCAGCGGTTGAATGGCGGCGACTGCATATTGTCCAGCTCGACCTGAGTACCCGTGCTGGCGGGAAACTCACTCATCAAGTTTTTGTAGTCAGCCAACTTATTGGCCCAGCGCATAAAGCATATCGACGTAGGCTTTTTCGATCTCCGCCAGGCCAGCGATGTCGCTGCCCTCGGCCGGCTCTATCACGTAGTACTCGTTGGGCGCGTGCGCGCCACTGCCATGTCCCAGCCCCGCTGGCAGCAAGGGTAAACCAAGTCGCTCTGTGAACTGATAAAACGGCGCACTGCCGGGAAGCCGGGGGTTCACGGTAGGCGGTTCAGTGTACTTGTTAACAACCTGAATGACCGATTGCACCAACGCGGTTTCCACCGAAGTCTGCGCTGCCGGGTATGCACCCAGCTTACGCAACACAATATCTTCATAACCCTGGGCATCCAGATGTGCGCGAATCTTCGCCAGTTGCTTGTCCGGGTCCTGGCCGTAGGGCATGCGCGTATCAATCTTTGCCGTCGCCATATGCGGCAGAATAGTTTTGGTGCCGGGACCGGTATATCCGCCCCAGATACCGTCGATATTCAGTGACGGGGTATAAATCGCCTCAACGATCGCATCACGACCTGTAAGATCATCTATCCACTGGTCAACATCAAACAATCCCTGCATCACCTCGTCGTTCCAGGTGGCAGCCAGACCGTTGATCAGGCGCTGCTCCTCGTCGGTAGGTGGACGAACATCCTCATAGAAACCCGGTACCAATACAGTATTGCCGTCTTCACTGGTCAGCGTGGAAAGAGCTTGCACCAAACGCCAGACAGGCGAATCCGCCAGCACCTTGTAGGAGCCGTGTATTTCTGCAGATCTTGGTCCGCCCCATCTTCCACCAGTCGCCTCCGCCTCGAAATATACAATCCCCTTCACTCCAAGAATCATGGTGGTCTTGCCATTCGGGCTTTGTCCGGACATGGGGAACAATACACCATCAGCCGTTCGCAGGCGTTCCTCGTAGGCGTCAACAATCTGCGGATAATGTGGTGATCCCAACTCTTCCTCACCCTCAGCCGTAATCATCAGGTTCACCGGCAGCTTGCCCTCGGTGGCGATGATCGACTGTAAGGCATTGAGAAACGCCCGCTGCGGGCCCTTCTGATTAGTCGCGCCGCGGGCCATAAGAACCTTTCCCAGTGGGCGCTGGACGATATTGGCCTCGAAAGGTGGTGAGTCCCAGTCCTCGGGGTCAACGGGCTGCACGTCATACATCATATACACCACCAGCGTCTTGTCGGCGCCGGCATCATAATATCCCCACACACCCGGGTGGCCATCGGTCTCCACCAACTCTGCCTCCTGAAAACCCAGGTCCACAAAATCCTGTCGCACCATCTCCGCCATTGCGCGCACCCCTACGTTCTGTGCGCTGATGGAGGGCTGTCGCATCCAGCGCTGCAGCTCACCGATATGAGCTTCAAGGTTCGCATCAATATGCGCATATACCGCATCATGGGATCCTGAATAGGCAGGAATAGTCGCCGAATCAAAAACAGCATCGGTAGTGATACTGAATTTGGGGCGAGCTACCTCCGCAGGCTGCTCGACGGCAGCATTTGGCACCATGGGTTCAACGGCAGATTCCTGTGCGCAGGCAAAGAGCGCAAATGGAAAAACAAACAACGCTGCAAGTTGCAGATTCAAGCCAGATTTCATAGCTATCTTTCTCCAGGACAATAAACCAGACAGCAAAATGGTAAACGATCTGCCATGGTGCCTGCCATGGCAATGACAAGTTAAATATCGACACCACTCCAATTGGGACCAGAACACAAAAACCTGGAAAAGTATCGGGCAGACTAACTTCGGCCAAAGTCACCGCAGCTATTATTATCAGCCTATGCGCACTAAATGAAAGCGCCATCAATGGCCGATAACGCCCAGTCTGATTTAATCGGACAAACAACACCCGTGGTCGACTCTGCACCCGGCTTTGAAGCACTGCTGGAAATCTTCTCTCGATTCAACGACTTCTCGCCTCTTCTGCGACTGACAATTGCCGGCGGCGTGATTGCAGGCTCTCTACTGCTTATGTTGCTGCTTCGCCACTTGATCGGGCGACGCATCCGACATTTGGACGCGATTCCCGAAGAGAGCTTTCGCCCATTGCGCTGGCAATCGCAGGACCTGCTCTCCACCGTCGAGATGAAAAACTTGTGGCTGGGTTTCTGGCGTGCCGTGGGATGGTTGGTATCTTTGATGTGCGGTGTAGGTGCGGTGTAGGTGCACTGTTTGGCCTGCTTGTCAGTAACAACGTAAACGTGAGTCTGGCGATGCAGTTAATCGCTACAATCTTCTCTATCTTGCACTACTTGTGGACAGGTTTTGTAGGGTATCTACCGAGTCTGCTTACTATTGTGGTCATCGTGCTGGTTGGACGATTTATTTTAAAACTCGTGCCAGCCATTTTTCACAGCATCAAAAGCCGGAGGATCTTTCCCTAACTGCCCGGCCACAGCTCCCCCCCCCCTTTCAGGGCATTTCAATTTCGTGGGGGTGTTGGTATCCCTGGGATCAACCACAGCGATAGCCAACATCATTGCTGGCATCGTTCTCACTTACACACGAGCCTTTCAGGTGGGCGATCAGGTAGCGGTCAGCAATTTCCTGTTTGCTAGCGGGCCATTAACTCCATCAAGGCGACTACCGTAGATTCAACCCCTCTGGTTACAGCAGGCTGCGGTGAAATCTTAAACAATGGCGAGTGATGACTGGGTACCGGAGCACCGCCGGCTGCTTCGACATCAAACGCCTCCTGGGGGGTGCCGCCAATAGACCAGTAAACACTGCGGATATCGGGGTCAACGGAAAAGAACGGAAAGTCCTCTGCCCCCATGCCCTTGGTAGGAATATCCACTACCACCTTGTCACCGATCTCCTTTCCCCATGCCTGTTTCAGGCGCCTGGCAAGGGTTGGATCGTTAATGGTGGGCGGTACGCTTTCCTCGGAAACAATCACCTCGGGCAATTTATCTTCGGGCAGGCCAGCGACGCGCCCCATATTCTCTGCAATGCGTTTGATGCCAGTCAGCAGCAGGTCTCGCGTTTGATTGCTGGTGTTCCTGACGGTTAACTGCAAATGTGCACGATCGGAAATAATATTGTGCTTGGTGCCGGCGTGGAAGGACCCCACTGTAACCACACCCGGATCACGCGGTGACAATTCACGTGCGACCAGGGTTTGCAGCGCTAACACAATCTGGCTGCCCAGCACGATGGGGTCCTTGCCCCGGTGTGGGTGAGCGCCATGGCTGCCTACGCCATGAATAATAATATCCACGGTATCTGCCCCGGCGTAGGGGCTGCCCTCGGAAACATTAATCAGGCCTGCGACATCATTGCCCTGCACGTGAAAGGCCAGCGCATAATCCGGCGTTCCAAACCGCCCCCAGATATCGTCTTCCTTCATCGCCTTGGCGCCAATGACACGCTCCTCCGCGGGTTGAACAACCAGCATCAAAGTTCCCTTCCACGCGTCTTTGTTCGCCGACATATGGCGGGCAGTGCCTACCAGGCTGGTGATATGCACATCGTGACCACAGGCGTGCATGACATATACCGTATTGCCGGTTATCGGGTCGGTTTGTTGCGCTCTCGATGCATTCTCAAGCCCTGACTTCTCCTCCACCGGCAGACCATCCATATCGGCTCGCATCATCACCAGGGGGCCATCACCGTTTTTCATGATGGCGACTACGCCGGTACCACCAACCGCTTCAGTGACGTCAAAGCCCGCAGACCTCAACTCCTTTGCCATCCGCGCCGCGGTTTTGGTTTCAACGGTAGAGAGTTCGGGGTTGCGGTGAAAATGGTCAAACAGACCGGCAAGATAGCTGTCGTAATCCTTTTGAATAGCATCACTGAGCCCACCTCCCAGTGCGGAAGCAGAAAAGAGAACGGCGAATATACTCGAAGCAATTTTTAACATGATGCACCCGTAATAGTTATTACAAACAGTGTATGAAAATAGGCGTCAATTGCCTAGCGGTAGCGAAGCGAGGTCTGCAGGATGGCACTACTTCTTTGTCAACTCCCACACACCATCCCAGTTATCTCCCAGATTGACGTTTGACAGAGAATCGAGACGCTCGATCAAGGACCGTGCCGGCCCATCCTTTGCATCCAATGCGAGACATTCCTCAAAACGCGCCCTGGCAAGTTCCCAGTCCTGATTGCGATAATGCAGAAGTCCATCCTCATATATGTCGCGCAGTTTCAACGTCGGCGCAGCAGTTTCACCCCGGATGCCCAAGAGTTCGTATATCCGCACTGGCTCTTCCTTGCCCACTACCTGAATCATATCAATCTCTCGTGTTTCCATTTCGTCGGCGATCATTGAGCGCGTCTCTTCGACAATGAGACAACACACCCCGTAAATCTTACACGCCCCCTTTAATCTGGACGCGATGTTCACTGTGTCACCCAGAACGGCATAGGACATTGATTGCTGCGAACCCATGTTACCGACCACCACCGGGCCGGTGGAGACACCCACATAAATATTCAACGATGAAACATCTACCGCTTCTTCGAAATCGCTTTGCAGACGCTTATGTAAGTCATCGACTGTTCGTAATTGCTCCAGCACAGCCTTGCAAGCCATTGTGGCGTGGGCTGATTCAGCGTTAAAGGGCGGCCCCCAAAATGACATGACCATTGAATCAATATACTTATCGATAACACCCTTATGCTTCGTGACCGGGGTTGATAGCGCTGTCAGGCAATCGTTAATCAGACGCACCAGGTCAACTGGGGCCAGCGCATCAACTTGCAGCGAGTGGAAATCGAATTCCGTAAAGACCACTGTCATTTCTTCTTTGGCACCACCGGTTTCCAGTGAATCATCACCATCCATCAAATTTTCGACGACCCTGGGGTCAACGTATTTACCAAAGGTGCTTTTGATTTTATCCGTTAAGATGAGCTCGTCCACCATCCCGCCGAAGGACTCTGCCAATTCACCAATTTCATCATTGGAAGTTACCTCGACAGCAACATCAAGGTCTCCCCCACCAACCCGACGCATGTCCTCCATCAATTTGTGCATCGGCCGGACCAGCCCAAGGGTCAAGACAAAGGAATACAAAAGGCCCACTACGACAGCAAGGCCAGTCACTATGGAGTTAACTCGCAGCAGCGTCTGTTGCTGTGCTCGGGTAGCCGCCATAGCAGAACGATTGATCTCTTGAAAAACAGTCCGAATTGAGTGGATCTCATTATCAAATAGTGACTCGATCTCACGCAGCCGAACACGCTGCTGCGTCGCCAAGAGCGTGTCTCCGTTATCAAGGGCGGAAACAAGCTCATGACTAATACTCGACACTGCCCAAACTGACTACTCAGGTCAGCGAGCCGAGGTTGCAATCGCGTGAACTGCTGCCGCCGTGAATCGTCTTCCAACTCGTCAATCGCATCGTCAGTTAACAGCGAAGCGCTAGTCAGACTCTCGCGACCGGTTCGCCTGATCGTTTCAAAAGTAATGAGCTCTTTATCGATGGCATCCCTATTGAGAATACGGTCTGCATATAGCCGACCTATTCGTTCGATGTGAACTTCCTGATTCAGGCTCTGTAGTCGCACATCGGTAATCTGATTGGAGATTGGAATGAGGTAATCGTTTAATTGAGAAACCTGCGCCTTGATATCATGCAATCTTGCAGAACTGATATAGGCAACGAAGATCAACAGCAACAGTAAACTCGTGGCGATTGAAAATATCTTTACACCCAGAGATACTCTGAGTCCGGCTTGTGGCCTGGCACGATCTAACGTCATAGCCACGCTCCGTCCCAGTCAGATTCCGGCGGCTTCGCGCGCAACACTTGCACTCTATGCAAGAGTACCCTGCTGGGCCCGTCCTCCGGACAAAGCTCTAGACAGGTATTGAAAGACTGCTCAGCATCGCTCCAGGACTGTTCCCAATACTGCGCCATACCCTGCTCAAAAACATCACGTAACTCTGCTTGATCCGCCGGCAGCTCGCCCTTGATGCTAAGCAGCTCAAATACCGACATCAACTGATCAGCCCCATTGACTCGGATGCGGTCGACGAGACGTGTTTCAATACGGTTACCGGCCAACTCTCGGGTTGATTCCGAAATAAGAATACGTGTACCGAAAACCTTGTTCATCCCCTCTAAGGTCTCCGCCAAGGTCGTCGTGTCGCCATAGACAGTGAAGGATCGAAAGTCCTCTGAGCCAATGTCACCGGCAAGAACATTCCCCGTTGCAATACCAATTCTGATATTCAGTGGAGGCAGGTTTTTACGAATACCAAGTAAATCGGGCAGACGTCGGCGCATGATCTCCAGTTGTCTGAACTGCTCAAGGGCGGCTCTACAGGCCAGTGTCGCATGATCCTTTTCACCGGAAAAAGGAGGCCCCCAGAATGCCACAACCGCATCACCGATAAACTTATCGATAACACCATCCAACTCCAGAATGGGTTCTGACGACAGCGTCAGGTACTCGTTGACGAGAGTTACCAGTCCGCCAGGTGTCAGGAATTCACTGATACCGCTGAATTTCTCGATATCAGAGAAAAGCACTGTCATGTCTTTCCGCTCAACCCGCTCGCGCGAAGCAGCGCCGGACCGAAGCATCCTATCCACTATGCGCGGATCGACAAAATGCCCGAAAGTGGCTCTGATCCTGTCCTTTTCCTGAATTCCCGCCACCATCGAATTAAAGTATTCGCTGAGTTTGCCGACCTCGTCTGTCGTTGCTATGGGAACATTAACGTCCAGGTTACCCCGCTTTACTTCAGTGGTCGCAGACAGCAGCCTATTCAGTGGTTTCATCAGTCCGCTGGTTACAAACCAGGCAATCAGTAGCCCGGTGGATATGGCAACGATGACGACTGCCCAACTGATTCGAATAGTGCCCTGTTCCTCTAGCTCAATCTTTGCGACGGAGCTTTGTACCAGTAATGCGATCAGCGAGAATGCCGCATCCAAATCTCGATTTAACTCAGTTTGTTCCTTGGCCAGGTCGTCCTGTAACAGTTCAGCCTCAGCTTTGGTTTCCTCATGCAGCATCTGGATAATGGCAAGCGCCCGATCGAACAAGTCAGCGTGGTCTTTTTCTACGGCCGACAGCTCGGACTTTATTGGAAGAAAATCTACCGCACTCAGTTGATTTGCCAGCGTATCCAGTGAGTTGTAAGAATTAGTGATGGCGGGCAGTTGACCATTCGCGTCATGTTGCACGGAGGTTTGTTCTTTTAACGGAGAGTTTCCAGCACCTTCAGTGCCCGGGCCGTGACTGTTGTCCGACGACTCGAACCTCGAAACGTCTCCAGCTTTCTCAGGAATATGGTGTTGTAGCGTTTGCTCAACAGTGATCAAGCTCAATCGCACTGGCGCAACATCCGCAAGGTCGTGCACTTCCTCCACATCGATTACACTCTGATTAGACTGTGATATCGACTGCGACAATCGCTTCTGCGCCGCGTCCAACGCGTCCTGTAGTTCCCGAGTACGCTGCTTGGTGTCCTTTCTCACATAGCGAATGATTTTTTTTCGCCTGTGAATCAATATCGATGTGTTCCTTCCTGATATCACCTAGACGGGTCTTCACTTCGGATAACTCGGCGATTTCGGCTTTGCTATCTACGCGACCAATTGCGCTGTCTGAACTTTGGATAGCGGCGGCGATATCCTCGGCTATCAGCGTCGTGTAGCCCTCAAATTCACGCAGTTCATGCGCGAGCACATCAAGATCCAGCGGTGCAACCTCGTAGATACTCCAGATTCGTTCAAGGTGAACATGCTGGGCAAGAATGCTGATGCTGATATTGGCGACTCGATCTCGCAGAGGAGCAAGATAGTCGGCAATGTCCTCCATTTCGCCGGACACCCGCGTGACCCGATCATAGGTGAAAAGGCTCAACCCGATGAGTAAGGCCAACATGCTCAACGAAAGCGCAAATATTTTCGCGGCAATCGGGACCCTAAATTGCATCGTTCTCATCGCAAACCTCAAATGGAGTTAGAACAAGTTAACTCAAAGGTCTGGTGAAAATCTATCTGTCAGAACAAATCCAGCTGGAATTTGCCCTAGTCAACACTTCCGCTGTGTTGATAATTTCCTCTCTAAACGCCAACAATCCGTTTTCCAATATCGCTCTGACGACATGAATTTTCATCGCCTCTGAACCGAAATTGTTGTAGTACAAAAACATATTTGTGTCGTTGAGTGTATTGCAACTTGAAAGCGAACCATTCTTGTACTGAGTGAAGGTATGCTTGTGGTACAAATCCGTCGATCTCATTATCGACAACTGATGAGTATGTCCGCAAAAAGCATGCTCGATATTGTTCTCGCGAATAAACTCAACCACAAGCCGGGAATTGAATAGGGGATCTGAGTCCGTATCCAGAATAGAGTGATGATTCAGAAGAATAATTCTGTCGAAGTTCGCCCGTGCAATTAAGTGCGAAAGTGTCCTTAGCATTTCCGGGTCTACAAAGCCGTTGTCCTCATAAAGTGAATTTGAGTCAAGACATACCAATAGAAAAGACTCTCCATCTATCGAGATGTTCTTCAGAAAGTTGATGTCGGTAAAGGTGTCCTTGATGCCACTTACGTTCTCGTCCAGGAAAATATCCTTCTTCCGACAGTTGTCACGGTTCAGTGGACGGATAACCTCCACGTCTTCGATGTAATGCCGAAAATAGTCCGCGCTGCGCATATTGCGTTTGTCATGATTTCCAGGGATGGAGACAACATGCGGACAATCAATTGCCCTCAAGAAGCTTCCGGCCGCCTCAAACTCGATTTCAAGCGCATCCGTCGTGTTGTCACCCGTATTTATGACAATATCGGCCGGATAGCTGTTCAACTTATCCAACAGCAGCTCATTCCGCCCCAACCAGTGGCGAGGGCCAAAGTGCATATCTGAAATGTGTAGCAGGTTCATGGGTGTTTAGTATGTATACCTTCCGCTGGCTGCTGATTTTTGTCCAACAATGAACAATTGGTTGAATCGTGTTCTGATCTGGCACCAAAAATCCCAGAGTCATGGCGACGATGGACGAAGAGTACTCCGATACTGGAACAATAGCGCGTGTTGAGGACAAAAGGTGATTAGTGAGACTTGGAAGATTGCCCGTCGGCCAATCAGCGCCGTGAATCTGTTGTCAGTCTGCTTGATCCAGCAATTTTTTCAGTGATACCAGGACCGCCTTCGCAACACTCTTATCGGCTGTATATCCTACAGGGCTGATGCGCTGTGCAAAATCACCGTAGCGGTCAACAAGCTTTTGTGCCACTTCATTGGGCGTGCCAGTGATGGCTATCGTTTCCAGAATATCGTCGGTGACCAGGGCTGACATGCCGGCCCAATCCCCCTCTTTCGACAATGTGTTCAGTTGCGGTTGTAGCTCACCCAGACCCTCGGCGTCCAGAGCGGGGCGATACGCTGGGGTAGAACCATAAAAGCCAATCATGTGACGCACCATAGCTTTGGATTGCTCGAGTTGTTCCTCAGTTTCGCCGATCGCCGTCAGGCATTGCACAGACACATCGAAAGTATCCCGCGAGCGGCCGGCGATATCCAACCCCTTCTGCAGCGCGGGCATGGAGTACTCCAGCAAAAATTTTCGGGTATTGAGCGGATGCACCAAAAATCCATCACCCACCTCGCCACACACCTGCACCATTTTTTCGCCAAATCCTGCGATGTAGAGTTTGGGCAGCCCGCAGGGGTGGGGTCCCGGATTGAAGTTCTGATTCATTATTGTGTGGGTGTAAAACTCGCCGCGAAAATCAAGCTTACTATTGCCTTCCCACGCGTCCCAAATGGCCCGTATGGCCTGCACCATTTCCCGCATACGGGAGGCAGGTTTTGACCAGGTCATACTGAAACGCTTCTCGATATGGGGTTTTATCTGGGTACCCAGGCCGAGAATGAAACGCCCGTCACTCAATAGCTGCATGTCGTAACCCAGGTTTGCCAGTGTCATCGGATTTCTTGAAAAGGCAACCGCGATGGCGGTGATCAATTCGATGCGCTCTGTTTTGGTGGCCGCCATGGCGAGCGGCAGAAATGGGTCGTGGGGGCCTTCAAACGTATATAAACCATCGAACCCGGATTCTTCCAGTTCTTGTCCCAGATTCGCAGCATCCATTGGGTTGCTGACCAACATTGAAGCATCAATTTTCATAGACATTTAACTCACAAGATTTCGGAACAGCCCCGTAGAATACTCTACGTACTGTGCTTCAGCGGACATGGATTGTATCCACCGCTAGGGATGCGCGATCAAAATACAGATTCAGTGTGCAACCGGTTGATCAGCATGTCGCTTCAGTTGACGGCTGTATTTAACCAACTGATAGCCAATGGCCAACTTTTTGAAAAAAGGTCCATCGTCGATGGATTCCAGCATGTCGGCGGGAAAAATGCTTTGATAGATAGGTATGGCGTGGGTGTCTCGAATTTCCTCAAGGGAGTGGTTCCAGTGGTCCTCCCATTCGATATCCATCATCACTGGAGTGTTTCTTCCGTGTTGCCAGGCTTCAGCAATAATTTGCATCAGGATAATAAAGCCACGGGGCTCCTTGAAGGTGCTTATAGTCATGACCGCAGCCAGAAACATCGACGAATAATTGTGTCCGAACTGGGCCAGCTGAAATGACGAAATAGCGATTTCGTTGGAGGACGTGGTTTCGTAGCCGGCTACCAGGTGCCAGACATCATGCATCTGCAGAATGCGGGCGTTCAGATAGTGGAGCGAGTGTGGCAGCTCACCCAACGAAATCTCATCGCGATCAAGCACCTCCGGATCATAACCATTGTCGACAATCATCTGATAGAGCGACTTTCCCAAACTGTTTTCCGGACACTCCGCCAACGCTGCCATATCGGTATGGCCGGGGATGGGCCGGGTCACTGCACGTGCCGCACCGGGATGCTTACAGGCGAGATCGTCGGCGATTGTTGCGAAGTCTGTGTGCACAGCTCCGGCCAATGAAGCGACCGCAACGGTGATCGTGAGCGCGTCATAACCTTCATCGTGACCGTCCACCACAGCCCAGAAAGCGCTCCAGAAACTATCCTCCAGCGGCGCCTCTGGCAGACCGCCCGGTATGTCCGGTGTCGGCCCACTGCCCAGCCAGGCCGATGCAATATTGTCGCAAACCGCATCGGTTGCCTCCGGGCAGCAATACGCAACCCACGCCATGACCGCACAAAGCTTTAATCGGCCTTCGGCATCACCACGTTTTGCTTCAGCGACGGCACCCAGGATGACTTCGGGACTCACTCTGCCGGTCATTTGCTGTAATCTTTCTCTTCGTGTCATGATGATTCCCCGAAAATTTACCTGTGGAGCGCTGCGTGACAGTAGAGCAGTTTTGTCAAGAAACAGTCACTCTGCGACAAAGTATACGACTTATCATGCAGATAACCAGAGCCATGAGACCCATCCCATTCGCCGTGGAGCGTCCCCGTGCTGACTAGAGCGCTACTGCTTATCGTCGCTCTGGTCGTATCGCTGGTTGCGGTTTTTTCCTGGTCCTATACTGGTTCTATCGCGAGTGTTGAGGTCGAGGAGAAAGTGATTGCACTGACCTTTGATGACGGCCCCAATCCCCCGTACACCCAGGCCATGCTTGATACGTTGGAGAAAGCCGGCATCAAGGCCACGTTCTTTCTGATGGGTCGCCATGCGGAGGCGTTTCCCGATCAGGTTAAAGCGATAGCTGATGCCGGTCACGAAGTTGCCAACCACAGCTACTCACATCGACTCATGCTCGCCAGCACAAAGTCGGTTGCATTGGAGGAATTGCAACGCACCAATGCTCTACTCGAAAACATCACGGGTCATAAACCAATCCATTTTCGGCCGCCCTATGGCATGCAGGGGCCCGGTGCGAAACTCGCTCTGGAACAGCTTGGCTTGAGGTCAATTCTGATGAACGTCAATGGCAGCGATTGGGAGCACACCAGCCCCGAACCCATTGCCAATGCCGTTCTTGAATCTATAACACCAGGCAGCATTGTGCTACTGCATGATGGCCACGGTGACGTAGACGATCCCATGGCCCAGGACAGCCGTAGTGCCAGCGTGGAAGCGACCGCTATCATTATTAAATCACTGCAGAATCAGGGTTATCGCTTTGTCACCGTCAGCGACCTGCTGCAACTGGCAGCTGCCACTGACGACTGAACTTCAATTGATCGGGGCCTTATGTGGGGTAACCTGCGGTTTTTTCAATGCCTGCGACCAGGCAACAAATGGTCCTGTCTGAGCGTGCCACACGGTTTCAATTTTTTCGCCCGAGGACAATCCGGTGGGTGGGTACTCGTCTACCTTGGGGTGGTAATAGCTGCCAAATGCCAAATCAAAGATTGGCAACCAGATCGCAAAATTTGTGTCCTGGTGCTGCGGCAATTTTGAATGGTGTATCCAGTGATACTGCGGTGTGGAAAACACCGGCAAGAGTCTGTGCAGCCAATCAATCCGAACATTGGCGTGTATAAAATAATCCCAAAACACGGGGAGAAAGCCCCCCGCAATAATCGCAATAAGCGTCTGTGGTGCCTGATTGGTATCAAACACCAACCCGATAGTCAGTCCTCTTACGAGAGCCTGGCCTGCAGGCTCGAGAAAATGTGAACGGTAGATGGTGGTGGCATTCAGATTCTCATCGCTGTGATGCAGTTTATGCAGCTCCCACAAAAAAGGAATTTTATGCTGCATGCGATGCCACCAGTAATAGGAGAAATCCCCCAGAAAACAGGCCGTTAGAAAAATGATCCCACCCTGGATAAACAGATCCAGCGCAGGAAGACCAAGGGATATCTCGACGGTAGACACTTCCAGGCTGGGAAGACCGAGCGCTCCTGTAAAGCTGATCGTCAGCAGGACGACCAGGGCTGAAAACCCCGGCGCCAGCGCTGCGTTGCTGGCGGTAATTTTCCAGTTCAGCCAATAGTTGGATGGGGGTGTTGGCTCACCGGCGGGAGAGATTCGCTCCATCAGCAAAAACAGCGGCCAACTGATAAGCAAGGACAAATAGGCCACAAGGAGTATGACAAATGCGCCCGACGCCAGGGTCGAGTACTCGGATAACAATTGCTGCATAAAAGTCCCTGCTTTCACCAGTTATGCTACGATTCCATCAATAAAAAATAACACGGAGCATTATGTCATGCACGATCTCGTTATTCGTGGTGGTACTTTATTCGACGGTTCCGGCCGTGAAGGCTATGTGGCCGATGTCGCCATTGATGGAGACACCATCGCAGCCATCGGGACGGACCTTCCCCCGGGAAAGGAGGAGATCGATGCCAACGGCCAGATCGTCATACCCGGCTTCGTTGACATACACACCCATTACGACGGCCAGGCCACCTGGGATGCGGAGATGGCACCCTCTTCCTGGCACGGTGTAACCACCGTGGTGATGGGGAATTGCGGCGTGGGTTTTGCCCCTGCAAGGCCTGACCGGCATGACTGGCTGATCGGCCTGATGGAGGGTGTTGAAGATATTCCCGGTACTGCACTGTCTGAAGGAATGAGCTGGGAGTGGGAGAGCTTTCCCGAATACCTGGATGCCTTAGAGGCACTGCCCCGCACGGTGGACGTGGGCACACATGTACCGCACGGCGCCGTGCGGGCCTATGTAATGGGTGAACGT
This sequence comes from uncultured Halieaceae bacterium, assembly GCA_938074045.1. GTDB lineage: Bacteria > Pseudomonadota > Gammaproteobacteria > Pseudomonadales > Halieaceae > CALJGI01. The sequence goes on from CALJGI010000009.1 coordinate 102,854, forward strand.
GGAGCCGCGAATGAAGCACCCAGCGAAGAAGACATAGAGGGCATGGCGGCTATTGTCGAAGAAGGCCTCAAAGCCGGTGCGCTGGGATTTTCCACTTCCAGGACGGTACTGCACAAATCCGTAGATGGTGTACTCGTGCCCGGCACTACAGCAACCCGGGAAGAGCTGCTGGGTATAGGGCGCGCCATGGGAAAAGCTGGCCACGGTGTTTTTGAAATGGCCAGCGATCTGAAACGGGAATGGAACGAATTCGAGTGGATGGGTGAGCTTAGCCGGGAAACCGGCTTACCGGTTTCATTTGCAGCCCTGCAATCAGACGCCCACGAGATACCACTCGAAGAACAAATAGCCTCCATGCGCGAGGAGAATAGCAAGGGAGCCAGGATCACGGCCCAGATAGCGCTGCGTGGCAATGGCATTATCATGGGTTGGCGTACGACCATCCATCCTTTCCTGTTCAGACCGGCCTGGGGTGAAATTGCAGGCCTGCCCTGGGAGGAACAACTGCAGCAGCTGGAGAACCCTGAGTTCAAGTCACGTCTGCTGGCACAGGACAATATATCCATCGAGAGCGATGTGGCGCCACTGCTGGATCTGGTGACCTCTGGCTGGTTTACCCAGTACGAGATGGGTGGCGAATTCAATTATGAACCGACCAGCGCCGAGAGCATCCAAAGTCGAGCTGCCTATGCCGGGGTTGCCGCCCAGGAATACGCCTATGACACCATGCTTGCCAATGGCGGCGAAGGGTTTATCTATTTCCCGATTCTGAACTATGCCGATGGCAACCTCGATTTCCTGGCCGAGCTACAGGCCGCTGAAGATTGCGTTAACTCACTGTCAGATGGCGGCGCTCACTGCGGAACAATCTGCGATGCCGCTTCACCCACGTTTATGTTGCAGCACTGGGTGCGGGACCGAGAACGCGGCCGTATCAGTCTGCCACAAGCCGTCAAACGGCAATGCCGCGACACCGCCCTGCTCTACGGCCTGGGCGACCGCGGACTATTGGCAACCGGCTACCTCGCTGACATCAACGTGATCGATCTCGAAGCTATCAAGTTGGGCAGTCCCTGGATGGCTTTTGATCTACCTGCGGGCGGCAAGCGGCTACTGCAGAAGGCCGAGGGCTACAGGGCCACCATCAAATCGGGGCAGGTAACCTTTCGCGATGGCGTCATGCAGGGACCAACGCCGGGGGGTGTGTTACGAGGCCCCAGGCAGATGTCAGCCTGAGAAGATCACCGTCCTGAACTGACACGCCATACAACTCAGACACATGTTAAAAAAAGCGGGGGCAATCCTTCTCTGCCTCCTCGTTGCCGGGGCCATATGGGCCTGGTTTAACGGCGGCAGTGACCTGTATGAACTGCAGCAGGCAACCTCGCCTGCAACCGTACCTGAAGATTATGCCCTGCAGGATGACAGCCAGGTCGCCATTCCACCCCGGGAACCGCACAAATTACAAAACTACAATGAACTGAAGAACCTCTATTGGGGTGATCTCCACGTACATACGGTGGAAAGTTTTGACGCCGTGCTATTCGGCACGACACTGGGAATAGAAGACGCCTATCGATTTGCCCGGGGCGACGCTCTGCGCAATGACGGTGGCGAATTGATGAGTTTGTCCAGGCCGCTGGATTTTGTGGCGATCACCGACCATGCCGAGGGATTCGGCCTGCGCACCCGCTGCGGGGATACAGATCTTTCCATGATGGAAGATCTCAATTGCTGGTTGATGCAAACCCCCAACGTAATCACCTTTCTGGCACTGGCTGCTGCCGCCAGCACCGCTGATGAACAACCTTCCACACCTACTCCTCCGGGTACTTACCGCAACCGCCTAAGACAGGCCCCCACTCTCGCTGACATTTCCATCTGCAACCTGAATGACGAAGACCCGGACCGCTGCTACCGGGACGCCGAAGCCGACTGGAAAAAATACCAGGGATTGGCAGACGACTTTAATCAGCCCGGGATTCTCACCACCTTTTCGGCCTATGAGTATTCACCGCCACTACCCGCATCGGGCAAGCACCATCGCAACGTGATTTTTAATGGCACTGAGTTACCACGGCATGCCCTGTCGTATTTCGACGTAAGTAACGCCATCGACCTATGGGATGGCCTGGAAAAACAATGTACTGGGGATTGCGATTTTCTGACAATTCCCCACAACATGAACAAGGGCTGGGGCTTGTTCTACAGCCCTTTCACCTGGGACGGACAAGCCTACGATCGCCGTGGCTGGGAGCTGCGCCAGCGCAGGGAACCGCTGGCAGAAATCTACCAAATCAAAGGTTCTTCCGAGTGCGCCTTGGGTGTAGGTGCTACCGACGAGGAGTGCGGTTTCAGCCAGGTGTTGCCACCCTGTACCCCAGGACAGGAAAGCGGCTGCGCCTTTACCACCAGCTTTACCAGACAGGGCCTGAAAACAGGTTTGCAGCTACAAGAGAAACTGGGCTTCAACCCGCTGGCATTTGGCCATATCGCCGCCACAGATACCCACAACGCCAATCCCGGTGACGCCGAGGAATGGGACTTTGTCGGTAAGGTGGCGGCCACCACATCACCGGCTACACGGCGCATGCGGGAGTGGCCGGGACGGGAGCCCTATCAATCGAACCTGGAATTTCATACCTCTGGTGGCCTGACGGCGGTGTGGGCTGAGGAAAATACCCGGGATGCCCTGTTCAGTAGTATGCAGAGAAAGGAGGTGTACGCCACCTCAGGGCCGCGGATAACGCTGCGCTTTTTCGCAGGCTGGGGTCTGGACGCCACCATGCTTGAACGCCCCAATGCGATTGCGCTGGCAACAGCCAGTGGGCAACCTATGGGAGCCACCCTGAATCCGGCTGACGCCGGGGTAGCCAGCCCGGTCTTTCTGGTCTGGGCCGGGGCGGATTTGATGAGTGCACCGCTGCAACGTATTCAGATGGTAAAAGGCTGGCTGGATGGCGAGGGCAACACCCATGAAACAGTCATGGATATTGCATGTTCCGACGGATTGACAGTGGACCCAATCGCAAACCGCTGCCCCAATAATGGCGCCAGTGTTGACATCACAACTTGCACTATCCAGGGCGGTTCGGGAGCTACAGATCTGGCTGTGACCTGGCAGGACGCGAACTACGACGCAAGCCAACACGCGTTCTACTATGTCAGGGCATTGCAGAACCCCACCTGTCGTTGGTCAACCTATGACGCATTGCGACTGGGTGTCGCTCCACCCACCAGCGTACCCGCCACTATTCGGGAGCGAGCCTGGTCGTCACCCATCTGGATCAAAGCCGCGGAGTCCAACAAGCCATGAACCTATTCCGAATCACCTCCATGCTTGCCAGCGTTCTACTACTGACTGCCTGCGCTGACCCATTAAGCGAGGAACTGCACCAGCGGTCTCGCACGCAACCCACCTGGTTTGAGGATGCGAAGCTGGGCATTTTCATTCACTGGGGCTTACCTTCGGTACCGGCGTTTGCCTCGGGTGATCCGTTGCAGCCGGGAGACCTGGAGGAAATTCTGTTGGGAGACGGACCACGGCGGGAGCTTCCCTATTCCGAGTGGTATCTGAATACGAAAGCGTATCCCGACAGCGAAACCGCCGAGTTTCATCGTCAGCAATACAACGATGCACCCTACGAAAATTTTCAACCAGAATTCGAAGCAAACGTAGATCGTGGCTGGGATCCCGATGCCTGGGCTGCAAAATTTGAACGTGTCGGAGCACGCTATGTGGTGCTGGTAACCAAGCATCACGACGGGTATTCGCTGTGGCCTACTGAGGTGGACCACCCCCATCGCGAGGATTGGCATTCTCCACGGGATCTGGTGGGCGAGCTCGCTGCAGCGGTCCGATCCAGAGGGATGCGTTTTGGCGTGTATTACTCCACCGGGCTGGACTGGAGTTTCAAAATGGTCAACGAGGGCGACTTCGTCCGCGACGTGATGCGATCTGCGCCTGAAAGTCAGAGCTACGCTGACTACGCCTACCAGCAGTCAATGGAACTGATTGATCGCTACAAACCCGCCGTATTCTGGGCAGATATCGGTTATCCATCCAAGGGCAAGATCGACGACCTCTTTGCGCATTATTTTCAAACCGTACCCGATGGCGCCGTTAACGACCGCTGGGCCCCGGTAGATGTACTCGGTCAGATCGCCGACTGGCCCGGAGGCACCTGGCTGTTGAAATCCCTTGCCGCGTGGAGCCTCGAAAATCAGCCCAGTGATGTGTTCGATGATCCGGAACGGGTCGGATTTAAAACCACTGAATACAGCAACCTCTCGGAAATCGCCCCCTTCACATGGGAGTCGACCCGCGGTCTGGGTGGATCATTTGGTTTTAATCGCCGGGAAAACAGCGACGATATGCTGTCGGGCTCAGAGCTGATCACCTACCTGGCTGACACGGTTTCCAAAAATGGCAATGTGCTTATCAATGTCGGGCCGGACAGTCATGGTGCCATACCACAAATCCAACAAGCGCCACTGCGCGAATTGGGGCACTGGATGCAAATCAATGGTGAGGCCATCTACAACACTCGCCCCTGGAAACGTTTCAGCAATAACAGCGGACGTGATCTTCGCTACACGGAATCAGACGACGCGCTGTATGCCATCGTTACGGGACCGGTTGAACAACAATTTACCATAGAGCATCCGGACATCACTTATACCGACGTACAGGTGTTAGGCGCTGAGCTACTCTCGGTGCAAGAAAGTCCCGGCAGCCTGGAAATGGAGTTAAATGCGCCGCTACCCGCCCCCGCGGTCGTCGTACGCTACGCGAAGTGACGGCTCAACCAGCGGCTTAAGTGTGCATTGAAAACCGCAGGTTGCTCCTGCTGCATCCAATGACCTGAGTTTTCCACCAGATGCATTTCCAGATTGCTGCAGCGATCCGGCATATCCGCTGCATATTCCGGGCGCAATGCAGGGTCACGATCCGCCATTAACATCAGACAAGGTATGTCCACTGGGTCCACGCCCACACCCGGATGAGCCAGTGCATTGTTGTCAATATTGCGATACCAGTTGATGCCACCCCGGTATCCCGTCTGGTTAAACGACTCCACATAGTGACGGTGTAAATCTTCGCTTAGCAGCGGCGCACCCAGAGCTGCCGTACTCTGAATATCCAGGAAGGGATTCATATTTAACTTGCCATCGGCATAGGCGCTGGCATACACCTCATCAAGCGGCGCGCCCGTGCGCATGATCTTCGACACAATGGTGTCTACCTGCTGATCCATAACTGCTTCGGCGATACCTGGCAGCTGGAACCACGCGACATATTGGCGTTCGAGAACACCGTCAACTACATCCATATGAACCGCCACGCTGGGAAACGGAATGTAGGGGGTGCAAGCGGCTGCCACACCCAACACGCGATCGGGGTGTAACACCGGCATAGCCCAGGTAACAAACCCACCCCAGTCGTGGCCCACAAATACGGCTTTCTCAATCTCTAGCTTGTCCAACAGGGCCACCAGATCGCCTGTTAACTCTGCGATCGTGTAGGCCTCGACTTCTCCCGGACAAGAACTTCCGCCATAGCCTCGCATATCAGGGGCCAGGGCGAGAAACCCCTGCCCGGCAATCGCATCAAGCTGATTGTGCCAACCCATAGCGAGGTCAGGAAAACCATGGCAGAACACTACCGCCGTACCAGCGCCGGCCTGGTAGGTAGCGAGATGAAAATCGGGGTCAGCGGCGCGGCCCGGCAGCTGCACCCGTTGCAATGTAGCCATAACTTCGCCTGTTACGGAGTATGGCCGTCAGTGTCTCCAACCTACAAACGGCTGTCCAGCACGGGATAGCCCAGGACGTTGACGAATACCATTCATGGATTAGCACTCCCTCAAGCAGCCATAACCACCAGGTAGAGACTACATCACCAAATTGACAGCCGTCGCGACGTGGCACACACTGAAAACAGGCCAACGCTATAGGAACGTAACGATGCAGGCTTTCAAGACCAAGCTCAAAGCCGACATAGTCGCCCAGATAGAGGTTATGGGTGGCAGGCACGATGAAGCATCAATTTACGACGGCCCGGTAGGAGACGAGGGGCTGACCGGCGGCCCCAACAGCATGTCCTGGGAAATCAATGGTGATCTCGCCAGCGTGACCGGCGCCGGTGTGGCCGCCATCCTGATGGAAGTACTGCACCCTTCAGTGATGCACGGTGTCTTTACACAATCGTCCTATCGCACCGATCCCTATACCCGATCCCGCAATACGCTTGGCTATGTACTGCGTTCAACCTTTGGCAATACTGAAGCTGCCACCAATGTCATTGCACAGGTGAGGCGAGTGCACGGTTACGTGAATGGAACGCGGGAGGACGGCGTGGAATACCGCGCGCTGGATCCGGTACTTCTCGCCTGGGTCCACACCTGTATTCCCTGGGCCATCATGATGGCCTTTGACCGCTACCAGCGTCCTCTCAGTACGGCGGAAAAAAACCAGTATCTAAAGGAGCAAGCGCTTATCGGCCGCATGGGTGGTGCGGAGGACGTACCCGAAACCGTGTCGGAGCTCGAGGACTATGTGGAGCGCATGCGCCCGTTGATGGCCTACAACGACCAGACCCGGCAATTCGTAGACTTTTTGCTGGGTACCAGCGGTGATGTCGAAACCACCCGGCGACAGCGTTTTGAATCATGGATGGGCCTGCACGGCGCTATGGCCATGATGCCCGACTGGGCACGAAAAATGACCGGCACGGCACACTCGGCATTTGCTGAACGTTTTTTGTTCAGACCCAACGAAAATCTGAAGAGTAAAATTGTGCGCTGGGCTTTGGGAGAACTGCCCTGCAAGACCATGGCGCTGGCGAGAGTGACAGGCTGCGGTACCCAATCGACAACAGCACCACAAGATGCCGTCGAACTGTCAGTAGCCTGAACGACAATGACTGATGAAGGGCTGTCGAAACATCGATAACCCACATAGCCATGCAATAGAACAGAAATAAAAAAATATTGAAGGGCCCCTGATCATGATTGAAACAGCTTATGTCAGAAGCACATTTCTCGGTGTTCTGTTGTTAGCGCCCTCTGTCCTTTTGGCCCAAACGGCTCCAGTTGCAGAACAAGGTCATGTGTTAGAGGAACTTATCGTCACCGCTCGCAAGCGAGAGCAAAATTTGCAGGATGTCGCACTGGGTGTCTCTATGCTATCCGGCAAAGCATTGGCGGAAGCACATCTGCAGAACGCGATGGAACTCAGTGATTCATTGCCCACACTCAATCTACAGGCCAGTTCCGGTCCCGGCACGTCCTCTTTCAATATTCGAGGCATTGGTACACGTACCTTCAGCGTGGGTGTTGAACCCAGTGTTTCGACCATGCTGGATGGCGTGGTAATGGCGCGCTCCGGCATGTCCTTTGTCGACCTGGTGGATATTGAACGGGTTGAAGTCCTGCGCGGCCCGCAGGGAACTCTGTACGGGAAAAACGCGTCCGGGGGCGTAGTTCATATGATTACCCGGGACCCCACCGAAGAACTGTCCGGAACCCTTTCGCTCACGGCCGTCGAACAAGACGAATACCGTCTTAATGGCACCATCAGCGGCCCCATCACTGATCGCCTCAGTTATCGCCTCACGGGCAATATGGTGGACGACGGCGGCTGGGCAACCAATGAATTCGATGGCAGCGATATCAACAACAGCGAGAGCTCCAGCCTGCGGGGAAAACTGCTGTTCGTCGTCAATGAAGACCTTGAGCTGCTGTGGTCCAGCGATATCAGTGAAACAGATTGCAACTGTACCGCGCTGACGGTGCGCTCAATCATGGAGTCGCCGCTGCAGGATATTCTCATTCAGGAACAGCTACCGGTGGTCGCGAGCGACAGTAATCAGGACGTCAACAATGATCAGGACACCATCAGTGAAACCAGTGCCACTGGACACTCGCTGACCGTCAACTGGAGTCTGGACAACTACCAACTCACTTCCATCACAGCCTGGCGTGACTGGGATAGCGAATCTATTGTCGACTTTGATCGCCGACCCACCAACCCGCTGGCACTGGGGTTTCCGGTGCTGCCCTTTTCTGAGCTGGAACAATTCTCCCAGGAGTTTCGACTGAGTTCCGAGTCCGCCGACTGGGGATCATTTGTGGTGGGCGCCTTTTACTATGATCACAAAATAGAAGGCGGGCGTGCCTTTTATACCGAGCTGGCCGCGCCCATTATCCCCCCGGGAACGCAGACAACCGCTTCCGAATTCAACAGCGAAAACTATGCCGTGTTCGGCGAAGCCACATTCAATTTCTTCGAGAACTGGGAGCTGACGCTGGGTGCTAGATACACCAATGACAAAGTCGACTTCTATGAAGAACAACTAGGCGTTCATCTCATCGTGTTTCCCGTTGAGTCGATCGTAAGCGACGAACTTGATGCCAGTGATTTCTCTCCCAAGGTCGCCCTGCAGTGGAATGTCAGCGATCGCGCCATGCTTTATGCAAGTTACGTTAAAGGCTACAAGGGCCCGGCGCTGGACTTTGCCAGCATCCAGAATGATCAGCCGGTCGATGCCGAAACCAGTGACGCCTGGGAGTTGGGCCTCAAGTCCAGTTGGTTGGACGGGCGACTAATTCTGAATGTTGCGGCGTTCCACGCCGAATACGAGGACTTCCAAGCCGAATCCTATGTCGACACCAACGAAATGGACCGTCTACCAGGTTCGTTTATTCTGGTTAACGCGGGCGAGGTGTTAACGAAAGGCGTAGAGGTCGAAATTATTGGGCAGCTTACTGATAACTGGAATGTGTCAGGTGGCCTGGCCTGGACAGACGCCACGATTGAAAATTTCCCCGGTGGACCCTGCAGCGCTGGCGAGTTGTATCGAGGAGAATGCCCCGCAGGTTTCCGCGATCTTTCCGGTGGTCAGTTGCCAACCACACCCAAGTGGAAACTAAACCTCAGCACCAACTACACCTGGCAGCTTGAGCAACTTCCCTTTAACGTCGTATTGGGTGCCAGTGTTCGCGCCCAGGATGATGTGCTGTATGGCATTTCCCAGGATAAATACAACGAGCAGGAATCCTACACGATCGTAGACGCCAGTCTTATGATTGCCCATCGCGAGCACGGCTATCGGGTAACGGCTTTCGTCAAGAACCTGTTTGACGAAGACTATGCCAGTATCATCTACGCCAACGACGAAATCGTGATGGCAAACTCCTATGTCCAGATGGTGCCCAAGTACGCGCAGCAAACTCTGGGTGTAGAACTGAGATACGATTTTTAACAGCCACAAAGGACACAGCAATTGAGCAGTTGCCGACCTGGTCTACGGTGCCCATCGAAGAGCAGCATGTTGGCGTCGCGCTATTATTTCGTCCTGACGAGCGGCGGCAGTTACCTGCTGTGTATCCTCGGGTAAATGATCAGCCAACTCAATCAGTGGCACAAGTGTCAGCGTCGGCTGTATCACTTCTTCCACACCTTGCATGCTGATCAGCAAGGTGCCTTCACGATGTCCTGTCGTATCCACCCAATTGGGCACACCAGGATCGGCGTGCGCCACAACAAAGCGCACTAAGCCGTCGCTGCCAACAAAGGCCTGAGAATCATTAAAGCTGGTTGTGTTATTGATATAGTCGAGAGATTCCCACCAGACATTGCCAAGCTGGATACTCCACAACAGAGCACGAGGTGGTTTGAAGGCCACAACAAGCGCTTCGTCGGGTTGCACCCTAAACCACGAAGTTCCGTAATAGTTGGCGCTCAGCCCCTGATCGGTTTGCTGCATGTGCACGCGATTGACCAGGTGTCGTTGCGTTTGCTCGACCATGCCTCGCCATTGTACGGCTCGACCTTCAAAGTACTCGCTGGCGTTAGCCAGCATCGCAATACTGTCTGCAGCCGTTAACGGACCGGCGGCGGGCATGTAGTCCTCCCGAACAAGGTGGTAAATCCCCGGGCGTTCGTGTTCCCAGTCGCTGAAGTACTCCCGGACTAACAAATCGGTTGTCGCCTAATGCATGGGTAGCCATGGGCCCGACCAGTCCACGGGCTTTTCCTTTGATATCAGTATTTCAAACTGACGATTGCCATCAATCTCAAACTGATCACCTGTCAGAGCGGCGAAGGCTTGATAAGCCTGTTTGCTCATAGCCGAAAGTTGAATGGCACTGAGCCGTGCAGAATGGATTGGCTCGTCATCGCCTGGATCTCGCGCCCAATGAAACACCCCGCCATTATGGCAGTGATTCAGATCCGGGTCCCGAAAATGCCGATCATGTCCTGGCTCAGAGAATATTAATGACGATTTTGCCTCGCGCCCGCCCAGTTTCAGAGTAGGCAATGGCCTGCGGTACTTCTGCCAATGAATAGCGACGATCAATGACAGAATTGAGCTGTCCAGCCTCCATCAGATCAGCCAGAATGGCCAAATCTTCGCTGTTTATTTCCGCCATTATGCCTTCCAGATTCTGCGACACGAAGGGTTGCGTGAGCATGCTCATAACCGGTGTCAGCAACGGACCCACCCAATCACCCGGTGCCCCGCCGACGATAACCAGTGTGCCGTCGACTTTAAGTACCTGAGTGTTTTGCAGCGGTGAGTGGTTAGCCACATTATCGATAATCAGATCGTAGCGCTGATCGGACTCCGTGTAGTTTTCAACCTTGTAGTCGAACACGCGATCAGCGCCCAGCGAACGCACCATCTCCACATTTCGAGTACTGCAAACACCGTGCACTTCTGCGCCCCAGGCTTTGGCGATCTGCACGGCATACGTGCCAACTCCGCCCGATGCACCATTAATCAGCACTTTCTGCCCGGCCTGCAAACCGCCCTGGTCACGCAGGGCCTGTAGCGCTGTAAGCGCGGCAACAGGTATAGCCGCCGCCTGCTCAAAACTCACGTTGTCTGGTATCTGCACAACGCCAGCGGTGGCTCGTTTGGTCAGATACTCACCGAATGCGCCGTTGCGCCCACCGAACACCCTGTCACCGGGGCTAAAATTCGTAACATCGGCACCGACAGCTTCCACAGTACCAGCAAAATCAACGCCCAATTCGATACTGCTGGGCGCACCAATCCCTGCCACCAATCGCATCAGATAGGGTGAGCCGCGCATATAATGCCAGTCCAAAGGGTTTACCGAAGCGGCATGGACTTTGACCAGCAGCTCATCAGCAGCGGGCGTTGGTTTTTTGATGTCCACATATTCCAGCACCTCGGGAGAGCCGTAACAGCGGTAGGTGATTGCCTTCACAGCTTCTCCATCGATAGCCACCTGGGATGCCGGACTACAGGCCGACGTATGACCAACCACCAGGGCCAGAGCGGACATAGCGACCCCGAGTACCAGCAAGATACCCAGTGGTATTTTGTAACGTAACTTCATTTAGCTGCTTCCCCTTGAACTTTGGATACTCTGATATGGTGTTATATATAACCATAACACTTATCCTTTACGATATCAAAACAAAATGGCGGTTCCTTGTGCGCGCAGACATTCAGGCTCACTTAATGAATCGGAGGTATCATTTTGACCAAATCGCAGCGAGCGTCGCCGATAACGTTCTCTGCCTACACCCGTTCCTGCACTGGAATAAAGATTACCTGCTGACAAAATTATGACCGCACATCACGACTATGCACTGACGGATGCCTCCAGCGAACGGGCAATAGCGGATGGCCTGGCGTTGGCCCAGTGGTATGTAACGGATGTTCCCCGGGAGAAATTGCAGGCGTTGCTGGTGCGCAAGAACGGGCCGGCCATCCGCGATACAACCATCTGGTTCTCTATATTGATCATCAGCGGTGTGAGCGGCCTTTTGCTCTGGGGAAGCTGGTGGGCGGCGCTCCCCTTCGCGATCTACGGCGTGGTCTATGCGTCCAGTTCCGACTCGCGCTGGCACGAATCCAGCCATGGAACGGCCTTCAAGACCCCCTGGATGAACGATGTGCTGTATGAGATCGCGTCCTTTATGATTTTTCGCGAGGCTACACCCTGGCGCTGGAGCCACGCTCGTCACCACAGCGATACGCTTATCCGCGGGCGTGACCAGGAAATTGCCGTTAAACGACCCACCGATTTTTTCGGGTTGTTTCTGTCCTTTTTTTCGTTGAAAAGAATGCAGACCGAGTTGCGTAATATGCTCCTGCACGCCGTCGGGAAAGTGACCGAGGCAGAGCGCACATTCGTTCCCGAAAGTGAGTTTTCCCGTGTGTTTATCAGCGCACGTATCTACCTGGCCATTTATGGGTCGGTGATCACATTGGCCATAGCCACCGACAGTTTATTGCCGCTTATGTATATCGGGCTACCGACGCTGTACGGCTCCTGGCTGTTACCTGTGTATGGCACACCACAACATGCGGGTCTGGCTGAGAACGTGCTGGATCATCGACTCAACAGCCGCACCATGTACATGAACCGCCTCAATCGGTTCCTGTACTGGAATATGAATTACCACCTGGAGCATCATATGTTTCCACTGGTGCCCTATCATGCCCTGCCCCAGTTACACGAACTGGTAAAACACGACTTGCCCAAGCCCTACGAGGGTCTGGTTGATGTCTACAGGGAGATTATTCCGGCGCTGATCCGGCAAGCCCAAGACCCCGAGTACTACGTGCAGCGACCGCTGCCCACCCCGGCACCGAAGACTGCTGAATCAGCATCTGAGGACATCATTGCCACCGACAGCCTGCCGGATGATCTGGGGTGGTTGGAAATATGTGATAGTGACGATCTCGACCTGAATGACGTAAAACGCTTTGATTTTGGCGACCAGTCCTATGCCATTTATCGCACGACAAACGGATACTATGCCACGGCTGGCTACTGCACCCATGGCCAGACGCACCTCGCCGGGGGTTTACTGATTGATAACCTTATCGAGTGCCCCAAACACAATGGCCGGTTTGATATTCGTGATGGCTCAGCACAGAGAAAGCCCCCCCGTGTTGCACTGTGCACCTACCCAACCAGAATTGATCATGGCAAGCTCTACCTGAAACTCGACACAAGCGGCGAAGAATAATCCCTGTGGAATCACGCTTAAGCGCAGCCCGGAACGCCATTGCTGCACTACTGCCCGGGATTTTTCTCATCGGCTACAACGTCGGCACGGGCAGTATTACTGCGATGTCCAAGGCTGGCGCTATCTTTGGCACCGATCTTCTCTGGGCGGTTTTACTAAGCTGCCTTATCACCTACTACCTGATGTCTCTCTGCAGTCGCTTCACCATCGTGACCGGCATGACATTGATAGCCGGGATAAAAACGTATATTCATCCGACAATCGCCCTGTTTTTCCTACTGGTTTTGGGCGGGATCATTCTCAGTGCCCTGATCGGGGTTCTGGGCATCGTCGCCGATGTACTGGCGGTATGGAGTGCCACGTGGTCAACAACTGGCGTATCGAGGAATATCTGGGCGATGGGCACCGCGGGTTTGGTTTTTGCCCTCGCGGCAACAGGAGATACAGGTCGGTTCGAGAAACTACTGGCGGCATTTGTTGCCACCATGGCAATTGCTTTTATCGGCACCATGATTATCGAGTTTCCCGGGTTCGCGACCATCGGCGCCGGACTACTACCATCTATACCTGAGGTGGCAGACAGCGGCGATAACAGCCCGTTGGTAATTGTGGCGGGCCTGGTGGGCACAACTGTTTCTGTATTCGTGTTGGTCATTCGCACCGGGCTGGTACAGGAAAAAGCCTGGGGGGTGGAAGATTTTAGTACGGAGCGACGCGACGCCCGGGTCAGTGCAACATTGATGTTTGTTATCAGCGCCGCTGTGATGATTACAGCAGCAGCCACGCTTCATGAACAGGGCATACAGCTCAATCGCATTGCTGACATTATCCCCATGCTGGAGCCGGTTTTCGGCTCCTTTGCTCTGGCTGCTTTCGTGGTTGGCGTCGTGGCGGCTGGCCTGTCGTCCCACCTGCCCAATCTATTGGTGATTCCCTGGATTATTGATGACTACCGCGGCCTGCCGAGAACTACACACTCGAAGGAAAAACGTGTGCTGTTACTCGGACTGAGTTTGTTAAGCGCGCTGGGCGTAACCCTGGGCGGCAGTCCGGTATTTCTGATGCTGGTATCACAGGCGTGCATCGCCGTGGTGCTACCCGCCCTGCTGAGTTGTGTTATCTACCTGACCAGCGCCACGACTGTCATGGGTCAGTGGCGCAACCGGCCGCGAGATTTTCTGATACTCGCCGCTATTCTGGCCTTTGCCTGCTACATGAGCGCACAGGGTATCGAAGGTCTGATAGCCGATCTGTCCTCATGAAATCTCAGGGATAACCTCAGCCCACCATCTCTTCCAGCTCCAAGCCCCGGGTTTCATGAACCATCTTGTGTACGAATATCGCAGAAATCAGCGCGCTGACCGCGTAAAAGCCGTAGGCACCAAACAGGCCAATACTGGCGAGCATAATCGGGAAACTCATGGTAATCAGGAAATTGACACCCCACTGGCTTAAGCCGGCTATCGCAAGGCCTGAGCCGCGCAACTGATTCGGGAACATCTCACCCAGCATGACCCACATCACGGGACCCCAGGAACCGTTAAATACCATCACGTAGGCATTGGCTGCCACGAGTGCAAGAACACCCATATTGTCGGACAGTGATAGTTGTCCATCGACCACTGACCCGGTGGAAAATGCGAACGCCACCAAACCCAGGGTCACGGCCATTCCCAATGAACCGGCAAACAGCAGTGGCTTACGACCAATCTTGTCGACAAGACCGATGGTGATCAGACAGGCGGCAATACTGACCGCGCCGGAGATCACATTGATCAACAGCGCGTCTGATTCGGAAAAGCCCACGGCCTGCCACAAAACCGCGCCGTAATAAAATACGACATTGATACCCACCAGTTGCTGAAACGAAGCCAGACCGATGCCGACCCAGACAATTTTCCGAATTTTTCCGGTTGAGCTGTCTAACAGGTCTTTGAGCTTGGGCCGGTGGTGATCCGCAGCCAGTGACTCGTAGATGGCATCTACCTTTCCCTGCGCCGCGATTGCGCCATACAGTCGGGTCAGGACCGTGACTGCCTGCTCTTTCTTACCGGAAGCCACGAGAAACCTCGGACTCTCAGGAATCAGGAGCAGCGCAAAAAAGAACAGGCCCGCCGGTGCCATTTCTACCCAGAACATCCAGCGCCATGCCTCAAAACCCAACCAGAATTCCGCTGTAGAGGCGCCGGCAAAATTGGCGAGGGCATAATTGCTGAGAAAAGCCACAAACAGACCGCTGATAATGGCAACCTGCTGAATAGTAGTCAGACGCCCGCGATACTCCGCTGGCGCTACCTCGCTGATGTAAGCCGGAGCCATGACACTGGCCGCCCCAACCGCCAGACCGCCGATAACCCGATAGATCACAAATTCCAGTGAACCCCCTGCCACACCGGAACCCCAGGCGCTGACAAGAAACAACAGGGAAGCAACGATCAGCAGGGAGCGCCGCCCATAGAGATCAGCCAGGCGCCCGGCGAAAAAAGCGCCAGCTGCACAGCCCAGCAGCATCGAGGCAACGTTAAACCCTGTTCCCACAGAATCAGAGTCAAATGCCTGGCGCAGGCCATCCACAGTGCCATTGATAACCCCGCTGTCAAAGCCGAACAGAAATCCACCAATGGTTGCGACGCAACTGATTACAATCACTAGCCCATGATTCACGTCCGAGTCTGTGTTGTGCTCATCCATTTTTCTTATCCTTGTATAGTTGTTATCGCTCGCATTTGGCCATGAGCATCAGGCTATCGTGACCAGTCCGCTCACCAGATCCTCTGGGCGGCTGCTGGTTCCGATATACATCTCATGAGCAGCGTCTTCCTGTACCCAGACCTTTTCTGTTTCGTCGTACCAGCTCAATGTATCAAGCGGCGCCGACAAACAAACTTGCATTGATTCACCTGGCTCCAGAGAAACGCGCTTGAAATCTCGTAGAATTCTCAGGGGGCGATCCACCTCCGATTGACTGCAACCCATGTACAGCTGTAGCACTTCGTCACCGGCACACTCACCAGCGTTCTGTATGGTTATCTCTGCCCAGAAACTGTCACCACGCCGCTCAAACACCGCACCCGTCAACTCGAACCTGGTATAGGACTCACCAAAGCCAAAGGCATAGGCCGGTTCCTGCCCTTCTTTTTGCAGCAGGGTATAGCCGTGGTAGTAACCGTATTCTATCGTTTCGGCATTCTTGTCAAAAAATGGTAGCTGGGAACTATCCAGCGGAATCGAAAACGGCAACTTTCCACCCGGGTTCACCTCGCCAAACAGGGTACGAGCGACCGCATTCCCACCTTCCATGCCGGGATAGTATGCCAACAAAATGCCGGGCACTTCCTGTTCCCACTCCGACAGCGTGATCGCGCTGCCACCGATCAGCACTACCACCAGATTGGAATTCTCCCTCGCTGCTGCCCTGATCATTGCTACCTCGTCGGGTCGCAGACTCAGGTGATCACGATCGCCGCCTGGAGAATTTTTGGAATTCATAATGAACTCTCCCTCATCATCGTGCCGATTACCCACCACGACAACAACAGCGTCTGCGGCGGCGATTGCTTCGGTAATGGCCGCCGCATCACTGCCAGCGCAATGATCCACCTGGACAGATTCACCGAGATAATTTTTCAGGCCTTCCAGCACGGTAACAACATAGGGGGGTACAACTTTACTGGAACCGTGGTCGCCGATGTTTTCCACATCGGCCAATTCGCCCAAAACAGCCAGTCGAGTGATGTTGCTCGCGCTAAAGGGCAATGTGGCAGACTGGTTTTTCAGCAAGGTCATGGACTTTTCCGCGACTGTGCGGGCAAGCGCTTTGTGTTCTTCGCAGACCACCACGTCCGGGGAGACGGTGCTCTGTTGCAGTATGTCGTCGAATTTCAGAACTGTCTGGACAATACGTACTGCCGCGTCGTCGATATGCTCAATATCAAAACTTCCCGAGTTAACAGCTTTGACCAGCTTGTTCGCGAAGTGGTTGGGCCATGGCATTTCGATGTCCATGCCATTGCGAACGGCATCCCGGGTGCTGTGCACACCCCAGACAAAATCACTGATGACAAAACCATCAAATTCCCACTCTCCTTTTAGAATGGTGCGCAGCAATTCTTCGTTTTCACCACAGTACTGCCCTCTGACCTTGTTATACGCAGTCATCACGCTGGCTGCACCGGCATCGATGCAGTCCTTGAAGTGTGGCAGATAGACTTCTCGCAGCGTGCGCTGAGAACAGGTGACATCGATCTTGAATCGGGCGTTCTCCATACTGTTCATGGCAAAGTGCTTTAGGCAGGCCATCACTCCCTGTGACTGCACACCCCGGGTGACGGAGACACCCATCTTGCCCAGTAGACAGGGGTCTTCGCCGTAGGTTTCCTGTGCCCTGCCCCAGGCGGGATGCCGCAGAAGATTAATACAAACCCCGCCAAAGTAATTACCACCAGCGGCCCTGATTTCGCGTGCCATGGCTACTCCAACGGCTTCTTCCAGTTCCTGATCAAAAGTCGCGCCTCGCGCCATGGCAACCGGGAAACAGGTAGAGTTCTGGCTCACGACTCCGCGGGGGCCGTCACAGAATTTTATCGTCGGGACACCCAGTCTCTCCACCCCCTTGTTTTCATAAGGCGTCCGGTTGTAGTGTTTAAAAACAAGGGCGTGAATCGGTACCTTTAACATATTCAAGCGTCGGCCAGACATCAGACCAACCTTTTCCTTCAGGCTCATCTGAGCTACCAGATCTTTGCTTTTCTCGTGGTAGGTATCGGGAGTGTGGGTCATGTATCCTCGTTTGTCAGAGCCTTAAATTGTTGCATTCGCCGGTCAGCATCCAATGTTACATAACGAGCCTATCAATACAGCCTGAAGTGCACCTTAAGGGAATCGCCAACGATAGTTCCACCGGTTAAGGTCTACTTCATGCTGAAATCATACGATGTAGCTATTAACAAAAGTCCACCAATGGTACGTAGCATGAAAACAGGCGTTCACCGCCATTATCAAGATCATGGAATCTCGCAGCGCATGATTCTTCGGAGCCTGTTTCTTCTATGCACGCTGATCGTAACAGCGTGCTCGCGAGAAATTACAGAATCACCCTACGCGGAGGGGACACGCCTTATACAACCGCTGAATCAAAGCTGGCAATTTACACTCGCTGAACCCCAACCCGGCGCGCCACTGACAGATCATGAATGGCAGGACATCACTTTGCCACACACCTGGAATGCCCGCGACGGGCAAAACGGCGGCGATGATTATCACCGGGGCACTGGCGTCTATCGGCGCCAGATTCAATTGGATACAAATTTTGAAGGTAAACGCCTCTACCTGCATTTTGACGGGGCAGCCATCTCCGCCGCTGTTTATGTAAACGGAAAACGCGCGGGGGAACACAAGGGAAGCTACGGTGCATTCCGCTTCGATGTTACGAATCTGATAGTAGCGGGAGAGAACTCACTGGAGGTGCATGTCAGCAATGTCCGCGACGACAACATCGCACCGCTGTCAGCCGATTTTACTTTTTTCGGTGGTCTGTACCGCCAGGCAAGACTCATTGCCACCAATTCCTTGCACATCGATACCATGGATCACGCCTCGAGCGGTGTGTTCTGGACCCAGAAAAAAGTTGACAAGCATCGCGCGGAATTGAACCTGAGAACAACCATAGTCAATGAATCCGCTGCAGATGAAGCCGTCACCGTCGTCGCCCGACTGACTGACGATCAAGACCGCGTGGTCACCGAAGAACGAAGGGACATTATCCTCGCCGAGGGCGAACACAAGAAAATCGAATTGGCCTTGTCTGTGGACAGTCCACGCCTCTGGCACGGCCGGGAAGACCCCTATCTTTATAAGGCGCAGGTCACTGTTCGTCGTGGGGATCAGATACTTGATGATGTTAGCGAGCCACTGGGGCTGCGCTCCTTTTCAGTTGATTCGCAAAAAGGCTTTATGCTTAACGGCGAGCACTATCCTCTTCGTGGTATCAATAGAATGCCCGACTTTCTCAACAAGGGTACCGCGATTTCCCGGGAAGACCATGAGCGCGATATACAACTGATGCTCGAAGTGGGAGCCACGTCAGTACGCTTTGGCCACCAGCAACGGGATGCCTGGGTTTACCGGCGGGCCGATGAAGTGGGCCTGGTAGTCTGGGCGGAAATTCCACTGATCAATCGCATCAACGACACCGAGATTTTTGCAGAAAATCTGAAGCGCCAGGCCCGGGAGCTGATAAGGCAAAACTACAACCGGGGGTCCATCGCCATCTGGGGTTTATACAACGAAGTTACTCTAAAGCCCGGCCCTGATCCTCGACCCCTGGTACAGCAGTTACATACTCTGGTAAAAACCGAAGACCCGATTCGTTTGACCTCTGCTGCTGTGGCCGCTGAAGGCGCCCTGGATGACCCGCTGGTCACGACCCCAGATCTGATCTCATTCAACCGCTATGACGGCTGGTACTACGGCAACCTCGATTCGTTTTCCGAATTTCTCGATCACATGCGCCGAGAAAACGACGAGTTGCTGATCGGCATTGGCGAGTACGGCGCCGGAGCCAGCCCACAGATTCAAAGTGACCAGCCTGTCATGCAGGATCATTCAGAACAATACCAGGCGCTATACCATGAGGCGTACTGGGAAGCCCTGCAGGCTCGCCCCTGGCTTTGGGGACATTATATCTGGGTGCTGGCAGACTTCGCGGTGGACAACCGCAATGAAGGAGACACCCCGGGCCGCAATGACAAAGGGCTCGTGAGCTACGATCGAAAAGTAAAGAAAGATGCATTTTACTGGTACAAAGCCAGCTGGTCGCAAGAGCCGGTCCTGCACATCACAGGTAGCCGCCATACGCCGCGCATCGACAGTGTTATCGATGTAAAGATCTACACCAATTTGAGCACAGTAGAACTCAAAGTAAACGGCGAATCCCTGGGTCAAAAAAACCGGGAAGAGCTGACCAGAATGGTGTGGGAAAACGTGCCGCTCAAAATGGGTGAAAATCGTATCGAGGCAAAAGCCACAAAGAATGGAACAACGGTTTCCGACGCCATCCAAGTGACGCGTATAAACAGCAACGACACTGGCCTCCACTCCCGGTTCCTGGGGGTGGATAACGAACGGGCTAAGATCTACAACGCTCCCTTTGGTGCGCAACTTAGCGACGTGAAAGTATTGTTGGATACACCGACTGAGAGCAGCCTGGCAATCGCCGGGAACCCAGAGGATGCCACCCTGATGCCCGGCATGAGTATCCGCGTCACCGCTCAGGACGGTGTGACCAGCCAGAACTATGAACTGATGCGGGCACCACTCAGTGTCGGAAAACCGGTCTGGGCAAGCAGCGAAATTGCCGGAGAAATGTCTATCGGGCCTTTTGATATGCCCGAAATGAGTGCGGCCAGGGCCAACGACGGCATTATCAACAGCGACCCTGACCAGGGCATGTTGGACGCCAACATATGGATGACCACGGGCGGCAAGAACCATTGGTGGAAGGTGGATCTCGGCGCTGAGTATCACCTGGAGAGCATAGAAATTACCTGGCCACAACACGCCGGTATGATTGTGCAGGGTGCCATGACCTACAGCGTGGAAATAGCGAAGGACTTCCAGCAGACCTTTGACGTGTTTTCTGAAACCTATCAAGAGGTTGTGGACCAGCGTAACAATCAGCGCCCAAATACAACCACCGACATACTACAGACGAGTGGCCGGTATGTGCGGCTTAAACTGCTCGATTCCGGGATTTTTTCCGAAACACCTCTGGTCGGGAAATACCCGATCTACGGCGCGGAGGAGATCACCATACTCGGTGGCCTGCTCTATTCTGGAACGCTCGCAGTGGACTATCGAGAGCGATCGATTACCGTACCCGAAGGGACAACTGCAGCCGAAGTGCTGGGTTCTTTGAGCGCTGTCAAAGGCGGCAGCCTCGAACTGATAGACATTAAGAACCAGCCACTTCAAGGCAAGATGCGGGTATCACCTGGCGCCCTGGTAATTGCACGGGATGAATCCGGAAAACTGATCGAATCTTATGAACTGGTACAAAAACATAAATACCGCTAAACACTGGTGACCGAGAACCTGATCTTCCCCTTCTTAACGAGTTCCCTGGCCAACTCCACCCGGGTCTTCGCCAGTACCACGGTCTTGCGTGGAATCCTGACGCGCAAAGCAATTGTCAACGCCATGGGCAAAGCAGTCCAACATAAACTGTTTCGCTCGCATGCTAACTTCAGCATTGGGCACCATGCCATCGAAACCGTGAAAACATCCGGCAAACACTTCAAACTCAACCGGAATGCCAGCCGCCCGAAGGTGGTTTACATAGTCAATGGTTTCATCCCTGAAGGGCTCCAGGTCTCCCACATACGTCGCTGTAGGCGGCAGGCCTGAATAGTTTGTTTCTCTGGATGGTGCTGCATACACCGGAATAGCCTGCCCATTTTCATGCAAGCCTTTCAAATAAAGGCCCCAGGCGAATGAATTTAACTTGGAATCCCATACTGGAGCATTATTGTCAGAGGCCGATTCAGTTATCATTCTGTCATCGATCATCGGATAGATGGGCATTTGAAAAGCAATATTCACCTCACCCCTATCCCTCGCCATCAAGGTAATTGCTGCTGTTAATCCCCCGCCCGCGCTGTGGCCAGCCACCATAATCTGGTCATCTCTGGCACCAAGATTGCGTGCGTTCTCCGTCACCCACTTTAAGGTATCGTAACAATCATCAATCGCCGCAGGATACGGCTTTTCGAGGGATCGTCGGTACTCCGGAGCGACTACGACACAGTCCCTTTCGCGGATAAAGCTCTCGATAATGAAGTGAGACATTTCGGGCACTGTCAGGGCATAGCCGCCACCATGCAAATACAGAAGAACCGGGAGTTCCTGGTCTATCAAAAGTGGCTTATACACTCTCACCCGAATTTCAGAGTCTTCACCACTTCTTGGAATCCATACTTCTCCGCAGTCCAGCCCCTCAATACTTTTTCCCCTGAACGAAGTTGAAAGCCGGTTACTGAGTTTAAACATCCACAGCCAGGGAAAACTGATCAGGTTGATGAGAAAGGCCGTGAGGCGAAGTTCTCCGTCAACCATGTTCCACGTTACTTTCATCAGGGTGCGCTCATAGGTTAAGGCCGACGATTACTCATAGGACAGACCAAAACCGAAGGCATACAGAGGATCAAGGGAGTCGTGTGGAACGTCCTCAAACTGGTTTTCCACTGCTGCCATAGAACTGGGCAATTCAAACGGCAGCTTACCGGTGGGGTTGAATTCCCCGAAGATAACATCCAACAGTGCGTCGTCTTCCGCGCCGAACTCTGCTATCAATCCCGCTGCCGATGCAGCCAGTTCCGGGATAACTGCCGGCCGTTCCATGTACACACTGATCACGGTAGGTAGCTGGCTCACTAACTTTTCGATATGCGCCAGCTCCTCGCCCTTAAAGTTCAGATCGCCCTGATGGAGGATGGTCTCGATGATATTTTCACCAAGATACAGGTCGGTGCGGGGTGGATCGTAGGGTGCTTGCAGACGCACCAGCGCGAAGTCTGCGTCTTCCGGCCGCTGCACCACCTCTCCATAGCGCTTGGCAATATCGGCACTTATTCCCTGGACATATATCCTGACTCCCCGGGCAAGCGGTAGTCTGGGCCCGGATGTAGCGCCCTCATTTTTCAATAGTACCAACGACTTTCGCTGCGCCAGCTTCCCGGCAGTAACAAAGTCCTGCTGTCCAGAGATACTTGCAGCCTTCTCGACATCAACATAGGGGTTGTCGAACAACCCCAGCCTAAATTTATCCCTGAGAATACGTTTTATAGATTGATCAATGCGCGACTCACTGATAATCCCATCTTCTACAGCGCCTACCAGAATGTGTGGAATTTCCTCACCACCGAACTGATCTATGCCGGCCTCCAGCGCCTTGGCAAACCGTTCATCCACCGTCAGGTCCTCTACTCCCCAGGCGCGGGCGCGCATGGCGATAAAACCAGGCCCTCCCTTGTCAGCTATCACACTCCAGTCCGCACATACCACGCCCTCAAACCCGTAGTGCTCGCGCAGAAGCCCGGTAATGATGTCCTTATTAAACGCCATCGCAACATCTTCGCTGGTCTGGCCGTTGGGAATGCCATAGTAGGGCATGATCTGCGCGGTACCTGCCTCGAAGGCCGCCTCGAATGGCTTGAGGTGATATTCAAAATTGTCACCTGGATAAGCCTGGTCCGCGCCATAGAACTGGTGTGCATCCCACCCGTCAGCCTGCGGGCCAGCTCCCGGGAAGTGTTTGGTCATGGTCAGCACGCTTTGTTCAGTGATCGTCTCACCCTGGAAGCCCCGGATGTAGCCGCGTACCAACCGGGAGGACAACTCCGCCTCTTCACCGAAAGTCCCGACAACCCTCGCCCAACGCGGCTCGGTGGCGAGATCGGCCATGGGGTGCAACGCCAGGCGAATACCCACGGCGCGGTATTCCTGGTTGGCAATGCGTCCAAATTCTTCTGCAACCTTTTCCTCACCAATCGCGCCAAAACCAATGGGTTCAGGCCATAGTGAAAAGCCCTCGGTGCGCACGCTGGTGGCTCGATCGCCATGCCGCAGACTGTGTCGCGGGTCGCTAGACAGGGTAATGGGAATACCCAGTCGTGTTCGTTCAGCCAGTTTCTGGATCTGATTGTGCCACGCCGCCATTTTTTCCACCGGCGCAGAACCAAACACATTGAAATGATTGATCAATCGGTCATTGATCACGTCATAGGTGCCGTAGCCCATGTTCATGTTCATGTTTTCCAGCAACGTGGCATCTTCCCCGAAGGTCAGTGGCGGCTGGAACATCAGCCCAACTTTTTCAGCCAGTGTCATTTGCTGCACAAGGTTGTCTATGCGCAGCGCAATCGGCTGTCTTGAATCCTCATAGGCATCCAGCTGTCCGTTTTTATTCAGGTCACGGTATTGCACGCTATCCAAGGACAGCAGTGGCGCCGGCTCGCCGATTGATTGCTTGATCAGCCAATCATTCAGAAAGAACATCCAGCCCGCACCAGCACCGCCTATCACTATCAGCGTAAGCAGTAAAAATAGTGGGTACTTGATCCAATTAGACATGCAGTTGCCCCATCATATTCATAAGCCTCAGTCTTCCATCAACAGGTTCATGGCCTGGTTCAGCAAAAAAAATCGTGTGCGCTCCCAGAATGTCGGCTCCGGATCTTCTTCCGGCACACGGTATTCAGCTCGCAGCCTCTGTAGCTCCTGCTCCAGTTCTCTCTTCACGCCAGCCAGTGCCGGATCACTCACCCGATTGTCCAGTTCATCAGGATCCTGCTGGAGATCGAAGAGTTCCCACTGACCCAAGCGGTAGTAGTGGATCAGTTTGTAGCGTTCAGTTCGCACGCCATAGTGGCGCGGCACCGAAGCCCAGCCAGGGTTTTCATAGAAATGATAGTAAATGCTGTCTCGCCAGGGGTTTTCCTCGGGATTTTTCAGCAGCGGCAGCATGCTTATGCCCTGCATATCGCCTTCTGGCTGCACACCGGCAATATCCAGAAGGGTCTGGGCAAAATCCAGATTCTGCACCAGTTCTGATCTCGAAGTGCCAGCGGGGATAACACCCGGCCAACGTATCAGCAAAGGCATGCGCAGCGATTCTTCATACATCCAGCGCTTGTCATACCAGCCGTGATCGCCCAGGAAAAAACCCTGATCTGAGCTGTAGATCACCACGGTATTTTCGGCCAGACCTGATTCATCCAGATAGTCCAGCACGCGCCCGAGGTTATCGTCTATGGAGGCCACTGATCGCAGATAGTCCTTGATATAGCGTTGATACTTCCAGCGAGTTCTCGCCTTTCCCTCTGGTTCAGCCTCGCGATAGGCGGCGTTCTCTTCAGCGTAGGCCTCCTCCCAGACTGCGAGTTGCGCATCATTTAGATACCCTGGGGCCTTGAGCTTGAGGTCAATGCTGGTCATATGCCGGGCGATGGACATTTCCACATCGGGATGAGCGCCTGCCCTGCCGCTATGATCATCAAACAAATTGGCGGGTTCTTTTATGTCCCCGTCCTTGTACAGATTCAAATGATCGGGGCCCGGCGCCCATTCCCGATGCGGCGCTTTGTGCTGATACATCAGCATAAAAGGCTTTTTCACGTCCCGCTCCTTAATCCAGGAGAGCGCTCTGTCTGTGATAACGTCTGTTGTATAGCCCTCTATCTCCGCCGTACCCGAAGCTGAGCGGAAGCGTGGGTTGTAATAACGCCCCTGTCCGGGGAGTATCTCCCAGTGGTCAAAGCCGGTCGGGTCGCTATAGAGGTGCCACTTGCCGATAAGGGCGGTCTGGTACCCGCTGCGCTGCAACATTTTTGGGAAGGTCTGCTGGCTGCCATCAAACTCCCCGCCCCACTCATTGGCCACAAATCCGTTCACATGGCTGTGCATGCCGGTAAGGATGACAGCGCGGCTGGGCCCGCAAATTGAGTTGGTTACAAAGGCATTGCTAAACAACATCCCTTCCTTTGCGATCCGGTCAATATTGGGGGTCTGGTTGATCTTCGAACCATAGGCACTGATTGAGTGTGTCGCGTGATCATCGGAAAAAACGAACAGAATATTGGGCCGCTCAGCTGCACTGATTTGTACGGCTGCAAACAAAAAAAGAAAAGCCATTATTCGCATTGCTTCAATCTCCGGATAATTCTCGAAGGATATGGGGGGGCAGTGTTGCAATGACACCGGGGTGGGATAGCCCTAACTTGCGCCTGCTGTAGATTGGCGATTCAGAGAACTTTCCTTTTATCGAGGCATAGAGCACAAAACCAGTCTTTTCCGGGATAGCCAGCTGCAGCGCAAGCTGTTCGCGACCCAGGGCAGCCAGATCTATAACCTTCGACTCCGATCGGGAGAGGACTTCGCCGGTCAAATCCGCCGCGATGATATCGACCGTGACCTGCTCATTCAGGTAGGTATCATTAATCAATGTGACGGGAACGTCCTGCAGCCCAGGCTTGTAAAAAACGGGGTCCCATCGATCGATATTGATCGCTACCGGTGAAAAAGCCTGAGGCGCCCAGCGCGCCCAGCGCGGCTCCATCTCAAGCCCGGGGATGTCGACAAAATTGTCGCAGGTAGCGCTTGGCTCGGTGATGTCAGAGCCCGCCACGATGTCGTCTTTATCCAGGCACATCCCAAGATAAAGAAAATGCTGCACACCCGCATAACCTCGCCCCGCTCGCCAGTAGCCGGATAGCTCTGATGCCACATAGGCGTAGGTTTCACGTCGCTCCTCAGCAGTCAGGTCGACCCCTGGCGCAAGAATCTCATAGGCAACCTGAGAGATATGCGTGGCGTCGCTGCCATCGCGACTCAGCCACAACCAGCCGTACTCATTATTGATGTAGGCATGGTCCCGGGCACCTTCACCATCCCAGGTGGCAAAAATAAGACCCTTGGCCATCGGTGGCTGGCGGTCAAACAAATCAAGATCAGCAAGACCGTAATCACGTGGATTGCTGTTCATAAAGCTGCTACCACTGAGCTTATAAGGGTGTTCCTCCAGCGGATCATCCTTGCGATCTGGCGCTCGATAACTCCCTGAATCCCAGGCGCGTGTTGTGTCCAGCTCACGCACCAGTGGCACAACTTCATATAGCAACGGATTGTGGTTTTCATTGGAAGCATCCCACCAGCCAATGCCTGGATGATTCCAGTTTTCCTGCACCCAGCCTGTAAATTCTTTTTCCAGTTCTTTCAGCGACCAGTTCATGGAGCTTGGCAAACCCGGTAGGCCCAGCCGCATGGGGGCAAAAATGTGATATTCGTCGGTCACTATCAGGCCGATTTCGTCTGCAAGGTCGTACCAGAAGTTGGGCGCACGGCCGACATGGAAGCGAAACGAGTTCCAGTGAAAATCTTTAATATGTCCGGACAAGAGCCGTCGTACCCAGCTTTCATCCCAGGGCAAGCTTCCCCGGTCACGGTCCTCGAAAAACCGGTGCAGTGCGATATTGGTACCGCGCAGGTAGTACAGCTGATTATTGAGATAGAATCCCTTTTCCTCCCCGGACTTCCACTCCACTTTACGCATACCAAAACGCGTTGCCCTGTCGTCAGAGGGAGCACCATCCAGGGTCACCGTCGTTCGCGCAACATAAAGGTGGGGTTGCTCGGGCGTCCACAGCTTCGCCTCAGCTATCGGCACCTCCTGTACGAGCGTATCGGTCTGACCCGAAGCGAGTGGTAAGGTCCCAAGTGCTGGCTCAGACATCCAGGTGTCGGTTCCATAGGGGCGCAGTTGCTGATGCAGCTGGGCATCAACTGACTGGCTGGATCCATTATGTACAGTGGTCCGAATGACCACGAGCTCCCTGTCTATATCTGGCTCTACCTTGGTGCGAACAATGGATAGTGAGCCGGTAAAAACCACGCTTACGCTGTCCCAGAGCCCGGGATGAAAGGCGTATTTTTCCAGATCGGCACCGATGGGAACGAATTCCGGCACCGCTGTGTGTTCTGCCCCGACGCGGACAACCAGTTCGTTTTGCTGGCCATAGCGAACCGCTTCGCTCAGGTCATACTCAGACAACGTAAAAGCACCATGATGGCCGCCAAGGGCTATACCGTTGAGCCAAACCTTCACTCCAAACTTGGCCTTGTGCAGGCACAGTGCAGCAATCTCGGCGGGTGTTTCGGGAGCAGTGAACTCAGTTCTATACCAGAACGCCTCGCGCTCATCACTGGGGACGCCCACTCGAGAGAATGGCGGCTGAGCTTCACTGACAAACCCTGGAACGGCAACACGGTGCGCGAAGCTATCAGGAACTCCGTCGTTTAACGAGCCCTGGGCAAGCTCCCACTCTCCGTCCAGTCTCTGGGTAACACGCACCTGCTCGCCCCAGTCAACATGGCTATTCTGGCATGCCAGCGTTGGATAGGAGCCCTCGACTTCACTGTCGCGATGCTCTGATGCAGGGAAGGTCTTCAGCCACTGATTGACCGGTGTCTTGATAACACCAAGCAGTTGGTCGGAAAACACCCAAACCATCACCCCCAGAAGGGCCAACACCAACACAACTCGTTGTAGAATTTTCATGAAACAGCCTTTACTAATTCGGCAAATCTACGACCCTGACACCGGGATGTGAAAAGCCGTGCTTACGTCGATCGACCATAGTTCGCGACGGCTCATCTCCGTAGCACAATCGAGCATAGAGGACAAATTCCTGAGTTTCTGGAATGTCCAGCTCCAACGCCAGCTCCTGTTGACCCAGCCCATCGAGCATCACTTTTGATACGTCTGAGCTAGATAAAATTTCTCCTGCTGCGGAAGTGACAAGCAGCTCTACCGTGCCGGTAACCGTTTCATTCAAGTCGTTAATCATGATCAGGGGAATACTCGACCGACCGCCGCGCGTGTATATGTCAGTCCATTGATCGATGTAAATCGCCACTGGGGACCAGACATTGCGGTGGTATTCATGCCATCGCGGTTCGATGACCAGGTTTTCAAGGTCAATGAAATTGTCACTGGTATAGCCTGCTCCCGGCTTTGAGTGATTGAGGTAACTGAAATGCTGTACTCCCTGGTAGCCGCGCTTGGCGCGCCAGAATCCGGTCAAGCCTGCGTGCAAATACGCGTAGGCTTCCCGACGAGTATCAACCGTGGCGGCATCTCCGAGTAGATTTTCATACACATTTTCAGTTAACAACGTGGGGTTGCCTTCACGATCAATCCACAACCAGCCGTACTCGTTGATGATGTGCGCGTGGTCGTTGGAGGGATAGGTCATCCCAATCATGTTTGTTGTGGGAATTGGCTGCCCGTCTTTCTTATCCAGGGCTTCGATACCTTTCGCGGACAAGCCGAGTGCGTCCATAACCGGGTTAAAGTTGGCCGAAAATACATAGGGGTGATCTTCTATGGGGTCGCTTGCCTGATGCGGTTTCTGCCAGCCCCCATTCTCCCATTGACGGGTATCGTCGAGGTGTCTGACACGGTCTATCACTTCCCTGGATTTAACATCGACTGTTTCATTCGAAGCACTCCACATAGCAATGGCAGGATGATTCCAGTTCTCCTGAATCCAGCTGGTGAACTCCTTTTCCATCTCGATAATAGACCACTCAAGATGCGCCAGATCCACTCCATGTTTACCATCTTTTGGCGGAGGAAAAGCCAAGGACCAGTAAGCGAACTCGTCATCAATCAAAAAGCCTTCTTCATCGGCAATGTCATACCAGAAGTTCGGCAGGCGTCCGATACTGGTGCGGAAAATATTCCACTGATAGTCCCTGGGGTAACTGGTATACAGCTTGCGTACCCAGGCTTCGTTCCAGGCGAGGTTTCCCGCCAATTTGTCCTCAAAAAAGCGGTGAAGAGAAAAATTGGAACCTCGCAATAGCACCTTTTCACCATTCAGATAGAAACCTTTATCATCTCCACCTTTCCACTCTACGTGACGAAAGCCAAAGCGGGTCGCCCTGTCGTCGATAGGTTCGCCATCTATTTCAAGTCGGGTGTTCAGCACATACAAAAAAGGATTATCCATTGTCCAGTGTGTGGCATCCTTCACAGGTAGTGCGTGGCTAACAACTTGCGATTCTCCAGGTTCCAAAGTAACGGTCTCCGTTACCGGTACCCCGCGCTCCAGCTCGCTTCGCCACTCACGCACGCCTTGCGATATTGTCAGCTCTTTAGGCGCGTTATGGCTGTTGTGTAAGGTGGTGAAAACCGTTGCAACATTTGTATCGATATCTGTTTCTACCTTTACCCTGACGATGGTCTGGGCGCCGGTAAACAGCAGATTCACGTCGTCCCATATACCTGGAATCCAGTGCGTTTTTTCATGATCCTCACCGGCGGGAATAAATGCTGGAAGCTTGCTGCGTTCTGCGCCCAGGCGCACAATCAATTCATTGCTCTGGCCCCACAGTATTGCCGTAGAGACGTCCATCTCTGCCTGGGTAAACGCCCCGTAATGGTCGCCCAGTAACTCGCCGTTCAGCCAGGATCGTATGCCATACTTGGCTTTGCCTATACATAAGAGAGCGGTTTCCACGGCCTCAGGTGGAGCATCAAATGTGTGGCGATACCAGAAAGCATCTCGGGACTCAGAAATCAGACCAACATCTGAAAAAGTGGGGTCGGCACTGGTCAACAAGCCGGGAACTGGAGTCTGGTGTGGAAATGTGACTGGCGGCGTGTCGTTCAACTCACCTTGGGCTACATCCCAGATACCATTGAGCGATTGATATACCCTCGCCTGCTCTCCCCAGTTGTATTGCCCCGCAGTTCCTCCACAGGCGATTTGCGGCTGGGAACCCTCTGCTACCGCGAGATAGTTAGTCTCGGATTTGGGGTGCATCGATGCAAAGTTTTCGTATTTCTGGTCAACTGACAGCATCGACAGGATTGGAAAACACAGTACCAGTAACAGGGGCAAGCCCAAGAGTAGCCCAACTACCCATAGTGCGATCTTCTTAGCACGACTAGCCATGAACGGATTTTCCTCTACCAGCTGTAGTGGCAATAAGATTTGCAAAGCCACGCTTTCAGCGAGTTTAGGACACCTCCATGAAGCAGACCTTAAGGCGTCATCTACGACTTAAGGTTGAATTCACTTCGTTCGCATAGTATGAAGCCTATGATGAAAACCATAAAAGTGACAGCATTGGTGATTATGGTTTTGACGGCATTTGGCATCCTGATGAAGGATCCTCTGTGGTCGGCAATCAAACCTCATTTTGGTCAGTATATGAGGACCTTTCCCGATAGTGTTCATCGCAACGCAGAAGTAGACGGTAGTTATGCGTCCATCGCCTGTCAGAATAGCCATTCCAATTGGGGGGAGACGGTACGTCATACCCAATCGTTGGATGGTACGTGGGAGCTGGAGCAGGGAGCGCTGACCGATGATACGCCAGCCAGCTTTTCACGCACCGTTCCCGTACCCGGTTTAGTTACCGAGGCGAAGCCTGAATTTCGGATGGTGGGTCTGAAAAGCGATGAGCGCGATGCCTTTTGGTATCGCAAACATTTCACCGCAGTCGACTCGGCATCTGGCAACGCGGTCTTGTGCCTGAGTAAAGCCAAATACGGTGTAAAGGTCTGGCTGAACGGCCATTCACTGGGTGAACATTACGGTGCGTTCAGCTTGTCCGAGTACGATTTATCCTCGGCCATCCGCTACGGTGAAACCAATGAACT
Source organism: uncultured Halieaceae bacterium (assembly GCA_938074045.1). Taxonomy (GTDB): domain Bacteria; phylum Pseudomonadota; class Gammaproteobacteria; order Pseudomonadales; family Halieaceae; genus CALJGI01. The sequence continues at coordinate 134,094 of CALJGI010000009.1, forward strand.
CATTGTTCGCCTGGGCTCGGAATACACGAAAATTCCTGAATTTATTCCCATAGGCACAGACGGCGAGAAAGATGCCTGGTACCCCGGCCTCTGGGATAGCGTCAGCGTCATATATACCGGTCACTATTCAATTGCTCGAACCAAGGTAGAGCCAGATATTGATCGCAGTGTCGCCGTGGTTCATACCGCGGTGCGCAATAACACTGAGCAACCTGTCTCTGTCACGGTAAAACAGCAATTCAAGGAATGGAAAAGCCAGCACATCGTTTCAGAGCTGGCATCAAAGTCTGTGTCAATTCCAGCTGGTGGCACGGTCGTCGTGAGTCAGGATGTGGCGCTGGAACCGCAAACGCTGTGGACGCCGGAAAACCCATTTCTCTATGTGGCCCATAGTACCGTCGAGCACGCTGGTGTTACCTCCGATGACCGCGCCACCCGCTTTGGTATGAGAAAATTTGAATGGAAGGCTGGCGAAGATAAAGGCTTCTACTTAAACAACAAACCCTATTACCTGCGCGGCACTAACATTGCCATGCACAGATTCTTTGGTGACCCGGAACGCAAGCAACTACCCTGGAGTGAAACATGGGTGCGTGAGTTACTGTCCGGACATATGAAGGACTTTCACTGGAACTCGTTTCGCTTTCACCTCGGCCGCGCCCCAAATCTATGGTACGACCTGGCAGACGAGATTGGACTGATCGTTAACGATGAATATTTTATATTCGCGCCCCTGTGGCTAAATCTGCAAGGGCGGGAACGACCATTGTCGAATAACTGGTCATTAAAAGAGATGGAGAAAGAGTATACCGCGTGGATTCAGGAGAACTGGAATCACGCTTCAATAGGTTGGTGGAGTGCTTCCAACGAAAATCACAATCCGCTGCCTTACGAGGTGGTACCTCTGGTGCGCCACTTGGATCCCACCCGTGCCTGGGAGTCCGGCAGCTATCGAGCGCCCCATCTGCCGGATGACCCTATTGAAGAGCACCCATATAAGTTGAACGGTGCAACATTCCAGAACAGTAATGATGGAGATTACAGCCTGGACGATCTAGACAGATTCAGTCGCATGCCGCCCGAATCCACCGGGATGGTATTCAGAACTTACGATGGTGAAGGTGCAAGAAATCACCCTTATATCAACAATGAGTATGGTTGGATGTGGATGACCCGTGATGGCAGTGATGCGGCGGGTATTTCAAAGCCTGCGTATGATCTGCTCGCGCCGGGCATTGACTTGAAGCCGGCTGAACGCCGTGAAATCTATGCCTATGTGATGTCTGAACTCAGCGGCTATTGGCGTGCCAGGCGTGGTTATGCCGGGGTGCAACACTTTGTTTACTTATCCAAGTGTACTGACAAGGATACTATCCCAGCTGATGCCGAGGTCCAAAGGCCTAGCTCAACCTGCGATAATTTTATCGATCTTCCCAATCTGACAATGGAACCGCGCTGGGCCCAGTGGGCCCCCTACGGCTTTGCCCCGGTAGCGGCGAACCTGGAAAAATGGGCTGAGGAATTTTATCAACCCAGTCAGCTGGTGTCGGTGCCGGTATCCTTGTTGAACGATACCTATGAGGTTCGTCATGTCAGTGTAAGCCTGGTAGTAGCGGACAAAGATGGCCATGTACTGGCGGCGACAGACCCTAAACCGGTATCACTATCTCCTCTAGGTGTCGACACACTAACCATCGATATCCAACTGCCAGATCAGCGGCAGTTTGTTATCTACGCCTATATGGACGGTGAAGTGATCGGCCAGCCTGTGATCAGCCGTCGCAAGCGAGGTTTTAACCACCCGGGTGTGCATACGATACTTCCTTCTATCTTGGACCCTGGCCCGAGATAGATACGGATCACTTCAGTTTCAGCAGGCTTAAGCTGCACTTCAGCATACGTCCGTAGAATAAAACGCTGATTTACACTGGAAGTGTCGCGCTAGCAACCATTAAGTAGCCTCGACCTGACACTGGCCTTTTATTTTCCCCACTGAATTCGGACACTAGAATGACGACATCTGTTTTACTAACTGGCGCATTTGGGAACATCGGCCTCAACTGTCTCAATTCCATGCTGAAGGCAGGGCACAGGGTTACCACTCTGGACTTGGAGAACCCCACAAACACCGCCAGAGCGGGAGAATTTGGTTCCCGCATAAATCCTCTCTGGGGAGATATCTGCAATGAGACATGCCTGCAAAAAGCACTTCAGGATATCGATGTCGTGGTACACCTGGCAGCAATTTTCCCACCAGTCAGCGAGACTAACCCGGACCTTGCGCAGCGCGTCAATGTAGAGGCTACCGATACACTAATCCGGCTGATGGAAGCCTCGAAAACTAGTAAGCGCTTGATACTGGCATCATCAATGGCTGTGTACGGCGACCAACAGCAAACCAGAACTCCTCCGCTGACAGCGGACTGCGACTACGCCCCCCACAACACCTATGCCGCAACCAAGGTAGCAAACGAGATATCGGTCAAGCAGTCGACCCTGGACTGGAGTATTCTCCGCATTTCTGCGTGCCCGCCGATAAACAACGACACCAAGGGCAACCCAAGCGTGATGTTCAATATGGGGGCCAGCGCTCGCATCGAGTTTATCCATCCGGGTGACGCCGGCCTGGCCCTCGCAAATGCTGTAACCTGTCGCGAAGCCATCGGAAAAATACTACCGATCGGCGGTGGTAAAAGTTGTCAGATAACAGGGCTGGTGTTCGTTAATGCAATAATGACCGCCAAAGGTCTGGGCGCGATCCCCGCCGAGGCGCTGAGTCCGGATGCCAACTTTGACGGAGACTGGCTGGACACTGGGGAAAGCCAACGCCTGTTGAATTACCAGCACCATGATATAGGCGACTACAGCGCCGAACTTCGCAGTGTCGCTGGCTGGAGCTATTGGTTGGTAAGGCTAATCGCACCCATTGCACGCAAGGCGCTTCTCTCAAAATCCCCACATCTTACAAAGTCCTGATCCCCTGACGGGCACCCCACCGCTTCAAAGGGCAGAGGTTTTTACGCTTGCCTGTGTAGTGCTGGAGCAAACAAGCTGGTACATCGCCGGGACCGCAAGCAGGGTAAATACCGTACCAACCGTCAGCCCTGACATAATGACAATCGTCATTGAGCGAAATAACGACTCTTGCATCAGCAGCAGAGGGAATAAACCTAGAACCGTCGTCAGCGACGTTATAAGAATGGGCCGCAGTCGATGCAAGCCCGCTTCCCTGGCAGCACTGGCGGCATCCAAGCCAGAACTTTGAAGTTTATCGGCCCGATCAATGAGCACAATGGCATGGTTGATCACGATTCCGGAGAGCGAGAGGAACCCCAGCATCCCGATAAAATCCAGGTTTGCGCCGGTGATGAACAAACCCAAAACACCCCCAGAGATAGCCATGGGAATGGTGAGAAAGACGATCAAAGTGCGACGAAACGAGTTGAATTGCGCCATCACAACGCACAGTATCAAACCTACAAAAATAGGCACCGACAGTCTCATTGGGCCGGTACTTTCAGCGTAATTCTCCAGCTCTCCACCAAGCTCAATCTGATAACCTTGAGGTAGACTGGTTCTCAGCTCGGCAATGGCGCTGTTCCAGTTGTCTTGCAGCGTGGCTGAATCCCAATACAGGTGTTTTCCACTGACCGTAATAGTTTTCTGCATGTCCCGGCGCAGTATATTGCCAAACTGTGGCACTTCTTCGATGGCGGCAATCTGATCCAGCGTCACATAACTCCCATCTCCTGCGCCCGCCGTTGGAATCTTGATTGACCAGAGATCAAAGTCGCCCGCTGTGCTCCCGCCTCGCGGACGCGCACGAACAATTATCGGAATAAGAGTCTCTCCCTGGCGCAGTACGCTGATCTGATTACCGCTGAATTCAGCATTGAGAGCATCGGCAATCGCCTGGAAATCTACACCTGCCCGATAGGCCCTGGTCTGATCGATCAGAATCCGCAGTCGTCGGGTACGATTTTCCCAGTCGTTGCGTACGTGAAGTGTATCCGGAATCTGCGCCAACGCGGTTTCTGCTTCGCTGGCAATGTCGTACAAAGTGTCGGCGTCCGGACCGCTGAACCTCAGTTCGACGACGCCTGGGGGTACAACGCCCCGGCTGATCAATTCAGTTCGAATAGTGGATTCAGCGAGGTGACTGGCAGCATGGCCGCGAATATCCAGGGCCAGTGTAGCGGCATGATTGCCGTCAGCAGCCTCAACTATCATAAAACCGCGATGGGGTGCAGGCCGGTTCGGCACGATCGCGAGCGAAAATCGCGGCCCGCCAGTGCCGATATAACTCGTCACTTTCTGAATATCAGGATGTCTATTTTTGTCCAGCATCCAGTCAGTCAAATTGTCGACGACCACTTCGGTCTGGTGGATGTTGTAACCCGCTGGCAGGTCCACATAGACCAATACTTCAGGTCTTGAAGAAATAGGGAACATTTCGGCAGTTACAAATCGCAGGAGTGACTGCAAGCTCCCCACCAGCAATAGCAAAATAACCAGGAAAGCAATGGGACGATGTAAGATTCTGGCCAGCAGTACCTTGTAAGCACCGGTCATCCACCCTGGCTGAGCAGCATGGCCGGGTTTCAACCATCGGGAGGCGAGCAGCGGAACAAAAGTTACCGAGATAAACCAGGAACACAACAGTGACAACCCGACAACCTGGGCCAGAGAGCGATTGAATTCTCCGGCGGTTGTATTCACCGTCAGGATGGGCATGAACGCCAGAACCGTTGTCAGCGTCGACGTAAGCAAAGGCAGCGCGAGCTCGCGACAACTCGCCACCGCGGCGAGTTTGCCCTCCATCCCCTGATTAATCTTAAGATGAACATCCTCGGTAATGACGATACCGTTGTCCACCAGCATTCCCAGGGAAATGATAAGGGCTGCCAGCGACACAAAATGCAGCTCTACATCCAGTAAGTACATAAATACCAGTGCCGATAGCATGGTCAGGGGCACCGTTATCCCCATGATCAAACCCTCACGCATGCCCAGTGTTAATACGACCACAGCGAGTACAATCGCCAGTGTCTGATACAGGCTGATACTCACCATGGCTATTGCTTTGTCGACAGCTTCAGGTTGCAGACTGGCAACTTCTAATTGCACACCCACCGGCAATCCGGCCGAGGCCTCGCTAACAAACCGTCGCAATTCAGACCCCATGGCCTTTACGTTCCCGCCCTTTTGCAGCGAAGCTGAAATTATTATTGAGGGCTTGCCGTTGAAGTAAACCAGTTCGGTCGGTGGGTCGACGTAATCGCTGCGTACATCCATATAATCGGTCAGCGGTAGCAGATTGTTTTCATCGCGCGAGCCGACCATTACCCGACGCAGGTCATCCACCCGCTCCAGCTTGCCGCTGGTCTCTATAGAAACCCTGCGTCTGTCGGTTAGTATCTCCCCGGCGGGAAGAATGCGATTTTGGTCACGAATACTACGCACAGCTTCAACCACATCAAAGCTGGCGGTGTCCAGTAACGACGAATCTGCTTCCAGGTATATCCGCTGCTCCTGTATTCCGTACAACCTGACCCGGCGGACGCCCTCCACAGCATAAAGTTGATCGCGCACAGACCTGGCGTGTTCTCGCAACTCCGCCATCGACCAATCTTCTCCGGTCAATGCGAGGGTAACAATGGAAACATCCGCATACTCATCATTGACCACGGGACCATGTATGCCTTCCGGTAAATGCGCTTGTACTTCCTCTACCTTGTGACGCAGTTTTTGCCAAACCGGATCAAAATCCGGTATGTGTTCGTGGACCCATACTTCCACAATAGAAAGACCTGGCTGAGAAAAGCTGACGATATGTTCTATTTCGCCAATTTCCCTGAACTTTTCTTCCAATTTGCGTGTGATCAGATCCTCCACCTGTTCCGGTGGCATCCCGGGGAAGGCGGAAACCACGGTAGCGCGTGGAATGCGAATCGCTGGTTCTTCGCGGCTGGGAAAATCACTGTAGGCCAGCACCCCAAGTACCGCCAGTAGCACAAAGAAGGTACCGCTCAGACGGCTTTTCTCGAGTACCAGCTGCGTAAGTTTCACTGCTGCAGCTCAAACAAGGTGACCTGCTGCCCGTCACGAAGGAAGTCGACCCCGGCAATGCAAACAATGTCACCTGCCGATACACCTTCCGTAACCTCCAGAGCGTCCACACCAGCGAGGGTCGCCGTAACAGAAATTTTTCGAACCACTGATTGCACAGGATCAAACCGGAATACGGTATGTCCACCATCACCATCTACCACAAACGCTGAATCGGGCAGGAGCAGGCGATTGTCACTGGAGGCCAACGCCAGTCTGACTTCCGCAGACATTCCCGCCTGAACGCCTGCTTCGGTGCTGGCCAACACAACCGTCACGGGATACGCCCCGCGATCGTCAGCACGAAGACCACGTTCAAACACCACGCCCAGAAGATCTGTCAGGCCAAGGGCAGGAATGGCTACGGCAACCTCATCGCCACGGCTGACGGCGGCAAGCAGCGTGCTGGGCAGCAACAGTGCCACCTTGAAACCGGCGTTGCCTTGTATCTCAAATACCGGCTGGGCTGCGGCCACGTCTTCAAAGGGTTCGATATTCCGCGCATTGACGATCCCTGTGTAAGGTGCCAACAAGCGCGTATTTTCAAGATCGCGCTGCGCGAGTTCCACCCGGGACTGGGTGAGTTTTACGATACTGCCAGCCCTCTCAAATTCGGCCCGGGCCCGATCGAGATCACTCTGACTTACATATCCGTCATTGAATACCCGCTGCTGCTTGTGAAAATTTTCCTGGCGTTCATTAAAGTCGGATCGAGCAGCGGCGAGCTCAGCTTCCATCGTATTGAGCTCAAGACGATAGGGGGCAACATCCAATTCAGCGATCAGTTGACCGCGCTGTACCGGGTCGCCCACGTCCACGTGCACCGCAAGAACCTGTCCGGAAACCTGAAAAGACAACTGGCTGGATTCCCGGGCGCGAATATGGCCGGACAAGGTCCGGGTCCGGAGATTAGAGTCCTGCCTAACCACCTGATACTTGATGGCCCGCACCGGCTCCGCCACAAGACCCGTATCTGTATTGTCTGAACACGCGCCCAGCAATGTAAGCAAAAAAAACGCGCAGAGAGCGCCAATCAGTTTATGCTGTCTCACCCTTCCTTACCGCTGTTCGTAAATTCTTGAACTGCCATTAATAACTACTCCGAAACCGCCCGAAAAAAAGGCGGAACTTCCAATAGCAGTGCATGCTGCACCAGTAAACTGAAGAGAGTATTAAGAAGGGAAAGTGACTGTGACCCGGAGCCCCTGGTCATTCTTCCAGTCGGCCAATGCGAGCTCCGCGTGGTGGACCTCGGCGATACGCTGCACGATGGACAGCCCCAATCCTGCCCCAGCGCTGTAAGTACCCGGCTTTCTGTAGAAGCGGTCAACAAGTAGCTGCCGTTCTTCTTCCGTCATTGCGGCACAGTCATTTGCCACGGTGTAAACCAGACCATCGCCACTCCCACGCGCCTCCACCAACACAGACCCACCATCCGGCGTGTAGCGAAACGCGTTCGCAAGCAGATTCCCTATCAGCACCGACAGGGTCTCTGTATGCCCCCGCACAGGCCACTGCTCTCCCTCCGGAAACCATAACTCCAGACCGCGTTCAACCACCAGGTGACCATGATCGGCCAGGCTCCGCTCGGTCAGAGTATGCAAATCGACGGTCGCAAATGGGAGTTGCGCATCATGGGATTCCAGTCGTGCCATGGTCAGCAACTGGCGCACGGTATATACAGCCCGATCTACCCTGCTCGCGATACTGTCGAGAATCTTCAATAGTGCTGGATCAGACACGCTGCGTTGATGCATTTGGAGTTCGGCCTTGATCGCCGTCAATGGCGTCTGTAATTCGTGCGCCGCGTTAGCCGTGAAGCGGTGTTCGTTTTCCAACGCCAGAGCCAGTTTTTCAAGCAGCCCATTCAGCGAATCCACCACCGGTCTCATTTCCCGGTGTATACCCTCCGTCCCGACCGGGTCCAATGACGTTGGCGACCTCTCCTGGAGCGCAACGGCAAGTTTCTCCATCGGCCTAAGACCCCGGGTGGTACCTAGGTAAATCCCCACCACAGTCAACGGGATAATCAACACCATGGGGTACAAGGCCTTTATCCCCACCTGGATAATCTCCTGCCTGGTCTCCCGCGTGTCTACACCCACAGCAATCCAAAAGGTATTCCTGACAGGTTTGTAGAGTACTCGCCAGTTGGTTTCTTCATCGTCGTGCATGATGGTTTCATCTGCAAATCCGGGCGCTGTAGGGCCTGCAAAATCTGGCGAATTCGCCGTGCGGTAAACCAGACTGCCATCCTTGGTCCAATAAATCATGGGATTACCCGACCAACCAATTTGCTCGGTTACGGAGATACTTCGAAGACCCATTTCCTCGTCAATCGGCAGGTCGAGGCTTTCAACAAAGGCAATAAACGTGTCAGAGCTGAATTCCAGGAATTCAATCTGTGCTTCAAGTTCATCGTCGACAGAATCCAGAATAACGGTGACTGCGGTCACCGATGAGGCCAGCACCGCTATCAGCCAGATACCCAAGTGCACCGCGAGGGCGATGACGATCATTCGATACCGGAGAGTTTCCCTCAGGTTTCCAAGGCCTAATTTCATTGCTCGGGGACCCGATATCCCACTCCGCGCAAGGTTTCAATGAAATCAGCGCCGAGAAATTTGCGCAGGCGCGAGATATACACCTCGATGGTATTGCTACCTATTTCATCCTCCCAGGCGTATAGGCTTTCCTGCAGACTGGATTTTGAAACAAATCGACCGGCGCGGGACATCAGGACCTCCAATACCGCCATCTCTTTCGCCGTGAGGGTAACCCCTTCGCCCTGTTTGCGCACCAGCTTCTCCTTGGGATCGTACTCAACAACACCCACACAAAGCGTTGGATTCGGCCGTCCAGCGCTGCGCCGCACCAGTGAGCGGATTCGCGCCAGCAATTCTTCAGTCTCAAACGGTTTGGTCAGATAATCGTCGGCACCCATGTCAAAGCTGGTCACCTTGTCTTGCAGCGCATCACGTGCGGTGAGCATAAGAACGGGAATAGGGTTATTTTTTGCGCGGGTCTGTTTCAGTACATCCACCCCGGAGACGTTGGGTAGGCCGATGTCGAGTACCATAAGGTCGTATTCACCCATGGCGAGCATCGACATAACCTCGGCCCCGTCACGCACCCAATCAACGGCGTAGTTCTCCATTCCGAGCGTCGCTTGCAGGGTTTCACCTACCTGATAGTCATCTTCGACCAACAATATACGCATTAGCTTTCTCCCGGCGCACCCCTAGGCACACGCCTCATCATCATGCAGGCTGCGTCTACCGGTGTGCAAGTGGCGATGATTCCGGTAGTTCGGAACAGGCTGATATAGTATTGCACGATGCTTAAACCAGCCTGAACGCCAGGCATTGGTCGGTTTCAGGTCTGCTTAATGTTTTTGATGCAGAATCAACGCTGGAAAAATATATATAATTTAACCGCTGCTTAACCAGGTAAACGTAATAGCAGCTAAGAGACGCCACTGGGGAGTCACCAGCATGAATCATTCGGCAGCAATCACTATTCTCTCCGTCAGCACTGCGCTGGCAGCATCGACCAATGTACTGGCCCAGGCTGGTGAAGGCGACTCAAGAATGCTGGAAGAGGTTTACGTCACCGCACAGAAAATCAGCGAAAGTGTGCAGGACGTGCCTATCTCAATCAGTGTTGCCACAGAGAAAGACATCAAGAATATCAATGCCTTTGAATTCTCTGATTTGCGGGAAATCACCCCGGGAGTGGCCTTCGGCGGTGGCGCTGGACTGCAAAGCGCCGCTATTCGAATCCGTGGTGTCGGCCCGGCGTTTTTTGCGCTGGGTACGCCCCCTAATGTGGCCGTCTTTGTTGATGAGGTGGCACAGTCGCAGATCGGTGCCGTTTTTTCAACGATGGTGGATATTGAGCGTATCGAGCTATTACGTGGCCCCCAGGGTACGTTATACGGCAGGAACGCACCCGGTGGGGCTTACAATATCAGCACCAAGAACCCGAACTATGACGGCTTGAACGGTTATCTGGAAAGCAGTTACAGTTTTTACGATTCACCAGATCACGCCACCCTGGACGTGCGCGGTGCCCTTAACGTTCCTATCATTGAAGACAAACTGGCGTGGCGATTGGCGGGTGTTTTTTCTGACGCCGATGGACACGTCGACATGGCGAATCCCGAGGCGACGGATGACACAACCGGCGGCCATGACAACCAGGCCATCAGGTCCAAATTATTGTGGACACCCTCTGACGCCCTCAGCCTGAAATGGACGGCGAACTACCAGGATCTGGAACAGAATCCCGCTGGATTCAACTACGATGGACTGTTGCCAGGCACCGGGGGAAATTCGCCTACGCCAGAGACATACAACAAGTTCGAAGACAATCGCAATTGGGGTATCCGTCCCAGTCTGGTCACCGGTGAAATCAAGGACTCCAGTCTTCACCTGGGATGGGACACCGACAGTTTTAACCTTGATGTTATCGGTCTCTACCAGCAGTTCGATACCTTCTCCGATGAAATCCGGGCACCCTATCCAAACGGCACCGGCAAGTTTCAAATCGGCGCTGACACCGAACTGACCACCTTGGAAATTCGTATTTCCAACTCCAGTGACACACTGGACTATGTCGCAGGACTCTACTACTTCGACAGTGAATTCGACGCTTTCAATGACATCGTGGTCCAGGGTGTGGACGTCAACGGCGTGTCTTCGCTGGAACAAGATGGCTACGCGGCTTTCGTCAATCTGAATTACCACCTCGCATCAAAGTGGGATCTGGCGGTTGGCCTTCGCTATGACGATGTTGGTGATAAACTGGCTACATCAACTAAGTTTTCAGGCGTGAATGCTGTCCTTGAAGACGAACTTGATTTTGATCACGTGTCCTGGAGTTTGAAGCTACGCAACTATATTTCCGATGATATTACCGCCTACCTGTCCGTGGACCACGCCTTCAAGGGGGGTGGATTCAATGGTCTGGTCGCGGGTGTTGCAGGCCTCAATGAAACATTTGGACTGGCTATACCGCCCGCCGCCGCACAGGCTGTGCTGGACAATATATCCTATGATGAAGAGACCTCTGAAGCCATCGAGCTGGGGATAAAGGGATTGTTCCTGGACAACCGTCTGTCTGTCAGCGCTAATGTGTATTACCAGCGTTACAACGACCACCACGTCGCGCAAACCAATCAACCCATCGATGCCATCGGCCCAATCTTCGGTAGCTTTTTCCTCGCTGCTATCAACAATGCTGAGGAAGTCATCACCAAGGGGGTGGAGATGGACGCCACCTACTTGGTCGGTGACTTCTGGGATGTTGCAGTGCGCGCAGCTTATTCGGACCCGAGCGTCGAGGATTGGTCCAAACGTCTTTGCCCCACCGGTGAGAACACAACACCAACACAGCTATACTGCCCCAAGGGTGATGGTGAGTCTCTAAATGACCTGCCCGAGTGGAACGCTAATGTACAGGTGGGCTATAGCCGCCCGCTCTCGGAGGACTGGAACATCAACTCACGCGCCACCTGGACCTGGGCATCAGATGCAGCGAATACCAGGCTGACAAGTGAATTCTCCGAGAGCAAAAGCGAGCTAGGATTCAGTCTCGGCTTCTCCAACCCTTCATTGGGTCTGGACATCAAAGCCTGGGGCAAGAACCTGAGCAATACCGATCGCAACATTAACCCGGGCCGTCAGGCCAATGGCAGCGCCGGCCTACCTGCCGCCTGGCAGGGAAGCTTTACCCCGGGTCGTCGCTACGGCGTGACTGTTCGATACGACTTCTGACCGTTCTGAGTTCGAAGCGGACAGGTGCTTACTGGCGCCCCTACCCGCTTCGCCAGGCGTACCAGCGCTATCTGACATAAGTACACCACCTACAAGCTTCAATGCCTTATAGGTGGTGAAAGACAAGGCTATTAATTGATATTGATCCGGCGCTGCGAGGGCGGTACTTCTTTGAGCTTAGGCGCGCGCACTGCAAGCACACCGTCGCTGAAATCTGCGCTTATGTCAGCCTCGTGCACCTCGGGCCCAAGATTAAAGCTGCGCATAAACTTACCGTAGCGACGCTCCTGTCGCATTATCTTGCCCTTTTTCTTCTCCTTATCCTCACTGCTGGCCTCCGCTTCCAGGGTCAACACACCATCAGTCAGGGTCACGTGAATATCCTCTTTCTTTACCCCCGGCAATTCAGCCGTAATTTCGTAATGATCATCCAGATCCTGGATATCGACTCTGGGCGCGAAAAACGCCTCACTGCCCTCTCCTCCACGCACCGCCGGGGAAAAGAAATCACCGAACAGTCGGTCTGAATCAAAAAGACTACTTCTGGGTATAAGTGCCATGATAAATCTCCTCTAAATATCTGCCTGTTCCGGCATTAAATCTGATGTAGGGAATAAAAAGTGATAATCAAGAGTGGCCGAAAAAGCAGATTAAGGATGCTTGATTCAGATCAAAAAAATGCGCTCAAATTGCTCAGCTCGACTACACCGACACTTTGTACCAATCAGATTCTGACGCAGTATACGTGCGCAGCCCCGGTGCAGCTTGCACCACTGTGGAGCGTGAGTCGTACCAACTAGCGCGACCCGATGGCTGTGAAACGAAAAATATGAGAAATATCTTGCAGCAAGGATTTTCAGCTCATTCCAATTGTGTTATCGGATGCTGGCGGAGTTCTGCCCAATGGAAGCTGGTTGGTTCACTCCAATCGCGTGGAGGTATCCATCTGCTGACTGCACTGCTGTTATCATCTGTAGCCGCTATTGCCGATGTCAGTGTCGCAGAACTGGAGCTGCGCAATCCCCCGCAAAGTGATAGCGATGGTCTTGTGGTGACGTGGATGGGCATAACCACACTCATCATTGCCGACGGCGGGACCAATCTGATTACAGAGGCTTAATTGACCCGCGTACCACTCGCGTTTCCAGCGGTGGGAATGCCTGAGATCGAGCCGAATCGTGAACTCGTCGAGCACTACATCAGAAAACTGCAGTTGGGTTCCGCTGCTGCTGTAATGGTCGTCCATTCCCATTTCGATCACACTCTTGATGCACCCACCGTGGCTGAATTGACCAGCGCAACGCTGCTCGGTTCCGAGTCTACGGCCAACATAGGTCGCGGCCTGAAACTGCCCGAATCACTGTCTGCACTGGGTATGAACAAGACGATTGACCAGCCACTTGTTCCACCTGCGCCATTTATTGCGTACCGGGAAGGCAAAACTTACAGCATCCCGCTTGAACATCCGCGTGGTAATCTTCTTATCCAGGGAAGCGCCGGTTTTATTCCAGGCGCTTTGCAAGGGCTAAAGGCAGATTACGTGATGCTGAGCACCGGGGGTCTCGGCGACCTCGAGGGATCTGAGCAGGAAGATTATTTTCGCAATATCGTCACCACAACCGGAGCCAAAGCTGTTTTTCCCATTCATTGGGATACCATGGTACCCCCCTGGGTGAACCGCTGGTACCCGATCAGGACTTTCAGCGTGCGATGGCCTTATGGAACGCAAGCGCTCAGAGACAAGCGTCACATATCAGATTTTACGGCTGGGGGAAGCGGTGCAACTTCCCCCTCCAGATTGAAACTGACAGCCACCCCCTAAACAAGGACAAGCTGCACCAGGGACCCCACCAACGCAAGGCCCATGGCCACTGTCACCCGGGGTGAAGCATAGAGATTCATTTGAGTTTGCGAGGGGAAAGCAAAGGTCTGTTTCATCGCGGCAATCTTGTACTTGTGAATTTCCTTGAACTCCGAACTCGCAAACGATAATTCAACACAGTCTCGCCGGGAGCGGTAACGAATTAATCCAGCCAAATGCCAGCCCGGGTTGGCGGGAGTGTTCCAGGCATCCAGGTACCCGCCCACCGCGTGGGCAGCAATCACGGGATGCCCCGCACGGCGCATTACCTTCGCCATAAACGGTTTAAAATATTCCTGAAGGACGGCATTGGCCTGCACGTTCTCACCGGTGTCGGGGTGTTTCATGGGCGAGGGATTGAACTGCACCAGGTTTACCATGATGAATTCCTTGCCATCGTCCTCTTCAAGAAACCTTCGCATGACGGCAATGTCTTCCGCGGCTGCGTCTTCGCGTTCCTCAAGCAGACGTAAATAACCCTCAACCTCCTTCGAGGTCAAAGGCTTGTTCGGTCCGTCGTACCAGAGCCTGAACGCCAGGTACGCCAGTGCTGCTAACACCCATATTGTCACGGTCATAGCATTATATCCTCATGGTTATATATTGGCATTTATTGTGTCATATCATAGCGTGGTCGTACAATAAAGTGTATACGTGGGGCCCTGCTTGCCGGGGACTCTGCCTCCCCCGCAGGTGGTTATGCCACGGCTTCACTGTTTCCTGTTTTTAAAGCCGTGTATATTCAGACCGGACGCCGTTGTCACCACGCTGTACAACATCGCTTAGAAGAGGTATTACATGGCTCTGGATCAGCTAGCACAATCCAGTATCTGGAAGGCACTGAAGAAACATCAGCGGGACATCTCAGACCTGCAGATGCGGAACCTGTTTGCGGAAAATCCTCAGCGCTTTGATGAGTTTTCTCTGCAATGGGGTGATTTTCTGCTGGACTACTCCAAGAATTGCATCCAGTCAGCCACCATGACGTTGCTGTTTGAGCTGGCGCGTCATGCTGAATTGGATAGTTGTCGAGACGCCATGTTCCATGGTGAAGCCATCAACTCAACAGAGGGCCGGGCTGTGTTACACACCGCCCTGCGCAATCAATCTGGAAAGCCCGTGGTAGTCGACGGCAAAGACGTCATGCCCGACGTAAACCACGAGCTGGATAAGATGCGGCAAATCAGCGACGATATCCGATCCGGCAGATGGCTCGGCCATACTGGCAAGCGCATTTCTGATGTGGTGAACATTGGCATCGGCGGCTCCGACCTGGGGCCGGCGATGGTGACGGGTGCGCTAAAGGCGTATCACCAACGCGACCTGAACGTGCATTTTGTCTCCAATGTCGACAGTGCGCATTTACTGGATACGGTGGCCTCTCTGGATCCCGAGCGTGTGCTTTTCATCATCGTCTCAAAAACCTTTACCACCCAGGAGACTATGGCCAACGCCCAATCGGCCCGGCGCTGGTTGCTGCAGCATATTAACGATACCGCTGCCGTCGCAAAGCATTTCGTCGCTGTGTCCACCAACGCAAATGCTGTGCTTGAGTTTGGCATAGCCAGAGATAATATCCTCGGCTTTTGGGATTGGGTGGGCGGACGCTACTCGCTGTGGTCTACCGTGGGCTTGCCGATTGCACTGGCCATCGGTATAGAAAACTTTGAGGGGCTACTCAGGGGTGCGTATCAGATGGATGAGCACTTCCGCACCGCGCCCCTGGAACAAAATATGCCCGTTATTCTGGCTCTGCTGGGCATCTGGTATCGCAATTTTGTGGGTGCCAGCAGTTATGCGGTGTTGCCCTATAGCCAGCGCCTGAATCGGCTGTCTGCCTACTTGCAGCAACTGGACATGGAGAGCAATGGCAAGTCTACCCGTAAGAATGGTGAGCCGGTCGATTACGATACCGGGCCGATTATCTGGGGTGAGCCCGGCACCAATGGTCAGCACGCCTTCTACCAGTTGATTCATCAGGGGACAGAGATAATTCCCTGTGATTTTCTTATTGCCGCACAGGGAGATCAGCCGAACGATGAGCATCACGATATATTGACGGCCAATTTCATCGCCCAGACCGAGGCGCTGATGAGGGGCAAGACTGAAGCCGAGGCGCGAGCAGAACTGCTGGCGGCGGACATGGATGTTGAACAACAGGATCAACTGGCACCCCACAAGGTGTTTCCCGGCAATAGACCCAGCAATTCCATTCTGTTTAGAAAGCTGACTCCGGAGACCCTGGGCAGCCTGATAGCCCTGTATGAACACAAGGTCTTTGTGCAGGGTGTTATCTGGAATATCAATTCCTTCGACCAGTGGGGAGTAGAACTGGGCAAACAACTGGCTGGAGTTATCCTGCCAAAGCTGAAGCAAGCGGAACCTGTTACAGGGCATGATGCGTCTACAAATGGCCTGGCAAACTGGGTCAGAGAGATGGGATCGTCTTAATCTCTCCGGCCGAGAATCAAAGATCTAGCCGGATGAGCGGCAGGTGTCTGAAGTCGTCTCGGTCTGGCGCAAAAGTGCTCTTTGCGCAAGCCCTCGCGCACGCAGTGAACTGATAATCTCATTATAATCCTCCCGCTCACGCAGGGGTGCCAGATTGCTGTTGAACTCGATCCCGATGCGCCAGTAGAGTCCTCCCACAGCAGCGAATTCTCGTAACGCTTCGATAGCACGATCGTATTGTCCCAGAAACACAAAAACGTCGGCGGCGAAAACACTGCCAATGGTCTGGTTGCTGCTGATAAATTCCAGAGCTCTCATAGCCAGCTCATTAGCCCAATCTCCGTCGCCGGTAGCCCGCAGTACAGGCAGCAGGTCTATTACAGCAGACAACGTAGCCAAGTTGATGGGAGCCGTGCGGCTTTCGAACAATAGCGGGAACATGGATCTGTACAATTCTCGAATCTCCCCTGTCTTGCCCGCCGCGAGGGCCTCGTCACGCAACAGGGCCAGAGTATAAGGCCGTATGCCGACTACCATGGCGTGACTCATCATAAGGTCTTTGCTCATATGGGCAAATTCCAACGCTCGCTCCCGATCACCGGCAACCAGCCAGGCCAACATCATGAGCTCGGTTTCTCCATAACCTCCAGGATCACGGTTATACAGCCACTGAGCAACACAAAAGCCCTCCTCGTCATCCACGATATCCCAGAAAATCATGGTATTGGCCAGATGCAAATGAGGGTTTAACAGCAGCGTGAGGTTGCGCTGTTGTCCACGTCGAGTCCAGATGACCGCCTTGGATAGTTCGCCCTGCATCCAGTAACTGGCAGCGACACCGAGATATCCCAAAGGCGACTCTGGATTGTGTTCCACAGCCAGCTCGAATTGATGCCTGGCCTCATCGGGACGACCCAGTGTCAGCAGCGCGCTACCCGCAGAGCCGGCGTAGTCGAGGCCGCCTCGCTGCTGAGCCTGCTGATGATAATTCACCGCTTCTTCCAAACGACCCTGCGTATAGCGCAGGTTGCCAAGGCTGTAGTAGAGGTCCGCTGAGTTGGGGATCAACTCTGCCGCTCGAACAAAGGCTTCGTCGGCGGCATCCAGAGCGTCCAGCATAAAATGCAGATTCCCCAGAGCCAAATAGGCTTCACCAAGCCGCGGGTTTAATGCCAGCGCTCGTTCGACTGCCTCGAAGGACAGGCCCAGATTCTTCTCCCGCTCCTCTCGGTTCTGAAATCCCATCTGCATATATCGTATGCCAAGATAGGCCCAACCCAGAGCAAAGTCAGGGTCCAACTCCACCGCGCGTTTGAAATGCTCGTTGGCCTCCGGCCAGTCGCCCTCGGATGCGCGTCTGCTTTTTTGACGCGCCATGAAAAACTGCTCCATCGCGGCCAGATTCGCCGGAGGCGCGGGCGCAATCTGCTCTGATTCTGCCGGCGTCAGTGTCGCCTCCAAGGCATCTATCACCGCCTTGGTCACATCCGACTGGATGGCGAATACATTTTCCACCGTCATTTCCCGGTCGTAGGTATCCGCCCAGAGGTGCTTGTCGGTCGCCGCTTCGATTAACTGAAGGTTTATCCGTATACGGTTACCGGCGCGCTGCACGCCCCCTTCCAGAATAGTCGTAACATCCAGTTCTGCGGCGATCTCCCCGATAGACTGGGTGGTATCCCGGTAGCGTTCCACTGAGGTTCTGGAGATCACCCGATCGAAGGCCGATATCCGCGTGAGCAGCGTGAGAATGTCATCGTGCATACCGTCGACAAAGTGAGCGTCATCCGCCACAGCGCTGCGGCTGCGAAATGGAAGCACGGCGATGGAACGTATCCTGGATTCAGGTGCGTCTTCTGCGGCAGGTTGAAGCTCCGCGGGTTCTGCTGAAGCAGTCGTTTCCGGTGCGGTTTTCTCCTCCAGAAAATACTGATCAACAATCACGAAAATCAGTGCCAGGCTAAGTAGAACGATGGTCAGGTGGTTCAACTGCTGGCGCGTACTTTGACGCGAACTCGTTTCCGCTTCAGTCTCCCCTTCCCTACGCACACCGTCGGGAGTGAGCTCAAACGCCCAGGCGAAAAACAAGGCAAATGGGAACCCGATCAGACCGATAAAAAAGACAATACTGTTCAGTGATTCCGGCAGATTAAGCGCTGGAATAGCGATGGCGGTCACCTGAATGACAAGCCAAGCCAGCGCCAGATAGGCGATGCCTACTCGGAAGACATTGCGGCGTTTTAATTCACTTATCAGTCCGGGCACTGATATCCCTATGAGTGTCCATTATTATTTGCGTTACAGGATAACAAGGTTTTGCGGCATCTGCGCGTCGGCTGAGTCAATTTCTTTACACCCTACTGCTGAGCGATGGGAATTTAACCAGCGCTGATCTATTATCAATGACTGACACCTCAGCAATGGGACGCATCGAGTCAATGAAAACTACAATTAACATGCTACTGCTAGTCGCAATGTTGGGTGGTTGTAGCGTTCACATGGGTATTCAATCCTCAAGCAAGAGCTCACAAGAAAATGTCGCGAGTCAAAAGCTGGAGGCACTCTTTGCAGCCAACTGGGAAGACAGGTTGGCGCTCTATCCTACCTGGGGCACCTATATCAATGACCCCCGCTATAACGACCAGTGGGCCAATACCGGCAGCCCGGAGTTCAGGGAAAAAGAACGCTTGTACCTGGAGAAATACTCGCAACGTCTGCAGGATATTGATCGCAGCCAACTGAGCGGACAGGATTTAATCAGCTACGACGTTTTTAAACGCGAACTGGACCTGGATCGAGAATATCGAAAATTTCGTAACTATCTGATGCCGGTTTCGCAATACAACGATTTCTCCAGCCTGGCCCAGATGGGCGCCGGTGGCAGCTATCAACCCTTCGATACCGTGAAGCACTACGAAGACTGGTTTTTGAGACTGGCACATATTGAGGAGGTGACAGATACCACCATTGCCAATATGAATGAAGGGCTCTCATTGGGTTACAGCATGCCCCGGTCGATCATGGAGAAAGTGCTCATACAATTTGAGGACCTGGTGGACGACGAGAGCACGCTGGAAGATGGTCCCTTCTGGAAAGCCATTCACAATATGCCGGAGTCAATCCCCGCAGAAACACAGCAGCGCTTGACCGAGGAGTACCGCGACTTGCTGTTGACTACCGTGATGCCAGCCTATGCTCGAATGCAATCCTATATTCGCGACGTTTACATAGCCCAGTGCCGCGACAGTTATGGACTGCTTGATTTACCCGACGGGAAAGAGCGCTACGCTTTTCTGGTCAAAACCTACACAACTACGGATATCACACCCGCGGACATTCATCATATCGGACTGCAGGAGGTCGCCCGCATCCTCGATGAAATGCGGGAGGTCAAAGAGGAAGTAGGCTTTGATGGTGACCTGCAGGCATTTTTTGAATTTATACGCAACGGCAAGCAGTTTTACTTTGAAGATGAGCAGTCATTGATGGCTGCCTACGACGATGTGCAAAAAAACGTCCGCGAAAAGCTTCCCCAATTTTTCGACCTCATGCCCAGGGCAAAACTGGAAATCCGCGCCATGGATCCCTTTGTCGCCAAAACAGCGGCGGGTGCGTTCTACTGGGGCGGTACGGCGGACGGATCCAGGCCGGGGGTGTTCTACATCAACACTCTGAATCTGGATTCCCAACCTACATACAGTACTGAAACGCTGTATTTGCATGAGGCCGAACCCGGCCACCACTTTGCCGACTCACTGCAAACCGAAATAGAAGACCTGCCCACCTTTCGCCGTTATTCCAATGTTACGGCATTTTCAGAGGGCTGGGCGTTATATGCTGAGTCGATCGGCCGGGAAATGGGCATGTTCCAGGACCCTTGGCAATACTACGGTCGACTCAATGACGAGCAACTTCGTGCCATGCGTCTGGTGGTCGACACGGGACTGCACTACTACGGCTGGGCCCGCCAACAAGCCATGGATTACATGCGCGAGAACTCGACTCTTGCACCCAGCGAGATCGAATCAGAAGTGGAGCGCTATATGGCGAATGCAGGCCAGGCCCTGTCGTACAAAATGGGGCAGATAGCCATCAGAGATATGCGCACCGATGCAGAAAAGGCCCTGGGAAAACGTTTTGATATCAAGGCCTTCCATCGTGAGATTCTGATAGACGGTGCACTGCCAATGGGCGTGTTAAAGAAGAAAATGGACCGGTGGTTGACAACAGAGCTTAAAAAATAAAAACAGCTGTCAGTTCGAATATTGGAAGGGTGGGCTAACCCAGCCCTTTTTCCAACGCAGCCAAAAAATCATCCACATACTTTTTGCCCAGACTCGTGCCCGGCACCATCTGGAAGCCGTGACACGCCCCCGCCAGCACGATTAACTCAGTACTGACGCCAGCTTTCATCAACTCCTGGGCATAGGCAATATTTTCATCCCGAAACAGATCCATACTCGCGGTATACAACCAGGTGTTGGGCAGGCTGGCATAGTCCTCGAGGCGCGAGGGAACCTGCGGTGCAACGGCAGGTGCCTCACCCAGGTAGCTTGCCCATCCGAATCGGTTACTTTCCCGGGTCCAGACGAACTCGCCAGTCAGCGGGTCTCCCATGTTTGATTCCGTACCGGTCAGGTTGTCGATCATGGGATAGGTCAGATGTTGATGACATATCGCGTATTCACCTTTGTATCTGGCATGAATGGCCAGTGCTGCGGCCAGTCCACCGCCCGCGCTCTCGCCGCCAATACCAATACGGGAGGTATCAACGTTCCACTCTGACGCATGCTGATGAAACCAGGCGAGCGCGGCGTAACAATCATCCAGTGGCGCTGGGACAGGATGCTCCGGGGCCAGCCGGTAATCCACGGAGCACACGACAGCCCCCAATTTCTCTGCTATCAGTATACTCATGACGTCTGACATTTCCGGTTCGCCCATGATGTAGCCGCCGCCATGAATATGCAGGTAGCCGGCTCTTGACCCATCGTCATTGTCCGGAACGTAGAGCAGGCAGCGCACATCCGGCCCGGTTATTGAGGGGGCGAATACTTCCTGGCGAATAACATTGGCAGCGTCAGCATCACCCAGGACAGTGTCCTCTTTCATGGCGGCTCGAAAGCCAGCCAATTTGTCAGCGTCGATGGGAATATCGAAATCAACATCGGCGAGCATGATTATTTCCGGGTCTAGGAGGTGTTTTGTGGACATGAGCAACTTGTTTTTTCAGAATTTGGCGACAGTCTACTGAACTGTGAATGGCGTTGGTACTGTATGATGTCGAAACAGTATGATTGTGATGACTACGGTTCTATTTGTGTCCGATCTGGTTTTATCAAACAACGTCAGTATTCCTGCTCATGAGATTGAGCTGACCGGCATTCGCGCCCAGGGAGCCGGCGGTCAGAACGTCAACAAGGTATCCAGTGCCGTACACCTGCGCTTTGACGTGCAGCAGTCCTCGCTTCCCAATATATACAAACAGCGCTTGATGAGTCTGCGTGACCAGCGCATCAGCAAGGATGGGGTTATCATCATCAAGGGGCAGCGACATCGCAGCCAGGAACGCAATCGCGATGATGTACTGGAGCGCCTCAAGCAGTTATGTCAGCAAGCCATGGCTACCCAAAAGCCACGCCGTAACACCAAACCCACCCGGGGTTCCCAGATCAGGCGCATGGACAGTAAGACCCGGCGCGGTTCCGTCAAGTCGCTCAGAGGGAAGGTGCGGCATGAATAAGATGGCGGACCTGATCGCACCCATCGATGCCAGGCAGGAACACACGGTAGAAGCGGAAACTGCCATGTGGGTCGCGAAAGCAGAAACTATTTTCGAACGAAAATTCGCACCCGTCGAAGTCCGTTTTGATCTTTCCGGTTCATCCGCGGGGATGTTCAAGGCGTCGGGCAGGCATTGCCATATTCGTTACAACCCCTGGTTGTTTGCCAAATACTTTGCGGAAAATCTATCAGCTACAGTACCCCATGAAGTGGCCCACTACGTAATTCACCGAGTCTACGGCATGCAGCAAGTTAAGCCCCATGGCGATGAATGGCACACCCTGATGGCGGCCTTTGGCGCCGATGCCACCGTTACTTGTAGTTTCGACATGGCCGGCATTCCACAACGCCGCCAGCAACGTCATCTCTATCGCTGTGAATGTATGGAACACGAACTCTCAACCAGACGTCACAATACAGTGCTGGCCGGGCGCGGGAGTTACGTGTGCCGACGCTGCAATACAGAATTACACCGCGGCGGATGGGGATGAATGAGTCGACCATGGATACATGGCTACACTGCCCAACCTAGATGCCCAGTATCGCTCCCCATGAACCCACGAGACAGGAACTCATCATGCCAAAACTGGAATTTGTTTTCGATTTCGCCAGCCCCAATGCCTACTACAGCTACCGCGCGCTGCCATCGATCCTCCAACGCACCGGTGCGGAGTTAAAGATCATACCCGTACTACTTGGTGGTTTGTTCAAGATTACCGGCAACCAGGCACCTTTTATCGCTTTCGGCGACGTTAAGGGAAAGCTGGAGTACGACATGCTCGAAAGCAAGCGTTTTCAGCATAAGCACGGCATCAATGACTTCGTATTCAACAGTCACTTCCCCATGAATACCATCATGATCATGCGTGGCCTGGCAGCAGCTGTGGAGTTGGACGTAGAAACCGATTATGTCGAATCTGTGCTGTCAGCCATGTGGGAGCAAGGCAAAAAGATGGATGACCCCGAGGTAGTGATGGACGTCTGGCGCGAAGCCGGGCTTGATGCTGACGCAATCGCTGGCCTGATTCAAACAGATGCTGTCAAGGAAGCTCTAAAACTAAATACCCAGGCGATGGCAGACCGAGGCAGTTTCGGGGTACCGACCTTTTACGTGGGTAGCGAGATGTTCTTTGGAAAAGAACGCTTGGGTCAGGTGGAGGAAGAGTTGCTGAATTTCGCCACTTAACTGCGGTACCCATGAAAAAGCGAGGTCAACATCGTTTAGATATTACCAGCCGCCAGGGCGAGCGCATCCCGGTATGTACATGGAACGGCCAGCCCCAGATCGACGCGTATCTGTTGCAGCGGCTCTGCCAGACGCTCTTCCCAGCTCACAGTGGCAAACCACGTTGCCGACTCGCCAATTCTCCGGCCTTCATCGATGCAATCCTGCACCGGGATATCAGGCGCCTCTTCGCGAAATTTACGCTTTGCCATAAAAATAATAAACGAGATACCGCGGTTGGGTGTCTGCGTGACCATAAATGACAACAGGGACAGCTCACCCAGTTCATCGCGGCCATAGCCACACATGACATGCTGCAGGTCATGAATGTCTCGCAGCCGATTGGCCAACCAGTATTCTGCCGGTGTGTATGCCACTTCTCGTGGTACCTCTTCACTGGCCTCCACCAGACCATCTGCACTCAAGTCCTGTGACTCAACAAAATCTAGATAAGCCCGGCCCAGGCTGCCATCAGGCATGGCCTGCAGCACCTCTCGGTCTCTGAGCGAGGCCAAAATATCAGGCTTCTGCCGAAGTAATTCTCGACCTTGTGGATAGGATTCCAGTCTTTCGACCGCTCTTTTCAAGCTGGCACCTTTAAGCGCTTCAATGACCTTGAAGACTTCAGCGGTGTTTTCCGGGTCGGCAATGAGAGCTCGCACCGAGCGCAATGCCTGCAATGGCTTAACGCCCTTTAGGTCGCTGATAAAATCGGCCGCGGTAGATTTCATATTGTACTCCCACATCGATCATGTGGCTGCCTCAAGTGCTGAAGTGCGTATAATAGCCTGATTGGCTGAGACAAGTTAATTGCCGCAATCGACGTTTTAAACAGCATTCGAAATTATGACAAATCAATTCAGCGACATTGAATCTTGTGTAGATATGGCAATCGACCGAGTGGGCAAACGCATTGTCCTGGGCGCACCACTAGGACTTGGCAAGCCGACCCAGCTGATGAATGCGTTTTATCAAAGAGCTGTGGCCGATCCCGAAATTGAACTTCATATCTACACGGCCTTGTCACTCGAACCTCCAACGCCGGGAAGTGATCTGGAAGCGCGACTGGCGCAACCGATTCTCGACAGACTTTTTGGTCAAGTCGCTGAACTCGACTACATGAAAGCGCTGCGCAGCAATAGCCTGCCAGAGAATATCGCTGTCAGCGAATTCTATTTTAAGGCTGGCTCAATGAAGTCGGTCGGGGCTGCTCAGCGAAACTATATTTCCAGCAACTATACTCATATTGCCAGAGATATTGTGGCACATGGCGTGAATGTATTGGTTCAGTTGATTGCCATCCGCGATGGGGATGAAGAAACCGAGGTCAGCCTGTCTTGCAACCCTGATACAGCCCTGGAAGTAGCTGAACTGCTAAGGGCACGTGATGGCCAGCCTTATGTCATTCTCGGTCAGGCCAATGCCGAACTTCCGTTTATGGAAGGTGACGCTCGGGTAGATTCATCGATGTTCGACGGCCTACTGCTAAACCCTGAGTGTGAAACGAGCCTGTTCGCTGTACCCAACGCCAGCGTACCGGTCCAGGACTATGCGACCGCGCTGCACGCAAGTTCGCTCGTCGCAGACAACGGGACGCTGCAAATCGGTATCGGCTCACTCGGTGATGCGGTCGCCCATGCGCTGATTCTAAGACAGCATAAAAATATCGAGTACCGGAACCTGCTCAACAGCTTAACCTCGGTAAAACCCGCCGACGAAAGTCTGATAGACGAGTGTAGACCGTTTCTGAAAGGACTGTACGTCTCAACTGAAATGTTCGTGAACGGCATGATGCACCTGATCGATCAGGGAGTGGTCAAACGCCGCGTCTATGACAATCTGATACTACAGCTGGGACTTAACAGTGGCGCTATCAGTGAGCAGATAGACAGTGAGATGTTCGAATATGTCACGGAAACGGGGTTACTTCCGCGCCATATCACACCATCCTGCCTGCAGGAGCTACAAGGGTTTGGTTTGTTATCAAATGATTGTCAGCTGACAGGAGAAAAGCTGTCTATTGCTGGCAAGCAATATGATAATGACACTCAAGACCACAAAACTCGTGATGCAATGGCAGCCGCGACGGTGGGTACTACCCTGAAAGGCGGAAAAATACTACACGGTGGTTTTTTTCTTGGGCCTCGGGATTTTTATCAGAGGCTCGCTGGCCTGGATAATGCAGGTCAGGCCAATATTTGTATGACGGGCGTCAGACGGACCAACCAACTTTTAATGGACCCACCGCTATACAGTGCGCAGCGACTCAATGCGCGCTTTATTAATACAGGTATGATTGTGACACTAACAGGCGCTGTCGCCTCAGACGCATTGGAAGACGGCACTGTGATCAGCGGGGTGGGCGGACAATACAATTTCGTCGCCATGGCGCATGACCTGCCCGGAGCCCGCTCGGTGCTGTGTATACGCGCCACTCGTGGCACGGGTAAAACACTGAAGTCGAATATCGTGCCCAGCTACGGCCACATCACCATACCCAAGCATCTGCGCGATGTCATCGTAACTGAATACGGCGTTGCAGACCTCCGTGCACAGAGCGACAGTGAAATAATCAAACGCCTCATTGTGATTGCCGATTCGCGTTTCCAGGAAGATCTGATGGCGACAGCCAAAGCCTCAGGCAAGCTGGAAAACAATTGGCAACTTCCAGAATCGGCAAAAAATAACAACCCGGTGCAACTGCATAGTGTGCTGGGGGACGTTTTTGGTAGTCCTTTACTACCACTATATCCATTTGGTACCGATCTGACCGAGCAGGAAGTGGCGCTGGCGAACAGCCTGAAGCGTATAAAGGCTTTGACTGAAGAACCGCAAGACTTTGCTCGGTCCATGCTGAGAGCCCTGCTGCACAAGGCAGATGAGCACAAAGCCCGGCCCTATCTCGAGCGACTGGGTCTTGAGCACCCGGAAAGCAGTAAGGAATTTCTAGTTCAACAGCTTTTGTTGCTGGACCTCGAGGATCAAGGTTACCTGAAGGTTTCCTGAGCGCTCATAACACGCGAGTCTTCTGACAATATAAATCGGTAACCGACGGTATCACGGATTTTTTGAATCACTCTGGTGAGTCACCTGCTTTGACGGTAAACCACCACATTCAATTCAGATTCGTTCGCGCTACAAGCTGTAACCCAGAGTCAAACCATAGGTACGAGGCTCAAGCAAAAACTGATTGGTCGCCAGCCCGACATTCTGGTCACCAAGATACTGTCCAGTCACGTGATCATCATCCTTGAGATTACGACCCCACAATTCAACAAACCAGTTCTGCCTGGCACCGTATAGCGTAAGCGTTGCATTCCATACTTCCCATTCATCCAAAAGGTCATTAGTCGCGTTGAAAACTCGACTGTAAAACTTATCCTGCCAGTAGTAGTTCGTGGCGGCGATGAGCCTCATTCCGTTATCGAAATGGACAGAGTATGTAGCACCTAGATTGGCGGAAAAAGCCGGTGAATTTGGTAACTCATTACCATCCAGCTGAGTGGGTAAACCATCACAGGGCGGCATATCCCCCGGGCAGCCTGGACCTATATAGACGTTGGCATTTGGTCCCGTTAAAACAAAGTCAGTGTTGCCAAGAAGATTAATATTGGAAGGATCTATACTTTCACCACCATCAATTTCCGTTTCCAGCCAGGCCAGACTGGCGCTAAGGCGCAAGCTCTCGCTCGCCAGCCACACAAACTCACCCTCAAAGCCCTGAATCTGGGCGTCGAAGTTTTCATTCAGTGCAATCTGGTTAGTCACCTTGGCGACCTGAAAACTCTCGTACTCGTAATAGAAGTAAGTAACATTTGCCTGCAGCTTATCCTCAAAAAATCTCGCCTTTACACCGGTTTCAAACGAATTAATATATTCAGGATCAAATTCTGTGGGTAGACCGCTCTCACTGGAAATGGGATTGAATCCACCACTCTTATAGCTTCGCGATAGGGTTAGATAGGTCATCAGGTCATCGCTAACAGCCCAGTTAAGATTGATCTTACCGGTTGGTTCAGACCAGTCCCCAGAAAACTTGTCATATCCGCCATCCGCGTCATTCAGATTATCCAGAAAATTAAGGTAAATAACACGACTGAGGGAACTCTTCTCTTCTTCAGTGTAGCGTAAACCCAGTGTCATACTGAGTCTGTCTGTGACCCGCCAATACAACTCGCCGAAGGCAGCCCACGTCTGCAATTTATAATCCGACGTATCATTATTGAAGGCACGCAAAGATGGATCTGGACCTATCCCCAGCGCATCTGCAGTGATTTCAAGTGCCGATGAATAGATCCTGTAGGTTACATCGCTTGCGTAATCCAGATAAAACGCTCCGATCAAAAAATTCCAGTCCCCTTCAAATTCTGACAGCAAACGAAACTCTTGGCTTATCTGCCTAGGATTGGTCGTAGCCCGATCCGATGAATACAACTTTTGCACAGTAATGGGACCGTCGGGGCCTCGATTGACTGTAACGGGGACCGGCCACATCTCGGAGGCCACAGCGAAGTCGTAGTCATTACGAGCATCAAGATCGGAGCGATGAAAACCTGTCAATGAAGTCAGCTGAAAACGCTCAAGATCAACATTCAATTCCAGCGAGGAAATGAAATCCTCTACCTCATACTGCGGCGTAAAGTCCAGGAACTGCTCTCGCGGGTCCGACGTAATCTGTGAATTGGCAAAATCGTCATCCGGAAAAATCACACCGAGTACCGGGCCAGAAATCGCATCGAGAATGAAAGATGTTACAGTAGCTGCGCCATTTGTGCGCTCATCACCCAAACCAGAGGGCAAGCATCCAAGAATACCTTGAGGGTCACGCAGGCAACGCTGATTGCTGCCTCGCATCCGGTGGTCATTCTCCTCGAAATAATTCAACGTCAGAGTGGCTTCAACCTTTTCATTCGAAAACCGTGTAGACGAGCGAATCGCGGACATATCGCGATCATCAATGCTTTTTTCGTCAGTGTCCTTCCACCCGTTCCGCACAAAACCGTCACGTTTGTTATAGAAAACTGAAAAGCGCTGGGCCAGATTACTGCTGAGTGGAAAATTCAACGCACCCTTGAACTTTACATGACTGTAGTCTCCCAATTCCAACTGGACTTCACCGCCAAACTCTTCATCGGGCTTATTAGTGATCATATTGATTACACCGGCCGTTGTGTTTCGGCCATAGAGAGTGCCTTGTGGTCCGCGCAAAACCTCTACTCTTTCTGCATCAAAAAACTCAGTTTCAAATATGCGGCCTCCATTCAAATATACGCCATTGAAATGTACGCCTGTACCGCTGTCAGATTGAGCCCCAATGGCCTGATTACCAATACCTCTGATCGAAATGCTGGCAGTGGTGAAATTTCCTTTACTCATAAGCATATTCGGGACGCTGAACTGCATATCCAGCGGTTTACTGATGAGTGCCCGGTCGAGTTCTTCGCCGGAGAAAGCGGTTACTGCGATGGGGGTATCCTGGATGGAGGTCTCTCGTTTTTCAGCTGTTACAATCACCTCCTCAAAACCAATAGACTGGGCGAACAGGTATTGCGGGAAAAGAAATACCGAGACAAGAATCATCGACGTGATTGCGCAGTGGATTCGTTCAGTCATAAGAAAACCTACTATTGCATTAGATAGATGCCTAAGTTCACACCGCAAAGCGGTGAATTTTCCCAATCGTCCATAATCTACTGTCCACCAGTATAAACCAGGTTGCTACATTCGCGCTTAAACTTACTCAATCCATTTCGAGCACGCGCTGACCTATACCCCGAGGAGTGCCTCGTTGTTCTAAACCATTGGCACCTACATCTGGGTCACTATGCCCATTCAAGGCCGCCGGAAGACGTTTAAGCGAAGATGCACCCCAACGATGTTGTGACATACCCTGCAGCAAATCATCAACATCGGCTACAGATAGAAAGCCCCCGAATGGCTGTATAGCCTGTCCACCGCCCGCATCATTCTTCCACCTTGTGAATGCACCATCTATCACGCGCCGCTTTTCATCAAAAGCCAGCAACAGATATTCTCCTTCGGTCGCCGTCGTACCCCAATCCAAAGACATCGCGTTAGCACCAGCGAAACCAAGACTAATGCCCACCCTGGTCTCGCGAACCTCCCAGTGTTCCCAAGCCAGCACGAGGCCATTCGGAAGGGCTGAAACACGGAGTGGTGGTCCCAACTCCGCTAGCACCATTGCCAGCGGAGCCCCTGCGGTGATCCCTGAGTATTGATCCTTTGTAAGTGGTTGACCCAGATCATACGAATAGTGAGAACAAGCCGACAATGACACAAGGATGAATAAAGGGTACAGGCGGAGCGTACTACTCAACATCTGTACTGTGAATTTTTGTGGCAAAGTCCGTCAGTAGATCATTTTCATCAAAAAAGAAAATCGCTCTATCGTAGCGGGTGTCAATCTCTACCTGATTATAAAAAACCAATATTAAACCTTGTCCAGAGGAATACTCGAAGAGGTAGTAAAGAACAGTTTCATCAGCTAGCGCAATGACCTGTGAAGGTGGACCCAGGAGCTGGAGTACATCGTTACGGGTGCTGCTGCCAACTTTGAGACCATCAATGGCGTCTGGCTTCCAGACCACCTCGACGCCACGCCTGTTATCGTATTGTGCACAGCCCACCACGGTGGCCAACACCAGCGTCATTACCGCCGCTATGAAAGGTTTTTTCCGCATTATCTACTCTCCGATTTAGTCTGAATTCAGTATGCCACTACGCAGAGATTTACTGAATGCAATTGGTGATTATTGATTGACTATTAAAGCAATGACTTAATTTCATGAGCATTAGCAAGCGATTGACAAGTGTGGCGCTTGGCAATAGCTACCGCAGAGCTGCTAGGAATCTCTATTTTTTCGTATCAGTTTCAAGTAGCCGCACCCCTGATAAGTTCAGGCGGTATTCGACTTTTTATTTTCTCGTGCAACTGGGGCAGCTCAGACCAATGCACACCCTGCTTGTAATGATGGGCAGCGTGGTAACCAAGATTGCCGGTTAACACATTGTAGAGCCGTCCAACATTGCTGTAAGAAGCGGCAAACGCATCGTCGGTATCTAACCCGGCGTGGTGATCATAGGTCGCCCAGGAGGTGGCGATCAGTCCAAATATCATGGGCACCACGAAAAGAAGAAACCCCGCCAAAGGTTTATACCAGGTTAATAGTGCCACAATGCTAAAAGTGAGTAAGGCATACAAAATAAAGGTTCGCTGGGCTTTGGGATGACGCTTTCCAACCTGGTAACCCCTAGGATATGCCGTCAGAGCAATAATGAAGGTGTACTCCCACTCCCCCATCGTATCTCCGGAAGCGCGCTTCCATCGACTCTCGTCCTTGGCTTGGTCGAGATAATTGTGATGATGACCGAAGACATGGTGCAACAGCCATAAATTGGTTGTTACGCCGGTGTGCAGCGCGTAAAAGAACTCCAACAGACGATTCAGGGGTTTAAAATAAAACGTCTTGGTATGCTGATGGTGATGATTTTCTGCCTGTTTCTGGGCCGTCACAATCACTTCCTGTAGCGAAAGCTGGGCTTGGACGAAAGACAAAGCTGTGTGAGGTTGATTGCCAACAAAGCTTACACAATGAAAACCGAAATTACCCAATATCTGATCAGAATGCTAATCCACCAGACCATCAGCGCGGATTCCATTTTTTTCATGTACGTCGGTAGTTTTTCCATACAGGGTTTTGACACGAGCCATACTACCCACCATGCCCGGTCGCTCACTGAAGGACATTATCAGCAATAGTCGGTCGGTGGTGCCGGTGTTTTCTGTCACCTGATGCAGGGAAAATCGCCCCAGGAAAAACTGAAGGTCCCCGGCTTGCAGTTCAAGCTGCCTGACTCGGGTGCGGTTGCCCTTTAGTACTGTATAAACCTCGTCATAACACTCATCATCACAGCTGCGCAGCTCAGGAATGTACTCGAAGATGCCACCTGATGCAGCCGCCTGCAGCAACATGGTGATCGTGAATTCATTGGTATCAAAGTGCCAGTTGAACTGCTGTCCCGGCTTACTAACATTAACAATCATGTTGGATACCGGGTCTTCGTATATATGTAGTTCGTCTTTGCCGAGGCACTCGCAAAGAAACTGCTTTAGCGGTTGCCAGTAATACAAGCGCCTGGCATTGGTCTCTGCGTCAAACAAATCGGAGGTAATGAAACCGTTGCTACGGGGCAGGAATATATTGATCGGATGATCCTTTGGAAATATGGGATCACCATCATTCAGGTAAACATTGCACAGCTTATCGGGGGAATAGTAGGTCATGGGTTTGCGTTCGGTGGCTTCAGCCAAAAGCGCGTTCAATCCGTCGGTACTAAAAAAATTCCGAATAACCGCACAACCGTCTTCAGCCAGCTCCCGACGAACCTGATCTATAACGACTTTCCGTGCGTCATTGTTAGTGTCATCAATGGGGTAGGCTGCATTATTGATTATTTGTTGCGGTTCCAGTCGCTGCGTCATCTTGCTGTTACTCGACCATTCCGGATTTACCATTGAAACCACAATGGTATCAACTGACGATCCAATGGAAAATGGAGTGCTGACCAAAACACCTGATAGACCGGTAAAGGCACCTCAAATGCATTCAGTTTCTATATACGTTAGTCAACATATGTGTATGAATCAGCGTCAATTAGATTGGAGCACTCCTCATGGGTCTCATGAAATTCTAGGAAAATCCGACAAGGGTTGACGACAGATATTTTCCACTTTTGTCCCTCAAGGGCGACCATAACGCGGTTTCATGCCGTATGCCATGTGAAATCTACAGGATGTAATCGAATTCCATAAACCTGGAAAAGCATAACATTCCCGATGTTGGGCGATATTGCATCATGTTCTGAATTTCCATACTTTTCGTGGTGTCTTACCCAGTTCCTGAAAACGGGGCGACTCATCCACGTTCCTACCATAGTGGCAAGGAATCGACCATCTGAGCGATGACATTCAGCGGCTCCAGACTGTCAACTGTTGTAAATACCATCGATAAGTATTCGATTGAGTCCAGTTATCAGCACGGCAATTAATCTACTTCCGCCATTGGCGGCAATTCCTGCCTTAAAAGCGCTTGGTATCGAACCTGTAACTGGTTTTTGAAACTTGGCCGGGTTGCAATCAGATAGCGGTTATCGCGAATGCCATCGATAACCGGCTGAAAAGCTTCTTCAGGGTCAGCCCCCTCAGTCAATATGGATTGCAATGCATCGACGCAAAAGGCACCGTCCTCTGTAGTGTCTCTTCCCAGGCTCTCAGGTCGAAGACTGCCTGTTTGGGCGATCCCTGTATTAAAATTGCTGGGGGTCAAAACGCTCGCACCAATCTTTGAACCCATAATCTGCAGATCAAGGGCCAAACATTCGGTCACTGACATCGCTGTATTCTTGGAAACTACATAGGGAGCTGACATGGGTCCGGCAACATAGGCCGCAACAGACGCGGTATTGACCACATGCCCATCGGTGCCCTGCTCAATCATGCGCGGCACAAAGGCCTTGATACCATGAATGATACCGTAGACATTTACCCCGAACGTCCACTCCCAATCCTCAAGGCTTCGTTCCCAACTCAACCCACCCTGGAAAACCCCAGCATTATTGATCAATAAATCCACCTGTCTAAAAGTATCAAAGGCGTAGTCAGCTAGTTGGATGACAGACTCATACTGAGCCACATCGACTTTGTAAGGTTGCGCCCTCTCCCCAATGGCTTCCGCCGTCTTCGCCGCATTGACCTCATCCAGATCTGCGACCACGACCAGCATGCCTTCAGCCGCAAACCCCTTGGCCAAAGCAGCGCCAATACCGTTACCGGCACCCGTGATCACAGCCACTTTGTCTTTGAATTCGTTGAGCATATCGTTTCCATCGTTGTTATCGGCCAAAGTAGATTTACATTACATTAATCTGATCGATGCTTCACGACAGTCACGTGGGAAAAATATGAATAACAAAAAACTGGCACTGACCATCATGGCCTGCATTCTGGCTCACGGCCTTGCTATCGCTGGCATCCAGGGCGAGCAGTGCAGTTACCCACAGTCCATAATCAACTCAGTGCGCGTGATTGTTAGCTCGAAGATACAACTGGCAGCCACAGTGGTCATCAGGTGTGCGAAAATTCCACAGGTTCTCACCAAGCCCAATAACTATCAGTCCCCCGCTGATGCGGTGGTATTCGATGGTCGGCGTAAAACCCTGCTACCCGGCCTCATTGACGGGTAAGGCCACATATGGGCACGTGACAAGCTTGAGCGATCCCTTGATTACCGGGTCACCACAGTACCGGAAATGGGTTCATCAAGTGGGCTGGAGCAGAAGACCCGGGAAGAGGAGGCGCGGGGAGAGAACCATGATCGAGCCGACCTGCGCGGCGCGGTGCTTTGGGTGACTGCTCCCAAATCCCGCGGTATACAGTTTGATGATGTTCCCACGTTGGCTGGACCGAGTGCGGCCACCAGTAGAACCGCTGCAGCCTATGGGTTGTCTGATCGCGACACCATCAATGCGGGTGCCCAGGCCGATCTCCTGCTGGCGACGGGTAAACCGGACGAGAATATTCTGGATACTCGGCGGACAGAGAGCATCTGGAAATCAGGAAAGGTCCATAACTGGAAAATCGATCAGACCGCCGGCAGATAGTCTCCCAGCATAAAGCGGGTTTCCTGCCACAAACGTTCAGCCAATGCTTCATCAAACATATGGTTGGGCAGATTGATCACCATCGGATTGCAATCCTTGAAATAGGCGCCCGTGACACCTTCAATCAAAGGGTTGGTGGCAACATATACCTGGGTCGCAGCGCCCTCCTCCAGCGTTTTTTTCAGAGCATTGGCGACGTTATTGTAGAGATAACCGAAAACACCCTCGGCGCTGCGACCGATATTGGTATTAACGAAACCGGGGTGGATGACATTAGACGTGGTTTTTTCGGAGTTCAGCATTTTTGACAATTTCAGAGAGAACAGCGCATTGGCCAACTTTGAACGCCCATAGGCCTCGCTGGGGCTGTATTTCCCTTCTCCGCGCAGGTTGTCAAAATCTATTCCTTCCTCCGGTGCCGCCATGTAGCCCATCCGACTACCCACATGCACGATCCTGCCCTTTTCCGCTGCCTGCACGAGCGGCAGAAGATGCATGGTCAACACCACGTGTCCGAGATAGTTCACGGTGAATATTTTCTCTACACCATTCGCCAGTTCGAATGCTGAAAAGCTGCCGACGCCAGCGTTCAGAATAAGCATATCGATGGGCCTACCCAATTCTTTTACCGCTTCAGCGCATGCCACACAGGAATCAAAATCTGACAGCTCCAATACAACTGGCGTAGTTTCACCACCGACGCTGGCGCAGGCTATTCTAGCTTTCTCCATGGTACGGCCAGTCCCGATGACATGCGCCCCACGCATGGCGAGTACCCGCATGGTTTCGTAGCCAACGCCGGAGTTGCAACCCGTGACCAGTGCGGTCTTACCACTCAGGTCCATACCTTCGGTAACTTCCTCTGCGGTGGAACTGGCATCATAGGGGCTGATCGGGTAACGCGTATCAAAGCTGGTTCCCTCTCCACTGCATGCAGGAAGCGCGGTGACAGCCACGCCGGAAATGGCGAACTGGATAAAATGTCTGCGTCTCATGTCCATGAACTGACTCCGTTCTCTGTAAATGCAGTTTAGCCTACTGATGCTCCAGGGAGCATCCCCAGAACAAAAACTTAACCGCTGCTTAACGTTTAGGAGATCATTAACTGACCAATCGATACATCAAGGCTTGTGCGGCAGTAAAACAGACCCACAGAGCAAACCACCACCGCGCAGCTGACCAGTGTGATAAACATCCAGCTGAACGAGGGAGCATAGGTCAGCGAAAACTGTGACTGATAAATCAACTGCCCTGCGACCCAGGTACCCAAGATGGCACCAATGGCTGCAATGAACGCGGTCACAAGCCATTCATACAGACTGAGTCTTATCACCTGAGCACCACCTATCCCCATTGACAGCAACAAACCATTCTTCTTCTGGTCATCAGCTTCGTAGCCCTTGACCGAGGCGACAATAACAATCAGTGCCATCGAGATGATCATAACCGTCAACACCAGAATGAATTGGGTCAGGGTTGTGAGTGTTTTGTCAAACCGCTCAGTAACTTCCTTCAGTGGCAGCATCGTCAACGTTGGAAAGCTTTGCCACAATTGAGCCAGCTCCGGCCAGGCCGATTCGGGTAGCTCCATGCTCCCCATAAAGTGAACCTGCGATTGGACGCCATACATAAGTGCCGGTGGCACCTGAAACCAGAAAGTAATAGATCCCTGCCCACCCTTGAATTCATGGGCAGCTGTGATGACAAGCGCGACGGTCTGACCAGCCAGTTGAAATAACAATTCATCACCCAACTCACAGATAGGTGACAATTATCATCAGAAAGACACTGGCCAACAAAGCGCCCAGAACCATAGATGTGAGCAGGCCGTTGTCAGAATATACCAGGGCTAGAAGTGCCAGACCGGTCAGATTGAACATTAATCTCCCTACCACCAACGACGATTGATCCTGTTTTCTAATCAGTGAAACAACTGATGTCTGTCGCAGCTTAATCAACGTTGGCACCTGAAAACTCAGCAGTAACAGCAGCAGCAACCCCAGCGTTTTCAGTACTGGAAGAAGATGCCAACCAAATTCAACCCCAGAAAATGTGTCACCGAGTTCGCCGACGATTACGAACTCCGCAACATAGGCTAAACACACCGCAGGGGGTAATGAAACCATAAATCCGACAGCCCACACCCCAAAAGAGTGAAACATGCCCCGGACTAATGTCATTCCCATACTCATGCTAAGCGCTAGTCTGTATTGTTGATGGTTCAATTGCCGACGACTGGCGAGATCCAGAGCAATGGCAGCCATCAGAAAAAGCAGCAGCGACGACAATCCGATAAAGTTCTCCACCCGTTTCCAGAACGATCCGAGAGGGTGCTGGCCATCGTAACGGCTGATCAAGGTCGCATCCGCTATGTTTTCGCTCGCCCATTGATTTATTGCTGTTTGCAGCGGAAGCGGCGCATTAATCAGGTACCTAAAGTGAATCTTGCTAACGCTCAGCCCACCACCATTTTCTGAGGGACTAGCGATCCGGCCGAGTTCTGAGTCTTTGTGCACCATTGCCCGCATTGCCACAGAATGCTCCTCCATGATCCTGTCAGGCTCATGAAACAGGATGGCCGCAACTCGATAAGTCGATCCCGCAACTTGAATGGACTGGCCAATCACCAGTTTAAGTTGGGTAAAGATCCGTGAATCAACCCAGATTTCTCCCGGCGCAGGACCCTTGCCAAGCTGTCTATGCGGACTGGCAAGACTTTCTCCAATACTGATTTTTCCCTGCACAGGATAGTCATCATCCACAACTTTGAGCTTCACCTGCTGCCACTGATCCTCATGCGTCAGGGTTACATTGAACAATCGGGTTTCCGAGACACTGCTGGACTTCTGCCGGATATAAAGCTTCCGGTCCGCGGTCAATTCGCTGTACCGTGACAGCACCAGATCAGACCCCAGCATATTCTGTAGGTTGTCATCGAGAAAATGCTGAACCGAGGCGCTTGTCAACGTCAGCGTAAGCAGGAAAAATATCAGCAGAGTCTGGGTGATGAAGACCAGCCGGCTATCGCCACTGCCGCTACTGCGGGTAGCCAGCCAATAGTCCTCCCAGATCAATTTGAGGGCGGTCACTGTATCAACTCCAGTGCTCCGCGGCTGAGACGGTATTGCCTGGTTGCCCGGGTTGCGATTGAGTCACTATGCGTGGCGACAATCAGCGCACATTGTTCACTGTTGCTAAATCGGAACATAAGGTTACTAACACCTTCAGATGTGTGCTGGTCGAGATTTCCGGTAGGCTCATCTGCGAAGATAAAAACAGGATCGTTTACAAAAGCCCTGGCCACTGCAACGCGTTGTTGTTCGCCGCCACTCAATTGGTTGGGCTTGTGCTTTGCCCTGTCCTGCAAACCGACCATCTCCAGCCAATGTGCCGCTTTTTCGTATGCCTGGGAAACACCGTTTAAGCGCAGGGGTAGTGCCACGTTGCCAATTGCATCTAACTCAGGCAGCTAATGAAACTGTTGGAAAATAAATCCGGATCGCTTGCGCAGTTTCTGCTGCGATACGTCTTCACCATTGATAGAGAATCGGACATTTCCGCTAGTAGGCTGTTCAAGACCAGCGGTTAATGTCAGCAAACTGGATTTGCCAACACCTGAGGGTCCAACAATCGAGTAACTGTTACCGCCCTCAATGGTTAATTCTAAGTCATTGAATAAATGTATTTGTGAATCGCCAGTACCAAAATGGTGACTGACAGCACGCAGCTCTATCTGATTTCGCACAACGCACTCCCCGAAAGTTGAACGCACTGTGCTGGATGGAGTGTGAAATTCATGTGAAAGACGCACTGGGCCCAACAGCTGGTGGGAAGCAACCGCTCAGATTGGGAACAAGCTGCCCGGGTGTCCACGGCCAGGTGACACCCAGCCTCCAGTTAGTATACTGGGGGGATGCACGATTCGAATTTCGTAAAACACGCACACTACTTTCTGTGCTGCTGCCTGCTGACGCTGATCTGCTCAAACGCGGTCAGTCAGGAGCCTGTCACTTTCGAAGACGCCAAATCGAATTTGCTTCAAGCGATACTGCAGCACACCACCTGGCCTGACGATAGTGAATCAGAGCAATTCATCATCGGCCTGTACGGTCGTGATACAGAGCTCTCCAGGACGCTGCGAAGAGCTGTCTCAGATATCACAATACGGGACAAGACCATAGCGGTCGCCACCTACCGCTCGCTGGATGAGGCAGCCGCAGCGCACGTGCTGGTCGTGTCCAGGACCAGAAATCCCGATCTGACCGAGATTGTCACTGCATTGGAGAACAGCCAAACCCTGGTGGTCACTGATGGCAGTGAAGATGATAAAAACATCATGATCAACTTTACCTACCCTGCCCGGATGCGGCTGGCTTTCGAGGTCAACCGCAGCAACATTGTCTACGCCGGACTAACTCTTTCTAAGGATATACTCCTTTTTGGTGGTACCGAGCTCGACGCTGCCGTCATCTACAAGGAAACCGAAGCTGAGCTAGACCGCGCCAAGGCTGTGGCCCTGGAGCAGGAAAAACAGCTCGCCGCACAAAAACGCACCATCGATCAGCAGCAGATTGAGGTTGCCGCGAATCAGGCTGAGCTCGAGAAGCTGGAGGATAGCCTGGCAAATATTCAAACCACGTTGAAAGCCAGTGAAGAAGCGCTTGCACTCAATGCGCTGGATTTAATGAAAAATCAAAATGTGCTGGCCGAAAAAGAGAAGTTCATAGATCGCTATTCGAAGAGAATCAACTCCAATCTGGAGCGCTTGCAGGGGCAGCAAGATGAAATCAGTGCGAAAGAAAGTCTGATCGATGAGCAAAACGAAGTGCTGGCCCGACAGGTCAGCACCATTGAGTTCCAAAAATATGTGTTATGGGCTGCAGCTGCAGTGGTCTTGTTGGTCTTGTTCCTGATCGCGACAATATTTCGCAGCTACCGTGGCAAACACCGTATCAACCTGCAGTTGCAAGGAAAAACCAAGGAATTGGAGGTGGCTAATAAGCAGTTGCAGGAAGTAACTGAGGCCAAGAGTCGTTTTCTGTCCACCATGAGTCACGAAATTCGGACACCGATGAATGGCGTCATCGGCATGGCTGAACTATTAGAAGACACCAAACTGAATACCCAACAGCGAGAATACCTGTCTCTGATCATCACCTCCGCAGACACACTCCTGAGCCTCATAAACGACATTCTCGATTTTTCAAAAATCGAAGCCGACCGGCTGGAACTTGAGAGAATTCCATTTAATCTGAGAGATATCCTCGGTGACACGCTGCAAAGTATGGCATTGCGCGCCAGTGAGAAGGGGCTCGAATTAACCTTCCATATTCCTCCAGATGTTCCTGACCGTTTGCTCGGAGATCCCATCCGCTTGCGCCAGGTCATCGTTAATCTGGTGGGCAATGCCATCAAGTTCACTGAAACCGGTGAAGTCGATCTGGATCTGCAATTGCTACACATAACGGACGGGAGTGCACGAATCAGATTCGAGGTACTCGATACCGGAATGGGGATTACCAAGGCACAGCAACGCAAGATATTCGAAGCGTTTGGTCAGGCCGATACATCAACCACACGACAATTTGGCGGCAGCGGATTAGGCCTTGCCATTGCATCGCAGCTGGTGGAAATAATGGGCGGCAATATGGCGGTGAACAGTACACCGGGGCGCGGAAGCAGCTTTTCTTTCAGTGCAGACTTTGATATCTCCGATGAGTCAGCCAGCCAGCCACTGCATCCTGACAGCCTAAATAACCTTCGCGCGCTGGTAGTGGACGACAACAGCACCAATCGAATGATACTGGAGGAACTTCTGCAGAGCTGGGGGATGCAGGTACACCTGGCTGACAGTGCTGCCAGTGCACTGACACACATCGATCAAATGAGTGGTGAGGAGCAAAGTTTCGCCATCGCGCTGCTCGATGTAATGATGCCACACATGGATGGCTTTGATTTAGTGGAACAGCTGCGTCAGCGCGAGCAATTGGTCAGCATGCGTATCCTGATGCTGACCTCGGCTGGCCGCACTGAACAGGAGGCCCTCCGCGAAAAACTCGACATCTCCCGCATCATGTTGAAACCTGTCAAACACTCAGATTTACTTGGAGCTATTACCGATGCCCTGGGTGTTACCTGTCGAGAGGACGTGGTTCCGGTAAAAGAGAGACCACCTGAAGACCTGCTCCCACGGTTGGTATTGCTGGTAGAAGATAACCTGGTCAATCAGAAAGTGGCGAAGGATTTACTGACCCGTCGCGGGCACCGTGTGATGGTCGCACAAAACGGCGCCAAAGCGCTGGAACAAGTAAAAAATAAAAGCTTTGATATCATTCTCATGGACATACACATGCCCGTGATGGACGGCCTCACAGCCACCCGCTTGATCCGCGAACAAGAGCGCGATAAAACAACATCTGTTCCCATCGTCGCCATGACAGCGGGTGCAACGATGGAGGATCGGGAGCAGTGTTTCGAGGCTGGAATGAACCGGTTCGTGACGAAGCCATTTCGTGCTCAAGAGTTATACCACGTGGTCGAAAAAGCTGAAGCGCTACATATAACATCTGATGAACCCACAATCGCTGCGGCCGAGGACACTGAGTCCAATCTGGATTGGGCCAGTGCTCTGCACAAACTGGATGGCGATGAGGTTTTCCTGCTGGAGCTGGCAGATATGTTTTGCGATCAGTATCCCGCGGTAATGAGCGCACTCGAGCAAGCTTTGAAAGAGGGAAAAGCAGCCGATGTTCAGCTGTCCGCCCACAGCCTCAAGGGTTCAGCAAACATCGTCGGTGCCCAGGCTACCACGGCGGCAGCTCGAAGACTGGAGCAACTGGCCCGCCGTGGTCAGCTCGAACAATGCAGTGAAGCTCTGGACTCATTACGGGCCTGTATTGCGCGACTGGAACCGGAACTGCACACGGTCATGGGCCAGATCAGGAATCAAAATGAGCGTTAGGGTCGGTTTACGGTTGGCGCTCTAGATCGGTTCGCAGTGAATCAACCACACCCTGGAATTTATCACGGTTTTCCGGGCTCAATGAAGCGAGAGTCTCGTGGGCGGTTAGCATACGCTCTCCCTGCAGAACAGAATCTATTTCCCGCTCCAGCAAGGGTTCTAATTCATCAGGTAGCGGACCACCTCCAGAGCTCGCCCGATCGAGTACCGCGCTCATACTCAACTCATCAAACAGTGCCCGAATACTCTCTGGCATATGCTGGATGGATACAGACTCTGGCCGCGAGACTACGACTTCATATAGCGTCCCGAGACAAGTGCTGTCGAGATACTCGCAAGCGCCAAGATCGATGATTAATTGCGAATAATCCTGAAACAGGTTTTTGGTGCCGTCCAGAAACGT
Organism: uncultured Halieaceae bacterium; assembly: GCA_938074045.1. Classification (GTDB taxonomy): domain Bacteria; phylum Pseudomonadota; class Gammaproteobacteria; order Pseudomonadales; family Halieaceae; genus CALJGI01. Next base: position 175,344 of record CALJGI010000009.1, read on the forward strand.
CTGGCTGGATGTCCAGACGAGAGTACCGCTAACTATGATGTAGGCGCACTCGCCAATATTTCCCTTCATCAATGCCGTGTGTTCAGGAACGGCAGGTTGAGGCGCAGTTCTCTCTTCGGCCGTGGGGGTGTCATCAAAATGACTCTCACCCTCACCGCGTTCGAGCAGGATAATCGTAATATCATCGCGCTCACCGGCGGCGTCCTGCGTCGCCTCGCGGTACAATGTTGAGGGTAATGCACAACGATCAACACCTGAACACAATACCTCGGCAAGGTCCTGGCTGGTGGAGGCATCCACGCCCTCGGCTAAAACTCCATCCGTATAGAGCAATAAACGATCATCCATATCAAAGAGCACCTTGTGCTCCTCATACTCAGCGCCGGCATACAGACCCAGAGCCGGGCCGGTACGTTCTAACATGCGCACCTCTGCACTCGCGGAAACCAGAATACAGGGCGGATGGCCGGCCGAGGCTATGCGCGTCCAACCCGTGTGACGATTCACCAGAACATAGGCGGCAGTGATAAACGCACCTGGCGCAGAAACACTGGCCTGCAGTTGACGATTGAGAGTGCTCAGTACCTGTTTTGGCATTAACAAGGTGCCGTCCCCGGTAGTCAAATCGAGGCGCAGTTTAAAGAGTACCGACAGCATTGCCGCCGCTACGCCATGGCCGGCGGCATCCGCAACTATCAGTCCCACGTGGTCCTGATCCACCTGGACCACGTCGTATAAATCACCACCTACTTTGGCGCCGGAACGGTAAAAACCTTCCACACACCAGCCTTCCATTTGTGGCGGTTCCTGGGGCAGCAGTGCACGTTGAATAATCTCTGCACGACCCAGGTCTGATTGAATTACCGCTGCCTGTTCCTCCAGCACCTGACAAACCCGCTCAAGTTGATCGACCTTCTCAGCCAACTGTTCATTGTTCAATTCAATTTGGGCATATAGCAGCGCACGCTCGCGCACCAATTCAATCTGGTCGAGGGCGTTGCGCACCGCCACTCGCACACGCTGGACTTCAGGGGGTTTGGAAAGATAATCAAAAGCACCCAGATGCAGTGCTTCCACCGCCGCATCAAAGGTCTCTAATCCGGACAGGACGATCCAGAGCGGGTCCGGAGCATGTTCCTGGGCCCATTCCATGAGCTCAAGTCCTGTCAAATTCGGCATCAAAACATCAGTGACAACCACATCAATTTGCTGTTGACCCAATATTTCCTGGGCGGCCAAACCATCTTCCACTTCGAATATGTGCCGAGGATTCAACTTAGCCAGGCCGCGGCTGACGATTTTTCGAACCATAGCATCGTCATCGACGACCAAAAACATCGGCCCGCTGGCAGCACTGCCGATACCGTTAGTTCCCGTACTATGCGATTCAGTCTGATCGTCCTTCATGTCATGACGCCTCCCCGGCTCCCAGTCGTCGACCTGGGTGATATGCGTTGACCCTAGTATAGGTATAGTAGCGCCCAACAGCATAGACACAAAAATTCATATCAAGGGCGCAACTTAGTCACGCTATTTGCCAGTGCGCGATCAAAACCAGCAAGGGCAAGGCAATGGCTGTGCGAATAATAAACACCAGCGCCAGGGACGATATCGGCAGCGGAATCTCAGACCGATAAATCAAAACGCCAGTTTCTGCCATAAAAATCAACTGGGTCACCGAAAGCCCAGCCAGAACAAAGCTGGTGACAGGTGAGCTGATGCCTCCTGCGATAACTGCGGGCACAAACTGATCCAGGAAACCGATCACCAACCCTGGAGCAGCGGCAGTTGCCTCAGGCACCCCCATCACATCGAGAACAGGGACCAGCGGAATGGTCAGCAGATGCAGAATTTCGGTGTGGTGATAAATCACCAGTGCAAAAAACTCAATGGTCATGGCCACGGGCATCATCGCGTAGAAAAGATCGAACGTGGTAGCCAACCCCGACTTCAGCATGGTTATCGGTGAGGGACCGCCAGATGCCCGTTTCAAACCTTCGCTCAAAGCCCAGGTAAATGTACTGGCCCCGGCCTCAACCTCTTCGTGTATCCGTCTGCCTACGGGCGCATAGTAAGCGTCCGGTATCCGGGACAATGGCGGCAGTCGCGGTGTAATCAGCGCACAGCCGATACCGATCACAATCATGGCCAAGTATAGTGTGCCTCCGTGTTCTTCGATCCCCGCCACATTTGCGATGAGAAACACGAAGGGCACAGATACGACCGAGAAATTGGTCGCGATAACAGACGCTTCCCTGGCGGTATAGAAGCCGCCTGCGTACTGTCGTGAGGTTACCAGTACGGCGATGCTCGAGGAGCCCACCCAGGATGCGAGAGCATCAATGGTGGACCGACCCGGCAATCCAAATACCTTCTGAAAAAAACCGCGCAGTATCGTGCCAATAAACTCGAGTAATCCGTAGTCGGTGAGCAGCGGCATCAGCATCGCACCCGTTCCGATCAGACAGAATATCACCGCGGCAATTTCAAAGTACGCAGTGCCGCCGGTAGCATCTCCAACAATCCACACAGGACCGATCGAAAAGAATGTCATAGTCGCAAAGACAGCGCCTGCAATACGCATGATCAGAGCGAACGGTCCAGCCTGAAAGACATGTGCGACTGCGGGATATTTTTGCTTTAGCGACATAGGCCCCAGGGTATAAATCGCACTTAGTACACCGGAAGAAATAAAAATCGCAACGCAGAATTTACGCATGTCCTCGCCAGCGGCGTCGTTGATCCAATCGGCGATCACCCCCAGCAGCACCTTGGTGACGCCACCGACTTCAAAGGGAATAAGGAAAAGCAACGCACCGATAGCCGAGGGCAGTAGAAACCTGATGTAGTTCGCAGCGCTGTGAAGTTTGACGTCGGATTCCTTGCTTCCCGAAACTGGGGTGAGCATTATCGACTTTCTCGCGTGACAGACAAATATATTGGTGATGACCAGGCCCTGTGATGAGCGGGACTGATACAGTCTTCTTCCCTATCGACCCCCACACAGAAATTGGTTTGTAAGCATTCTCCGGCATCATTCAATGTGCAGCCAAAAGGATCTCCCTGCACGGTGTTAGTCGCCTCCTGAATAGCTCGAACGTAATAGACCGCTTCCCGGCCATCGCCGACATAAGCCGGATCGGTGAATTCGGTCTGACAATGGCTATCTCCGGATTCACACTCGAACACACGCCAGGGGTCTTGGATGAGAGCTGCGGGATTTTCATCAATCGAAACTCGCGGCAGAATCTTCACGACTTCCAGTCGTTCGATCCGATGTGCCTCCCCAGATGGATTAAAACACTCATTTCGACACAGAGAGGCGACCCGCTCTTCGCCCAGAGCTGACACAACGTAATCTGGGCAACCCGGCCGCTGCTTGATACTGCCGGTTGCACCGACACGGAAGCGGGGAATGTGGTTAGTTTGAATTTCGCTGCCCATGTTGTGAGTCTTGCCATCCTCGGTTACCAAATCGAACCACAGACCAATGCGAGGACCAGATGTGGCATAGACAGAACGCGCCTTCAGGGCATCCCAAATCGCTTCCCTTGTGCGATTAGCACTGTGTACTGCGACGAGACCGCCGGTGTAGAAAAAAGCGTTCACAGCGTCTTCCTGGTCTTCAAAGAAAGGGATACCACTTGGCTCCACCGGCCTGTCCGCCGCTGGATTTGACAGCGAGAATGGAATGCCAGAATCCTTTGAGTCAGTCATGTAATGACGTGAAAATTCCTTGTAGCCAGTGCCGGGCCTGGCAGTATGATTATCGCTGGAGCCGATAAATCCAGGCCGGAAACGATTCGTTTTTTCACCCAGGGCCAGTGCATACTGCGCTGACTGCATTGGCTGATAGTTGTAAGCCGGCTGAAAACTGTCGCTTAGCTGGTCGCACTGTCCCCAGTCATCGGGGTGTGTTTCTGGAACCACTGAACGCGCCTTGTTCACTGCACTAAAACCACCAGAAGAAGCCACGTATTGCTCACGGGTAAGGCTAACACGATCCAGACAATCATCTCCTCCATTGGCTTCGCAGCGATCACGGATGATTTCACCTGCCTGCCAACAGCAGGGTGTGTAGCCGTTTGCCGGCGCCGGACAACTGGTCGCGCGATGCTCGAGGATTGGCATATCACGGTAGATTTCTGAAGTTCCGTGACCGGAATTGATTTCCAGCAATCGTTGATACCTGTTGCTGAGATGACCCATCTGATAGGCAAAGTCGGCGCCTGTAGGATTGGTGGTTCCCCAGCTGAGGCCGTGCGGAATCACCAGTGCCTCAAAGCCCCACTGATCGAGCTTGTTGTATAGATCTGTAGGCGTGGTTGCTGACTCGTAACAATCAGCTGGCAAGTCTCGCACGTCGGCGGCCTCGCAATCTTCCACTTTACTTGCCGCCGCCAAGTGTGCAGCAACAGATTCGTAGCCATCAAGGTCTAACTTGCTCATGCCCAGCAATGCCAGACCGCGTACCATGGCTGGAGCGGTACTCATAATTCTCCAGATGGATTCCGGCCCGGCAGCGATAGGCCGGGCTGGCTCTCGGCCTTCACCAAGATCTCGAAAAATTACGTTCTTGTGTCCATAGTGCGAGGTTACATCAGGACTCGTCGTACCCTGGGTCCATTCCCAACCGAGGAACGATACCAAATCAGGAGACAGCGGATTGCTGACAGCATCGCAGCTCCGCATGGCCTCCTGTGTAGCCTGCCACTGTGCGGGTGTGATCGCCTCAGCGTGATCATTAATGCTCCAAAAATCCAATGCCGAGCAATAACGGGCAAAATCACAGGCATCCGCGGGTGTGGTGTAACCTGTTCCTTTCACGGCTGGCGTATCAAACAGGGCCGCATCCAGTGAAAAACTGGTGTGCACATGCAAATCGCCAAACAGGATTCCAGAAGCGCTCGCAACAGTTGTGTCCTCCTCGAACTGTGGTCGGGGAGTAGTGCTGGGACTTTCTGGTGCTGGGGGGTCAAAAAATATGGCGGATCCCACCAGCCACGATATCCCAAGTACCATGAACAGCAGCACAACAAATACAAGTAGAATTTTTTTGATCAAAGCTATAAGCCCTCGCAAACCATGATTGTAGCAGTGTCAGAGCGCCTTGTTAGTGAGGTTTATCACTATAGATGTAATTCTATAGATGGCTATCATTCAGTAGAGAGGCGGCAATACCATACATCAGTATGCCTACCAGGAACTCGACCACTTTCCAGGCAAACGGTTGTTGAAATATTGGGGGGAGCAATCTCGCCCCGTATCCAACGCGATAGAAGAACACAAAGAAAGCTGTACAGGCTCCCAGGCCAAACATAAATCCATCCACTTGCTGGGTTGAGAACGATCCTGTCAGTACCAGGGTATCGAAAGAGACAGGGGGAATCGGCCAGATTAACGCCAAACCGGTCGACCCCGGCGAATATCATAATGGCGGCATAGGTAGCGCATATCGTACTTACAAGAAATACGTGATGCTTGCGCAATAACTGATTCAGGACGAAGGCAATCTGTGCAGCAATTGCCACAATAAGGAACATACTCAAGCTGAAGCCGACGATCACAGCATCCATTTCATTTGTCCCTGCTCGTCCACGCCGCCCGAATTTAATCTGCTCTATATAGTGGTACAAACAATAATGCTCGCAGGCAATTTCTCACCACATGTCGGACATTAAGAAAATTGGCGAGGAGGCATAGCTTTATTTGCCCAAACAAACGAACCCTGCGAAGCAATCAGCCCTCTTGTACACTCATAGTCGCCAGTTTCGTGCCAATTAACTAACGAGAATTTGTCGCAAAAGGCACATCAAACGGATTTTTTGTGTATGGTATGCCTTTATACAACAGTTACAGATTTAATATGGCGACTAAACCTCTCAAAAGGGTGGGCAAAAAGAAGCAGCCTGCAGGATCGGAAACCTCGGAATCTATTCAGGACAAAGTGAACGCCTTCCTCGCGGCAGGGGGAGAAATTGAGCAAGTTCAGCGCGGCGTCAGCGGCCAATCAATCGCACCCTCGCAAAAGCCGAAACCCAAGCCTGCAGAAACGAGTGATTCGAGCTAGAGCAACCTGATCAGTTTGATGAACCGTTGAACTATTTCTTATACGAATCAGAGATATAGCTCTAAGAATCGCGATCTCGTAAGCACCAAGATGGATTGAAAAATGCAACACGGCGAACACCGTGGCCCATGCCCTTTACACATTCCTGGATTCGACGGCGCACTGGAACTGTTCGTCCACGACGACAGAGACCAGCATGTTTCAAAGCGAATCGTTGAAGAAGGGATATGGGAGCCCTACGAGACTCAGCTTGTTCTTCAAATCCTGCAAGCCGGTGACTGTATGGTCGATGTTGGGGCAAACCTAGGCTACTACTCGGTCATAGCGGCCTCTCTGGTGGGTGCCGAGGGAAAAGTGTTCTCCTTTGAACCGGAACCCGGAAACTTTCATCTGCTGGAAAAAAACCGTGAACACAACCGAGCGGGCAATGTAGAGTGCTTTTGTGCCGCCTTATCTGATTACGAAGGCCAGGGCTCAATTCATCTGAATCCCGACAATCTGGGGGATCACCAGGTCTATGATGCGGGTGAAGACCGGCTGGTGGTTGGTATTGATTTAAGACGTGGCGATGACATCATCCTGTCAGCAACAGACAGGGTGGACTTTATTAAAATTGACACTCAGGGAGCAGAATTTCACGTACTCAGTGGACTGAAAGAGGTAATCAAACGCAGTGGACACAATCTACACATGATCGTGGAATTCTGGCCTGCCGGTCTGCGTAGGGCCGGTGCCTCAGGTCAGCAACTATTGGATTTACTCACCAGTTTCAACATGGACATGTGTATTATCGACCATCTCGGCCACACTCTGGTCCCCTGCTCAAGGCAAGACCTGGACCGATGGATAACAGACGTCGACGCCACAGAAGGGAACGAGGGCTTCATAAACCTGCTATTGGGAATCCAGTAGTTTCAATGAAAAGATTGACGACAAGTAACATGTAACTGATGGAACACAGCACAGTATCAAATGTATCTCCACTCGTGGCCTCCTGTGCAAATGAGGACTCTGCGACGCTAAGGGCACGTTTTCATGAACTGGGATACCTCTATCTGCAGGACTATGTGAGTGGCGTAAAGTGTGACGCCCTGCTTGAGCAATTTATGGCACAACTATCGCCCACCATTGTGTCAGATGAAAAATATGATTTGCCAGTACTGAGAGAGGAACCATTTTTCGAGACTGACCCAACCTGGGACAAACTCTATCCAAAGTTACAATCAATCCAGGCGTTCCATCAATTTTTCCACGAGCCCGAGATCACCGGTCTGATGGAGCGGCTGCTGGAAAATCCGGCCTTTGTCTACCCCATGAAGATGGCACGTATCGCCACCCCTGGAAAAATTGGCTATGAGACGCCACCCCATCAGGATGCCCACTCACATCAAGGTGGTCCTACCATGGCGGGAATATGGGTAGCATTACATGACGTTGCGGCCGGGATGGGACGCTTGATGCTACTGCCCGGTTCTCACCGCCGCGGGCTGCGCATGGTCTCTGAAGCGGATGGGGTTGGCGGTGTGCAATGTGAGATTTTTCCGGATGAAAATACTTGGCATGTCGCCAATGTAAAACGCGGAGATGTCATCATTTTCCATTCCTGCTGCGTACATAAGGCCGAACCGAATACATCGGACCTCACCGTACGATTGAGTGTTGATACACGGTTCTGTGAGTACGGTGAAGCAGTATTCGTGACAAACTTTGAACCACATCATGGTTGGAGAATTGAAGGATTCGACTGGCAAAGTATCTACAGCAACTGGTCAGACGAGACATTGCAATATTACTGGCGGGACTACCCAAATGTTTCGGATACCGTAAGGGTGGCTTCAGACTCATAACTACTACGCAGGAGCTTTATCATGGAAGCACAAGAAAAGATTGCCACTGTACATGCCTATGTGGATGCGTTTGAAAAGGCTGACATCGAAATCATTAAAAACCTGTTCGCCGAAGACGCCATCGTTGAAGATCCCGTCGGCACCGACGTCCGGGTAGGAATGGACGCCATATGCGAGTTTTACACTACAGGTTTTGCAGGCGGCGCCAAGCTGGAACTGACCGGGTCACCTCGTTGTGCGGGTAACGCCGTTGCCTTCCCTTTTATGGTGCATGCCGCGGGCATGAAAATTGAAATCATTGACGTCTTTGAATTTAATGAGGAAGGCAAAGTCTGTTCGATGAAAGCCTATTGGGGTGGCGAAAACGTGGTTTAGAATACCTGCAGTTTAACCTCTCAAACCGAAAACTGATTAAGAATAATACCGAGAAGGACGATTTGCGGCACGGTAATCAGTGGTAGAAACAAGGCCACTTTCCAGGACCCTGTGGTTTCCCGCAGCGACATAATTTCCGTGTAGTCAGTCGCGACCCCGGCCATAAGAAAGGTAAAGCTGTTACCCGGTGCGCTCGCCCGGGTCATGAAATCAGCCGCCAGCGGTGTGGCTCCCTCAGAGCATACCTCAAGAACCGTCGCTACCAGCAGAGTCATACCCAGGCCCATAAGGCTGGCTCCAAACAGGCCGACGAACAGGGCGTCATCCATCCCTGCCCGCACCAGACCGGCCAGAAGAATGCCAAACAACACCCAGCGGAAAACAACCCGCGAACCAAGTAAGCCATCTTGCAATAGTTTTATAGCACCACCCGCACTGGGCTCGAGGTCTCGCCTATACTCTAACCATAGTTCACCCAGACTTTGCACGGATGACTCTGCTCGATAGGGATTTACAGGGAGGCTTCCTCGCGCCGTCAATTGTTCAAAAACTAGACCACTGATCAATGCCACCACCAGTGATAAAAGCACAAAGACGATGGTCCAGGTCAATCCAATGAGTGCCACCAGAATAATCGTGAGGGACAGCGAATTCCATGGACTGGCCACAAGAAAGGCGATCACCTGTCCCATACTGGCGCCGCGCTCGTAGAGCTTCATGCCCACCATCAGTATCCCGTGGCTGCACAGATCTAACAGCAAACCGCCGGCAGTAGCTCTCAGCAAGCCCCGCAAGCCACTGTCAGTGCCAAGCACGCCCATGACCAATTCCCGCGGCACCGTGCCAAGGGCGCCGACAAAAACAACGCCCAACGCCATACCCCACCACATGCGATTAACCAGCTCAAACACAGTGGCAGCCAGTTCCGCAGCCGGTCCCACGAGCCAATCGACTTCTGTCCACCCCAGGAGATAAAAAACGGTGACCATTGACGCACAAAAGTACATGAAGTAGTCCGGTCGCGCCGCTGTCGCCGGTGGGCAACTGGCATGGGTCTCGGCGGCTGTTTCCTCACTGGGGCAACAACTCGAAGCAACACGACTACTTGCCTGATTCTCCTGATGGTTTTCAAGAGCCAATGCTGTCCTCCCCGATTTGCGACGATCTCTCTCTCAGATGTTTGATAACCTGCGCCTCCTAAGAGTCGATGAGTCTGATATCGATTCATGTCAAGGATAAACCTTTCTGTAACTGGAAGGTAATCTTCATCCTGATGTAACTCAATAATTTCACGCTATACTGGACTGGCGCAACAACTGAGATAAAAATCATCGCGACCTCAAATTACAAGCCTCTGTTTTTTATAGTATTTCTCGGCCTAATTCCGTTAGGGGTCTCATCCGCTGAGGAATCGAAAACGCTGAACCTGTACAACTGGGCCGATTATGTCCCGCAGGAGCTCCTGGAAGGCTTCGAAAAAGAATACGGCGTTAAAGTCGTGTACAACATGTACGAATCCGATCTCATGCTCGGAGCAAAATTGCTGGCAGGCCGTTCGGGCTATGACCTGGTGGGTATGGCGGAACAAGATTTGGAGCGCTTTCTCCCACTGGGCATAATTGGCGCACTGGATAAAAAAAAGCTACCGAACTGGAAAAATCTGGATACAGAGCTGATGTCCCGGCTGGCCGCCTGGGATCCGGGAAATCAGCATGCTGTACCGTATTTCTGGGGCAGCACGGGTTTTGCCTACAACGAAGACATGATTAAAGCCCGTTTGCCGGATGCCCCGCTGCACAGCGCGGCCATGATATTTGATCCCGAAATAGTCAAACACCTTCAGGACTGTGGCGTGGCATTTCTGGACGACCCGAGTACGACTATACGAATGGCACTGCTCTATCTTGGCTATCACATCGATGAAACCGGAGAAAAGGCTTTGCATGAGGCAGAACGCTTGCTCAAGGCCGTGCGTCCCTACATCCGGTACTTCGAAAGCAATCGGGTGGCTATTGATCTGCCCGGCAGGGAGGTATGTATGACCATGGCCTGGAACGGTGATTATGCCTATGGATTGAAACGAGTACAGGAAGAAAACCTGGATATCAACCTAAACTATGTGGTGCCAAGAGAGGGCACCAACCTGTGGATGGATGGTTGGGTTATTCTTGAGGACGCACCCAATCCGGGATTGGCTCACCTGTTTCTGAATTACCTGTTGCGTCCCGATGTAATGGCAACTGTATCCAACGACCAACGCTACGCCAACGCAAATCGGGCTTCGTGGCCATACCTGATCCCGGAAATTACGGAGGACCCCGCTGTATTGCATACGCCCGAAATGATGGAGAGGATTTATCCTCGCAAGATACACACACTAAAGGAAAGACGTCGTATTCACAGAATATGGGCGCGGGTAAAGGCAGACTTCGAATGAAACCATTCATCCAGTTCGACGATGTTTCCAAACACTTCGGCGACTTTGCCGCTGTCGATAGGGTCAGCCTTGATATTGAGGAAGGTGAGTTTTTCTCCATCCTGGGTGGCTCCGGCTGTGGCAAGACCACCCTGTTGCGCATACTGGCTGGTTTCGAGGAACTCAGCAGTGGCCGAATGCTGATTGATGGCGAGGATATGAGTGGCATTCCTGCCCATCGCCGGCCGGTCAACATGATGTTCCAGTCCTATGCCCTGTTTCCACATATGAATGTCGCAAAGAATATTGCCTACGGATTAAAGCAAGACGGTCTCGAACCAGCGGATATCGATGCGCGCGTAACCAGGATTCTGGATTTGGTGCAAATGAGTGAGTTCGCGCAACGCAAACCCCGGCAGTTGTCCGGTGGTCAGCAACAAAGAGTCGCGCTGGCGCGCGCTCTGGTCAAGCAACCAAAGGTATTACTACTCGACGAGCCTCTCGCTGCACTGGACAAAAAACTGCGCCAAAATACGCAGTTTGAACTGGCCAATATTCAACAAAAAACCGGCATTACTTTTGTGTTGGTCACCCACGATCAGGAGGAGGCGATGATGCTGTCTTCGCGCATCGCTGTCATGAATCGTGGGCAATTTTCACAGGTTGGAACACCCTCTGAAATCTACGAGAACCCACAAAACAGGTTTACAGCCGATTTTATCGGCAGCATCAACCTGTTTGAGGGTAACGTTGCCGCACTGGCAGAAACTATGATGACGGTTTCGGTCCCCGCCATCGATGAATGCCTGACAGCACCGGCCATTCCCGACGTAAACATCGGTGACCCCGTTTGCCTGGCCATACGTCCCGAGAAAATATGGATTTCCAGGCAAGCACCTGACACGGAAGGCAATACAATCCTGACCGGCGAGGTAGTCGACCAGGGTTATTTCGGCAACTTGTCTGTGTACCGAGTACGTCTGCCCAGCGGTGATATGGTGCAGGTCAGCACCCAGAATAGAGTTCGGTCAACGGAGAGAGCCATTCAACGCGAGGACGAAGTCTTTATCCACTGGGAGTGCACGAGTGCGGTGGTGCTGAAGGAATGAATAAAACACCCGGATACAAGGGCTTGCTTGCCGTCAACCTGTCTGCCAGGGCGGTCAATCGCGGCCTGCTTTGGTCGCCATACCTGTGGTTGCTGCTGTTTTTCCTTGCCCCTTTTGCGATTGTAATAAAGATAAGTCTGTCCGAAATCGTCCTGGCCAGTCCTCCCTATCAGCCCATGTTCAACTGGGCAGAGGACGCAACTCAATGGTTTAATGGCACCCTCGAGAACTACCTGTTTGTATTAAGGGATCGGCTCTACCTTTACACGTTCTGGAACTCAATTCAGACCGCCGCCATCTCGACGGTTCTGGTATTGCTGCTCGGCTATCCGATGGCCTATGCCATCGCGCGAGCCCCCGCAGACAAGCAGGGCTTGTTATTGATGCTGGTTATCATCCCGTTCTGGACATCCTTTCTGTTGCGGATCTATGCATTAACCGGGCTACTCAATACGCACGGCGTTATCAACAATGCATTGCTTGGGCTGCAGCTTATTGATCAGCCATTGCAATTGATGTATACCGACTTCGCGATCTACATCGGCATCGTATACAGCTATCTGCCGTTCATGATTCTGCCTCTATATGCCACACTGGAAAGGCTCGATCTCAGCCTGGTCGATGCCGCCTCAGATCTCGGCGCGGGACCGCTGCGATCGTTTGTCGATATAACACTGCCCCTCTCCCTGCCAGGAATTATTGCTGGATGTATGCTGGTGTTTATTCCAGCCATGGGTGAATTCGTCATACCCAGTCTTTTGGGCGGTGCAGAAAGCCCCATGATTGGTCGCGTGCTCTATGACGAGTTTTTCCTCAATCGTGACTGGCCAGTATCCAGTGCCATCGCAGTGGTCCTGCTGGCTCTGCTCTTGCTACCGATTGCACTGCTGCGCCACTACCAGGCGAAGGAGGCAGAGCAGTAATGAAGAAACTACCCTTTCTTGTGTGCGTCCTTATCTTCGGTTACGCCTTTCTTTACATACCTATTTTTTCGGTCATCGCCTATTCTTTCAACGACTCCACGCTGATGAGCCACTGGGGTGGTTTTTCACTGCGTTGGTACCAGGAGCTGTTCAATGATCGTCAAATACGAGAGGCCCTGTTGCTCAGCATCCAGATTGCAGCTGTCAGTGCAACATTCGCTACACTACTGGGAACCTGCGCTGGACTTGCCTTGGCCCGCTTGCGGAAATTCCGCGGCCGCCGCCTGTTCAGTATGATGATTGTGGCCCCCCTGGTAATGCCCGAAGTGATCACCGGCTTGTCCCTGCTCGTACTGTTTATTGCCCTGGAGAAGTTTGCCGGGTGGCCTGCGGGTCGTGGTGCAACCACCATTACCATCGCCCACATCACCTTCAGCATGGCTTTTGTTGCAGTAATCGTTCAGGCGCGACTCGCGGGGCAGGACCAGTGTCTTGAAGAGGCAGCCCAGGACCTTGGCGCACGACCATTAAGTGTATTGTTGGACATCACTCTGCCACTGCTGACGCCGGCAATGCTCGCGGGGTGGCTTTTGGCATTCACTCTAAGCTTCGATGATCTGGTCATTTCCAGCTTTGTGACAGGACCAGGAGCAAACACGCTGCCGATATATATCTATTCCCAGGTCAAGCTGGGCGTACAACCCGATATCAATGCCCTGGCAACTATGATAATCGCCATTGTTGCACTCGGGGTGACTCTTTCAGCTTGGTTAATACGGGTTCGCGAACGTCGGATTGAGTGCCAAACCCGGTATTAGCGATAAAGAAGTGGTGGGGTTCAGCGTTGACTGCTTCATTCTCGTTTATTAACAGGTTTACTCTCTGCAACCCTGTACGCGGAACAGAATAGAGAGTACACTTCGCGCGAGTTCCGACCTCTATTGAGCCTACTGGCGTATCTGCCTCTATCCTCCATATTGCGATGCTGTTTGCAATCAAGCGAATAGTGTCGAACAACAGCACCTGCTGTACGCGCTCTTCTATTCTATCAATGCTGCCCAACTGTCAGCATTACACTGCTTTTTGGGGAAATGAAACATAGTGACTTTTCCTGTTACGCAGTGATTCAGGTGCATTTTCGGTTCGTAGCCAACACACAAAGGAACACGATGCCCCTTGTAAGAGATCAATCACTGGTATTACAGCCCGCCATAATTTCCTACGTCAAAGACTTACCCAATTTATGTTCGCTGGCGGGATTGGCGTGCACAACACTGGCAATCTACTTCAGCATTATCGGGGAGTATCACGCAGCGATGATTGGTATGATTTGGGCCGTAGCATTCGACTGGGCAGATGGCCTGGTTGCTCGAAGAATGAGTGGCCGGACGGGCCCAGACAAAGTATTTGGCGGCCAACTCGACTTGCTAATAGATATCGTCAGCTATGGCGTCACCCCAGCTGTTTTATTAATGAGCTATGGTAAATTCAACCCAATCATTCTCCCTGTTGCTTTTATAGTACTCTCAGCCGGCGTCATCCGGTTGAGTTACTTCAGTACTTATGGATTATCCGACGCGGCCAGATACACCGGACTGGCACTGGATAACAACAGTATCGCATTGGTGTTCATCTTTCTCTTTGAAGGTCTGATTCCTGAAGGGGTATTTAAACCCGCTTTGTATTTCTGCGCTCTGGGCCTGGCCACTCTAAACGTCTCTCAGATCAAAACACCGAAACTGTCCGGCAATCCTCGCAATGTCTTCCTCCTGGCTGCCTACACGGTTGGAGTTACTGGCATTTACGGTTGGAAAATTCTATGAACAATCCAGTACGCAATACGCCGCACATATACACAATTGAGGAGTAAATTTCACATGATCGTATATACCGTAGGTACCTTCGACTTACTCCATGTAGGACACATAGCCTTACTGGAGTATTGTAAATCACTGGGTGATACGCTAGTCGTCGGGGTCGCATCTGATGAGGTAGTGAAATCCTACAAACCTAACCTCCCTGTCATTCCCCTGGACCAAAGACGGGACATGCTTAAAGCGCTAAGATGTGTCGACATTGTTCGTCCATACCACGAACTTGAGTATGTATCGGCCTGCAGAGAATTGAAGGTGGATATATTTGTGATCGGGGAAGACTGGGGGAAAAACCAGCATAACCTTGATGTCGAACGCTTCATAAGATCCGAGGGGAGCAGAATCACACAGATCCACTACGACCCGCGAACATCCTCCACGCAGATCAAGAAGGATGTTGTGGCCCAAACTCTTTGGGCCAAACACAGCGGCAAAAAATCACATGATCGCGATGAGAAAGAGCCAATAACTATCACTGTGAATAATCGCGCCACAATGTCTGTCAGTAAAAGTGCGGCAAGACCAGCCGGTCTTAAGCAAAGATTGACGTCAACCGCATTCAAATAATCGGGCCAGACACCACCAAACTATTCGTTATGGTTCTGGCTGAGTTACTCAGCCGATGAAGGGCTGGTCTCCGACTCAGCAGACATATTTTTCTTGGCAAACTTAATGGCATCAGTATGTCGATCATACTTGTATCCCTGAAAAACATATTGCGGCTTTTGTTCCTCAGTGATCCCATAAATTTTCATTAACTCTAACTCTTCTTCACTTACCGGCTTCACGTGTATCATCTTGGTTTTCCTTTTTCAGAACACAAATGTTTGTCTGTGCAAATGGATGAACCTGCCAAAATTATCGATTTCGCACTTGCCGCAACTCGCAGGCATTGCCAAGCTTGACGTGACTCGCAGCACAGGTCCACCGATTGCCATTGGTATTCAGGTAGGCATTGTCAGGGACATCTACTGGCTCGCAGGAGTTTTCGTAGACGCGGTATCCGCGATTACATTTCCAGCCAATGCCGTAGGAGACATCCGCCAGGTAACCGTGCTCAGGCACGTCAATGGCGTCACAGCGATCCTGAACCTGACGATAACCGCGCTCGCACTTCCATCCCACGCCATAGCCGGTTTCTACCAAATAGCCATGCGCTGGCACGTTGATCGCCACACACCTTCGCTGGTCCTGACGGAAACCGCGCTCACATTGCCAAGCTTCACCAAAGGTGCTGTCAGCGAGATACCCATTTTCCGGAACGTGGATGGCGACACATGCTCCTTTGCTCGCCTCGTATCCCCGATCACATTGCCAACCCGGTTCCATCGGACTACCCGTCAGATATCCATGGGGCGGCACTTTAATAGCAACGCAGGTGTCACGGGAAGCGAGATAACCGCGATTACAGGCCCAACCACTGCCGTAACTTGCGCCGGTGGGATAACCATTTGCTGGCACAGCGATACGGCTGCAGGCTTCATCGACTCGGCGATACCCCAGATTGCAATCCCACCCTTGTCCGTATGTTTTGCGAGCGGCATTGTCAGGGATCTCCAAGGCGTCACTGGACATCGAATTGCCGGAAGCTGTAAGAGTCAACACTGCACAAAGCAGTATAAAACTCGGTTTTGAGGATATTCTCTTCGAGAAACGCATAGCCATGTCCTTGCTCATATCTTGAGCAGGTTAAAAAAGAATGTTGCTTTTCAGTCAACAGGGTAGGTGTTTTGTTCAGCCCACTGATTGGAAAGGTGCTGAAACGTAAGCGACGACGTATTGCGGCCGAACTACAGAGTGGAAATAAAGCCTGAGCGGTAGTGTATAGCAAAGCTACGCATATAGCTGTAACTAATCGAGGCACCACCAGAGAGGCCGTTTTATGGGGCAGTTTATCGAAGTGCAGTTTTTGGTAAAGCCAATTACAGCTCACACGACATGAAGTTAGCCGGCCAGTTCGCCACTGGGATTCGTCGAATCATCGCCGTCGTCTGATACTGGCTGAGTGCCCTCCGCCGCTTCCTTGGCTCGGAGTTTTTGCTGGCGTTTCTCTTCTTTCTTCTTTTTCTTGGCCAGCTCCCGCTGGCGCTTCTCGTACGAATAATTTGGTTTTGCCATTGAAAAATCCCTTCAGCGTGTTCAGCCGTGATGCCATAGCATAGGCGATTTCACCCCTGCGATGGGATTATTTTGTGGAAAAGTTGCCAACCCCCATAACAAAGACCTTTTGTTAGGACCCCAAGTTACTCAGTAACCGTCGGGTACCCAGTTGCCATGAAAACCCGCAGGTATTCGCGCCGGAATGTGTATGCGGGCAATCGGCTCCTGATCAAAGGCGCGGGAGTCTACAATCACAATTTCACTGCTGCCCAGTTCAGGCCTGAATACGTAGCTCAGCACCCAGCCATCATCTTCGGCCGAGCCGTCCGGGTCTTTAACAAATACAGGTTCGCTGCCCTCTCCACCATTGAGATCATGATAAGAGGAACTATCAGCATCCAGGTCATACTTGATATAACCCTGGGCGACTGGCAGATTAGAAAAGGCAGCCCCATACCCATATCGATTCTTCTGGCCGACTACAGTGTCGCAGACTCTGACGAAATCCACTGACCGATCATCCAACTGTGTCTCAGAAACGCTACCCGTGTCCTGATCAATAACCCAGCGATACAGCATCGGAGGGGCCATAGAACCTGGTTTCATAGCGTCGTCCATACGGCAGACCGTCAGGACTATCTTATTGCCTTCCTCGTAGGCATTCATGGGGTGAAACACATAGCAGGGGTTGATTTCATACCAGGTGACATCTTTGTCAGACCCATTGCGGGGCATCACGCCGAGTCTGGCACCGTAGCTTTCATCCCACACGATGGGCAGGCCGGTTTCCGCCAGGCCTTCAAGATTCCACAAAGCAGGCAAATCCATGAAAACTGCATAGTTCTCTGTGATATTAAAATCGTGGATCATGGTTGCTGCAGGTACCGTTATCTCCTCAACCTGTAACAATTCTCCTCCCGCTGAGATTCGATAGTAGGACAAATAGGGGGGCATCATGCCGTAGCCAAATCCCAGCATCTCGCCGGTTTTGGCACAGGTTTTCGGGTGCGCCGTCATGGGGCTTTGCAGCTTTTCGCCGTAGTTGTTGGGTCCGACCGTTTCCAGATTATCATCCACGACAAAAGGCCAGTGCCCTTCCTCCAGCGCCATAATTTTTCCTGCGTGGTGAACGACGTGGGTGTTCGCCGCCGACATGCTCATATCACCGAGTGAATCGAGTACATTAGCGTCAGGCTTCAGATACAAAGGCGTTTTCACATAGCGGTTGCGATACCAATTGGCCTTGCCGTCGCGAATCTCAACGCCATGCAGCATGCCGTTGCCCAGAAACCAGTGATCCGACATCCCGGATTGAGGGTTGGCGCCGTTGCGCAGTAAACGACCATTCAAAGCGCGGGGGATTTCACCCGTCACTTTCAGATCAGTGATTGTTTGCTCCTCAAATACCGGTGCAAAATTATCTTTTAGCCAGAAGGGTGCTTCTATATTCGCGGCTTCATTCATAGCAATGGTTCTCCAGAATTTGAGTGTCTGCAACTTCCATATCTCCCTATAGTAGGCGGGATTTACAAAACCGGCAACTTTGACCGTTTTTGCTCACGGAAAGCAGGCACTGCCGTGCTTTTTCTGCTAGCTTTAAGGCAGCCCATACCAATAAAAATAACCGGTCAGCCGGACTTAGCTCATCGACAAGCCCGGATTGATACCCAGAGGGGAATAGTTATGAAGAGCTCAGCGCCACTATTCACGCTACTTTTTACCCTGGCCAGCACTGGCCTTGTCGCCTTGACAAGCTACGCACAAGAAGAAGTGCTGCAGCTGGAAGAGGTCATCGTTACCGCCAATCGTCGTGAAGAAAACCTGCAGGATGTCGCGATTTCAGTAGCCGCGTTCACCGACGAATTCTTCAAAAATAGCGGCACCTCCAGCTTGAAAGAACTGGACCAATACACGCCTAGCTTGAAGATAACCCCGGTAACCGATACCCGTTCAACTTCGATTCGAATCCGTGGCATCGGTTCGATTGGTACCAACGCCGGTATCGACCCCAGCGTCGGTCTATTTGTCGACGGCGTGTACCAGGGACGTGCCGGCATGAGTATTGCCGACCTGGCTGACATTCAACGAGTGGAGGTGCTGCGCGGGCCCCAGGGCACGCTGTACGGAAAGAACACAGCGGCGGGAGCTCTGAACATACTGTCCAAACAACCCCATGAAGAGTTTGAGGCGAGTCTCGAGTTCGTGCTGGGTAATGAAGGCGCTCAGGAACTGAGAGGTATGATTAACATACCGCTGGGCGATAGCGGTCACGCGACGCGTATATCAGGTTACTCAGCCACCAATGATGGCTTTGACGATAACACCTTTACCGGCAAACGCATCAATGACACAGACCGCCAGGGCATCCGCTCTCGCACGCTGTTCGACCTGGATAAACAGGGCGATTTAATCATCAGCCTGGACTACTCGAACAACGAGGGCGATTGCTGCGCACCGGACATTATCGATTATTCCGGCGCTGGATCTCCCCAGGGGCTGCCCTTCTCGCTATTGGCGGCTGATTCAGGGACAACGTTACCGGCGCCTGACCCCTTTGACCGGGAAATATTCCTCGATACACCCTTTGTCAATAAAACCAAGGTGGGTGGCGTAGCCGGAGAATGGAACAAAGAACTGGACAACGAATACGTTCTGACCATGATCAATGCCTGGCGCTTTTATGAGTCGGACAGCACCTTCGACGGTGACTTTTCACATTTTCCCGCTATTCACTACCACACCTTCGTCGAGCTCGACCAATACTCCAGTGAAATTCGCCTGGCCTCCCCCGTGACCGACAACTGGGACTATCAAATCGGCGCCTACTACTTTAACTCCGAGATGAAAACCGAAGGGGAGAATGGGTTTTTACCACTGACAGGGCGGCTGTTTGCCTTTGGGCTGCTATTCCCCAATGGTGCGATTAACTTCGATACCAACACCCACGAAACCACCAGCTACGCCCTGTTCGGTCAGGCTAACTGGGCGTTTACCGACAAATGGAAGCTAACGCTGGGCGCCAGAGTCACCCATGAGAAAAAAGAACGCGAAGGATCGCAGATTTCTCGACCAGAGCCGGCCTTTCCATTGGATGCCCCACCGATAGCCGGACCGGATGCAACGCTGGATGAAGAAGCCGATGCCTCCAACTTTTCGCCGTCAATCAGTCTTACCTATTTCCCCCGGGATGGTTTGATGTACTACGCCAGTTTCAGCCAGGGCTTTAAGTCCGGTGGATTCAATCAGATACGAACCGCCGTTGGTGTTCCCGGTGAGTTTGATGAAGAGCGGTCGCGCAACTATGAACTGGGGTGGAAAGGCACCTGGCTGGATCGCCGACTGCAAATTAACGGTACCCTGTTTTTCGTCGATTACGACGATTTCCAGGCCCAGGGCTTTGATGGCGCCAATATTACCGTCCGTAACGCCGGGTCGCTGGAGAGTAAAGGCGTGGAGTTTGATCTGGTCTATCTTCCCAACGCGTTGATGACGCTGGGCATGGCTGTAGGCTACAACGACGCTACCTACTCAGACTTCAAAACCGGCGAGTGCACCACTGCGCAGCTCTTTGCCGTAACAGGCGGCAGCGCTTTCGTATTACCCGATTGCGTCCAGAACCTGACCGGCAGGGAACTGGACAATGCGCCGGAGTGGACATTCAGTAACTTTGTGCAATTGGCTGATGATTTCGATGGTACAGATATGAGCTGGTTTGCCCGGCTGGAATACAACTATATCGACGAACTGTACATGGCGCAGGACCTGGACGAAGCCCTGAAAAGAGACGCTATCAATATGGTCAACATACGGGCGGGTGTGTCCAGCAATGATGGCAAGTGGGAGGCAACCCTCTGGGCCAGAAATGTACTGGACGAGGAATATTTTGTGGTCGGCTTCGACGTACCGGTGTTAAGCGGTTATGCCGGCATCAACGCACCACCGCTGACCTACGGCCTGACGATCAACTACCGCACCGACTGACGGTAGCTGCGGGCTGCGCTAGGCGCGAATCAATCGACCCGGGCGCGCCCCGGTATCCTCGTCGTTTTCGCGGGTTTTGACACCCGCAACAAAGGTGTTCAAGTAACCCTGGGCGGACTGCAAAATACGACTGCCACCTGCGGGCAAATCCCTGTGAACACCCAGTTTCCCCAGCCCCAGCCTTTGTAGATCAAACACATTGATATCCGCGCGTTTGCCCACTGTGAGTGTTCCCCGATCACGCATACCAAAGAGTTCGGCATTGGCTCCCGTTTGCTTGTGAACTATCAGTTCTATAGGCAATTTTGGTCCCCGGCTTCTATCCCTGACCCAGTGCGTCAGCTGATAAGTGGGTCCCACAGCATCAAAAATAAGATTGACGTGTGCACCCGCATCACTCAGCCCAATGACAGTATCGCGATGAGTAATCATCTGATGGATGACGTCGAAGTTACCCTCGATAAAATTGGCACCCAGCAGTATCGCAAAATTATTGCCATCGTCGCCGATCAGGAAATCATACATAAACTCATTGATCTCGCGTCCTTCCAAGGCTGCCAGAGACCCCAGATTCTGTGAGAGTTCTGGCTCGTAGTTTATGGGAAGTTCAATGGGAAACATCATGGATGCAGTCATGCCCAACAACTGATACAAGCTGGCCATTGTTCCAGGCATGTCGGGTTCCACATCCTCATCAGACAGTATTGCGTTCTTGATCTCAGGCCGACGCAATTCCGCCATCATCGCCTCATGGGGCAATTCCGCCACCTTGAGATACGTCCTGCGACGCATAAACATATGATAGGACTTGAGACTGGTGACAAAGCCGATGGGCCGGGTCGCTATTTGCGGGCGCAGCACCAGACCCTCCTCGTTTGCACGCTCGACGATATCCAGGCAGTTGCGCCACTGATCGGGTCGATCACCATTTTGCGCCAGGGTGAAGGAACAGTTTCTGCCGCTGGCTCGTGCGAGCTCTGCAAAAAGCTCGACCTCTTGTTCCGTGGTGTAATGCTCCGGGCCCGCCAACTCACCGACCACACCCGCGGGTACCGCCTGAAAAACACCTTTGCCGACTTTCTTCATTGCGTTGGCAATAGCAAGTAACTCGGATTTTTCGGCAAAGGTGCCAGGAATAGGTTCACCCAGTACCGAGCGGTGTCCGACTGTTCTGGAAGTAGAAAATCCCAGTGCGCCTGCGACAAGTCCCTCTTCCACAATTTTGCTCATGGCAGCCAGATCTTCAACCGTCGCATCCTCATGGGTCAGTGCTCGATCACCCATGACATAGTTACGCACGGCGCTGTGCGGAATCTGGGTGCCAATATCCAGGGCAAACTGCCTGCTCTCAATATAATCCAGATACTCGGGAAAGGTTTCCCACCTGCCCCACTCAATGCCTTCATACAGAGCGGTGCCGGGAATATCTTCTACCCCCTCCATCAACTCAATCAACCGTTGCTCGCCTCCGGGAGGTGCCGGCGCAAAGCCCACACCACAGTTCCCCATGACCACACTGGTGACGCCATGACTGGCGGAGGGATCCATTTTGTCGTCCCAACTGACCTGACCGTCATAATGGGTGTGCACATCAACCCAACCTGGTGTGGCATATGCGCCATTGGCGTGGATTGTCTCTTTAGCAGAGGTCGAGACATTGCCAATTTCAACGATCACGCCATCCATCAAGCCGATATCTCCGTTAAAGGCATCTGCACCTGTCCCGTCAACAACGACGGCGTCTTTTATGATTGTATCCAGCATGAAACCTTCCCTTTATTGTTGTATGGCTCGCTGAACAGTCTATCTTGAATACGCATTCAAGAGGAGACCGACCAAACCATACAGAATGAACACCCGAATTGCGGCATAAGGGACTGTTCGAAACCGGCAAGAATTATCGTAATCCACGACACACATTGACACCCAATAGCGTGTAGCAGTACAGTTCCGGCCAGTTTGGAGGTGCCTGGGCCGGATATGACTTATCGGCCAGGTTAAACGGGAAGTGTGGTATGTGCTTGCGCAAATCCACCGCTGCCCCCGCAACGGTATAAAGAGTTCATTTTTTAGAACTTTTATTAGCCCGGAACCGGCCTTCGAATCCATCAATGCGACGATGTAGCGGAGGGCTCCATCGATGGCTGTCTAAGTTTTTTTGATTAGCACCCATGAACCCTCCCTCAATTGCTGACTATTTCAGGCACCTGAGGAACTAATAATGAATACCTCCAGTAAGTTAGTAGCCCCTGCTCTCCTGGCATTTATGACAATGTCAGCCAGCGCCACAGATAAAACACTCGAAGAAATGATTGTCACGGGGACACGCACGCCAGTTCCCCTCAGCGACCTGCTAGCCACGGGTCATGTTCTTGACCAGAGCGCCATTGCCCGCGCCCAGGCTACAGATCTACCCTCCTTGCTGGGACAAGTCAGCGGTGTGGATTTCAGAGACAGTGGGGGCCGGGGTTCACTAAGCAGCGTGTTTGTCCGTGGAACCTCAATGTCGCAGGTAGTCATTCTTATTGACGGCGTGCGCACCGCCAGTGCGACAACCGGTGCTACTGCCCTATCTTCAATTCCATTGACCAGCGTTGAGCGCATAGAGATTGTAAAAGGGCCCTTGTCCGGCATTTATGGCGCAGATGCCATGGGAGGCGTGATCCAGGTATTTACCAAACGCGGTAGTGAAACATTTGGCGGGACCGTCGAAGCCTCGATTGGCAGCTATGACAGCCAGCAAATAGGTATAAGCCTGCATGGTGGAGTTGGTGACCACACCTTTGCAGCCAATATCAACTACGAGAGCCAGGATGGGTTTGACCGCACCGATTCCAAGGTGGATGGCAATGGAGACGACGATGAATTCGAAGAAACCTCCGGCAGTCTGGCGGCCAATCTGGTTCTGACGGATCGTTTGACCGCACAACTGGGATATCTGAAATCCAGTAAAACCGTGGATTTTGATAATTTGTTCGGCATCGACGAGGGCCGCTATTCTGATAGCTTTATCGAAAATTTCTCTGGCAAGCTGACCTATCTCGCCTCCGAAAGCCTGACTCTGACCTTTGATGCCAGCTTCTTCGAAGACAACTCCGTTACACCGGCATTTACATCAGACATTGCAACCGAGCGCACCAGTGGCGGCATACAGGCAGACTTGTCCCTAAGCAGTGGTGATATCTTGAGTGCCGGCTTCGACTACATTAACGATGAGGTGGTCGGCACGACGGATCACGACGGCTGGGATGGCACGCCTGTTGAAAGCTATGCATTGGACGAGCGTTCTAATTCCGCTGCGTTCCTGCAGTATCAATACACCGGTGACGGTTTCAGCGCTATCGCAAATTTACGCTACGACGACAATGAAGATTACGGTGACGATATTAACGGCAGTCTCAGTGTAGGTACTGCTTTGACCGACACAATCGCTTTGTCAGTAAGTTACGGAACCGCCTTTCAAGCACCCACTTTTAACGACCTGTACTTCCCTCAGTGGGGCAATCCAGACACCAAACCACAGGAATCTGAATCCTGGGAAGTCAGCCTCAAGGGTGTGTCCAATGCCATCAGCTGGCGCGTCTCGGCCTATCAAACCGATATCGAGAACCAGATCGTTATCAGCGGTGTGGGTAATACTGGCACTGTGACCAACGTGGATGTGGCTGAAATCGAAGGGATAGAGTTGGAGGCGACAACCAATGTCGGGGAGTGGGTGCTATCCGGTCACCTGGATTATTCTGACGCTCGCAATGGCGAGACCAATGAGTTTCTGGACGATCGCGTGCTGATGTCTGCTGCGTTGGATATGGGTCGGGATTTTGGCGATCTATATTTTGGCGTGAATATCCAAGGAGAACATGGGCGCCACGACAGGAGCGGACAATCCATTAACGGTTTCGTCCTGCTGAATGTCAGGCTCGCGTACGATGTCTCAGAAAACGTCAAGGTTTTCGGCAGAATCAACAATCTGTTTAATGAAGACTATACACTCAACCTCGCCAGTTCTACCGCAAGCTATGAAACCTACGGGCTTAACGGTTCCATCTCTGTCAAATACGAATTCTGAACAGCAGCAAAGCTTACAGGAGAATAAATTGCGATGAGTGACAGCAAGAACGAAAAACACAAAAAATCCATGCAGAAGCAAAAATCCAACGTTGATCAGCGTATCGAGGAAGCTGATTCTGAGCGCGGCGTCCTCATTGTTTTGACCGGCAATGGCAAGGGTAAATCAAGCTCCGCTTTCGGCATGGTAATGCGCGCATTGGGGTACGGCTACAAGGTTGGCGTCGTGCAATTCATCAAGGGCGCGCAGCTTTCCGGTGAAGAGATATACCTGAAAGAGCAGTGTCCACAAGTGGACTTCTATCAAATGGGTACCGGGTTTACCTGGGATACCCAGGACCGGGAGGCGGACATTGCGGCTGCGGAACGCACCTGGGCGGTGGTAGAGCCCATGCTGAAAGATGATAGTTACCATCTAGTGGTGTTAGATGAGCTGACCTACATGATTGCCTACAAATATCTCGACGAAGATATGATCTTGAAGGCGTTGGCTGATCGTCCGGTTGAACAAAGTGTGGTTGTGACTGGTCGTGGCGGCGGCAAGGCTTTGCAGGACCTGGCTGATACAGTTGCTGAGGTCAAGGACATCAAGCACGCCTTCAAAGCTGGCATCAAGGCACGAAAAGGTGTCGACTTCTAAAGCTGAACTCACCCTGATGATTCAGGGCACGACCTCCGACGCCGGAAAAAGCGTTCTGGTGGCGGGGTTGTGCCGGGTACTGGCTCGTCTGGATATCCGTGTCACTCCCTTCAAACCTCAAAATATGGCCTTGAACAGCGCGGTCACAATCGACGGGGGAGAAATCGGTCGCTCCCAGGCCGTGCAGGCGATGGCCTCTGGCATTGAACCTCACACCGATATGAACCCTATTCTGTTAAAACCGAGCAGTGATACGGGGGCCCAGGTCATCATTCACGGGCACGCGCTCAGCAATATGGAAGCGGACGCCTACCACGACTACAAAAAAGTGGCGATGGACGCAGTACTGAGTTCTTATACCCGTTTGAGTGATACCTATCAGGCCGTGTTGGTAGAAGGTGCCGGCAGCCCCGCGGAAATCAATCTGCGCGAAAACGATATTGCCAACATGGGTTTTGCGGAGGCGGTTGACTGCCCCGTCGTCATTGTTGCGGATATAGACCGTGGTGGTGTTTTCGCACATCTTGTCGGCACGCTCGATCTCTTGGCACCTTCAGAGCAGGCCAGGATACGTGGTTTCGTTATTAATCGGTTCCGGGGCGACATCGCCCTACTGCAGCCTGGTCTGGATTGGCTTGAAAAGAAAACCGGGAAACCGGTGATCGGTGTCCTCCCTTACTTGCAGGGATTCTATCTCGATGCCGAGGACGCCATCTCCGTAGAACAGACCCTGTCCACAGAGAAGCCCATTCTTAAAGTGGCAGTTCCGGTTCTATCCCGCATCAGTAATCACACTGATTTCGACATCCTGCGCGCGCATCCGCAAGTCGACCTGCAGTACATTGGTCCCGATCAGGCAATACCTAGTGTGGATCTCATCATTATCCCGGGCAGCAAAAACGTCCGTGGTGACTGCGAGTGGTTGCGCCGCAATGATTGGGATATCGCCATAAAGAAACACCTCCGCTACGGCGGAAAACTTTTGGGTATCTGCGGCGGTTACCAGATGCTGGGCCAGTGGATTGACGACCCGGGAGGAATCGAAGCGGAGGCGGGACGGTGTGCTGGATTAGGTTTGATTGATATGACCACAACACTGACAGCTGGCAAAAAACTGGAGCGGGTTGCCGGAAATTTGTCCTTCAGCGATCACGCTCCTGTTCGTGGCTACGAAATTCACTGCGGGGCCAGCACCGGCTCTGCCCTCAGACGTCCCGCTGTAAATCTTGATGACGGCCGAGTGGATGGTGTAATCAGTGCTGACAATCAGATTATGGGCACTTATCTTCACGGACTGTTTGACGCTCCTGAGGCGTGCTACTCCATCCTCAAGTGGTGCGGCGTCACCACCGAATCTTCCCCCGATTTAGCACAATTGCGAGAGCGACAATTTGACCGACTGGCAGACTGTATAGAAGAACACCTTAATCTCGATGTGTTATTCCCTGAGCTAAAGACCGCATGGCCTGCAGCAGAGGCTCTCCTATGCCGCGAAGGCTGAATTCAAGTGGGCTTATTGCCGGACTCTGCGTTGCTTTGATCCTGGGTCTACTGCTTGCGGTGGGCAGCGGCCCCATCTCCATCGATCCACTGTTATTGCTGAACAGTCTGTTCGCCAGCAGTGATTCGGCGGGGGATGCCAAAGCGAGTCAGTACGCCACCATTGTGCAACATATTCGTCTGCCCCGGGCCATTCTGGCTGCCCTGGTGGGCGCAGGACTGGCTGCCAGCGGCGCCGCTATGCAAGGACTGTTTAGAAACCCTCTGGCTGACCCATCTTTAATCGGAGTTTCCTCAGGGGCCATGATGGGCGCGAGTATCATCATAGTATTGGGTTCTGGTTTCACAGCGGGTAACACACTGTTGGGCTTGACGGCGGTTGCCGCCGGCGCTTTCGCAGGCGGTGCGATAAGCGCGCTGCTGGTGTACAGGCTGGCCACGGGGGTTACCGGCACTTCCGTCGCCACCATGTTGCTCGCGGGGATCGCCATCACGGCGTTGGCGGGCTCCGTTAGCAGCCTACTTGAATTTATATCTGACAACGAAATGCTGAGACGTATCAGCCTTTGGCGGATGGGCGGTCTCGATGGCGCCAGTTGGCAACGCGTGGGTATTGCGGCCGTGGCTATTGGAGTTTTGCTGGTCCTGCTGCCGCGCTACAGCGTTGCACTGAACGCACTATTACTGGGCGAATCAGAGGCGCGACACCTGGGCCTCAATGTGCAGTCTCTTAAACGAGAACTCATTCTTCTGGTAGCATTTGGCGTGGGCATAGCCGTCGCCCTGGCAGGAACGATTGCCTTCGTCGGGCTGGTAGTGCCACATATCGTCAGAATGCTTATCGGGCCAGATCACCGCAGCCTGATTCCAGCTTCCGCATTAGCAGGTGCGGTGCTGCTGCTGATCGCCGACGCATTTGCCCGCACCATTATTGCTCCTACTGAATTACCCATCGGGGTGGTGACCGCGGTGCTCGGCACACCGTTCTTTATATCGCTGTTGCGACAGCGACATGAATACGGGATGAGGTAAGCAAATGACGTTGCAATTGTCGGGAATCGACGTCGTAAGATCCGAAAACACATTGCTCGAAGATGTGTCTATCGAGGTAGAACCCGGGCGTGTGGTGGCCGTGCTGGGCCCCAATGGCGCAGGCAAATCAACGCTAATGAACGTCGCCATGGGTGATATCACCCCGGATGCCGGTTCTGTCCAGTTGAACGGCGAGCCACTGCAGGAATGGGAGTCACGTCACAGGGCAAGAATCATGGCTATGCTGCCCCAATTGTCGTTACTCAACTTTCCCTATACGGCGGAGGAAGTCGTGCAACTTGGGCGCACCCCACACGCAACGGGACGGCTGGTCGACAAGCAGGTCTCTCGTGAAGCCCTGGCGCAGATGGATTGCCTGCATTTGAGCGAGCGACTGTATCCGCAGTTATCCGGCGGAGAAAAGCAACGCATACAGCTGGCGCGCATACTGGCACAACTGTGGAATGACGACATCGACAATTCACGCTACCTCTTGCTCGACGAACCTACGGCGGCACTTGATCTTGCTCATCAACATCAGGTACTCAATGTCGTGCGACAACGAGCCCAGCATAACTATGGCGTTCTGCTGGTACTACACGACTTCAATCTGGCTGCCAGCGTCGCTGACGACATCCTGATGCTGAAAGATGGCAGGGTAGTTGCCAGTGGGTCTCCGGACAAAGTATTGACAAGTCAGTGTATTGAAGAGGTCTTTGGCGCCTCTGTGCACATCCTGCCGCACCCCGTTACCGGTCTGCCGGTAGTAGTCGGTTAACTTGGAGCCCGCACTGTGAATAAACTTGTTCGACGGCACGATCTGGTCTGTGCTGTTTTAGCTGCGCTATTCAGCCTGAGCGTATCAATCAGTCATGCACAAATATCGTTAGTTGATGATGTTGGCAGATCAGTTGTTCTGACAGAGCCAGCGCAGCGAATCGTGGCGCTGGCACCTCATGTGGTTGAAAACCTCTATGCCGTCGGGGCCGGTCAGCTTATTGTAGGCGCCGTGAGCTACAGTGACTTTCCCGAGGAAGCAAAGCTGATTCCTCGCGTGGGATCACACAGTGCATTCAGCCTGGAAACTATCATTGGTCTAAACCCCGATCTGGTCATCGCCTGGCAGAGTGGGACTGACGATCAGGCAGTAGCCCGCCTCGAGTCCCTGGGATATCCGGTCTACATTTCAGAACCAAGAAAATTGGAGGATATCGCCCAGGCTCTGATCAACATGGGCCGCTTGACCGGGAACACCAGCGAAGCAATTCGCGAAGCAAGGAGGTTTACAGAATCCCTGGCAAGCCTTCGAAGTAAAAATGAAAAACAGACCAGGGTAGGTGTGTTCTACCAGATCTGGAACGAACCCTTGCAAACGCTTAACGATGATCACCTGATCAGTGATGTCATTCGGCTGTGCGGGGGCGTCAATGTATTTGCCGATGCGCTGACTCTGGCGCCCAAAATAAACATCGAATCAGTCATTGACCGCAATCCCACCGCAATAGTTGCTGCCGGCATGGGTGGAGCGAGGCCGGAATGGTTGGACGACTGGCACGACTGGCCCGGCCTGCAGGCGGCCAAAAACAACAATCTTTTTTTTATACACCCCGATCTGATGCATCGGCACAGCAGTCGTATTTTGCTGGGTGCGGAACAGATGTGTGACCATCTGGATAGAGCCAGACGAACTACCGAGACAGATTCAAGGCAATAGTTTCGATCAAAGTCGTGTAAGCAGTAGAGCACTTGACCACCCAACATCTGGCAGTAACCACCTCTGTCAATTAGCCGCAGCGTTAGAGGCCACCCGTTTGGATAAAATAAGCGTCGCCGCCAGTCCCATGACGCAGATTCCGGCCACTGAAAAGAAAAAGTAGCGGTACCCCTCCGCTCCAGGGAAGCTGTCTATCAACATCCCACCCAGCAACGGCATAAAGATATCCGGTGTATAACCAATAACCGATATCACGCCGGCCGCGGTGCCGGTAACGGCCATCGGAATGCCACCTTCTTCTAGCAGCGCGAAGTAAATACCCCGCATCGCAAAAACCGCCAGGGAAACAACCGCGACATTCACAATCATGACGGGAAGCAGTGCAGGCGTTCCCGGCAGTAGGGCAAACAATGAGAAGCTCGCAATGAGTACTACGAATAAAAAAGCCACGGAGTTAGCTATGCCCAGTTTGTCAGAGACAAATCCAGCGATAAGGGCAGCAATGGGCTTGGTCCACATTTTTCCAACGCTGATCACTCCCGCCATTGTGACTGTCAGCGCAAAGATGTCGGTTGAATAGGAGGTAATACGAAACGTTCCCCAGTAGGCACAGTAGCCTGCGAGAATAATGATGGCGATCAGCCAGACCGTAGGCATGCGGAGTACCGACAAAATTTCTGATGCGCCAACCTTCGGTTGGCTCCTAGTATCGATATCGCCACCCGAGTCATCTTCAATCGTCATCCACGCCAACACACCCAGCACCAGGATCAATACAGAAGTCACAATGATGACTGTCGACAGCGCAAATGCATTACTGCCCAGCACCCCGAATATCGCCAGCAGTGCCATTGACGTGAGCACCTCACCAAATCCACGACCCGCCTCAAGAATGCCAAATGCCTTGCCCTGGTCACTGGAGGGTGCCCAATTGCGCGTCACACGAATCATTGCCCCCCAGAACAACAGCGTTACCGTTACCCCCCAGACGCCGTGAATAGCAAGAGAGATGGTATAGCTGGGAAACGTGGCAAAGTACAAGCCCATCAAACCGGTCAACAGCAGTGAAGACGTTAACAGCTTGCGCGGGGAAACGCGGTCAGCCAGCCAACCGCCTGGGGCGTAGGAAAGCATGGCGGTTACACCGAAGGCACTCATCAGAGAGCCAACCTGGGTGTTGTTGAGGGATAGCGCCTCCGACAGCGGTATGTAGTACACCTCTTGCAGAAAGGGCAGCAGAAATATGATGCCGCCAGAAAAACTTAACACCGCCATGACGACCCAACGACGCATGCTCTCCCTAGTGGTTTTCATTCAGGCTCACCGGCTCGCACACAGGCACCCATAAAATTACAAATCAGACGCTCTGCATGTATCAGGGTGATATTACCAACATCGTTCATCGGCGCGATTTCAACAAGATCCATACCGACAACGGGACCTTTCGCCACAAGGCCATGAATCAGCCGGTGGATTTGCACCCAGTTTAATCCTCCGGGGGTCTGCGCCATGACCGCCGGCATAATCGTCGGGTCGATACCGTCTGCATCGATGGTCAGATAATAAGGCCCCCCGTCCGGAATTCTATCGAGAACCGCGTCCATGCCGATGTCATGCATCTCATAAGCGGAAATCAGGTCCGCACCATAGGCACGCGCGTCCGCAACCTCCCCTGCCCGAGCGCTGCCGATTCCCCGCAGACCTATCTGCACAATTTTGTCGATCCAGGGCATTTCGGAGGCGCGCCTGATGGGGCTCGAATAACCCTCCGTTTCACCGTTCACCTCGTCCCGCCAGTCCAGGTGCGCATCGATTTGCACCAGTGTAAAAACCTTGTCAAATTCACTCAGGGCCCGCATAACCGGAATGGGCACACCGTGATCTCCACCCAGGGTGATCAATGTTGCACCACTGGCAAAGATCTTGCGCGCAGCCAACTCGGCGCGTCGATAGTGCTCTTTGTGATGGGCTGAATCCGCGCTTACATTGCCACAATCCACAACCCGAATATCTCGCCCATCAAACAGGTGTCCATTAAGATCCCAGTCAAAATGATCGAGGGTGTAAGCCACATCTTCCGCACTCGACAGCCCCCTAAGGGCATCCGGGGCTCGACTCTGATCATTGGCCATAGACGCAGCCGAATAGGGCATGCCAAATGGAATCCCGAGAATTGCAATATCGGCGTTAAGTTCGTCGAGATCCAGCGCTAGAGGAAAATCAAGGAATGTACCGGCAGATGGATCTGGCGCTTCAGTCAGCTTGGTGGTCACAGTGTTAGTCTTCTCCCATGTCAATTGGCGTGCAAAAGTACGAAATTGTACGAATTAAGAATGACAATATGCGGCGCTTCGACTGTATTGCTGTTCTGCTCCTTGCAGCGTGACTGAATTTTTCAATGCTGACAAGTCATCCTCTGCACAGGAGAAGCCACGGCCCATTGAGGCAATTAATTTGGGAATAATTTGATTTCAAGTCACTCAAAGCGTTAGTTTGCCAACTATCAATTTTCCAGTTGCAAGCTTTCATGACTCGCATTGCGCCACTTCTGCACCTTTTAGCGAATTTAGCATTTCACAGTTTTCTGATCGCGTACTGGTACTTGGTACATTCCATACATCCACTGTACGCCCTGACAGGTTCATTAGTCGCCTACGTGGCATTGAGGATTCTGCGCTCCCGTATGCCCGATACCCTGCCTCAACCACTGTTATTGTTGTTATCCGGCTGCACATTTTTTCTGATGCTAAATCCACTACCCAATCTCTATGGCATATCACAGCTAATCTGGGTGAGCGGCAGCGTCATTTTGTTCCGGCTGAGCTTTTCGCAACTGCAAAACCCTCGATGGAAGTCAGGGGCATTGCTATTCAGTTATATCTTATTTCTGGCGCTACCACTGGGTATGCCACGTCTGACCTCCACCACACCCAGCACAATTGAAGGTGAGCCTCTTAACGTCGTGATCGTCGGTGCTGGTTTTGGTGGAATCACCATGGGAAAAGAGTTGCTGGATGCCGGGATCACAAATTTTCGGATTTACGAGGGTGCCCCTGAAGTGGGCGGGACCTGGTGGCACAATCGATATCCCGGACTACATGTGGACGTACAGTCGGCCCTTTACAGCCTCTCATACTTCCCCAATCCAAACTGGTCAAAACTTTGGGCTCCCCGCCGCGAACTACTGGAATACAGTATCCGCCTGGCAGATGAAGTGGGTGTGCGTCCTTTCATTCAATTCAATACCTGGGTGCAGCACACACATTTCGATGAAGACACTGGTGTATGGCAGATATCACTGGGCGATCAAATTGTGGAGAGCCACCATCTCGTTATGGCCACTGGCGGTCTGCATGTGCCCAATACGCCAGAGTTCGCGGGGGCGGAGGATTTCCAGGGCACCAGTTTTCACTCGGCCCGCTGGCCTGATAACGTCGACCTGAGTGACAAGCGGATTGCCGTTATCGGCAGCGGTGCCAGCGCGGTGCAGATTATCCCTGAAATAGCGAAAATCGCCGCCCAGGTAGATATGTATCAACGAACGCCCAACTGGGTGTCTCCACAGAACAACGGGGAGCTTTCCAAGGCACGACAGTTGGTGTACGAATACGTACCCCTGGCTTACAAGCTTAAACGGCTGAGCACCCACGCTTTCACGGAGCTGGGATTCCGTGCGGTTTTCCCTCTGGATTCGACGCGTCGGACTGATGTCGAAGAGCAACTCAAAGACTATATCCGCACTACTGTGCAAGATAAGGAACTGGTGCAAAAACTGATTCCTGACTACGAATTTGGTTGCAAGCGACCCCTGGTGACACAGCATTTTTACCCCAGTCTGAACCGCGCTAATGTCGGTGTCATAACTGGTGGAATAGACAGACTTAGCCCCAGTGGCATCGTAAGCCGGGACGGCAGTAATCGTGACTACGATGTCATCATCATGGCCACCGGCTACCGGGTCGCATCTCTGCCCTTCGAAATCGCCGGAAGGAATGGCATGGTATTGGGAGAATTGTGGCGGGAAAAGCCCGAGGCCTACAGGACCATGATGGCGCACGGGTTCCCAAATCTCTACCTGATGTCAGGACCGAACGCCGGATTTTTCGGCTCATTCATCGTCCATCTCGAGTCTGCTGCCGGGTACGTAATTCAGGTCATACGCAAAGCACAGGATTCACTCCTGATCGAGCCCACACTGGAAGCCCAACAGGCCTACAACAAAGCTATTCAGGCCGATCTGCAGAAGACCGTATGGGCGGGAAGTTGCAAGAGCTGGTACAAGCTGGAGAGTGGCCATGTTATCGCCAATCATCCTCACCCCACATCACAGGTGGTTTTTGAGCGTGCTCGCCCTCAGTGGGAGCATTTCAGCGTCCAGAGACGCGATTCACAGTAAATTTGCCTGAATTCGACCAATTATTGCGAAAACTGTGAATAAGCTCACGGAACGGGCTTTGAACACAGCTCTCCTGGGCGGTTATGGTGTTAACCATCAATCACAGGAGTCATGACAATGTTTTTCGCCAGAATCAGCAAACTGTTCAGTAAACCCGACTCGGACCAGTCAGTATTCGCTCCCTACACTGAACGACGGGCTGCGAATACCGATTCTCTACAACAGGAATATTTGGTGGAACGACGCCGTAAGCAGCGCGATGTCAGCCTGTCTACTCTGGGAAACCTGGCCCAACCCACTGCCAAAGAAGAGACTGAAAATCAGCATGTAGCCTAAACTGATCTGAATCAGCGTCCACGCCCGATCTGCGGCCATAAAACTCGCTCAGCTGCCGAAGCCCAGCAGCTCTATGCCAGGTTCAGAGATGGGCCCGCACTCGCTTGCTACCTCCAGTTGCTCCATCATCACGGCAACAGCATTACCCACGACCTCGATAAATCAATTTCAACTCTTTATCTGGATTGTAGTGATACTAGCTGGTTGCCTGCCCCGCGCTGGATGACTATTCTTCTATTTACGCATCAGACAGGAAATAAGCATGGAACGCCTACTCGGAAAACGGATTGTGATCACCGGTTCCAGTCGCAGTCTTGGACGTCAGTTTGCCATTGCCTGCGGCCGCGAGGGCGCATCTCTGATTCTCAATGGCACCAACCCCGAAGCGCTGGCTGCGTCTGTCGCAGAGGTGCGAGAAACAGGAGCGGAAGTGCATCCCGTACTGGGTTCAGTAGCCGATGAAACAACCTGTATCGATCTGGTGCGCGCATGTGTGGAAAAGTTCGGCGGTATCGATGTCATGGTCAACAATGCCGGCATCGTGCGGGATAGAACCCTGCTCAAGATGAGCGCAGAGGAATTCGATGACGTCGTTGCCGTCGACTTGCGAGGTCCGTTTCTCTGCACCCGGGAAGCCGGCCGCGCCATGGCTGCGCAGGAGACTGGCGGCCACGTTATTCAGATTACATCTGCATCGGGGCTGGTTGGCAATTTTGGCCAAACCAACTACGCTGCAGCCAAGGCCGGCATGATGGGAATCACCTACACGGCCGTTAAAGAACTGGCCAGTAAAAACATCCGATGCAACGCGATGTGGCCTGTAGCACGCACGGAGATGACTCAGCCAATTATCGACAGAATTGGCAAGAGTGCGGAAGAACTGGGGTTTGGCGAGTCAGAAGATGTAGCCCTGGCCCTGGTCTGGCTGGCCTCCGATGCCGCTGCACACTGGAACGGACAGTGCCTGACCATGAATGGTAGACGAATTGCGTTGTGGAATTCACCACAGGAACAAGACATACGTGAAAGCGGCGCGCCATTTTCTATGGAAGAGCTGGAGAGCCACCTGTCCAGTATGTCGCCGCTACCCATTTATGAACGCACCCGGGGATGAACGAGCACTGTGTCTGAGTGTATGGTCGTCTCGGGTCTAGCCGAAGACTATGCCCGAGCGCTACTGCAGCGAGATGATGTAGATTTTACTATCACTTATTGCACCACGGCGGCGGATGCTCTGCGCCAATACTCCGGAGAGCAGGTTGTGCTCGGTGATCCGGACTTGGTCGCTCCCATATTGTCGAATATGCCGAATGTAAACTGGGTTCAGTCTACCTGGGCTGGCGTGTTGCCGTTTATTGATGCTCCCCGCCGTGATTATTCGTTGACAGGGGTAAAGCAAGTTTTCGGCGCACAGATGTCTGAATATGTGATCGGCCACATCCTTGCGCACGAACTGAAAATTACTGATAGAGAAAGTGCTCAAGGCAAACGCGAGTGGCTGGATACGCCATCTGGCACCTTACAGCACAAACGTATCGGCATCATGGGCACGGGATCCATCGGCCAACATATCGCTCGAAATGCAGCCACCTTCGGCATGTCCGTCAGCGGGCTCAATCGCAGTGGCACTCCGGTTTCTGGTTTCACTGAGGTGATACCTGTCGGCAATATCGACGAGTTTCTCTCACCGCTGGATTATCTGGTCTCGGTTTTGCCAGAAACCCCGGATACGCATGACCTTCTCAATGAGCACACCCTGTCCAGGTTGCCGGAACACGCCTGGTTCATCAATGTCGGTCGCGGCAATGTCCTGGATGAGCCAGCTCTGATCCAGGCGCTGGAGGCGGGAAGATTGGCCGGTGCAGTGCTTGACGTTTTCAAACAGGAACCGTTACCGAGTGACAGCGCTCTTTGGTCGACCAAAAATCTGCGGGTGACCGCTCATACCGCTGCCGTTAGTGATGCGTCGCTGATAATCCCTATTTTCATGGAGAATCTACGTCGGTATCGGGCGGGAGAACAGCTCAAGTATGTGGTTGAATTCGATCGGGGCTATTGACCGATCTCCGCACCGGCAATTCATCAGGACGTTACGGCGTATACCATATGGGTGAGCTCCACGCCCTCTCCTGCGTCGTTCTGGCCAGGCTGGGATCACTACAGGCAGCGGGTCTTTCACTTTCAGGAACCGCCAAACAGGTCCATGTATTCCAGCGGCAGGATGGATTCTCTATAACTCGCACGTAATAGGCCGCGCTCTGCGATTGATCGAACTCCGGGTCTTGCCAGACGCTGCACAATTGGTCTGCACCCTGCCCTTTGGGGCGGCAGGAATTTAGATCCACCGTGGCACCATTGCTGCCCCCGCCGACGTCATAGATTCTCTGATGGTAATCCCCGTCGTCTGTTACCACCATCTTGACCACCTGTACCCGTTCCAATAATCCGCCGGGGGTTGTCTGGGTTCCCGGGTCCCGCCAGGCGTTTATCGCAAAATAAGGCGCGTCTGGACCGGGTCCATTTAGTTCCCCTCCCATTGGAACCCCGGTGTCATACCCCGACTGAACAGCATCAAGCCGCTCACACCAGGGGGTGCTGGTTTCGTTGTCTTCTGAAAAATCTTCCCACCCGGCAAAAAATCGCATGGTGATGCGGGGGCCAGAAGTAGCAAAAACTTCGCGACGGCGCATAGCATCGAACAGTGCGTCGCGGGAGTTCTCCTCAGCCCACACGCCCATCAGCCCACCGGGATTACGCTGAAATTGTGTGTTCAAGCGCTTCACCGCCGTTGCGTCATTTAATCCAGTGCTCCCCTCCCAATTCCATTCCTCTACATCACCCGGTGTGCCGTTGTGAGTATCGGTGCTTCCAACAAATCCAAGACGATAGGGATTGATACCCAATTCTCGTTCCTCGGCCATACCCGCCGCTATGGCATAGCGCGCGTAATCATGGCGTGATACGCAACCATATCCCAGTGATTTCCCGATACCCAGGTCTCCTGCACAATCATCAGCATCTACCAGGGGAGTGTATTTTTCGAGGTCGCAAAATCCGTCATCCGCGCCGAGAACCCCTGATAAGCCATTGCGACATTCAGATTCACCCTTGATCTGCATCATTTCAACGATCGGTTCAAACTGCGCTGCGAGCTCCGCCCGCGCGCGACGCTCCTCAACCGGCGTTGACGGGTCGCCTAGAGGAAACATTCTGCCGCTTGCGTGGTTGGGGTTATGTGGGATGGACAACACATCGCAGTCGCCGGAAGTTTCCAGACACAGATCTTTTAGACGCTGCCAAAGGCCTTCGGGTTGCGATTCTTCGATACTTGATACCGGAAGCTCCGGAATTACTTCATTGCGAAAAATCACATTGCGATGAACGCGATTGGCCCAGGGAGCCCAGGTGTATTCGTAGCCATGAAAAGTTGTGAAGCTACAATCGCCCGAGCGGTCATACCAGTCCTCAGCAGCCTGCTGCATGATTTCCCAGGCTGTCAGGCTGGCGTTACGACAAACCGCTCCATCCTCACCACACATTTCTGTTGCGCGCGTGCTGCTTTTGATGGCAGCCATGGGAGACAATCCCTTGGGTAGCAGCCCATATCTTTCCTCCCCGCGAAACACCCGACACGCGTCGCTGTTATAAGCAGCCGACTCAGGGCTTATACAAAGATTCACCTCACCAATAGATTCAGCATGGTCAGTGACCGCCGCAAAATCGAGGGGACGCTCTAGCTGCACGGTACGCATTCCGGCACCATCACCATCGTAGGGCGGCAGCCCGATAGCCTCACCTCGAGCAAATCGGTATGCCTGTTCCGGTGTGGTTTTCATACCGCGACCTGACCCATCCCAGGAATACGCAGTATGGACGTGTAAGTCGCCAAAATAGGGATTACGCAGGGCTGAGTTGTCGCCGCACGGGGATCGCGGCCTGGCAGAAATTGAGGGGGCAGGTCCAATAGATGGCTGCCAGTTGCGCTGTTCGGGTGCCATTCCGGTGGTGAAACCCCCCACCACCAACAACAAAAGAAGAACGAACACGCCTGAGATCCAAAGTGTTATTCGAAACAGCTTCATAAATGCTATACGGGAGCAGGCTCGAAAAGTTCGGCAAGGGGTCGCGGCCGTCCAATTCCATATCCCTGAGCATAATCGACGCCGAGTTGAGTCAATTTTTCCCATATTTCAGCGTTCTCGACAAATTCAGCGATGGTCTTCATACCCATCACATGCCCAATATCATTAATGGACTTAACCATCTCGTGATCAATGGGGTTGTCGACCATGTCTTTAACAAACTGCCCATCAATCTTAAGATAGTCAACGGGCAGGTTTTTCAGGTAGCCGAAAGACGACAGCCCGCCGCCGACGTCGTCCAGAGCGAAGCGGCAGCCCAGCGCCTTCAAGCTGTTCATGAACTTTGTTGCCGCGATCAGATTTGCAATAGCGGCATTTTCAGTGATTTCAAAACAGATCTTTGCAGCATCAATATTGTATTTCTGCAATTTTTCTACAATCGAGTTCAAGATACTGGCGCTGGCAATTGACTGGCCTGACAGGTT
Organism: uncultured Halieaceae bacterium; assembly: GCA_938074045.1. Classification (GTDB taxonomy): domain Bacteria; phylum Pseudomonadota; class Gammaproteobacteria; order Pseudomonadales; family Halieaceae; genus CALJGI01. Next base: position 214,292 of record CALJGI010000009.1, read on the forward strand.
AAAAGAAATAAAATGAATACCCTCGAAGACCTCTGAATTTTCGCTGATGAAGGCGAAGGCGTTTTCCAGTACCCAGGTATCCAGCTTGTTGACCAGGTCGTAGCGTTCTGCTGCAGGCAGGTAAGCTCCCGGCGGGAACACAGTTCCATCTTCATCTACCATTCTCAGCAACAACTCATAGTGTGTGTCTGTACTGCCATTCAGCGGCACGATCGCCTGTGCGTAGAGTAAAAACCGGTTCTCATCCAGAGCACTGTTAATGCGCGGCACCCATTCCATCTCACCCTGACGTTGCGCTAACACAGTGTCTTCAGGATGGTATATGTGAATTCTGTTTCGTCCACGTTCCTTCGCCATATAGCAGGCGGCATCAGCCTGTACCAACAACTCTGTGAGATCGCCAGTCGTCTCGGTTATTGCGACCAGGCCAATGCTGATCCCGATGCGAAAAGATTGTCCTTCCCAGGAAAATTGAAAATTTTCGACTTGCTTGAGCAGCGCTTCAGCAGCACGCTGCGCCTGCTGCAAGGAGCATTGTTCCATCAATACAGCGAATTCGTCGCCACCGAGTCTTGCGAGGATATCGCTGCGACGTACGGTTTTTTGTAATACGTCACTGATCCGCCGCAGCAGTTCATCCCCCGCGAAATGACCACAGGTATCGTTTACGACTTTGAATTGATCTAGGTCCATAAAACAAATGGCATGCTCTCCCGCACCCTCCAATCTATTGGCTATCAACACTTCCGCATGCCACTCAAAGTGCTGTCGATTCACCAATCCCGTGAGTGCGTCATACCTGGCTTGATAGCTGAGCTTTTCCCGGGCTTGTTTGCTCTCAGTTATATCCTGGCTAAGACCCAACAGCCGCTGCACCTTACCCTCGGCATTGCAGATAGGGACAAAGTTGCTACTAAAATCCCTGCCACTTGCACTGGTAAATTCGAACTCGAAAAATTTTCCACAAAGTGCTTCTTCCAGCAGCAGCGTAATACGATCCCTGTCTTCTTTTGAGGCACACCTGACATAGGGCTGCCCAATGATCTCCAATTCTGAGTCCAGCTCCATCATGTTCAGCCCAGCTTCATTCATGGACAAAAGATTTCCATCAATGTCAATCTGGTGAATAGAGATGGGAGCGGAGTCTATCAACATACGAAAATGTTGCTCGCTCTCCAGCAATTCACTGGTTTGACTCTCGACGCGCGATTCCAGTTCTGCATTCAATTGACGGAGCTCTTGCTCCATCGCCTTACGTGGAGTGATGTCCTCATGAAGAGTAATCACCCGTTCCCACGTCCGTTCATACCCTGCACAAAGGTAGGCGATGCTGCGAGAGAAAAAAGGACTGTCGTCTACTCGGGTGTCGGCGCGTTCCACCTGAAAGAATGACTTGCCAGCAATGAAGGAGCTTATTTCTGCTATGTAGTATTCGACCCACTCGTCATTCCACCAGTCATGGGCAAAGCTCTCGTTTTCGATAAATTCTTGCTCAGACTTGGCGCCATGAAGATCCAGCAGCGTCTGATTAACGCTGACGATTTTGACTTCACTAACCAGATCGCGCAGAAAATCAGAGTTCTCCGCAAAGTATTTCGTGAAGTCATCTATGCCTTCCGAGGTGAGTTTATCGATGGCCTTCTTGACTGGAGAATAGTCTTCCTCCTGAGCACCGAGAGGCATATTCTCAAGTAGCTCGCCATAGCGTTCTTCCCTGAGGCGCGACACAGACTGGCTTTCCGCGAGCAATTGCTGCAGCCGCGCGATTTCCTCTTGCATTGCTTCTGGCGATTGAGTCAATTTGACCTTGCTGAAGGCCGCACCGGCCGCCAATTTTCTCTTTTACAAATTGTATGGTGAAAGTATAGGCCAAAAGACTCTCACAAAGTTAGTCCTCTTCAGGGGATGGTTCAGCACCTCTCTTCCGTAGTATGCTCCGGAATACACCTGATCTGCGTTGTAGTGACATTGAATAAACATCCAATAATATTTATACCTTTGATGTCATCCTTGTTATTGCTACACAGTTGCTCAGAGAGTTCTGATGTTCCCAGCCTAACAGTCGCTCCCTCTTCTCTTACCATCGCACCTATGGCAACTCCAGAGGGTGACCCTGGAGAGCTGACACCCCTGCGCTTTAGAGCGACGCTCACCGAAGCACAACCACAGATTGTCACCATCGACTACGAGACCAGTGCTCTCAGTGCGATGGCTGACCAGGATTACCTGAACACATCGGGAGAAGCGTTTATTCCAGCGGGAGATTTAGAGGGCTATATAGACGTCGAGTTGATTGGCGATGCCGAGGAAGAACCGGGTGAGACTTTCACACTGTCATTTACTACCAGCAGTAACGTCGTAGCCACCGCAACCAGCGTCACCGGCACCATCGCCAACGATGACACAAACTGCGATGTTCCTTTCGTGAGCGACCCCAATCCCTGGCTGGTTAACGGTGCCGATCCCCTGAATTTTGCCCACCGCGGCGGCGTGACCGATTTCCCCGAGAACACCCTCTACGCCTATTCCGAGGCGGCCATCGCAGGCGCAGACGTACTGGAGATGGATGTCTTCCAGACCAGCGATAATCGTCTGGTGATCCTGCACGATAATGCAGGTGTAGCACGCACAACTAATGGCAGCGGTCGCATAGTAGATATGACCCTGGCAGAAATAAAAACACTGGATGCAGCCTACTGGTTTATTCCTGGAGAGGGCACCCGCCGCGATCGGCCAGAGGGAGAGTATGTATTCCGGGGTATTGCAACCGGTGACAAACCACCACCTCCTGGTTATAGCGCGGAGGACTTTCAAATACCCACACTGGAGGAAGCTCTAGCCAGATTCTCAGCTCATCTGATCAACGTGGAGTTGAAGGAGGACGACGGTCTGGGAAGCTACGAACGACAGATAGCTGACACCTTGCTCAGCTACGGCCGCACCACTGATCTGATAGTGGCCTCTTTTGACGATACCGTTAACGCCGCCTTCAAAGCGGAAGCGCCATGCATCTATACCAGTCTCCCACTGGGGCAGGGGCTGGCGATCTTTACCGTTTTCCTGGGAACCGGCGAGTTTCCACCCGTTCCTGAGCACATCGCTGCCCAAATACCCCCGGACGCCAGTCAGATTGGAGATGAGATCCCGGGGGATGAGCCCATTCCCATTGTAACCGCAGCACTCGTAGACGCCGCCCACGCCATCGGCATGCCTATTCATGTCTGGACAATCAATGGGTGCTCGCAAATGCTTCGCATGATAGATCTCGGCGTGGATGGCATTATGACTGATCAGCCGCTGCTGCTTGAATCAGTATTATCTCAGCCAATCGGTGAGCGCAGTTGTGACTAGACTTTCTTAATCAGCAAGAGTATTCGCAATACATTCAGTTTTTGAATTTCTATTCCCTTCCTGGCACACGCATACTTTCTGCCATCACACTGAATGTGCGAATAATTGAATATTGGCCCAGTGTGTTTTTATCAATCGCTTTCTTGCAGCATACCAGCCGCAATCTCGAATGACCGGAGGCGTTTTTGATGGTCGTATATCGAGGATACCAACATCAGCTCATCGGCCTCCGTCGCGGCGATAAATGACGAAGTAGCTGCCGCAACAGTTTCTGGATTGCCCACCGCTGAGCAACGCGCTACCTCAGCCAGCATCTGCTGCTCAGCAGTGGAAAGCGTGGCGAGAAAGTCAGGTATCGGTGGTGGCATTTTACCAGGCACGCCACGCCGCAACCGCACAAAGGATTGCATCATCGATGTTTGCAGCAAATGCGCCTCTTCATCGGTATCCGCAGCAAAAATATTAAAACCGAGCATGACGTAAGGTTGATCCAACTGTGCCGAGGGCTCGAATTTTTTTCGGTACACATCCATAGCAGCGTCCATGTAGGCCGGAGCAAAATGCGACGCGAAGGCAAAGGGCAATCCGAGCATGGCGGCGAGTTCCGCTCCGTAGAGACTGGAGCCCAATATCCATAACGGAACCTCAGTACCCGCGCCAGGCGTAGCTACTACAGCTTGCCCTTCCTGCGGCAGTTTCAAATAGTGCTGCAATTCAACTACATCGCGCGGGAAATCGTCCACACTTCCGCTCAGGTTCCTGCGCAAGGCTTGTGAAGTACGCTGATCAGTTCCCGGCGCTCGACCAAGACCCAGATCAATCCGACCGGGGTAGAGAGTGGCCAGCGTCCCGAACTGCTCAGCAATAAGTAATGGGGCATGGTTGGGCAGCATAATGCCGCCCGCGCCCACGCGAATGGTCGAGCTTGCATTGGCCAGGTGAGCAATCACGATTGACGTCGCAGCGCTCGCAATGCCTTGCATATTGTGGTGCTCGGCCACCCAGTAGCGGTGGTAGCCCCACTGCTCGGCGTGCTGAATCAGGTCTTTTGAGTTTTGCAGTGCATCCGCCGGCGTACTGCCCTCGGGCACAGGTGCTAAGTCCAGAATAGAGAGAGGTATCATCGCGCAATTATAACGGCTTATTTGGGCAGAGCCTAAACTACCAAGCATATTGGCAGACATTACGCCGATCCAACAACTCGGACACCAAACGTATCTACCAGGTTACACCTCAAGTAAACTGGTCACTCAACACGCAGGAGCAGTCAGTGCCACGCCTGGATCGTCATCTCAGCAAGCAGTTTGATATAAAGCGCAGTGATGCTCGACGCCTGTTGGCACAGGGCCGCGTTCAGGTTAACGGGATTACTGCACGCGATATCAGCCAACGAATAAACAGGTTCAGCGTGGTGAAGTGGGATGGCATGACAGTGTCATCAGTGACTGCCAGATACCTGATGCTCAACAAACCCGCTGGTGTGGTCAGCGCCACCGTGGACAACAAGCACAGCACCGTTATCGACCTGCTCACTCAGCCCTGGAAGGATCAGTTGCATATTGTGGGACGATTGGACTTCAACAGCACCGGTCTAATGCTGCTCACCAACGACGGACAGTGGTCACGACGACTTTCGCTACCCGCCTCACACCTGCCCAAGCACTATCATGTGACACTGGACAAAGCTCCCTCTCGCGATGCTATAGACGCTTTCCGTTCAGGCATATATTTCAAGTACGAGGGCATTACAACGCGCCCAGCCAGACTGAGGATGCTGGGAGAACTGGAAGCCGAAGTTGACTTGACCGAAGGTCGATACCACCAGATAAAGCGTATGTTTGGTCAATTTGGCATCAAGGTACTGTCTATTCATCGACTTGCGGTAGGACCGCTGATACTTGATCCATTGTTAAACCCTGGAGGAAGTCGACAACTTACGGCAGAAGAGCTGGCGTCCCTCGCACAACACAGTCACCAGGCCAGCTCTTAGCCGCACTCTGGATCAGGGAGATATTGTGTTCTGATCTGGTTTTGCAACACCCCTTAAATCGAACTGGCCATGACGACTGGTCTTAAGTGGAAAAAGACTACCCTCCCGTCGTAGCGAAATATCTATTCGGTAGTCGAATTTCTCGGCGTTACCTTGCATCAATTTTCGAACCAGGCTGATTCCGCCCAGCAGATCGCCAGAGGCCCGGGCGGTCATCACGGATTCTCCAAAGGCTGGTGCCGGATCCGGGTCGCTGATCACACCACTGGCGACCCGGGTATCCTGCAAATACAAGCGCAATGATCCACCCTTGACGTCCAGCTGTCTGTCATTGGGGTTTATCACGCGTAGCTATATTTCAAAACGAGGAGACATGCCATCCGCTGGCAACATCTTGAGACCCGCGAGCAACACATCTGGTGACTGCAGTTGTAGAGAGGTACACGCTGAAAGCAGCAAGCCCGACAAACCCATCATTCCACGCCGAATCATCATCGCTCTCTCCCTGAATGTCAGACCAATCTGCCTGCCAGTGGATTATCCGTTAAATCTCACAACGGTGCAGCTTCGTATATTCACCATAGGACTCAAACACACCGATGAGGCAGATCAAGTATGTTACATCGGCGGGTGCGTTAATATGGCCCTGTTTGACTGTCTGCAAAACAAAAGCGGGGATATGCGTTGAAACCAATATGGCAAATGGCGTTCCGTGTCGGATTCCTTGGTGCTGCTGCGACGGCATTGGTGAGCATGCTGTTTTGGCTAGCCTGGATAGAGGGCTGGTACAGCTGGCAGGCTGAGTATTCGCCATTGTGGTGGCATGCACATGAGATGTTGTTCGGTTTTGCCATGCCGGTTGTGGCCGGTTTTCTGCTAACCGCAGTTGCGACCTGGACAGGGCAGCAACCCAGTAGGGGACTCACTCTCCAGATATTGTTTGGGTGCTGGCTGTTGGCCAGAGTGGCTTTACTGCTGCACCTGCCACTTTCTCTGACTATTGCCGCACTGGCCGACACGCTCTTTATCGCAATATGCATCTGGGAGATGGCGCGGCGAGTCCCGGCGGCCCGGCAAATCCGAAACTACGTATTCCTACCCATTCTTGCCATGTTTGCCCTACTGAACCTGGCAAGCTACCAACAGGCCGCTGGTGCCATAAATGCTACCGATATTCACTACGGTGTGCTCTGGCTGATGCTCACCCTGGTTGCGCTGGTGGGCGGCCGTGTGATTCCCTTCTTCACCTCTCGCCGCTTACAGTTGGAACAACCGGCGATATCTCCCTGGATAGACTATCCAGCTATTGGTTCCCTCTTCGCCGTTGGCGTTCTGGAGACACTGGGTGGTTCTCAGCTAGCAGGCAACTGGATGACTCTGGCATTCCTGACTACTGGCATCTTGAATCTAATCCGTATGGCACGTTGGTGGCATTCTGGTATCTGCTCACAGCCTTTGCTCTGGTCACTGCATCTGAGCTATTTGTTCATACCCGTTAGCCTGCTGTTTATGGCTGCTACCTCCCAGGATACTTCAAGTATTCGTGTTCTTGTCCACGCCCTTGGAATAGGCGCTATAGCAGGTATGATTATGGCGATGATGTCGAGGGTTTCGCTGGGGCATACCGGCAGGCCGCTGAAATCAACCACACTGATGGTGGGAACATTCGTTCTGCTGGGTTTCGCCGGGGTCGTTCGCGGCTACCTACCACTGATCTATCCCGAGTTGTCTCTGCTCTGGTGGCGAGTGTCAGCGTTGCTCTGGATGGGAGCTTTTGCCGGTTTTTTGATTGGCTATGTACCCATTCTCACGGCAGCACGGCCGGATCAAAAACCGGGATAGTTTGGGGAGACAAAGAGCCCCAGTAGCAATACACTTCGCAAATTATTTTTTACTAATTCGATTTGACCAAGCAGGAAGCCATTGATGCAGATAGATCAGTTCAGCGACATTCACTACACCGTGGATGACCAAAGTATTGCAACCCTGACCCTCAATACTCCGGAACGAAAGAACGCTATCAGCGCACTGACGGGACTGGAGATCTGGTGGGCCCTGGATTACTTCGAGAATGACAATTCGACGCATGCACTTATTATCACAGGTGCTGAGAATGCTGATGCGAATGAAGATAAACAGGCATTCAGCAGCGGAGGTTATTTCAACCCTGATGCATACAAAGCACTTCCCGATGAGATCATGCAACAGATCGACTTCAATGATTTCGCGATGAAAAAGCTGACCTTGAAGATCTTCCAGTGCGACAAACCAATTTTTGCGGCCATCAACGGTCTGGCGATGGGGGTCGGGATTACGCTACCACTGGCTGGAGCAGATCAGATCTATCTCTCGGAGCATGCCTGGCTGGAATTCCCTTTCGCGAGATTGGGACTCACCGCCGAGTTGGGTTCAACCTATCTGCTACCCCGAGTACTGGGGCTATCCAAAGCAAAGGAGCTGCTTTTTTTCCCAGAGCGAATAACGGCGGAGAAAGCGCTACAACTTGGCTTGTGCGCCGAGGTTGTTGCGCATGATGACCTGATGACCTTTACCCGTGCCCAGGCGAGCAAACTGATTCCGCCGCAGGGGGCCATCTCCTCAATAAGGTCCATGAAACGTGCTGTTAATCTGCCCCGGGTTGCAGAAATCTCGGCGGCACTGGATATAGAGAACGAAGCGCTGGGCAAGCAGTTCAAATCGGCTGATTTTTCGGAAAGCATCACGGCGCGAACGGAACGTCGGGCGCCTGTGTTTACCGGAAAGTAAGCCTGCGCCCCATGCTTACAAGAACCAATTGCTATTCGTTCCCGTGTCGAATATCCCGCCCGTGCACGACGAAAACAATCTGTTCACAAAGATTCTTGGTGTGATCACCGATCCGCTCTAGCGCACGAATCACCCACAGAATGTTGATAACCCGGGTAATACTTCTCGGGTCTTCCATCATATAGGTAACAAGCTCTCGAACCGCCGATTTATATTCCAGATCAATTTGTTCGTCCTGCTTAAGTGTTTCCAGTGCTGCTGCCGAATCAAATCGCGCAAATGCATCCAACGCTGCATGCAACATCAACAGAACACGCTGTCCGATATGACGGACCTCAACATAACCGCTGGGTGACTTGCCCTCCTCGGTCAGCGTAATCGCCAGCTTGGCAACTTTCTGCGCCTCGTCACCAATGCGTTCCAAATCACTGACCGCGCGCATAACCGAGACAATCAGACGGAGATCACTGGCGGCGGGCTGCCTTCTGGCAATAATCAGCGTACACCGCTCATCGATGCTCATTTCCATGTCATCCACCTGGCTTTCACGGGCGATGACAGTTTCCGCGACCGCGCTGTCAGCGTCTTCGATCGCGCGGATGGCCAAACGCAATTGCTCTTCGACCAGCCCGCCCATCTCCATCAGCTGGGTGCGAATTTCCTCCAGTTCTTCATCAAACTGTTTCATGATGTGATTTTCGAAAGACAAATTGTCCATAAGATTCTCCCGGTCAGCCAAAGCGGCCGGTTATATAGGCTTCTGTAAGTTCGTGTTCTGGCGTTGTAAACACCATCTCTGTCGGATTCACCTCGATCAGCTCTCCCAAATGGAAATATGCCGTACGGGACGACACACGCGCTGCCTGCTGCATGGAATGCGTAACAATCGCTATCGTGAAATTCTGACTGAGCTCTTCTATCAACTCTTCAATGCGCGCGGTAGCAATCGGATCGAGCGCGGAACAGGGTTCATCCATCAGGATAACTTCCGGATTCACCGCTATGGTTCTCGCTATACAGAGGCGCTGCTGCTGACCACCGGAGAGGCCTGTACCCGGTTGATGTAAGCGATCCTTTACCTCATCCCATAGACTGGCGCGACGCAGACTGTCCTCTACAATCTCATCCAGATCAACGCGCGAGTCCGCCAAACCATGTATACGAGGACCGTATGCCACATTCTCATATATAGATTTGGGAAAAGGGTTGGGCTTCTGGAACACCATACCCACCTGTGCTCTCAAGGCAACTACATCCATATTATCCTGGTAGATATCCTGGCCATCGAGATGAAAGCCGCCCTCCACTCGACAGTCTTCCACGGTGTCATTCATACGATTTAGTGAGCGCAAAAAAGTGGATTTTCCACAGCCGGACGGACCGATCATGGCGATGACTTCATGCCGCGCAATATCAACACTGACATCAAAAATTGCCTGTTTTTCGGCGTAGAAAACGCTGGCATTACGAATCGAGAACTTGGGATCGTCACAAAAGCTCGCCCCCACCGTCTGCCGTTCAGTACCGCTTTCCGACACATTGTTTACAGATTCAATCATTTCACTGTTAGCCATTTTACCAGCGTCGCTCCAAACGTTTACGGATGAGAACCGCCGCCATATTCATAACGATCAAAAATCCCAGCAGCACCATAATAGCCGCCGATGTTTTTTCTACAAAAGCGCGTTCCGGGCTGTCTGACCATAGAAATATTTGCACCGGAAGTACAGTAGCTGTATCCATCATGCCCGTAGGCACGTCGACAATAAATGCGATCATGCCTATCATCAGCAGCGGCGCCGTCTCTCCCAGAGCCTGCGCCATGCCTATAATCGCCCCGGTAAGCATGCCGGGAAGTGCCAGCGGCAACACATGATGCAATACCACCTGATGACGCGATGCCCCCATTCCCAGAGCAGCCTCCCTTATGGAGGGCGGTACTGACTTTATCGCCGCACGACTGGTGATAATGATCGTCGGCAGGGTCATCAAGGTCAGCACCATTCCCCCGAGTAGAGGGATAGACCGCGGTACGCCGAAAAAGTTGATAAACACAGCCAGGCCCAACATGCCAAAAATAATCGACGGTACCGCAGCGAGGTTATTGATATTGACCTCAATAAACTCCGTCCAACGGCTCTTGGGAGCGAACTCTTCCAAATACACCGCGGCGCCCACACCAATCGGGAAACTGAGGCAAAACGCGACCAACAGGGTAAAAAGGGAACCGACCAACGCGCCACGGATACCTGCTTGCTCGGGCTCCCTGGAGTCGCCGCGGGTGAAGAATGTCTGATTGAAGCGCAACTCCATATCCCCATCTTCTACCAGTTGATCAATCCAATCTATCTGTCGCTCACTTACCCTGGCGGCGTAAGCCTCCCCATCGAGTCTGGATTTGAAGTAGGTATCGATATCGTCATCAACGAGCAACCAGAGCGATTTGGTCTGCCCCAGCCAGGCTGGGTTTTCCAGCAGCAAATCCTTTAGATCGTATCCGGCACCGGAGCTGAATAACGCATTCAACTCGCGCTTTGCCTTTCGTCCAGACACGCCATCAAATCGTGCGCGGGCCGCTGTCTTGACCAGACTGTCCCAGTCTCCTGCTGCCACAACAGCTCTGTCACTCAGGTCATTGACACCGATCAAAGCCGGATCGAAAGTGATATCAAGCCGCGCATAGGTCAAACGGAAGGCTCCCGCCCCCTTGCTGATAATATCGGTAAAAAGGATGACAACAAACAGCAGTGCAAACATCACCGCCAATCGCCCATACCACACAAAACGACGCTCGGCCCGATAGCGACGAGCCAGCGAGGCTTGTACACGTTCCAGTGAGTTATTGGCGTTACTCATATTGTTCCCGATATTTCTTGACCACATAGAGGGCCACCACATTCAACATCAACGTCGTGATGAAGAGCATCAGACCCAGTGCAAAAGCGGCAAGGGTCTTGGGACTGTCAAATTCCTGATCGCCTACCAGGAGCGTCACCATCTGGACGGTGACGGTGGTAACCGACTCAAGCGGATTGGCGGTAAGCCTGGCCGCAAGGCCCGCGGCCATGACCACTATCATGGTCTCGCCAATGGCTCGGGATACTGCCAGCAGCACTCCACCCACGATTCCCGGTAGCGCAGCTGGAATGACCACCCGGCGCACTGTCTCCGAGCGGGTTGCACCCATGGCGAGGGAACCGTCCCGGAGCGACTGGGGCACTGCCGTGATCACATCGTCCGCTAGCGAGGAGATGAAAGGAATAATCATGATACCCATTACCCCGCCGGCGGCCAGCGCGCTCTCGGAGCTGACGGATAGCCCTATGGACGATCCGACGTCGCGAACAAAGGGGGCCACGGTCAAGGCGGCAAAAAATCCGTAAACCACGGTGGGTATCCCTGCCAGAATTTCCAGACTGGGTTTGGCATAGTCACGGAACCGTCGGTCGGCATACTCAGCCAAATAGATAGCGGACATCAGCCCGATAGGAACAGCCACCACCATGGCCACCGCTGAAATCAACAGCGTACCTGTGAAGAGAGGAATGGCTCCGAAGGCACCGGAAGACCCAACCTGATCCACGCGAATGGCTGTTTGCGGGCTCCAGTTAGACCCAAATACAAATTCGCTGATAGGGACTGTTTCAAAAAACTGTATCGATTCAAACAATACGGAAAGAACGATGCCAAGGGTTGTCAGAATGGCAAGGCAAGCACACCCGAGCAGCAACAACTGAAATACTTTCTCTACGCCATGTCGAGCCCGGTGCTCTGGAGAGACAAGCTGCCATCCCCACAGCAGGCCCAACAGGCTCAGGGCCACAAGGCCATAGCTGACAAAACTATTGCCCTGCTCACGCAGGGATTGCATGTTCTGGGCTGCCGCTGCAATCACAGGATCGACGGAATCGACAGGGAGTACACCCGCTGCCACATTGGTAATTTTCGCCAGCGTCAGATTGTAGCCGGACCCGGTCAGCGTGGCGGATTGTTCTGCCACCCCAGCCATTACCCAACCATTAATCAGGGGGCCGCTGAAAGCAAACCAGGCACCCAACAATATAAGCCCAGGTAATCCGCACCACAGTGCAGCCTGCATACCATAATAGACAGGCAATGAGTGCAGATGGCGGATTCCACCCAGTTGGCGGGCCGCTGTCAGAGAACGGCCACGGGCAAGATAAAACGCGACCGCGGCCAGAATCAGAATGGATAGCGCTGTAGAGTTGAGCTCCATGAAGGTATTCTTCAGCCGTCAGAGCGACTCATCACCCTTCATCGGTATCAGTTTCAACACTGACTCAGCATATTGCACACGCAATTCATCACCCAGTGGAATCATGCCCTTTTCCGCCAGGTAGCCATCCATCCCCCAGGCTTTTTCGCTGACAAACTCCTTCAAATAACCTTCGATGCCGGGCACAACCCCAACGTGTGCTTTTTTGATGTAGAAGTACAGCGGACGCGAAATGGGGTATGACTTGTCGGCGATAGACTCGAAATCCGGCGTCACACCTTCTATGAGAGAGCCCTGCACTTTGTCTTCATTCTGATCGAGAAAACTGAAGCCAAATACACCCAGGGAATCGGGGTTAGCTTCAAGTTTCTGGACAATCAGATTGTCGTTCTCTCCGGACTCAATGTAGTGGCCATCTTCCCGGACCGTATGACAAACGTTCTTGTATCGGTTTTTATCCGTACTTTTGAGGGCAGCTATCCAGAGGAAAGCTTTACAACCGCCTTCCAGGGCAAGTTCAGCGAATGCATCACGTGTTCCTGAGGTCGGAGGTGGCCCCATGACCTCGATACGCGTACCGGGAAGCGCGGGATTGATATCGCTCCACTTCTGGTAGGGGTTATCAATCAGTTGCCCTTCTGCTTCTCCAGGGACCTGGGCGGCCAGGGCTAGAAACACTTCACGGCGAGTCAGATTAAGCGGTTTCGTACTAGCTGCATTTGCCAGCACAATACCGTCGAACCCAATAAGCACCTCAATAATCTCGGTCACACCGTTGGCCTGACAATTATCCCACTCAGAGCGCTTCATCCGTCTGGAGGAGTTGGTGATATCCGGAAAGCTCGTGCCCAGGCCTGAACAAAACAGCTTCATACCACCCCCTGAACCGGTTGATTCAATTTTTGGGGTGGCCAATCCACTGGCCCTGCCGTAACGCTCTGCCACGACAGTGGCAAACGGATACACGGTTGATGAGCCAACGATTTCGAGACTATCGCGCGCCTGGGCCATTGGGGCCAGAAAACAGGTGGCACACAAAACCAGGAAAAAATTCTGAATAATTTTCTGCATTTCTATTAATGCTCCACAGTAAGTAATAGGTCTAAAAAAGGTGAAGTTCACTCAATGCCGGGGATGATAAAAGCGCAATGTGACAGATTCATGACAATCAATGACAAAATCTTCATACCCAATCTGCGGCGACTCCTGGAGAAAATTATCTTATTTCCACGCTGGCACCGGCACTGTCATAATTTCGTCATATTAGAGAGACAGAATACGCCTGAATTCGATCCCTACTCAGATAAAACATGCACGGAGAATCATCCATGAAGAAAGCCAACCTCACCGCTTCCGCCCTGCTGACCGCCGTAGCGACTTCCAGTTTTGCCGCTGGGCCGCTGGATGGGTCTGTCTATGGCAAAGTGAACATATCCGTCGCCAAGAGCGATTCGGGTAGCGACCAGTATGAGGTGCAAAGCAATGCCTCGCGTTTTGGGCTAAAGGGGAAAACCGAAATTGCGGACGGACTTTATGCCATCTACAAAGCCGAGTTCGAGATGTGTGTTGATGACGGTGACTGCAAGGGACAAACAATCAGTCAGCGCAACATTATCGGTGGTATACAGGGCCGGTACGGTACGCTCTGGGCTGGGAAACACGACACCCCGACCAAACTCGCGCTGGGAAAGGTCGATCTATTCAATGATCTGGCCGGCGATATTAAAAATACCTTTGAGGGGGAAAACCGACAGTCCAACGTCGTGGCCTATGTGACACCGGATATGAAAGGCCTGGTCGCTACAGTGGCCATCGTGCCCGGAGAAGGCAAAGATCTGGACGGTGATGGACGCAACGATGACGGTATTGCCGACGGCGTTTCAGCATCGCTGACCTATCAACGGGATGACCTCTATCTAGCCGCCGCGATGGACAACGACATTGACCGGCAGGACCTGGTGAGACTGGTCGCCAAGTACAAAGTCTCGAATCTGACACTAGGCGCCATGTATCAGCAAAATGAAGACTCTCTGGACAGTGACCTCAAGGATGAGTCCGGCTACCTGATCAGTGCGGCCTACAAAGTCGATAACATCACACTGAAAGCTCAGTACGGTGAGATAGAAGACGACGCTGACGGCGACGAAGAAGATACGCTGTCTCTGGGCGCGGACTACAAGCTCTCAGGAAATACCAAGCTTTTTGCTTTTTACACCAAGGATACGGATACCGATGGTGATACGGGCCAGGAAGAAGATGCTAAATCCATTGGCGTAGGGCTAGAGCACAAGTTCTAGCAGCAGCCATCCCGGAATCGGGGGTACGATCGGGGGTACGTCAAACGACGCACCCCTTTTTTGTGTCATCGAGTTCTGTTTTACTCAACGGTAAATAACTGGAGCATATATCCAATGAGGAACCTGGTACTGGGAATTACTCTCTGTGTTTGCATGCCACTATATTCCTGGGCTGAAGACTGTAGCTTTGATACCGATGACGCCGATGCCCCGGATTTTGCCAACAGAATCGGCAAATGCCAGCAGGATTCTGAGAGATCGGGGCTATTGGACATATTGAGGGGTTCGGCCAACAAGAAGAACGCTGCCGGCTATGAAGCGGTGTACAAGAACGATTCCGAGGCAGCGGAAGAAGGCGAATTGATCGACACCCCCATCGGCGCCTTAGGTTTCCGCCAGCACATCCCAGGCAAAGGTTACGTGGTGAGAGAACCTTACTCGCTATTGCGCGGTGCCCGCTTTGAGGAATCTGTCACCCTCGCCATCCATCGTTTACACCTGCAAATGGCGCAGTACTGTGGCCAGGGATGGTCACTCGACAAAGAGTGGACGAGTGCGAATATTGAGCCCGGCCACTATTTTCTGCACTATGCGTTTACCTGCTCGGGCATGGGCTCATCAGAGCGCGGAAAATGACACACGAAGGTAGATCCCCGCCCCAATCTGCTGTCAATGGTCAGTGTAGCGTTATGCTGATTGAGCACATGCTTTACGATCGCCAAACCAAGGCCAGTACCCCCGGTTGACCTCCCCCTGCCGGAATCCACCCTGAAAAAGCGCTCAGTTAATCGGGGTAGAAAGCGTCGATCGATACCCACTCCATCGTCACTGACGGCAACCTGAATCTCCTGACGTTTACTGGCGGCGCTGACCTCGATACTGGCTCCTTCAGGGTTATGACGAATGGCATTGAAAACCAGATTACTCAAGCCGCTGTACAACTCCTTTTGGCTGCCCTTGATAAACGTTCCTGGTTCAACCTCCAGCGTAATGACGTGCAAACCCTTTGAAATCTGATCGGCCTCTCTACAAATTTCGGCCAGTAATTCACCAAGATCAATATCGGTCGAGTCGCGTTCGTAGTCCATTGACTCCAGGCGCGCCAGTAACACCAGATCGTCCGCCAGCGCCTGCATTCGATCTATCTGTGCAGCCATCTGGCCATATGCTCCCTGCATTCCGGGTGGCGGCTCTGTATCTTCCAGGGTCTCGACATAGCCGCGTAAGACGGTCAAAGGTGTACGAAGCTCGTGCGACACATTGCCAACAAATTCGCGCCTGAGCCCTTCCAACGCCCGTAATCTGGAAATATCGGAGACCACCAAAACGGTCTCACCCTCGCCAAAACGCGCGCCGGTGAACTGTAGGGTCTGTTCCCTGCGGTGAGGTGACG
>CALJGI010000010.1 GCA_938074045.1 uncultured Halieaceae bacterium
CATGGCGTTGCGGAAGGCGTCACTCGCCATGGCGTTGCGGAAGGCGTCACTCGCCATGGCGTTGCGGAAGGCGTCACTCGCCATGGCGTTGCGGAAGGCGTCACTTGCCATGGCGTTGCGCAGCGCATCGTTTTCCATCACAGCACGGAATAGGTCACCCTGCATAAGCTTGGAGAGTTCCTCATCACCGAGTTGCACATCTGCCTGGGTGATCTGGTCACCGCGATAACGCTCTGCGGATACAATTGTGCCTGATGCCCCTTCTTCTTCCAAAGGAAACTGGGTTGCAAGGAAAATGGCTCCTACGGCTACGACACCACCTATTGATAATATTATTTTCTTGTCCACGATTAACCCCTTTTTGGTTCGTTAAACAGGTTGCTTGCTATCCAAATACTGCTACATACTGCTACATACTGCTACGGTTTAAAAAAGTTGGTCAAAAACTCACATATTCCGGATTTTCTATCGTCAGAGTCGATTCAGCAATCTCCCTGCCATCGCGGATAAAGGCGACCGTAATACTTTGCTCCTCTTGAGCCGGCAATTTCTGCTGAAAATGGACTGCCACGCTGGAATCGCCGTCGCCAATCAGCAGTGCTTTACCCTCACTACCCATCAGTTTAGCACCTGAAACCAGGTTTAGCGTCTGATTCGGAAAATATAAAACAACGGTTGTGTCCGCAGGGGGTGATGGTTCTATATGTAAAATGAGGTTGTCGGCTTCCCATTTGGTTGACAATTGTGCAACCAGGTCCGGTCCCTCATTTCGCTGGTTGTTTACCACATCAGCAGATACCAGTGTTCCCGCGACATTCTGAATAGCTTCCTCCGATACATCCTGCAACAGAATAGTCACCGCGAGTACCAGAGATGCAGCCATGGCAAACACAGCCGCGGGCCGAAATCTGGACTCGGGCTCAGGTTTTGGCTGTATCTGGCTCATAATAGCAGCCTGCAAACCAGAAGGTGGCTGTTCGGGCCTTGCGGCCTGCAATGCCCTATTGAGCCTCTCCAATGAGGCTAGACTGGCTCGCAACTCCTCACTGGAATTAAGCAGATCGTCCACATACACTAGTTCAGCGGCATTCAGATCGCCGTCGAACTTGCGGTGAATCAGTTTTAAGTCTTTATCTTCAATCATATTGTCAGCTACAACTCGTATCCATTTTCCTGCAGACCAGCCTTTAGTAACTGGCGTGCTGAGTACAACCTGGATTTCACGGTTTTAAGTGGGATATCCAGGACTCCCGCTATTTCCTCATAGCTGAGATCCGAGTAGTGCCGCAGCACAATGACTGCCCGATAGTCTTCCTGGAGCTCGTCGAGCAACTTTCGGCCCAACTTGCTGATCCGCTCTTTCTCCAGGGAGGAGTGCGGCCCCTCGGGCTCTTGGTCGATAACGGCAACGTGTGCGGCAGCAGCCGCAACCCGTTTCCTACTTGAATAGTCCAGTGCCAGGTTAATCGCTATTCTGTATATCCAGCTAAAGAACTTGTAGGCAGGGTCGTATGAACCCAGCTTTTCAAAGGCCGCAAGAAAGGTCGCTTGAGTAATATCGGCACTCGTCTCAGCGTCATGCACCATTCGATAGGCAACATCGAATACGGGTCTCTGATACAGGCGAACCAATTCCTCAAACGCGCGCAAATCCCCTGCAGATGCCAATTCAACAAGTCGGGCATCCCTGACCTTTTCCTCTTCTCTATTCACAACTACGGGTTTGCCCCAGAAAAGTTGGTGGAAAATTAACCTGATTCAATCGTAAACAGCTTGTCGAAGCCTGAGTACTTGAAAATATCGTTGATATGATTCGTTACCTTTACCAGTCGCAAGGAATGGCCTGACGCCATTAATCTTTTATGAGTTTTGAGCAATGCGCCAAGTCCGGCGCTGGAAATGTACTCCAGGCCTGACAGATCAAGGGAGAGACCACCCTCGCAACCAGCCAGGAATAACTCCGCTTTTCCAGCCTGTGCTGCATCGAGGCGACCCTTTGCGATAATCAGCCCGTCTTCGGCGGCTTCAATTTCGAACTTCATTCAGGACTTATACCTCTTGATAAAAGTAATCTTGCTGGTTCTATTGTGATAGTCGTATTCGAGTGAATCTACAAGCTTCTTGGTGAGAAATATACCCAATCCACCGGGTGTTCGTGCCTCTGCAGGGGTATCGATATCGACAGCCTTCTCTTCCGTAGGGTCGAATCGCTCAACGTTGTAGTCAGTCAGTACAACTTTAACCCCATCATCCTGGGGTATGACTTCAATATCAATGCGGGTGCGGGTCGCAGCATTGTATTTCACCAGGTTGGTAAACATTTCTTCGATGGCAAAATCGACATCGTTAAGAATGCTCGTGCCGATCCCCATACGCGCAACGAATTCATGGGTCGCGTCAACGATTCTGGACAGTTCAGCAATATCTCTATCGCAACTCAGGTTCAGCGTGTTGTCATTGGCGCCAGGGGTTTCGCTGTTGACAGCTGGCTTCCTCCCAACGAGCACCATAGTAACGTCATCAAGTTGCTCGCTGTCGTTGCCGAATGCGAACAGATCATCAAGTATCTGCTGCTTCAACACATCCATCGAATGACCACCAAAGGCTGCTATCAACTCGGCAACCCTGGTTTCACCAAATTGCTCTCCCTCGCTATTCTCGTACTCATAAACACCGTCAGAGATCACCGCAAAGATGTCTCCCTCTCCCATTTCTATCTCAACAGGTGGATCACAGCTGTCGAACTCTATGACGCCGACAGGAAAGCTCGTTGGTGGGTAGGATACACAGGTATTCGACGCAGCTACAAAGTGAAGAATAGGGCCCTGGCCAGCGCTGTGGTATCGAATCTGGTGAATATCATGATTCAGGAATCCAGCGAATGCCGTCAGAAACTTGTTGTCCTGTAAGTCTTCAACCAGCTGGTTGTTAACGTGTATGTAGGCATCATCGAGTGAGGCACCCGTGCGAAAAGCCACACGGAACATGGCTTGCATCTGGGTTGCCGACAATGCGGGCGCAATGCCATGCCCAGTAGCGTCGCCGACCAGGATAAAGATTTCATCTCCAATCTTTACGAGGTCAAACAGATCACCCCCGGTGAATTCAGCCGGGATAAAGCCGCTGGCAAAACTGTAGCCGTCTACTTCCGGCAGTTCGTCCGGTAGTGTGGACATCTGAACTTCGCGTGCCAGGGCAATTTCCTCATCCATTCGTTCTTTGGCAAGCATGGACTCGACCAATTGGGCACGCTGTACGGCGACCACACTCTGAGCAGCGAGGGCGACTGCCATCTGCTCATCTTTTGCTGAAAAAGCACCACCGCGTTTATTCAGCAGTTGGAGAACCCCAACCTGGCTCTGATCAAAACCCACCAATGGTATCGAAAGTAGGGTATCAGTCCGGTAGCCAGTCTTCTTATCTACTGCTGGATTAAAACGCTCATCGGAGTAGCAGTCTGGTAGATTGATTACGATATTATTGGCCAGGCATTCGCCAACAATGCCCTCGCCAGCCCCTACCTCGATTACTGGCGTTACATCGGGCAGATGCATGCGAATAACGTCTTCTTCTTCGTAGTAGAGCCACAGTGAACCCGAGTCTGCCTCCAGTAAGTCAAGCCCGGCCAGCAAGACCTCGTTCAGCATGGAAGACAGGTCAAACGGCGCTGCCAGCTGCTTGGTCAGCTCAAGGATTCGCAGTAGACCGTCGCTGGATAGCGTATTGGTGTCCAAGTTACCTCCAACATAACAGCATTTGGGCCGGTCTTACCTCCACATCGCCCCAGAGGTTTTCACCGCTATCAGTATAAGATGTCTAAGTCTTCTAGGGTATTGATTTGTTTCCATAATTGGCTCGGGGCTGACATAAAATTTGCGGGCTGAAGCCCGGAAGACGCTTCTGCCAGGTTAAATTCATGAAGCGCAGAAAATCCAGCCAGTAAATTTAGGTTTCTGCCCAGCTCTACTCACTGAACGCACTCACCCTGAGCTCACGGTAGTACTGAGCATGTATCGGGTGCCTACCGAAGTTGAAGAGATTACAGTCAGCTCCATGAGCACGCAGGAATCTCTGAGTCCGCCCCCAGCGCATTACCAATTTATTCATAATATCAGATAGTTGGAACTTTCTGCCTTCATCGAGCAATACTAGGTTCGGTAAGGACTCCTCGACAGCTAATGTTGCCAAACAACGGTATGGATGGCGAATGGTTAATTCACTCATCGAATCAACCGGATACGAGTGCGGCACTCTCCGCTCTCCTCATAATCGGCTGGTAACATGCGGAAGGCCGCCCCGTTGAGTCCTGATGGGCTCACCATTTGGACAATTTTCAATCACTTACAAGTGGTTAGAGCTGCCGACGGTGATACAGCGCTCAGTCAATATCCCAAAGATAGTGATCCCAATACGCGTACAGTGCGTATACAGGGGTTCGAAACACAGAAATAAGAAGGTACACAGTGAAATCTTCAATCGAAAAGTCGATCAATAACACCGAAACGAGCCTGACATTGCTGAAGATTCTCTCGGCAAATAGTTTCGACTCGATCTTGGTAACTGACGCGACGGCCAGTGGAAAAATCATGTATGCCAACAAAGCGTTCAGAACACTAACTGGCCATGATCCGTCCGAGGTCATAGGAAAAACACCCCGCATTCTTCAGGGGCCAGGCACTGACAAAAAGGTTATCGCTCGTCTAACCAAAGCGCTCAAGTCGGGTGGAAAATTTGAGGGAAAAGCTATCAATTATAAAAAAGATGGCACCCCTTTCATTATGCACTGGAGAGTACTTCCCATCAAAGTCGGGAGGACGATCGAAGCATGGGTTGCTATCCAAAGAGAAGGCTCTGTCATTTGATAAGTTCCGTCTCGCATGACGGGCATATGCGCGCCCAAACTGAAGTTACTGATAATACCGGGTGCCATCACTCCAGTGGGCGCTCCTTCGCCACGTACGTTACAGGCTTTTCTGAGTCCGTCACTAGATTAGAGCGACATCAGAGCCACTTCACGTAACTGATAATACCTGGAAGGAATCTGTAGCATTTGTCTGTGTTCAACGCCTGTTAGCACCACTCTCCGGCCCTGTGTGTCAACCTGACCCCATACACTCGCTGTTTGGGATAACATAGATTTCAGGGCCATAGGTACTGCGAAGACAATATGCCAAAATCAATATCAGATTGGCCTGCCACACAGGTTACACCGGAGCCGGCTTTGGAGA
>CALJGI010000011.1 GCA_938074045.1 uncultured Halieaceae bacterium
TGGCAGCGACCGGCCCGCTCACCTCGGCAGAAAGCATGACCTCATCCACGGCACGTACTGATCCAGTTGTAACAATTTCCGGAACAACCGTTTGCAGCGCCAATTCGGTAATCTCAACGGCAAGAATAGCGTTCTCACTCAATTCCACGCCTGGGGATTCGGAGCTATCTTCCCCGGCACATCCTATCAGGCATGTAAGAAGGCATATCACTGGCAGCTGAATCCTGATCTTCACAATGGTAAACCTCTGGCCGAAGTAGCGGTAAACACGAATTACACCAGTGTACCGCTGCCAGCCATTATCACAATTCATGTGTAATCCCGCGCGCTGGCTGGATAGGCAAGTGCATTATCTTGAACCAATCTCTCTGTGCTGTGCCAGCACTCTCGGGGCCTGAACATGTAGATTAGCTCCCAGCCAGGTTACACATTTGTAATTACGTCAGCTCAACCGTGACGCTACAATTGTGGCACCGCAATTCTCGAGGCCCTGACTTTGAATTACTCCATCGCCTTGGCAGCGATCCTGGTCGGCGTGCTGAGTTCAAGCACACTGGCCGCGCAAAATGTCGCTACGGAAAATCCCTGGGTGAGCAAGAGTTCCTATGCCATCTCGCACCACAATTCAGGGCAAACGGATACCACCCCGGTTGATGGTCCCAGGCTCAGCAAGGATCTTACTCCGGACGACGTCAAACACCTGCCGGTGCTGTGGTGTTCTGCTCCTACCTACAAACATATCGGAGACGATACTGTAGTCATCGCATCAACGCCTCTGGGTATCCTGAAAGTCCGCGCCAGCGGAGAAGATTTCGAGCTAATTTCCAATATACCCTATCCAAACCGTGAAGACGTACACCGCGAAGGTAACGATGAAAAGATTCGCGAGGTCATGGAAGACATAGACCACCATCGTCGAAACAAAAACGACACTCGGCTATTGCTGAACTCATGGCTGATGTACTGGAAACTGAACGTCAACATGCGGACGATGCCGTCTGGTGCATACGCCGTCATAGACCAGGAAGGTTACCACTACACCAATTTCGACAAACATAACCTGGTTAAGTCCTACGATCAAAATGAGATCAACACCCCTCTTCTACCCGTTAAGTACGCTAATATCGTTTCCCAGTTGCCTGCTGAAGACGCCGAGGGGATAGACACGATTCTAGGCATGACCATGACCTATGATGGTCATCTGGTGGCTGCTGCCACCGGGGCAGTGATACTGGTAGATCGCGAACTTCAGGTAAAAGACTACGTTTTGTTTCCCGGTGAATGGGTGGAAAACTCCATCGCTGTAGATGCTGATAATGGAATCTATGTGGTGACTTCAACCACGATGCACAAACTGGTATGGACCGGAGAAAAATTATCCCAGGCGGCCAGTGATGGAGCCTGGAGTTCACTATATGACACGATGCCGGAGGGTGAAGCAAAAAGCCTGGGTGCAGCGTCACACGGCTCTGGTACAACCCCATCACTAATGGGCTTTGGAGACGACGAAGACAGACTAGTCGTTATCTCAGACGGCAGCCCAGATGGAGCCAACGTGGTCGCTTTCTGGCGTGATGATATTCCCACGGACTTCAAGCAGAAACCCGGCACCAAGTCGCGTCGCATCGCCGATCAAATCCCAGTTAATTTCGACAGCAGCACCACCATAGAAGCCTCACCAACAGTGTTTGGCACAGGCGTATTGGTGGTCAACAGCACCTATCCGGAACCTGGTCCCATCTCCGGCGATCTTATTTCAAGCGCTTTTCTGGCGGGAACCACCAGGGCGGCACCACGGGGCGCACAAAAATTCGAATGGCTGCCTGCGGACGACAGATTTGTCGAATCCTGGTCCATCCCCGACGTCGACAACACAGACTGGATGCCCCCCGCGGTATCATCCAGCAACGGCCTGGTTTACTTTGCCAACAAACGCGAGGATCGCTATGAGTATTTCGCCGCTGATTGGAAAACGGGAGAGCACGTTGCCACCTGGCGTTTCCCTGATGACAGCGTGCTCTGGAACACTTGGGGTGGAATCACCGTTTTTCTGGAAGACGGTGACTTGCTGCTGGGTGGTTTTTTCTCGATAAAACGCTTTAACACGGGTGGCCTGCGCTAGCCGTTCGAGCCTACTCGAAATCGACTACCTCTCTACCTCCTACCTCCCGGTAGAAGGGTATTTTGTCGGGATGTGTTTCCGGGCGGGTCAACTGCGACCCCAATTGTTCCAGCATCAACTCGGTAATTTCTGACAGCGGCAAACGGCGGGCCTGCTCAAGCGGCACCCAGTGCAAATCTTCCAGCTCACCGTTGCTCCGCAAGTCTCCCGCAGCGTGACTAGCATCTACGAGAAAAAAACGGGCATCAAAACGTCTTGGACTACCCGGTGGAGTGATTGCTCTGGCCACGTACTGCAGACGGTCGAGGGCCGGCACATAGCCAAGGTCAAAAAAAGGCTGCCAGTGTCGCGAGCGTGATCGCGCAGGTCGCTCAACTGGATACCCGATAACCAGACCGGTCTCCTCCCAGGTTTCCCTGACCGCTGTCATGGCCAGTGCTCGAGCCCGGGCTGCGGTAGTAGATCGCAGCAAACGCGCTTCCACGGCAGGCTGCAAATTGACCGGTGCGGGCACCCGGGCATCGCCGGCATCGACACGCCCACCCGGAAAAACGTACACCTCCGGCATAAAAACGTGCTGCGAGCTGCGTGAACCCAGCAGCACTTCCCGCCCATCCCGAACAATGATCAACGTAGCAGCGTCCCGGGGTCGAATATGGGGTTCAGCCATTCAAAGGCTCCCTGTCTGAATATGGATCAATAGCCTGGCTGAGCGCGTTAAAATTCACACTCTGCCTGAAATAAACCTTGCAAACCATTGTAAATTAATCTTTTTTCTGTATCATCCGCGCCGTGCACAGGCTGACGGTGCCCGGATGTAGTCAGCAACGCTAACACAGCGATCCGTATTTTTCCGGTATATAAAGAGACTAGCTGATGAAATCCTTTTCCGACCTCGGTCTGCCCGAGCCATTGCTGCGTGCGATCAAAGACCAGCAATATACTACCCCTACGCCGATTCAGGCAGAATCCATCCCACTGGTGCAGGAAGGTCGCGACATCATGGCCGCCGCTCAAACCGGCACGGGTAAGACGGCGGGCTTCACATTGCCCATTCTGCAACGACTGAGCAGCGGCAACAAACCCAAGCCACGCAAGGCCCGCACCCTGATACTGACTCCCACGCGCGAACTCGCCGCCCAGGTGGAACAAAGCGTGATGACCTACGGCAAGTACATGAACATGCGCTCCGCCGTTGTGTTCGGTGGCGTAAATATTCGTCCACAAATATCCCGGCTGGCCAAGGGTGTCGATGTTCTGGTTGCCACACCTGGTCGACTGTTGGATCTGTACCAACAAAAGGCCGTGGAATTCGACCAGTTGGAAATTCTTGTGCTGGACGAAGCTGACCGCATGCTGGACATGGGTTTTATTCATGACATCAAGCGCATCGTCGGCCTGTTGCCCAAGCAGCGACAAACACTAATGTTCTCCGCTACGTTCTCTTCAGCCATCACCTCTCTGGCATCGGGTTTTCTACAGAATCCAGCTCAAGTCTCTGTCGCACCCCCAAACGCCACGGCAGATACTGTGGAACAACAGATATTTCCAGTCGACAAAAAGCGCAAGGCCGCTCTGCTGTCTCATCTTATCAAGGATCGCAGCTGGAGCCAGGTGCTCGTTTTTACCCGCACCAAGCACGGTGCTAACAAGCTCAGCCAACAGCTTGAAAAAAACGGTATTCGCGCGACGGCGATCCACGGTAACAAAAGCCAGAACGCCCGCACACAGGCGCTGGCCGGTTTCAAGCGCGGTCGGGTTCAGGTGTTGGTCGCCACGGATATCGCGGCGAGAGGATTGGATATCGATCATTTGCCACAGGTGGTCAATTTTGACCTGCCCAATGTGTCAGAAGACTATGTGCACAGGATTGGTCGAACCGGCCGTGCTGGACTTGAGGGATTTGCATGTTCGCTGGTATCCGCGGATGAAGCAGAACATCTCGCGGGTATAGAAAAGTTGATTCGCCGGAAATTGCCTAGAGAAGAAGTCGAGGGTTTTGAGCCGGAACACGCCATTCCGGAAAAACTGCGCCCTGGGAAATCTGGCCGCAGCAACCCAGGACAGCGTACGAGGAACCAAAAGCCCGGAGGCAATTCGGCGGACGGCCATCCGCGTAAAAGACGCCGTCGGGCACAGCGCGCCGCTTAATTTGATGCCGGTATCGAACTCGTCCTAGCGACAGTTAGGATACTGGCTGATCTACACCTCAGTACCGTAGTCGCCGTAATCACCCAATGCTTGATGTGCTCGAAATTTCCCCCAGTTAATACTGCGCTGGAGCGCAGGCGTTAACTCACTGACAAAGACTGAACAATATCGCCGATATTGACCAGCAGCGCCCCCTCTTTGGCGGCTACTGTATACCATTGATCGTCTTTCAAAATCTGTAACCCGGCCACTTCATCGCGCAGTGACAAGGTCACCGCTCCTGCATCGGTCTGCGAATGGATCGCCAGGTGCGGTGCAACCGAAGCCAGTTCCTCACGCTGGTTCGCTGCGCTCACTGGATAATAATTTAGTGGCACAAAGGAAGTGTGTGCCGGCTGGAAACCCGCTGCCAGAATCGCTTCTACCTCACCTAGATTGGCGGCCAGCGCTGCTAGTACCAGCTGAAAAACACCCCACTCACGGCACGCCTGATCCAACCGCAGCAGCATGTCAGGTGTGCAAAGTGTAGCGACATCTATTGTCGGTGGAGCATTGTCCACACTCTTTCCTGCAGCCTGCCTATGTCCGGGAAGATGATGCTGAGAGAAAGTGTGAAGTGCAAGTCAGTTTTGTCCTGATCATCGCGGTCCTTGATCAACTATAGCGAGCCCGGTCGAGTGGCAGCTCGGTGTTGTAGACAACCTGTTTCAGGGCAAAAGATGACTGAATATTCGCAACGCCGGGTATGCGGGTCAGCTTATCTGCAAGAAAACGCTCGTAGCTCTGCAGATCAGGTACCACGATTCGCACCAGATAATCGTAGCTGCCCGTCATCAAGTAGCACTCCATAACTTCGGCGTAGGATTGGATGAGCGATTCAAATTCTTCCAACCCATGCCGCTCCTGCCGATCGAGGGAGACACTCACAAAAATAGAAATAGGAAGCCCGACAGCGCCGGCATCAATCAAACCCACATAGCGTTTGATCACACCGGATTCTTCCAATGATTTCACCCGGCGCAAACAGGGGGATGGCGAGAGACCAACGGTCTCCGCCAACTCGACGTTACTAATACGGGCGTTGTCCTGAAGACAGCGCAAAATCTTGTAATCTGTTCTATCGAGATTCATATTGGCATATTCACTACTTTTTATACTTATTTATAGCATTATATGCCTACCTTTTTTTATATTTAAGCAATATAAGCAATTATTTTTTGCCTGCCACGCACTATACTGATATATCCAGAAACCATCTCTTCTTTTTGTTATGACTATGACAACCCTGCCCAGCCAGATGGATGAGCTTGCTCTGGATCGTCAGGAATGGATTGAATCCCTGGACAGTATTTACCGAGAATACGGCGAAGCCGGCGTCCGCGATGTACTGCGTGCTTTGCAGAATCATGTACTCACCCGGGGCATTGCCCTGAGTGAGGCGACATTGAACACACCCTACGTGAATACCATTGCCGTTGCTGAACAACCTCCCTACCCCGGGGACATAGAACTTGAAAATCGAATCGAGAATATCATTCGCTGGAATGCCATGGCGATGGTGCTTCAGGCCGCTGATCAGGGAACCGGGGTTGGCGGCCATATCGCGACATATGCTTCGGCTGCCACCATGCTGGAGGTGGGGTTTCACCACTTTTTCCGCAGCCGCACGCAGGATTACGGTGGCGATATCGTTATGCCGCAACCCCATTCCGCACCCGGCATCTACGCCCGGGCATTTCTTGAGGGGCGGCTTTCTGAGCAACAGGTAAACAATTTTCGGCGTGAATTACAACCTGGCGGTGGCTTGTGCTCCTACCCCCATCCTCGCTCCATGCCCGACTTCTGGCAAATGCCAAATGCATCCATGGGCCTCTCCACCCCCGCCGCCATATACCAGGCCAGGTTTGCCAAATATCTCGAGAATCGCGGCTTGAAACCCCACAACGGTGGCAAAATCTGGTGCTACATAGGAGATGGTGAATCAGACGAACCGGAGGTACTGGGCACCATAAACATCGCGGCCAGAGAGAATCTGGACAACCTAGTGCTTGTCGTCAATTGCAATTTGCAACGCCTGGATGGCCCGGTGAGGGGTAATGGCAAAATCATTCAGGAACTTGAGCGCAGTTTTCGCGGCGCCGACTGGAACGTAATCAAGGTTATCTGGGGCGGCGGCTGGGACGGTCTGCTGGCGCAGGATTCCGACGGCGCCCTTCGCCACCGTATGGAAGAATGTGTAGATGGCGACTATCAGCGCTACTCCATCATGCCGGGTGATGAACAACGCGAGCATTGGGTCCACGGCGATCCGCGGCTGGAGCAGATGATGAACTCCCTCACCGACGAAGAAGTCAGGCAGATCAAACGTGGCGGCCAAGATCCCAAGAAAATCTTCGCTGCGTACCAAAGAGCAGCCCAAACCACCGATAGACCCACCGTTATCCTTATCAAAACAGTTAAGGGTGACGGAATGGGCGCATCCGCCCAGGGTCGCAATACGGCGCACCAGAAAAAAAACCTATCAGAAGAGGAACGACTTAACATCGCGAGGGACTACGGTATTCCTTTAAGCGCGGATGATATTCGCAGGGCGGCATTCTACCTTCCCCCGGCAGACAGCCCTGAGATGCAATACTTGCACTCCCACCGCAAAAAATTGGGTGGTTACCTGCCAGAGAGGAAGCTACAAGAAATAAGCTTGCCGCAGCATACCGCTGCTACCTTTGAGTCACTGAAACAGGGCTCGGGAGAGCGCGAAATATCCACCACCATGGCCACCGTGAGACTACTGGGTCAATTGATGAAGGATAGCAACATCGGTCGCTATATCGTGCCGATCGTCCCAGACGAGGCGCGCACCTTCGGCATGGACGGCCTATTCAAAGTAAACGGCATTTATTCTCCAGCGGGACAAAATTATACGCCGGTAGATGCTGACAGCTTGATGTCATACCGCGAGGCTACCGACGGCCAAATTCTCCAGGAAGGTATTTGTGAAACCGGCGCCATGGCTTCATTTTTGGCAGCTGGAACAGCCTACGCCGTACACGGAGTACCCACGATTCCCTTCTACATTTTTTACTCAATGTTTGGTTTCCAGCGCGTGGGCGACATGATCTGGTCATGTGCCGATATGATGTGTCGTGGATTTCTCCTTGGCGGCACGGCTGGTAGAACCACCCTGAATGGCGAAGGTCTGCAACACGAGGATGGTCATTCACAGTTGCTTGCCAGCACTATCCCAAATTTGAAGAGTTATGACCCCGCCTTCTCCTACGAACTCGCTGCTATTGTCGAAGACGGTATCCAGCGCATGTACCGTGATGGCGAAAACATCTTCTACTACCTGACTGTGTACAACGAAAATTATCGTATGCCGGCACTGGCGGAATGTAATGCTCCCCGGGAAGGCATACTCAAGGGAGCCTACTGCTACAAACGAAGCAGCAAAGCGGGTGAAAAAATTCACATACTCGCCAGTGGCTCGATTATGCAGCAGGCCATCGGCGCGGCGGAGATGCTGGAGGACCAGGGATTCGCAACCGATTTGTGGAGTGTTACCAGTTTCACAGAACTGGCACGGGAAGCCGAAGAGTGCGAGCGTCACAATCGGCTACACCCCTTTGCAGTCCCTGAAATCCCCTACATTACACAGCTCTTCACCGCTGAATCCGGACCCGTGATCGCGGTGACTGACTATATGAAGGCACTGCCAAACAGCATCGCGCGGTGGCTGCCTAACAGCTACACAACCTTGGGCACTGACGGGTTTGGTTTGAGTGAGTCACGGCCTGATTTACGCGATCATTTCGAGATCAGTGCACGCTATATAGCCCATAGCGCCTTGACCGCGTTGTACGGCAGCGGTGCGCTGGATGAGAAGGAACTGCGGCAGCTGCTCAGCAAGCTGGGCACTGAATCAGACAAAATCAATCCCGTCGCCAGGTAGAAAAGCCCAGTTTCTCAAAAAGGGGTGAAAAAAGCTGCCAGATTGCGATACAAAGCTGCGTTTGCTGCGTAACAACAATACACTCACAGGCTATAAAAATAACCGGTACCCACTGTGCGCGCCTATATTTACGTAACGATACTGCTGATTGTAATTTTTGGCGCAATTGCCGGCTATCTGTACCAGCGATTCAGCGCCTTTGCCGCCATGGATTTCAGCCCCCCTCCGGTAACCATCGCCGCGGCTGAGGCCACAGTGTCTGACTGGACCAAACACCTTGACGCCGTTGGTACGTTAAAAGCTGTGCGCGGCGTTGAGTTAACGTCAGAAACCAGTGGCGAAGTAACATCAATCCATTTTGATTCCGGCGACAAGGTCAAGGCGGGACAATTGCTGGTGGTCCTCAACGATCATGTCGAGCAGGCCAGCCGCCAGAACCAGATCGCAGCGCTTGAACTGGCGGAAGTTTTATTCAGCCGCGACAGTACGCTGATCGCGCAAAAGTCCATTCCGCAATCACAATATGATCGTTCGAAAGCGGATCTGGCACGAGCCAGAGCACAGCTGGATGAAACCGAGGCCCGCCTGGAAAACAAAAGAATCACCGCGCCCTTTGGAGGAAACATAGGTATCAGGCATGTTGATGTCGGCGACTATCTCTCCACCGGCACAATTATTGCCTCGCTGCAGGACACCAGTGAACTGGAGATCGACTTAACAGTTCCGGCCCGATATGCCTCTGAACTTAAAGAAGGTTTAACGGCTTCGCTCACGGTAGACGCCTACCCCGCCCGGTTGTTCACAGCCAACATCGCCGCCATCGACACCCGGGTCGATTCTAATACCCGCACTATACTGTTGCGGGCCAGATTGAATGAAATAGACGGTTTGTATCCCGGGATGTTTGCCAGCATCCGCATTGACCTCGGCGTGAGCCAAACCATTATCACCGTACCGGAGACTGCGCTGACCTATTCTTTGCAAGGAGACAGGGTATACATTGTGCAGCCCCTGGACGAAGGCGGACTCACCGCTGTGACCCGGATCGTCGAGTCTGGCGAAGTGCGCGACGGTCGAGTATCCATATTGTCAGGCCTCGAAGCCGGCGAACAAGTAGCCACCGCAGGACAAAATAAGCTCTATCGCGGAGTAAAAATACTTGTTGCCGACGACAGAGGTTTGTAACAGACGTGACGTTTACAGATCTTTTCATCCGTCGTCCGGTACTCGCCATCGTAGTGAGCAGTCTCCTCCTGCTGTTGGGCTTACAGGCGGTGAACCAACTCACCCTGCGACAGTTTCCACAGGTCGAAAAAAGCGTGATCTACGTACGAGCGGTCTATCCCGGGGCCAGCGCCCGGACGGTACAGGGTTTTGTCACCGGACCACTGCAACGCCGAATCGCCGCCGCCAAGGGCGTCGAATATGTTACTTCTCAAAGTGACCCCGGCATCTCCGCGATTCAAGTGAATGTACGCCTGGGCGCTAACTCTACCGAAGTGCTCACCGAAGTTATCAACAAGGTCAATGAAGCGCGCTTTGAATTGCCACGGGAAATAGAGGATCCCGTCGTGACCTCCAGCACCGGCGGCGAAGCTATGATGTGGATAGCTCTCATGAGCGAACAGATGTCCATACAGCAACGTCATGAATACGGCTCACGCAGCATCCAGCCCATGCTCTCCACCATTGACGGCGTGGGTGAGGTAAGCGTGGTCAGCGGCGGACGGTTTGCAATGCGAGTCTGGTTGAACCCCGCCCGAATGGCGGCTTTTGGTGTCACTGCCACGGACGTGGAAGCCGCCATTCGCAGAGATAATTACGTGTCAGCGGCGGGAACCACCCGGGGGGAGTATGTGCGGGCAAGTGTAGACGCGGAGACTGATGTCGCAGAACCCTCCCGATTTGGCGATATTGTCATCAGGCAGGAGGACGAGCGCCGGGTGCGCCTGCGGGATGTCGCAGAAATAGAGCTGGCCAGCGAATCCTATGAAACCACATCTTTTTCCAGTGGATACGAAACGGTCTTTTTATCTATTACTGAAGCACCCGGGGCCAACCCACTTGAGGTAGCGGACCGGGTGCAGCAAAGTTTGCATGCAATTGAGGACCAGCTGCCGGCTGACCTTGAGATATTCCAGGACTCCGATTCTTCCATTTATATCCGTGAGGCGCTGAAGGAAGTTGGTCAAACCCTGATTGAAGCATCCATCATTGTGGTGCTGGTTATTCTGCTTTTTCTTGGTTCAATGCGGGTCGTTCTGATCCCACTGATAGCCATTCCACTCTCCCTCACCGGGGTATTGTTTCTGGTGTGGTTGATGGGATTTTCGATAAACCTGTTGACGCTACTTGCCATGGTTATAGCCATTGGGCTGGTAGTAGACGATGCCATCGTGGTGGTCGAGAACGTACACCGCCATATTGAGCTGGGAAAATCCCCTCTTGAGGCGGCGTTTGCCGGAGCTCGCGAGGTCGCGCTTCCGGTTATTGCCATGACGCTGACTCTGGTAGCGGTTTATCTTCCGATCGGCTTCCTGGGCGGGCTTACCGGTGTACTATTCAGTGAATTCGCTCTCACTCTGGCGGGAGCGGTACTGGTCTCCGGCGTTATAGCGCTGACTCTCAGCCCCGTTATGTGCGCCTATTTTCTCGTCGATCATGATCATCAGGGTAAGACTGCCGACTGGCTGGACGCCAAATTCGAAGCACTGCACAACTCCTATGACGCAGTGCTGGCGCAGTGTCTCAACAACCGTGGTGCTGTGATCTACTTCGCGCTCGCTATTTTCGCCGCTCTGCCGATATTGTATAACCTGGCACAATCTGAACTGGCACCTGCGGAAGACAGTGGCAGTATTTTTGCAGTGGGAACGGCACCGGATTACAGCAATCTCGATTACACCAACCATTTTTCAGATGAAATGGTATCCGCCTGGAAAACCATCCCCGAGATCAGCCACTCCTGGCAGGTCAATCGATCCAATTCTATATTTGGCGGTATGGAACTCCTACCGTGGTCTGAGCGCAGCAGGTCGCTGGATGAGATTCGGGCGGAGTTACAGTCAAAACTCAACGGCATCAGCGGACTGGAAATATTCACTTTCCCCTGGGTCAGTCTTCCCGGCGCAAATTCGGGCCTCCCCCTCAATTTTGTGATTTCCACCAATTCTGATTACGGCGAACTGGAACGTGTCACCAGCGAGGTCCTGCAAAAAGCCAGGCAATCCGGCCTCTTCGCCTTCGTGAACTCAAATCTCCGCTACAGCCGCCCCGAAATACAGGTGGCTATTGATAGACAATTGGCGGCCCTGCTGGGCATTTCCATGCAGGAAGTTGGCCGCACACTGCAGATAATGCTGGGGGAGGCAGAAACCAATAGATTCAGTATGGAGGGAAGAAGTTACAAGGTAATTACACAAGCAGATCGCAACTTCAGACTGACCAAGGAATGGCTGGAAAAATACTATGTGCGAACCACCAGCGGCGAATTGGTACCTCTCGCCACGGTTATCCAACTGAAGAAGCAGGTGCAACCGAACACGCTGCGGCAATATCAGCAATTAAACAGCGCGACTATTCAAGGCCTGGTAATGCCACCCAACACTCTTGGCACCGGGCTGGAGTTTTTGGAAAAAAGTCTCCAGGAGGTAGCACCCACAGGTTACAGAGCGGGTTATGAAGGTGAGTCACGGCGCTATATCCAGGAGAGCGACAGCTTTTTGCTGTTGTTCGCTATGTCGCTGATCTTCATCTACCTTGTCCTGAGCGCACAATTCAACAGCTTTCGAGACCCCCTGATCGTACTAATCAGCGTTCCGCTATCAATTTTTGGGGCCCTAGTGCCTTTGGCGTTGGGTTTTGCCACCCTCAATATTTATACCCAGATAGGCCTGCTCACGCTTATAGGACTAATCAGTAAGCATGGCATCCTTATCGTTGATTTTGCCAATAGAAAGGTGGCCGAAGGGACAGATAGGAGTGATGCGGTTCGCGAGGCAGCCGCACTTCGACTGCGACCGATTCTGATGACCACATTTGCCACCGTACTAGGCGTGGTACCCCTCCTGGTTGCATTTGGGGCGGGCGCAAACAGCCGGTTCTCAATCGGCCTGATGATCGCAGCGGGTATGACAGTGGGCACACTATTTACGCTTTTTGTACTGCCGGTAATTTATGAGTTTATGGGCAGAAACATGAAAACTGCGCCCGCTGCGCTTTTTTCAAAAAATCCCGTAGCGTCTCTGGAAGGCTGACCAAAATTGCTGAACAGCACTATCGATGAGAAGCTTGCAAACCTGCTGGTTGAGGACCCCTTGTTATACCACCTGGAACAACGCACATTGCATTCTCAGGATATCTATACCCGCGCAACCGTTTCCCACATCGTGATACGCCAGCCCACTATAGACTTATTAACGACCGCTGTTGGCTACGCAATGGAAGAGGCAGACCATTGGCACTGGCAAGGAGCTTTTGGGCATGCCCTAACGGCAAGGAATTAAAAAATTAATGAGAACCGATAACAGCTCACAAATTCGCTTCGGTGGTGTTCTGCTAGCGCCCGGCATCAAGCGCTTCACTATGCAGACCTAATACCTAGATTGCGTTATGAGTTGCGCCTTCCTGATCATCGCCCTCGCCTGCTTTATGTTTCCTGGGGCAGAAACCTGCAACGAGCTCGTTTTTGCGAGGGTGGTGTACGCCATTGGCATCGCCGCTTATAGCTGTGCGACAGTCACCTTGCTCACGTTACCGCGCTGGTGATTACATTGTTCTTCGGCGTGCTGGGTCATGGCAGCACCTATTTCGTCATCGACCCATTCGGATCAACCATAATCATCATCGCAGTCTTGATCAGGCTGGCAGCAGTTGGCTGCAGCATTACCAGTAGCGCACTTATTGCAGAGCGCAGTCCAGAAGCGGTACGCGGGTCAGTGATCAGGTTCTTCAGCATGTGCGGTGCGGTTGGCATCATGGTGGCCGGTATTGCTGTCGGCTGGTTGTTTGACAACTGGCACGCGACAGGGCCATTTGTGCTATTCGCCGGCCTTGCCCTACTGGTAACGATTTGGGGTTTGCTGCTGTATCGATCAGAGGTCGCTTGAATGACATGTGTGGCGACTAGAACAGCATCTGTAAACGCAGGGTCACGGACACGCCATCTGTTTCCAGGTGCCTGACCGACCCGGAAAAATCGGCATAGCGGGCGTTGACCATCAGCTTCAGCTCTCTGGTGGCGTAATAGTTGACGCCAAGAGTGCTGACCTCAGCCCGGGTGCCCACGCCATTGTCGCGGGCATCAAAATAGGAGTAACGCGTAACCAGCTCCCATGCACCCTCCGCACCTGGTCTTATTCGACGAAACTCTCCACGTCGATACTCCCGCTGCGCACCGGTGAGCATATAACTGGCACTCACATAATATCCTGAGTGCTCCCAGTCTCGACCGATCTCATCTTCAAGCCGGGTATTCATAGCTTCAGATTGCAGCAGCAATTGTCCATGTTGCCACATGGCTTCAACGCCCAGGGTCTGCTGATCTTCTGCAATAAATTTTGCACCACGCACAACGACATCGGCGGATGCTGTCTCAGCTCTATCACGAATCTGATAGGCGTTGCCGTTCCAGTCTCTGACCGAACCGGACAAGCCCACATGTATAAGTCGACCAGTATCCCGAACCGGCGCCCAGGTATAACGCCCTGTTATTGCTGCGGGCGCATCTTCCGTGTAGTCATCGTCAGCGTCATCCTCCCGGGCCAGAGAGAGGGCCCAGGTCCTTGATTTCTTCTCGCTGCGCATATGAATACCCCAACTCTTCCCCGGCGTCAGGTTTCGCGTCAGCATGCTGCTCTCCGCCGTGAGGCGTTTACTCCCGGTGGTTAATCGCTCCAGGCCCAGTGGTTCTTTGGCCTTCCCAATCAGTACATCGGCGACATCCCACTTGTTATAGCGCAGGTAGAGACTACCCAGATCGAGCTCGTCATCATCGAGGTCCAGTTGCACCCGCCCTTTCCAACCGCGGGGAAAATCGTAGTCCAACTGCAAGCGGCCATTCCTTACATAAAAATCACTTGAGTCTTCTTCAGCGTCCTTGGAATAAACGGAGTCAAAGTAATCGGCGTTCATTAGCAATCTGCCGGATAGTTCCAGGCGTTCCTTGTCCTCCGCCCAGCTCAGTACAGGCTGAAACAGCAGAATGACTAGCACGTATCTCACTCGTCTGTATCCGGCCTGTATTGTACTTTCAGCATCGCGGTGTCCCGCAGGAAATCGACTGCCTCTACTTCCGCACGGGTAATATTCAGCCCCGTGCGTTCGCGAAGGTCGGCCAGTAGCTCCGATTCCCGCTCCGGCTTGATGTTCTCAATTTTTTCGTACTGAACCGACATCTCTGACAGGTTGGGCAGCAACAAGTTGGTTTCCGTGAGATACGCCAGCGCACAGACCAAGGTCAACAATACGATGAGGAAGCCATGACTCATGGTGCCGACCGCCGACAACAAGGCGATGGCGATGACCAAAAACAGATAGGTCATTTCCTTGATTGTGATGGATTCCGTTCGATAGCGCAGCATGGAAAAAATGGCAAATAATCCGAAGGCAAAGCCCATGGATATATCCACGGAATGCAGCTGCGATGTGACCAGAAAAACGCCGGTACCAAACAAAATAAACGAGCTGGCATAGGCCCGCTGCTGCGAATGCGTAAAATAACAAACCCGCACCAACAGATAGACCGCCATGCTGTTTATCAACAGGCGAATAATAAAATCCTGATTTACTTCCATGATCATATAGCCACAGCTCCATAACTGTTGTTGCATCCAAATTGCTGCAGTCTCCTGAGCAGAGGTTTGAAATTATTGTATTTGTGCGAATGAGGTCTGGTTATCAAAATACCGACACAGTATTTGCTGAAGTCAGTCGGCAGATAGGTATAGGTTTTGGCCCGCTGGAAAAAATCTGATCCTGATAACTTGCCGCGTCGCTTTAACTCGGCCACAAAAAACTCTGGTAAATGGGTCCTGTTATTCTCGTCGGGTGTTTGAAAACACAGGTCAAAGTCAACCGTAAGGCGATCCTCGGAATCGGCATTCCATAAACTTAAGCGGCGATAGGCCCCATCCAGTGACTGATGCCATAGCGCCGATTTGAGCCCAGTGGGAAAATTGTCGGAATCGACGCAAACATCAGATTGAGCATGGCCCCATTCAAGGCGCTCCTTGATAGTTCGACGTTTGTTGTTCTTGAACTTCAAATCAAAGAAGGCCGTATCTGACTCGCGGTAGCGCCGATAACGCACTTTGAGTCGGCCCAATTGCCCATTGTGATGTTGCTGATAGCAGGTCAGTTCCGGTGTGTCGAAGTAGGTGTTTTCGTAGGTAAAGCAACGACTACCGCCGTGTTCCAAAAGGCTAAACTGGGGCGACAGGCCCTTGAGAAACCGGGGCAACACAGCCATTGGCAAGAGGTACTTGGCATCCCGCCGGTCAGACATCAGATTTTCTGCAGGAGAATCCAGCTTATGTGTATCAAACTGCGACAGCACCTCACTAAGATTTGTCATCACAGCCGATGACTCATCAAGTAGATGAGTGTGGCGAGTGGCGATAGCGGCAACGGGAAGAGAAAACTGCATCAAAAGCCACCGAATAGTCCATCGCCTTCGCCATTACTAAGGAAAAGGTCTGCTTCAAAGCTACCGGATATAGGTTCTCCCAGGGTCGCAGGCTCATCAAAAATAAATTTTCCATTGCCGGTAAATCCAATAACGCCAAAGTCATCATCACCACTTTGGCCGATCAAAAACATCGCCGTAGCAAATCCATGGAAGGGAATTTCTCCAGGTCCGAAACTGGCTTCCTCAACGAACACAATAGCTATTCGCGTTCCTTGCGATGATTGGCCCACCAAAGTCATGGTGACAGCATCACCCAGGGGGGCCAACCCATCATTGCCGGGAGGTGTAGCGAATCCGGCAACTGTGATGACTTCGCCGTCGCGGTCAGTGTAAGTATAGGTCATTCGACCATTGGAGAAGGTACCACTGATGCGGGAGGGCTCACCGGGATCGCACTCACGTCCACCATCAGTAATAGTTCGCTCGCGCTGCACCAAAGATCCAGCGACCGAATCACGTAAACGTTGCTCATGAACAGCGAAAAAATTTCTTACGCCTTCCAGCTTGGCTTCATCTGTTCCTGTCAAATCGCGCATGCGATCGATCTCCGCATTGGCGGCTACGGGATCCCAGACCTCATCCAGTAATTCCAGTACTCTTTGATGAAAACGTTCCCTCCATTCAGGAATAGCGTATAGCCGCGAAGCAATGGCTGTATATCGATATAGAGGGCCAGTACCGGGCGCCAGTGTGCTATCTAGAGCAAAGGCACCATCTGTACCCCAAGGGATATGCTGAAAGCGTCCTTCGGAAGGTTCGAAATACACAAAACCGTTGTTGGCGTTGCCTGTGATAGAGTCCCAGTGGCCCGTTATCGCCTCCATCGCCCAAAAGCTCAAAAACTGGTCCAGGTTTACCACCTGCTCGAGCATACCCGGCATGTTCTCGTCATCTGCCTGCAGGGCGGACACCACGAGATCCAGATCAGAACGGTCATTCGTGGCCTCATTGGTCTTCAGCTGAAAACGCTCCTTGTTCATCCCGCCGAAATCACTGCCACCCTGAATTTCGTACAGATTGCCCTCATCATCGGGGAAATTTCTTCGTAAAAAACGCTTTTTTACACTTTCTATATTGCTGTAAATACCAAGTTCATTACCGTTCATACTGACTCGCGCAAAATTACACCTCGGCGCGGGAAGACCCGCTGCGTGAAACATGCCATATGACAAGCACTGATTCACATTGCCAGAATCCTGATTGTTGTTGTTCAGCGTAAGGCGCTCCATGCTGAACACCTCCCTACCCGGCTCCAGGGTGCCGACATTGAGCTTAAAGGATGGCCTGGCGGCCGAGAGTGATCCGAAGAATCCTTTCTTGCGAATATCTACATTGTCATAGCGTTCACCTTCAATGGTGAGACTGGCGACGAAGTGACTGTACTCAAAACCGGCGGAACAACCGGTAAACAGATCGCCGACAGTGCGCCCTTCCTGACGCAGCACCTCGTATTCTTCCGGATCCATTTCTATGTCTATATCCAGCAATCGACCGGGCTCAAAGAGCTGATCACTGGTATCAATAACGGTGGTATCGAGATCACGCTGAGAGTCCACATTAGAGCCACCACCACCGCAACTCGCCAGCAGGACAACGCCAGATAGAATTACGGGAAGGGATTTATTAGGTTGGGGAATCACGAACCACGCGAGGAATTGAAATTAACTTTCCAACACTGTAACCGATCAATACATAAGTGGCCAATCAAACCCACCAGCCAATCCAGCATACATATCAGGGTTATTTTGTAGTACGTCAATTGACAAATCCTCTGAGCTGCAACAAAGTTTCTTGACCGACAAAGACTCCCAGGAGGCCCTGTGAAGGAATCCACGCCAATAAATGGCGGCTCTGAGGAGCCCGCCTTCGCCACCTGGGACATCCCTGTCCGGGTGTTTCACTGGACAATGGTCGTAGCCGTAGCGGTCAGCTGGGGCAGTCATGAATTTGATGCACCTGAGGTACATCTCTGGTCCGGCTATACCGTTATAGTCATGGTCTGCACCCGAATTATCTGGGGGTTCTGTGGCAGCCGCCATGCTAGATTTTCTGACTTCCTTAGGGGGCCGGCTACTGTTCTGGCATATTGGCGAGGCGAACTGCCAACCAGGCCAGGGCACAACCCGGCCGGCGGATGGTCGGTCATAATGTTACTGACACTATTGTTGGCGCAGGCGCTCACCGGTCTGTTCAACAGCGATGGTCTGCTCTTCGATGGCCCCTTCTATTACGCGATCGACGGCGACGTGGCCGATCGTGTAGGAACCATGCACGAATACCTGTTCTGGGGGCTTTCGACCTTCGTCACTATCCATGTACTCGCGGTGCTCTACTACCAATTCAAACGCCACAGCGACATCATCACACCTATGCTGACTGGGGGAGCTGAAGGCAATCAGGCCACACGATCAGTCTGGCTGGCGCTGGCGCTGTTACTGCTGTGTGCAGGCTGCCTCGCCATCGCACTGACCTACGCCCCCGAACCGGATCTACCCTGGTAGCGCCCCGGGGGTTGCCAGCCCTACATGATACCGACTAGTTAAGGTATTCCTTGGTCTTGTAGTCATCGTGGCAGGCCTTGCAGGTGCCGCCAGTTTTCTTGAACGCGTCGACAATGGCGGCGCGATCGTCACCCTTGGAAGCGGCTAGCAGCGCAGCGCTGGCTGTCCGCAGATCTTCCCACTTGGCGTTGACGTCGTCCTGATTTTTCCACACTGCCGGCTTGGCCCGGGTTTTGCCACCCGAGGTCCCCGGTGCAAATCCGCGCATCACGTTCAACTTGGCGGCATTGTTTAAATCCTCCGCATACCCGACAAAGGCCTTACCATCCCAGGGTCGCTCTCCCTTGATCATGGAAGTCATGGGACCAAAATTTGCCGCCAGAACTGCAAATACAGATTGTCGGTATGAGAGGTGAAAGTTATCGGAATCGAGGTGTGATAGTGCCGCAGGTGCGGTAAACAGCGCAGCCACAGATACCAGTAAAAACACGTGCTTTCTCATGGGGTTCTCCATTTATTATGGTCACTCCAAATTCGTAAAAACGAACTCAGGACTGAGATTTCCCGGCAATCCAACTTGCTGGAATTGCTCCATCATACTACTGTGCTTCAAAATTTCGATAGGAATCACCATGAGCAACAGCACCCACAGCTTCAGGCAGGATGAGCGCAATGCCGACATCCTGATCAACATCAATGGAGAACTATTACACAGGGATAAGGCTGTGGTCTCCGTATTCGACAGCGGCTTTATTCTGGGTGATGGTATCTGGGAGGGCCTGCGTGTTCACGGAGGCCGAATACCATTTCTCAATCGGCACCTCAAACGCCTATGGGAAGGCGCAATGGCGCTGGATCTGGACCTGGTTATCTCGCAACAGGATCTGACAGAGCGGCTGTATGGGACACTGGAGGCCAACCACATGGTAGAGGACGTACATATCAGACTGATGGTGACCCGTGGCTTGAAAGCAACCCCCTACCAGGATCCCGCGGTCACCATCGGGGGACCGACCATTGTTATCATTCCCGAGTACAAGACCCCTGACCCTGAAATACTGACCCGCGGCATTCGTCTTTACACAGTCTATGTGCGACGAGGCTACGCCGATGTCCAGGACCCCAGAATCAATAGTCACTCCAAACTCAATTGCATTTTTGGCTGTATCCAGGCGAGCAAGGCAGGGTATGACGAGGCTTTGATGCTGGACCCTCACGGTCATGTCGCCACCTGCAATTCCACCCACTTTTTTATCGTGCGCGAGGGAGAGGTCTGGACCTCCAGTGGGGATTATTGTCTGGATGGCATAACCCGCCGCAACGTCATCAATCTATGCCGGGACGCAGGCATTCCAGTGTATGAGAAGAATTTCTCCGTATCCCAGGCCTACGGCGCAGAAGAATCATTTGTCACAGGCACCTTTGCCGGCCTCACACCGGTGATTGATATCGACGGCCGCCGGATTGGCGAGGGATCACTGGGACCCGTCACCGCACGACTGCAGAGTTTGTACCGCGACGTGATTGCCCGTGAGTGCCAATCCGCGTGACCAAAAGGATCGCCATGTGGTCAGGACCTCGGAACATTTCCACCGCCATGATGCGCAGCTGGGAAAATCGGCCAGACTGCACCGTCGTCGATGAACCATTTTATGCTTGTTACCTGCGTGAATCTGGTCAACTCCACCCTGCGCGAGAAGCCATACTGGCTGCAATGCCAACAGCCCGGGATACCGTCATAACCTCTTTGACGGTGGACGACCCGGGATCTGAATTGCAGTACCAGAAACACATGACTCATCACATGCCTGACGGCACCGATTTGTCCTGGTGCGCCGCCCTGCACCACTGTTTTCTTATCCGCGATCCAAGGGAGGTAATCGCCTCTTATCTGGAGAAAATGCCCACGGTCTCCAGTGCTGATATCGGCATTGTTCGACAGGCAGCTCTGTTTAAAGAAATCCGTGAGGTTAACGGTCGCAGTCCACTCGTCATAGACTCCAATGATGTCAAAAGACAGCCCAGGGAAATACTGACAAACCTGTGCTCGGCATTGAATATTCCGTTTGCACCCGAACGCATGCTGCAGTGGCCGGCGGGCCGACGCGACAGCGATGGTGTATGGGCAGACCACTGGTATCAATCGGTGGAAAAATCCACAGGGTTTGCACCTTATACCCCGCGCCAGATTCAACTCTCCGCGGCCGCCGAGGAGCTGGCCAAGGCCATGTATCCCTACTACGAAGAGCTGGCGCGACACAAAATCGTTCCCTAGGTTGGCCACCGACCAAGAGGTCCCTCTCCGGCCGGTCCAGTCGGCGCGGCACACAGGCGATGGGTAGAACGGTGCTTGCCTTCATGGTGCTGGACGCATTTTATGCACTCATGCTCACGGCTTTCCTGCTAAACTGCAGCGTTCCGCTAACCATCAGATGGTGGAAGTCGCACTACGGGACGGCTGTCACCGGAAAACTGTAAAAAGGCGAAGTTTCAATGCTATTGAATGGAAAGACTGTGGCGATTACCGGCGCCAATGGAAACCTTGGAAGGGCTATCGTCGCTCGGGCTCTGCAGGCCGGCGCCAACATCAGATTGCTGGATCTGGAATTCGAAAGCGGCTATGTGGAAGGCCTGCCTGCCACTACAAGCTGCCACGAAATAAACCTGCTGGATAATGAAGCCGCTGTCAGCTGCATTGCGGGGCTGGGCCCGCTTGACGGACTGTGCAACGCCGCGGGAGGATTTGATATGGGAACGGCTGCTCACGAAACCAGCGATCAGCAATGGTCCCGGATGTTTGATCTGAATGTGCGCACCATGCTGAATGCCTGTCGCGGAGCGGTGCCAGGAATGATCTCCCAGGGCCGTGGCTGTATCGTCAATATAGGTGCCGCAGGAGCATTGTCAGGAGCAGCACTGATGGCCCCTTACATCGCATCCAAATCCGCAGTAATGCGTACCACCGAGTCCATGTCGGAGGAGTTGAAATCAGCGGGTATCAACGTGAATAGCGTTATGCCCAGCGTGATTGACACCCCTCAGAACAGGGGAGCCATGCCGGACGCGGATACGACCGAGTGGGTCAGTCCGGAGCAGTTAGCCAATGCCATTTGTTTTCTGTTGTCCGACGAGGCAAGCGGGATACACGGCGCAAATATTCCGGTCAAAAACCTGGCCTGACTTAGACCAAACTCATTTCCACTCCGATGCACCCAAAAAAATTGCTGAATGATCGAAGCGTGGAGGATCGCCTTAACCCGGGTGTTTCGTCATTCTGCTCTCTGGAATCTGTTATGCACAAATATGTTCTTGTTTTTCTGTTAGGCCTGTTACCACTCACCACCCAGGCCACCGAACGCGTCTTGCTATGGGGTGACACACACTTGCACACCACGTATTCCTCGGACGCTTACACCAATGCCAATCTGACCGCGGGACCGGACACTGCACTGCGCTATGCCCGTGGGTTACCTGTGATTCATCCCTATCATCGGGCGCGCGTTCAGATTGATACGCCGCTGGATTTTCTTGTGGTTTCCGATCATGCCGAGCTGCTGGGCGTCATCCGCAAGATTCACCGGGATGGCGTCAACACTGCGGGCTTGGGACCCTGGGACTCCCTTAAAGCCTATTTTGCAGACTGGTATGTCAGCCGAGCCATCGACAACGGCGAAGGTCGCAAGGCTTTCAGCGGCATATTGCCCGAACCGATTGATCCGCGGGAAGCGGCAAATTCCAGCGCTACAACAGATGGTATCAGTATTATTCCGAACATGCTGCCAACCCAGATCGATACCTGGCGCAGTATTACCGACACTGTCGAAGAATATAATGAGCCAGGCACCTTCACCGCTCTGATCGGTTGGGAATGGAGCTCAATTCCCGGCGGAGCAAACCTGCACCGCATAGTTGTTACCGACAGCGACGCAAGCACAGCACAGACCTATCAACCCTTCGGGCTGGACGACAGCCCCTACCCGGAAGATTTGTGGGGCTTTCTCGAGGAGACCAGCCAGGCAACCGGGGCGCGGTTTCTGGCCATCCCCCATAACTCAAATATTTCCAAAGGCTTTATGTTTGATGAAACTTCATTACGCGGGCAGGACATTGACAAGGACTATGCAGAACGTCGGAGACGGTGGGAACCAGTGGTTGAGATAACACAGATCAAAGGGGATTCCGAAACCCACCCCGACCTGTCACCAAAGGATGAGTTCGCCGAGTTTGAATCCTACCCCTTCTACATCCAAAAAGGATACACCCCCTACAAAGCGCACCCGGGTGACTACGTGCGCAGCGCA
Organism: uncultured Halieaceae bacterium; assembly: GCA_938074045.1. GTDB lineage: Bacteria > Pseudomonadota > Gammaproteobacteria > Pseudomonadales > Halieaceae > CALJGI01. The sequence goes on from CALJGI010000011.1 coordinate 22,712, forward strand.
CTGAAGCGCGGTCTTGAACTTGAAAACAAGGTCGGGGTCAATCCGTACCAGTTCGGTCTGATCGGTTCAACTGACTCGCACACCGCCTTGGCCAGCGCCGAGGAAGCCAACTTCTGGGGCAAACTCGCTACAGACTCCATCCCGGAAAACAAAACCCGTACACTCCGCCCGCAATATCCCAGTTCCAGTGGCTGGGCCATGTCAGCTTCAGGGCTGGCTGCCGTGTGGGCCGAAACGAATACCCGAGAGGCCATTCTCGACGCGATGAAACGGCGGGAAGTATACGCCACCACCGGACCGCGTATTGGTCTGCGCTTTTTCGGCGGCGGCGACCTCTCCGGCATCGACGCTCAGTCTGGCGATCTCTATCGACAGGCGACTGAGGCAGGTGTAGCCATGGGAGGCGAACTCGGGAATCTGGAGAAAGCCCCGCAATTTCTGGTACTCGCATCCCGTGATCCCGGCGGCGCAAACCTGGACCGCATTCAGATCGTAAAAGGCTGGCACAACGGGGAGCAAGTGGAGGAGAAGGTCTTTGACGTAGCCTGGTCGGATGAACGTCGGATGGTGAATGGCTCACTGGAGTCCGTGGGCAGCTCGGTGGATATCGCCACCGGCGCTTACACCAATGAGATCGGTGCGCCGCATTTGCATGCAACCTGGAGCGACCCCGAATTCGATTCTGCACAAGCTGCCTTTTACTATATTCGCGTCCTGCAGATTCCCACGCCAAGGCACTCGCTGCTGGACGCTCTGGCACTGGGACTAGATCATGCCGAAGGCCAGCCGGACACAATCCAGGAACGCGCCTATTCCTCACCCATCTGGTATCAACCCAACTAAGGATTTGAAATGCCCTACGAGACCATCAAATACGAACTGGACAAGCGCATCCTCACCATCACGCTGAACCGTCCGGAGAAGCTAAATGCCTTTACCATCGAAATGTCCGAAGAACTGATTGATGCGTTTACCAGGGCGAGCGCTGATGACGCCGTGGGCGCAATCGTAGTCACCGGTGAGGGCCGCGCGTTCTGCGCGGGCATGGATCTTTCAGTGCGGGGAAATCGTTTTGGGCTGGACGACGACGCCAAGCCAACCCTCGAGGACATGAACAATCGTCTGGACGACCCCCACATTGAACAGGGTGTGAGAGATAGCGGCGGCCGCGTGACCCTCGCCATATACGAATGCAACAAACCCGTCATCGCGGCCATCAATGGTCCGGCCGTTGGGATAGGCGCTACTATGACCTGTGCAATGGACGTAAGGTATGCTTCGGAAAGTGCAAAAATAGGGTTTGTATTCAATAAGATAGGGCTTGTTCCTGAGGCCTGTTCTAGTTGGTTTTTGCCCCGCATAGTGGGCATGGGTAAAGCGCTGGAATGGATTTATCGAGCGGATGTTATGCCGGCTGATGAACTGCTGCAGGGAGGTCTGCTCTCCGCTGTGGTACCAGCCGATGACTTGCTGGATAAGGCCTATGAGTTAGCGAATACACTGGCGCAACGCAGCCCAGTGGCAATCGCTATCACCCGCCAGATGCTGTACAGGAATGCCTCCGCACCCCACCCTATGGAGGCCCACAAGCTGGACTCCCTGGGTATCTTCTATACGAATCAGATTGGTGCGCGTGAAGGGATCAAGGCCTTTCTGGAAAAGCGCGACCCCGTCTATGCCGACACCATTTCCCAGGATATGCCGGATTTTTATCCCTGGTGGAAATAGCGAACTGAAGCGCTGATGATACAGGTGACCCCGCCGTTACTGAGGGGTCACCACATCAAACGCTATCGGCATGGACTTGATGCCACTGATGAAGTTCGATCGCAACCAGTTTACTTCGCCATTCAGGCGCGGATTGCGGATGTGCAAGAGTATCTCTTCAAAGATTACCTTCAGTTCCAAACGAGCCAGATGAGAACCGAGGCAAAAGTGTTCCCCGATGCCAAAGGCGCGGTGATTGTTGCGCACATCCTCGCGCTGCGCTCGGGAGATATCAAATGTATCACCATCGGTGAAGACGGCTTCATCGGCACTGGCTGAACCGTAAAACATCTCTACCTTATCCCCCGCCTTGATCTGTTTGCCACCCAGCTCTACATCCTCCATGGCTGTGCGACGGAAGGCGATGACCGCCGGGTTATAGCGCAGAAACTCCTCAATCGCTCCCTCCAGCAGTTCTGGATTATCTACCAGCTGCTGATATTGCTCGGGGTTTTCCATCAACAGCCGCATACCGTGACTGGTCACAGTGCGCGTGGTTTCGTTGCCGGCAACAATCAACAAGAGAAAAAAGTGACAAAATTCCTCTTCGGTCAGCGGTTCATCTTCAACCGTACCGTTGAGTAGGACGTTGACGATATCGTCCTTCGGGTTCGCCTTGTGTTCCACCGACAGGGCCTGGGCCATAAAAAACATTTCAGCCATGGCCATGGTGCCGTCTTCTTCCGTGGTAGTCAGTTCCGGATCATCCATGCCCAACATGATATTAGTCAGCTCAAAAAGACGCTTGCGTTGATCCAGCGGGACCCCCATCAACTCACAAATGGCAATGAGAGGGAGTTCGGAGGCAATATCTTCTACAAACTCACACTCACCACCCACGATAGCTTTGCCCACGATATCCCTGGCAATCTCCTCGAAACGCTCGGTGTACGCATCCACTGCTTTTGGCGTAAACGCTTTACGCACCAGTCGTCGGAACTTCAAATGGTGGGGAGGGTCCATATTGATCATCTGATTGCGCATCAGTCCGAGGCGCTCTTCATCAGATTCATGCAGCAGACAGCTCTTCTCTTCGGAAGAAAACAACTTGGGGTTCTTCGAAATGAAATCGAGATCAGCCTGTTTGGTTACCGCCCAGAATCCCACCCCCTGCTCTGGGTCCTCATGCCAGTAGACTGGCTCCTCATTTCTCAGGTATCGATACTGGTCACGGGGAATTCCCCCCTGATAAGTTTCGGGTGACGCCAAATCAATGTGTGGGCAACCGGTCATAGTGCATCCTCAAGTGGGCAAGAACTCATGGGTTTAACTATAGCCTATTAGGTAATAGTTTCAACCGTGAATCATGCCCATCCTGGATGAAAGTTTTGTTATTCTCAGCAGCATGGGCATACGGACCGCCCTGCCGACCGCTGCGCTAGGCTGCGTCTTCGGTCTTGATCACGCCACGCCGGATCTGATCGCGCTCTATCGACTCAAACAACGCCTTGAAGTTGCCCTCGCCAAAGCCCTCATCCCGTTTCCGCTGGATAAACTCAAAGAATATGGGGCCTATTACGGTTTCCGAGAATATCTGCAGAAGCAAGCGGGGGTCTCCGTCTTCGGTTGACCCATCGAGAAGAATACCGCGGCTTTGCAATTCCTCAACCGGCTGGCCGTGCCCCGGTAATCGGGTTTCCAGCATCTCGTAATAAGTTTCAGGGGGCGCGGTCATAAATGGCAAACCCAGCGCCTTCAGTCTGTCCCAGCACGCGGGCAAATCATCACAGGCAAAGGCGATATGCTGAATGCCCTCACCGTTGTAGGCCATGAGATACTCTTCGATCTGCCCTTCCCCACCCGCTTCTTCGTTCAGTGGTATACGAATTTTACCGTCAGGAGCGGTCATGGCCTTGCTGGTGAGACCGGTATATTCGCCTTTAATATCGAAGAACCTGATTTCGCGAAAATTGAACAATTTCTCGTAATAGCCGGCCCAATATTCCATCCGGCCGCGGTAGACATTGTGAGTCAGGTGATCAATCTCTGTGAAGCCGCAACCGACCGGGCGGCGCTCTACGCCCTCAAGATAATCAAAGTCGATGTCGTAGATAGAGGTTCCTTCTTTATACCGGTCTACGAGATAGAGAATGGCTCCACCAATGCCGCGAATAGCGGGCATTTTGAGTTCCATTGGTCCGACGGGGATGTCGATGGGCTGTGCCCCCAGTTCCAGCGCGCGCGAATACGCGTGATGGGCATTTTTCACCCGGAATGCCATACCACATGCTGAAGGACCGTGCTCCTCGGCGTAGTAGGCCGCCGGTGAACCCGGTTCATAATTGATAATGAAATTGATCTCGCCCTGACGCCACAGATCAACCTGCTTGGACCGGTGCGTTGCCACATGGGTAAACCCCATCATGGCAAATACTGGTTCCAGCAGACCGCGTTCCGCTGCCGCAAACTCCACAAACTCAAACCCGTCCAGGCCCATGGGATTGTCGTAAATATCACTCATTCGATCAGACTCCTTAATGTTATTTGACTGCATGGCGGCTCAATTAGAAAACCATGATATCCTCAATATGATGGATGGTTTCTCCTAAAACATTCGAATTTGATTTATCCTATGCATGGTTCTTGCACAAAATAGCTAGTTTATGGAGGTTTCTTCCTTTGAAATTCGATCGAGCCGAACGCGAAATATTGCACGTCCTACAAAGTGAAGGACGAATCTCCAACGTCGACCTGGCTGACCGGGTGGGCCTGTCGGAATCGCCCTGCTTTCGACGGGTGAAGAAACTGGAAGAAGACGGCGTGATTTCCGGTTACCGCGCCGTGTTGAACCAGCGCAAAATCGGCTTACAGGTAATTGCCTTTGTGCAGGTATCGCTGGAGCAACAAGACGATGCCAAGCAAAGGGATTTTCTGGCCCGGGTCGAGAGCGAAGAGCACATTATTGAGTGTCACGCCGTCAGTGGCGGATATGACTATTTGTTGAAGGTGGTCGACTACAGCATGGATCACTTCTCTGAGCTGTGCATGCAGCGGATCTTGAAATTTCCCGGCGTCAAATCAATCGAATCACATTTCAGTCTGAAAACTCTGAAACAATCCGGTGCTCTTCCACTGATTTAGGAATAGACAGAAGGAATATGGACGGCAAGCTGATCCCTGGAATAGCCCAAGGATGCTGCCAGAAGTTCCTCCAGACCCAATTCAATACCGTCGGCAATCAGCTGAATATCCGGCACTGCCTAGCCGACCAGTCCATCATGGGGTGATGTTTCCCAACAGGCACGAATACCGGGACATGACGCAGCATTGGCAAGCGGGCGATCATGTCTCCCGTGCGTCCCAAGATACCCTCCCAATTCACCTACTCTCCCACGGGATATCGATCAAATAGATTTTCAGGGTATGCATGAGCGACGTCGGCGTCTCCTGGTAGAGAAAACTGGCGTCACTGCCGTGAAGCCTGTACATTGCTGAACAAAATCCCGTAATCGCTGCAATCCAAGACTAGCGCGCTGTCTGCAGTCCCTCGACATGTCTGATACCGAGGCCTGCAAGGTGGTCGAGCCAACATTGATTCCTTTATGACTGCCATTGTCAAACATTCGCGTCACCGCTTTTGCATCGCCCCCATGATGGACTGGTCGGATAGGCACTGCCGAACCTTCTGGCGTTGCCTGACCCGAGAGGCCCTGTTGTATACAGAAATGGTCACCACCGGTGCACTGATACACGGTGATCGGCAACGATTTCTGCTATTTAACGAAGAGGAACATCCTGTCGCACTACAATTGGGAGGCTGCGACCCCGCCGACCTGGGACGGTGTGCTGCCTGGGCAGAGGAATGGGGCTACGATGAAGTCAATCTTAACTGTGGATGCCCTTCAGATCGCGTTCAATCCGGGCGCTTTGGAGCCAGTCTTATGGCCGATCCTCACCTGGTGGCCAGCTGTGTCAAGGCAATGCAGGCCGCATGCTCGATTCCGGTTACCATCAAACACCGCACGGGCATCGACCACATGGACAGTTACGAGGAGATGGCGAATTTTGTCAAACCTGTCGCTAGTGCCGGTTGCAAGGTGTTTATAGTGCATGCACGCAAGGCGTGGTTGCAGGGTTTGAGCCCGAAAGAAAATCGAGAAATCCCCCCATTGCACTACGAATGGGTGTATCGCTTGAAAGAAGAGATGCCAGATTTGACGATTGTATTAAATGGCGGCATCACTTCGCTGGAGGAAACGAGAGAGCATTTAAGTAAAGTTGATGGTGTGATGCTGGGCCGTGAAGCCTATCAAAATCCCTATATGCTCCAGTCTGTTGACGCGCATCTGTTTGAATCAGACGACCCGCTGGAAACAAGGGAACAAATCCTGCTAGAGTTCATGCCATATATGGAGGAACAACTATCCCAGGGCGTTCCTTTGAATCACATGAGTCGGCACATTCTCGGTTTGTTTCAGCAAGTACCAGGGGCCAGAATGTTTCGCCGCCATATCAGCGAGAACGCTTACCGAAAGGGAGCTGGAATTGACACCATACATCAGGCGCTTGAACTGGTGCGGCAAGCGAATCGCGCAGTCGCCTGACATAATGAACGCAACAGGGAAGTAATTTCTGAATGACAACTAAACTCAAGCAACTAAAGAGTATGACCCAGGTGGTCGCCGATACCGGTGACATTCAGGCAATAGCTCGATACAAGCCCCAGGATGCCACAACCAATCCCTCACTATTGCTTAAGGCAGCCCAGCTGCCCCACTACCAAAGTCTAGTGGAGGGTGCGCGAGCATGGGCGGCAAATTCCAGTGACAACAGCCAGAAACAAATGCAGAACTGTTGTGACAAGCTGGCAGTAGATATCGGCTGTGAAATTCTCCAGCTCATCCCGGGGCGGATCTCAACGGAGGTGGATGCCCGGCTATCCTTTGACAAGGAAGGCAGTATTTTCCGAGCACGAAAGTTAATTGATCTCTATGCCGAACAAGGAATCGAGCGCGACCGCATTCTCATAAAAATCGCTAGTACCTGGGAGGGAATCCGGGCAGCAGAGATACTGGAAAGTGAAGGCATTAATTGTAATCTCACACTTTTATTCAGCCTGGAGCAGGCGGCCGCTGCGGCAGAGGCAGGTGCATATCTTATATCTCCTTTCGTCGGACGAATTCTCGATTGGTACAAAGCGAACACGGAACTAAAGATAAAACAGCCCAATGACGATCCAGGCGTACAATCGGTTACCGAAATCTACAACTACTACAAAAGCCGAGGCTACAACACCGTGGTAATGGGAGCCAGCTTTAGAAACGTGGATGAGATTGAGGCACTGGCGGGCTGCGATCGCCTCACGATAAGCCCCGCCTTGCTGGACGAATTGGCCAGTGATGACGGGGATCTTCCCAGAGTGCTGTCATCAGAGAATGCAGAGTCCGGGCATAACTCCCTGCTATACAGTGAAAGCGAATTCCGCTACGCCTTGAACAAGAATGCCATGGCCACCGAAAAACTGGCCGAGGGAATCAGAAACTTTGTCGCAGACCAGGTCAAACTGGAAGCGCTTTTGAAGTCTGAGCCATGATTGACCTATTCAAGCAATTCTTTGACAGCAATGAGAATCAGCCGGAAAACTACGGCGAACAACAGGTGAAACTTGCTGCCGCGAGTCTCCTCGCCGAGTGCATGCGAGCAGATCATGAGGTTACCCCGATTGAACGTGCGGCCTTTGAGACTGCTGTAGAGCAAGCGTTGGGTGTAGACCACGATGAGCTCCATTCTCTCATCGACGACGCCACGGCATCAGCCGACGCGGCGACCTCCACCTATGAATTCACCCGCCTGATAAATGATCACTACACCGCCACGCAAAAAGCCAGTTTGATCGAGGCAATGTGGATGATTGCCTATGCGGACGGAGATCTTGATCGCTACGAGGAGCATCTGATACGCAAGGTCGCCGAACTTATCTATGTATCGCACAAGGATTTTATCAGGTTAAAGCTGGCGGCCCGCGCCACCACGGATCTTGATCAGCGGTAGCAATACAGCAAACTACTCAGCTGTGTTCCAGCATGGATATAAGTGGCTGAAATTTCGCGCGATTTTTTTCATTTATATCCATCAAAATACGATGGGCTTCGATAACCCGCTCTCGACAACCCTCCTCCGTAATTCCGGATATTGGCAGTGCATCCAGATTGTCTTTGGACTGCGGCAAGTCTGCCGTAATAGTGTAGATGGTCTGAAACCCCATGCTGGACAACAGCCTCGTTATTCCCGGCCGTGGCGAATAAACAATTGGCCGGTAGCCCAACCGCTCGCGAACCTGCATGGACAAATTAGCCAACAAACCCAGCGTTGTGCTGTCTATCCCTTCCACCTCTGACAAGTCGACAGCGACATCGGTAAAAGCCTCATCACTAAGCATTATCTCAATATAATCGTCTATAGTTTTGCACAGAGTGACCCGAACATCCCCCACAAATTTCAGCAGATAGCATCCATCGTGCTGAGCCGCCATGATTCGTCCCTCAGTCATGATCCCGACGTCCCGTTCACGAATAAGGCGGCGATGTCGTCAGGTGCATTGTGCGCTTTATTCAGCCCCAACCGCTCAATCAATAGTTCTGGCCGCTCATAACTGGTGGCGAAAGCCTCAAGAAAGTAGGCCTCTTTTTCCACCAGATCCTCTGGTGGGAGAATTTCGAGTATTCCATCGGAGAACAGCGCCAGCGTGAAATGGTCTGGTAGCTCAATCGATGAAGCCTGGTAATCTGCTTCCTCAAACAAACCCACTGGGGATCCTTCACCGGGTAGATAACGAGCGCCGTCAGTCGAAACCAAAACGGGTAGAGGTAAGTGACCCGCCACGCTATAGGTCAGCTCGCGCGTGTTCAATTCGATGACACCCACGCACATGGTGGCATACTTGCCCATATCGATGGCAAGTAATTCCCGGTTGGCCGTGTGCAATATATCCACCGGATTTAGAATCGTTTGCTCCGATTCATGCAGAAAGCTTGAGCGTTTCCGGGCGAAAAGGTTTTTAAGCAGCACCGTGACAAAGGCAGAGGAAGAGCCATGTCCCGATACGTCGGCCATAAAAAATGCGACGTGATTCTGGCCCACCAGAAAATAATCGGTGAAATCACCACTGAGATATAAAGATGGGATAACCGTGTGATTGAATACCAGATCGCCAATCGTCATTGGAGTTGTCGGCAGCATTCGTAACTGGACGTGTCGTCCAACTTGTTGATCCTGGCGCAAAACCTCCAGGTTGGCCGATAGCTCAGAGTTGGTAATTTCCAACTTCCGGCGGTAGTACTGATTTTCATGTCGAAGAGAACTGATTTCTACACAACGCTGCAGACTCTTTCGAATCGCATCCCAATCTTCAAGAGGTTTCATGAAATAGTCTGTTGCGCCCAGTCGCAGGGCACGCTTCACCTCCTCAACCGACGGGTTGGAACATATCATGATCGATGGCAAGGTAAATGGCAGTTTATCGATCTGGTCCTGCCATTCATCCCAGGGAATGCCCGGCATATCCATATCTGTGACAACAACATCGATGGGTTCACTGGAGGCCATACTCAGTGCCTCTTCCGGCGAATGCGCAACAGAATATTCCCAGTCGCCCCAGGACTTCATGTGGGATATAAATTCTTTGATTAGCGCCTTGTCGTACTCCACGAACAAGATTCGCGCTGTTTTAGCGTCGGCCATGACTGAAGTTCAGAACATGCCACCCACATAATTCACGGGCGGCCCAGGTTGATTCCAAATCGGTGAGAAACCGTGCTCCACCGTGCATGGGGCTGCAAGTAGATGACAGGCTTTACGCGTGAATTTGAGGATTATGTCGCAAGAAATGTACTGAGGGACTAGTCATCCCAATCAAAATTTTCGTCACCAAAATCATCTTGAATTTCACCGGTGGTGATGTATTCCCGTTGTTGAAGATAGGCGTCACGCAGGAAAATGTATCGATCACCGCTGATAAGCTCACCTGCCTCCAGCAGATCAGCGCGACTGGACACAGTATCAAGTGCAGTAAGTCCATTGCGCGTTTGCACATCTTCAAGTTGCTGATAGGAAAGCGCATTGGCATCAAAAATCCTGCCAACACCACTGCGAACAGTGGCAGGTCCCAGCACTGGCACCATAATATAGGGACCGGAACCCGCGCCCCAGCGCGCCAACGTTTGGCCAAAATCTGCCTGCTCACTATCAAGCCCCATCTCACTAGCCACATCAACCAGGCCGAACACACCTATTGTAGAATTCACCAAAAACCTGCCGCCGTCCTCAGCGGCCATAGACATTTCACCCTGCAGGCTGTGATTAACCAAGTCATTCAACTCACCTAGATTGGAGAAGAAATTTTTAACACCCTGCTCGACAAATCCAGGCGCCAGGAAATGATAGGTTTCGGCAACCGGTGCCAGAAAATAGGTGTCCAGTACATCATTAAAAGCGAAAACTGCGCGGTTCATGCGCTCCAGCGGATCCACATTGCGCTCTGCCGTCTGAGTCTCATGGGGGAAGGTGCTGTTAAGCTCGCCCTCAAAGGTTTCCGCCGCGACGGAAACAGAAAAAATAGCCAGCGCCATAGCCAGACCAAACTGACGAAAAGTATCGAACTTGTAATTCATGCCGTTAGCCCAAGGCCTCGAACCTGCAATGATATGCACTGCTTTAAACCTCTGCAACTCGATGCACCGCAGTGCCGAGCAGAATATCCTGATCAGATAGCTTCGTCAGTAGATCTGCACCAAAAGTCAGAATCTGAACATCCCCCTCTCGTCCCAGTTCTCGGGCAATCTGTAGTAATAGTTCCCGGCCCGTGAGGTTTCTACGCCGATCAATCAGTTCCAGAAGCCTGGCGGTGACACTGTTCGATTCCATGAACTTAACTTCATCTGCTCGATTTCTGTACACAATCAAATAGGTTGGCTGTTCGGGCTGCCGTTCCGGACGAAATTCCACCCCTATCCTGTGAACAGGGTAGCGGTATTGCAGTGACCATGCCAAAGGCGACAAGGCTGGAATTCCGGTCATCAAGTCGCCATCTTGATCAACTTCTGTATGATCAAAATCGGCCTCGGCAACGTCAAGTGCCAATTCCACCCATTCGTAATGAGCAAGTTCCAGCAAGAATGCCGGGTCAGTCGCTTCTGGAGACCGCTCGTCACGCAGGTAGTGCAAAAACTCCTGTGAGATCTCAAGAAAATAGGGGCTCTCACTGCGGTGATCGCGGATGAATCCGCGCACTAGCTCCTGCCAATCATTATCGTCATAGAGACGGCGTAATATGGGGAAGCCACTACGTATGAAATTTTCAATATTGTTGTATATAAGACCAGAATATATATCCAACCGCCGCTGTTCTATCGCTGGGGCCACGCGGGCATCGGGATCGCGCAAATAGTAGGCTAGTTCATTCTGGCGCTGCTGAAATCCGGTTGCACTAACCATAGCGTTGCGTCAACTCTGTTGGTGCATCCGCTTGCAGGGCTCGAATACGAGCGACCTCTGCCAGCAACTCTTGCAGTGGTGGAATATTGAAATCTCGCTCCAGCAAGGTCGGTACCGGGCCGCACATGCGATAGGCCTGCTCCAGCAAGGACCACACCGGATCGATAACGTCGGCGCCATGGGTGTCGACCTTTAGATCAGCAGCCTCGTCATAATGGCCGGCCACATGAATGTAGCGGGTCCGTTCAAGAGGAAGACCACGTAAAAACTCAACCGGGTCATAACCATGGTTAATGCTGTTTACATAGATGTTGTTCACATCAAGCAGAAGATCACAGTCGGCCTCCGCGAGAACTGCCGTGACAAACTCCAGCTCAGACATTTCCTGCCCCGGAGCTGCGTAATATGAAGCGTTCTCCAGGGCAATGCGTTGCCCCAGAATATCCTGAACCTGCTTCACCCGTTCCGCCACGTGCTGCACCGCTTCAACGGTAAAGGGAATCGGCAACAAATCGTATAAATGACCCTGGTCGGCACAATAGGTCAGGTGATCGCTATAAAAGGGGCACTGATACCGGGCAATGAAATCTTTGATAGCCTTTAACAAATCCCAATCCAGCGGTTCTGTGCCACCTATATTGAGTGACAAGCCATGTAGCGTGATGGTACTGCGATCCGCCAGTTCATCGAACTGCCGCCGCCAGCGGCCACCCACGGACACCCAATTCTCGGGTGCAACCTCGTAAAAATCGGGTTTGTCATTATCCAGATGGTAAAGCGGGCCCAACAGGGCCCGCCTCAATCCTAAACCCGCGCCCTGAAGCGCGGCTTCAACCGTGGACATGGCTAATTAACCGCCACACTTACCTTCGCCGCACTTGCCTTCAGCTTTGGCTTTGCCTTCACCACATTTACCTTCGGCTTTGGCTTTGCCTTCGCCACATTTGCCTTCACCGCATTTGCCTTCGGCTTCGCCTTTCCCTTCGCCTTCGCCGCACTTGCCTTCACCACATTTACCTTCGGCTTTGCCTTTACCTTCACCGCATTTGCCTTCGGCTTTGCCTTTGCCTTCGCCTTCGCCGCACTTGCCTTCGCCACATTTGCCCTCATGACCCTTACCGAAGTCAACAAGGTCATACCCACCTGTCAACTGCTGAGCACTAAAAGGGTTAGCATCGGCGGATGCCAATGGTGCAACAGAGGTTGCCAAAAATGCTGCACCAAGTGCAGCTGCCAGAGGTTTTTTCTTGTAATAGGACATGGTAGCTCCTGATTCAATTAGTATCGTTTTTGCGCAAATTCGCACGCAGCGAATCGTCTTGGGCTCGCTGTGCTAGCTATGACCAGGGTTTATCCCAGGAGTTTCATAACTTTTCCAACTTTTTCTACTTATTTTGGCTCATAGACCGCCTCTCAAATCTCGCTTCCACGACGCGATTCCACTGCTCCGCGAGACGTTTTTCAGAGACTGCCATCATAGTACCCAATGACTGTGCGTAAAGCGACACGCGAAATTCCTCCAACATCCACCGGTATCTTTCCCTCTCATCCCCCAATAGCAGGCATTCGGGCATGTCGTAATCCGCCTCATACAATCGGTCATAGAGCGGGTTTAAGCGGTCTGAGTTTTGCTGATCTCGTTGCAGCTGACCACTGAGTCGCTCCAGTCGTGTGTCGACTGCTTTAAGATACCGCGGGTAGTTGCGCAGCCAATGTATCGGCGTCATATGCAGAAACCCCCCGTAGATCAATCGTGAGAGGTGCTTTCTGCTGTCCGCTACCGATGCAGCGTAAGACTTTCCCTCCAACCTAGCCAGACGCTGCTGGATCTGGGTCAGGGATTGCAGAATATTGTTGATGATAATGTCGTATTCGTTGATATGGTCCTGCAGATCCCGCCGCAGCGTGGTCAGCCTGGCCTCAAACTCCTCTCTGGTCCTGACCATTTCCTGAGCATCGATCATCCCTCTGGTAAAGATGGCTGCCACCAGGTCCTCCAACAACAGCCCGCGATCAATACCCGCACCTGCCAACAGCAGAGTAAAGGCATTACCACTGAGTGCGCTTTTCCGGATATATCTGACCTGCTGAGCCGACTGCAGTCGGGCCAGCCTTACCAAGCCGCGCCTCGATGCGAGCAATGCCTGCTCGGGATAATCGAGCAGAGTCAAGTCCACGCTATCTGTCCTGTCGACCAGCGCGGGGTGAGCTCTAATCTCTACACCAGCCTGTTCGAAATGATAGTCAGACGGCAATTCATCGAAATCCCAGCGAATAAGGCCAGTACGAGCGATGGTGCGCCCACCGCCGGAGGTCACCACATCCTGTAGCTCCGAGGCGCAAAGACGGCAGAGGGCATCGAGATCACGCCCCTCCTCCAATACGTTGCCGTCTGCATCCACCACAGAAAAGTTCAGACGGTAATAATCGTCCAGCGAAACCTCTTCCCACAGCGCCTTGTCCAACTTGACCCCAGCCAATTGCCGGATTTTGCTACCCAGGAATTCAGTCAGCGAAGCGTTACTGGGCTGAGCGTTTTCCAGCGCCCGCTCGACATAGTCCGGAATGGGAACCAGATTCTTGCGCACTGATTTCGGAAGCCCCCGGAGCAGCTCTATACACTTTTCTTTAAGCAGACCGGGAACCATCCAGTCAAAGCGATGACGCGGCAATCGGTTCAACAGTCCTACGGGGACTGTTACAGTGACGCCATCCCGGGTATGCCCGGGCTCGAAGTGATAGTGCAGCGGAAACACCATATCTTCCCATTCAAGTACATCCGGAAACTGTACCGCGGTATCCACACCGGGCTCACGCAACAGCAATTGGCCACGATCAATTTTCAGCGTTTCCTGCTGCCGTGGGTGCTTTTTGCACCAGGACTCCAGTGCTCGGGTGGTATTTACTTCAGTGGGCAATCGCTCGTTATAAAAATCGAACAGCACCTGCTCACCGGCCGCCAAATCCCGACGCCGAATACGGGCTTCCATGTCTTCAATCTGTCCAAGTGCATCGGCATTGTGGCGCAGGAAAGGTAATTTGCTCCGGCAACGGCCCTCCACCAGACCTGACCGGATAAATATTTCTCGAGCAATACACGGTTCGATCGGACCATAGTGCACACGTCGATTGTCGGCGATAACCAGTCCCAGCAGCGACACTCTTTCATAGGCCATTACGCGTCCGGTTTTTACCTGAAAATGCGGCTCATGATAGTGCCGCTTTAGCAGGGCCTCGTTGATATCCAGTATCCAGTCTGGCTCAATACGTGCGACACATCGGGCAAACACCTTGCTGGTCTCCACCACCTCCGCGGCCATTATCCATCGGGGTCGGCGCTTTGCCTGGTGTGAACCGGGAAATATTTGCAACTTGCGATTACGTACCCCGAGATAGTCTCTGTTCTCCTGCCATTGGGCTACATGCCCCACCAGACCGCTGAGAAGGGTACGGTGCAGGGTTTCGTAACTGACGTCTCCCGGCGTGTTCTTGAAGCCCAGTTCACGACAACTGACCGTCAGTTGGTGGTGGATATCTCGCCACTCCCGCATTCTCATGAAGGAGAGATATTCGCGTTTACAAAGCTTGCGCAGCTGATTTTGTGACAACGCCTGACGCTGTTCCTCGTAGTAATCCCACAGGGCAACATAAGAGAGAAAATCCGAGTGATCCTGTTTGAAGCGAGCGTGTTTTTCATCAGCGGCCTGCTGACGGTCCACCGGCCTTTCCCGCGGATCCTGAATGCTGAGGGCACTGGCAATAACCAGCGTTTCACGCAGTGAGCCGCTGCGCGCTGCAGCGAGAATCATGCGAGCTAACCGAGGATCCACTGGAATCCGCGCCAACGCTCGCCCGGTTTTATTGAGCTCACCATCCGCGGACAACGCACCCAGCTCCTCCAGCAAACGATATCCATCACTGACCAGACGGCTGTCAGGTGGATCGATGAAAGGAAAATCGTGTATATCCCCCAAACCCAGATCAAGCATGCGCAGGATGACCGCCGCCAGATTGGTGCGCTGAATTTCTGGATCGGTGTAATCGGGCCGGGACAGAAAGTCTTCTTCTGCATACAATCGGTAACACACGCCTGCCCGGACCCGTCCACAGCGACCCTGACGCTGATTGGCGCTGGCCTGGGAAATAGCCTCAATCGGCAAACGCTGTACCTTGGTGCGATAGCTGTAGCGGCTGATTCGGGCATAACCCGGATCAATGACATAGCGAATCCCAGGTACCGTGAGCGACGTTTCAGCAACATTGGTCGCCAGTACAATTCTGCGACCTCGACCTCGCCTCTCCTCAAAGACCTTACTTTGCTCTGCATGACTCAGGCGGGCATACAGCGGCAGAATTTCGCAGTTTGCCAGTTCCAGATGCCGCAGATGACGCGCGATCTCTCGAATATCCCGCTCCCCAGGCAGAAATACCAGTACATCGCCGCCATCTGTCCTGCTTTCCCTGGACAACTCCTCGATACAGCGCTGAATATTTTCTGCTAAACCGCCATCATCTTCCCCGGCGTCCTGCTTTTCCCCCACCGGGCGATACCTGGTTTCAACCGGGAAGGTTCTACCCGAGACTTCAATCACTGGTGCCTTGTTGAAATGCTCAGAAAACCGGCCGACGTCGATGGTGGCCGAGGTTATTATCAACTTGAGATCGGGCCGACGAGGAAGCAACTGTTTCAAGTAACCCAGCAGGAAATCAATATTCAGACTTCGCTCGTGAGCCTCATCAATGATCAGTGTGTCGTATTTGCTTAAGAATCTGTCACGTTGAATCTCGGCAAGCAATATGCCGTCAGTCATCAGCTTCACCGCGGTCTGTTCTGATACTTTTTCGGTAAATCTGACCTGATATCCCACCACTTCACCAAGACTTGAATTCAATTCCTGGGCGATACGATTTGCCACCGTTCTGGCTGCCAGCCGCCGCGGCTGCGTATGGCCGATGGTGCCGCGGGCACCCCGCCCCAGTTCCATACAGAGCTTTGGGAGTTGTGTGGTTTTCCCGGAACCTGTCTCACCGGCGATAATGAGCACCTGATTGCTGGCCAGCGCTGCCAGAATGTCTTCACGTCGTTCCGAGACTGGCAGGGATTCAGGGTAGGTTGGGGTCGGCAGATTCTCCCGACGACGGATCACCTCCGCCTGAGATTTTTCAAATGCCCTGTGAAACTTTTCCAGCAGTTGGTCCGCAGGTTGCTTGCGACTGACCCGCCGACGGATCGATCCCAGCATACGCAGCAAATTACCGCGATCGCTGGACCTGGCCAAATCCAGCGACTCAACCAGCTGATCCAGTGCCCTACGGGTGACGGGCTTCGTCATTCGATGCTACCATCGCAATTGCAGGCGCCAGCCGTAACCAAACATTTTGTAAGGAATTTCACGTGTCTCAACTCAGCAACTTTACCTTTGAAGAAATGCATATCGGCCAGACGGCCAGATACAGTAAAACTGTCGAAGAAGCCGACGTCAGGATGTTCGCCGCCGTGTCCGGAGATGTGAATCCGGTGCATCTGGATGCAGAATTTGCCGCCGGCACGCGATTCGGTGAGCGCATTGCCCACGGCATGCTAACAGGCGCATACATTTCTGCTGCTATTGCCATCGAACTACCGGGCCCCGGGACAATCTACCTGGGCCAATCACTCAAATTTCGACTGCCGGTTACCCTGGGTGATACGGTCACCGTGAATCTGGAGATTACCGAGTTAGATGAGCGAAAAAAGTTTGTAACCATAGAATGTACCGTCATCAATCAGGAGGAAAAGGTTGTGGCCACGGGGACAGCGCAGGTGATGGCCCCGACAGAAAAACTGGTTATCGAGCGACCCGCTACGCCAGAGGTGTCCGTCAACTGACTACGACTAACGATATCCGCCATTTACCCAGGCTCTGATTCACCCGTCTAGGAGGAGGATTCCTCGTCGGCGGCTTTGAAAAACTGCTCGGGTTCAACGAATTGCAATTTCAGGATCACGAGGCCAGGGGTGTTCAGGTCTGCGCCCAGCAACAGAGCATTCACGTCACCCTTGTTCTCAAAAAACCCGGGAAGACCGAATAAGACATCCCCGCTATCCTTGTCAGTGAACACAGGGATTTCCTTACCGGACTGAAGATATTCCGACAACTGACTGAGCATATGACCCAGGATTGATTTGAAGACACCAAAGTTCAATTTGCCCCGAAATTCGCTGTGGTCCAGACTGAGATCAAATCGACTTTCGGAGTCATCTTCCATTTTCAGTGTGACCAGACTCGCACGTTTACCGCCAAAAACCGTGGTAAAGACGTTTTTCGCAGTTGTGCGCGGCGTTTCTGCAAACGTTTTATGCAAAATATTGGCCGCCACTGTGAGAAATTTCTCGGTGGGCAGCGTGTGTGTTTCGTAACTGGACATGAAAACCTCGGGCATAAATCAGGCAGCGCAAAGTCTAAACCATGAGTGACAACGAAAACAGTCTGCTGTGTCATGTAGAATCAGCAAAACTTGGCTGGACGGCGGGGGGTGAACCGCGTTCCACCCAATTTGAGGATCAATATTTCACGGCATGCTTCGGGATCGAAGAGAGCAGCTACGTATTTCTTCAACACAACGACCTGCCCGCCCGTTGGCAACCTCTGCACAATGAAACCTTCACTATCGCGGAAACTGGCTTTGGGACTGGGCTCAACTTTCTGCTGACTCTCTCTGCCTGGCGCTCCCAGGCAAGCAAATCTGCACGCCTACACTACATCAGCCTGGAGGCACATCCTTTAACCCACGCCGATCTCCATCGCTGCCTGAATCTCTGGCCAATACTCGAGAAACCTGGTCTGGAATTGTTTGAAGCCTATCCTGTCGCCTTGAGCGGAAATCATCGTCTTGTATTTGATGAGGGCCGCGTTATCCTCGACCTGTGCTTCTGTGATGCCGCAGAAGGTATCAGAGATTACTGGCTCGATACTGCCGAACAGACAAAGGTCGACACCTGGTATCTCGATGGCTTTGCACCCAGTCGCAATGAGTCCATGTGGTGCCCTGAGCTATTGCAACTGATAGCCGCTCTCAGCCAGGAAGGCACTACATTCTCTACCTTTACCGCGGCCAGCCAGGTACGCCGTCACCTGCAGGAATCTGGATTTACCGTAGAGAAAGTCCCAGGCTACGGAGTAAAACGTGAAATGTTGAAGGGCCGGTTCAATGAGCCTGTATCGGCCGGGCAACCAGAACACCGGGAGTTTGACCGACAGCCCTGGCACCGGGTAAACCGGGGGCAGACGACTGGCCAAGTCATCGTCCTCGGTGCTGGACTCGCCGGCTGTACCACCGCTCGAACCCTGGCGGACAGGGGCTGGCAGGTTCAGATAATTGAGGCGGCCACTACACCCGCCGCCGCCGCGTCCGGCAATGGCCAGGGCGTGTTATACACGCGGGTCTCCGCCAGGTATTCGACGGTGTCGGAGTTTGCACTGCGTAGCTTTCTTTTTTCCCTGCGACAGTATCGCCGTATGTTTGCCTCGGGTCAGTTACAGGCCGATGACGGCCGTCTCTGTGGTGTTCTCCATACCCGCCACAAGATAGATGAACAGCTGCATCGTTTTATTGAACCCTTCCCAACACTTGCTGCGTGGCTGGATGAGGACCAGGCCAGCGCCATCACAGGTATCGAACAATGTCCGGCTGGGATGTTTTTCCCAGGGGCCGGCTGGTTGAATCCCCCTGCGCTGTGCCAGGCCCTGCTCAACCACCCCAGCATCACACTCTCTGCGGATACCGGCAAATGCCAGGTTCTGCACAACGGGGAGATGTGGCAGGTGGTAGACAGCCGGGGCATAACGCAAGGGCAGGCCAGTATTGTCGTTCTCTGTACAGGGACCGCACTCAAAGAACAGCAAGATTGCGAGTGGTTGCCGCTGGACTCGGTTCGCGGCCAAGTTTCCATATTGCCAGCGTGTCACGCCAGTGAACAACTAAAAACAGTGATATGCCACGAGGGCTATCTGTGCCCGACAAATCATGGTGTACACCATATTGGGGCCACTTACGACCTGCACAGCAATAATCCACAACTCGATATTGCCAGCCAGCAGAAAAACCTGGAGAGTCTGGCCCGCAGCCTGCCAGACCTTCACGCACAGCTGGCAGCCGAGCTACCCTCCTCCCTGAATGGCCGTGTGGGGTTTCGCTGCACCAGCCCGGACTATTTACCCGTTGTGGGTCCCGTACCTGACATGGCCAGAATGGTAGAGCAAAATGCTGAGCTGAGACGTAACGCCAAGGCTGTGCTACCCGGTAGTGCGCCATACCAACAGGGTCTGTTTGTCAATGCGGCCCATGGCTCCCGTGGGCTCACCTCTACCCCCTTGAGCGCAGAACTGCTAGCCTCACTGATTGAGGGTGGGCCTTCTCCCTTGTCCACCAGAATGGTCAGGGCACTCTCTCCGACGCGTTTCATCATACGGGACCTGATACGTAACAAGCGGTAATAGAGTCATGTTGAACTGGTTACTTCCAATATTAGCTGTCGTCACCTATCTGCTATCCAATCACGCTAACGCGGCTGTTCAACTGCGCTATGAAATCATCGAGCGTCTCCCCCATGACCGTAGTAGCTTTACCCAGGGGTTGGAGTTGTACGGTGATCGTTTGTACGAAAGCACCGGGCAGTATGGCCAATCGACCATCAGACACTACAAACCAGAGAACCCCAAAGAGGCGGTCATCCATCGACTGCCAAAAGACCGGTTTGGTGAAGGGCTCACTATACTCAAAGATCGGGTATATCAATTGACCTGGCGCTCAGGCGAAGTGTACGTGTATGGACTGACAGATTTCAGCCTGTTCGAATCCTTCACTATCCCGGGTGATGGCTGGGGCTTGACCAATAACGGTCGGGAGCTGATCTATAGCGATGGCAGCGATAAACTGCGCTTTATCGATCCAGTCAGCAAGAAGTTGGTGCGAACCGTTTACGTATCGATGGGTGGAAGGCCCGTGGAATTCCTCAATGAACTGGAATGGATGCGAGGCGCTATCTACGCCAACGTCCTGCCAACGAACCTGGTTGTGGCCATTGACCCCCGCAGTGGGGAGGTGATCAAAACCCTTGATCTAAATCGTTTGTACCCGGAACGCATGCGCCGCAGCCGGGATCACATCGCCAATGGTCTGGCCTGGGATCATAGACGGCAGCAGCTATTGGTGACAGGCAAAAACTGGCCCTGGATCTACCGCATCAAACTCATTCAACCGCGGCTGGAAGATCTTTTGGGCAACTGACTTAGCTAGTCAGTCCAATTCAAGCTAGAATACCGCGCTCTCATCAACCGCGGATCCATCCATGCCCGGCACAGCCAACGCACCACACGAATCCTTCGAGTTACTGCGACAGAATCATATAGATGCTCTGAACCTCGATATCAGCTACTACCGCCACCACCAGACCGGCGCTGAACACTATCACCTCGGTGCGGAGAATACGGAAAACGTATTTCTGGTTGCACTGCGCACGGTACCAGAAGATTCCACCGGTGTTGCCCATATCCTGGAGCACACAGCCCTGTGCGGGAGCGAACGCTTTCCGGTCCGCGATCCGTTTTTCATGATGACAAGGCGCTCGCTGAATACTTTCATGAACGCTTTTACCAGCAGTGACTGGACCGCCTATCCTTTTGCCAGTCAAAACCGTAAGGATTTTCAAAATCTGCTGGAAGTATATCTGGACGCGGTTTTCTTCTCTCGACTGGACCCACTGGATTTCGCCCAGGAAGGGCACCGTATGGAATTTGCCGAAGCGGATAATCCCGAATCAGAGCTGGTATTCAAGGGGGTTGTATACAATGAGATGAAAGGTGCCATGAGCTCGGTCCTGAGCACGCTGTGGCAAACTGTCAGCCACCATCTTTTTCCCACCACCACCTATCACTACAACAGTGGTGGCGAACCAGAGCACATACCGGACCTCAGTTACCGGCAGCTAAAACAGTTCTACACCTCTCATTATCATCCTAGCAATGCTATTTTCATGACCTTTGGTGATGTCCCGGCGGCGGAACACCAGGCCGAATTTCACGACCGGGCGCTGCATCGTTTTACCCAACTGAATGAGGAAATTCAGGTACCAAGAGAGGTTCGCTACGAAGCACCACAGCGTATTCAAACAACCTATGCCTACGATGACGGGGACGATACAAAGGGCAAGACTCATCTGGTAATGGCGTGGCTGGTTGGCGACAGCACCGACCTGGAACAACTACTTGAGGCGCAACTGCTGGCCAGCGTCCTGCTGGACAACAGTGCATCCCCGCTACAGTTACAACTGGAAACCAGTTCTCTCGGGCAATCACCCTCTCCATTGTGTGGGCTTGAAGATTCTCTGAGGGAGCTTGTCTTCGCCTGCGGTCTGGAAGGTAGTGAGGTAGCTCATACTGAAGAATTCGAGGCGCTTGTACTCAACACACTGAAAGATGTTGCTGAGAATGGCGTCGAGAAAGAGGTGCTCGATTCGGTCCTACATCAACTGGAACTGCACCAGCGGGAAATTGGTGGGGACTCATACCCCTATGGACTGCAATTGATTTTAACGGCCTTGGCCAGCGCAACACACCACACCGACCCCGCCCCTGTCCTTGATATGGACCCGGTACTGGAAAAGCTGCGACAGCGTATAGCCGACCCCGAGTACCTAAAAAATCTGGTACGCACCATGCTACTGGATAATACCCACCGCATAACGCTCTCCATGGCACCGGACACCAATCTAAGCGCACAACGGGCCAAGGACGAAGCCGCCCGTCTGGCTGCGGCAGCGGCCTCCATGGATGCTACAGCCAAGGAGCAGGTTGTAAGTCTGGCTCGACAGTTGAAAGAGCGTCAGGAACAAGATGACGACGGGGACATTTTGCCGAAGGTAGGACTGGCAGATGTATCACCAAAGTTGCCAGAACTGATACCGAATCAGGTAAAACTGGGGCAGCTCGACTGCCACCAATATGGCCAGGGCACAAACGGTATCGTTTATCAACAACTGGTTACACGTTTACCCATGCTTGAGGACAAACAGCTCGAGTTACTACCCCACTACACGGGCAGTCTAACTGAACTCGGCCTAGGATCTTCGGATTATCTTTCTGCACAGGAACGACAGGCCGCTGTTTGCGGCTCCATCAATGCATTCAGCAGTATGCGTGGCGGCGTCAACAATGCACAGGACGTTGCAGCGTATGTAGTACTCTCTTCCAAAGCCCTGCAACGGAATCAAGGCCCACAAACCGAGTTAATGCTGGACACCCTCACATCCGTCAGATTCGACGAGTTATCACGCTTGCGCGAACTGGTGGCACAATCCAGGGCCAGGCGCGAGCAAGGTATCACATCCAATGGGCATGGCTTGGTAATGACAGCGGCCGCAGCCGGGTACTCCCCGGTAGCTGCATTGAGCCACCGACTCAGCGGGCTGGCGGGGATCAAGACCATCCGAGAACTTGATCAATCGCTGGATGACGCCGACGCTTTGGAGGCTCATGCCCGCGGATTGGCTGATCTTCACGCTGTCATACAATCTTCCAGTCATCAACTGCTGCAGGTGGCAGAACCCGGCAACCTGGAACAACTGGTCGAAGACACCTCACATCAATGGACGGCGGTGATCAGCTCTGAGGGCAACATCGAACTGGCGCTACCCGGAATCAATGAACACCGGCGTGAGTTATGGATAACCAGCACCCAGGTGAATTTCTGTGCATTGGCATTTCCCACCGTGGCCCCCGCGCACCCGGACGCTGCACCCCTCACAGTTTTGGGTGGCTACCTCCGCAATGGCTATTTACACCGATCGATCAGGGAACAGGGTGGCGCCTACGGTGGTGGGGCGACACAGGACTCGGGTAACGCTTCTTTCCGCTTCTATTCCTACCGCGATCCGCGCCTGGTTGACACCATCGATGACTTCAATGGCAGCATCGAGTGGCTACTGACAGCGAAGCACCAGACGGCAAGTCTTGAAGAAGCCATACTGGGTGTGGTGGCCAGCCTCGATCGACCCAGTTCTCCATCGGGTGAAGCCAAACAGCATTTTCACAACAATCTGTTCGGCCGCACCCACAGCCATAGAAGTGTATTCCGACAGCGAATTCTGAACGTCAAGATAGAAGATCTGCGACGGGTTGCTGAGCAGTACTTAAAGCAAGCGGACTGTAGCATCGCCGTGTTAACCAATGCTGAAACCGCCGCTGAAATTGGGTCCTGGGTTGAGGAAGAAGGTCTGGTGCAACAAATACTGTAGACAAAAAAGGGGCAGCAGCGCTGTCCCCCATACCTGGAGTTAGTAGTTAGTCAGTAGCATCGTCAGATTTGTCGCGTTTCCCATAACGATCAGGTCTGGCGCGATGTTTTTTCTTCATGTGCTGCCTGCGCTCTTGCATTTTTCCATGCATTTCGCCCATCTTTTCGCGCTGCGCTGGCGTCAGTACCTGCCGCACCTCAGCCCTTAGTTTCGCCCCCTGGACGATGGCTTCGACCTGTAATTCGGAGGCACGCTCGGCCAGCTCACGCAGCCCGGCCTCATCAAAAGGCTCAGCGGCACTGGCTTCTTTCAGCGCATGATGTGCACTCTTCAATTCATCGCGCTGAGACTCCATGGTGGACGACCGCTCGTTTAGAATCGCGTCAATGTCCTCGCGTTGATCCTCGGTCAAATCCAGTTTTACGCTCAACTTGTTTATCATCTGCTGCGGATCCATTCCCAGGTCACGGCCTGAAAATCCCGGAAAGGCCTGCGCACCGATACTGATACTCGCGATCACGACAGCGCCCCATAGATAGTTCATCATTCGCATATTGTGTACTCCTCTGTAAGACATGTTGCCAGTATATGGTGAGACCCTGTAAAGAAGGCTTCGAGGTGTGTAAAGAACTGTAAAGTCTGTAATGTGTCCCCGTGACTTTGGTTTGCATGAGCGGCACACTCTGGACTTCAGCTAGCATCAAGGCAACTGCATGACCACCCAACTTTTGATCATTGATGATGACATTGAGCTCTGTGAATTGCTCACAACCTTTTTGAACCTGGAAGGTTTTGTTTGCACATCTGTGCATGATGGCGCTGCCGCCATAGAACAATGTCGCCGCGAGCAATTCAATATTATCGTCCTTGATGTGATGCTACCCAGCATTCAGGGATTCGAAGTGCTGCGATCCTTACGGGAGTTTACGGATACCCCCGTGCTAATGCTCACCGCTCGCGGTGAAGATACCGATCGTATCGTCGGCCTGGAAATGGGTGCCGATGACTATCTTCCCAAACCCTGCAACCCGCGTGAACTGACCGCCCGCCTCCGTGCGATTCTGCGCCGGGTTGAGAACAGTCGATCTGCACCCGATTCGCGCGTGCTAAGCGCTGGAGATCTTCACATCGACCGAGGTACCCGGAGTTGTACTTACTGTGATACCGAGTTGTCACTCACAACCGCTGAGTTCAATATTCTCGCTGTGCTTGTAAATCACAGTGGAACCGTAGTTTCCAAGGAAACACTGACCGAAAAAGCGCTGAACAGACAATTGACGGCCTATGACAGAAGCGTTGATGTCCATGTCAGTAGTATAAGAAAAAAGCTACTGGCAGCGGGTATGGAAACCAGCATCATGAATATTCGCGGCGTTGGCTATCAGTTATCAGCGCTTGAGCAGGTAACCAATGATTAAGCTTTACGGAAAAGTATTTCTCGGCTTCTGGTTCATTACGCTCGTCGTTTTGGCGAGCTGGATGCTATCTGGCAAGTATCTCGATTTTCTGCCCGCCACCGAAGAGGAGACCTGGAGAGACACGCGCCTGACACCGCGACTGCTACACAGCGTTACCTTCGCCATCCAGAATATGCCAAAAAAACGCCTGCAACGATGGATAGATCAGCAAGAAGAAGAACGCGGCATCAACATACTCCTGATGAACAAACGCGGAGAAGAGTTGTTCGCAAAGCCCATTCCCGAGAATCTCAGTGAGGACGCACTGAAGCTGCTCAGGTCACGTCGAGGTGGCAGAGTACTGACCGATTCCTATGTAGTAGTTGCACAGCCCGTGTTTCGGCAGGACGCCGGCCCCATGCGAATGGTCGCTCTCATGCCGCGACCCGATTCTCCGCTGGTACAACTCCTGGTCAACCACATATGGATCAGAGTCTTATTGGTCATGGTGATTAGCGCGGCAATTTGCTACTTCATGTCTCGATTCCTGACCCGTCCATTACAGGATCTGCAACTGGCCACGGCGCGACTTGCGGATGGAGACCTGAACACCCGCATAACCGTACCGAACACCGGTGGTGACGAAACCACGGAGCTCGCCAGGGATTTCAATGCCATGGCTGCTCGCTTGAAAACACAGATGGAGGAACAAAAAAGGCTAATACACGACGTATCTCATGAATTGCGGTCACCGCTGACCCGACTTCGAGTTGCGGCAGCCCTCGCCGCGGAGGCAAAGGATGGAGACCGCTATTTGCAGCGCATTGACCAGGAAATTGATCGTCTTGATCTTCTGATTGATCAGCTTCTGGCGGTTCCCGGCTCGGCCCGGGCATTGGAAGACAGTCTGGACCTGGTAGCCCTTCTTACACAACTGGTGGAGGATGCAAACTTTGAGGCAGCTGACAGCGGAACAAGGGTAGAGTTTGATAATCCGCTCCTTCAGGCAATCGTAAGCAGCAGTGGCGATCTGCTACACAGTGCCTTCGAGAACATCATCCGCAATGCCCTACATTACAGCAACCCGCAATCCACAGTGACAGTATCTCTGATGGAAGCGGACGCCGACCACTACCAGATCGAGGTTACAGATCACGGACCCGGCGTCCCAGAGCCGGAACTCAAGCGTTTATTTGATGCCTTTTATCGGGTTGATCGCGCCCGCCAGCGCAGCACGGGGGGGCATGGCCTGGGCTTATCTATCGCCAAGCGAGCAATCGAGCACCACAAAGGCCAGATTACGGCCCGTAATCGTGCGGACCCTCGGGGATTGGTTATCAGTGTTACGATGCCGAAACCACACGGCTCTGCAGTCGATACTGCCTGACCAGAGTAAGCCAGGCACAGGCGGTCGCTGCAATGTTTACAAGCGTTGTTGCAATAAACAAAGCGATAACGCCTGCTATGTCACTGCCAGCCCAGGCGAAGGGGCCGATACATATCCCCAGACGTAGTATTCCCAGTAACAAAGTGTAGCCACTACGGATTCCCTATGCCCAGCTGCCAGAGCACTTAAGGTCGCGACGGCCAAAGGGGTAATGACATTGGCAATCGATAAGGACAATGCGACAGCTGGCAGCTTTCTGGGTAATCGCGTATCACCCGTCGCCCGTATTGCCGAGTTGCCTACCTGTGGAATGACCAAGGGAACGGTCATGCGGCGTAGAGTTGGGTCTATGGTTCCGTACAGAATATCCTGATAGGTGACTCTCATTCAGTCACCTCCCACGCTGTCAATCTTGCAGAGAGAACGGGGTGAAATCGGTTTCCTCATCGTAGACGTCTACAGCTTCCGCCTCTTTCAGTTTTGCTACAACCACATATGTCACCGGTGTCATAGCTACTTCCACTGCCACCTTAAATCCAAAGTTAAAGAGTACGACCGCCACCAGACTCTCAGTGGACCAGATGCCATAAAACGCCAGGGGATAGAAGATAAGGCTGTCCACACCCTGCCCAACAATGGTTGAACCGATGGTTCTCATCCACAGATGACGGCCCTGCATCCAGACCTTCATTCGCGCCAACACGTAAGAATTGACAAAGTCGCCAGCCCAGAATGCGACAATGGATCCCACAACTATTCGCCAGGTATTGCCAAAAACGGTTTCCAGGGCGGGCTGCAAAACGTTGTTAAATGGCTCATTACTGTCAATGGGAAGTGCCAGTACTACAGCAGACATAATGGTCGCAAAAATAAGGGCAAAGAAACCCGCCCAGATGACCCGTCGGGCACGGGCATAGCCGTATACCTCGGTAAGAATATCCCCGAATATATAGCCGATCGGAAAAAACAAATTACCGGCACCAAAACTGAGTTTATCGCCGAGAAATGGCAGCGCGAAGGGCAGCGTTAGCTCTGCTACTTTTCCCGGGCCGATCAAGTTAGAGCATAGCAACACAACAACAAATGCCGCCATGATAAATTCATAGTATTTAAAATGGCGCCCGTGGGCCGAACGCAGGCGTGCGACAGAATTCGTGGTGCTGCTCTCATCCATGTCCCAATAACTCCCTTTGAGTCGCGGCCCTGTTTTTCAGTCGAACTATGAGTGTCTGGAATCGTTGATCTGCTTTCAGCCCGGAGAACGCGGGGTTATCTCGCAATCGCCACTGCCATCCCAGTATGTACCCCTGATCTACGGCGCGTTCCAGTTGCTCCAATGCAGCATCTGAGTCTCCCTGTAACGCCTTCACCTCTGCCTGCAATAGCTGATACCCGGGAAAGGCCCAGTATTGATGAGGCTTTACATTGTCCCGAACCCAGTACAACAGCGGCGTGGCTTTCCCGCTCTCCCCTTGCTTGATCAGTTCGGTAGCCAGGGCAACAGCCACGAATGCGTGAGGGGCTTGTGCTGCCAACACGGTGGACGACCATAAGTCAGTCGTGTTGTTCTGTTTGAGAATAGCAGGATAGAGCCGTTCAAAAAAGGGCAACGATTCGCTCGTTTCGTCAGCTGAAAGATTGCCAAGAAAAACCAGATCGCTGCTGTGGCGGAAATTTCTGTCTCTGGACAAAGCACTTTTTGATAATTCTACCGCCCCCTGCGAATCTCCCTGTAATGAGCGCAAAAGCACACTGACTGATTGGGAAAACGCGGCACCCGGTGCCATGGCAAGCGCTTCACTAGCCATATTTGATGCTGCGGTAAAATCTTCTATGCTTGCCAGGTATAACGCTAAATAGGCTTTAATCTCCGGATCATTCGGGTCCGCTTCTGCTGCCTGTCGAGTCAATTTGATGGCACTCACAAGGTCTCCTCCCAGCGATGCCTGGGCGAGTCCTTGCAACCAGATGACGTTTGGATTTCCCGACACCAGCTCAAGGCTGCGCTCAAATGCTGCCTCTGCTTGTTCTAGATTTCCACCTGCTGCGAACACCAAGCCACGGGCCCAATGTACACTTGAGCTATATTGGGTTTCGCTGAATGCCGTCTTCAGTAGCGATTGCGCGCGATCAAGCTGACCCAAATCAATAAGAGTATTGGCATACAACCAATGATCATTATCGCCGAGTGACTGAAGATCTTCCGCGCGATGATACTCTACCTGCGCCCGATACAAGTCCGAACGCAGGTAAGCAATACCACCCAGTGCAGCATATGCACCACCGAAGCCCGGATCCACATCCAAAGCTTTATATGCGGCGCGTTGAGCCAAAGCCAAAGTGTCCTCTGGCTCTGCCACACCCGTCAAAACACTGAACAACAACGTTCGAGCCAATGCGGCATGTGCCTGCGATAATGCCGGTGTCAGAGAGATCGCTTTTTCCAGTTCAGCTTGAGCCGCTTGCAAATCAGAAAAACTGGATTTTCTCAGGTGTTGCAGTCCCCGCAGGTAGTGGTCGTATCCAGCTATCTGCTGCTCGGAACTTGTGAACTTGCGCAGGTCGGTGTCCTGAGACCCGAGTAATTTTATATGCAGAGCACCAGCGATGGATGAGGCTATGCTGGACTGTACTTCAAATAGATTCCTCAATTCTCGATCATAGGTCTGCGACCAAATTGGCGTGTCGAGTTCTGTATCAATCAGCTGTGCACTGATACGGACTGAAGTGCCACTCTTTCTTACGCTACCATCAACGAGATACTTTACATTAAGCGACTGAGCAATCGTTGGCACGTCGACTTCCTTGCCTCGAAATGAGAAGGAGGAGGTGCGGGAGGTTACCTTGAGCTTCTGCGTCGCCACAAGTGCATTCAGTAAATCCTCTGATATGCCGTCAGAGAAGTATGATTGCTCAGGATCAGAGGACAAATTGAGAAAAGGAAGTACCGCTATCGTGGGCACTTCTGCAACCCGGGCTGTCACCAACTCCCGCAGCGGTTGTTCGTCGGAAACCAGGCGGAAGATCAGGAGGTAGAGCACTATCCCGATAATCCCGATGGCTCCCCAGGTCTGCAACAGACCTCTGGCGCCGGCCTGCGATTGGAAAGCTTCCTCGGATGCATGATCATCGGCCACCTCGGTCCTCACCAAGCCAGCTGGCGTCAATTCAAATGCCCAGGCGATGACACAGGCTATGGGTAGCCCTATCAGTAATAGAAGTACAACAAAGGTCTGGGTCCAGGATGGCAGTAACATCAGTGGAAACACCACTGTAATAAATTGCACAATTAGCCAGCTAAACACGCTATAGGCAATACACACCCTGATAACGTTTCGTCTACGAAGCTCGCTGATGAATGTTTTCATAGACGTGAAGATTTATTGCCCGGGATTTCGATAATTCAGCTATCTTTTGATTCAGCAGGAACAAGCTCAAACAGATCATCAATCTGACAGCGGCGTACACCGGGCGAGCTGCGCACGATAATCTGGTCATGTCGCGTAAGTGTGCTTAATCCGGTCTTCACCGCTATAGCATTCGCCGTGCGTAACTCAGGGCAAGTAATCGCGAAAGTGATGAGATAATGTTTTTTGGGAGATGTGCTGATCATTGCTGCACGATCAGTGACATGTCTCCAGCCATGGATGCGGTAATTACTGATCCGGGTCACAGACTTTCTGGACTCATACCCCATCTCCGACAGACGCTGATCGAGATTCTCAACTGATTTAATGGGGCCGCTGCTACAGGCAACCAATAACAACGACATAAGCGCTGTAACAAATAACTTCCACCCGATCATTCCAATACTCTCCAGAAGTTCACCATCACTGCGGTGAATAATAGCACCCACTATGGGGCAGAACATCCCTGGAGAAGAACAACTTTTATTCTTGTTCAGCGCTAAAGCCCCGTTGCAACAGGAATCGAGCCCTGCGCGCCCTGGTTAGCGCATCAGCTGTATCTAAGTCGCCGAATTTTTTCTGTAAGACATCGTAACGGATTGTCTGCCAATCGATATCAGATTCAGTAAAGACAGTATTAATGATGGAGGTGGCCACACCCTTGCTCTTCAATTCACTTCTGATGCGTCGTGGACCTATGCCGCGTCTGGATTTACTGTACAGGTACGCCTCCGCAAATCTTACATCGCAGAGCAGACAGTCTTCACGCAACTCTTCCAACACGTCAGCAATCAGAGGTGAACCCTTAAATCGACGGTGTAATTTACGCTCCAGCTCCAGCGAACTGTGCTCGCGACGAGCGAGTAAATCCATACCCGCCCGCCGTATCTTTACTCTGTCAGCTTTCTCTTCGCTGGCATCCAGCATAGATCTTGCTTCCGGTTTTTAGCCTGCGGACAGCGACTCTTCGCCACTGTCGGGTACCGCCTTCAATTCTGGCGTGGCAGGTTCCAGATCAAGAAGCTCCGCGCGTATGGCATTCTCAATTTCTGCTGCCAATTCTGGATTTTCTTCCAGGAATCGACATGCGTTGCCTTTACCCTGTCCGATTTTGTCTCCTTTGTAGGAATACCAGGCACCAGATTTTTCAACCGCACCAATCTTCACGCCAAGGTCCACTATCTCTCCGCCATGATTGACGCCCTTGTTGTACAAGATCTGAAACTCAGCCTGCTTGAACGGTGGCGACACCTTATTTTTGACCACTTTCACTCTCGTCTCGTTGCCAACCACCTCGTCACCCTCTTTGACGGCGCCGATGCGGCGTATATCGAGACGAACGCTGGCGTAGAATTTCAGTGCATTACCGCCAGTGGTGGTTTCCGGGTTACCAAACATCACTCCTATCTTCATACGAATCTGGTTAATAAATACAACCAGAGTATTAGTCTGCTTGATTGAGCCTGTAAGCTTGCGCATGGCCTGACTGAGCAACCGTGCCTGCAGGCCCATATGTGAATCACCCATCTCACCGTCGATCTCAGCCCTGGGTACCAGTGCTGCCACGGAATCAATTACCACGATATCCACCGCGCCGGAGCGCACCAGCATGTCGCATATTTCCAGTGCCTGTTCGCCGGTATCCGGCTGAGATACGATCAGATCATCAATATTGACGCCCAGTTTTTCAGCGTATATTGGGTCCAGCGCGTGCTCGGCATCAATGAACGCCGCCGTGCCGCCCGCTTTCTGACATTCCGCTATGGCGTGCAGGGTCATAGTTGTTTTACCCGAGGATTCAGGGCCATATATCTCAACGATTCGCCCTTTGGGCAGCCCCCCGACACCAAGCGCAATATCCAGGCCCAGAGACCCGGTGGAAATTGCGGGCATGGCGACTCGTTCCTTGTCGCCCATACGCATTACAGTGCCTTTGCCAAACTGACGTTCGATCTGGCTCAGAGCAGCCTCTAGTGCTTTTTGCTTATTGTCATCCATGGTTATCACCTCATTTGTCGATTAGCAGGGTGCTGTCGGGTTTCTTGCCCGGCTGCTGCACTTCGCCGCCAGACTGTTGTTATAGTGGGCAAACGAAGTATTTCATAAGTACTGTATATATAATCAGTATATCGACATAAAAATGCAAGCCCTAATCGGTACAAAAGAGTAAAACATGCCTGAAAAAGCGTCAGGTACATACAGCAAGAGCCACACCAGACTGCGCCATTACCCGAGTCAAGCAGTCTGCAATACCCTGGCACGCGACTCTTCTACGATCAGATAGATGCAGGGAACCAGAAACAACGTGATGAATGTAGCCACGACTATTCCCGCGGCCAGCGACGTCGCCATCGGCACAAACATTTGGGTCGACAAATCCGACAGGGCTATCAGCGGTATCAATCCGACAAAGGTAGTCGCACTGGTCAGAACAATCGGTCTGAATCGAGCTGTGCCTGCCGCACACAATGCTGAAAACAGGTCTTCACCCTCACTCCGTCGTCGATTTATGTTATCCACCAATACCAGACTCGAGTTCACCACTACCCCGGACAGCGCCACGATCCCTAGTATCGAGAAAAACACCAGATCGAATCCGAGCAAGAAATGTCCAAAAATGGCACCCACGGCACCAAATGGAATCACCGACATGATCACCAGGGGCTGGAGATAGGACTTGAGTGGTATAGCCAGTAGTGCGTAGATCACCAGCATCGCCAATGCCGCCAGTTGCAGGAGACCGCCCATGGCTTCCATGCTCTCACCGGCTTCACCCCCCAATTCGATTTCTACGCTCGGGTATCTACCCCGCACAGCAGGGAACACCGAGTTGTCCATCGCACGCAGAATAGCCTCAGGTGTATTTACAGCTCGATTGACATCCGAAATCACGTGCACTACCCGTTGTCCACCCTCCCTGGTAATAGCGGTATGTCCCCGCTGGAGTGACGTCCTGGCCACAGTACCGAAGGGCACCTCAATACCTTGGCTGGTACGTATGCGCATATTTTCGAGGTCTCCCAGCGAACGTCGCTCTTCCTCGGGAAATCTCACCATCACCCGTATATCGTCCTTTCCCCGCTGAATGCGCTGAGCCTCGTAGCCATAGAATGCCTGTCGGACCTGCTGCCCCAAATCGTCCAGTGTAAGCCCGAGGTTTCTTGCTTCAGGCAATAATTCCAGACGCAATTCCTGCTTCCCGGCGCGAAAGGAATCGGTCACATCCTGTACACCAGGATACTGCTGCAGGGCCAACCTAACCTCAGCCGCTGCGCTTTCCAGGCTCGAAAAATCGTATCCCCGTAATTCAATGTCGACAGCGTCTCCCACAGAAAATGCCTGGGCGGTATAGGACAGTTCCAATGCGTCACTGATAGGCGACGTCTGCTCACGCCACAAGGCCACAATTTCCTCGGGGGTGCGAAGGTCATATCCATCTGGCAATTCGAGTTCAATGGCTACCTCTGCAATATTGCTTGACGCTGATGTATCAAAACTAATTGAACCTTTCTGAATGAAGCTACCGACAGAGGTCATAACATGGCGCACCACGCTGTGCTCGCTATCCGTCAGCTCTTCATCAAGTATTGCACGCACCCGCTCGGCGGCAAGCTCCAATTCATAGGCTGCCCGGGATGTGACCTCAACGGGCGTTCCCTCAGGCAAGGTAAGTTTGGCGTACATACGCTCACCGGGCTGTGATGGCATAAATTGAAAAACAATTCTGTCACTTCCCACTAGAGCGCCACATAGCACCAACACCGAGGCTGCGACGGACACAGCCAGCCAACGCCACTCGAGAATCTGCGTCAGCAGGCGTCGATAGTTTTCCTGTGCCAGTCGGTCCATCCAAATCGACATACGGTCCTGAATTCGCTGCAATGTATTGGGCTCTCCGGCCTTCCTGATGCTCTCACTGCGGTGCGCCAGATGTGATGGCAGTATCAATTGCGACTCGATAACACTAAAAAACAACGCGATGATAACGACGTAACCAAGGTCCTGAAAAAAGCCTGCCATTTCCCCTGGAATAGCAATAATCGGTATAAATGTAGCCATCGTTGTGAGCACGCCAAAAATCACCGGAATTGAAACTTCCTGAGTACCGGCAATGGCCGCGGTGATCCTGTCTTTTCCTTGCTGTTCGTGTGCATATACACGCTCACCTACAACGATGGCATCATCCACTAGAATGCCCAATACAAGAATACAGGCGATAATCGAAATTGTGCTGATAGAAATGTCAAACAAGGGGAATGTCAGGACAGTGGCGAGCAATGTAATCGGCAATCCCGCTGCCACCCACAGCGCCAGTCTGAAGCGTAAGAATAATGCCAGAACTATTAATACCAACAATAACCCGCTGCGGGCATTTTTCATCAGCGCATCCAGGCGGTCCACCAGATCCTGTGCTTCATCCTTCCAGATGGTCAGCGCGATGCCATCGGGAACCGATGAACCTTTTACGTCTATATAACTTTTTACCTGCTCGGCTATCGCCAGAATATCTTCGCTGCCAACCCTTGATACTTGTACGATCACGGCGGGATTGTTGTCGAAATGGGCCCGAAGGTCAGTATCCTTGAAGCCATCTTTGACAATCGCCAATTCGCCCAGAGTTACATTGGTACCGTCCTGCCGGGTCAGCACCACAATGCCTTCAAATTCCTGTCCTGAGTAAGCCTGCCCCATAGTGCGCAGCAGTATCTCTCCGCCCTCAGTTTTCAATGAACCGCCAGGAATATCCTGCGAGTTCCGCCGAATAGTGTCTGCAATCTGGGCAAGTGTGAGATTGTATTGACGCAGTGTATGCTCGGAGACTTCTATTGATATTTCATAGGGCCGTGCAAATTTGAGAGCTGCCTGTGAAACCCCAGGTAGCGCCACAATCTCATCGCGAATTTCCTGGCCCAGAACGTGCAATGTGCGCTCATCCGCGTTGCCGGAAATCGCTATCTGCAGTACTGTGGCAATAAAGCTGATCTCTGCCACAATAGGTTTCTCGGTTTCTCGTGGAAACGAATCTATGCCATCGACCTTGCCTTTGACCTCGTTCAACACCTGAGCTTTATCGACACCGCCAACCAGCTCTACAATAATCGAACACAATCCCTCCATGGCATTTGAAACAATGTTTTTGACACCCTGGGTGCCCTCCACTGCCTCTTCTACCCTTACACATACGGCTGACTCTACCTCGGCAGGAGCAGCCCCCAGATAGGGCACGCTAATCCTTAATGCGTCAGCCTCTACATTGGGAAACTCCTCCTGGTGTATTGCTGGGAGGGACATCAATCCACCCAACACCATGACCCACATCAGGAGATTGGAAGCAACCGGATTTTTGACAAACCACGCTATGAGTGAATGCAAGCTTCAGCCCTTTTCAGACGCAATGACAGGGTTCACTTCCATGCCGTCAACCACGGCCTGCAACGGTGACAAACAGACTCGCTCACCCGACTCAAGACCTTCCTGAATGACGACTTCATCGTGTTCAATGCGCAACACTTCAACTTTGCGAAAGTGCAGTCGATTGTCTTCAGCCACCACCAGCACCTGTGAGTCATCGCGCATAGCAGAGCGTGGCAATCGAACCACGTTCTGCACTTCGCGTCCCTGAATAGAGGCATTTACATACAAACCCACAAGCAATGGAGGCTGGGAGTCATCGGGACGGTTCTCAACCATAGCAACACCGTACAACATACGAGTACGTGCATCGATCTCAGCCTCGGTACGAACGATTTTCCCCACCCAGCTGAATTCAACGTCGCCGTAGGTACCAGTTATAGTCACATTGACGGTTCGCTCCGGTAACAGTTGCCCCTGTTCATCCAGGCTTAAATCCAGATAACGCAACTGGCTACTGGCGACAGGCAGTCTGATTTCCACATAATCCGTTGCGTAAATGGTTCCAATGTCACCTCCCCGACTGACAAACTGTCCGACATCAACATGTTCCTCTCGTACCCGCCCGGAAAAAGGCGCGTATATAGCCGTGCGCTGCAGATCGCGCTCTGCCGATTCCAGGTCAATCGTCGCCTCATCATAGTTGGCTTTCGCCACTCGCGAACTGCGGCGCACATCATCAAGTTGGGATTGACTGGCCAGTTTTTGCGACTGCAGTTTCTCGAAACGATGTAGCTCATCCATGGCATGTTCAAGCTCCACCGCAGCACGATCCAACGCAGCCTTGCGGCGACTAACCGCTGCCTCGTAATCTACCGGGTCTATTCGCAACAGCAGTTCACCGGCCGTAAACGATCCTCCCGACACCATGGCGGCAGATAACTCTACTACTGGACCGGATACCTCTGATATCAACTGGCTCTCCGTCCGCGGCTGAACAGTCCCCTGCGATTTGATTTGTAGATATTCGTTGCCAGCTGTCACGTTCATGACACGAACATTACTCAACACACGCTGTGTTGTGTCCGCCGCCAGCTGCGGGCGCGTAAAAAGTAAAATGATCGCCGCCAGCACAGCCAGTGCGAAGACCAAAAGGGGGTATAGAATTTTCTTGGACATGATCGGTCTCTCCAGAGAGTGCAATACTACTGCCACCGCTCAGTTTGCAACAACGCATTTCTTCCTTATTACGAAGACTTAATACATTCGGCATTCATAGTTTCATCGTGCACCCCGATAGTTCATAATTCGTTTTTCATCCCAAGTTTCCCGCCCGTGACCAGCTCAACTCCCACCAATCAGCACACTCCCATGATGCGCCAGTATCTTGCAATCAAGGCGGATCATCCCAACGATCTGGTGTTCTACCGGATGGGGGATTTTTACGAGTTGTTTTTTGACGATGCGCGCCGGGCAGCTGATCTGCTGGACATAACACTCACGTCACGTGGCAAGGCTAGCGGCGAGCCAATCCCCATGTGCGGCGTGCCCTACCACGCCGTGGAATCTTACCTGGCACGCCTGGTCAAGAGCGGCGAATCAGTGGCATTGTGCGAACAGATCGGCGATCCGGCCACCAGTAAAGGCCCAGTGGAGCGCAAAGTTTTGCGAGTGGTCACACCTGGCACTATATCCGACGAAGCCCTGCTGGAGTCGGGGCGCGAC
Source organism: uncultured Halieaceae bacterium (assembly GCA_938074045.1). Taxonomy (GTDB): domain Bacteria; phylum Pseudomonadota; class Gammaproteobacteria; order Pseudomonadales; family Halieaceae; genus CALJGI01. The sequence continues at coordinate 59,453 of CALJGI010000011.1, forward strand.
AATCTTCTGGTCGCTATCAGCGGTGTAGCGGAGGACTATGGGGTCGCCTGCATGGACCTGGGGTCCGGACGGTTTACAGTGTTTGAAGTGAGTGGCGAAGAACCCCTGCGCAGTGAAATCCAGCGCCTGTCACCGGTTGAAATTCTATTACTGGAGACTCTGGCCACGAGCGATATCGCACAACACCCAGAGGTCTCCCTGCGACCGCCCTGGGAATTCGATGAGGACGCCTCCAGACGCGCACTCTGCGAACAATTTGGCACCCACGATCTGTGCGGTTTCGGCTGTCAGGACCTTAGCCATGCCATATGTGCAGCAGGCGCGCTGCTCAACTATGCGAAGGAGACTCAGCGTACCGCCCTGCCGCATATTCAAAGCCTTGCGGTTGAACGTCGGGAAGACAGCGTGATACTGGATGCAGCCAGTCGACGGAATCTCGAGCTGGACATAAATCTTTCAGGGGGTGAGGACAACACCCTGTTCGCGGTACTCGATACAACTGTTGTCTCCATGGGTGGAAGACTGTTGCGCCGCTGGCTGCATCGGCCACTCAATCATCGACAAACTCTGGACCAGCGCCACGATGCACTGGCAAATCTGCTCTCAGACTACAACTACGAAACCGTGCGCGAACGCCTGCGTCCAGTGGGTGATATGGAGAGGATTCTGGCACGTATTGCCCTGAGATCTGCCCGGCCGCGAGACTTGTCAAGGCTGGCAGACTCCCTGGCAGCGCTACCCGGTTTACAACAGGCTCTTGTCACAGCAGATGCTCACCGCCTGCATACCCTGCGCACCGATATCAGCGAATTTCCGGAACTGTGTGAGCTACTAAACCGGGCGGTCATTGACAACCCTCCCGCCACTACCCGGGAGGGTGGCGTTATCGCTGAGGGCTATGACGAGGAACTCGATGAACTACGTGCCCTGAGCGGCAATGCAGGCCAGATTCTCATCGACATCGAAACCAGGGAACGCGAACGCACGGGAATCAACACGCTGAAAGTCGGGTATAACCGGGTACACGGATATTACATTGAAATCAGCAAGGCACAGTCCGGGCACGCCCCCGCCGACTATATCCGCCGACAGACGCTGAAAAACGCCGAGCGATACATCACACCGGAACTGAAAGAACATGAAGACCGTGTATTGAGTGCAAACAGCAAGGCTCTTGCCAGGGAGCGGCGACTGTACGAAGAATTGCTAGATGAATTGAACGGCGACCTTATTTACCTGCAGCACTGTTCAGCCGCGGTCAGTGAGTTAGACGTGCTGGCCTGCCTGGCTGAACGGGCTATCGCGCTGGACTTGTGTCGGCCGAATCTGGAGGATGATCCGGTGATCAATATTGTGCAGGGACGTCATCTGGTTGTAGAGGCGGGGCTGGATGATCCATTTATAGCCAATGACACAAAATTTGATGAGCAGAGGCGCATGTTGCTGGTCACGGGACCTAACATGGGCGGCAAATCCACTTACATGCGCCAAACCGCCCTTATTGTGCTGCTGGCGCATATCGGCAGCTTCGTGCCCGCGCAGTCCGCGCAAATTGCTCTGGTAGATCAAATATTCACGCGCATTGGCTCGTCCGACGACCTCGCCGGGGGCCGTTCGACGTTTATGGTCGAAATGACGGAGACCGCCAACATTCTTCACAATGCCACCGCCCGCAGTCTGGTACTCATGGATGAAATCGGCCGTGGTACATCGACCTTTGATGGACTCTCTCTCGCCTGGGCCTGCGCCATAGCTCTGGCTGACAAGGTGGGGGCTTTCTCCCTTTTCGCCACCCACTACTTTGAACTCACGGCTCTGCCACGTGATCATGGCGCCATGGTCAACGTCCATCTGGACGCTACCGAGTACCACGATGACATAGTGTTCCTGCATACAGTTCAGGAGGGCCCGGCCAATCGCAGTTACGGTATTCAGGTCGCCAAGCTCGCCGGTATTCCAGCAGGAGTGCTGGAAGCCGCCAGTCAACGCTTGAAAACGCTGGAGACCGGGACTCTTGACCAACCCTGCGCCGTGACGAAGCATATACCCGCGCAGAATGACCTGTTTGGTCAAGCTCCCCACCCCGCCGTTATCGCGCTGTCGGACCTGATACCCGATGAAATGACGCCGCGAGAGGCATTGGATGCCCTGTATCGCCTGCGCTCGCTACTGGATTAGTTTCCTTCCGGCAGCCGTATTCACATCAAGGCCCGGCCAGAGTATTCAAATACGTCGCGCTACCTAGTACACTAGCGCCCCGCGATCCCAGGGGAATCGCAGGAATTACAGAGCAGAGGTCGGATATCCATGACATTTATCGTAGCTGAAGATTGTATCAAGTGTAAGCACACGGACTGTGTTGAAGTGTGTCCCGTGGATTGTTTCTATGAAGGACCCAACATGTTGGTGATACACCCGGATGAGTGTATTGATTGCGCACTGTGTGAACCAGAATGCCCGGTGGATGCGATTTTTTCCGAGGATGAGATACCCGAAGACCAAATGGTCTTTTTAGAGCTGAATGCAGAATTGGCAGAAATCTGGCCCAACATCACGGAAATGAAAGATAGCCCCGCAGATGCCGAAGAATGGGAAGGAGTCCCCGGTAAACTGCAACATCTTGAGCGATAAGCAGCTGCCGGCGATTGCGCCGGCATTCAAACCCTAGCGCAGTTTTCTCCCTCCCATCGTATGAACTGGCGGACGTCGTAACACCTCGGGTGCCGGCGCTACGTAACGAGTTGCACTGCGACGGGAAGCACCACCTTTACCTAAATCCAGATTGTCACACCAGTCCAGTCCCACGGTCATGGATCGTGTTGCCGGGAGATTGGCAATGTCCGCAGTGAAGTCGCGATCAGGCAGTAATTCAGCCAGGGTCTGTTCCAGGCGCGGAATCACATGTGGCGTACCGATACGGTTCCTTACCCCCCAGCGCACTACATAATCCGCACAATCTACATTGGGATCGTTCTCATCCGGGACGGTCGTAAAGGCGACATCGCGATCGAAACCGTAATGCACGTACATCATCATTTCTTCAAACAGCATCGCCAGATCTTCATATTGACTGGAATAGGCGTATAGGTCATTGGCGCCGTCGGTCGCAAACCAACCTCCTATCTGTCCGGCGGAATAAGCAGCCTCTTGATCGCTGATGGGAGCTCCTTGATACAGAACTGAGGCAATCCCGAACAACTCGGGAGACTGCAGTGGTTGGTCCGCGCTCAATCGGTCCGACGGGAATGCAAAGCTGGTTTCTGCCGGCGACAGCGAAGGGCTCAGACTGGAAAATTCATCCGGCGGCAAAAAATCTGCTGCGTGGGCCAATTCGTGAAACAGTAATTCAGCGGCCTGCTGCGCCACAGTCTCTATCGGGCGATTGCCATTGGCATCGATACCGCCTAGCTCCGCATCAGCATAATCATTGTCTTTCACGTAACGCCACAAATCTGCAAAATCCACCAACTTGGCAAACTCAGCACGATAATCAGGGTCGGTGCTGATGGTCAATCGCTCCCCACGTGTTACCCAGAACACGTCGGCATCGAGATGTATTGAGCCAGAATTGGCGTCGTAAAAGGAAGGTCGGGTATTAGCCCCGATCGTTATCGCCCGTAAACTCCTCATCAACAGCAATATGTCGGGCGGCATCATGGGCAGCGCCTGTTCAAAGCGCGCCGCCATCCAGGGGTGCGAAACAACCAATCTGTCCATGATGCCCTGCAAATCCGGCGTGAGTGTTTCCTGCCCAATCAGCGGAAACTCACCGAAACTGCAAAGATCTCTAAACAGACTGGGCAGCAGGCACTCAGCCAGCTCTCTGGCATAGGGTGAGTCGGGATTTGCCGGGGCCCAGGGTGCTCGAAAAAGTACGTCTGAGCCGGTGTAGGAGATAAGCCCTGCATCGAGATTTTCCCTGATTGAAAACGCCAGCCGCTCGAGCCAGACCGGGTCTCCCCGGTAGAGCCCCGAATGAGAGACATGTGACCAGTTGAGAATATCCAGATAATTGAGTTGCTTATCCCCGTTTATATCCGGCAGCATCAGGCTCGCTGCGGCGTTGAGTTCGTCTAAAATTTCCTCATCCGACAAGATATCCACCTCTGGCAGCACGGCCTGATACACCGCTTCAGTAAGTAGATTCACCCGCAGCAAAGGCAGACTCAATTGCGCGCCGCTTACAATGGCATGCAGCGTGCCCCCAATGGCGGGAGGATTGGTATCCGGTTGTTGATCGTGGTTGTAATCCTGATCTCGACCACCACTCACGGTAATCACGTACAGCGTCTCACCATCGATCTCCGTCGTTGGTATATCGGCGGCGCCCATCAGGGCAAGTTGCAGGTATGCGCCCAGGGCCTCCCACACATCCAGTGCGTAACGAGCCCGGGATTCATTGACCGAGTCACTGCTCAAACCTGTAACCACCTCGGTTCCGGTTCGCAAGTCAGTGATTCGAATCTGAGCCCCCGCAAGTGGCCCATAAAGCTCCACCTGCAGGCACCCGGTCAGAGCCAGCATTAATACCAGGGACAGATAGCATCGAACCAATCTCTGCACATCAAAATCCTATTCAAATAGACAACAGACTGGAAACCATAACACAGCACCAGCGCGATTATGAACTCAAGAAAGCAGCTAATACTTCCGCGACACAGCAGAACTTTTAGCGGTGGATGGCGCGACCACCAGCGCGGGATATTGTATCCGGTTGGTTGATCGGGCATTCTGCCCAAAGCTCTAATCTGTACTGTATTGCAGGCAAAGCAAATGATGAAAAACCCCATGATGAGAGCGGCCCGCTGTTGCGGTTCACAAATCGACGTTGTCGATGTACCCAGACCCAATGGGGATGGCGTCAGAATCAGGGTGGCATCCGCAGGAATATGCAGTTCCGACCTGCACATGGTAGCCGCAGGCTTCCCCGTCGACACAACACTGGGGCATGAGGTGGCAGGCTTTCTTTCTGACGGCCGGGCAGTCGCCATCGAACCGCTGTCGCCCTGTGGTCACTGCGATATGTGTCTCAATGGCAGCTACCACATGTGTCGCCGCGGACCCGCCACCATCCATGGCGTCGGAAAGGACGGCGGCATGGCCGAGGAAATTATAATTCCCAGCCGCTGTATCGTACCCCTGCCCAGCAATGTGTCTGCGGCAGACGCCTGCCTGGTCGAGCCATTGGCGGTTGCGGCACACGGCTTACGCATGCTGAAACTGACCCCGGCCAGTCGCATCGCCATTATCGGCGCAGGTGCCATCGGCCTATGTGCCACGGCGATTCTGTCTAAGAACATAAGCACTGTGCACCTCAGCGCAAGACACGCTGCACAGATTGACGCCGGCGAGAGATTGGGGGCAGCCATAGGTGTCGACGGCGAGTATGACGTTGTGGTCGAATGCGCCGGCAACTCCGCGGCTCTGGCTACGGCAGCGCGACTCTGCAAACCCGGTGGCACTATTCTACTGTTAGCCAGCTATTGGGAGGGTGTGGAATTACCAGCTATGGATGTTGCCATGAAAAACCTTGTTATACGCGCCAGCTCATTATATTCGCGTCATGGGCTGGTAAGGGATGTCGATGTGGCCGCTCAACTGCTCGCACAACGCCCCGAAATTGCCGCCATACTAATCACTCACCGACTTCCTCTCGCCTCAGCAAAGGAGGCCTTCGCCATAGCGGCAGAGCGAGAGCAAGGGGCGATCAAAGTTGTACTTGAACCCTGATTCGCCTCAGCGCTTGACGAGTACCCTGGTCAAAAATGCCAGAGATTTGTCCATCCGATAATCGATGCCGGAGTGGTTGTCGTCAAATTCCTCGTAGAGGTGCTTGACACCATGACGTTGTAACTCACGCGACAGGATTCGGCACCCGAAATGAATATTGTATTGATCGCGCCAGCCACAATCGATGAAGATACCCCGCAGTGACCGCAATGCCTGGCGGTGCTCGGCGACCATATGGATGGGGTCGTGGGCCAGCCAACGTTTCCAACGGGCTGGTATCAATTCTCCGGTTTCGAGATCGAAGGGCACCCTGAATCCATTAGGTGCTTTTGGATCTGGGTCATAGGTCGCGGCCATTGCAATATTCATCAGGCACATGATCTCAGCGCCAGAGGGTTTCTCATTGGCCCATACGCTCTCCAGGAATCGCCTCACCCGCCCATCATCTTCACCCGGCTTGAGGCCTTTCACGAGAGACGGTGGTTTGTATTTACCTGGTTGCCGTGGGGGCTGACTGTACTTGCTCAATTCCGTCAAAGTATTCGGCCAGTCGGAACGGTAGACCAATTCAAAATGTGCATCCCCGGAATGATCCGCAACAGCACCCCAGCATTGGGCGTACTTCATGCCATGCACGATTGCGCCATAACCCCCTGAGGATTTGCCAAAACAGGCACGGGATTCACGCTGCGCCAGGGTTCTGAAATTCTGATCCACAAAGGGAATGAGTTCACGGGTAAGATAATCCGCGTAGCGACCGATAGCGCTGCTGTTGATGTACTGGTTACCGCCCAGTGAAGTAAAACAATCGGGAAACACAATAATCGCGGGCGCCATTTTCTTCTCGTGAATCAGTCTGGCGGCACGTTCAGGTAAATTCTCATCAAAACTTCGCCAGCTAGTGTGGGAAGGACCCGAGCCGGTATAACCGACAAGATCATAGAGAACCGGAAAACGGCGGTTAGCTGAGGCAGTGTTGTACTGAGGGGGCAACCAGACATGTAGCTTGCGTATCGCCGGGTCACCCAATGGATTGTCCCTCAGCACCTTGGATTCAAACTCCAGAATCCGAAGTTCCCCCTCACTCCAATTGCTGCGTTTGATTGCCATACCCTGAACTCCAATGCTGTCCTGCAGACGAAACACACAATCATGATAACAGCCCCGTGAGCCTATCGTCACAGCCTGTTATGTCAGCCTGGCAGCGCGATGGATCTTCCGGATCCCTCTATACTTCTTCCTGATGAAGAAAACAGGCTATAATGACGGTTTAAATCATCTAAGCGGAAAATGTCATGAACGCACCACAGACTTCGATAGAAAATCAGGAGGCCGTTGCCGACGTAATGATGGCCGTTCTGAAGGCGCAACAAGAAGCCTTCATCGCCGAGGGGCACGTTTCCGCGGAAACGCGAATCGACCGGCTTAATCGTGGCGTAAGCGCCGTTGCAAAGCACCAGGACAGGTTGGTTGAAGCCCTGAACGCGGATTTCAGTTGCCGCCCCCGACAATTGTCGATGCTCACAGATATCGCTGGCAGCATTACGCCACTAAAGTCAGCTGCCAAGGATTTGCGGAAATGGATGAAACCGGAAAAGCGCAAAACTATGTTTCCACTGAACCTACTCGGCGGTCGTTCACGCATTGAGTACCAGCCCCTGGGTACTGTGGGCGTGATAAGCCCCTGGAATTTCCCAGTCAATCTCACATTCGCTCCGCTGGCGGATATTCTGGCGGCAGGCAACCGCGCCATGATCAAGCCATCTGAGTTCACGCCAACCGTGTCTGAAGTGATGGCGGAAGTGGTTCGCGACGCCTGGGACGAATCGGAGGTCGCTATTTTTACCGGCGGACCCGAAGTGGGCGCTGCCTTCAGCGCCCTGCCCTTCGATCATATGCTGTTCACCGGAGCTACTTCCATCGCCCGACATATCATGGCAGCCGCAGCACAGAACCTGGTTCCCGTCACTCTGGAACTCGGCGGCAAGTCTCCCGTTATCATTAGCCGCACAGCCGACATAAAAACCACGGTCAGCCGTGTAATGATGGGCAAAACAATGAATGCTGGTCAGATTTGTCTGGCGCCTGATTATTTGCTCGTCCCGGAAGAAAAAGTAGATGAAGTCATTGCCGAAGTCCGCGAGGCGGTCAGTGCCATGTACCCCACCATGCTGGAAAATCCGGAATACACCTCCATGATCAATGATCGCCACTTCGATCGCCTGCAGGCCAACTTGGAAGACGCGCGAGAAAAAGGGGCTGAGATCATCGAGTGCAAACCCGAGAATGAAGATTTTTCCACCCAGAGAGGCACCCGTAAAATTGCTCCCACAGTTATCAATAAAACCACCGGTGATATGCGCGTTCTAGAGGAAGAAATATTCGGCCCTCTACTGCCGATAGTCACTTATAGTAATTTCTCCGAAACAATCGACTATGTAAACCGGCAACCGCGGCCGCTGGCGCTGTATTACTTCGGCAGCGACAAGCAGGAAGAGCGGGATACGCTGGACAAAACGGTCTCGGGCGGCGTATGTATCAATGATGTGATCATGCATATTATGCAGGAAGACCTGCCCTTTGGCGGTGTTGGACCAGCGGGAATGGGCGCTTATCATGGCTACGATGGCTTCAAAACATTCAGCCACGCCAAATCAATCTACTCGCAGAGCAAATTCGATATCGCGGGCCTCGCGGGTATGCGCCCCCCCTACAGTTCAAAAACCGAAAGCAGCATCAAAGCTCAAACCAAGACCTGATCCTGCACGCGAGTTCTCAGTGCTGCCCTGCCGACCGCCTTGGTCGGCCAGCCTGCAACCGCAGGCATTAGCCCTTGAGTAGCCAGCGACGAATTCGGTTGGAATCACCGAAGGGTGTGAGCCGACCGAACGAATCAAGCAGTACGATATTCATCGGTTGCCCGTCTATGAGCGCGCGCATTACCAGGCAGCGCCCGGACTCGTTGGTATAGCCCGTCTTACTCAGTGAAATATCCCAGTGCTTGTTCTTTAGCAACCTATTCGTGTTCACATAGCGAAGTGGACCACGATCATCGTAGGGATAAACCTCAAGCTGCGAGGCCGTGCTGAGCTGGCGAATCTCGGGATAGTCATAGGCAGCGGATATCATAAGCGCCAAGTCCTTTGCCGTTGACCTGTTCCCTGGATCAAGCCCCGCGGGGTCACTGAACCGACTGTCTGTCATACCCAGAGCTTGCGCTTTACCGTTCATGGCTGCCACAAAGGTCGCGGTCCCTCCGGGATAATGCCGCCCCAATGCACTGGCGGCGCGATTCTCCGAAGCCATGAGCGCGAGATGAAGTAGCTGCCCGCGCGACAACGTCGCCCCAAACCCCAGCCGGGACCCGGTCAGTTTGATCAAATCACGATCTTCCCGAGTTATCTCCAGGGGTTCCTCCATATCCAGTTTCGCATCCAGCACAACCATAGCGGTCATCACCTTCGTCAACGAGGCGATTGATCTCACCTCTGCGGGGTTGCGCGCATATACTATCTGGCCATTGATGTCTGTTATTAACACTGCGGAGGAGCGCAGGCCAGGGTCACCATCCGGCCGCGTAACTGCTGTGCCCGCATAGGCCGATGTGATTACCTGAGACGCGCCTGCAAACCAGAGCAACAAACAGCTAACTAATTTTTTCTTATTTGTCATAAAATCAATACATTGCGACGTATAGATAAAGCATATCGTAGCTAATTTTCAGCATCGTGTAAGCTTTTGATTCGAGTACTTTTCGGAACCATGAGGACAAAGTACACTGATATAAAAAAGGGAGGAGTAATTCATGGGTGGTCCACTGCAGGGTTTTCGAGTTCTCGAGCTGACTTCAACGGTTTCAGGCCCCATGGCGGGGATGATTCTCGCCGACCAGGGCGCTGATGTAATCAAGATTGAACCCCCTATGCTCGGTGATCTGGCCAGATACATGGGCAGTACCTGCAACGGTATGGGAGCCATGTTCTCGACTCTGAACAGGAATAAGCGCTCTCTGATTCTGGATCTCAAAGACTCTGCCGACAAATCGATATTCACGGAACTTGTTACCACCGCAGACGTGCTGATTGAAAATTACAGACCTGGCGTGATGGACAGTTTGGGGATCGGTTATGAGGCGCTGTCACAGCTGGCACCAAAGCTGATTTACTTGTCCATTTCGGGCTATGGACAAACAGGCCCCTACGCCATGCGCCGGGTTTACGACCCCCTCATTCAGGCTACAGCGGGAACCAGTGCAGAGCAAACCGTTCCTTATCCTACCAATGTACGCACCGTGATCTTTGACAAGGTCACCGCCTATACGGCGGCGCAGGCCGCAACCGCTGCCCTGCTGCAACGAAGTCGCACCGGCAAAGGCCAGCATCTTCCTATTTCTATGCTGCAGTCAGCCCTCTACTACCAATGGCCGGACGCCATGTGGTCACACACCTGGCAGGATAAATCGACCGTGCACACCGGCGAACTGGCGGACTATTTTCAGATATTTCAGGCAGCTGACGGGTACGTGGCGATTATTTTGGTTGCCGACCAGGGCTTTGCGCAATTCTGTGAATTACTGAGCTGTGAACTTCATCAAGATGATCGCCTGGCGACGTTCCCGCTGCGGTTGCAAAATCTGGATTTTCTCCAGGAGCAATTGAACCATCAGTTGACCACCTGGAAGGTGGAAGACTTGTGCGAGGCACTGGACAAGATTGGAGTGCCGGTAGCCCGCGTCAATCGACCAGAGGATATTTTTGATGATCCACAAATTAAAGCGGAGGCATGCATCATCGATACAGAGCATCCTGTCGGCGGTCCTATGAAAATCGCCGCCACACCCTTCCAATTTGACGGCCAGCAGCAACTACCAGTCACGCACGCCCCTACTCATGGACAACATTCTGAAGAAGTACTGACCGAGATGAATATCGACCGTGAACATATTGAGCGCATTCTCGCCAGGGAAAAAGCGAATCAGGAAATCATGAGTGGTTTCAGTCTGGCCGCCGCGCGCTGAAACCACGATCAACCCGGGCCGCGTGCTGCGGATGGGTCAGGTAAAAACTGTTCCAGTATTCAGCGTTGAAACTCGTTAAAGCGGCCGCCCCTTTCCCTGAGAATGACCGGTATTCCAGCTCTACTTCATCTCCAACCACACTCACCACGATGAAAGCATCCCGGGAGGTTCGTCCCATACCGGTAGCCACATAGGTGAACTCCTTATCCCGGTGATAATAGGTCTGCAGGTAACTGCCACCGCCGCCCAAGTCACCTGCCATCAAAAAAACCCGTTTTTTTGTTATCAGAGGCAACAGAACTGGTCTGACCACATCCTGAAATAAATTCTTATCGACGGGCGGATGGATGGGGTGACGATACTGAAACAGTGGCTGCATGTCCGGGTTGTAATAGCTCCAGAACACCATGTGTGAAAATACAAAGACATTTTTGATACCGACGTTTTCCTGAGCACGCATCACTGACTCTTCAAGAAATCGCCGTTGGGCACGGGACATACCGAAGTCCCTGGCCGTATCCAGCACGATGAACATCGCACTCCCCAGCGTGAAGCGATAGTACAAAGGCCCAAAGCGCTGCTGATAGACCTCGGTATCATGCCACCCAACCACCTTTTCTCCATTGTCATCAACATAGCCACCACCCATGGTGTCATGGTTGCCGACCGCATTGAAAAAGGGGGCATCTATTCGCTCCTGAATCCATTCCTGTATGGCTTCCATACTACCCCCATCGATGTGGTAATACATATCACCCAGGTGCATTACAAAGGCAGGTTTTGATTCAAGTATCCGGTCCACGTGCTCACGCATGACGGCATTAGGAGATGCCTCACGATGATTGGCGCGCATGTGACCAAACACCACAAAGCGGTAGTCAGACGAATCGCTATTGGGGTTAACGATGAGGTTGTTAAAAGGTGAAACCACTGCTTCTGATTTCTGTTCGCAGCCAGATAAGCTAATCGCAAGGTAAAAAATCAGGAAAACTCGAGCGGCGATCATGACTTCATCGGACTCCAATCTCTGTCAGTCCAAATTTGAGCTTACGGTAGTCCTGCTTCTGGGGATCAACATCATGGGGGGATAACGGGTTGATGTGCTCAAGTTGGATGTGCAGTGACCCGGTCGCCGCCATCCCCGGGGGTAGTGGAACAACCCTGTGATCCAGAGGGCCCTCTGCTACCAAAACGTCATTGATCCACAGACGAGTATCTTCCTCACCCTGATAATATCGACCATGGATGTAGATAGCTGTAGGAATATCATCAGAATCCAGTCTCAGGGTTATCTGCGAAGTCGAACCAATACTCCAGACACCCCATGTTTCAAGAGATGCCCAGCCAGGGCCAAAAAATACTGTTCCGGGCCAGTCGCGTACTTCCAGTCGCTGCGACCTCAAGGGAAACAACAAATCGCCGTAGCCAACTCCCCGCTCAATTTCTGCTGCCGCATCTCGCGCTGCTGCTGCAATTACTGCTGCCCGCTCCCTGGGCGCGGGCAGATTCTGCGCCTGTGGCGCGGACATGCACACTAAGCTCACAACCACTAGCCAGCGCATACCGTATCCAGTCCGACAACATACTTTGAATGCCTGAAAATTCTGGCCGGCATTCCACTAAGCATACTCGCCACTTCCCGACGCCTTTCAACCGGGAACTTGAATTCCACCACGCGAGCAACGGGAGATGCGCTCTGTGATGAAGATCGATGGGGAAATAGTCCACGGTAGCGAATGTTGCGATCCATTGTCATCCGCAAACCCGGAGCTAGTTCGAAGTAGGAGCGCTTATAACTAACACCTAGTGTCGGAAACAGTAGTTGCTGTCTGATGACCCCACCGGCTTTCTGCTCAGACGACAGCAGTTCACGCATAGTACTTCGGTCATCCGGCACCAGTTTGCGCTCATTAGGCAATGGTATTACGTACTTATTGGAGTGGCGTCCTTCCTTGTTTTTCATTTCCAGCACCATAGTTGCCGGCTGTTGATCGTACCATCTGAATCGCACTTTTCCCCGCCGTGAAATACCAGCCACGTTGTCGTGATAATCATCAAGGTTTTCTGAGTCGAGATATACCGATTGCACCAGCCTATCCGGAAAGCATCTTTGCAGTTTAAGACCAGTTTCAGACAACCAGTCAATGAAGCTCTGATACTGAAACTCATCCAGAGGTACCTTCAGCTCGCTCCGCCAGGGTGGTGTTTGCTCAAGGCCCAGTGACATATCCTGCCTCACGCAGTTGGACCTGATCAAAGTTACTTACCGGCTGCTCGCTGTTATCGATCACGATTAAACTGCCGAGCTGTCTCGCCGAGAGCGCATATACGTCCTGAAAAATACTACCGGTACTGACGATACTGGCACCGCCATATTCTCCCTTTTTGACGTAGGCGATCAGGGCGCTACCGGAAATACCGGAGAAACGAGAATTTCTTACCGCTACTCGCGACAAGTCCTTACTGGCAACACCAGTAGTCGCTCCGGCCACGTTGATACCCTCGATCAAAACCTCGGATTTCTCCCCAATTGACACGGCCTTGTCACCAATATCTTCGAAATAAAGTTCCGCCAATGACATGTTACTACCGGACACATCCACGCCATCATTCCCGGTGTCTTCAAAACGGGAATCCTCAACAATCCCGAAACAGAAGTCGCAATCAAAACCGTCGGCTGCGGGACGCAAGATAGTTATCCGCTTCATATGTACCTGAGTTCTGACAGCGTTGAGAGCATCCTCACAGTGCGCGTCGACAAATCGACTATCCTCAATCAGGACTTCACTTTCGTAGAAAGTTAAACACCCCGTAAGTCCACGGGCGTCCTGTCTCTGCGCTAACACACCGCTGGCACCAGCACCAACCCAGACAGTATGTCTAAGCAACGAGGTCTCAGCTGCCTGCGTAACCAATACGCCTCCCCACACACCTGTACCACTGTCGCTCTGTTCTGAACTCATTGAGAATTCAATGGGACGATCAGGTTCTCCAACGGCCTGCAGTGCTCCCTGTATCTTCAGTAGCGCCCCTGACATGAGTTCGATCCTGCTTCCTGGCTCCAACCTCAGTGACCAACCCGGAGGCATTTCCACACTCTCTGCAATTGGCAGGTGACCACCATGTACAGTAACGGTCTGAGACTCAGCATCAATGGTGACGCCTGCGTCCAATTCCGGAAAGCTTATACGGGCATCATTGAATCTGTGTGCGGCATGTCGGAATTGGTGCTCGGCGTTGACTATATAGCCCTCGCCCTGGTACTGGTATTCAAGCGTTATTACGTTACCAGGCTGGTAACTTCCAGGTAACTCAATCAACGCTGTGTGTGGCCCCTGATGTGCCCGAAAGCTGGGCAGAAAATCATGACTGGATACCGCTGCCCCCGCATGTTTAATCTCAATATCCCTAATCGGGTGCCCAGTCAGATTCTTCAACTCGAGTGTCGCTCCGCTCGCGTCGACTGACCAAAACGCCCGCATATGACTGATCAATTCAGCTTCCGGGTGATTCAGTGCAAACAGATTGGGCTGATCATTAACCTCCCGTCGCCCTGGATTGAATTGAATTTTCTCGAGAAAACTGGCCAGATTTTCTAACAAATCTGCGACATAAACTGGCTCCCCGGACATGGAATCCAGACCCAGAATTTTCAGATGCGCCATTTGCGAGCGCCGGAATGACTCAGTCCATAAAGGATCTGAGTATCGCCCTACCAGTAATCTGGAAAACTCCAGCACCGCCTCGCGAAATCGGTCATTCTGCATAAGGTGATGAGCAACAAATCGATCGCAGGGCTCACTGCGCTGCCGATACATTGTTGGAGCCAGATAATTGTCAAACGCTATGGGCTCCAGCCTGGCCGTAACCGGGTTGTAATAAAACCTTCGATTGTGTGGCTCGGCGGCGTGGCAGGCATTCCAACTGTTGGTCAACACCCACCATCGCGCCATTTGTGCCAGATCAAAGGCCTGCTCTGGTGGAGTTTTCCCATCAATGTAGTTCCTGTACAGAGCCTGTGCCTGGATCGCAGCAGGGGTTGCAGAGAACTCAGGTGGGGCTTGGAACTGACGCACGGCGAAATCACGATCAACTACATGAGAACCCTCAGGATTCAGACCTTCGATCACAGCCTGGTTCACCCGATAATTGAGATCGCGTTGTCGCCACATGATGTCTTCATCCAGGGTGACGATGGGTCCATCGCGGCGGCGCTGTGACTCCAGCAATTCCTTGCTGTAATGCTCTTCCAAAGCCATAATCCCGATGCGGTAGTCATTTATACGAACTTCGACAAATTGATATCGAGGCGCCAGTATTCCCCAATGATGACTCTCATCGATGAAAAGCTTTTCCAACTGGAATTTTCGCGTCTTGGGATGCTGAATCGAAAATCGTTTCATGCCCAGAATATAATTCGAATCACGCACTACGATGCGAAATGACAACTTGGTCGGGTGATCAAAGTGATCCAGCCAATCTCCCTTAAGGCGCAGCCGCACGGAGGCTTCAATCGAACCAGTACCATCCTGGGACACCACCGATGCATCGACCCAGTCCGATTCCTCGGTCATCATTATCTGCCCTGGTTTGGCCAGAGTTTCGCGACGTTTTTGATCAAGCTTGTCCAGTGCCCCATCACTCAGGTAGATACTGAGCAATGGTAGCTCACGACGATCAAAGCGTGCCCGCTTTAAATCATAGGCCAGAGCGGCAACATCACGCATCACATCATTGGCCAGAACACAGCTCAAGGCATCATCATCACATTCCGGCTCCGGCACGATAGCCGGATAAAGGAATATAAGCGTACCTGCAGCAAACATTACCAGCGCAAGCAGGATGGGGAAAACTGCTGGAAAAACTCGCCACGCCTGGTTTAACACGGCATTCAGGTAATAATCCGCGCGTTTGAAGTGACCGATATCTCTACCTCGGTACCCAGCCTGGCTAGTTCAGTTCGCAACGCATCCACCTCAGCGAGTTGAATGCCGAGTGTCTCCACCAGGATTTCCAGGCGATCGCCGTTACGATACAGACGCCTGACTTTCCAGGTCATATCCTGGGAATGCATCAGATTCTCGATCGCTGCAAAGCCGGTATCCCCGTCTTTGTCGCGCACGACAATATCCAGTAAATTGGCCTTGTTTCCCCGTAAGCGCTTGCGAGTCATAGCAAAGGGTATAAGTACAGCCACTATAACCGCGAAACCAACCACAGTAACCATTACCTGATTTGCACCCAGTCCCAACCCTACGGCGATGGCAACAAAAATATACAGCAGCTCTTCTGGCTCTTTGATCGGAGTGCGAAAGCGAACAATAGACAATGCACCAACCAGCCCGAGGGACAGCGCAATCGACGACTTTATAATCGAGATAATAATGATCATCGCGGGAATAAGTAGCAGGAACATGGGCAGATACTGGTGATGATCGACGACCAACCTGGTGGATCGCGATATAACCAGCGCCCATATGACAGCCAGAATCAATCCAACCCCCAGATTGCGGAGCAACTCAAGCAGTGGAATGTCAATAACGGCGTACGGGTTGGCGAAATCCAAGAGTAAGTCCTATCAGTAGTATGTTTGCTGTAGGCGCATTATAGATGACCCGGGGCTATTTCAATAATCACGATTGGGATCCAGATAAACTCGACAAAAACTACAGCAGCGAGTTCAGTACCAGTGCATTTTCACGCATGATGAGGCGCTGGTCATCTGCATTGAAATTTTGCATCTCATCGAGAAAGTCCAACGGTTGTGGCATACCTTCAATATGCGGCCAGTCAGAGCCGAAGATCACCCTGTCACAACCCATGTAGTGGGCAACCTCGTTTACATCATCCTCCCAAAAGGGATTAATCCAGACATGGCGGCGAAAAAGATCCATGGGATCTTCCCGGTAATATCCAGCGCTGGACATGCGATTCGCCGACTGCTTTAACTTGCGGAATAAGTCCGGCAGAAACTCGGCACCGTTTTCCACCGAAGCGATCCGCAGTCGCGGGAACCGTTCGAACAGACGCTCGTAAACCAGAGAAATGAGAAAGTCGTAAGCTGCCCTTTCTATATTGAATTGTTTGATAGATGGCCTGTAGCCACCCGATTGAACATCTGAAGAGAATCCGTCCCTCACATAACCATGGGTGGTGTAACCGGAATCAGCGGCATGTACCACCACAGTGATCCCAGCCTCATTAACCCGCGCCCAGAACGGATCAAACAGGGAGTCTGCCGGAGACCTGACACCGTCGGTTGCGGTATGCACCGCTGCGGGGCGCATCACCACGACCCGAGCGCCATTGCCAAGGGCCGATTCCAGTTCAGCACACGCCCACTCAACATCACATAGTGACACATAAGGTGCGGCAAAAATTTTGCCCTTATAGTTGCAGCCCCAATCCTCTTCCAGCCAGCGATTAAAGCCAGAATATAGCGTAGTTACAGCCGCCGTATCATGCTTGAGTAACTCTTCATACAAAACCCCAAGGGTGGGAAACAGCCAGATTCCATCCAGGCCCTGCTTGTCCAAATGTTCCACACGCGCGTCACGGTCAATGTAGCACGCCGGCAACGGCTCACGCTCTGCCATTAACTCAATAGCTTTCTTTCCCAGTGGATTGCCCCGCAAGAAGTCGGCAATCGAACCGGGCTTGGCAATGGGATTCCAGGTCGGATTCTTGACCGCTCGAGCCAATCGACCACCAACGAGGTGGTGCTGGTGGCCGTCAATTGTTGCCCATTGCACACAACGCGCCCGCATGGACTTAGGGACGTGTCTGGTAAACGCATCCAGTCCTTCGTAGTAATGATTGTCAGCATCAAACGCTCGATAGTCCAATAGCTCGTCCATCATCCGGCAACTCCTCTTTCCCGCCACTCCGGCAAGCTAAGCTCAGCACCCAACTCAGCCAGCACCGATGCGGTATGCTCACCCAACCCCGGACAATGACCCGGATCAGCGGTAGGAGTACCGCTGAATCGCGGCACATTGCGCGGCTGCACAATGCGACCGGCGACCGGATGAACTGAACTGACAAAACTATCCATCGCCACCATTTGCGGGTGCTCCGGCAAGTCCTCAACATTCATGGCCGGGGCGCAGGGCACATCTTCCTGTTCCATCAAATGCATGGCGTCAATCGTTGTTGTCACGCGTGCCTTCGCCATAATTTTCGCCATCGTCTCTTCCACATAGTTCTGATTTTCAAGGCGCGCCATCAGGTTACAAAGTCGGGGATCCTCCACAGTATCCAGTCCGAAGGCACGGCAAAAGCCATGAAACTCAGCATCCGTCAAAGGGGCTGCCTGTCCGTATCCGTCAGCAAATTCTATCAAGGGTACACCACGGGCAATGGTAACACCGGGATCAGCACCCTCTTCAAGAAATCCGGCCGTACCAGACCCATCCATCCACAGAAAACTGGCGCAGGCCTCTGTCATCGACAGTTTTACCTCCTGCCCGCCAGCACCATTACGCCTGGCAACCAGCGCGGCCGTGACGGCCTGGGCAGCAGTCAGAGCCGTGATCTTATCGGCAAACAGCTGATAAATTTGAATAGGCTCACCAGTATCCAGCCTGGCCTGACTCATGGCGATCCCACTGAACGCCTGGATCACATTATCGTAGGCACGACGGTTAGCGAGTGGGCCTTTATCACCAAAACCGGAAATCGCCACATGGATCAGTTCCGGGTTGAGGTCAGCGCAGGCCTCATAACCCAATCCCAGTCTCTCCATGACACCGGGCCGACAGTTGTGAATCAGTACGTCAGCTCTCGCGACCAACTGTTTCACAACGGCTAAGACTTCGGTGTCACGAATATCCAGCGCGACAGATTTTTTCCCGCGATTCGCTATCTGGAACAAAGAAGTAATACCATTTCGCTGTGCTCCGACGTATCGCAATATGTCACCCATACCAGGCGGTTCTATCTTGACCACCTCCGCTCCCTGGTCAGCGAGTATGCCAGCGGCCCAGGACGCGGTTATTGCTGATCCAAATTCAACAACTCGTAATCCGGATAGCGGACCCTGCCGTATGTCACTCATACCCTGAAATCCTTATTCATTCGCTGCCGACCACCTGGACCGCTGTAAGCCATACCAAATTGGGGCCGTGTCTCGTAGTCAGGCGATGTAATCCCACCCAATGCCTGTTTCCATTGCTGTGCCAATGCGTCTTCCGCCGCGTAGTCAAATGGATCCTGCAGCACTACCTCTTCAATACCGCCGCTCTCCGGCGGATTGTCTGCCAATCTGAGTGCGGTATATGCAAGCGCTTCTCGCGGCGACACAAGATCCTCATATCCAAGTACGTGTTTTATTTTTGCCGTATCCAGAACCCGGTGCGTGGGCAGTGGCTGTCCTATAAGTGGCCGTGAGGGGACCGCCAGTTCATAGGGCATTGACAAAATCTCCATGGGAGAACTCAGCGCGGCACAAATAATTTCAACGACCTGTCGTAGACTGAAAACTTCATCGTCCGCACAGTTAAATATTTCGCCCGCAGCAGCCGGGTTATCTACTGCCAAAAGTACCGAATGCGCCATATTGCGAGCGTAGCCATAGCTGCATAGGGTAAGCCCATCCTCCGGGAGGATAATAAAGGGACGCTCATCAATAATACGTCGGACAATGCACCATTCTCTGGGCACCGGCTGGTATTTGCCGTATATAAATGGATAACGAAAATGCGTTGCCACCGGGTGCAGTTCAAACACCTCTTGCTCGGTCTGCACTATGCGATAGCCCTTTTCGTCCTCTTCCGGCAGCGTGACCAGCCTGGCATCTTCCCGAGTCGGCACTGGCAGCCCCGGGGGCAAATACAACCCGGAGTTCATATACCCCGCATAGGCCGGAGCACCCCCAATTGAAATAAACTGACCGCAGCGCCCCCGCATAGTCTTAGCGATCATTCGCAATCTGCCGTAGCAAGCAATACACAGATCGTAGTAATCCTGAGACAACGCAGTCGAAAAGGTCGCTTCATCGTAGGGGTCGGTGTGAATATGAGTTACCTCGGGTGGAATTTCTTCAACTTCCCGCGGCCCGCGATGAAGGATAGTCACCTGATATCCACGCCCCAACAAATCATTCACCATGTAATGTCCGGTGGGGCCGGTGCCGCCGATTACCAACGCAGTGCGCACGCTCATCTCTCCTTCATTGATGGCCTTGAATATAGCAAAACTAAAGGCACCGCAGCACATCAAGGGCAATACTATCTTCATGTAAACCCGCGGAATTAAGCTGTGGTACAGTATTTACGTATTAAGGCGGAGCGACCAGGTCTTGGGCAAGGCAGTGATCATCAGTGAAAACGGCGGACCGGAGGTCATGCAATTGATAAATCGCCAGTTGCCTGCTCCCGCGCCCGGGCAAGTGAGGGTCACGAACCAGGCGATAGGATTGAACTTCATTGACACCTATCACCGCAGCGGCTTATACCCCTTGCCACTACCCACAGGCCTGGGACTTGAGGGAGCCGGCATTATTACCTCCGTCGGAGAAAGAGTGAGCCTCCAGCCCGGCGATCGCGTCGCCTATTGCTCCGCGGGGATTGGTGCCTATGCCTCAGAGCTCAATCTCCCGGCGGAACGCCTGATTTCCATACCAGACAATGTCACAGTCGAACAAGCCGCGGCCGTATTACTGAAAGGTCAGACGGTGGAATACCTGCTACAACGTACCTACCCACTTGGCAGTGGTGAAACCTGCCTGTTTCATGCCGCCGCGGGTGGTGTGGGCCTAATATTTGGTCAGTGGGCGGCCAGCCTGGGAGCCACTGTTATAGGCACGGTCGGTTCCGATGAAAAGGCCGAACTGGCAGCGGCACACGGTTACCATCACGTGATCAACTACCGGACCGATAACGTAGTCGATCGTGTAATGGAAATTACCGATGGCAAAAAATTACCAGTGGTATTCGACGGGGTTGGACTGGACACCTTCCAGTCATCGCTGGACTGTCTGCAACCGCGGGGACTTATGGTGAGCTTCGGCAATGCTTCGGGCGTACCAGCCCCGCTCGATCTACAACAATTATCGGCCCGCGGCTCACTCTTTATTACCCGCCCCACACTACTGAGCTACACAGCGGATGCTTCAGAATTACAACACTCATCCGACTGCGTTTTTGAGCAGGTACTGGCGGCTAGCATTAAAGTAGAAATCACCCAGCGCTACGCGCTGGACGAGGTGAGACAGGCGCACACAGATCTGGAGGCGAGGCGCACAACGGGGTCTACACTTCTGCTACCGTGAAGGCCACGTACAATTGGAGCAACCTTAAACTAATTGGAGTCGCTCAGGATGTGAACAGGGCTTCCCTACTGAGGCCTTCGGTTTCAAGAATGCTCTTCAGTCGACTCAAGGCCTCGACCTGAATCTGTCGGACACGCTCCCGCGTGAGACCAATTTCACGACCCACTTCTTCCAGTGTACTAGACTCATGACCCCGTAGTCCGAATCTCCTAGATACGACTTCACGCTGTTTATCAGTCAGCTCGTCCAGCCAGGATTGTAGGCTGTTGCTGATGTCACTATCCTGCAACAGCTCAATCGGATCAGTCACATGTTCATCCGGGATGGTATCCAGCAGGGACTTATCTGAATCGGGTCCTATAGGGGTATCCACAGAAGTGACCCGCTCGTTCAGACGCAACAAGCGTTTTACATCGCTTACCGGTTTATCCAGCAAATCCGCTATCTCGTCGGCAGTTGCTTCGTGATCCAGTTGCTGGGTCAGGTGTCGGGCCGCACGGAGGTAGGTATTGAGTTCCTTGACCACATGAATAGGGAGTCGAATAGTTCGTGTCTGATTCATCAGTGCACGCTCTATGGTTTGTCTGATCCACCAGGTTGCGTAGGTAGAAAACCGGAATCCTCGTTCGGGATCAAATTTTTCCACCGCACGAATCAAGCCCAGATTTCCCTCTTCAATCAAATCCAGCAGCGTGAGGCCGCGATTGATGTAACGACGTGCGATCTTAACCACCAGGCGCAAATTGCTCTCAATCATGCGCCTTCGGCCCGATTCGTTTCCACTCCGCGCCAAACGGCTGAAGTGCACCTCCTCCTCTGCACTTAACAAGGGAGAAAACCCTATCTCATTCAAATAGAGTTGTGTGGCATCCAGACTTGCAGGCCCCTTGTCTTCAGGGGCATCCACAACAAGGCGATTAGCACGTTGCTCGCTGCGGGGCTCTTCCCTGGACAGGGGAATGGAGTTAAAAGAACTTCTCTTACTGGCCTTTTCCCAATCTGTTCGCGTACGATCCTTATCGGAATGAACGTCCATTGCGCACTCCTACATATTATTTATTTTATATTGTTGCGACAGTCTCAGTAGATCCAGACACTACTAGCGTCTGGGTAGAAATCGGATCGGATCGACAGGCTTGCCGGCCTTTCTGATTTCGAAATGCAGCTTTACTGAGTTGGTGCCACTATCCCCAATTTCGGCAATTTTCTGGCCACCTTCAACTTTTGCTCCTTCCTTGACCA
The DNA here is from genome assembly GCA_938074045.1 of uncultured Halieaceae bacterium. Classification (GTDB taxonomy): domain Bacteria; phylum Pseudomonadota; class Gammaproteobacteria; order Pseudomonadales; family Halieaceae; genus CALJGI01. The sequence continues at coordinate 81,712 of CALJGI010000011.1, forward strand.
ATAAGCTGTCGTTGTGACCGTATGCGCTCAGGTATTGTTCACCGTGCTTAATGATCAAAAGATTGCCGTAGCCCAGAATACCATTTCCGGCATAGACAACCCTCCCTGGCGCAGCCGAAACTACAGGCTCTCCCAATTTGCCGCCAATATCAATACCTTTGTGGGCCCCACTGGCTCCGTAGGCTTGCACGACGCGTCCTTTTGCCGGCCAGCGCCAACTGTCCGGATCACGCTGGTCCACTTCGTCAACTTTCACTGCCGAAGGCGCAGCTACGGTCTTTTTCGGCTTGATCGGGGTTGTTGGTTTAGTCTTGCTGAGAGACGGAGTTACCTTGGCGGCGGGCGGCGATAAAGGTCCTGACGAAGCTATTTGTTCCCGCAGGACCAGCTCCTGATTGGGATATATGGTGTACGGCGCAGCGATACTGTTAGCATTTGCTAACTCGCGAAAGTCCAGACCATAACGCCAGGCGATGCTAAAAAGCGTATCACCGGAGGCCACGACGTACTTGTCATATACATCACCCAGGGTTTCTCCGGCGGTGAAAACCGGCGCTCTGGGTCTCGAGCCACTGCACGCCACCAGCAGCAGAACGAGCAGGCTGACACAGGCTTTACGAGTCAGCAGACCCATAAGCTCGGTTACCGGAATCTCGCGAAACGCCGGCTATGGCAACAATCGACCTGGCGCTGGATCGATTAATATATGTTATTAAATGGCGAGCTTTAATCTCAAAATAGTATATATACACTTTATTAACCACCCTTTGCTCGCAGATTAATACTGAACACGAGCATAAATCCCGTCACCATTAACAGCACACATATAACAGTATGAGGGTCCTGCCCAGTACTCAGCAGGTATTCCGTTGGCCCAACTACGGCCCGTTGCAGCGGTTGTTCCATACCATGCCGATCTAGATAAACGGAGGTCGTCTGCTTCCAGGGCCAAACAATCAATAATGAGCCAAAGATAAAACCAGTTAAAGCCGATGTCGTGGGTCCCGCCCACCGCTTCAACAACCAGTATAGAACTCGACTGAATCCCATCAGACCCAGGATCGCGCCAATCGCCAAAGCAGCCAAAGGCAGTAGATTGAAGTCCTGAACGGCCTGTAATACCTGAGCGTACATACCCAGCAATACCAGCAAAAAGCTTCCGGAAATACCAGGTAGTATCATCGCGCATATTGCTATCATGCCGGCAAAGAAGAATGCGGGGAGCCCGTCCCCCATCTGAATGGGTGGAAGATAGGCGAAGGCTAGTGCCGCACCACACCCGGCTGCTATCGCTGCGTATTCAGTCGCGCCCCAAACTGGTACCCGTTGTCGCAGCACCAGTCCTGATCCGAGAATCAAGCCAAAAAACAAAGCCCACAACGGTTCGGGATGATTGTCCAGCAGCCAAACCATCAACCGAGCCAGGCCGAACACACTCAGCGCGATTCCGCTGACCAGTGACAAAAGAAATCCCCCGTCCACCCGTGTCCAAATCCCGGACCAGTCGCCGCGGAATAGCAGTCTCAGTGCTTGCAGGTCGAAAGACCTGATGGCGCCTAGAAGTCGGGTGTATATGCCGGTGATAAATGCAATAGTGCCGCCGGATACACCGGGCACAATATCTGCTGCGCCCATACCCACGCCCCGGATCATAATAGCGTGCCAGGGCATTACATCCTGCTGAGTGGTTTGAACGTCAGCGTCGCTGCTCAACGAACCAATCCACCGCGCAGTGGCACGAAACGAACAGCTTCAAATCGTGTCCGCTCGAATTCGTCTCCATGGCGCTCGATGAGTTCAAGATACTGTTCACCAACGCCCACCGGGATAACCAGCCTGCCCCCCGGCGCCAATTGCTCCAGCAGCTCAGGTGGCACTTGTTCTGGCGCCGCTGTCGATATTATTCCATCGAAGGGCGCCTGCCGGGGCCATCCCATACCGCCGTCTGAGTGCTGTAGGGACACATTATTGATTTTCAGTAAACGCAGCCGCTCTCGAGCTTTATCCTGCAGAGGTTTGATACGCTCGACGCTGTATACGTTTCCCACCAATTGCGCCAGCACGGCGGTCTGATAGCCCGATCCGGTTCCGATCTCCAGCACACGCTGCAATGGTCCACCAGCCAGTAACAGTTCCGTCATTCGCGCAACAATATAGGGTTGCGAGAGAGTCTGCTGATGACCTATCGGCAACGCACTATCCTCGTAGGCTCTGTGGGCCAGAGCTTCATCGCAAAACAGGTGACGGGGGCACTGCCGTATGGTGTCGAGCACAGTCTGATCAGAAATCCCCTGACCACGCAGACGCTGCACGAGACGTTCACGCGTCCGGCGGGAGGTCATGCCAATACCATCAAAATTGGATTGATTCAAAAACCTGCTACTCCCCTTCCCTCACAGCATTGTTGCCAGTTTGATCACCGCCTGCTTCACGTAAGTGCACCAGCTCGCGGACGACGGTTGTGGCGTAGCCACCGGCAGGCAGGGCAAAGTCCAGCTGCAGGTCCCCATCATCACAAAACTCCCACGAAAAGTCATCCGGGAGCAATCGTGCCGGCCTGTATTCAAGCTTGAGTCGCTGTCGACACAACCAGTCGGCGAGCGGTTGGTTTTCCATAATCGCGCTCTTCTGTCGCCAACTGGATTCACCTGAGCCCCACAAGGGTATGCCGCGGTGAATATCGCCATCTGCATGACGGTCATTCAGTTGTCGCTCGTTGAATTCATCTGTGGCACCGGCGATAAACATACTGTGACTACCCGCCAGCGCACACACATCACCTTCACTGATATGGTTCCAGGTCCCCTCTTCTACACACCGCGCCAGACAGGTATTGAACAACCAGGACCGTCCGGCGGACAAAATGATACTGCGCTCTTCACGGCGGTGAGGCGCCTTGCTGGAGACCATCCAGCGCTCACAGCGCAGTAAATTTTGGAAATTGTAGCCAAAACGTTGTGCACCGAAATAATTGGGGACACCATTCTCAAGAATCTGCTGCAGCCGCCGTTCCACATCGGATTGATCGCCACTGATGCGGCGCAGCCGTAATCTGAAGTGATTGCGCTTGTGCACACCCCGGCGGAGTTTTTTCCGGTGGCGGACCACATCCAGTACCCGAATACCCCGCTGTTCCAGCAGCGACCAATCCGGCTCCGGCGCGCCCGCTAGCCCAACGCTGAAGTACTGCCGACAAACAGCGCGACGATCTTTCAACCCGCAGAATCCAATCCGGCTTTGGTCCACCCGTGCCAGCGCAGCAATAGTGCGGGACAACTGGTCTGTTGTTATATTTTCCTTTTCAATGAACAGCAGCGCATGTTCGCCTTCCCCCGCCAATGGGAAGCCCAGCTCTTCGGTGACCTCAAAGTCTGCGCAGGTTTCCCGCATCACCGCATCGCAAGATGGCTCACCCCAGGCCCAGGGCCAATCGGTAGGCCATTCCATTGCCGCTCTCAAGTTGCGGGGCTAAGTATAGCGACGGCATGCACAGCGATGCCCTCTTCGCGGCCGATGTAACCCAACTGCTCCGTGGTGGTGGCTTTTACGTTGATCTGCGTCGACGGAACACCCAGATCGGCGGCCATATTAGCGCTCATTTCATCGACGTACCGAGCCAGGCGGGGCACTTGCGCAACAATCGTCACATCCGCGTTACCAAGCTTCAGATGTGCCGCAGCCAGCATACCGCTGACCCGTCGCAGCAGTTCGCGACTGTCGATGCCGAATAATTCAGGATCCGTATCCGGGAAGTGACGACCAATATCGCCTGCCCCCATCGCTCCCAACAACGCATCGCAAACAGCGTGCACAACCACATCCCCATCCGAGTGCGCCAACAAGCCATTTGAGTGAGCGATACGCACCCCACCCAACACGATCGAATCTCCCGCGCAAAATGCATGTACATCGTATCCATGTCCTATACGCATGAGCGACTACTCCCTACCACACGCCAGAATGTGGCCCGCGAGCTCGAGATCTGAGGCGGTAGTGATTTTGATGTTTTCGGCGTCACCTGCCACTACCTGAATCGGATGTCCGGCCGCTTCCATCGCCGCGGCCTCATCGGTAACAGACATTTCAATATCGCGTGCCGCTATCAGTGCCCTGTATAACTCGCCGTAACGAAAACACTGGGGGGTCAGCGCTCGCCATAGTGACGCCCGTTCCACCGTAGCCAAGACCTCTCCATGCTCGTCAACCCTTTTCAGCGTGTCCGCAACCGGGGCAGCGATCAAGCCACCACGCCCGCTGTTGGTTACCACGGCTGCGAGTTCGCATACATCTTCTTTGCTGACACAGGGTCGTGCGGCGTCATGTACCATTACCCAATCGTCCTCCGCCGCCCGATCTCTCAACATATCCAGACCAGCAATAACCGAATCACTTCGTTCACGTCCACCCGGCACCGTGACCACACGCGTATCCTCCGAGAATTCCGATAACGCCCAGTTTGCGTCGGATTCATCCAGTACTACCACTATGGTTTCGAATAATGCCGTAGAGAGCAGCGTTGCCAGGGTTGCATCAATAACCATACGCTCACCGAGGGAGAGATACTGCTTTGGAGTAGAGCCGCCAAATCTGGATCCGCTGCCAGCTGCAGGTACCACGCACCAAATTGTGTATTCAGCCACGCTGTTCAGTCCTGCCATTTACTGTCATTTGATTTAGCCGCCTCCCGGTTAATTTCACCAGTTTTTTGAGCTGATCCAGAGGGAACGTCGAGCAATTGATAGTAGGTCTCCCCCTCTTTAACCATACCTAGATCTGTTCGCGCACGTTCCTCAATCGTCTCCAGCCCCTGCTGAAGCTCAAAGACTTCTACCTCGAGTCTCCGGTTGCGTTCCAGTAGCACACGATTGGTTTCACGTTGCTCTTCAATCCGGGCTCGCAATCGGGCACGTTCTTCCAGCCCCCCTTCTCCGAACCAAAGCCGGTACTGCAGCGCTACAAACAACGTCAGTAAAACTACAAGTACCAGCTTCACGCTGTGACCTGACTCAGCGTTGGAACTCGGCGCGGCCCCTGTAAACGGCCGCATCACCAAGCTCTGCTTCGATGCGCAGAAGTCGATTGTATTTCGCCACCCGGTCAGACCGGCACAGTGATCCGGTCTTAATCTGGCCAGCTGCGGTGCCGACAGCGAGGTCTGCAATAGTGGTGTCTTCTGTCTCGCCGGAACGGTGGGAAATTACCGAGGTATAGCCGGCAGCACGCGCCATTGCTATTGCATCCAACGTCTCGGAGAGACTGCCAATCTGGTTGAATTTGATCAGGATTGAATTGGCTACCCCAGTATCTATACCGCGCTTCAGAATCTGTGTATTCGTGACGAAGAGATCGTCGCCCACCAACTGGGTTCCAGCGCCAATTTTGTCGGTCAGTATTTTCCAACCGTCCCAGTCGCTTTCATCCAATCCATCTTCAATGGAAATAATGGGATAGCGATCGACAAGTCCTGCGAGGTAATCCGCAAAGGCCTCGCTGTCGTATTGTTGGCCCTCGCCAGCAAGATCGTAAACACCACCGCGGTAAAACTCTGATGCTGCGCAATCCAGTGCCAACGTGACATCAGTCCCCAGTTCATAGCCGGCAAGCTCCACTGCTTCAGCTATCACTGCGAGAGCCGCTTCATTGGAAGGTAGATTAGGCGCAAATCCACCCTCATCCCCAACCGCGGTGCTGAGTTTCCGGGCTGACAGAACAGCCTTCAGATGGTGAAATATCTCGGCGCCGGTGCGCAGTGCCTCAGAAAAGGATTCAGCCGCTACTGGCTGAATCATAAATTCCTGTATATCCACATTGTTGTCGGCGTGCTCGCCGCCATTGAGGATATTCATCATGGGTACCGGCATACTGTATTGTCCCGCGGTACCATTCAATTCCGCGATATGCTGGTACAGTGGCCGACCCTGTTCAGCTGCACTGGCCTTGGCATTCGCCAGAGAAACCGCAAGAATGGCATTGGCACCAAATTGTGCCTTATTCTCAGTACCATCAGCTTCGATCATAGCTGCATCCACAGCGCGTTGATCGCCCGCCTCGAGACCTGACAGCAGTTCCTTGATAGGTCCATTGACGTTTGCCACGGCTCGCTGCACGCCCTTACCCAGGTAGCGCGATCTGTCTCCGTCACGCAATTCCAGGGCTTCCCGGGAGCCGGTCGAAGCACCGGAGGGAGCACAGGCCGAGCCCCTGACCCCACTCGACAGCTCTACTTCTGCTTCGATAGTCGGATTACCCCGCGAATCAAGGACCTCAAACGCCTTAATGTTAGAAATACTACTCATTGAAAAACTCCAAATACGATCACGATTTTAGATAAAAATAAAAATTAACTGATATTCAGCGGGGCAAAACTTTTTACCAGATCATCGATGACTTTGACCTGTTCGAGAAACGGTCGCAGCTGCGCCAATGGAAGCGCACTTGGTCCGTCACAAGGTGCTGAGTCAGGGTCGGGATAGGATTCCAGGAAAAGTCCGGCAATACCTACGGCGGTTCCCGCCCGGGCCAATTCCGCCACTTGTGTCCGCCGTCCCCCTGACGCTGCGCTACCCACATCACGGCGCTGTAGAGCGTGGGTAACATCAAAAATAAGTGGAGCGCCGCCGGACATGCGTGACATGGTCTTGAACCCCAACATATCAACCACCAGATTATCGTAGCCGTGGCTGCTGCCGCGTTCACAGATCATAACCTTGTCATTACCACATTCTTCGAACTTGTGTACCACGTGATAGATCTGTTCCGGGCTCATAAACTGGGGTTTTTTGATATTGATCACCGCCCCAGTGGCCGCCATGGCTGCAACCAGATCTGTCTGCCGTGCCAGAAATGCAGGTAACTGGAGCACATCACAAACGGCGGCTACCGGTGCGGCCTGATCCGGCTCGTGAATGTCGGTTACCAAAGGAACATTCCATTGCTGTTTTACCGCGGCCAGCATCGCTAAACCGGCTTCCATGCCCGGCCCCCGAAAAGAATCGATCGAAGATCGGTTGGCCTTATCGAAAGACGCCTTGAATATCAGTGGTATCTCGAGTTCTGCACAAACGTTGACATAGTGCTCCGCTATCTCCAGCGTCAAATCGAGGTTCTCGAGAACATTGATTCCACCCAGCAGGACGAATGGAAGCTCATTGCCGACGACAACGTCCCCACATTGAAGTACCCGAGCGGCCATGGCGCTATGCAGCCGTTTTCGCGCGGTGGGCAATAGCCGCCCGCACGTAGTCTGTAAACAACGGATGCCCACCGCGAGGTTTGGAGGTAAATTCCGGATGGAATTGGCAAGCGAGGAACCAGGGATGCCCGGGCAATTCAATCATTTCCACCAGTTTGTCATCACCAGACCAGGCTCCCAGTGTCATACCCGCGGCCTGCAGCTGCTCTACATAGTTGTTATTTACTTCGTAGCGATGACGGTGACGCTCGGTAATCACATCACTGCCATATACCTCACGTGCTCTCGTACCCGGGACCAACTTGGCCTCCTGTGCACCCAGGCGCATGGTGCCGCCCAGGTCAGAGCTCTCATCTCTCACCTCAAGCTCACCATCAGCGTTCTCCCATTCAGTGATCAGTGCTATCACAGGGTGAGGTGTACCGGCGTCCATTTCGGTGGAATGTGCGCCCTCCAAACCGGCGACATTACGGGCAAATTCTACCAACGCCACATGCAGTCCCAGACAGATGCCCAGATAGGGTACACCATTCTCTCGGGCATACTGGACGGCAGTGATTTTTCCCTCTATTCCCCTCTCGCCGAAACCTCCAGGTACCAGGATCGCATCCAGATCCTCCAACACTCCAGTGCCGTCACGTTCGATATCCTCTGAATCAATGTGGCGGATTGTGACGCGGCTGCGAGTCTGAATACCGGCGTGTTTGAGTGCTTCATTCAGTGATTTGTAGGCATCCAGCAATTCCATATATTTGCCGACCATACCCACCACGACTTCGCTGCTGCAGTCCAGTTCTCCACGGATGACCTCATCCCACTCACTGAGATCGGCGGTCGGACAGCTGAGCCCGAAACGTTCCACAACAAAGTCGTCCAGACCGCGGGCGGCGAGCATCCCGGGAATGCGATAAATGGTATCGGCGTCCAGCACCGGAATCACAGCACGCTCTTCCACATTAGTGAACAGGGCAATTTTCTTACGCGAGCCTTCGTCAATATCCTGTACTGAGCGACATAGCAGCACATCGGGCTGCAGACCGATAGAGCGTAACTCTTTGACCGAGTGCTGGGTGGGCTTGGTTTTGATCTCACCCGCGGTAGCGATATAGGGCACCAAGGTCAAATGCATCAACAGCGCTCTGGAATTGCCTAGTTCCACTTTCAGCTGGCGGGCAGCTTCGAGGAATGGCAAACCCTCTATATCACCAACCGTTCCACCTATCTCAACAACAGCGATGTCGGCGTCACCAGCACCCTCCAGTACCCGTCGTTTGATTTCGTCAGTGATGTGAGGAATGACCTGAACAGTAGCGCCCAGATAATCACCGCGCCGTTCCTTGCGCAGTACGGTTTCGTATACCCGCCCCGTAGTGAAGTTATTGCCACGCGTCATGTTGCTGTGAGTAAATCGTTCATAGTGCCCGAGGTCCAGATCCGTCTCGGCTCCGTCCTCGGTAACGAATACTTCTCCGTGTTGAAACGGACTCATGGTTCCGGGGTCAACATTAATGTAGGGATCAAGCTTGAGGAGTGTAACTTTGAGGCCTCGAGCCTCGAGGATCGCTGCCAGGGAAGCGGCGGCAATCCCTTTACCCAAGGACGAAACCACACCACCGGTAACAAACACAAAACGCGCCATGCTTAGCCTTTTAATCTCAGTTAGATGACTGAAAAGGCCATGCAACCAAGCGATTGACGACCCACACAAGATGGGCGATCAGCATATCAGAAAGGCGATATGGCCTCAATCATCTAACTGGAAGATGTTAGCGTTGGCGGTCGCCACTCCAGCATCCATCCACGCTCATCTGCAGCCGGCAGGTAGCCCGCACAAACCCAGAGATCAGCCACGGCAACAAGCTTCTCCCCGTCATATACAAGCGGTATTTGATCCCGCCACCAGGGCGCTACCTGATACTCCTGCAGCAGCTTCTTCAGCGACTGTGTTCGGTCTCGCTCGTGGGGCCGGCAACGCTCGCCACCGCGCCGGAATCTAATCTCCAGGCGCTGGTCGGGTGACACTCTCAGTCCCTCACCCGCCGTCTTGCTTGCGCTAAGTTTACCGAGACCCGGAACCTGCAATGGTTTCCTGTCAGTCAGATATCCCGCAACGGACCCGGGCTCGGGAAGCTCACGAACTTCAGCGGGCAGCAAATAAAGCTTGCAGCGATAACTCTGCAGTCGATAGCCAGTTTGGTCGAGAGAAGCGGTGTCGGCAGAATCCAACTGGCGCAACAACTCTACGAGTTGAGATCGACCGGGCTGGCCAACGCCATAGTGATCAAGCCAGCGGCGCAACAATGCCTGCGCCTGTTCCGAGGACTCTGTAAGCAGCAACTCCACGTCCAGCATCGGTTCGTCGCGAGAACCCAGCCCCGACATGAGCCGCAATCGTTCATCCAGAGCCAAATCCAACATACCGGAACTCCGCCGCAGAAGTTCCATACTGGTTGCCGCCGATTGTCTGTATGCCGGCCACCTTTCCTCGAGCGCAGGCAGTACTTGATGGCGCAAATAATTGCGATCAAAGTGCAGCTCCTGATTGCTGTCATCCTCTATCCATGACAGCTCGTTTACCTGCGCATAGCACGCAATTTCACTGCGGGGAATATCCAGCAGCGGTCGCCACAGCAGCGCCCTACCGACCCTGCGCATCGCGGGCATGCCACCCAATCCAGAGGCGTCCGACCCTCGCATCAGGCGCAGAAAAAAGGTTTCAATTTGATCATCCTGATGATGCGCCAGCAGCAGGATATCGTCTTCGCACAAAAAGTTTTCGAACGCTGCATATCGGGCTTGACGAGCGGCGGCTTCAGGGCCATCAGGCCCGGCTCCTACCACAACTGAAGTTGTGTGAAATTCCACACCCATACCAACCGCTGTACGCTGACAGTGATCAACCCAATCGGCAGATTGTGGGCTGAGCTGGTGATTGATATGGAAGGCGACGATATCCGGCGTGGTCCGGGAAGATGACTGCTGCGCAATTTGGCTGGCGAGGGACAACAAAACCGTGGAATCCAATCCACCGCTATAGCCGACTACCCAGCGACTGCCGGCAGCCGGAGGATGTTCCAGAAGGGCCAGCAAAGCGGAGGACTGGCCGGACAAGCTAGTCGTTGCCGTAGGACATCAGCCGAGCGTAGCGGTTTTCCAGCATGGTTTCCACGGGAAGCTCACGCTGCTGTCGCAATTGCTCGACCAAATGCTGTTTAACCCGACTGGCGATGAGATCCAGATCGCGGTGAGCACCACCCAGGGGCTCTTCAATAGTAGCATCGACAATACCCAGCTTCTGCAACACCGCGGAGGTCACACCCATCGCTTCCGCTGCCTGGGGCGCGCGCTCAGATGTCTTCCAGATAATATTGGCGCAGCCCTCAGGAGAGATCACAAAGTAAGTGGAATACTGCAACATGGCCAGATGATCACCGACCCCTATTCCCAGTGCGCCTCCCGAACTGCCCTCTCCTATCACCAGGCAGATAATTGGAGTTTTCAGTCGCGACATCACGGCGAGATTCTGCGCGATGGCCTCACTAATGCCGCGCTCCTCAGAATCAATCCCCGGGTAGGCGCCCGGGGTATCGATGAGAGTAATAACCGGCAATGAAAATCGCTCGGCCAGTTGCATCAGCCGCAAGGCCTTGCGGTACCCCTCTGGCTTGGGCATACCAAAATTGCGCGCTACCTTGTCTTTTACGCTGCGCCCTTTCTCCTGACCGATCACCACCACGGGTTCATCATCCAGTCTCGCGAGACCGCCAACGATTGCATTGTCATCACCAAAGTGACGATCGCCGTGCAATTCATCGAAGTCCGTGAATACCCGGGGGATGTAATCCATGGTATACGGGCGCATTGGATGGCGCGCCACTTTGACAATATCCCAGGCCGTTAGATTGGAGTAAACCTTCTCGGTCAGCCGCGTGCTTTTGGCGCGCAGATTGGCGATTTCTTCACCAATATTGATGTCGTTGTCAGAGCCCACTAACTGCAGCTCTTCGATTTTTACTTCGAGCTCTGCGATCGGCTGTTCAAAATCTAGATAATTTGGATTCATTTACGCCGTAGCTCGCGTATGCAATGAGGAAGTTCAAATTTTACACAGCTTGGAGGGCACACGCACCCTTCGATCAGAAGATGGTACTTATTGCGGATAACTCAGATTAACTCGCTTCTGGCCATATTGTTGCCGAAGTTGTTCCAGCAGTTCATCACTGGGGTGTACTTGCCAGTAATCACCCAGCTGTAAATTAGCCCTGTTGTGTCTCTGATTATAAACCAGCGTCACTGGGCACTCGCCACCACGGCCGGTCTCCAGCAGCTCGCCCAGCCGTTGGGCGAAATGCTCATCCACGCTGTCTTGTCCAATCTCGATGGTGAGGGTACTGACCTGTTTGCGACGAGCGGCAAGCAGGGTCTGACAGGCATCTGCTCGCATCGAAATGCCTCCTGAGTACTCGTCATTTACGACACTGCCTTCAATGATCAGAATATTATCGCGCAACAACAGCTCTCGGCACGCCATATAGGTCTCCGCATAGATCGTTACTTCCAGGCGCGCGCTGCGGTCATCCAGTTGCACAATGGCCATGGTGTCACCGCGCTTTGTCTTCATCGTTCTGATCCCTACCACCAACCCCGCCGCCGTCTGCTTGCTCTTGCCATCAGCGCGCAGGTCGTTCAGACGCTTGGGGGCAAAGCGCCGAATTTCATCAATGTACTCATCGATAGGATGTCCAGTGACATAAAGACCCAGAGTATCGCGCTCACCCTGCAACCGCGCTCGGGCCGACATGGCTGGGGTCGCACGATATGGCGCATAGGGATCGTTATCGGCATCCTCAGACACGATATCGCCAAACAGATCATCTACACCACTGGCACGATTATGGGCACTCTGTTCCGCCGCCAGCATGGCACCGTCCATGCTGGCCATAAGGATCGCTCGATCGGTTCCCAGATCATCGAAGGCGCCACATCGTATAAGCGCTTCAATAGCGCGTTTGTTCATCCGTCTAGGATCAGTGCGCTCACAGAAATCATATAAACTCGTGAAGGGTCCCTCTGCGCGAGCATCCAGTATGCTTCCCACCGGCCCTTCACCCAATCCCTTGATCGCACCCAGTCCATACACAACTTCAGCACTGGAATTGACGCTGAACCTGTAATGGCCTTCATTGATGTCCGGCAATCGCAACGTTATGCCCATTTCTTTGCACTCCTCGATCATAATCACAACTTTGTCAGTGTTGTGCATCTCGGAACTCATAACCGCCGCCATGAACGGTGCCGGGTAATGCACCTTCAACCACGCAGTGTGATAGGAAACAAGAGCGTATGCCGCAGAATGCGATTTGTTAAAGCCGTACCCGGCAAATTTTTCAACCAGGTCAAAAATTCGAATTGCCAATTCAGGATCAACACCCTGTTGGCGCGCGCCCTCCTCAAAAATGCTGCGCTGCTTCGCCATTTCCTCGGGTTTCTTCTTGCCCATGGCCCGTCGTAATAGATCAGCCCCACCCAGGGTGTAGCCGGCCAGTACCTGGGCGATCTGCATCACCTGCTCCTGATAGAGAATAATCCCGTAGGTAGGTTCCAGAATAGGCTTCAGCCATTCATGCTGGTATTGCGGATCGGGATACGCCAGCGCTTCTCTGCCGTGCTTGCGATTGATGAAATTGTCCACCATGCCCGACTGCAGGGGGCCCGGACGAAACAGCGCCACCAGGGCTATGATATCTTCAAAGCAATCGGGTTGAAGACGTTTTATCAGATCTTTCATACCCCGGGATTCAAGCTGGAATACCGCCGTGGTCTCCGCTTTCTGCAGCAGCTGAAAGCTGTCCGCATCATCCAGCGGCACCTGTTCGATCTGCAGAGGCTTCTCCCCTTGGCTGCTTCGCCGCTCGTTTATGATTTTTACCGCCCAATCGATGATCGTGAGCGTGCGCAGGCCCAGAAAATCAAACTTTACCAGCCCGGCGTCTTCTACATCGCCCTTATCGTACTGGGTGACCAGACCACCCCCCGCCTCATCGCAAAACAGAGGAGAAAAATCAGTCAGCTCCGAGGGCGCAATAACAACACCACCAGCATGCTTGCCCACGTTGCGAATTACGCCTTCCAACTGGACGCCCATATCCCAGATTTCCTGAGCTTGACTGTCCTCAGCCAGAAATTCCCGCAGCGGCTCCTCCTGCTCCAGGGCAGCTGCGAGGGTCATACCCACCTCAAACGGAATCATCTTGGATAGCTTGTCGGCCAGCATGTATGACTTGCCCTGTGCCCGCGCTACATCCCGCACCACGGCCTTGGCTGCCATGGTTCCGAAGGTGATAATCTGCGACACCGACTCCCGGCCATAGTGGTCTGCTACATAACTGATCACTTCATCACGTCGCTCCATACAAAAGTCAACGTCAAAATCTGGCATGGACACCCGTTCCGGATTGAGAAACCGCTCGAACAGAAGGTCATAGGCCAAAGGATCCAGATCGGTGATGCGGAGTGCGTAGGCAACAACAGACCCTGCTCCTGACCCCCTGCCCGGGCCCACAGGTATGCCGTTGTTCCGGGCCCACTGAATGAAATCCATCACAATAAGGAAATAACCCGGAAAGCCCATCTGCAGGATCACATCCAACTCAAAGTCCAGGCGATCACGGTAAGTCTGCTCATCCACCTGCCTGTTCTCACCACGATCCGAAGACATCTCACTCAGGCGTTGGTTCAGCCCCTGGTGACAGCGCTCCCGAAAAAACTGTTCCATTGTGAGCCCGTCGGGCACTGGATAATCCGGCAGGTGTGGTTCACCAAGTTTAAGAGTCACATTACAGCGACGCGCAACCTCCACGCTGTTTGCAAGCGCCGCGGGAATATCCTGAAATAGAGTGACCATCTCGGATTCACTGCGCAAATACTGCTGGTCGGTGTAATCCCGCGTACGACGCGGGTCATCCAGGGTTCTGCCCTCGTGGATACAAACCCGCACCTCGTGTGCCTCATACTCACTGCTGTCCATAAAGCGCACATTGTTGGTGGCAACGACCGGACAATCACAGGCCAGCGCCAATGCCACAGCGGCGTGCACATGCTCCTCATCATGGGGACGGCCCGTCCGTTGTAGCTCCAGGTAGAAGCGGTCGGGAAAGACGCTCTGCCAATACGCCAGTCGCGCGCTGGCCAATTCATTCTTGCCATTGATCAGCGCCTGACCAACATCGCCATCTACCGCGGCGGAAAGCGCGATCAGGCCCTCATTTCTGGCTTCCAGCCACTCCCTCTCCACAAATGGCTGACCGTGGTACTGCCCCTCCTGAAAAGCTTTGCTGAGCAGACAGGTCAGATTGTGATAGCCAGCACTATTGGTTGCCAACAGACACAGGGTGCTATTTTGTTCCCGATCCTCGCTGTCCAGCACCTGTATATCAGCACCCACTATAAGCTTGATACCCGCGGCCGTGGCAGCTTTGTAGAGTTTAATCAGCGCAAAGAAATTGCTGCGATCGGTGATGGCCACCGCCGGCATACCCTCAGCCACCAGATGTTTCATCAGCGGTTTAATCCGCACCAGGCCGTCACTTACAGAGTATTCACTGTGCACTCTCAGGTGAACAAACTCAGGCATGGATGGCTCCGTGATTAATGATATTCAGTCCTCACGCATCGGGCTGACGCTCTCGATGACTTTACGCACGGGAGCAAACGTCTGCCGGTGCAGGGGGCTCGCTCCCAGAGTGCGTAATGCTGCAAGGTGCTCTCGGGTAGGATACCCCTTGTGACGCGCCAGGCCATAGCCCGGAAAGGATTTATCGAGCGCAATCATCTCATCATCGCGACAAACCTTGGCCAGAATGGAAGCAGCCGCTATTTCCTCCACCTTGTCATCGCCCCCAACAACCGCTTCAGCGGCATATCCCCATCGGGGAAGTCTATTACCATCCACAAAAACGAATTCGGGCTGAATCGCAAGTCCCTCCACTGCCCTTTTCATGGCCAGCATGCTGGCGTGCAGTATGTTGAGCTGGTCAATCTCCGCAACCGTCGCCCGTGCAATGGAGTAGCACAGAGCATTTGTGCGAATGAGTCCCGCCAATACTTCTCGACGGGTTGACGACAGTTTTTTTGAATCACGCAGCCCTTCTACAGATCGCTCCGGATCCAGAATCACTGCGGCGGCTACCACATCTCCGGCCAGCGGCCCGCGGCCAACCTCATCTACACCGGCCACAAGTTTTCCCTTCCAATGCCCGCTGAACAAATCCATCAACTGACTACTACACCCGCAAGTTTCACCACTGCGGTCGCCGCTGCGTCACCCGCATTACGTCGCAGGTCACTGTGTAGCTCGGTAAAGCGATCGACAACCCGCTGCCGTTCGGCTTCATTCTCCAGTTGCGACAGCACTGCGCTTGCCAGCTTCTCAGGAGTTGCGTCAGCCTGAACATATTCTGGAACCAACCGCGTACCCGCCAGTAAATTGGGCAACGCAATATGCGGCGTATGCAGTAAGCGGGAAATAATGGCGTAAGAAAGAGCCCCCATTCTATAGGCCACAACCATGGGTCGCTTCAATAGCATGGCCTCCAGCGTCGCTGTCCCCGAAGCCATCAACAAGCCATCGCTGGCGGCCATCACACGCTGTGACTCACCATCGGTAATCAATAGAGAATGTGTGTCCTCGGGGAGTAGTTCCTCCAACTGTGCGCGGCGGGTTGCATCCGCCGCAGGCAATACGAACTGCACATCTGATCGTGTGCGCTGAATCTCCATCATTGTGCGCAGGAATATACCGCCCATGGACTTTATTTCACTGGTACGGCTGCCCGGCAGCAGCCCGATCACAGTTGCCTCCGGTGCAATTCCCAATTGCTCTCTAGCCTCCCACCGGTCTACCGACATTGGTATCTGGTCTGCTAGCGGATGTCCCACGCAGGTAACGGGTATCTGTTCATCGCGATATACATCTTCTTCAAATGGGAACAAGGTCAGCATGCGATCAACGGCTCGCGCAATCTTGCGAATACGTCCGCGGCGCCAGGCCCACACAGACGGGCTAACCAGGTGAGCCACCGGAATGCCGGCTGAGCGTAGGCCAATTTCCAATCCAAGATTAAAGTCCGGGGCATCAATTCCGAGGAATACATCAATGTTGGCAGCGGGAAGAGAACTGCGTAAAGAGCGTCGAATGGAAAGCAGCTCCGCCAACCGCAACAAAGGATCAATCAGACCCATGACCGACAGACGTTCCATATCATGTAATGTGTTAAAGCCCGCGTCCTGCATCCTCGGACCGCCGACGCCCAGCGCCTCAAAAGAGATACCTCGAGCCGTCAGAGCATTGAGAACCGCAGCACCTAAAATATCGCCGGAAGCCTCACCAGCGACCATGCCGATGCGCAGAGGTCGGGATTCCACTTACCGGACAATGCCACGCTCAGATGAGCGCAGTGAGTCCAGCAGCGGCTGAACCTCGGGACAATCACCCAGCATGGCTTCCAACCGCTCTTCAGCAAGCTCAATAGTCAGCCCCTGCCGATAGACTATTTTGTACGCCCGCCGCAACTGCGCTATGGCATCGGAGGAAAACCCTCGTCTGCGCAGCCCTTCACTATTAATGGTCTTCGCCTGAGCCGGCGCACCGGATACGGTTACATAAGCCGGAACGTCCTTGCCCACGGCAGTGCCCATCCCGGTAAAACTGTGCATACCCAACTTGCAGAACTGATGAACCAGGGTATATCCGCTGAGTATGGCCCAATCACCAATGTGCACATGACCGGCCAGTGCTGTGTTATTAACCAGGATAATGTGGTCACCCAAAACCGAGTCGTGACCGATATGCACATAAGCCATCAACAGATTGTGATGACCAATGGTGGTTTCATATCGATCCTGTACAGTACCCCGGTGAATGGTCACGCCTTCACGTATCACGTTGTGGTCACCAATGACCAGCCGTGTTGGCTCGTCCTGGTACTTTAGGTCCGGAGTCGCTTCCCCGACCGTGGAAAATTGATATATATGATTGCTCTTGCCTATTTGTGTAGGCCCTTTGAGGACGACGTGAGACTCGACAATGGTGCCAGCCCCGATTTTCACGTCCTCACCGACATAGCTCCAGGGACCGATACTGACGTCTTGATCCAGCTCTGCCCCGGGTTCAACGATGGCGGTCGGGTGTATCACGCGCCTGACACCCCGTTATACCCACTGTCCTCGATCCGTATGAATATCAACATTGGCTCAATCATCAGCAGTAATGAAGCGCGATTATCGATCAGCACACAGAATAGTCGCGGAGCCGCAGAGTACTCCATCGACCTCACTGCGAACATCAAACTTCCAGATACCGCGCCGTTCGGAAACAATTTTGGCATGTAGTAATACCTGATCACCCGGAACTACCGGCCGCTTGAATCGCAGATTATCCGCGCCAACAAAGTAGTAAATGGACCCGTCTGCAGGCTTTTTGTCCATGGTTTTGAATCCCAGAATTCCCGCAGCCTGCGCCATTGCTTCTAACAGGAGTACCCCGGGGAAGATTGGCGTATCGGGAAAATGTCCCGGACTCCAGGGCTCATTACCCGAGACGTTCTTAACCGCCACGATGGAGTCTCCCAGATTCAATTCGATGACCTTGTCCACAAGAAGAAAGGGGTATCTGTGCGGGAGATATTCCCTCACTTGTGTAACATCCATTATCACGCGCGCATCTCCAGTAAATTCAGGAAAGAAAATGACCCGGGGCTAATATACGCCATCAGTCCTGTGCTTCTTCCAGTGCCCGTATACGTTTGTGCATTTCATTAAGTTGTGAAAAGCGTACCGCATTTTTCCGCCAATCTTTGGTCGGTCCCATCCGCGTTCCAGAGGAGTAGGATCCCGCCTCCGTAATAGAATTTGTGACCAGGCTCATTGCCGTGATATGCACCCCATCGGCAATCTCGATGTGCCCAGTTATGCCAGCCGCACCAGCGATAGTGCAGTTTTTCCCTATTACAGTACTACCGGCGATGGCAGCACAGGCCGCGATGGCGGTATTGGATCCAAGTCGCACGTTGTGGCCAATCTGCACCAGGTTGTCGATGATCACCCCGTCCTCCACCACGGTGTCGCCCAGGGCACCTCTATCGATACAGCTGTTGGCCCCCACCTCTACGCGATCGCCCAGCTTGACCCCACCCAGTTGATGTATCCGAACCCAGGCTGTCTCATCGCGTGCGAAACCAAATCCATCAGCGCCTATCACCACACCACTATGTAGATTGCATTCCTCACCCATAATTACGCCATCGTAGAGTGTAACCCGCGCCTGCAATGTAGAGCGTTTGCCAATGTGCGAATTGGCACCTATAGCACAGCCGGGGCCGATTATTACTCCATCACCGATTTTCACATCTGCACCTATAGTACAGTTCGCTCCAATACTGACTGACTGTCCAAGTGTACAAGTGGAATGCACCACTGCGGTCGGGTGCAACCCAGCCTCCCAGCCGGGGCGAGCATCAAACAGAGCTGATGCGTGGGCGAAGCTCAAATAGGGATTTTCGCTAACAAGTGCGTCACCGGCAAAATATTGCCGCAGCTCACGGGTTATGATGATTGCACCTGCCCGGGTGCTATTAAGCTGGTTTTGATGCCGCGAACTACTTAGAAAACTAATCTGATCGGGGCCCGCCTCAGCGAGTGCCGCCAGACCAACTATCGATCTGGCCTCATCGCCCTCGATGGCTAAACCCAGGCGTTGGGCAAGCTCTCCAAGGGTGAACACAAGGTGGCCTACTCAGCCGCGCTCTGATTGAGCTTGTCAGTCACTTTGGCAGTGATACTGAAACCCGCGTCAGCATGAATAACGGCGCTGCGCTGCAACAACAAACCAATGCCTTCCGTCTGTATAAGGTCACGTAGTACAACCTGTACCTTGGGGGTCATCTCCTGCAGCAGGGCAGCGCCTATTTCTCGCTCCGCTTTCTGCAGCTTGCCCAGCAGATGCTGGAGATCAGCCTCCTTGTTGGCAAGCTTCTTGCGAGCTGCCTGCTGCTGTTCAGCACTCATGACAGCGATATCTTTCTGCAACTCTACAATCAGATCTTCGCGTTCATCCTTGATGCGATCAAACTCATTCTTGTCAGCAGCGTAGTCGCCCTGCTTGCGCAGACCTTCTAATCTTTCCTGAGCTTCATCGGTTTGAAGAATGGCTTCCTCGAGATTGACCACCGCGATTTTACCCTGCGCCAGTACCGACAATGGTGCCGCCAGAAGCGCCAGAAGAAAAACTATTTTTCCTGATTTAGACACAATACTCTCCGTCTATGTAGTTAACTAAAATCCTCGACCCAGGCTGAATTGGAAAGCTTCCTCATCATCCTCGTCGCCAGTATTCAATGGCTTGGCTATGCTGAATGTCAGCGGACCAAAGCCGGTAATCCAGGTAACTCCGACACCCACAGAGTAGCGGAGTTCATCAAAATCTACATCAAAACAATTAACCTGACTCGAGCGACAGTTGGTGTTAAACACATTACCCGTGTCAATAAAAAAGGCCGAACGCAAGGATCTGCGATCTTTTACGAAGGGCATCGGGAACAACAATTCAATACTACCTTCAAACAGTACATTACCGCCGATCGGATCAGGATTATCACGCACATTGTCTACGATGATCTTCCCGTCCCTGACCACGTAACCAAAATCACGCCCCAAGGGTCCACCGATCTGTGTCGGTTGCCCAAGCTCATTCACACCGGTAACCGGTGCCTCCAGTCGATACAGTAATGCGGGTGTATCACGGGGCCCCAGTGAACGTGTCTCAAAGCCTCGCACCGAACCAAATCCGCCCGCGAAGAAATGCTCGTAGAATGGCAGCTCCGTTGTTGCCCCGTAGCCATCACCGTAACCCATTTCGGTACGGAAACGCAGCGTCCATTCGTTGGCAATGGGATAAAAATACTGCCCGGTGTAGACCAACTTATAGAACTCGAGATCACTACCCGGCACCGACAATTCCAGATTCAAACTCTGGGAATACCCACGGGTAGCCAAACGACCACGGTTGAGCTTGGACTGAGACCACGACGCACTGAAGTTGAAGTTATCGTAGTTATCACCATTGTCATCCAGAAAACCCGAGATCAGTGGTGGTGTAAGAGCTTCTGGTGGCAGCGTACTGAGAGGTTGTATTTCCTCTACCCCAGTATACACCCCAGTCGACAGACCATTCTGGTCGACAATCTCTGTGCTGATGTACCAATTATCGACACCCTGCTGCAATCGGGGACTACCACTAATTTCCTGCACGGCAAATCGGCCCACAGTGATCTCGGTATTGGAGACACCGAAACTGAAGCCCAGGCGCTGGGTTTCACTCAATGGATAGCCGAAATTGACGCTGGCCCCAAGGGTATCAGTGGAGTAACTGGAGACATTCACCTCCTCCAGGTCCGTCGAACGGAAAAATAGGCTAAACCCGCGGCTGACACCGTCCTCGGTGAAGTAGGGATCGAGATAACTGAAATTGTAAGAGTCCTGGTAACGACTACTGTTGAGACCAATACCAACCTGCTTACCTGACCCCAGGAAATTATCTTGCTGAAGATTAACGCCAAAGATCGCCCCGGTACCCTGCGCATAACCAAAGCTCGCACTGATGCTGCCTGAGGACTGCTCTTCGACTTCGAATTCGATATCGATGAGATCGTCGTGGCCCGGCACTTCTTTGGTTTCAACATTGGCCTCTTTGAAAAAACCCAGACGCTCCAATCGAATCCGAGATTGCTCTATGGCCGCTGAAGACGCCGGCGCACTTTCCATTTGCCGCATTTCACGTCGCAGAACCTCATCGACTGTTCGGATATTACCCTTGAAATTAATGCGACGAACGTAGGTTCTCTTACCAGGATCAATGAAGAATTTCATCGCCACCACGGTACTATCGTCTTCAACCTCTGGGATACCCGTAACTTCGGCAAAATTGTAACCTTCGTTGCCCAGCCTCTGGGTCAGATATTCCTCTGTCGATGTAACCAGGCGCTGTGAAAAAGTCTGATCTTCAGCCACCAGCAGGAATCGGCGAAGATCGCTTTCAGGAAGCACTAGATCACCGGACAATTCAACGCTGCCGACGGTATATTTATCACCCTCGGTAACGTTGGCAGTGATATAGACTGAAGATCGATCGGGCGTGACGGAAACCTGGGTAGAGTCGACACTGAACTTCAAATAACCGCGGTCCAGATAATAAGAGGTGATAGTTTCAATATCACCAGTCATTTTCTCTTTGGAATATTTGTCATCATTGCGAAAGAATGACAACCAATTAGTGGTTTTCAGCTCTATTTGATCTAGCAATTCTTCGTCGCTGAATACGGTATTGCCAACCACGTTGATGTGTTCGATGACCGCTACGCTGCCTTCATCAACCAGGATATTGAGCGATACCCGGTTGCGTGGCTCTGGAATGACTTCGGTCTCGATGTCAGCGTCATATCGACCCTGCTGTACGTACTGGCGCTGCAGTTCCAGTTGCATACCTTCCAGCGTGGAGCGCTTGAACACCTGGCCCTCAGCGAGACCGGCACCAGACAAGCCTTCCAACAGAGCTTCGGTTTCGATCGCCTTATTGCCATCAATATTAATTTCGCTGATGGAAGGGCGCTCAGCGACAATCACCACCAGTACGCTACCGTCCCGTCCAATACTGATATCATCGAAGTTACCCGTTTCAAATAATGCTCGGGAAGCTGCCCGTATGAGGTTGGCATCAATGGCCTCACCGACACCGACCGGGAGCGCAGCAAAAACACTGCCGGCAGAAATCCTCTGCAATCCTTCAACACGAATATCAGAGATAATAAAACTCTGTGCAGCCAGATGCGGGCTCAACAATAGCGCCCACAGGAATACCCATATTCTGGTTTGTTTCATCTAGTGCCAACCATCACTGCAAATCCTTGTCCTGCTCTTTCGGTATCACGCG
This sequence comes from uncultured Halieaceae bacterium, assembly GCA_938074045.1. Classification (GTDB taxonomy): domain Bacteria; phylum Pseudomonadota; class Gammaproteobacteria; order Pseudomonadales; family Halieaceae; genus CALJGI01. The sequence goes on from CALJGI010000011.1 coordinate 103,887, forward strand.
GAAAGCGATCTGCCTATGTTCCAATTTCTCAACCCTGGCTGTCGCTCACAAACCAGATTCCTCCAACTACAGCCGAGCGAAATCATTATACAACGCCAGCCCCATGACCCCCAGAATAATAAACAGCCCCAATTGGTATCCCAGGAGCTGCACCCGTTCGGGAACTGGTCGACCCGCAACCAGTTCAAGGCAGTAGTAAAGCAGGTGCCCTCCATCCAGTACCGGGATTGGAAGCAGGTTTAGTACACCCAAGCTGATACTCAGCAGAGCCAGGAATGCCACATAGGACTCCAGACCCGACTCCGCCGAAGCGGTCGCCACTTTAGCAATGGTAATAGGGCCACTCAAGTTTTTCGGGGAAATGAGCCCCATCAACATCTTCTTGATGGATGTGAGGGTAAAAAGTGACAGATCCCAGGTCCTTTTCATCGCCACGCCCAACGCTGCCACCGGTCCATATTCGAAGGTGCGCACCCACTTCTCTGGCCACTCGGGTATCTGCACTGAAACACCTACCTGACCGATACTCTCTCCGTTACTGCCAACCTGGCGCCTGGGGGTTACTTCAAGCCACTCCACACGACCGGATCTTTCTACTTCAAGGGCAATCGCCTGTGCGGGCCGCGCTTGAACATATTCAACAAATGCCAGCCACTCACTTACGGGCTGCCCATCGACGGACAACACCAGATCTCCAACTTGCAGTCCGCCCGCTTTTGCAGGGCTATCGGCCACGACCTCCGCTAATTGTGGTGGGACCGGCGGCCGGTAGAGGCTCAGCCCCAGTCCACCCACCAAATCCGGTGTTTCGGCACCTGCCAGCCACTCATCAAGTTCGCCCAGAGAATCGTAGACGACATCGCTGCCCTCATAGCGCACGGAGAACCGGATCGGACCTGATTCTCCAATACGATCCAGAAGACGAAAATTCAACGCTTGCCAGGTCGGCGTTTCCTGGCCATCGACGGCAACGATTTCCTGACCCGACTCCAGACCGGCCACCTCCGCAACCGAGCCTTTTTCAACAGACCCAACAATCGGTGTATAGCCTGTTTCACCCGCCATATAGACCAGCCAGAAAGCAGCAATAGCCAGCGCGAAATTAGCCAACGGCCCCGCGGCTACAATAGCTATGCGCTGTAGTGGTGGCTTGCGATTAAAAGCACCATCGAGTTCGGCTGCGTCCACCTCCCCTTCGCGCTCATCCAGCATCTTCACGTAGCCACCCAGCGGAATCAGTGCAATAACGTATTCGGTACCGACTTTGTCGTACCAGCGATACAACGGCGCGCCAAAACCAATAGAAAATCTAAGCACCCGCACTCCACAGCGGCGGGCCACCCAGAAATGGCCGAACTCATGCACCGTAACCAACACAGCGACGGTGACCACAAACATGACTACAGAATTGATCCACTCCATCTGTCTATCCCCAGCGACAATTTTTTTGGATCATAAATTCACGGGCCAGATCCCTCGCCAGCCCGTCTACCTCTTTGACATCATTCAATGTCAGTGGTTCAGCAGCGGGAGCAGCTTCAAGTACAGACTCCACCAGTTCCGCAATCCCCGTAAAGGGAATATCGCCCCGCAGGAAGGAGGCGACCGCTTCTTCATTGGCTGCATTCAACACCGCGCTTGCGCCGCCACCGGCCTCAGCCGCTGATCGCGCCAGGCGAAGACTGGGAAAGCGCTGAATATCAGGGGCTTCGAATTCCAAGGCCCCAGTGGTAACCAGATCCAGTGCAGTGACGCCGGAGTCAATTCGCTGCGGCCAGGCCAGACCATAGGCGATTGGAGTCCGCATATCAGGATTCCCCATCTGGGCGAGCACAGAGCCATCGTCATAATCGACCATCGAATGCACCACGCTCTGAGGATGGATCACTATCTCTATCTGCTCCGGACCTACGGTAAAAAGTCTACAGGCTTCTATCAGTTCCAGCCCCTTGTTCATCAAAGTGGCAGAATCCACCGAGATTTTACGGCCCATACTCCAGTTGGGGTGCGCACAGGCCTGCTCGGGGGTGACACTTCGCATATCTGCCAGACTCCAATCCCTGAACGGTCCACCGGAAGCAGTCAGTATAATTTTGCGGATACCGTGGGAACCAATTTTCCCACCATTTTGCACAACCTCTGGCAGACACTGAAAAATGGCATTGTGCTCACTGTCAATAGGTAGAACCGTCGCGCCGGATATCTCCACAGCCTGCATAAACAAGGCCCCGGCCATTACCAGAGCCTCTTTATTGGCGAGTAAAACAGTCTTGCCCGCGTGCACCGCCGCCATGGTCGAGTCTAGCCCCGCCGCGCCGACGATCGCAGCCATGACAACGTCGACGTTGGGATCAGAGGCAATCTGTTCAAGCCCACTGGGGCCGGTGAGCAGGGTAGTATTGGGGCTGGCTGCCGCCAGCTTATCGGACAGATTGTCTGCATAGTCCTCGTCCGCGATAACGGCGTACGCCGGTTGGTAGACTCTGCACTGCTCTACCAGCGCATCAACACGGTTGTTGGCACTCAAAGCATAGACACTGAATCGGTCGGGGTGACGTCCTATCACATCCAGGGTACTGCAGCCAATTGAACCAGTCGCACCCAACACGGATATCTGTCGTATTGCTTCGCTCACGCTGATCAAAGCCCCGCCAGTATCATGCCGAGGGCAAACACAGGGGCGGCAGGTGTAAGCCCATCGATGCGGTCCAATACACCACCATGGCCAGGCAGAATTGAGCCGCTATCCTTAACCTGTGCCAGTCGCTTCACCATACTGACCACAAGGTCGCCCACCACCGAGGAAAGAGCAGTAAAAACCCCGATTACCAAACAAACCGTGAGGGGAAATTCTTTTAGGTCAGCAAATGACCACATGGCGAGAACGCAGACGACACTGGTTAGCAGGCCGCCGAAAAAACCTTCCCAGGTTTTGCCCGGACTGATAGCAACGGCCAACTTATGGCTGCCCCATTGCCGCCCGACAAAATAGGCCCCGATATCTGCAGCGGCAACGACGATTACAAGCGCGAGAACAAGGTAGACTCCGCCCTCTCGACTTAACAGATACACCATCCCCAACCACGCCGGCAACAACACCAGCCAGCCCATAATGATACGCATAAACGGCGTACCCCACAGCTGCGCGCTGTTGGGATAACCCATCAGCCACAGTAGGGCGATTGCCCACCACAGACAAGCCACACCAAAGACAGACTGGATCCGATCAGAATCCGGGGTCGCGTGGAACCCACAAAACACATAGAGCGCCACCACACTTATCAGCACCATCACCACGTACGCAGAACGAGTGGCATTGGACAGCAAGCCCGCCAATCTTGACCACTCCCAACCAGCGAGCAGCAATACAGCGCCAAAGATTACGGCAACCTGTATCAATGAAAGGTATACCAATGCGGCGATCAGGAAGCCAGCAAGCACGATGGCGGTAACAATGCGCTGTTTAAGCACTGTATTCTCCCGAATATCGACTTCCTTCACCATCACGACGCCCAAAACGGCGTTCCCGACGACTGAAATCCTGCAGTGCTCGAGCCAGGTCTAAATCTCCAAAATCCGGCCACAGCGTGTCCGTAAAATAGAGCTCACTGTAAGCGAAATGCCATAGCATGAAGTTGCTGATCCGAGCATCTCCCCCGGTACGAATGCATAGATCCGGTTTTGGTAGATCAGCCAGGGCGGTGTGAGCGTCCATCAGATCCTGGGTTATATCATCAGCACGCAGCTTACCCGACTCTACCTTGACCGCCAGTTCACGGGCAGCGTTGGTAATATCCCACTGGCCACCATAATCAACGGCAATAGCCAGTGTAGTTTTACTGTTTCCCGCCGTGCGTAGTTCCGCAGCGGCCATCTGCGCCTGTAGCTTGTCGCTCAAACGTCTGCGCTGACCCACAAAACGCAGCCGGACACCATCGCGAAGTAACTCATCTACCTCTGTAGACAGATAACGCGACAGCAGCTGCATCAATGCGTTGACTTCGGCCTTGGGACGCTCCCAATTTTCACTGCTGAAGGCAAACAGCGTGAGCACCTCTATCCCATAGCTGTTACAGGCGTGCAACACATTGCGCACGGCTTCGACGCCGGCGCTGTGTCCGGCAGGCCCGGGAAGGCGCTTTTTCTTGGCCCAGCGATTGTTACCATCCATGATGATGGCAATGTGACGGGGAATGGTCAGTTCGGATGCGATGATAGATACCTGAGGAAAGGCGCTGTAACAGGCCTATATTTCCATCAAATCCGCTTCTTTACCGGTCAGTGTCTCTTCAACACGCGCGACGTATTTGTCTGTCAACTTTTGTACCCGGTCCTGGGCACGACGGTCATCATCCTCAGATATTTCCTTATCCTTAAGCAACTCCTTGAGCATGCTTATTGCGTCACGTCGAGCATTTCGCACCGAAACCCTCGCCGACTCGGCCTCCGCCCTCGCCTGCTTGATGTAGCCTCTCCGAGTCTCTTCAGTCAGTGCAGGCATGGGGATACGAATATTTTCGCCGGCCGTGACAGGGTTCAAACCAAGATCGGATTTCATAATGGCCTTTTCGATATCAGGTACCAGATTCTTCTCCCAGGGCGTAACGGCCAGGGTTCTGGCATCCTCAATATTAATATTGGCCACCTGGTTCAAAGGGGTTTCAGAACCGTAATAGGAAATGGTGATACCCATCAAAATACTGGGATGCGCGCGCCCCGTCCGAATTTTGCTGAATTGCGAAGACAGGGCTTCAAGACTCTTACCCATCCGGTCCTCGGCGTCTTCCAGAATGTCGTCAATCATTGCGTTTCTCTCCAGAGTGTTGTCACTGGGCTTCTATAAGCGTGCCGTCGTCGCCACCGACGATGATGTTCAGCAGTGCACCACTATTCTCCATCGCAAAGACGCGCACAGGCATATCATGGTCTCTGCACAATACGATGGCGGTTAAATCCATTACCCCCAGCTTACGATCAAGTACCTCGTCGTAGGTCAGGCGGTCGTACTTGACGGCATCTGGATCTTTCATCGGGTCAGCCGAGTACACGCCATCGACCTTTGTGGCCTTCAAGATAAGGTCGGCATCTATCTCTATGCCGCGCAGACACGCGGAAGAGTCCGTAGTAAAAAAGGGATTACCGGTTCCGGCTGCAAAAATTACAACATCGCCGTTACTCAGCGCTCTGGTCGCCTTACGACGATCATAGTGATCTACTACGCCACTCATGGGTATGGCTGACATCACCTGGGTAGCAATACTGGATCGTTCCAGTGCGTCTCGCATAGCGAGGGCATTCATCACGGTGGCCAACATACCCATATGGTCGCCGGTAACACGATCGAGACCTACCTTGTGCAGCGCGGCGCCGCGAAACAGATTTCCGCCGCCGATGACAAGTCCCACCTGTACACCAATACCTACCAGTTGGCCTATTTCCAGCGCCATGCGATCCAGCACCTTGGGGTCTATCCCAAAGTCCTCATCACCAGTGAGCGCCTCACCACTGAGTTTGAGCAAGATGCGCTTGTACTTTCTATCCCTATTATGACTGGGCATGTGGGTCTCCTCGGGCCGACGCTATGGTAATCCTTATTTCCGCCCGATTAAACAGGGTGGAGTCATCCAATCAACGTTGTTCGCAGCCAATAAAAACGGGGCATACGCCCCGTTCAGATTAATGCACTCTGTAATCACAATGATTCAAGAGCCCTGCAGCTGCTGAGCCACCTCTGTGGCAAAATCGACTTCTTGCTTGGCAATGCCCTCGCCGACTTCGTAGCGAACAAAGCTTGCTATTGAGCCGCCAGCGCTTTCCACTAATTTTCCGACTGTGACATCCGGGTCTTTTACAAAGGCTTGCTTGACGAGACTGTTCTCGGCAAGAAACTTGTTGATTTTCCCAGACACCATCTTTTCGATGATTTCAGCTGGCTTGCCGCTATCTTCGGCCTGCGCAGTAGCGATTTCGCGCTCTTTGGCTACAACTTCCCCCGGCATATCTTCAGGGTTAACCACCTGGGGATTGACCGCTGCGACGTGCATAGCCACATCACGCGCCAGGTCCTGCTCACCGCCTTCGATTGCAGTCAACACAGCAATACGGTTGTTGCTGTGTACATAGCTTCCCACGACACCGGCCTCGCTCTCTACCACCGCGACACGGCGGACACTAACATTCTCACCCACCTTCTGTACGAGTGCTTCTCTATCAGCTTCCAATTCTCCCGCCATCAGCGCTGCCACATCGACTTCGCGGCTGCTGAACGCAGCATCAACAACTTTGGCAACAAAGCTGAGAAAGCCGTCGTCACGAGCCACAAAGTCTGTTTCGCTGTTAACCTCGACCAACACACCAAAACTGCCGTCTTCGGCAACGCGCGCGGCGACCACGCCATCCGCAGCGGTGCGTCCTGCTTTCTTGGCAGCCTTCATACCACTGGACTTACGCATTTCTTCAATGGCCAGGTCGATATCGCCATCACTTGCCTTAAGCGCTTTTTTACATTCCAGCATTCCGAGACCGGTCCGCTCTCTAAGTTCTTTAACCATTGCTGTAGTCACGTCAGCCATAGTTCCCTCCTCATACGGCCGCCACTTGATGGCGGCCGAAAATTAGCTCAAATATGTTGTCAGATGTGAAACCGGGAGAGCCTGTTGTCACCGTGGCCCGACCCGGCTCTGTGGTACCCGAACTATCAGTCTTTGCTTGACTCTTCGGCAGCCTCAGCGGTTGCTTCTTCAGCTACAACAGCCGCTTCAGTTACCGGTGCGTCTACTGTCGCCTCTGCTGCAGCATCGGCTGGCTCTGCCGCTTCCGCGGTAGCTTCGGCTGGCTCTGCGGCTTCCTCAACGCCAGCAACGTTCGCTTCAACTGTGGCTTCAACTGTGGCTTCAGCTGCAGCTCCCGGCACAGCTTCTTCATCGGTGCTGACTTCCACAAACTCGTCGCGAGCCGCAACAGACTCACCGGCATCTGCCCGGCCCGCCAGGCAGGCATCGGCCATAGCCGTCACATACAGCTTGATGGCGCGAATAGCGTCATCATTACCCGGCACGATGTAATCGACTCCATCGGGGTTGCTGTTGGTGTCAACAATGCCTATTACCGGGATCCCAACCTTGTTGGCCTCGGTCACAGCAATTCGCTCGTGGTCTACGTCTACCACAAACAGTGCATCAGGCAAGCCGCCCATGTCCTTGATACCGCCAATGCTGCGCTCTAACTTCTCCATATCCCGAGTACGCATGAGGGCTTCTTTCTTGGTCAACGCGTCAAAAGTACCATCCTGCGACTGGGTTTCCAGCTCGCGATAGCGTCGGATTGAAGCGCGAATGGTCTTGTAGTTGGTGATCATGCCACCCAACCAACGATGGCTGACGTAGGGCATTCCCGCCCGCTCAGCCTGCTCTTTGATTATCTTGCTGGCAGCGCGCTTGGTGCCCACAAAAAGAATCTTGTTTTTGTTGGCTGCGAGACGACGCACCATTTCCAGCGACTCGTTCAGCGCGGGAACCGTGTACTCAAGATTGATGATATGAATTTTGTTACGTGCCCCGAAGATGTATTCATCCATCTTGGGGTTCCAGTAACGGGTCTGATGTCCGAAGTGCGCACCTGCCTGCAGCAGTTCACGCATGCTTACCTGTGTCATAGTATTACCTGCAATGTACGGGTTAATCCTCCACATACCCCATCGCTCAACTCGCCAGAGGCGGAGCACCCAGAACAATGTGCCGGTATGTGTGTGTCGTTTGTCCCGAACCAGGGGGTATACCCCTAAATCGAGGCGCGCTTTATACCACAGGCATCAACTAAAATGAAGCCCGAAGGCCTGTCTATCCTGATTCCCAGAGGTTTCGAGGCAAATTCACACACATTGGCACTCAAATAGCGGTAGAATAGCCCGCCTTTCAGACTAGCCGCTGGCTCTGGCCCGGCTGCAACAATGTTCCATGACAACCGTATTGAGCCCATGAGTATTACCATAAAAACAGCAGATGAAATCGAGCGAATGCGTGTAGCCGGCAGACTGGCGGCCGAGGTTCTCGAGATGATTACACCACATGTAGTCGCAGGTATCACGACCGGTGAATTGGATCGCATTTGCCACGACTATATAGTCAACCAGCAGCAGGCAGTTCCCGCACCACTGAACTACAACGGATTTCCAAAATCCATCTGCACCTCCGTCAATGAGGTCGTCTGCCACGGCATACCATCGGACCGAAAACGCCTGAAAAATGGAGACATCGTCAATATAGACATTACCGTCATCAAGGACGGGTATCACGGTGATACCAGCAAAATGTTCGGCATCGGCAAGACCATCCCACACACAGAACGCCTGATGCGGGTCACTCAGGAGTGCCTGTACAAGGCTATCGATATTGTTCGCCCCGGCACCACGCTGGGTGATATCGGACACATTATTCAAGCCTATGCCGAGAAAAATCACTATTCAGTTGTGCGTGAGTACTGTGGCCACGGCATTGGCAGAGTTTTTCACGAGGATCCCCAGATTCTCCACTATGGACGACCAGGCGTGGGCATGGCAATTGAAGAAGGCATGACCTTTACGATAGAACCAATGCTGAACGCGGGCAAAAGACACGTAAAGCTCAATCAAAAGGATGGCTGGACTGTCAGCACCAAGGACGGCCGTAATTCTGCACAGTGGGAGCATACTCTGGCCGTGCATGCTGACGGATGTGAGGTGCTTACCGCACGCACCGAGGAAAGTTTCTGAGCGGATGAGTACATCTGCCGCCGAAGTTGTTCCGCCGCTGTTTTCGCGCAAGGAGTTTGAGTCAGAGCTGACAGGCAGCAGTGCTGACCTAAGCCTGTTCCGCCGCGCCATCGAAGAGGTTTCCCGCCGGCTTGATGAGCTTTTTATCCAGGGAGCGGACATTCGCACCCTGATAGCAGAGCGCGCTCATTTTACCGATCAGTTACTCACCACGGCCTGGGGGCAATATACCTGGGAGCCAGACTCGGCGGCACTTGTCGCTGTAGGTGGCTATGGTCGCGCCGAACTGCACCCCTATTCCGATATTGATCTCCTAATTCTGGTCGATACCCAAAACGAAAGCACCAGGGCCAATATAGAGCAGTTGGTAACCCTGTTGTGGGATATGAATCTCAAGATTGGTCACAGTGTCAGAACCATCGATGATTGCGTAGAAGAAGCACTCAAGGATATTACGGTCACCACCAGCATGATGGAGGCTCGTCTGATCAGTGGCTCCAGCGCGCTGCTGGAACGTCTTTCGCAGGCCACTACCGCGGAACAGATATGGCCCAGCCAGGCGTTCTTTTCTGCCAAAAGGGAAGAGCAAATCGATCGCCATCGTAAATTCGCCAATTCCGAGTCAAACCTGGAACCAAACATAAAGGGCTCGCCGGGCGGGCTGCGGGATACCCAGATGATCGGATGGTTTGCCAAACGTCACTTTGGTGTGACCGAGCTCGAGCAACTGGTAGAAATCGGTTTCATGCAGGCTGATGAACTTGAGACCTTGATCGAGGGGCGAAGCTGGTTATGGCGGGTGCGCTACGCGCTGCATATGATCAGTGGTCGCGCTGAGGAAAGACTGCTTTTCGATCGCCAGCGCGAGCTGGCTGGCTACTTTGGCTACGAAGACGATGACGCCAACATGGCGGTCGAAGACTTTATGCAGCAATACTACCGCTGGGCGCTGACTCTGTCTCAGCTCAACGAAGTGCTGATGCAGTACTTTGATGAAGCAATTCTTCATGCCGGCGAAACCCAGGAGACGATCGTGTTGAACGATCGGTTTCAGGTTAGAAATGGCTATATCGCAATGACATCACCCGATGTCTTTTCCCGCTACCCTCCGGCCTTGCTGGAGATTTTTTATCTCATGAGCCAGCGGACTGATATTGATGGCGTCAGGGCGTCAACCATCCGTGCGATCCGCGATCACAGCCATCTTATAAATGCACGTTTTCGCGCCGATCCCATCAACCGACAACTATTTATGGATTTGCTGCGCGCCCCACACAAGGTCGCTCTGCAATTACGCCGTATGAACCGCTATGGGATTCTAGGGCTTTACCTCCCGGAGTTCGGTCAGATTATCGGCAAAATGCAACACGATCTGTTCCATGTGTATACAGTAGATGCCCATACGCTGGAAGTGGTAAAAAACATGCGCCGTTTTCAATATGAGGACATGCGCGAAAGATTCCCGGTGGCGGCAAGAATTGCCAGCCGTCTGCCGCGAATCGAACTGCTCTACATCGCCGGTCTGTATCACGATATTGCCAAGGGTCGCGGTGGCGATCACTCCACCCTCGGTGCCGTTGATGCCGAGCGCTTCTGTGAGAATCACGGTATCAGCCCCCGGGATACCCGGCTGGTATGTTGGCTGATCAAGCAACACCTCTTGATGTCAGGCGTGGCGCAGCGGCAGGATATTTCCGACCCTGCAGTGATCCAGAATTTCGCGGAAACGGTTGGCGACCAGATACGACTGGATTATCTCTACGCACTGACTGTGGCAGACATAAATGCAACCAATCCCACACTGTGGAACCAATGGCGGGCGGCGTTAATGCACCAGCTGTACGCAGAAACCAAGCGCGCGCTGCGACGGGGACTGGAAAACCCGGTCGACAAGCAGGACCTGATAGAAGAGACCCAGCGAACGGCCACCACGCAGCTTGAAGACCGCGGTTTTACGCGGGAGGAACTGGAATCCCTGTGGCAAAACACAGGCGAGGAGTATTTTTTAAGAGAGCGTCCGGAGGACATTGTCTGGCATACCGAGGCGGTAGCCGAACACGGCGATCAAGATCAGCCGTTGGTGTTGATTAAGACCAGCTCCGATCATCAGTATGGTGGCGCCACTCAGATTTTTATCTATACGAAACCCTCGGACTATCTCTTCGCGATTATCACGTCGACGCTGGAACAACTGGATCTCTCTATCCACGATGCCCGTATTTACACTTCTGGCAACAATATGACGATAGATACTTTTTTTGTGTTGGATGCCGACGGCAAACCGCTGGATAGCAATCCCGTCCGCATAGCCCATATCAGCGCCACATTGCTGGAAAACCTGCGGGATGTGAGTTCACCACCCTCTATTTCTCGTCGACGAACCTCCCGACAGCTGAAGCATTTTTCTGTACCCACAGAGACCCGGCTTGTAAACGACGCAAAAAACGGCGTAACTATCCTTGAAATAGCAACCCCTGATCGGCCCGGCTTGCTGGCAAATATCAGCCGCATTTTCCTCGACTTTGAGTTGAATCTGAGAGCCGCCAAGATCGCAACGCTGGGCGAGCGCGTCGAGGATATCTTCTATATTACCGATCGGAACAAGCGCCCTCTTGAGGATGCCGAAACCTGCACAAGACTTCGCGCAACTATCTGCCAGGTCCTCGATGCCCAGGCAGCGAGCTGACAAACCATGAATCCGCATTTATCCCAACTGCACCCCTACCCCTTTGAAAAAATGGCAGGTTTGCTAGCGGGCTTATCACCTCCTCCAGGTGTTAAACCTATATCGCTTTCAATCGGCGAGCCGGCTCATCCGGCTCCTGAAGTTGCGATGAAAGCGCTGCGAAACAACCTCAACCTGGTTTCCAGATACCCGGCCACACGTGGCATGCCGGAACTACGTCAGGCCATCAGCCAGTGGGCAGTGCAGCGTTTCCAATTACAAAGCCTGGATGCCGAGTCCCAGATACTGCCTGTCAGCGGCACACGGGAGGCCCTCTTTGCCATTGCACAAACAGTAATCGACCCGGGCAATCAACCCGTGGTATTGATGCCCAACCCCTTCTATCAGATATACGAAGGTGCCACGTTGCTGGCGGGCGCCCAACCTGTCTATCTCGAGTGCCTACCCTCGAATAATTATCAGCCAGATCTGGATTCAATCACCGACAAGCAATGGCAGTCCTGTCAATTGTTCTATCTTTGCTCGCCGGGCAATCCCACTGGTGCGGTTGCCTCGGTGGAATATCTTCAGAAACTCATCCAGTTGGCAGATGAACACAATTTTGTGATCGTCAGCGATGAATGCTATTCGGAACTATACCCGGACGAAGACAGCCCGCCCGCTGGTCTGCTTCAGGCATGTGCAGATATGGCACGTCATGACTACCATCGCTGCATTGTTTTTCACAGCCTCTCGAAACGTTCCAGCCTGCCTGGATTGCGCTCCGGATTCGTGGCGGGAGATGCGGAAATACTCCGGGCATTCCTGAAATATCGAACCTATCACGGTGCGGCAATGCCGCTACATCATCAGATGGCGAGTATCGCCGCCTGGTCCGACGAAGCGCATGTGCAGGTGAACCGGGCTTTATATCGTGAGAAATTTGACGCGGTCCTGAATGTGCTCACACCTGTTATGAAGGGAAGCCGTCCCGAGGCGGGCTTTTATCTCTGGCCGGAAACCGCCGTATCGGGCGAGCAGTTTTGTCGTGAATTATACGTACAGCAGGGTGTCACTGTATTACCCGGTGCATATATTGGACGTGACTGCGGTGCCGGTAACCCCGGTCATAAGAGGGTTCGAATAGCTCTGGTCGCGCCGCTGGAGCTCTGCATTGAGGCAGCTGAGCGTATTTATCGCTACCTCTACAACTAGCCGAACTACCACAGGAAACAGCAGACAAGCACATGCTCAAGCAGGAACGCGCGAATTTCATAGGAAAACGGCTGCAGGAACTTTACCCGCAACCTCCTATTCCACTGCAACACCAAGACCCCTACACACTTCTGATCGCTGTGCTTCTTTCCGCACAGTGCACTGACGAAAGGGTCAACCAGGTCACGCCCCATCTATTTATGCTGGCCAATACGCCTGCAGATATGGCCAGTAAAACCGTGGATGAGGTGCAACAAATCATACGTCCTTGTGGCCTGGCACCACAGAAGGCCAAGGCAATCGTTCGACTCTCAGAAATGCTGATGGAACAATATGAGAGTGAAGTACCCCGGGATATTGCCGCGCTCGAAACACTGCCCGGAGTAGGCCATAAAACTGCCAGTGTCGTAGTCGCACAAGCATTCGGCGAGCCATCATTCCCGGTTGATACACACATTCATAGACTGGCGCAGCGCTGGGGGCTGACCAATGGGCGCAGTGTCACCCAGACCGAGAGAGACCTCAAAAAGCTGTTTCCGCGAGAATCATGGAACGCATTGCATCTCCAGTTTATTTACTATGGACGCGAACACTGTTCCGCACGTGGCTGTGACGGCACGGTGTGCGAAATTTGCACCACTTGCTATCCGCGTCGAAAACGACCAGTGCAGACCAGAAAGGCCTGAGAAGCTGTCGTGACAGCCCCTCACCCGGGTCAACTGCTGGAGGCCGCCGTGCATCACCATAGGGCAAGCCGGCTCAACGAAGCAGCAGCGGCTATCGCGACTGTCTGGTACACAACCCCAACCACCCGGTTGCCAGCAATTTGTTGGGGGCCGTACTCCTGCATTCTGCCAGAATCGATCAGGCCAGTGACATTCCAAACGCGGTAGTGAACAGACACCCTGGAAGACGCGGTATCTATAGAGCAGATCAACCACATGGAGCAGCTTTGCAAGCACACAACAATATCCGCTCAAGCTCGAGCCGCACTCGCGTTTGGTCTGGCGACCCCTTTTCCCGCGGACTGCGCGGACATGACACCTTCCTCCGCGGGCAAATTGGCCAATCAATACCTTGCCCACATCGACAGTTTTGGAGATTCTGCCCTGCGTGTTGTAGACAAAATGCCCGCCAATAGCCTGCTGCTGGGACTGGCCGCCGCGGTACTGCCAGGGGCTCACTTTGTCTATGTGCGACGCCATGCCATCGATACCTGCTGGTCCATCTATAAACGCGATTTCAGTGACTCACATGGCTATAGCCACGATATGGAAAACCTGGGTGGTTAAGGTCCATCGCCGCATGGGCAGCCTACCAGGAACATCTGATACCGTTGATCGAGACTCTGGAAAAACAATCAAGCCCTACAAAACCCGTGATGCAGTGGTGCCCTTCTGCCGCAACCGCAGCCTGGTGCCCAGCTGTATGCCCACGACAACACAAACAAAAAATACGAAATGATGCCAAACCAGCATGCTGCTCCAAAAACTGAGTTGCACACTGATGGCAATAGCCAACATCACCACAGTGACCGCCAGGCCGTGCTTCAATTCCTCGCGCCCGGCGGCGAGCGCCGAGAAATAACCGCAGGTAATCAGCACAAGCAATTGGATCAGTTCTGCCATCAGTGTAAGCGTTACGTCGTAGGTTCCGCCTGTCTCATTGAGCAGCTCCGGGTAAGCGGACATCAAGGCCCCAACCGATGGCACACAAATCACACCATAGATAACCGGAGCGAGTAACACAGCCGCCATACTTCTTAGCCAGATCATGATATGTATCCCTGCAGAAATGAAGGACGTGATTATCGCGCGCAACGAGCAGCAAAACCAGACCCGGTGCAGATTGGATGCGGTGCAACTGCGGGTATCCTTTGCTATCCTAGCGCACCCTCAATTCCTCTGTCTGGAGTTCAAAACTTGCCGAAGCTCTACGGAATAAAAAACTGCGATAGCGTGAAAAAAGCGCGGACATGGCTGGACAACAACAAGGTTGATTACGTGTTTCATGATTTCCGAGCTGATGGACTTACCAGCGCGCAGGCGGAAAAATGGCTGGCGCATCTGGGATGGGAGCAGCTGATCAATCGACGCAGTACCAGTTGGAAAGCACTGGATGCGGATCAGCGCGCCAGGATGGATACACCGAATGCACTCGCCGCGATACTCGATAATCCAACATTGATCAAACGCCCATTGCTGGAAATGGGGGACGATGTACGGGTCGGTTTCAGAGCATCAGATTACACTAAAATATTCACCCCCTGAATTGAAAACAGAGATATACAAATGACGCAATCATATTTTGCGCTGGGCTTTGGCATTGGAACCCGCAACTCCCGAGATGAATGGTTGGAGGTTTTTTTCCCCCGGCCGCTACTGAATCCTGATCAGCAAACACTGGATGCCATTGCAGAGTGCGGACATGATACAAGCACGCCACTGCACGAACTCTCCTCAGAGAACCTCAATGCAATCTCCAGCGCGCTGAAATCAACGGACGCTGAACAGGCAGAAATCGTCGGCAAACTGGCGACGAGCAACCAACCAAAGGTATTAGTGATTCTTGCAAGTGATTCACCCCCGAATTCCGTCCCGGAGGGCTACCTCAAGCTGCACCTGATATCCCATCGCCTGGTAAAACCCCATGGCACTGATCTGACGGGCCTATTCGGTGTACTGCCCAATGTCGCCTGGACCAACGCCGGCGCAATAGCTGTCGACGAGCTGGCCGAAGCCCAATTGGAAGCCCGTTTACGGGGTGACACACTGGAGGTCAGCTGCGTCGACAAATTCCCCAAAATGACGAATTACATCGTCCCTGACGGTGTTCGTATCGCCCATACTGCCCGGGTACGGCTGGGCGCATACCTCGGCGAAGGGACGACCATCATGCACGAGGGTTTCGTTAACTTTAACGCCGGCACGGACGGTCCGGGCATGATCGAGGGACGCATTTCAGCCGGTGTAGTGGTGGGCAGTGGATCCGATGTGGGTGGCGGTGCATCCATCATGGGAACGCTTTCTGGCGGCGGTAATCTGGTCAATTCTCTGGGTACTGGTTGTCTCATCGGCGCCAATGGTGGTACTGGCATCCCCCTGGGAGACAATTGCACCATCGAAGCAGGCCTCTACATTACCGCTGGCACCAAGGTGGTTCTCCTGGATGAACACGGCCACGAGATTGAGCAGGTGGCAGCCCGGGAGCTTGCCGGTCAGTCAAACCTGCTATTCCGACGGCACTCGCTGACAGGTGCGGTACAATGCCTGCGCAACAAGTCAGCCATTGAACTCAACGATGAATTACATGCCCACAATTGACGGAACTACACCCTTACCATACGCTGCGGTGACAAACAGGAGCAACACTCACTGTGAGTGATACGCTGGAACTTGCTTGCGACCTGATACGGCGTGCTTCGGTTACGCCAGAAGATGCTGGCTGTCAGGAGCTGATGATAGAACGCCTGCAGGCCATTGACTTTGAGGTGACTCGCCTGCCCTTCGGTGATGTCTTGAATTTCTGGGCAGAGCGCGGACAGGACGGTCCTATTCTGGTTTTTGCCGGTCATACCGATGTTGTACCCACCGGGCCCCTGGAAGACTGGTCGTCCCCTCCTTTTGAGCCTGAAATCCGGGATGGAATTTTATATGGCCGCGGAGCCGCCGATATGAAGGGCAGTCTGGCCGCCATGGTGACGGCCTGCGAAGCCTTTGTGCTGGATCATCCTGACCATAGAGGTCGAATCGGATTTCTTATAACCAGCGACGAGGAAGGCCCTGCTGCGGACGGCACGGTTCGAGTGATGGAGTGGTTGCAAGAGACTGGTCAGAAGATCGATATGTGCCTGGTGGGTGAACCCTCCAGCAGCGCGGTACTCGGAGACGTTGTCAAAAATGGCCGACGGGGTTCTCTCAATGGCCACCTGACAGTACTCGGCACCCAGGGTCACGTCGCCTACCCGCAGCTCGCCGATAATCCGATTCATCGATTGGCGCCAGCATTAAGCGACCTTACCCGTGAGACCTGGGATGAGGGTAACGAATTTTTTCCGCCAACATCCATGCAAATATCGAATATCAGAGCAGGAACCGGCGCCGGTAATGTGATTCCGGGCACAGTGGATATGGATTTCAATTTTCGTTTTGCCACCACGTCACCCGTAGAGGAATTGCAGAAGCGTACCCTGGACATTCTCGACCGGCACTCATTGCATTACGAACTGACCTGGCATGTCAGCGGCATGCCATTTTTGACCTCCGGCGGCAGACTGGTAGAGGCAGCCACAGCCAGCATCTGGGAGTCCCGGGGCATTCGAGCCGAGTTATCTACCGCCGGAGGGACCTCAGACGGTCGTTTTATCGCGCCTACGGGTGCAGAGGTTCTGGAACTGGGGCCCGTCAACGCCAGCATCCACAAAGTAGATGAACATGTGGAAGCAAGCGACCTGGATCTTCTGGCGGAAATATACCGCCAGACCTTGGAAAAAGCGCTGCTCTGACCAGTGTGTAACCCAGCGGGGCACGATCTGTAATCTACTTTACGATTTTCAGACTCGGCCGCAGAGGCGGATCTGCCGGGGGTGGTTCATGACCTGGACCGGGATCGTCGGGCATCTCGTCCTGATCAAATACCATACCCTGGCCATTTTCACGGGCATAAATACCCATAACAGCGGAGACTGGAACATAGACATCGGTGGGGATACCGCCGAAGCGGCCATTGAAACTGACGCCATCGGTGTCAACATGAAAGTTGATGACCGCCGAGGGCGAGACATTCAGAACTATCTGGCCATCTTTTACGAATTGACGCGGTACATCCACATCATCTGCCAGAGCATTTACTAACAGGTAGGGCGTGCACTGATTATCGATAATCCATTCATGCAGCGCCCTGACCATATAGGGACGACTCGATGTCATATCCTGAGACATGAGTATCGACCTCAGCCCATTCGGATTTCCTGTTCCTGTTCCGAGAGACTGGCCACAAATGACTCGCGCGCGAACATCCGGTCCATATATGCCAGTAGTGGCTTAACCTGCTTGGTATTGGGCAGATTCACACCCAGAGCCGGCAGACGCCACAGAAGGGGTGCGAGACAGCAATCTACGATAGTGAATTCCTCACTCATGAAATACGGCTTCTCTGCAAAAATAGGGGCGGTGCCAATCAATTCTTCCCGCAGATGTTTACGCGCCGTTTCCGCCGCATTCTCATTACCGTTTTCAATCTTGTACACCAGTGAGCACCAGTCTTTCTCAATGCGGTGTATATACAGGCGACTCTCGGCACGCGCCACCGGATACACTGGCAGGAGCGGTGGGTGCGGGAAGCGCTCATCAAGATATTCCATCATTACCGTCGATTCATAGAGCACCAGATCGCGATCAACCAGAGTCGGCAAGCTGTTGTACGGATTCAGGTCCGCCAGCTCTGCCGGTGGATGGTTCTTGTCCGACTCGATGACGTCAACCGTAACCCCTTTCTCCGCCAGCACAATACGCACGCGATGGCTGTAATGGCTCCTGCTGTCGGAAAAAAAAGTCATCGAAGATCGTTTTGCAACAACACCCATGTGAACTCCTCAAGTAAATACCTCGACGACACCCCTGGTGCCGCGAGCAAGCGATCGGTCTTTTGACCTAGTGAACGTCCTTCCAATATTCCCTGTTCAGCAGATAGGCGAAGACAAAAAACAACGCCAGGTAAAGCAACACATAAAAACCAGTGCGCTGCCTTGCCAACTGCATAGGCTCGGCCGTGTAATCCATGAAGTTAACCAGATCCGTCATAGCCAGATCATACTCTTCCGGGGTTAAGGACTGCTCCATTTCCAACAGTACATGCGGCATGCCGACATCCGGGAACACGCGGTTGTTTACCCCATAAGGACGGGACGCATCGTCGTAAAAATTTCGTAAATACGTGTACAGCCAATCTGTGCCCCTGGCACGTGCAATCATGGTCAGATCCGGAGGTGCGGCGCCAAACCATTTCTTACCAGCCTTCTCGCCCATAGCATTTGTCATATGCTCACCAATTTTTGCATCGCTGTCGAATTTCAAATGCTCTTCAAACAAATCAATCGGGATACCCAGATCAGTTGCCGTACGTTCGTAACGGGCATACTGCATGGAATGGCAGCCCAGGCAGTAATTCATGTACACCTGCGCCCCGCGTTGCAGAGAGGCCTTGTCGGACACATCATTGTCCACTTGATCGCAGGAGATAGAGCCACAGTCAAAAGCTGATTCCGCACCCACGGCCTTCAGCGGCAGAACCGTCAGCAACGCGATCAACACCAGCGCCGCCAGAGAACCCCAAACCCCAATTCCACCGTTCGTGGTTACCCGCTCGGGTACAGGCTTGGTCTTTTCCATTTTTGTCCAAAACGGCATAAGGATGAAAAATGCAAAGTAAATCACTGAACAAATCTGAGCGAGGAACGTACGAGCAGGTGTAGGTGATTTGACACCCAATACGCCGAGGATGATAAATGCGGCGACAAACAAGACCAGCGCGACTTTGCTGAAGTTGCCCTTGTAGCGCCAACTCTTGACGGGGCTGCGGTCCAACCACGGCAGGATAAAAGGTATGGCTACAGCTCCGGCGAAGGCAATAAAGCCTAAAAACTTGTCGGGAATAGCTCTTAACACCGAATAATAAGGAGTGAAATACCACACCGGAGCGATGTGCTCAGGCGTCTTCAGCGAATTGGCTATCTCAAAGTTGGGATACTCAATAAAGAAGCCCCCCATCTCAGGGAAGAAGAAAATGATGCTGCAGAATATAAACAGGAACACAACAATCGCCTGCAGATCATGCACAGTGTAGTAGGGATGAAACGCGATGCCATCGAGTGGAACACCGTTCTCATCCTTGTTTTTCTTGATTTCGACGCCATCGGGGTTGTTGGAGCCAACCTCGTGCAAGGCAAGCAAGTGTAGTAACACCAGCGCCAGCAGGATAATTGGCAGCGCTACCACGTGCAGGGCAAAGAAACGATTCAGGGTAATCCCGGATATGAGGAAATCACCTCTTACCCATTGCTCCAGATCTGCACCCACGACGGGGATAGCCCCTACCAGTGAAATAATCACCTGGGCACCCCAATAGGACATCTGACCCCAGGGTAAGATATAGCCCATGAATGCCTCAGCCATCAGCACCACAAAAATCAGCATCCCAAAGATCCAGATAAGTTCACGGGGCTTCTGGTAGGAACCGTAGAGAAGAGCCCGGAACATGTGCAGATATACCACGGCAAAAAATGCCGATGCGCCAGTGGAATGCATATAGCGGATCAACCAGCCGTAATCGACATCCCGCATGATGTATTCAACCGAACTGAATGCTTCTTCAGCTGTGGGCGTGTAACTCATCGTCAGCCAGATGCCGGTAAGCAACTGATTTACCAGAACCAGCAGGGACAGCACACCGAAAACATACCAAAAATTAAAGTTTTTCGGCGCATAGTATTGCGCCATGTGGGTGTTCCACGCACGCATGATGGGGAGACGTTCATCGGTCCAATCCCGCAGAGCTACCAGCATCTTAACCATTACGCGGCCTCCTGATCGACACCGATGACAATGACATCATCAGTCTCAAAACTATGGGGCGGAACAATCAGGTTCGCGGAAGCGGGCGCACCTTTGTACACTCGCCCCGACAGATCAAACTTGGATCCGTGACAGGGACAGAAAAATCCGCCCAGCCACTCATCACCACCAAGATCCGCAGCACCTACTTCAGGACGGTATTTTGGTGCGCATCCTAGATGCGTGCACAAGCCCACCAGCACCATGATCTCGGGCTTGATAGATCGGGCCTCACCACTGACATAGGCCGGCTGATCAGATGCCTCTGAACCCGGGTCTTTCAAAACCTCGTTCAAGCCAACCAGTTCGCCGACCTGGTCCTCGGTACGACGCACGACATATACGGGCTTGCCGCGCCATTCGAATACGACCATTTGTCCTGGTTCAATCTTGCCAATATCAGCCTTTACAGGAGCTCCGGCGGATTTCGCCTTGGCACTGGGGTTCCAGGAACCCAAAAACGGAATGGCCACCCCGACCACACCCGCAGCACCGACCGCTGACGTGGCAGCCGTTAGAAAGCGGCGTCGGCCAGCGTTTACGCTGTCATTTGACATGATTTTCTCCCAATGAAGAGCCCCCGAGGGCGGGGTTCAACCGGCCGGGTCGGCCGTTCCAAAACCGGGACAAATGGTAATGATTTTGCCACTGTCTTACAAGGCGCGAGCGCAAGCAAAAGCGTTGCAACATATACCCTCTTACATGAAAACGCCCGACCAGAAATACTGATCGGGCGCGTTGTCCTGATTCCGTCATGCCGGTTTATACCCAAAGCCGGCCCAGGCAAAAGTAGATTATCGCTTGGAGAACTGAGGACGCTTGCGCGCCTTGCGCAAACCGACCTTCTTTCGCTCCACTTCACGAGCATCACGCGTGACGTAGCCCGCTGAACGCAGTGTGGGACGCAGTGATTCATCATATTCCATCAGTGCGCGGCTGATACCATGGCGAATCGCACCCGCCTGACCGAAGCTACCACCTCCGGCAACCGTCACATTGATATCGAAACGCTCACCCATTTCAACCAACTCCAGGGGCTGACGAACAATCATACGTGCAACTTCTCGGCCAAAATACTGGTCGAGTGGGCGGCTGTTGACGGTGATACCACCAGAACCGCTCTTCATAAACACGCGAGCAGTGGAGGTTTTGCGTCGTCCGGTCCCGTAATACTGAGAAACTGTCATAAGGAACTTCCGTTAAATATTAAGTGATTGAGGCTGCTGAGCCGCGTGAGGATGCACTGATCCGGCATAGACCTTTAATTTCTTGAACATGGCGCGGCCCAACGGATTGTGCGGCAACATACCTTTGACAGCCTGCTGTATGGCACGCTCGGGCGTTTTCTCCATCAGGTGCTCAAAGGAGATCGACTTGAGTCCACCAATGTAGCCACTGTGGCTGTGGTACATCTTGTCGGTAGCCTTGGCCCCGGTTACCTGAACCTTGTCAGCGTTGATAACAACAATGTAATCGCCAGTATCCACGTGAGGGGTGTATTCGGCCTTATGCTTCCCGCGCAGGCGGTGGGCGATTTCGCTGGACAAACGTCCGAGAGTCTTGCCATCGGCGTCAACAACGAACCAATCTCGTCGTACTTCACTTGCCTTAGCACTGAATGTTTTCATGGTAATGTGGCCCTTTGGAGCACGGAAAATCAAAGGCGCGAATACTACCGAAGGATTTTCGGTTTTTCAAGCAAATTTAACAACTTGCGAACACCTTTTCGTATTACCCCGCCCGCAGTCAGGGACGATGCTCCCCGGCGAGGTAGTCATGGGATTGCATCTCCTGCAATCTGCTGACTGTTCTGGCAAATTCGAACTCCAATCGGGTCCCTGAATACAGCTTATCCGGG
The DNA here is from genome assembly GCA_938074045.1 of uncultured Halieaceae bacterium. GTDB lineage: Bacteria > Pseudomonadota > Gammaproteobacteria > Pseudomonadales > Halieaceae > CALJGI01. Next base: position 125,984 of record CALJGI010000011.1, read on the forward strand.
GGTGCCTCGGCGGAAATCACCAGCTTGACATTGCGGTCGTAGAACTCATCGACCAGATTAATAAAACGCCGCGCCTGGTCGTCCTGCGCGGCAGTGAGACCAGGCACATTACTCAGCAAAACAGCATGATAGATGCGAGCGAGCTCGATATAGTCATTCTGACTGCGTGGACCATCGCATAGCTCACTAAAGTCGAACCATACCACGTCGTCGGCGCAAAGTCGGCTCTTTAGTGACCGCCCATTGATTTCGACAGACTCTCCCGGATGCCCGACCTCCGGCGCAAGACTCTCAAAACTGCGCATCAAACTGGCATCGGCGCTATCGTCCAGAGGCCAGTGATAGAGTTCCGCCCGCTCCAGTGCACGTAAGCGGTAATCCGTGCCCCCATCCAGATTGATGACCTCCGTGTGTTTTAACAACAGGTCGATGGCCGGAAGAAAGCGCTGTCGCTGCAAACCGTCCTTGTATAACTGCTCGGGGACAATGTTGGAGGTTGCTACCAACGTCACATCGCGCGCAAACAGGCCCTGCATCAGTCCTGCCAGGATCATGGCATCAGTAATATCGGAGACGAAAAACTCATCAAAACATATAACAGTTGCTCTGGTTGCCAGACGGCCAGCCACCTGGTCGAGGGGATTCCTGGACCCTGCCAGGTTGCGCAGTTCCGCATGCACAAACTGCATAAAACGGTGAAAATGGGTACGCATTTTGCGTTCCACGGGAAGACTTTCATAGAAAAGGTCTACCAACCAGGTCTTACCACGCCCCACTCCACCCCAGAAGTAAAGCCCCAGTAGCGGCTCTTCAGGCTGTTTTAGTGACAGTTGGCGCAGCAACCTGGACAGCAGATTTTCACTGTCCCGCCGCGCTTCCCGCGCCGCGATATCGTGGTGCAGTTGATCCAATTTTAGTACAGCAGACAGCTGCGAGGAATCTGGAGTAAAGTCCCTGCGTTCCAGTTCCTCGCGATAACGCTGCAATGGGCTCGCCATATCGTAATAAGCTCCGGCTACGCAGGGCGCACACTGTACCCACCACTTCGTAAAGAGGCAACAGGCATTGGGACTGTGAATAATTCCACAGTGAAAAATCACGCTACAGCGTCGGCGGCGAAGTCGCTATACTGCGCCTATCTTCTCGTCATACATACTGGAGAAAGCTGTGTACGAAATAGGTGAGCTGCTGATTGCCGCAGCGGTGGCGCTGTGTGGCGGGCTGGCGGTTGGGGTATTTGTCGGTAAACAATTTTCCTCAGACACACAAAAGCAACGCGACATGCAGCGTCAGCTGGAACGTATCAATCAGGAGCAAAAGGAGTATCAGCACGAAGTCGCAGAGCACTTCACTGATACCGCCAAACTGCTGCGAAATATGGCCGAGAGCTACCGGGATGTACACAATCATCTGGCCAGTGGTGCCGACAATCTGTGCCGTGAGAACGCGAGCGGCCCGATGTTGACGCGACTTCCCGAATCCATGCTCGGCGTTGTCGACAGTGCGCCTGAGGAAGAAGAAACCGCATCCCCGCCGCTGGATTATGCGCCTAAAAGATCTCCCTATGAGACCGGCATGCTCAACGAGGAATTCGGCCTCGAAAAACCGGTGGAGGAAGATCTCCCGCTTCCGGCAGATCTACCGCCGGTATTGAGATGAAGAACAGGCTATTACATACCGCATTCTTCGCAATTTGATGCAAACTGAGGCATGAAACCCTGGTTGAAATTCGCACTATGGCCCTCCGTGTGTGGCCTGTTGCTTGCCTATATCGTTCTGGATCACCTCGGCAACAGCCTGTTACCGCATAAACGCACAGCGACCAAGACGAGCTTTGCAAATGCCGTAGCACTGGCTGTGCCGTCTGTAGTTAACATTTATACCACCCAGCGTGTCATCCAAACCCATCCCTGGGCAAAGGATCCGGTGTTACGCCGCTATCTCGGCCGCAATGCACAGCGCGAGGAAAAGGCACTTCGCTCGCTGGGTTCCGGGGTAATCATGAGTAACACCGGCTACATTCTGAGCAACTATCACGTCATCGCCGGAGCCGAAGAAATCCTTGTGCTATTGCACGACGGCAGGGAATTTCTCGCGACCCTTATCGGTGCAGACCCTGACACCGATCTCGCCGTGCTAAAAATCAATGCGAAAAACCTGAAAGCTATTGCCCTGGGGGTGCCAAAGGCGGCCCGGGTTGGCGACGTTGTGCTGGCAATTGGCAACCCACACGGACTGGGGCATTCGGTGTCTCAGGGAATAATAAGCGCCACAGGGCGTTACGTTGGCTTCAGTACTTATGAGAACTTCATCCAGACCGACGCCGCAATCAACCGCGGCAATTCCGGGGGTGCACTGGTCGATACCCAGGGCCAACTTCTGGGCATCAATACGGCGATCTTTACCGACCAGAATGCCTCCTCGGGCATAGCCCTGGCCACCCCGATTGATCTGGCGGTGGCTATCATGGACGATATTGTGAATTATGGAGAGGTTATACGCGGCTGGCTGGGACTGGAAATCAATACGGTGTTTTCGCGGGAATCCGCCACCGGCGGCTTACGCATATCTACCACCCACCTAGATGGCCCTGCCGATCGCGCCGGGTTGCGGCAGGGAGATATTATTACGCACATCGACGGTTCAGTGGTTAACGATGGTCGCTCCACCATGAATCAAATTGCCATGATGCGGCCCGGGGAAAAAATTGCGGTAGATATTCTCCGTGGAGAAACGCCGATCAATGTCATCGTGGAGCTGGGGCGACGCCCGAGAGCTCCCACAGTGGAGCGATAGCCCTTCTCTTAACGCTCGGAGAGACATCGTCTAATGGAATCAATCATGCGACTGTTTTGCTCCGCTGTTCCCACGGTGAGACGCAGACACTGATCCAGTTTGGGATGCGCTCCATGCAGATTCTTCACCAGAATCCCGTCGTCCCACAAAGCATCGAACAACTCTTCGGCCGTCACTTCCTCCGACCTTATCAATAAGAAGTTAGCCTCACTGGGCCACACGTGCAAACCCGCGATGGCCCCAAGAGATATATCCAGTTGAGCCCTCTCAGCGCGCAAACGGGCCGCCTGCTCCCTGAAGACTTCGAAGTGATCAAGTGCAAACAGAGCACTGGTCTGTGTTAGAAGGTTTATGTTGTAGGGTAGACGCAGCTTGTTTACTTCTGCCAACAGGTCCGAACGTCCAATCAGCATGCCCAAGCGCAACCCTGCCAAACCCACTTTCGAAAGGGTACGCATCAGTACCACATTGGGATATTCCAGCACCCAGGGGAGAAAATCGGCATCCGTGAACGCCGTGTAGGCCTCATCCAGCACAACCAGCCCGGGCGCTGCCTGAATAACCGCCCGCAAACGCTCCTCGCTGAATAGATTGCCAGTCGGATTATTGGGCAGCGCGAGAAACAGCAATGCTGGATGATGTTCTCGAAACACCTGCTGCATGGCTTCGACATCAAGATCAAAGTCATCATCAAGATCGATGCCACAGAACGCCATCCCGGTAAAACGTGCGACCAATTCATACACTACGAAGCCCGGAGTCGGCGCGGCAACGGACGCCCCTGCCATCGCCGTGGCCAGCGCGAGCAGTTGTATCAATTCGTCGGAACCGTTACCGAGCAAGACATCCAGCCCTTCAGGAACGGACATAACCTCGACAATACGCTTGCGCAGCGCTGCGCTGGAAGCATCCGGGTAGCGATTGATGGCAGCTCCCGCGACCCGCATTTCCTCCATCCACTCTTCGATCAGGCTGTCTGGCCATCCATAGGGATTCTCCATGGCATCAAGCTTGGTGAGACCGGATTGATCCGGCACATGATAGGCATTAAGTTGCTGTACTTCTGGGCGCACCCAATCCTGCAACCGCCAGCTCATTCCCCCTCCCCCGAACTGTCGTTGCGAGTATCGGCCATGCGCAGTTCAGCGGCGCGGGCATGCGCCTCCAGTGATTCCCCTCGCGCCAAGGGAGATGCTATTGCCCCCAGGGCATTCGCACCCTCCGGACTGCACATCACGATGGACATACGTTTCTGGAAATCGTAAACACCCAGTGGCGAAGAAAAGCGTGCAGTACCCGAGGTCGGCAACACGTGACTTGGCCCTGCGCAATAATCGCCCAGTACTTCTGCTGTATAGGCGCCCATGAAAATCGCCCCTGCGTGCTCTATTGCGGGTAACAGGGACTGAGGATAGCGTACTGACAATTCAAGGTGCTCTGGAGCAACTCTGTTGCTGATGGTGATTGCCTCATCGAGATCCCTGACCTGTATCAGGGCTCCCCTTTGTGCCAGTGACTGACCAATTATTGCGGTGCGCTGCATATCCGGCAACAGGCGCACGAGCTCTGCTTCAACCTGATCGAGGTAAGTGGGATCAGGGCACAATAAAAGCGCCTGGGCGTCCTCGTCGTGCTCTGCCTGGGAAAACAGGTCCATGGCTATCCACTCGGGAGCGGTACTGCCATCGGCGATAATCAGAATCTCCGATGGCCCCGCCAACATGTCCAGCCCTACCTGACCAAACACCTTGCGCTTGGCACTCGCCACCCAGGCATTGCCCGGGCCAACAATTTTGTCCACCCGCGGTATGGAGCTTGTCCCATAGGCCAGTGCGGCAATTGCCTGGGCACCGCCCACTGTATACAAAACATCAACCCCCGCTATTGCAGCGGCCGCCAGCAGTAGTGTATTGCGTTCGCCATCAGGCGTGGGACAGACCATTACAATTTCCCGCACGCCCGCCACACGAGCCGGAATAGCATTCATCAACACCGTAGATGGATAGCTGGCCTTACCCCCTGGAACATATATACCGACCCGTTCCAGTGGCACTATCTTCTGTCCCAGCAGCGTGCCATGCTCGTCCTTATACTGCCAGGAATCCTGCAGCTGATGTTCGTGATAGCGCGTCACACGGTCCGACGCCGCGACCAGGGCGACCCGTTCACGTTCTGGCAGGGACTCCAGAGCATTCTCGAGATCGGCGCGTGTAAGGATTATCTCCGAGGGGCTTGCAAACTGCGTTCTGTCCAGAACGTTGGTCAACTCCAGCAGTGCTTCGTCACCGCGCTCCCTGATAGACAGGATTATCTCGTCCACTCGAAGTGCCAGAGATTCATCAGCCACGTTATCCCAGTCCAGCAGACGCTCCAGGTGCGCGTCGAAGTCCGCAGTAGACGTATTAAGTCGGTTGATCATAGCAAGCAGTGGATTCAGCCACAGCCTCACTCAGAGCATTGATAAGCGATTGAATAGCATCGTGCTGGCTGCGCATAGAGGCTTTGTTCACCACCAACCGCGAACTCACCTCGGCAATCAGCTCAATGGGCTCAAGCCCGTTGGCCTTCAACGTGTTCCCTGTATCCACCACATCGACAATCAGATCTGCCAAACCCATATTGGGTGCCAATTCCATCGCACCATAGAGCTTGATCACCTCTGCATGAACACCGCGTTCAGCAAAATACCGTCGGGCGACATTCACAAACTTGGATGCCACTCTTATCCGGTTTCCCATGTCCGGTCTGTCGATACGCCCGGCCGTCATCAAGCGGCAGCGCGCAATACCCAGATCCAGTGGCTCATACAAACCCTCGCCACCTTGCTCCAGCAACACATCCTTGCCGGTAACGCCGATATCGGCAGCACCCAGTTTCACATATGTTGGGACATCGCTACCCCGGAGAATCAGCAGACGGAGGTTTTCCTGATTGGTGGCAAAAATCAGTTTACGTGAACTGTCTATATCTTCGACAGGGCAAATCCCCGCCCGAGCCAGCAGAGGCAGAGTTTCCTTGAGTATGCGACCCTTGGTCAGCGCCAGTGTCAACATTTGAGTTGTGTTTGATGTCATCTTTCAGCGCCTGCGTCTTATGTTGGCACCCAGCAGTTGTAGCTTCTCTTCAATGCATTCATAGCCGCGATCAATATGATAAATCCGATCAACCACAGTCTCTCCCTCTGCCACCAGTCCGGCAATGACCAGGCTGGCTGAGGCCCGTAAATCGGATGCCATTACAGGCGCGCCCTGAAGACCCTCGACCCCTTCGACAATCGCGGTATTTCCCTCAACCGTAATATGCGCTCCCATTCTATTCAATTCATGCGTCTGAATCAGACGATTCTCAAACACGGTTTCAATAACCGAGCTGGTGCCTTTGGCAACCGCATTCATGGCGGTAAATTGCGCCTGCATATCCGTCGGGAAGCCTGGATAAGGCGCTGTTTTAATATTCACCGGTTCAGGTCTACGCCCATTCATATCCAGCTCTATCCAATCCTCGCCTGAGCGGATTTCCGCTCCCGCCTCCTGCAGTTTAACCAACACCGCTTCCAGACAATCCGGCCGCGTATTTTTCAACATCACCCGTCCACCGGTCGCAGCCGCCGCCACCAGATATGTACCGGTTTCAATTCGATCTGGCATAACGTCATACACACAACTATGCAGTCGTTCCACACCGTCGATCGTAATCGTATCGGTGCCATGGCCCAAAATTTTTGCTCCCATGGCGATCAGACAGCGCGCCAGATCAACGATCTCCGGCTCACGTGCCGCGTTTTCCAGCACTGTTCGACCGTCCGCCAAGGCAGCAGCCATGAGCAAATTTTCAGTTCCACCCACGGTTACAGTTTCCATCACGAAGTGTGCCCCACGAAGCCGGCCATCCACTTTCGCGTTAATGTAGCCGCCCTCTACTGCAATTTCTGCACCCATGGCTTCCAGCCCGCGCAGGTGTATATCAACCGGGCGGCTGCCGATTGCACAGCCCCCGGGGAATGACACATGAGCACGTCCATGCCTGGCCAACATCGGACCCAGCACAAGAATCGACGCCCGCATCGTTTTTACCAGCTCATACGGGGCAGCAAAATTATTGATGGTGGTGCTGTCAACTTCGACGCTCAGCTTCTCATCGACAACGAGCTCCACACCCATGCACCCCAACAGCTCGATCATCGTCGTTATATCGTGCAAGTGAGGCAGATTGCGAATGGTTACCCGCTCAGAGCACAGCAGGGTCGCAGCAAGAATGGGTAGGGCCGAATTTTTGGCACCGGAGATGCGCACATCCCCCTTGAGCGGTACCCCGCCCCGGATAATGAGTTTGTCCATGATTTAAACCTTGGCAGCCCACTCACCTGGGGTATAGGTCTTGATATTGACCGCGTGGATAGCTCCACTGGCAATATATTCCGCCAGTACCGCATAGACAATTTGTTGTTTTTTGACCGGCCGTAAATCCTGAAAAACCTCGCCAATAACGACGATATCGTAATGACTTCCACTCCCAGCCACCTGGACCTCGCAGTTTGCCAGTTCAGTGCGCAGGAGTTGTTCTATGCCCTCTGGATTCATGGTGTTCCCCGATCATCCCGCGCGCTCCAGACGAGCCAGCGGAGAAAGCGGCGAATTGTAGGAGAAAACGCTGGCAAACGCGAATCAGAAGCGCATCAAGTCTGTTCAGCTCTGCTTGCCGGAGGTCGCTTCTTCCACGTTTTCGCCCACGGATTCAGTGGTGCTGACATCCCAGTTATCTATCACGACATTAATGTCACCCCGGTGGTCCCGCATAGCCGATTCAAACTGGTTGCGATAAATTTGACCCAAGTTGATCGATTCGACGATCAGATTTCGGAGACGCCAGTCACCGTCTCGATTCTGACGCATGCTGTAGTGAATGACGTAGGGTTTGTCACCACTGCCGAAAATATGCTGGACGACGGTGGCGGATTTACTATTGCCTGTCCCACTTTCTTCTGGGGGCAGAATAACCACTCGCGACCCATTAAAAGCGAGCAGTCCCTTACCATAGGTACGCACAAGTCCCAGGCGCATCACGTCGCTGAAACGTCCCACCTGCTCACGGAAATGCATCTTTTCCTCATCGCTCATGGCAACGTAGCGACTTTTACTGGCGTATTTCCCCATAACACCCCGGGCAAAACCCTCAAAATCCACGACTTCATCCAGTACGGCATGAATTTCCTCGTAAAATCGCTGAGGCTCAGTTTCCTGGTATTCCGCTGCTTCGGCCAAAATTGTCATGATTCGGTCTGTGGTCGACCCCATTACTTCATGAGCTGACTTTTCTTCTACGGCGTCAACCAGAGCGCTGTACCCAATGACAATACAGAGTAAAAAACTCGACAATAAACGTGGCCTGTCCGTGGTTCCCATCATAGTCCTCCCTTTTCGTTTCCCGTGTGTTTCATAATATCTAAGCTCTGGAAAGTACGGATTGTAGCTTATCTCAAAAACCCTTACTCTTGGGACCTGAAACATTAGTCATTAGTTCACACCGTAGCAAATCCCACGGACACAGGTACAGGACCAATTCAGCATGCTGACAGCGACCCTTGCGATAATTGTGGGATTTGTCGCACTTGTATGGAGCGCCGATTATTTCATAGGAGGTGCTGCATCAATTGCGGAAAGCCTCGGGATGCAGCCGGTCATTATCGGTCTGACGGTGGTTTCGATAGGCACATCCTCCCCCGAGGCCCTGGTGGCCATCAGCGCAGCGCTAGCGGATGAAACAGCCCTCGCGGTGGGCAATGCTCTGGGGTCCAATCTGGCAAATATCGGCCTCGTCATGGGCGTTACCGCGCTCGTTGTACCACTGATAGTGCTACGCACAGTAATCATTCGCGAACTCCCTATTCTCCTAGTATGCACTATATGCGGTGCTTACGTTTTATACGACAATTACCTGAGTCGCCTGGAAGGCGTGATTTTCCTGATCATCCTGATCTTGATAATGTGGTTTTTGGTACGTAGCCAGGCCCACGACCCCAACGCAGAGGACGAAGCAGGAGTAGAGGATCTACCGCATTTCCCCGTCCGTAAAGCCTGGACAGCCTTCCTGGTCGGGTTGATCGTATTGGTCATCAGCTCGAAAGTGCTGGTATGGGGTGCCACCGGCATCGCTGAAGCGCTGGGGGTAAGCACCTTGGTCATCGGTCTTACCGTGGTGGCCGTCGGTACCAGTCTTCCCGAATTGGCGGCAACGATTGCCAGCGCACTTAAAGGACACGCGGATATCGCCATCGGCAATATAATTGGCTCCAACCTGTTCAATCTTCTTGGCGTGATTGCGCTACCAGCCATCATTAACCCATCCATGCTGGAACCGGTGGTCCTGCACCGCGACTACGCAGCAATGGTAGGAATAACCGTGATTCTGGCCAGCGGTCTCTATTTCAGTTGGTTTTGGCGGCGGAGACAGGAAGGTAAGTGTGTACACACCGTCGGCCGCCCGGCCGGTGCACTGTTACTGGGGCTCTATGGTCTGTACTATGTGTGGTTGTTTGCGACCACCTGAAGCAACTTACAGACCGACATGTCAAAACCTTCTTTTATCGACTCCGCCCGACGAACCATCGCGATGGAAGCGGAATCAGTCTCCGCCCTTAGTGAGCGTATAGATGCTGCATTTGTCAGTGCCTGCGAGCTACTGTTGGCGTGTCGGGGCCGGGTTGTTGTGACCGGCATGGGGAAATCGGGACACATTGCCACCAAGATTGCCTCCACACTTGCCAGCACCGGAACTCCAGCGCTATATGTACACCCCGGCGAGGCGAGCCACGGTGATATGGGCATGATTACGGCAGAAGATGTGGTGATCGCCCTGTCCAACTCTGGTGGGTCCAACGAAATAATCACCCTTCTGCCACTGCTAAAGCGTCTCGGTGTACCACTTGTTGCACTGACCGGTAACCCGGCATCGGATCTGGCAAGTGCCGCGGACGTCCATCTGGATACGGGTGTTGCGCAGGAGGCTTGTCCACTGGGACTGGCACCTACATCAAGCACCACCGTCAGCCTGGTGATGGGCGATGCACTGGCGATCGCCCTATTGGAGGCCCGGGGCTTCACCGCAGACGATTTTGCCTTTTCACATCCTGGTGGGACACTGGGCAAGAGACTGCTGCTAAAGGTGGTAGATGTCATGCACGCCGGGAACGATATGCCCCGTGTCGAGAGCGGGACCAGCGTGGCCACCGCGTTGATGGAAGTTAACAGCAAGGGCAAAGGCATGACCACCGTGGTCGACGCGGAATCTCGACTGGCCGGGGTCTTTACCGATGGCGACCTGCGACGGGCGATCGAACGGAATATCGATATCCACAAAGTGATCATCGATGACGTTATGACCATCAACTGCAAAACAGTGACAGCGGACATGCTGGCAGCTGAAGCTCTCAAAATCATGGACGATCACCGGATTGCCGTGCTTGTGGTGGTTGATGAGACGAATCGCCCCGAAGGAATTATTGACCTCAAAGACCTGCTGCGTTCGGGTGTTGCCTAATGGATTTGAAGCTAGCTCAACTGCGCATGCTGGCACTGGATGTCGATGGCGTCCTGAGTGATGGAAAACTCTATCTTGGCAACAGCGGCGAAGAGATAAAGACTTTTAACATTCAGGATGGACTGGGCATCAAATTGTTACAGCACAGTGGTGTGATGGTGGCCATCATCACGGGACGAAGCTCTGACATTGTTGCGCGCCGCAGCGCAGAACTGGGTATCAATCATGTAATCCAGGGACGGGCAGACAAGCTGGCGGCGCTGACAGAACTTGCAGGGAAACTCACACTATCACTCGCGGAGATCGCTTACATGGGGGATGATCTGCCTGATCTTGCAGCGATCAAAGCCTGTGGCTGTGGCATGACAGTCGCGGATGGGCATGAATCGGTGCGGGTTGCCGCGGACTGGGTGAGTAGCAGGTGTGGTGGTGAGGGAGCCGTTCGCGAAGCTTGCGAAGTGATAATACGAGCGCAGGGGAACTGGGACGCCGTGACAGAGGTCTACCAGTAGCCGCCATGTCCCTGATTGTTCGTCTGATGCAAGGTCTACTCACCCTCTCATTGCTGGGCATCATCCTGCAATACCTGATTCTGGGTACGCCAGACATCATCGAAACACCCCCCCTGGCTGGGCCAGTAGTGGCGGACACTTATCTGGTAGAGGCAAGTAACTGGCAATATGATGATGAGGGCTACAAGAGTACAGAACTGACCGTGACCGTAATGGAACACTACTCGGAAGCCGACATTTCCCTTATCAGCAATCCCCGGCTTGCTATCTTTGAGACGGGGAAAGCGGTGTGGTCTGTAACTGCACAAAATGGAGCGATAGAGGGCGGTGCCGATCGAATCCGGCTCAGCGGTTCCGTTGCCCTGGTCAGCCTGCTGGGCGGCACGCGGTTGAATACAACAGCAATGGATATCTATCCAAAATCCAAACTGGCAAGATCAGACAGTACTGTAGAACTGCGCGATGGGAATAGCTTCCTCACCGCCGACACGATGGAAGCAAATCTGGAGCGAGATCAGGTTACACTTCGTCAAAACGTCAGAGGTAGTCACGTTGCCACACCGTAAAAATTCCATCTTTGCAACGCTGGCCCTGTTGTGCCTGTCAATCTATGGTGGCGCTGCAGTTGGTCTGCCAGGCGACACCGACCAACCCATCAGAATAGCGGCGGATACCGCGGTTCGCGACGACCGCCGGGGGGTTACCATCTACAGTGGCAATGTCACGATGGATCAGGGCAGCATGAGAATCTGGGCAGACAAACTGACCGTCCACAACTCGGAGGAAGACATCGACCGAATCGTAGCCCACGGTAGACCCGCGAGGCTAGAGCACCAGCAGGAGGCAGATAAACAACCGCTTATGGCAACCGGCCGACTGATCGAATACTTTCGCAGTGAGGAGCGCATTCGAATACGCGAGGATGCCGCCCTGGAACAGGATGGTTCCACTGTCCGCAGCGAGCATATTGATTATCTGATACGGGACCGCCTGGTCAAGGCTGAGGGGGGTGACAGCGATATCACCGAGAGAGTGGAGGTCACCATTCCTCCTCGCAGCAATTCTGAGACCAGCACCGATCCATGAGTCGGTTGCTGAAAGTTGAGAGTCTCGCTAAATCCTACGGGCGCAAAGCCGTGGTTGATGACGTTTCCATTGAGATCAAAAGTGGTGAAGTCGTTGGCCTGCTGGGCCCTAATGGCGCTGGAAAAACAACCTGCTTTTACATGATAGTGGGACTGATTGCCGCTGACCGGGGACGCATCCTCTTGGATGACGAGGACATAACTACCCTGCCAATTCACGGCCGTGCCAGAAGAGGTCTGGGATATTTACCCCAGGAAGCCTCCATCTTTCGTAAACTTTCTGTGGCCGACAATATACTGGCCATCCTGGAAACCCGACGCGGCCTCAACCGCAAAGCGCGCGCCGCGGCCCTGGAAGAATTGTTGGAGGAATTTCACATCACCCACATTCGCGACAATCTGGGCATGTCATTATCCGGGGGGGAGCGTCGCCGTGCAGAAATTGCCCGCGCCCTGGCGACAGAGCCCGCCTTCGTACTACTGGATGAACCCTTCGCTGGCGTGGATCCAATATCCGTCAATGACATCAAGCAGATTATTACCCACCTGCAATCGCGTAACATCGGCGTTCTCATCACTGACCACAACGTCCGAGAAACTCTGGATATCTGCGAACGAGCTTACATTGTTGGCGAGGGGCACATCATCGCTGCCGGCACGACGAGCGAGATTCTGGACAATCAAAAAGTCCGTGATGTTTATCTGGGGCATCAATTCCGTCTCTGATTCAACTCCGACCCGCTGCGAATGCAGTTGCGACCAAGAGGCCACAGGGCTACACTCAGGTTGAAAAAGAATTTTTCATGAGATCGCACTGGAGGAAGGTCAACCGCGTCACTTTATGAAACAATCGCTCCAGTTAAAACTAGGCCAACAGCTGACCATGACCCCACAGCTGCAACAGGCCATCAAGCTGCTCCAGCTATCTACGCTAGACCTACAACAAGAAATCCAGCAGGCCCTCGATAGCAACCCAATGCTGGAAATCGAGGAACTCGCCGACAGTAATTCTACTGAAGAAGGTATCGCGGAGACACCGCCAGAGACAATTGATGCCACAGAGGAGGACTCTGCTCAGGATCAGGGAGTGGGGGATGAGGCTGAAGACAGCTGGAGCGAACAAATACCTGAAGATTTGCCTGTGGATAGTCACTGGGATGATGTCTACGAGACTTCTGGGCCGGGATTGCCATGGGAAGATTACCGCCATGATTATGAACATGGGGATGCGCGCTCTGATTCCCTGTCCGCGCATTTGCACTGGCAGCTGAATCTCACTCGATTTTCGGACGTCGACAGACTCATCGCGATGGCCATTCTGGACGCCACCAATTCCCTTGGGCGATTGACCTCCAGCGTCGAAGATATATGGCAATCCATGGTCGGAGAACTTGATATCGAGGAAGATGAAGTCCTGGCCGTTCTCCACCGACTGCAACAATTTGACCCTCCAGGTGTTTGCAGCCGGGACCTGCGCGAATGTCTTTTAAACCAGTTGAACCAGTTACCGGCTTCCACACCCATGCTGGGCAAGGCCAGATTGATCGTCGACAAGTTCTTGCAGCTATTGGGCAATCGCGACTACCGCCAACTGCTGCGCCGTACGCGGCTGTCCGAGGACGAATTACAGGCCGCCATGGAACTGATACAGAGCCTGACGCCGAATCCTGGCGAGATGCACCTGGAAAGTGCAACTGAGTATATCGTACCTGATGTTTTCGTGAGCAAAAAACAAAACCGCTGGGCCGTCGAACTCAACCCTGATATCGCACCACGCCTGCGAATAAATTCCACCTATGCCGATATGATCAAACGGGCAGATCACAGCGCGGACAACGCGTTTTTGAAGGATAACCTGCAAGAGGCGCGCTGGTTCCTGAAAAGTCTGTTAAGTCGCAATGAGACTCTACTTAAGGTAGCAACGGAAATCGTTGCGCGCCAAAGAGGCTTTCTGGAATACGGTGAGGAAGCGATGAAACCGATGGTTTTGCATGACATAGCCGATGCCGTGAGCATGCACGAATCGACCATTTCCCGAGTGACGACAAATAAATATATGCATACACCCAGGGGCATATTTGAATTGAAGTATTTCTTTTCAAGTCATGTCGCAACCGCGGGTGGGGGTGAATGTTCTTCCACCGCTATTCGCGCTCTTATCAAAAAACTGATTGCTGCAGAAAACCCGCGCAAGCCACTGTCTGACAGCAAAATTACCGTGTTACTGGCCGATCAAGGAATCAAAGTGGCACGCAGAACAATCGCTAAGTACCGTGAATCGATGATAATCCCACCATCGAATGAGCGGAAACGACTGGCATGAACAGTCCGGCGACAAGAAATGTAGGGGCGAGAGCTCCAGCATCTGTGCCTATGGGCACTTTTTATATAAAGGCATAAGGAGCTAGCTATGCATATTAATGTCAGTGGACACCATGTCGAAGTCACACCCGCCCTTCGCCAGTACGTACACACAAAGTTTGACCGATTGCAGCGCCATTTTGATCAAATAACCAATACGGACGTCACCTTGATCGTCGAGAAGATGATTCAGAAAGCGGAGGCAAATATTCGCGTATCCGGAGCGGAAATATTCGCCCAATCTGAGTCAGACGATATGTATGCCGCCATTGATACGCTAGCAGATAAACTTGATCGCCAGCTGATAAAACATAAGGAGAAACAGCGCGGTCGCTGAACCCGCTAACACCATGGGAAATTCGCTTAACATTCTCAGCCTCCCGCGCACGCTTTGCGCCGCGCGGGAAGCAAGTAAGAAACGGGTTTTTGAATCCGCAGCCCGATTGGTTGCCGAGGATCAGTCCTATCTGGATTCAGCCGAACTGTTCGCCGCGCTCATCAATCGTGAAAAACTGGGCAGTACAGCTATGGGCAACGGCATTGCTATTCCCCACTGTAGAATCAGTAACTGCTCAGAGCCAATTGGTGCCCTGCTTACTCTGGTAGATCCGATAGAATTTGACGCCTATGATCAGCAGCTGGTCGACATCATCTTTGTACTTATTGTTCCCGAGGAAGCCCATCAGGAACACCTCAACGTGCTGGCCAACCTGGCGCGCATGTTTTCAGACCCCGACAACGCGAACAGACTTCGCCAAGCCACCAGCGATGTTGAGCTCTATACCTATGCTGAAGAAATTTTCAATTCACTGGCCAGGCGGGAAAACTGATCGAGATCGGAACCTATGCGCCTGATTGTTATTAGTGGTCGCTCCGGCTCAGGAAAAAGTACCGCTCTCAATGAGCTTGCTGACCAGGGTTTTTACTGTATAGATAATCTACCGGCAGCTTTGCTGCCCGCGCTCGTCGAGCAGGCGATTGCCAGCGATTCACCAGAGTACAATAACATCGCGGTATGTATTGACGCCCGTAATGCCTGGAAAGACCTGGATGGCTTACCGGAATTGTTGGACCTGCTGCCCGACCAATTGTGGGCTCAAATTCTTTTTCTGGATGCCGACGACAGCAGCCTCCTTAAGCGATTTAGCGAGACACGGCGACGGCACCCGCTGACTACCCGTGATGTGCCACTTGCTGAAGCGCTTCGTCGTGAATCAGGCTTGCTGGAACCAATCGCAACAGCAGCCTCTCTGACGGTAGACAGCAGTGACATGTCAATTTATGAGCTGCGAAATCTGGTACGCCAACGACTTATTGCCCGGCCGGAACATGGCATCTCGATTCAGTTTCAGTCGTTTGGTTTTAAGCGGGGTATTCCCGGCGACTCAGACCTAGTGTTCGATGTGCGTGTATTGCCCAATCCACACTGGATTCCAACGTTGCGGGAGAAGTCCGGTAAAGACGAAGCGGTGATTGAATTTCTGTGCCAGGAGCCCCTGGTTATCGAGATGCTCTCGGACATTGGAACCTACCTGGAGACCTGGCTACCACACTATGCCGAGAACAATCGCAGTTACATCACCATATCCATCGGTTGTACCGGTGGTCAACATCGTTCAGTATACATTGCCGAGCGTCTTCACGATCGCTTTACGCGTACACACGATCACGTGCTCGTGAGACATAGAGAGCTGAGTCAGATCAAACCGGTGTAAATCCCTGGACAATTATGCTGACGGAACAAATCACTATATCGAACAAGCTTGGTTTGCATGCCCGCGCCGCAGCCAAACTCGTAAGCTGTGCAGCAGCATTCTCCAGCCAGGTCCGTATTGGTCGGGAAGGCAATATGGTCGATGCCAAAAGCATCATGTCAGTGATGATGCTCGCTGCCGGTCGTGGAACTGAGCTCACGTTGGAGATCGATGGCGTTGACGAGGAAGACACCCGGGCTGCTATCATCCAATTGATCGATAATCGCTTCGACGAGAACGAATGACTAGCTGTACTGCTCACTAGGAGCGCCGGTCACAAACAACCGGGTACTGCATAAATTGGCCGGACTCTGCGCTGCCCACAACTCATACGGCGGACATTTACATGCCATCCGGACACGATCACACATCTCAAGAGGTAGGCACAGAGGAGCTGATACACGCCCTCGATCAAGGTACCGAGGCAGATGTGCGTGCGCTGATTGATGATATCGCCGCCGTCGACATTGCCCATGTGCTTGAATCCAGCCCGCCGAAGATCAGGGACGCCCTCTGGGACCTGATTGAAGTTGAGCAGGAGGGGGAAATTCTTCAAGAGCTCGGCGATGATGTACTCGAGCATTTTCTCGACGACATGGACACTAGCGAGGTGGTTGCTGCCACCGAGGGGCTGGACACAGATGACGTTGCCGACATTCTTCAGCATCTACCAGAGGAAGAAGTCCAACAAGTTCTCCGCCAGATGGATCAACAGGATCGACTGCGTATAGAAAAGGTGCTGACCTATCCGCAAGACACCGCCGGCGGCCTCATGAATACCGACACCATCACCGTGCGAGAGAGTATTTCAGTTGATGTTGTGCTGCGCTACCTCCGCCGGCATGACAAACTACCCGATATGACGGATAGCGTAGTTGTGGTGGACCGCGATGACATTGTGCTGGGTCTACTGCCCCTATCCTCGATTCTGGTCTCAGACCCCTCTGCCCGGGTCACCGATATACTGCAACGAAAAACCAATGCAATTACAGCGGATACACCTGATCGAACAGTGGCGCAACTGTTCGAACGACACGACTGGGTATCGGCACCTGTGGTCGACAATTCGGGAAAACTGGTCGGTCGAATCACTATCGATGATGTGGTTGATGTCATCAGGGAAGACGCGGACCACTCATTGATGAGCATGGCTGGCCTCGACGAAGACGAGGACACCTTTGCACCTGTCTTCAAGACCACACCGCGGCGCGCAATATGGTTGGGCATAAATTTACTGACCGCTTTTATTGCATCCGCTGTAATCAATGTGTTTGAGGGCACCATTGAAAAGGTCGTCGCACTGGCGATCCTGATGCCCATCGTGGCGAGTATGGGCGGCGTTGCTGGCTCGCAGACCCTGACCGTCGTCGTGCGGGGCATGGCCATGGGACATATCTCGCGTGCTAACAGTGCCTGGCTGCTTAACCGGGAGTTCCTGGTCGGACTGCTCAATGGCACATTGTGGGCGACGGTTGTAGCCGTTGCCGCGTCAATCTGGTTCTCTGACTGGCTACTCGGGGGGATCATGGCATTGGCAATGGTCATCAATATTGTCGCCGCTGCAGTGGCTGGTACGCTGATACCGGTAGCTATGAAAAAGGCCGGTATTGATCCAGCCCTGGCCGGTACCGTCGTACTTACCACCGTGACTGATGTAATTGGATTTTTGTCTTTTCTTGGTTTGGCGACGGTGTTCTACGCATGAACGGTGAGGAAAATGAGGTTGAAATCCACGAACCCAGCAAGAGTGAGCGCAAGCGGCAAATGCGCGCATTGCAGGAACTCGGTGAAAAGCTGGTACAGCTGGATGCTGGCGCACTGGCGAGCGTAACGATTGAGGATGAAGACCTGAACGAAGCCATCGCCGTGGCCCGCCGAATAAAGAGCCGCGAAGGCCTGCGCCGACAAATGCAGTATATCGGCAAGCTAATGCGAAAAATCGACACCGATGCCATTCATACCCGGCTGGATGAACTGGCCGGCGGAAGACGTGAAACCGCGCGCCGCTTCCACGCTCTGGAGTCCTTACGTGACGAAGCGCTGCAGGATCCACACAACGGCATTGAGGCGATTTTGGTAGAGTATCCTCAAGCCGATCGACAACACTTGCGCCAGCTGGTTCGGCGGGCTTCCCAGGAAGCATCTACGCACAAGCCACCTGCGGCCGCACGTAAATTATTCCGCTATCTCAGGGAACTGGCCGAAGCTACTCTCCCTTGATGTAACAGGCTTTAAGGGCTTTCGCCACCAATGTCCAGAGACTGCACATGGGAGCCCGCCGGCGATTCCTCTGCTTCCTTTACGACCCGGGTTTTGTTGTCAAACACCCGACTCAACTCCAGTTCGGGTTGATCCAGCGAACCATTGACGCTGTAGACTAGACTGGAAAAACGATCCATCTGTGTTTCAAACAGTTTACTGACGACAAAAACCCCTGCTGCCGCCGGGAGACCACCTACAACAGCGGCCATCCAGGGCAAATTAGAGCCGATAGGAAGTGTCGCGACAAGTTGACCCTCAATTTCATCAGCGGTCAAATCCAGCTCGCCTACAAAGGAAAATCCGCTGGCGCGACCATTGACTTCGATGTCATCAACCATCACCACGCCCCGGGAAAAACTGACCTCGCCTCGTCCAGTGTCAAAACTGACCCCCGTAGTAAAGAGGTTGTCGAACCCCAGATCCGCTCTTTGTACCAGGGCGGCGAGATTCAAAATCCCCAGTACCTTTAGCGTGCCTGATGCCGTGTTTGAGGTCTTGAGAAAGGCGCCCGGTCCACTATCGAAGCCTACAGATCCCAGCAGGCTTTCACCGTGAGCATCAAATGGGGAACCTGGCCAGGAGACATCAATCGAGATCTTACCGCTTTCGGTCTGCAAAAATCGCTCGTAGTTGAACTGTTCCAACACATCACCAATATCGCCAAAGCCAATCTCGCCACGCAAGGCCGTGATAGGTTCAGGATTTCGGTTATACCACGTGAGAGCGAGCCCCTCGGGACCACCAATATTCATCCTGTTGAGCTCGCCCTGTATTCGTGACAATTCCAGACGATCACCCTGATCCATGACACTGAACGCCAAATGCCCTAATGCCCGCCCTTCATCTTGAAGGTCGGCAATAGATATTTCCAGAGACGGCAACAAACTGTCGCTGTTCAAGTCG
Organism: uncultured Halieaceae bacterium; assembly: GCA_938074045.1. GTDB lineage: Bacteria > Pseudomonadota > Gammaproteobacteria > Pseudomonadales > Halieaceae > CALJGI01. The sequence goes on from CALJGI010000011.1 coordinate 145,193, forward strand.
TCAGCAATATCCTCGCCCAGGGTGTCAATCAACCCACCGATATCCAGTCGGTCAATCACCAACTGATAGCCGTCCTCTGTTTGTCCTGCTATCCCATCGAGAAAGGGTGTTGTCGCCTTCACACGCCAATCATGGGATTCCTGCCAGGCGCTGAGCAGGACTTCAGAAATGCTTTGCCCGAGCACGTCGAGACGATCCACACTCAGGGAATCCACCCGCAGCTCCACATAGTTACGCGGCCCCTGGGTCTCAACTGGCGTTCCCTGCGACTCGGTCAGACTTCCCCCAAGAATATGCTGATCAACAAAACCACTCCACTCGCTCCACACCAGTTCGTCCAGATGCCCGGTCAGAATCAAGCTGTTTGCCCTGATCTGTGCAGCCTCGCCACCCGCCGGATTAATCACGAAATGACCACCGCTGATGGTCCTGTCGTGAAGCTCCAATTCCATCTCAAGGCGATCAGCGAGTTGTAGTGTAAATCGCTGAGACTCGGTACCGAGGGGCAGACTGAGATGCAGAGCTATTTTCTCATCTGTGGCCTTACCGAGTGGTTGGGGAATCTCCAGGCCGACACCCAGTAGTTCGGACTGCAGGGTGAACAGAGGGGTTTCACCCTCATTCACAACAAGGTTTGCGGTAAAAGCCGTTTCACCTGCCGCAATCGCTAAAATATCAAGATCCAGCCAGTCCTGTACCCTTGACACGTCCGCAACACCGGCAAACTCGATGTTAAGCGCACCATGGGTTTGATTTTCCACGTCCTCTTGCACTATTTGTACGGTAATGGGTTTGTCCCACAATAACCCCGACAGATCATCTCCCGAGAAACCGTCGACACTGGAGTAACTCACCTCGCCATTGACGCCCTGCAACGCGATATCGATATCATGTGCCTGTATTTGAATATCTCGCCAGGTCGTATCGACCTCTATCTCCGGCGGGAGATCGTTGCCACTGAGATCCAGACCAAGACGCAGACGGGTACGCAAAGCGCCGCGTAACTCCCACTCTGAAAATACATCACCGACGATATCCCGCAACATTGATTCATTCACCAGTTGCAAGCCATCTGCGGCCCGGCCATGCGTCTCCGCATCCACACGCACAGTTAGTCCCCGACCGGGTTCTGGTGCGACTGTAACCTTCGCTGCCGTCACGGGTGTGTCGTAAATGCGCGCGCGGGTGGTGGTAACAGAAACCTGACCGTCATCAATGACCACAAGGCCGTCGACCCCAGTCAGTGGAGGCCAATCCGAAGCATAGCTAAACGCTGTATCAGCGATGTCAAAGAACAGCTGCACCGTTCTGTGGGCAACTTGATCCTTCTGCAGGGCGCCCCGCCAAAGGAAAGCACCCGCATTTACAACACCGTCACCAATGCTCGATTCCAACCATTCCAGTAAGCCATCGTTCAACACATAGGGGAGATACTTAGAGCGATAGCTCGGGTCGGAATCTCGCAACCCAATCATCAGATTCATTTCAGGACCGCCTGCATCGTCCCCCAGTGGTTGGACCAAACCAAACAATCCTTGCACCGGACCCTCATCACCTGACGCGATGATAGGGCCAGAACGCAATTCGAAGCGATCCTCCAAGACCTCCCAACGCAACTGTGTCTGCAGCGTATCGAAAGACAGTTCGTCGCGATAAACCAGGGGGAATCCGAATGCTATGTCTTTGCTATCGAGATCCAGCCGCCCAGATTGGCGGCCCACCTCCAGGTAGCCGGACGCGCCACTCACTCCGGGAATCGCCTTGACTGCGGTAACCCCTACCTCCGTCAATTCTGTGCGGAATCGCCAGTCAGCAATTTTCTGACCTTCTATATCAACCATAAATTCCATGGCATCTAGTCTTCCCACTGGACGGTGCTGATCGAACAAGCCCTGCAGTTCCTCACTCAACAACTCACTTTGGGCCAGGGCAAGCGACAAGCTGTCCAACTCCAGATGCGAGACTCTTACCAATAAATGCTCCAGATCAGCTTCTGCCAACAATGTCGGCAGGTCATAATGTTGCTCCTCCCATCTGGCAGAACCCTCGTGCAAGACCAATCTGGAACTACCCCCGCCATACTCACCACTGATGATAAACTCGATATCTTCCACCGGTCTGGATTCGCGACGAGCGCCGGGCCAATCTATCGCCAGGTCCGAACCCTCCAGGTCGGCTACAAAGGAACCCTGTCCCTGCTCCCAATTCAACCATATGCGACCATTTAGCGAACCGTAGTCCGGCAATGGCGATCCAGGTCCAAGAAAGGGCGTAATCAGTCCCGCATCCCGGGTTTTGAAATCCACCCAACCGCGGCTGGACAAGGTTTGTGGTAACCGTGGATCACCTTGGGATTCAATCAGTACGGACACCGTCGTGTCTGTATCTCTGTTGCTGACTCCAATGACGGCGCGTCTGAACGCGTCCTTTCGTTCCAGATCCACACCCAGCAACAATCTTTTTTCAGCCTCGACAAGCGGCTGGAGAACCAGGGTGAGTTCGCTAAGCTCGAGGCGTTGTACTGTCAGGATCGCCTCCAGGAGTGGCTCCAGGTCAGCCGCCTCATCGCCACCTGTAAAACCATCAAAGGCCCAGCTACCACGCGCATTTTCACGCAGCTTGAGTTCAGTTCCTGAAATAGTGGCCAGCCTGAACCGGGCAGTGCGATCCAGCATGCTCGCCCAGATATCCACTCCAAGCTCCACTCGGCCTACTTCAAACAATAGTTCAGTACGATCAAAGCTGAAAAATTTAACCCCTTCCAGTACAACCGCGGGCGCGAAGGCATCCCAGCTTCCTGCTATGGTCTCAACCTCCACCACCAATTCGCTGCGGTCGCTGACCAGTCCCACAACCTCCTCCTTCAATTGGGGTAAAACGCCAGCCACATAACGGCCTACACTCACGTAGAGTGCAACCATCACTACAACAGTTACTACGGATATCCAGAATCCACTGATGAGTTTCTGAACGGCCCACCCCTTCAACGCTGTATCTCCACTACCAGCCGACTCATTGTCGTGAGAATTAGAGCACAAGCCGCGTGAACCGTTCCTGAATACGGCAATTGAATTAATCCTGTCCCGCGGTCCCGCGGTAAAAACTCAGAGGATTTCATCGGGATCTCGCCCAGTATCCAGCACAGTACTCACGCCTTGCTGGTGGAGCAGCTGACCGGTTTCCAATAATGGCAGGCCAACTACGCCGGAATAGCTGCCCGCAATGGCAGTCACAAAAAGCGCTCCCATCCCCTGAATAGCATAGGCGCCAGCTTTATCCGCGGGCTCACCACTCAACCAGTAACGCTCGCATTCCTCCCGTACCAGCGTTCTAAAACTCACTTCTGTAGTGGAGATAACATCCCCCGCACCGGCTGGACCGCGCACAGCGACCCCCGTCATCACCTTGTGAGTTCGACCACTCAGCCTCGCTAACATCGCCAGCGCATCAAAGCGATCGGCGGGCTTTCCAAGTATGTCCCCGTCAAGTACCACCGCGGTATCCGCGGCCAGCACTGCGGTTTCATTGAGGTCGATACTCGCCTGTGCCACCGCCGCCTCTGCTTTTTCTCTAGCCAGACGCAGCACATATTCATCAGCCGGTTCCCGCAATCTGATCTGCTCATCCAGGTCCACCGGCAGCACCTCACATTCGATGCCAATTTGCCGCAATAGAGACAGACGTCGCGGCGATGCTGAGGCGAGTATGAGCGAAATCATTTATTGAACCCGATAATGCCGACGCAGGTGGCGCAGACCTGCAAACACCCATGGCCAGAACAAGGCGCTGAATACCGCAGGCAGCAGAAAGGACAGACTTCGATCACCCAGCGTGCCCAGGCTGTGTACCCACTGACAGATCAGTTGGTTGATCCCAACCAGTATGAAAACCATCATCGCCTGCTGCCACACAACAAACATTCGCAGCCGTTGATGTAGCAGTGTAGCAACATAGGCAACCACCACCAGGGCCAGAGCATGCGCACCCAGAATACCCCCTTCAAGGACGTCCAGCAGAGTGCCCGCAACAAACGCCACCGACACACCAATACGGTGCGGCAGGGCAATAACCCAATAGATAAGCACCAGCGCCACCCATTCGGGTCTGGCCCACTGCAGCCAAGCTGGCATGGGTAAAATGCTGAGCAAAAATGCCGCGAGAAAACTGAGCATGATGACCCACAACCCTTGCGCCCCCATATCAACCACCATTCGATTCCTCAGCTTCAGGGGGGACAGGCTCCGTAATTGACTCGTCCCCTCCTTCATTGAAGACAAGCAGTACGTGTCGACTGCGATTGAGTGCAGCACTGGGAACCGCCGAAACGTTGGCGAAGGCCTGACCAGGGTCAAACTGGACTTCACTGACCACCGCAACGGGATAACCGACGGGATAGCGATCACCCAGGCCGGAGGTCACCAGCAAATCGCCAACGCGAACATCGGTAGTTGCAGGTAAGTGTCGTAAACGAAGGGTATGTAGCGTGCCAATTCCCTCAGCAATGGCTCGCACGCCGCTGCGATTGATCTGAACGGGCAACGCGTGGCTGCTATCACTGATCAACAGCACCCGACTGGTTCTTTGGCTAACTTCAATAACCTGCCCCATCAGCCCGTCAGCATCGATCAACGGCTGCCCAACGTATACATTCTCTGCCCGCCCCTTGTTCAGGATCACATAATGCCGCTGTGGATCTGGTGACACGCCGATAAGCTCGGCGACGAGAACATCATCCTGTACCAGAGCGGTTGAATTCAACAGTGCTCTAAGCCGCGTATTACCAGCGGATAGAGCAGCCATTTTTTGAGCTCGTGCTTTTAGCATCAGAGCTTCCGATTTTAATCGCCGGTTTTCTTCGATAAGCTCGGTGCGACTGGAGAAGTTTTCTTCGCCCCAGTTGGCAACCCGGACCGGAACGTCTGCTGCCCAATAAAAAGGCGCCATCAAGCCGCCAAGAAGTGAGCGTGTAGTGTTCAGATTGTCCAGCTTGAGGTCTGCGAAAATCAGGGCAAGAGAGGCAATAGTCCACAGTACCAATCGGGCACCGGCGGAGCTGTCTTTGACGAACAATGGCTTAATGACGAATCCTCATCAATCCATACCTCTCCTGGGTAACAGAGAAGATTATTCTGTCGACAATAGTTCCAGCGTGTGACGATCCATCATCTCCATGGCACGCCCCCCGCCTCGAGCAACACAAGTGAGCGGATCCTCAGAAATAATGACAGGAAGCCCCGTCTCTTCTGATAGCAATCGATCCAAGTCGCGCAGCAAGGCGCCACCGCCGGTCAAAACAATACCACTTTCCGCAATATCCGCGGCCAACTCTGGCGGCGACTTTTCAAGGGTTTGTTTTACGCTTTGTACAATTGAAGAGAGCGGTTCCTGCAAGGCATCGAGAATTTCGTCGCTATTCAGGGTAAAGCTCCTGGGCACACCTTCCGCCAGATTGCGGCCGCGCACATCAATTTCCCGCAGTTCACCGCCAGAGAGAGCACAACCGACCTCCTTCTTGATTCGTTCTGCGGTCGCGTCTCCGATGAGACTGCCATATCGACGCCGCACGTAGGAAACAATGGCCTCATCGAAGCGGTCGCCGCCAACTCTCAAGGAATCGCGATGCACCACCCCATTCAACGATATGATAGCGAGTTCTGTCGTGCCACCACCGACGTCGACAACCATGGAACCGTTGGCATCTTCAACCGCAAGGCCTGCACCAATGGCAGCCGCCATGGGCTCTTCTATCAACCGAACCTCACGCGCCCCTGCGCTCATCGCCGACTCGCGTATGGCGCGCCGCTCCACCTGGGTGGACATACAGGGAACACAGATCAACACCCGCGGACTGGGCCGTATGAAGCGACTCTCGTGCACTTTGGCAATAAAGTGCTGGAGCATTTTTTCGGTAACCTGAAAGTCAGCGATTACGCCGTCCTTGAGAGGCCGGATCGCAGTGATATTGCCGGGAGTACGGCCGAGCATGCGTTTTGCATCAGCCCCCACAGCTTCGATAGTCTTTTGGCCGTTATGGATGCGGATGGCAACAACAGAGGGTTCATCGAGGACGATGCCCTGATCTTTAACGTATATAAGAGTGTTCGCCGTACCAAGATCAATAGACAGGTCGTTGGAGAACATCCCCCGTAGGTTTTTCAGCATGAATCAAGCTACCCATGAGCACAACAATCCAGAAAACTCCTCTTGGGCAGGGCACCTGACAGCAGCGGTTTTCTGAAGAAAAAATATCCTTTGTTCAATATGTTACGTTGTAATTTGAACAATTCGCGTAACTCTACCAACCAAGGGGATTTTGAGCAAGGCACAAATGTGATAACTTTACATCCACAAACGCTGCAGGCGTCTCCTCGCGCACCTGTGGTTAATCGCTGGAACACCCCTGTCTGACCGGCCCGGTGGCTGTAAAAACCCATCGCTGGCTGTCGGCCACTTGTTAATTGAAATTGATGGGCACTGCAATGACAGTTACTACCCAAGATATAGAGAATGTCGCCACCCTGGCTCGCCTGAGGATTGCACCCACGGAGATTGCAGAAGTGACCGACCGAATCAGTTCGGTACTGCAACTGGTAGACCAAATGCAGGCCGTGGATACCGGCGACACCGAACCCATGGCGAATCCTCTGGGTGAGGTTCAGCGACTGCGGGCAGATCAGGTGACGGAATCCGATCAACGCGAAGCATTTCAAGCCATTGCTCCAGCTGCACAGGATGGACTTTATCTGGTGCCAAGGGTTATTGACTGACCGACCCGCGCCTTCCACGGATAGATATTATGCATGTACACACCATAGCCGGACTGCTTTCGGGAATGGCCGCGGGACAGTTTTCCAGCGCGGAAATTACCAGCGACTACCTGCAGCGCATTGCCAGTCAGGATCAACAGTTGAACAGCTTCATCACCGTCACAGAAGAGCTCGCGCTGACACAGGCGCGTGCGGCGGATGAACGTCGAGCAAGGGGCGAAGGCCTGAAACTGGACGGTATTCCACTGGCACACAAGGATATTTTCTGCACGCAGGGAACTAAAACCAGCTGCGGTTCACGCATGCTGGACAATTTTATTCCCCCTTATGATGCCACTGTTATCAAAGCACTGAATGCTGCCGGCAGCGTCTGTCTGGGCAAAACAAATATGGACGAGTTCGCCATGGGCTCATCCAACGAAAACAGCTATTTTGGCCCGGTCCGCAACCCCTGGGATACCGACTGTGTTCCGGGTGGCTCATCAGGCGGTTCCGCCGCAGCAGTGGCGGCGGGACTCGCGGTCGCGGCCACCGGCACTGATACCGGTGGCTCCATTCGTCAACCCGCCGCATTCTGCGGACTGACAGGGCTCAAGCCAACCTACGGGCGGGTCTCCCGGCTCGGGATGGTGGCCTTCGCATCGAGTCTGGATCAAGGGGGACCCCTTACCCGCACTGCTGAAGATGCCGCCTTGCTGTTGGAGGTCATTGCAGGTGTGGATCCGGCCGATTCAACCAGTGCTGATCGCCCAGTACCCCGTTATAGCGAGGCTCTCGCACAATCGCTGGCAGGTCTCAGGATAGGTCTACCACAAGAGTTTTTCGGTTCTGGTCTGGATGCCGGTATTGGCAGTGTCATCAACGCTGCCCTGAAGGAATTCGAAGCACTGGGGGCACAACTGGTCGAGATAAATCTACCCCATGCCAATCTGGCTATCCCAGCCTACTACGTTATTGCGCCCGCTGAAGCCTCTACCAATCTGTCCCGTTTTGACGGTGTGCGCTACGGTTACCGCTGCGAAGATCCCACCGATCTGGAGGATTTGTACACGAGATCCCGTGAAGAAGGCTTTGGCGATGAAGTAAAGCGCCGCATACTAGTGGGCACCTACGCCCTGTCAGCTGGTTACTACGACGCCTACTACCGCAAAGCACAGCAAGTCCGACGACTTATTCAGAGCGATTACCTCAACGCCTTTAAAGAGGTGGACGTCATCATGGGACCTACCACACCCAATCCTGCCTGGGCTATCGGCAGCAAAGAATCGGACCCGGTCTCTGTCTACCTCGAGGACATCTACACACTGGGGGTGAATCTCGCGGGTCTACCGGCGATCTCTGTACCCGCAGGACTGTCAGACAGAAAACCTGTGGGCCTGCAGATAATTGGTCAACACTTTGACGAATCTCGGTTGTTGTCCACTGCCCACCAATTCCAGCTGGCTACAGATTGGCACACACTTACCCCACCTGGTTTCGGGGGCAAATCATGAACTGGGAAATGGTAATAGGGCTGGAAATTCACGTGCAGCTGGCCACGCGGTCAAAGATATTTTCTGGCTCAGAGGTCGCCTTCGGCGGCAGCCCCAATACGCGAGCATCTGCAGTCGATCTGGCCATGCCTGGAATGCTGCCGGTACTGAATGAGGAAGTCGTGCGCATGGGCGTGCTCTTTGGTCTAGGCATAGATGCAGAGATCGGACGTACATCCGTATTTGACCGCAAAAACTATTTTTACCCCGATCTACCCAAGGGGTATCAGATCAGCCAATTCGAACACCCCATTGTGGGCAACGGAGAGGTCACGGTGGTTCTGGCAGATGGTACTGAGAAACAGATAGGTATTACTCGGGCCCACCTTGAGGAAGATGCTGGGAAATCACTGCACGAAGATTTCCATGGTATGAGCGGGATTGACCTGAACCGGGCCGGAACTCCGCTGCTGGAAATTGTGTCTGAGCCCGATATACGCAGCTCTGAAGAAGCAATTGCGTATCTCAAGTATATCCATTCCCTGGTTACCTACCTCGGTATTTCAGACGGTAACATGGCCGAAGGATCCATGCGCTGTGACGTCAATCTTTCCTTGCGGCCACACGGGACCAAAGAGTTTGGCACCCGCACCGAGATCAAAAACGTCAATTCATTTCGATTTGTCGAGAAGGCGATCGCAGTTGAATACGAGCGCCAGCTGGACATACTTGAGGACGGTGGCAGCATCACGCAGGAAACTCGCCTGTACGACGCTGATCGAAACGAGACCCGATCGATGCGCTCAAAAGAGGTTGCCAACGACTATCGCTACTTTCCGGAACCCGACCTGCTACCCATCGTCATTGACGAAACTTTCATCCAGCGCATCAAGGACACCATGCCCGAGCTGCCGAGGGCCAAACGCGATCGTTTTCAGTCAGAGTACAAGTTGAGCAATTATGACGCCGCGGTGCTCGCCGCCAACCGCACATTGGCCGATTATTTTGAGGGAGTGGCCGCCACCTGCGGTGACGCTAAACTGGCCGCCAACTGGGTGAGCGTGGAATTGGCCGCCTTGCTGAACAGACATGACGTTGCCATTGAATACACCCCGGTCAGTGCTGAGGATCTCGGTGCACTCATTGCCAGAATCAAAGACGACACCATTTCGGGCAAGATCGCAAAGGATGTTTTTGAGGCCATGTGGAACGGTGAAGGAACTGCCGACACCATTATTGACGCCCGGGGCTTACGACAGATGAGCGATCAGGGTGAGTTGGAAACCATGGTCGCGACCGTGCTGGCAGACAACCCCAACCAGGTAGCACAGTACCGCGCCGCTGATGAGACCAAACAGAAAAAAATGCTGGGCTTTTTTGTTGGACAGGTCATGAAGGCGTCCCGTGGGCAGGCCAACCCTGGATTGGTCAACAAACTACTAAATCAAAAACTCGCCGGCTGAGGCAGAAATAGCGTATGAGAAAAGATAAAGAAAAAGTTATCGACGAAGTTTGGACGGACGACAGGGTTCGCAGCTTTTTGAATGTCGTATCACACGATGAGGTCCAGGAAGACTTTCACATGCTGTTAAAGGCCTACCAGAGCATGCGGGACAGTGACTTCGAGAAGTTTGTTGGCTATTTTTCCGCTGAAGGTCGTAACATCAATGCACGTAACCCCGAGGGAGAATCAGTCGCCGATATCGTCAGACAACATCGCCGTTCCACCAACTATGTCGAAATTCTCGAACGCGCTGGCGCAGCAGCCGATTCATAGCGCGAGCAGCCCCCCTACTCGACCCGGCCCTTGTTAAAGCGCAGTCTGTTTTCCAGTTTTTCCGCCTCGCTTTTTCTTACCAGCACATAAACTGCCCCGGTGCCACCATGCTCGGGGCGAGCGGTAGCAAATGCTTGTACATCATTCAGCTCCCGCAGCCAGTGATTGACATAGCCTTTCAGCACCGAGGTCTTACCTGAGCCTGAGCCGCCACCCCGCCCGTGCACTATCATCAGACTGCGCAAACCCAGTTGCACTGCCTCCGTAACAAACTCGAACACTTCCACTCTGGCAGATGCCACCGTGTGACGATGCAGGTCGAGACGCGCCTCTGAAGGGTAGCGGCCCTGTTTGAGTCTGCGGAAAACGCCATTTTGTATACCCGGACGCTTGTATTCCAATACGGCGTAAGCATCGAGTTGCTCGATTCCCTCAGCCCGCAGGTGATTGCGATCGCGCTCAGGCGCGGCAACGGCAGCTTGCCGCCGTGCCGCCAGCGCTTCCTCTGAATCCTTGCTCGCAGATCGACGCACCCGCCCCGATGGTTTGTGGCGCACCACTTCACCTTCGTCGGCATCAAACGGATTAAATATCTCTTCACTCACTGTTTATTCCATGTCTCACACAGCCAGCCGCGGAACTGGCACTTTTTATGGCTTGCGGTTACGGTACCCGGCACGACAAATCATAGCCTCACACTGGGAGAACAACAATGAGCGATGGCAGCCTTGATCGCGGCGCGAGATATCTGATCGAGGGATTCAAGTGGTTAAAACATCCCAAGGTGCGCCCATTTGTGGCGGTACCGCTGATCGTCAATACACTGATCTTTGCCACGCTGCTCACCTGGGGCCTACAACGCCTGATAAGCTGGATGGACGCATTCATGTCGAGCATGCCAGACTGGCTATCATTCCTGGACTGGATATTGTGGCCGCTGATTATTGTCGCTGGCCTGCTGATCTCAGGCTACCTGTTTACCGCCGTGGCCATCATTTTGTTGTCCCCTTTCAATGCTTTGCTGGCGGAAAAGGTAGAAGAAGAAATGACCGGCAAGGAAGTCGAAGGCCTGGAGGGTTTCGCCGCAGCACTTAAGGACTTCCCACGCAGTCTGGCCCGGGAACTTGCCAAATTTGCCTATTATTTGCCCCTGTTATTGGGGGTGATTATTATCTCCTTCATCCCGCCTTTCAGCTTGATTGCACCCCTACTCTGGTTCCTGTTCGGCGCCTGGATGATGAGCGTCCAATATTGCGATTACCCCATGGACAACCACAAATGCAGTTTCAATCAGGTAAAAGAGCGATTACGGCGTCATCGCATGACGGCTCTGGGTTTTGGGGGGTTGGTTTCCCTTATGTCAGGGATTCCGATTCTGAATTTTCTGGTGGTGCCGGCGGCGGTGTGCGGGGCGACGGTTTTCTGGGTAAGGGAACTGGCCCGGGAAAGCGAGGCTTAGCCCAACCCTTGTCCGGCAGCCGCTGGAATCACGCCTTTATCGGTGTTTAAGTAACTCCTCGGGTGGATGCTCGCAGGCCAGCTTGTTGCCCAGCAAATCCTCGATATCGGGCAGCAAAAAGGCATCATCTTCACTGGCAAAACTGATCGAGATACCGGTAGCCCCGGCACGACCGGTGCGACCAATCCGATGCACATAATCTTCGGGATCTTCGGGTAAATTAAAATTCACTACATGGCTGACGCCATCCACGTGTATACCCCTGCCGGCCACATCAGTTGCCACCAGAACCTGAATTTTGCCTTCGCGAAACATTTCCAGCGTCTTGGTGCGCTTGTTCTGAGGAATTTCACCTGACAATATACCCGCATTAAAACCAGCCTTGCGCAGCCGCTCGTGCAAACGACGAACCTGGTCCCGTCGATTGGCAAATACAATAACCGTATCAGCATCACCGCCACGCAGGACATTGGTCAATACGCGAAAGCGCTCTTCAGCGGTACACATAAAGACCTTCTGGTCCACCGCGTCCGCCGCCACATGCTCGGGCTCGATTTCCACCACATGCGGATCACTGGTCCACTGCTGAGCAAGATTGATGATGTCAGGGGTAAAGGTCGCACTGAACAAAAGCGTCTGCCGATTTTCCTTGGGAGGCGTCGCCCGCACAATGCGTTTGACCTGAGGTATAAAGCCCATATCCAGCATGCGGTCGGCTTCATCCAGAACCAGTATCTCGACCTGATCCAGATGAATATCACCCCGACCCTGAAAGTCCAATAGCCGACCCGGTGTTGCCACAACGATATCCACCAGTTGGCTTTGTACGCGATTTAGCTGTTTTTGATAGTCCATACCGCCTATCAGTGTGACGACACTTAATCCGGTGTGCTTATTTAGATCCTTGGCATCTTCTGCGATCTGCATAACCAGTTCGCGGGTAGGGGCAATAATCAGCGCCCGTGCTTCACCAAGGAAGCGCTCTTCCTCTATCGGGTTACGCAACAAGTCATTTATGATGGTTATAAGAAACGCTGCGGTTTTACCAGTTCCCGTCTGTGCCTTCCCGATGGCATCGTGTCCACGCAGTGTAAAGGGTAGCGCTGCGGCCTGGATGGGAGAGCAATAATGAAAGCCGAGGTCGGCAATCCCGTGCATGACCGTGTCGAGCAGACCGAGATCGTGAAAACGGGTCTCACCTTGTTTTTCAGGTACCTTAAAATCCGCCGCCGTCCAGGTAGTGACTGCATCGCCGGCACCCTGCTTTTTACTACGCCGGGTTTTTCCGCCACGTTCAACACCGTGCTCGGTGGGCTGTTTGTTCCTTACGGGATCAATCGATTGCGTGGGGGTATTACCCTCACCTTTGGAAAATAATTGCTTTATCAAGTCCGCTTGTATCCATGGCTGCTGGCAAAAGGCGCGCCATTCTAACACCATTCCCCGGTAAAAGACCCGCGCTGCCGGGCAGAGTCGCCGCCAGCGCTAATGCCATCCATTTCAATCCGTCAATTTCTGTCTTTGGGTTTAAGAAACCTGTCTAACCAGTGATCCAGGCTGAGGTATCTGCCGCCGCCGTAGAAAAACAAAGTGAGCAGCATCACAAAATAGGTGGCAGCAAATTCAATCCCATTGTTGAGGATGACAATGTTTCCCTTTTCAGTCAGCCAGCTGTAGTTACTGTGCTCCTGCAGAATGGAACGCGCGCGATCGAGGCGGACAGCCACATCTTCCGACGCTGAATCAGCGATAGCAGCCCAGCCATTCTCGCCGTGCACCGACACCATCGCCACAATCATCGTGACCATCAGCGGAACTGCAATCCAACGCGTAGCCAGGCCCAGCAAGAGTAGAATCGCCCCGATAACTTCTGTGTAAGTTGCGAGGTAGGCCATCAATGTTGGAAAGGGCAAACCAAGGCCCCAGTCGCCGTTGCCAAACCATTCGACAACTCCATCAAAGCCACTCAGTTTGTTGGTCCCCGCCATCCAGAAAACCGGCACCAGATACAGCCGCAGGGCCAGCAATGCCACACCGTCAAGGTACTTTAACTTGCCGAAAAGACCGCCGTGCACTGTGTAAAACAGGCCAACTAACTTCTGCATAAGATTCTCCCTCCAATTTGCTACCAGAACGAATTCCCATGGCGCTGGTCGCCGCTTGCAACGTCTGACAACGCTTTTCTATTAAAGTTGCCGGCCCTCATCCGCAGACCGGACAACCCTCGCGCTTGGGCAATGTCAGGGTTCGTACCTCCATACCCCATGCATCAACAACCATCAACCGCCCTCGTAATGGCACGCCATACCCGCTGATCACCTTGAGAGTTTCCAGCGCCTGCAGGGACCCAATAACACCGACCATCGGCCCCAGAACGCCACTCTCGGAGCAACTGAGGGATTCATCCGGTACTTCCTTATACAAACACTGGTAACAGGGACAATCGGCATAGGAACCGTCAAATACAGATATCTGCCCTTCGCTGCGGATTGCTGCACCCGACACCAGCGGTTTGCCCAGACTGAAGGCCGCGCGATTCAAAGCGAAGCGGGTAGTAAAATTATCACTGGCGTCTACGACAATATCGGCAGCCTCGACGGCGGCATACAGCTCATCCCCCTGCAACCGACTCACTATATAAGATACTTTGACTTCATGGTTTAACGCGGCCACACCCGCCTGAGCGGACTCAACTTTTGGCTTACCGAGGTACTGCTCATTGTGCGCAATCTGCCGTTGCAGGTTACTCAATTCAACCGTGTCATCATCCACCAGCACCAATTCACCTACTCCAGCTGCAGCAAGATACAGGGCGATTGGGCTGCCCAGTCCTCCGACCCCAACCAGCAACACACGCGCTGCCATGACACGTTCCTGTCCTTCTATGTCCCAACCTTCCAACATGATGTGCCGGCTGTAGCGCAGCAATTGCTCATCGTTCATCACGTGGCACCCCGTTCCAATTGCCGCCCGTTACCCGCGGCAAGCCATCGGCGTCCTCTCGGGTACTGATATTCTCAAACCCCGCCGACAAGAACAATTGGCGCACAGAGGTCCCCTGGGTCGCACCATGCTCTATTAACAACCAACCATTGTTCGCCATGTGGTGAGCCGCCTGCTTCGCAATGACGGCAATATCGTCCAACCCCTCTGCGCCCGACACCAGTGCCTGCTGCGGTTCAAAGCGCAAATCTCCCTGTTGCAGGTGTACATCTCCATCCGCAATATAAGGGGGATTACTGACGATAAGATCAAAGTTCATCATTTCAGTTTCAGACAGCCAGTCACCCTCCACAAATGTGACTTTATTGAACTGGTGCGTCTGTGCGTTTTTTCGAGCGACCGCGAGGGCCCCTGGACTGATATCACTCCCATAGACCCTCCACGTGGGTTTTTCCGACGCCAGCGCCAGGGCGATGGCACCACTCCCCGTACCAAGATCCATCACCACAGCTTCACCCGGCAGATCCAGCTCCAGACTCCATTGCACCAGCAATTCGGTTGCCGGACGCGGAATCAGCGTGTGCTGATCAACATGTAACGACAGTGACCAGAATTCCCTGCGCCCAATGAGGTAGGCAATCGGCTCGCCCCGGCGTCGTCTCTCCAGCTGATCCCGATAACGCTGCGACACAACCGCATCTACGTACTGTTCAGGCCAGGCATAGAGAAAGCTGCGGGGCTTTTGCAGGCCATCAGCCAACAGAACTTCAGCATCAAGTCGTGAACTGTCACTGCCCAAATCACCCGCTTCGGCCAGCAGTTCACGAATGGTGCTCATGCTTCCTCAGCCAGCGCCGTCAATAGGTCGGCCTGATGTTCCTGACGCAGCGGTTCAATGACCGTATCGAGATCACCCTGCATGACCTCGGATAATTTATAGAGCGTGAGATTGATTCGGTGATCTGTTAACCGACCCTGGGGAAAGTTGTAGGTCCTGATACGATCCGAGCGATCCCCGGTACCCACCAGACTGCGCCGCTCATCCGCCTGCTCCTGCTCCTGTTTGTCCCGGGCGCCGGTCAGCAATCGCGCCTGCAACAAGGCCAAAGCCCGCGCGCGGTTCTTGTGCTGGGAGCGTTCGTCCTGACATTCGACAACAATACCGCTGGGGAGGTGGGTGAGCCGGATAGCGGAATCCGTTTTATTGACGTGCTGACCACCCGCGCCGCTCGCCCTGAAAGTGTCCTCGCGCAAATCAGCTTTGCTGATCTCTATTTCATCCACTGCATCCGGCTCCAGCAGAATGGCAACGGTACAGGCAGAGGTATGAATGCGCCCCTGCGACTCCGTCTCCGGTACCCGCTGTACCCTGTGCGCGCCGCTTTCAAACTTCAGTTGGGCGTAAACGTCCTTTCCAGAAACCCGGGTGATGATCTCCTTGTAGCCACCATGATCCCCGGGACGCTCACTGAGTATTTCAATCTTCCAGCCGCGGTTTTCAGCGTAGCGACTGTACATGCGGAATAGATCTCCGGAAAAAATGGCAGCCTCGTCGCCGCCGGTACCGGCCCTGATCTCCAGGAATACATTGCGGGCATCGTGTGGATCGCGGGGCAGTAAAAGTCGCTGCAATTCGCCAGACAGCGTCTCGCTGCGCTGTCCGGCGGCGGCCATTTCCTCTTCCGCCATGGCACGCATATCGGCGTCCCCGTCATCCAGCAACATGCGCGCCTCGTCGATGTCCTGTTGCACCTGTTGGTACTCGGCAAAGCACTTCACCACCGGCTCCACCTCGGCGTACTCGCGAGACAGCTCCCGAAATCGATTTTGATCGCCAATGATCTCCGGGTCACTGAGCAGCGCGCCCAACTCCTCATAGCGCTCGGTAAGATGCTGTAATTTTTCCAATATCGAGGCTTTCATTCGGTTCCCGGTTCTTCCTTGTCTTCTGCGACAGTATCCACGCCCAGCAATCGGCGTCCCAGAGCAATCGCTTCCGCATCACCAGCGGCAGAGGCACGTTTCAGTTCCCGACTGGGATGATGTATCAGTTTATTGGTCAGGCCGCGTGCAAACGATGCCAGTACCTTGTCCGCGGGTTCGCCCCGATCCAGCAGACGCAGAGCCATCTCCAGCTCTCTATCCCGGGTTGTTTCGGCATTCTGCCGATAGGCCCTGACCGTATCCACAGCGCCCAGGCTACGCAGCTCTTGCTGATAGGCAGTCACGCCCTGGTCAATGATGACGTCCGCCTTACGCGCTTCGTCCTGCCGCGTTTGCAGATTGGAGTCCACAATACCGCGCAAATCATCTACGCTGTAAAGATAGACGTCGTTGAGTTCACCCACCTGTGGCTCTATGTCTCGGGGTACAGCGAGATCAATCATCAATATGGGTTTGTGCATGCGCACCCGCAGCGCGCGCTCCACAGCGCCCTTGCCAAGAATGGGCAGTTGGCTTGCTGTGGATGAGATAACAATGTCCGAATCTACCAACAAGTCGGGAATATCTGAGAGCAGAACTGCCTCTGCCCCAAAACCCTGCGCGAGTTCGCGGGCGTGTCCCAGGGTGCGGTTGGCCACCACAATTCTGGATACACCCTGATTGGCAAGATGGCGGGCGACCAGCTCGATGGTTTCCCCCGCCCCTACCAACAGTGCCCGTGCCCCGGAGAGTTCGGTAAAAATATGGCCGGCGAGATCAACCGCTGCATAGGCCACGGAAACCGGGTTTTCACCAATGGCGGTATCGGTGCGAACCTGTTTGGCCACCGAAAATACACGTGGAAGCAGACGCGAGAAAGCCACACCGATGGTGCCTGCCTCCTGCGCGACGGCATAGGCGGACTTCATCTGTCCCAGAATCTGGGGTTCCCCCAACACCATGGAATCCAACCCACTGGCCACCTCAATAAGGTGGCGCAATACTTTTTCACCCTGGTGTATGTAAATACATTGCTGCAAATCAGCAATAGGCAGATGGTGATAAGCGGCAAGCCAGCCCAGGCTCACTTCAGCCAGGTCAACTTTCGTGGTTTGTGGAGAAAACACCAATTCGGTGCGATTGCAGGTCGAGAGAATCAACACTTCAGCTCCCCCGAGAGCTGCACTGGCATCGCTGAGCGCCTCGGTCATCTGTTCCGGGGCAAATGCCACACGCTCGCGCACATCCACCGAAGCGGAGTTATGGTTAATTCCCAGAGCGAAAAGATTCATTCTGTATGAAGCGAAGCCTGTTAATCGCAGGACGGCTGAACCAAACGATGCCACCACGTTCCAAAAGGGTGGCGATTTTAGCAATTTAGTGGCGCTGATGCATGGGTGGTCTGTTATTTGGTACTCTAACACGATCCTCGCAACGACCACATCCTGGATTCGATGTGCGGTTGACAGCCACTCTCAGACGATTGGGTTAATGAAACATAAACTTACAACACCTTTGATTTCGGCCTTCCTCAGTGTCGCAATCGCAGCATGTGCCACCTCCACCCCGCCACCTGCCCAGTTAGAGGTGGAGCCGACCCCGTCGGTCAAGCCACCTGTCAGCGAGGTTGTGGTGACACCTACACGACCCATACCGGACGACAGCCTGCTGCCTCTGCTGGTGGCGGAATTCGCCCTGCGGCGAGAACAACTCGACCTGGCGCTGGACACCTATCTCACCCAGTCCAACGTGCTGCGCGACCCAAGCATCAGCGCCCACACCACGCGCCTGGCGCAATACCTGAACAATGACAAGGCCGCCCTGCAGGCCGCATTATTGTGGGTTGAGGTGGAGCCGGATAATCAGGATGCTCGGCTTACCCTCGGCAACCTGCTCGCACAGGCGGGAGACCCGGTAGCAGCAGCACCACACTTGGCGGAAGTATTAGCCGCTGGGGGACGTGCGAACTTTACTGCTCTTGCAGTGGCCGCGACGCGACGGGGTGATCAGCAGACCGATCGATTGCTGGAGACTCTTAACGGTCTGGCGAAACAGTACGCCGACAACACCGAGGTCATGTTGAGCCGGGCCATATTGCTACAGCACAAGAAAGAGTACGACTCAGCTCTGGATCAGGTGCGAGAGGTCTTCGCAATAGACGCCGAGCAAAAGCAGGCTATCGTGCTGGAAGCCCAGATCAGACAGCTTATGGGGCACAAGGAAGACGCATTCCAGCGTTTGCAAGCCGCCATTGCCAGCAACCCGGAGGATTCCAAGCTTCGCTTGCAATATGCCCGTCTGCTGACGCGCAGCGATCTGGAAGCCGCGAGGCAACAATTCGATATTCTGGTGGATGCCGCCCCGCGGGATGCGAACCTTTTATACTCTACTGCCCTCGTGTCCCGGGAACTGGGCGACGACGTGCGGGCGAAAGCGGAATTTGAGCGCCTGCTGACGCTAGACGGGCGCCACAACGAAGCCAATTTTTATCTCGGTCGAATTCATGAGACCGCTGGCGACACCCGTCAGGCTGTCTCCCACTATGCAAAAGTCATGGCCGGGCCGGATTTTCAGGCGGCACACAGGCGAGTCGCCTCACTGCTGCTGGCCGAACAGGATTTTGCAGCGCACGCAGCGCATTTCGATAAGTTGCGCAGTCGCTACCCTGGATTCAGTGAATCCATCTTCCTCCTGGAAGCTGATTCTCTAGGGCAAGTTCAGGCTCTGGAGCGCAGCACAGAAGCTCTGAACCGCGGTCTGGAGCAGTTGCCAGGTAATGTCTCCCTGCTTTATGCACGGTCCATGTTGAGTGAAAAAACCCGCAACCTGGAGACTATGGAGCAGGATTTGCGCACCATACTGGCTGCCGATCCCGATAACTCGACCGCGCTGAATGCGCTGGGCTACACCCTGGCCAACCTGACCGAACGATATGACGAAGCACTGGACCTTATCGCTCGGGCACTGGAGCTCAACCCCGGTGAACCGGCAATTCTGGACAGTATGGGCTGGGTAAAGTTTCGTCTCGGCGAGCTGGATACCGCACTGGACTATCTCCAGCGGGCATTCGATGCATTTCCCGACCCCGAGGTGGCCGCCCATCTGGGCGAGGTGTTATGGGCGCTGGGAGAACAGGAATCCGCCAGAGACATATGGCGAGAATCATTGTCGCAACACCCGGATCACAACGTCTTACTGGATGTACTAAAACGTCTGAGCCCGGGGGATATCCCGGCGGGTGACTGAGCGGACAACTGTGTCTTCCCTACACCACTGGATAACTCTCTTCATCCTGAGTCTGCTACTGGCGGCCTGCGCCCCAATGCCCGCTGTCGAGGATGCACAAACCCAGCGATCTACGGATTCACTAGAACAGTGGAGTATGCAGGGAAAAATGGCCTTGAGAGGACCTGAGGCAGCCCACAACATGCGCTTTGTATGGCAACAAACGGGTTCCCGGTTTGATATTGAGATGAGCGGCCCTCTGGGTATTGGAAAAGTCCGCATGGTGGGGCGAAATGGGGAACTGGAGTCAGTTTCTCGTGGTGGTGATCCAGTTGACCACACAGAGGCCCGCGCAGCATTACTGCGTGAAGTAGGCTGGGGTATGCCCCTGGCAGACCTGCAGTACTGGTTACGTGGCCTGACGGCACCACTGCCCGCGCCGACCAAAGAGCAGCGTCAGGACAACCACCTGATCGCAGCAAAGCAGGATGGCTGGACACTCACATGGAAAGATCATCAACTCCGGAACATTGGCAATGGAACCTATGTATTGCCCAGCACACTGGAATTAACACGGGACAACTACCGGGCACGGCTGAGAATCCTGAACTGGTCCAGCGGGGATAAATCATCATGAGTGAGGTACTGCGCTGCCTGTCCCCGGCCAAGCTCAACCTCTTCCTGCATATTACCGGCCGCCGCGCCGATGGGTATCACGAATTACAGACCCTGTTTCAGCTGCTGGAGTTTGGCGACTATATGGAATTCAGGCCTCGTCGGGACAGGGTCTTCGAGGTGCACTGCGAAGGTTTGGACATACCTGAGCGCGACAACCTTGTATACCACGCCGCCGAGACCCTGAGGCAATACAGCGGGTACAGCGCAGGCATCAGTATCATGATCGAAAAAAACATCCCCCACGGCGGCGGATTGGGGGGTGGCAGTTCCAATGCAGCGACCACCTTACTTGTGCTCAACCACCTCTGGAAACTGCAGCTGGATAAAGGGAAACTGGCAGAACTGGGGGCGACTCTGGGAGCAGATATCCCGGTATTTGTGCACGGGCAAAGTTCCTGGGCCGAGGGTATTGGCGACAAACTAACGTCAGTTGCCCTCAACGAACGCTGGTACCTGGTTCTTAAACCCTCATGCACTGTTGCAACAGGGCAAATATTTAGTAACCAAGAATTGACACGCAACACCACGCCCCTCAGAATAGCGGCCTTTTTTGAGCAGGGTGGTCACAACGACTGTGAACCGGTCGTGAAGAGGCTTTACCCCGCAGTGCGAGACGCACTTGATTGGCTACAGAACCACGCGGAAGCACGCCTGACGGGCACCGGAGCCTGCGTGTTTGCGGCCTTTGATGAAAGGCAACAGGCTGATAGTGTATACAGTCAAGTGCCACCACATATACAGGCATTTGTAGCCCGCGGGGTAAATCGCTCTCCGGTGCATAATCAGTTGGAGCTGAAATAGATCAGCTATATAGAATTATTGGGGTGTCGCCAAGCGGCAAGGCACTGGGTTTTGATCCCAGCATTCGGAGGTTCGAATCCTCCCACCCCAGCCATTTTTTCATGGATATTGACGCCGGAGCCGCGGCAATCCACATTCGCCAGTAGCAGAGGATAAAAAACGTGTCTGCCAAAATGATGGTGTTCACCGGTAACGCCAACCGTACCCTCTCCGAGAAAGTTGTTCGCATCCTCAATCTGCCCATGGGCAATGCGAAGGTCGGAAAATTCAGCGATGGTGAAATAAACGTTGAACTGAACGAGAACGTGCGCGGTAAGGACGTATTTGTGTTGCAGTCCACTTGCCAACCGACCAATGACAATTTGATGGAACTGATACTGATGATCGACGCGCTAAAGCGCGCCTCGGCCAACCGGATCACAGCCGTAGTGCCTTATTTCGGCTATGGCAGGCAGGATCGCCGGGTGCGCTCCGTACGGGTACCCATCAGCGCCAAGGTTGTGGCTGACATGATGGTAGGCGCCGGTGTTGACCGGGTATTGACCCTCGATTTGCACGCAGAACAGATTCAGGGCTTTTTCACTTGCCCGGTGGACAACGTATATGCATCGCCAGTGCTGAATGATGACATTGTTCGCAGTCGCTACGATAACCTGATGGTAGTCTCGCCAGACATCGGTGGTGTGGTCAGGGCAAGAGCTATCGCGAAACAGTTAGACGATGCCGATCTGGCGATCATTGACAAACGTCGACCCAAGGCAAACGAGGCCCAGGTGATGAACATCATCGGTGATGTTGATGGGCGTACATGCCTGGTAGTAGATGACATGGTGGATACGGCCGGAACGCTGTGCAAAGCCGCCGATGCGCTAAAGACAAAGGGGGCTGCGAAAGTAGTGGCTTACTGCACCCACGCGGTGCTGTCCGGCAATGCCATAGACACAATTTCCAATTCGTCACTGGATGAATTGGTGGTCGCCGACTCCATCCCTCTGAGCGAAGAAGCGGAAAACTGCGGTTGCATTCGTCAACTGACGATTTCCCGACTGCTGGCGGAAGCCATGCGTCGCGTGAGTAATGAAGAATCACTGAGCGCAATGTTTCAATAAACATTGCAAACACCAACCCACTCCACGTACCGGTCGAAGGTCGTTGGGTGTTAACACAAAGGAGTCCAGACCATGTCTGACACATTTGTAATAGAAGCTGAAATACGCAGCGACCTGGGGAAAGGTTCGAGCCGCCGCCTTCGTCGTCTGCACGGTAAAGTACCCGCCATTCTCTACGGGGGCGGTGTTGATCCCGTCGCGCTGACTCTGTCACGCAAGGATCTGACCAAGTCCCTGGAAAATGAGGCTTTTTACTCACAGATTCTCACCATACAGGTTGAGGACAAGCAGCAAAAAGCGGTACTGAAAGACCTGCAACGACATCCTGCCAAAGAAACGGTAATGCACGCTGACTTTCTGCGGGTAAGCGAAGACGTCAAAATTACCGTACGCGTACCGCTGCACTTCACCAACGAAGACAGCTGTGTGGGCGTCAAGATGGAAGGCGGTGTTATCACCCACAGCATCACTGAGCTGGAAATACAGTGTCTTCCCGCCGATCTGCCAGAGTACATTGAGTTCGATATGGGCACAGTGACCGCCGGTCAGATCATCCATATCAGTGACCTGCAACTGCCTGAAGGGGTAGAAAGTGTCGCTCTGTCACACGGTGAAGATCATGATCTACCCGTTGCCAGCGTACAACAGGCACGCGGCGGCTCAGACGACGACCTCGACGATGTAGATGCAGATGCAGATGCTGATGATGGCGAGGCTGATGATGCCGACAACGCCGCTGACGAAGGCGAAAGCGAAGACTAAGTCCTGCGGGACCGCTTCGCGCCCCCTGAGCGGGCGTCATGACAGACCAAGTGAAACTGATTGCTGGCCTGGGAAATCCAGGCCAGCAGTATGACGGCACCCGCCACAATGCGGGGGCAGATCTTGTGTCTGCGATTGCCCGTGACTGCGGCACGGCATTGACCAGCGAATCACGGTTTTTTGGACGCTGCGCCCGGGTAAACCTTGCGGGCAAAGATGTACGCCTGCTGGTTCCTGATACCTACATGAATCGCAGCGGCCAGGCGGTCGCGGCGATGCTCAATTTCTATAAATTCCCGGTGACTTCGCTGCTTGTCGTTCACGACGAGCTCGATCTGCCACCGGGCGTTGCACGCTTTAAACACGGCGGCGGCCACGGTGGACACAATGGCCTACGCGACATAATCAAAGCTCTCGGCAACGACGCTTCCTTCAGCAGGCTACGCGTTGGTATAGGGCATCCCGGCAGTGCCAAGGAGGTCACAGGATACGTCCTCAGGAAAGCATCGAGTATCGAAAGCGCTCGAATAGAAGAGGCGGCCACTTGTGCGCTGCGAGTATTACCACAAGTCGTAGCCGGCGATTGGGCCAATGCCACCACCGAGCTTCATTCTGCCACGAGGCACGAATAATGCTGAAAGCAAAGAGCCGAGAGAGCACCAAGGAGTATTAAGATGGGTTTTAACTGCGGTATCGTCGGTCTGCCCAACGTGGGCAAGTCAACACTATTCAACGCCCTCACCCAAGCCGGTATAGATGCGGAAAATTTCCCCTTCTGCACCATTGAGCCCAACGCGGGCATCGTACCTGTACCCGATCCCAGGCAAGACAAAATTGCCGCGATAGTGCAACCACACAAAACCATCGCCACCACCATGGAATTTGTCGACATCGCCGGGCTGGTGGCTGGCGCATCCAAAGGTGAAGGGTTGGGCAACCAGTTCCTGGCCAACATTCGGGAAACCGACGCCATCGCCCACGTGGTCAGATGTTTCGAAGATGAAAACGTCATCCACGTGTCGAATCAGATAAACCCGGCCGCGGACATTGAGATCATCAACACGGAACTGGCGCTAGCGGATCTTGAAAGCTGTGAGAGACAGCTGCAGAAGGTGATCCGCACAGCCAAAGGTGGCGACAAGGATGCCATCGCCATGAAAGCGCTGCTAGAGGACCGGCTACTACCCACGCTGAATGAAGCAAAACCCATACGGGCACTTGAATTCAGCGAACGTGAGACAGAGCTGGTACGACAACTCCATCTATTGACCACCAAGCCCACCATGTACATCGCGAATGTGGATGAAGAAGGTTTCGAAAATAATCCACTATTGGACCAGGTGCAGGCTATTGCCGCCGCCGAAGGTGCAACCGTGGTAGTTATCTGCAATAAGCTGGAAGCGGAAATTGCCGAGCTGGACAGCGAAGAGCGCGCGGAATTTCTGGCTGAACTCGGTTTTGAAGAGCCGGGCCTGGACCGCGTTATTCGCGCTGGCTACCAATTGCTCAATCTGCATACCTACTTTACCGCCGGTGAGAAAGAAGTTCGTGCATGGACCGTGCGCGTTGGCGCTACAGCCCCACAGGCAGCCGGCATAATCCACACCGATTTTGAAAAAGGCTTTATTAGAGCCGAAGTCATTGGCTATGACGATTTCATCGCAAACAACGGTGAACAGGGCGCAAAAGACGCCGGGCGCTGGCGCCTGGAGGGTAAGGAGTACCGGGTTGCGGACGGCGATGTCATCCATTTCCGCTTTAACGTCTGATACCGGCAAATATGCAATAAATAGCCAAGTTTCCGACAACTCGTGCCTGCGGGGCAGGATAGCGCGAAAACGTCGGCATGAAATCAATCTGAACAACATTGGGCACAGTATTAATCTGGACGCGGTCATACGCCGCAATGATGGTCAAGCGAGGCAAAGTAAGCAGGCCTCCGAGAGACTGGCCCCGCACGCACAACAGCAAATTATTGCCTTTATCAATACGCTGGTACTGTTTCCGCCCGACGATACCGCATCAACCTGAACCCAGGGAACCCCGCTAATCAGCGGGATATACAGGATCCTGCCGTCCATTGCACCATCAATTTGGGCGCTTTGTTTCAGATACCCGACGAGGGAACCGAATAGGGCAGCCCCCTCTTCCATCTTCAATGCGCCCAGTCCAGCCTGGCGGCATTGACTTGAATTCGTAAAATCGCCAAAATTCGCGCCTCTCGACGGCGCAGTTCAGGCCCCGTTAAATCCGCCAGTAGCAGACCGGGCATGCAGATCATCCGATGATAGACCCGATTATCATACTTCTCGCCCTGGCCGCTGGACTGACCTCCAAGCGATTGGGCTACCCTCCCCTGTTGGGCTACATACTTTCCGGGTTCCTTCTAAGTGGTCTCGATATTCAGGCCGGTGATATCGTCCAGAACTTATCCACCGCAGGCGTAACGCTGCTGCTGTTCAGCATTGGTCTCAAACTGAACCTGCGTGAGCTGGCGGCCGTTCAGGTATGGGGGGTTGCCACAGCGCACATGGCCGTGTCGGTTGTTCTGGGCGTGGCCGTGATTTCCCTGGTAGCGCCATTCGTGGTGGCATTCAGCACGCTAGAACCCGCCGCCATGTGGACCATTGCCTTTGCATTGTCTTTCTCCAGCACCGTATTGGCGGTAAAAGTCTTCGAAGAGCGCGGAGAAACTGCCTCGATTCATGCACGCATCACCATTGGCATATTGATCATGCAGGACATGGCCGCCGTGGTTTATCTCTCCATGATGAAGGGAGAACCGCCACTGCTCAGCGGGCTACTGCTATTGCTACTGATTCCCTGCCGCCCCCTGTTTATTCGCCTGATGAAATTCTGCGGGCACGATGAGTTACTAATACTGTACGGCTTCGCCATGGCATTCGGCGGCTACGCCCTGTTCGAGGTCTTTAATCTCAAAGGTGATCTGGGTGCCCTGGCCATGGGTGTGCTGCTGGCCGGCCACCTCAAAGCCAATGAGTTGGCAAAAAGCCTGTTTAATCTGAAAGATCTGTTTTTGATCGGCTTCTTCCTGAGCATTGGGCTGGGTGGCTTGCCTGGGGTGGACATGATCATCATCGCCGCCATTCTGGCTGTGCTATGCGTGATCAAGCCGTTGTTGTTCTTTTTTATGATGGTTGGACTCAAGCTACGCGCCCGGACCTCCCTACTCGCCTCGCTGGCACTTCACAACTACAGTGAATTCGGCCTGGTGGTGGGCGTGATGGCAGTCCAGGCGGGACTGCTGTCACAGGAATGGCTGATCACTATCGCCCTGGCGCTTTCGCTGTCATTTCTCCTCACCGTGCCCATCAACGCCAGAGCACACTGGCTCTACCACCGTTACGGGAATTTTTTGTGCCGCTTTGAACGCGCCGGTCGTTTACCCGAGGAAACACCTCTAGATATCGGGGAGACCAGTATTGTGATTCTCGGAATGGGCAGAGTGGGTAGTGGTGCCTATGAATATCTGCGAGAGATTCATGGGGACACAGTATTGGGAGTTGAGGAAAACGTCACCAAGCTACCTCTACTGCAGGAACGTGGCTACCGGGTCGTGAGAGGAGACGCCAGTGACCAGGATTTCTGGCAACAGTTGAAACTCGATCAACTGGATTTGATTCTGGTTAGCCTGACCAACCATAACGAAAATATGGATGTTTGCGACATGGTGGAAAGCCTGGGCTATCAAGGCAGAATCGCTGTGGTGGCCCGCTATCCGGATGAACTCGCCGAACTGACAGAACGAGGGCATATTGCATTCAACCTCTACGCCGAAGCTGGCCACGGTTTTGCAGAACACGTGATGGCAAGCGTCGCAACGGAAGCAGATACACCCCTGACTGCTGACCAGTAAGGAGCAGTCGACCGCGCGGCAAGATCGGTACAATGTGGCCTTCGCAATACTTGACTTGCCAGACGAGATTCTGGAAAATGCGCGCCTCTCAACCGGGGGTCTCCCCGTGCTTCGTGGCTACGTAGCTCAGCTGGTTAGAGCACAGCATTCATAATGCTGGGGTCGGTGGTTCAAGTCCACCCGTAGCTACCATTAAATTCTTTTAAATCAGTAGATTGAAGCCCACAATAAATATTATTGGGTGAAGACTCCTTGATAATGTAACCCCACTGTAACTACCAGTCCGCCTTTCCAACTTTCCTGGAAGCGCAATTCAGGACACTTCGACCAGTTCTCGACCAATAGCGACGGCCTCAAACTACCATTGCGAACCAAGACTACTGCTGGTTACCCATCTGCTGTGGGGCAATGCCCGGCTCTACGGCTCCATATGGTGCATGGGCATGCCCTACATACGTTAAAACCCGGCTCTTGAGATGCTTTCTTGTTATCCAGTCGCGCTAATAATGGCTAGCTACTGTACGTCGTCAGCTAACTTGGCACCATTCGACTCAATTTTTAAGAGACACTTTTCTGCCGGTTGCTTCTCCAGTTTAACCTGCCAGTTGCAGGTTGTGTAATTTCCGCTGGCTCAACGTGCGGGATTTGATAATCGC
>CALJGI010000012.1 GCA_938074045.1 uncultured Halieaceae bacterium
GCGATTATCAAATCCCGCACGTTGAGCCAGCGGAAATTACACAACCTGCAACTGGCAGGTTAAACTGGAGAAGCAACCGGCAGAAAAGTGTCTCTTAAAAATTGAGTCGAATGGTGCCAAGTTAGCTGACGACGTACAGTAAGTAACTTTTTCATGGATGTTCCTCAAGAGATTCAAGCCGCGACAATACCTGCCAGGCGGCTGCGTATAATGTCTTCTGCATCAGAAACAATGTTGTTGACCAGTTCTTCACAAGTGGGGATATCGTTGATCAGGCCACCACACATGCCAACCGTAACCATGCCCGCTTCAATATCACCTGTGCTCCAGGCTTTTTCCTGGTTAGCACCGGACACCAGGTGATGCACCTGGCCGAAATCTCCACCGTTCGCTTCGATCGCCGCGACTTCATCTGCGACGCCATTGCGATAGACCCGCGCCGTATTCTTATAGGTGCGGAAAATAAGGCGAGTCTGATTCTCGTCCATCTCCACCACTCTCTGCTTGATCCCCTCATGAATGGGTGCTTCCTGGGTCACCAGGAATCGGGTACCCATATTGATACCCTCACAGCCCAGAGACAGCGCCGCCGCCAGGCCGCGACCGTCAGCGATACCACCAGAAGCCAGTACCGGAATCTTTAGCGCCTGGGTAGCCGCGGGAAACAACACCAGGCCACCCACATCCTGCTCGCCGGGGTGACCGGCACACTCAAAGCCATCGATACTGACCACGTCGACACCGATGCGCTCGGCCTTGAGGGCGTGGCGCACCGCCACACATTTATGAACAACCTTGATACCCGATTCCTTGAAGCGATCCATAAATGGTTCAGGGCTGCGACCGGCTGTCTCGACAATCTTCACACCGCTCTTGATGATGACGTCCACGTAGTCGTCATAGCTGATCTCGCTGGCAACGACACCCACGGTAAGATTGACGGCGAAGGGTTTCGCCGTCAGGGAACGGCAGCGAGCGATCTCTGCCTCCAGACCGTCAGGTGTAGGCTGGGTGAGTGCTGTCATCACGCCGAGGGCGCCTGCATTGGAAGCGGCCGCCGCAAGGTCGGCGGTGCCCACCCGCATCATGCCACCGCAGACGATGGGCGTATCGATGCCCAGTAATTCTGTTAACCGAGTTTTCATTCAGCTTCTCTGTGTATAGAACAGAGCCGCAACATATCCTAATGACATTATTTATGTCAATATAAAATGTTCTTTGTATCTACCGACGGCGGCCGACCTACCCGACTATACTCGTCTGCTTGCAGGCGCAGTCTTGCCGGCAAACTAATGGGTAGATTAACGCTTTCGATGGATATCGGCGTTTATCGACCAGCTTCTGTCAACTGACGCAGCCACTCAACTCGCGTTCGATTAGCGCCCATGTCACCAATACCCAGTCGGGATGAGGAGCGCACATGAATCAGCGTATTATCGTGGTCATACCTCAAGAGTACGTCGTCAGTAAAGCGCATCAATGGCGTCGTGGCCTCGTAGTGCAGATATTCGCCGGATTCCAGAACAAGAATCCAATCTTTGTGTTGGCTTAACCTCTCTTTCAAATGCTGCCATTGACTCCGAGAGGCTTTGATGGGGTCGATGTTTCGGTCCTGGTATGCGCTCTCGCTGTTTACACAATTGGGGAATACACCGCAATGAGGCAGTGCCGCTCCCGCTGTCGGCATTTTTGGTCCAGTTGTACAACCAATCATAAAAAAGACGGTCAACATCATTGCTGAGTGGTATGGTTTCATCCCACTACTGTAAACGGAAATTTGATAAATTGATAACTGGGGTAATTTTTATGTACAGAGCGTTCAGCGAATTCGACCATCGAATACTGCCCAAGTTAGTTCTCACCGCTCTAATACTGGTTTCTTCACCCGTTTTCGCCAGCCTCGATACAGAATTGTGGGACGAGCTGTTGGAAAAAGCGGTAACGAGAGGTGTAGTCGACTACAGCCAGTGGGATGGCAGCACAGCGCTGGATACGCTGGTGCAGCAAATAGCCGAAACCAGTACGGATGAAATGTCCGATGCCGAGCAACTCGCTTTTTATATCAACGCTTACAATATTCTGGCAGCGCGTGGCATCCTGGATGATGGTTCACCGTCCACTCTGCTAGGCAGATATTTTTATTTCAAACGCGACAAATACGTTGTTTCAGATCGCAAAATCAGCCTGCATCAACTGGAACACGAACTATTGAGAGCACTGAACGAACCTCGTATTCACTTTGCCATCGTGTGTGCGAGTCAATCCTGCCCTATTCTTCAGGATAAGGCTTTCAGGGCGGAAACCTTGGATGCTCAGTTGCATAGCGCCACTGTTGAATTTATCAATGATTCAACGCGCAACAGTTTTGACATTGAAAACAACACCGCGACCATTTCAAAGATTTTCGACTGGTTTGAAGAGGACTTTGTCGCCGCATCAGGATCTGTGCAATCCTATATATCTCGCTACCTTAGCGATAGAGAAGCTGCGGAAAGGCTCAATAGTGGGGCCTTCGATATTGAGTATATGAGCTATGACTGGAAACTAAACGGCAAACGCTGATGGTATTGTCAGGAAACTACGGATTCAATCAGTGCATTGCACTACCTGGCCGGCGTACGTCTTTCAACTAACAGCAAATTGTTAACCATCAGGTTCATGTCCATATAATTCGAATCCAATAGGTCAAAATGGTCGGCACCTTCCAGAATCAGATGTTCACTCAGGTCGCCACTTTTAATCGCGGCATCAACATAATCCTGGGTTATATCAGGTGGCGCAATACTGTCGTTACTGCCGCTGACAAGAATGGTTGCAACCCCCATTGGGAGCATTGACCGCGGCGATGTTGCGGCCAGACGTATTGATAGTGCTGCACTTGAAAGCGTGTTCTGTGCAATGAGTCTGGGGACCGAATTCGCGCAGATGGACGATTGCAAATCGGTGATTGGTCCCAGCCCAACGACACCCCGAATGGGTATAGGATTGGGGGAGTAGATCACACTGTCGCTCCGTACGCGTGGTCTCGCTGCCAGCCACAGCGCCAAGTGCCCTCCGGAGCTGTGTCCAATTGCGCTTACGCGCTCCAGATCAAGATTGTATTGATCCCCTATGCCAAGCAGGAAATCTGCGGCCTCAGCCACATCCAAAAAAATAACGGGCCAATCCCCACCATTACCAAGTCGCCGAAACTCTATATTCCAAACCGCATATCCACGCCGCGCGAGTGCTTCAGACAAATCGGATTGGAGTTCTAGTGTATACGGACTGAACCAACAACCACCATGAACCATGACCACGACAGGGAGAGGATTTGTTAGATGATCTGGGCGGTACAAAATACCAAATTGTTGGTCTCCCGATCCCCAGGAAATGCGGTTCGCGATAACGGTAACGTCTTCCGGAGCAAGCTCGGAAAATATGGTTTCTTCACTTGTGTTCTGGGGCGGGGAGGTTCCTCCGTTCATCGATCCACCACCACCGCATGCAGATAGCAACGTCAGCAGCAGTATCACCACGGTAAACAGATGCATTCTTTTTCCCGATAGCCTTATTTGTATATAGTCTTGGTACGCAAACTTCATCAAGTCGGATGATAGGTAGTGCGGAGCATATTTGCGGAGATGTGCTGCGTTTTTGTGACTAGCGAGCTAGAGGCCGGAGTGAAACCGGCAAATTGTCCGTGGGTTTGGGCATCGGTAGATATTGCCACGTCGGGGAGTAGTCCGGCTTGAGTACAATCTCGTACTGCATAAGTACCTGGTGCAGAAAGCTCTTGTAGACATACTGCGCAAAATGCATGCCGATACACTTGTGTGCACCACCACCGAAGGGATGAAACAGGAAGGCGTGCTGCTTGTGCTCACCCCGTTCAAACCGTTCCGGGTCAAACAACTCTGGCTGCTGCCACCACTCGGGCATGCGATGATTGTAGGTGATCGCATTGATCAGCATCGTATGTGCCGGCACTTCAACCCCGGATATCTCACAGGCCCGGATACTGCGGCGTGGAAAGAGTGGCACGGAGGAATGCAGACGCTGTACCTCATTAAACACCAGGGTATAGCTCGGTAACCGTTCCAGATCTTCCCATTCAATTTGCTCCTTACCCAGCGCTTGCGACTCTTCCCGCAATCGATGCTGCCATTGCGGATGTTTGCCGAGTTCGTAGAAGGTATTCACCAATGATGCCGTCGTGGTGTCCTGCGCCGCAAACAGAAGCAAAACAAAATTCTCGGCTATGTCACGATCACTGAAGTAGTTGCCCTGATCATCTCGTTCACGGCAAAAATGCGCCAGGATATCCTGATCATCACTACGACGTTTGTCGGCAATCATGCCGCTGATAAAGTCACTGATCTGGGTCTT
Organism: uncultured Halieaceae bacterium; assembly: GCA_938074045.1. Lineage (GTDB taxonomy): Bacteria > Pseudomonadota > Gammaproteobacteria > Pseudomonadales > Halieaceae > CALJGI01. The sequence continues at coordinate 4,369 of CALJGI010000012.1, forward strand.
GGCGCGCATACCGCGATGAAATTTGAAACCGGGAAGATCAATCGGGAACAGGAAGTCGAACGCGCTGACAAAATCGTTGAACGCGCCTGTCAGCAGTGCGATCTCCTTCCCTTCACTGTCGACACCGGTGAAGGTTTCAGCGGCGATCTGCAGAAGCATTTCCTTGCTGTAGCCGAAAAATCGGAACTCTCTCTCTGCCGCCATGCGCCGGATATTTCGTTCACACACCGCGTTGATGCCGGGAGCATATTCTCGCATGGTGGTGTTCTTGAACGCTGTCTGCATCAGTCGTCGCTGGAATCGGTGCTCCTCGAAATCCTTCATGATTAGACTACCACCTATAAGCGGTTTGAATCGCATCAGCCCTTTTTCAGAGGAGAAATTCCTATCCGAATCCAGATGCAGTGCCTGTGCATTTTCGGGCCCCAGCGCCAACAGGACACGCTCGTTTCCCATCTGAAAGCGAGAGACCGCACCGTAGTTTTGATAATGCTCCTCACACACTTGCATTGGATTCCTGGAGAATGGAATCGCCTTACCCAACAATGGCCAACCGTAATCCCCCGGAATGTGGTCGAGTTCCTGGGTGGTGGGCTGTGTCAGATAATCAGCCGTTTCGCTTGTCATATAAAATTTTCCTGTACACTATTTCAACGCATCAGATAACGCATTGGAGCGACCATGAACGCGGATGAACTGTCAGATCTTCGAGCCCGCTGTGAGCGGCTCGAAGCCATAGAGGCCATCAAACAGCTCAAGGCACAATACCTTAACGCCTGCGACAGGCAGGATCCAGAGGCCGTGCGAAATTGCTTTGCTGAGGGTGAAGTCATTATCGACATGTCTTACTTTGGCCATTGTTCAACCCGGGATGAATTTGTAGACGACATTTTTGTGCCCCAAGGCTGTCACGACCACGTGCTCGATATGCATCATTGCACCAATCCGGAAATCGAGATTATCGACAACGAAAATGCGACTGGGGTATGGGGACTGAATTATCGCAACATAAATACTCAGGATCATACCTTGACTCTGCTAAGCGCCTTGTACCACGATGAATACCGCAAAATTAATGGTTATTGGAAGGTCAGTGGTTCCCGGACGGAATATCGCACTGTGCTGAACTGCAGTTATGAACCTGGAACCCTCGAAGTGCAGGTGGCTGATAGATCCCTGCAGCCACCACCTGACTAACTCTCATCAAATAACTATTCTAGTTACTCTACTTCAGGCTTACATAGTAAGTGTGGGGTTTAGTATAGCTGTCAGCATTGAGGCGATCAAAACAGCTGCACTGGTCATCATCGAGTAGAAAATTTCGTCTGTCTTGGCCATATCACCGCGAAATAGAAGCCTGCCGGAATTATCCATAGCTACCGCTTGTTCAACGAGCAGATTGGTGGTCCACTCTGGTAACGCTGTAAAAGGACGTCCACTCAGGTCTTCCAGTTCGTCGGTATTTGCGTTAATCGAATCAAACGTATCGTAATAGATACCTATTTGTGGCCCGCGATGCTGGCAAAAGACGTAGAGAGACTATCATCTGCATGAAACACACAATGACAACAGTTACGCTGACTCTGATCGTCGGTTTTATCACGGCTTGTAGTCCAGTGGAGGACCCGACCCTCTTTCCCGAGTTTGATCCGGACAACGCCATACCCGCACCGCCCAAGCCCGCTGTGGAGCACCAGGCGAATCGTCATCTTCTCTGGGGTGATCTACACATCCACACCAGCTACTCCACGGACGCCTATACGCTCGGCGTACAGGCAACACCTGACGACGCCTATACCTTTGCCCGGGGCGGAGAAATCGGTCACGGCATCGGCTATCCCATCCGTATCGACAGGCCCCTGGATTTCGCCGCCGTCACCGATCATTCAGAATACATGGGGGCAGCGCGGGTAGACGAGTCATTGGTTCTCGGTCTGGAAGAAAGAAGCCTGCGTGAGCGACTGCTGAATGACTCCCCGATCTCGCTGACCTTTGCCATGCTGAATATCATCCGCAATGTGAGGGGCCTCGACTTGTACAGCAATTCCCCGCAAACCCTGGCCATCGCACGAAGTGCCTGGCAATTGATGATTGATACGGCCAATGCACACTATGAACCTGGCGTGTTTACCACCCTGGTGGGGTATGAGTGGACATCCATGCCAGAAGGACAAAACCTGCACCGCAACGTGCTGTATAGGGACACCAATGTGCCGGAACTCCCCTTCAGTTCGCTGGACTCAGGTAACCCCGAGGACCTGTGGGATGCGCTGGACGAACAGCGCGCCGCGGGCAAAGCCGTCATGGCCATTCCGCACAATGGCAATGTCTCAAATGGCTTGATGTACGAGCGGGCCAAGGCGGATGGTACTCCGATGACAGCGGAGTACGCCCGGCAACGCATGCGCAACGAACCCATCAGTGAGATTCTGCAGATCAAGGGCACCTCGGACACGCACCCACTACTCTCTCCGGAAGACGAATTTGCGGACTTCGAACTGCTATCAACGTTACTCAGTGCCAGTGGGGAAAAAGGCAAAGCACAAGGCAGCTATGCGAGAGATGCGCTGCGCGCCGGTATAGAGTTTGCCCACGGACAGGATTTTAATCCTTATCGTTTCGGTGTCATTGGCAGCAGTGATAGCCATAACGCCAGCTCCTCCGTTGAAGAGGATAATCATCACGGCAAGCTGCCGCTGATGGATGGTACAGCGGGTCTGCGACTGGCCAAGTCCATTTTCCTGCCAGGATCCGCACATCGCTCGCGCGACTGGGGCTCTGCCGGCTTGGCCGGGGTATGGTCTGAGGAAAACACCAGGGAATCCGTGTTCGATGCGCTGGTGCGAAAGGAGACTTTCGCCACCTCTGGCCCGCGCATCAGTCTGCGCTTTTTCGGTAGTTTCAGTTATGCCCCGGCGATGATGCAAAGCGCGGATCTATTGGAACAGGCGTACGCACTGGGGGTACCCATGGGTGGAGAGTTATCGCTGCCGAATACGACTTCTGAAGTTGACGCAGAACCCAGTCCCGTTCCGGGCTTTGCCCTCTGGGTAGCAAAAGATCCCGAGGGCGCGAATCTCGATCGATTACAGATTATCAAGGGTTGGGTTGATGCAGCCGGTGCCAGTCACGAAAAAGTTTTTGATGTTGCACTCTCAGGCAATCGTGAACCGCGCGCTGATGGCTCCGTCGCATCCGTTGGTAACACGGTAGACGTGGCCCGCGCGACCTACACCAATGACATCGGCGCGAGCGAGCTGAGAACGTTCTGGGTCGACCCCGAATTTGAACCGGATCAGGAGGCGTTTTACTACGCGCGAGCGATTGAAATTCCCACACCGCGCTGGTCCACCTATGACGCGATGCAACTGGGGGTTAGTGCACCCGAGCCTGTGAGTATTCAAGAACGTGCGATAAGTTCAGCCATCTGGTATCAGGCAAAATAGCCCGGTGTAAGCAGGGAATACACGCTGGCTGGACTGTTAGACCCGGAGGTGTTCTGGCCACATATCGATACCATTTCAGGTAGTCGATGGCCGGGGCTTCGCGGGCGTCCCCTGCCCGCTTAGGCCAAACGCGCACTCATTACAGGAGCAACGACATGAATCGCTATCTGATTATCTCTACCGGTGTTTGGTACGACCTGAAGGCATGCAAGTAGTGGTGGCGGATATCGAAAACAACGCGCTTAATGCTGCAAGCGCTAGTTTGCATGAAGACGGATTGAATGTCGTGGGAATCCAGGCCGATGTGAGCAGCCCAGATTCCATGATTGAGCTGGAGGCGGCGAGCCGCAACACCTTTGGCAATATCCATAGTCTTTGTAACAACGCCGGTGTTGGTATCAATGGGGACCAAATGGTATTGGGGTCATGGGGGTGACTGAAACCTGTCTGGCCGGGATTCGTGACGGAAATTTCTGGATCATACCCCCAGCAAAACCAATGACACCCAGTTTAAGAGTCGCACAGAGGGTATACTGAGCCGAACGAATCCCAACCTTCCTGGCTGAATCCCCTTGAGTAACGCCAACCAAGCAACAAACCACGACAAACCCAAAACTGCATTGATCACCGGTTCAACTGCCGGTTTGGGCGCGGAATTTTCCCGACAACTGGCCGCCCAGGGTTACAGCCTCGTTCTGGTCGCCAGAAATGAAGAACGATTGCGGGAAACTGCGCATGAATTGTCAACACAGTACTCCGTCGATTGCCAGTATATGGTTTGCGATTTGAGCGAACCAGGCTCACCGCGTGAGTTGTTTAATGAGATGATGAAGCGTGATGTTCAGATCGACTATCTCGTCAATAACGCCGGCATTGCCGGACCAAACCTGCTGGACGACGGCGATTGGCAGGATCAAACACGATTCTACCAGCTGATGATGTTATCGATTGCAGAGCTCTGTCATCTGTTTGTCCCATCCATGCAGAAACGGGGGTTTGGCCGGGTAATAAACGTCGCTTCCGTAGCGGCCAGGTTGGCCCGCTCGGGGGGATGCAACTACGGCCCGACCAAGGCCTGGGTGGTTGCCATGTCAGAAGAACTGGCACTGACCGTGAAAGGGGACGGCGTACTGGTGAGTGCGCTTTGTCCGGGCTTCACGCACACGGAATTTCACCAACGCGCTGGCCTGATGGATATGAAAAACTCCCTTCCAAAATGTTTCTGGTACGATGCGGAAGTGGTGGTTCGTGAAGGTATTCAGGCGGTAGAACGCGGAAAGCGCGTCTACGTATCCGGCCGCCTCTATCGCCTGCTCGATCCACTTTTTCAGTCTGTCTGGACACGACCGCTCTTTACCCGGGGAGATGGGCGCTAGACATCGGAACAAGGCAACCTCTTGACTACCTCAGTTATCAATGACGGCAACCGCGCCACAGAAAACAACAGGGAACAATAATGAGTACGATGGAAAAAGCTATCGGTGTGGGCGTCAATGCCTGGGTGTGGACCTCACCCTTTGACCGGGAATCGGTTTCACTGGTAGCTAAGGCCGCCGCCATGGGATTTGACGCCTTCACCGTAGGCGTTGAGGACCCGGATCTGATCGACGTCGACGCGCTGCGGGGCGCGTTAGCCGAACATCCAATGCGGCTGCATATTTCCGGCGTGTTTGGTCCGAACAGGGATTTAACCCATGAAGATTCTCGTTATCGTAAGGAAAGTCTGGAGTACATCAAACGCACCCTGGAAATCTGTGGGCAACTGGGAGTAACTACCCTGGTGGGGCCAGCCTATTCCGCCGTCGGTAAACGTCGGAAGATTCCCGAAGAACAGCGCATACGAGAGTGGGAATTGGCGGTAACCGGCCTGACTGCAGCCGGCAAGATGGCGGCGGACTTCGGTGTAACCATGGCACTGGAACCTCTGAACAGATTTGAAACCGACCTGGTGAACACTGCTGCACAGGTTAAACGTATGGTGCAGGACATTGACTTGCCCTCGGTGAAAATTCACCTGGATACGTTCCACATGCATATCGAGGAGCAGAGCGTTTACGATGCCATAGTGCTGGCGGGGGAAGATCTGGTGTACGTCGACGCCAGCGAGAGCGACCGCGGCACCCCGGGCAAGGGCCAGGTGCACTGGGGGGAAGTTGCCCGGGCTTTGCGCGACATCGGCTATACAGGGGACTGCATCATCGAATCCTTTACCCCGGCCTGTGAGGAAATCGCCGATGCGGCTGCAATCTGGCGGCCCCTGGCGCCCAGTCAGGATGCGTTGGCGCAGGATGGGTGCAGGTTCCTGAAAGAATTGCTGGGGTGATCGCTGACTAGACATACGACCTCCCCGGTCTGGTCCCTATTGACTTCGTAAACCTGTTTGGGAGCCGCTTTTGCTCCAAACTACGAAATATCCCAAATCCGCGACAGATTTTCTTCCCGCCCTGCCTCTAACAGGTCGAAGGGCAAGGAAATCACGCGGTGTTGGGTTAACCCACCTCATCAAGTCATCAAACCGCGTGTCATTGCAGCCTATGCATCGGGAAGAGGGAGACACGCTATCACTTTCATCGACTACACCTCGATCATTCGTGATCTATTGATCAATTTTACGAGTTTGTATTTCTATGCCTACGTAATCTTGTATCGAAAATATCGCAATACCGAAATGTTCGTTTCATGTTCCCTGTTCAATATTTTTATCCTGCTGATTGTCATGGCGATCATTCGAACAGATTTCAATATTGCCGTCGGTTTTGGCTTATTCGCCCTGCTCTCACTGATCCAACTACGCAGCGCTCAGTTCACCAAAACTGAAACGGCCTACCTATTCGGGGCTGTAGCACTCGGGGTCATCAATGGCGCGGGAATTGTGGACCTCAGCTTCGTCCTGATATGCAATCTCGTCATAGTGCTGTCGTCCTGGACAATCGGAATCTGGTCTCTGGAACATTCGGCCAATCTGATTACCGTCGATAACGTACGCAAGATGTCGGTCACGCTGGACCACATAAACCCCGAGGCGATCAGCAATCGTAAATTAATGGCCAGTGAGCTCAACGACCTTCTGGGAAGTGACGGCCACTCATTTGAGATCAAAAAAATAGACTATGTGCGCGATATCGTAGATCTCGCGGTTATATATGAGCTGCCCCGGGATGAGATACCGCAATACGTCGATAACGTGGGGGTAACGCCACAGAGCGCCTACGCTACCGACCCGCAAAGCATCTCCTCATAGTACAAGGACTCCCATGACACAACTGCCACCAGGTGCCTCGATCATGCCAAACCGCTCATCGGCAACTGCCTCTCATATGAGAAGCATGTTCGACACGCTGCCGCCCATCTCACTGGAGGACACCAACCAGAAAGCCAGAATGCTGAGCCGCATCGACAACAAATACCTGCTAAACCTCGAGCAATTCAGGGAATTCACGGTGTCACTAGAAAATGACTATGCGGTACTGGAAATTTCGGAAAACCGGCAATTTCGCTACCTCTCCTGCTACTACGACCACCATTTCGGGTGCTATCTGGAACACCACCAGGGTCGCCGCCAGCGCTTGAAGGTGCGCACCCGGGAGTATGTCGATGGCGGTGGCATCAAGTTTTTTGAAATCAAGCTAAAAGGGCGACGCGGTCTCACCGAAAAACACCGCTGCGAAACAGAGAATCTGCTCACACCCAGAGTTGAGGGCGAAAAATATGAACTGGTTTGTGATCTGTACAGAAAACAGTACCAAAAAGACATGCCATATGATCTGACGCCAGCTCTACTGGTGGGCTACAACCGCAGCACCCTGGTTGCACGCACCGGCAGTGAACGAGTGACCGTTGATTTCAAGCTCAATTTCTCGAAAATCTCCACCCCTCATGCTCCAATCACGCTGGGAGAAAACTTTATTGTTATTGAAACCAAATCTGCTTCCGGCAAGGGCACGGCTGACCGGGTGCTAAAAACCATGGGCATTCGGCCCGCTTCGAAATTGTCGAAATACTGCCTGGGACTTGGACTCACAGGCAGCGTACCAAAAAGCAACAACTTTCAAACGAGCATCAGGCGGGCACGCCGGAATATCGTGACGCAACAATTGAATCAACCTGTAGAGACTGAAGTAACGGACACGGGAGCCCGTATCAATGAGAAAGCATGATACTGTGATACTCGCGCTGGGAATTATCATTACCATCCTCTGGACTGTTGTTTCAGGTAAAGATGGATTTAAGGGCAATAACGCGACCATCATAGCGCGAAGCATTGCCATCACAGCGACCATCGACGGCCAGATCGAGAACAATCCACCGCCGGTAGGTACGTGGGTAAACAGCAACGATCTGTTGGCTCGTGTTCACAACAGCCGTTTTGATCACAGCCGGTTGATGGAGCTGGAGAGTCAGTCCGCCAATCTGACAGCAGAGATAGGCAACATAACCCAGCAACTGCAGTCTATTGAGCAACTTCGCTCGCAATTTGAACAGCGGACGACAGCACACGCCAACTGGGTTGTGTCCGATCTGGAACTGAAACCTGAGGAGTTTAAAGCCCAATTGGATGTGGCCCGGGCACAAAGTCGGCTGGAATCCAAGGAGGCGCATCGCGCCCAGGAGTTGTACAACAAAAACCTGATCAGTCAGGTAGACATGCAGATAGCGAGCACCCAGGCGGAGATCGCAGGCAAACAGTTAGACGTCAACAAAGCACAGTGGGAACGCAGTGGGTTAATGCTGCACACTTGGAAAAAGTCTGGCGTTCTACTGGAGGATGGTGATGCCAGCTACTGGGACAAGATGACGGATACACGACGCCTGCAGCACTTTGAAAGTACGAACAGGCTGGCGATGCTGGAAACACAGCTTATCCAAGTCGAAACTCAGGCTCAGGTAGAGAAAGCCCGTATTTCTTCCAGTTTTATTGAGGAACATCATGCACCATTTGCCGGCAAGGTAAATGCTCGATTCGTCACCCAGAGCACCCGCGTCAATTCAGGCACAGATCTTCTCCAGCTTCTGGATTGCACCAACCCGGTCGTCATCATCCCCGTGCCGGATCATCGCATCAGCGATTTTTCAGTCGTGTGAAACAGCGCGCAAGGCTGTGGCGGTTATTCACACCCCATCCATTATGGACAGCTTTACCAACTGGTTGAAAACCTAGCTACCCCTCGAGATCCGACTCGCACTCTGCGATAAGATACGATCGCATATAGCGCATATCAAAAAGCATTTCTTCGTCCGCAAGGATTTCCTGCACCACTTCAGGTCGACGCAGCAGTTCATGGCAGGCTTTATAGGTCGCCTCATCGGGATACCAGATTTCCAGAAACACATCATACTCTGGCTCTCGCGTAACACCGTCCCGATCCATGTTGGCAGTGGTATAGCGTCGGACGTAACGAGTCGCATAACCCTTTAGATATTTTTCGCCAAAAAGCCGGTGCTTCGTTTCATAGTATTCACGGAACTCGGCAACAGACATACCAGGGCGCCGCTTGATCGGCATGACAATTTTAATCATATAATCCCGTTTGTTTTCCGCAACGGTACTATGGCTTGTCCAAAGAATACCCACCGGTATCCTCAAGACCAAATTCCTGAGCGATTGCCTGGATTTCCGCAACCTCCTCGGGGCTCACGTGGCCATCCGCATTCGCAATGGCATACAGGGACTCAATGAAGTGCTGCGACCGCATGGCCTCCTGCCCGTCTTTCTCTACTTTCGTTGCAGCTTCACTTATCGCGCGTTTCTGCATCATGGAGAGTTCCATAATGAACTCCGCCTCTGCAGCATCCAGATTGGCCACTTCCCGCAGAATCTTGCGCATTTCCTCACGCTCGCTCTCTGTTACCTCATCGTCAGCGTAAGCTACACGCGCCAGCGCAAAAGAAAAAGAAGCCAGATAGCTGGCGGAGCTCGGATCGTGCTTTTCAAGCAGGTTCAACATGCGGCTGGTATCCTCCGATACAGCCTGAGACAAAGATTTGATATTGCCATCTTCCAGGTGCAGTACGCGGTCAGCAACATGGAGAATACGATTGTCATGGGTTACAAGAACAACCGCTGCACCGTCTTCCCGGGCAAGCTCCTGTATCAGCTCAACCACATCCCTGCCAGACTGTTTATCCAGTGACGCCGTGGGTTCATCGGCGAGAATAATCCTTGGACGATTAACCAGAGCTCTAGCAATACCTGCTCGCTGCTTTTGCCCACCAGAGAGCTCATCCGGATGCTTATGCGCGTGATCCCCAAGGCCTACCCGTTCCAGCACAGCCTGAATTTGCTCCTTCTCATTGCTGACCTTGTCCTGCAACTGCATGGCCATGCGCACGTTCTGACCAATCGTAAGACTGTCCATTAGATTGTGCGGCTGGAAGATATAACCGATCTGGCGGCGGATGTTAATCAACGCTTTCTCTTTGGCGTTGTTCAACTGCTGACCAAGCACCTTTACGCTGCCGCTCTGGGCGGACCTCAGAGCACCCATCAGGGTGAGCAAGGTTGTTTTTCCCGAGCCGGAAGGTCCAGTGAGTATCACTATCTCACCCGCTGATATTTCGGCATCTACACTGGTGAGAATCTGCTTCTCCAGGGCACCCTTGCCATAGAAATAGGAGACATCCTGCAGTGAGATGGGTATATCAGCGCCCATTAGAATACCTCCGCCGGATCAACATTTTTTAGCTTACGTAGTGCCAGTATTCCTGAGCCGGCACACATCAGCACGGTCAGGATCAATATCTGTAGTGCAGATGAGGGTTCCATTGAAAGTGGTAGACCAGTCACACCGGCCGCCGTGTCAAAGACCAGCATTGATATTGATATACCCGGTACAAAACCACACAACGCAAGAATGATTGATTGCTGCAGCACAACTTTGCGCAAATAACCCTGTGTGTAACCCATCGCCTTCAGCGTGGCATATTCTTTGAGGTGGTCTTGCACATCGGCATACAAAATCTGATAAACGATTATGAAACCGACAACCAGTCCCATCACGGCGCCAAAGGTGAAAAAGTAACCGACTGGCGTTGTTTTACTCCAGTGGTCAACTTCCAGTTGTTTGAACTCATCCCGGGTAAACAACCTCACATCCCCTGGTATTACGCTTTTGATTTTCTGCTGGGCCTCCAGCACATCCGTTCCCGGTACAAGCCTGATAAGCCCCAGACTAATGGCAGATTTGTCATGTTTGGGAAACATGCGCAAAAAATTAAGATCCGAAGTAATCACCCCGCCGTCCAGCCCGAAGCTTGTCCCCAAGGCATACATACTACTTATGGTCAGCTTGCGATCATTGATTTCGGTTGTGATTTGGCCGCGCGCCTCCATCAATTCAACCACCGGACCATATTCCACGCGGCTTTTGCTATCAAAAATAATGGTGTCGGGTCTTTTGATCTGATCGAGCTGACTCTGATCCAGCAGCGCTTCAAATCCCTTGTCCACGGGGTCTATACCCACGACAAAAATATTCCGAGACTTGGAGGGGTCGACTGGATTACGCCAGCTACCCTGCGCCATGTATACGGGTGCAACTGCCTCGACTTCTTCAAACCCCAGAATCTGGTACAAGCGACTCCGGGGTGCGAATTTTGTGGATACAAGATAACTGGTCTTCGGACTCAGAATTACCAATTCATAGTCCATGGCATTGTGGTAGCGCACGGCACCGACAAACAGTGCTTCACGAAATTCAAGCTGCACAGTTATCAAGATGACGGCAAAAGTAATTCCCAAGGTGGCGGCAAAAAGCCGTAACTTCTGATGCTTGAGCTGAAGCCACCCAAGCGGAATGGACATCGCCATCAGCGTTCTATCTCAACCTGTACCTGCATATTGGTAAATCGCGATGTTGCTTCGCTATTGTCCAATCGAATAAAGACCTCCACCACGCGGGCATCAGTTTTCGCAATCGGGTCCGTACCGAGAACATCCATTCTACCTACTTTGAGAGAGATTCTTTCGACGGTACCCGGCCATCGCTCCTCCAACGCGGCGGCGGAGACCCAGGCCCTCTGCCCTTCCTCTACATTAGTGATATCAGTTTCATAAACCTCGGCAACGGCATACATCTGGTCGGTTTGTCCCAAATCCATAACACCGATGGAACTCACCCGCTCGCCGGGACGCGCGTGAATCTCAAGCACCTGAGCCTTCAGGGGGGACCGTACAACCGAAAGTTCCAGCTTGGCCCGGGCGGCGGCAAGATCAGCTTGCGCTATATTCAGTTCCATCGCGGCGGCGTCGAATCGAACCTTGCTGGTGGCCGACGTCTTGGACAGGTTTTTTTGTCGGGTCATCTCGCTATCAGCATTATTGAGAATGGCCTGCAAGCGCGCAACTTCCGCTTTCCGCAAATTGTAGCTGTCGAGATAGGCGACCACCTGGCCTTCCTCTACCCAATCACCCTCGCTCACCTCCAACGACTTGATGACGGTTCCAGATCCACTGCCACCCGAAGGGCCGGATAACTGAGTCACTCCATTGAGCGGCTCCAGCCGACCGAGACTTGAAATAGAGCGGCCTTCTGCGAAGCTAATCACAGGCAACACTCCGACGGTGATAAAAATCATTACAAGTAATCTTCGCACGTCAATTTCCTTGTTGTTATTTGACGAATTTCCGGTTTTATAACAACCGGTGAAAATCTAAGAAATCAATTTGCTAGTCCGATGCGGATGATTTTTCCTTGGTAAAGTTGTCTACCATACTTGTGATATCGCGGTGGAACATCTCATACCATCGACTGGCCTCACCCTTCATGTTTTTAACATAGGCATGGCTGGTTTCATCCAGCTTCATCAAGGATCGAGGCAGTGTGCCATCTACCCGCACATAGCGACTACCCAATAATTGCGAACACTGATGAGCACTTACTGCTGAACTTGCGCTGAGCATGTGATCCAGCAGGCCATTGCTAAGCCAGCCCACGATACCCCAATCCCGGGAAGCCGATCCAATCTTGTCCTGCTGTTTCTGGGACAGATCCTGGACGGGTCGCCCAGTTCCCATCGACAGCATCCAGATATCATTGATGGTATAACCCATGGCCAGCGCCTCGGTAATGGCGCACAGGCTCGGATCATTGGTGGCAATGGCTCCGTCAATCAACCAACGTCCGGTGGCGTCGGTAGTACGTACAGGTGGGTATAACGTCGGTGCAGCAGTAGCGGAGTCACAAATCTCAGCCAGTGTCGGATTGTAGCTTGCATCGTGCCCACGTCCGTTCTTGAAGGTAATCAATTCGCGGTTGATGAAATCGTAGGCCAGTATCAAGAGGTGTTTATCTTTGATGTCATTGATCCTGATGCCCTCGGCCATCTCCTCCACATATTCCAGCTTATTAATGCCGTCATACTAGGGTTGGTTCTGCATACGGCCCAACATCTTGTCCCATACCGATTTATCAAAAATGCGAGACATATTGTCAGCAGAGTAACTGTGCTTTGCAAGTACCTCCATGGACCCTGGTCCTTTTGCACAATAAGCTGCGACCAGTGCACCAGTGCTGACGCCGGCAAAAAAATCGAAAGAAGAATGAATATTGAGACCCACGTCCTGCTCAAGAAGGTGCAGAACATTGACAGGAATGGCGCCACGAGCACCGCCGCCGTCTATGGAGAGAATCAGTAATGGTTCTTTGCCACTATTATCCATGCACAATACTCCACAGTATGTACGAACAGTCTATCAGGTTTCGAGCGTCTCATGACGCAGGGACGTAGTACATAGAAATTGCTTCAGGTCAGATAATTCCAGTCCTGAACCCGTGAATGACAACGCAACATTTTTATTCTTGATAACGGCGAGACCATTCTCCAACTCCGCCGGATCTATGCTGCACACACAGAAACATTTTTCGATTAAGGTCTGTTCCTCGCGCACGAGTGTCGGCAATAGCAATGTCGATCAGGTTTGCCTTCGCCGCCAGGGCAATAGAGTCATCGACGGAAATGGTTTTTGAGGCCTGAACAGCGGAATCCCATGCGTCTGCCCTGAAGCTGTCACGATCGAGTCGCGGGATGATGGCACTTTCATCATCTTCCAGATCACCGTCGATAGCCATCAGGGAAAGCACAGCCGGCAGTCACCCTATGGAGTCAACATGTTTTCATCCACGGCACCAAGCTTGCTAAAAAAACCCATCGTCCATCTCAGTCAAATGCGAAAATCCTACTCTCCCATGATGCTGAATCTTTGGAGGAAGCCCCTCGACTTTGAAGACTAGAACAAACGCAAACAGCAGGCAAGCACAGCGCCGCAATTAGGCTGCTGTGCCGCCTGGTCAGCCGTTGAGGGCTCGCGCCGTAAGCTTGCCAAGCTGGGACATGTGGACCTCATCCGGACCATCCGCAATACGCGAGAATCGTGCCAGGGCGAAGACATGGGGAATCAAAGTATCCTGACACACACCCATGCCACCAAACACCTGCATCGCCCTGTCCGCCACCTGCTGAGCCATATTCGGTGAAACGATCTTGACCATGCTGATGTAGGGTATTGCCGCTTTCATTCCCTGAGTATCCATCACGTGAGCGGCCTGCAGGGTCAAAAGACGGGCCTGCTCGATATCACAGCGACAACGGGCAATTTCGTGCTGTACGCTGGTTTTCTTGATCAGTGGCTCGCCGAAAGCTATACGCTCCTGAGCCCGCCCACACATCAGTTCCAGACAGCGTTGGGCCATCCCTACCAGACCCATGGAGTACTGAAAACGACCTGGTCCGAGACGCCCCTGGGCAATTTCAAAACCACAGCCCTCCCCCTTGATCATATTCGCCACCGGCACCCGTACATTGTCAAACAGGAGCTCAGCCTCACCGCCGGGGGAATGCAGGCTGTCCATCACCCGCAGCTCGCGCACCAGTTTTACCCCCGGCGTATCACGCGGCACAAGAATGGTGGAGTGCTGATGGTGACGGTCGTTTTCCGGGTTGGATTTACCCATCACCAGCATAATCTTACAGCGCGGGTTGATCGCTCCGGTGGTCCACCATTTGCGACCATTGAGCACGTACTCTTCACCATCGCGCTTGATCTCAAGTTCCATGTTGGTGGCATCGGATGATGCTACCTGGGGCTCCGTCATGGCGTAAGCACTGCGGATTTCACCCGCCAGTAACGGGTTTAACCACTGTTCCTGCTGCTCTTCTGTCCCGTACTTCGCGAGCACCTCCATATTGCCGCGATCAGGCGCATTACAGTTGAATACGCCCTGGGCCCAGACTACTTTGCTCATGGTCTCGAACAGAGGCGCAATCTCGACATTGGTCAGCCCCGGGCTCCAGGGTTCGTATTCACGGGGCAGAAACAGGTTCCATAAACCTTTAGCCTTGGCCTTTGCGCGCAGTTCATCGTACCAGGGAGGCGTTTGCCAGAGGTTATTCTGGTCCAGAACCCATTCGTCCCAGTCATGCTCCCGGGGATAGACGTATTCGTCCATGAACGCACCCAGTGCGGCATTCAACTCCAGAACTCGATCGCTGACTTCAAAGCCCATGTTACATCTCCTTCAAATTGCGTAATTTTCAGTTAAACCACTGATTACCTTATAAAAACCGTTAACTGTGTCCTGCACTATTTCTGCCGCGCTATTGAGATTATCAATGCGCCCCACTACCTGACCAGATAAGGGTATCGCCGCCTCCAAATCACCGCCGAAATACAAATCCTGCAGATGCGCCATGTGTTCCATAGCATTGAAGGCTCCCAGAGGCTCCAGCATTTCTGTCCGCTGCGTGCGCAATGCACGCAATGCGGGGCGAGATTGTTGATTCAAAAAAACCGTATCGGTTTCCTTTGCCGCCAGTATCGCCTGCTTCCAATTATCATGTACCGGAGAGTCGGAGCAGCTGAGCATGCGCGTACCCATCTGCACACCCTCCGCCCCCATCGCAAAAGCGCCGGCCATGGACAGCCCGTCACACATTCCCCCCGCTGCAATAATCGGTAAACCGGTGCGGGAGCGAATCAGGGGCAGCAGCACCATGGTCGAAACCGGGCTTGGGTTTTTGAAACCGCCGCCCTCTCCGCCTTCGACCACCAGCCCGTCCACACCGCAATCAATCGCCTTCAGGGCCATATCCAGCGTGGGCACCACGTGAAAAACTTTGATACCCGCCTCCTGAAAAGGCGCCGTACAAACCTTGGGGCTACCCGACGATGTGGTTACAAACTTGATCCCCTGGTCGATCACAAAATCAATCACGTTGTGACCCTTAACGTATGAAAGCGCTACGTTCATACCAAAGGGTTTGTCGGTGAGGTCGCGCATCTTCGCCACCTCATTCCGAACGTTATCGAATTCACCGGAAGAGGTTTCGATAACACCCAACCCACCCGCATTGCTGACGGCTGAGGCGAGTTGAGCCCGGGCAATCCAGCCCATAGGTGCCTGGATAATCGGGTAGTCAGTACCCGTCATCTCGGTAATTCGATTGTTGAGTGGTGTGGCTATGTCCATGTTTTCCTCATCTATCATTTGATTTATCAGGCCCCTGCCAACATGGTTTCGACACCGGTCCCTTCCAGGATGCTATCGACGCGGCCACGGTCGTTCTGTGTCAACGCCTGGTACATGTCATTCGTCCATTTAAGACACTTGGCCTGGTAGGGAAAAGTTTGCTGGGTCCAGGCGGCGTCATCAATGACCGACTCCCAGGTCTTGTCGCCCGCGGCCACGGCCTGTGCGTTGGCCAGCTGTGCCGGAGCGTACACCCGCCCTATCTCACTCAACAAACCGCGCAGGGTGTCGGCCTGATCCTCGAGTCGAAACCAATCCTGTGCGTCGGGTTCAAGCCCACCCTGATCAAACATCTGATCCACCCAGGCCACGGTGCGCGGTGATACCTCGTGTGCGATACGCCGGGGGGTTGGATCAAACCCGACCAACTGGGTTAGCTGGCCATGTAAACCAAAATCACCCGCCCCCGGGCGATTACCCAGCATAAATCGTTGGTTGGCAAGATGCGCTTCCATCGCCGCCAGAAAGCGGCGATAACTGGCATCAATCACTGGTGCGGTGATGTCATTGGAACCGACAACGTACAGCCGGTTTATCTGGCGGTCGGAAAAGTAGACCTTGAATGCCGCGTGTGCTTCCTGTGGTAGGGACACATCAAACCCCAAGGGTAGCAGTGTGCCGGCATTATCGGCATCCTCCGGTGCATACCAGCGATAATGGAACATATACTTGGTACACCATTCGTCGGCGAAATCCTCTAACAGGTAATCGATAAAGGCCAATGCGGGATCGATCGGTAACACCGACCGCTCAGTGCTCATCCCCTCCAAACGTCTGATGATAGGCGTTGAATCACAGACCGCGCGTGTACCATCGGCCTCATCAAAAAGAAAGGTAGGCATAAAGGCTGGCTTCGGCTTCTCGATACCCATGGCATCGCAAACGTTTTCAGGCTGGCCCCAGGTAATCTTGTAGGGCAGGCGACGGTAGCGCAGCAGGGCCACCATCTTTTGGGTATAGGG
>CALJGI010000013.1 GCA_938074045.1 uncultured Halieaceae bacterium
TGCATGCTGTGATGGAGCGCGCTCTGGCCAAACTGGAGGGCGTTAGATTGCGTCTGGTGCTGGAGGAAACCTGGCTGGACCTGGGTGGGCCGGGTTGTGTTGAAGGATCAGCCTATCTGGATGATGTGGAGGCTTTTTTCCATCGCCTGGAGGCCCTGGAGATAGAACAAAATTCATTAAATCCGATGATCCTGCAGCGTGCTGTGGACAAACTCTACGCCAGGGAAAGAGTTCAACTGACGGGCGCAGAACTCAATTGCGCAGTCCAGATTATGACCCTGCACAAATCCAAGGGCCTGGAGTTTGACTGGGTGGTGATCCCGGCGCTGGATCGCACGGGTGGGCGTGACAACAGGGCTATATTGGAGTGGCGAGATTACACCAGTGTCAGTGGGGCAACTGATCTGCTGTTGGCTGTGCGGGCCGGCGATAAGGCAGAGGAGGATTCTTCACTGTATTCCTGGCTACGCCATGACAGGTCGGCCCGGGCCCGACTGGAACAGCAGCGTCTTCTTTATGTTGGCATGTCCCGGGCGGCAAACCGACTGTTTTGCACCGCCTGTGTCACCAGAGATAACAAAGGGAACCTGCGCCGACCCGCTGCAGATCAATTGCTGGCATGTGTTTGGGAGACCTTTGTCAGCGAGGCAGAAGAATCTGTGGCAGACGAGGTTATCGATATCCATGGTGATGAATCTGAGCTGGCATACGGCGGTAATCGGATTCGCCGTCTCGAACTGAATAGTTTCACCGCCCCAATAATCAGCGCTGGTCGGGTTAACCGTTTCTGTCTGCAGGGATTGGCGCCGGATTTCGACTTCGAAGCGCGGGCGGTGGGTACCGCCATTCACGCAGTGTTGGAAGCCCTTGTGCTGGAGACCGTCCTACCGGAGTCATTGGCCGTTAGGGGAGGCTGGCAGGGGCGGGTGGTGTCGTCGCTAGTGGCCTCAGGGTTGTCTGAAATGCGAGCTGTGGAGGCGTGTGCTGAAGTTTTTGAGCACATAAACAAGGCGTTGTCGGATTCAACTGGGCGCTGGATACTCGACAATTCACATACGGAAAGTCACGTCGAATTTCCAGTGGAAATGTGGACTGGATCAGAGGTGCAATTATTCATCGTAGACCGCGTAATAGTTGTGGACGGAGAGCGCTGGATTATCGACTATAAAAGCAGCCGCCCCCGGGAAGGTGAAGATATCGATTCCTTCTGCGACCATGAGCTGGCTAAGTATCGTTCGCAGCTGGAGCGCTATGCAGATGCCCTGAATAGATTAAAGCCCATGCCCACGCGTATGGCGCTGTATTTTACTGCGCTGGGTAAATTGGCAGAGCTACCTATTCCCGATTAAAAATTGTCTCTGGCGAACTGTTCGATGCCGTCCAATTTGAGCGCTATGTCCTGAGTGTCGCCGTGGTAGAACATCCATGGCATGGTGAGAATGTGTGTCACTCCAGCGGCCTCCAATCGCTCATATCCCGCTGCATCAAAGGCATCCATGGGTGTGGCCATCACATCAAAGGGTAGGTGGTCCCGTTTTTGCTCGCGTCGGTAGTTATGGATTCTCTCTATACTCTCGATTATGTCCGCGGAGGACTGCAAGTCAGTCAGCCAGCCATCACCCAGACGCGCCGCCCGTCGCAGGGCTGCATCTGAGATACCGCCTACCCAGACTGGAATTGGCGCAGTAGGGGCGGGATTCATTTCCAGCCGATCAAATTGGTAAAATTCGCCGTCGAATTCCACCATATCGCCGCTCCAAAGTAGTTTCATTACGGTTAGCATTTCATCGGTTCTGCGACCGCGTGTCTCAAATGCTTGTCCCATCAGACCGAACTCGTCCTTCGACCAACCAACCCCAATGGTGAGGGTAACCCGATTATTGGAGATTACCGCGGCCGTACCTATGGCCTTGGCGGCGAGAAAGGGGTTGCGCATGGGTAATACGAACACATTATTGGTGAAGCGCATGTGCTCAGTTATAGCCGAAAGGGCTCCAATTGTGACCCAGGGGTCTGGCCAGTCTGTGTAGGCCTCCCATCGACGTGCGCCGTCTTCCGTGTAGGGATAGGGCGTACTGATAGTCTCGGGGTGCACTACATGATCGGAAAAGGACATCGCCTCCCAGCCACATTGCTCAGCGACTGGAGCCATTTGCAAGAGATCGGACACACTGTTGAAGGATGTTGATAGTACATATTTCATATATAAATGACTTTATAATTCAGTAGTTTACTTCGTTTATCTAATTTTATATATTAGGTTTTAATTGAGATGCTTTACCCACGATTTTTCAACGGATCAGACAACTCCCAGAGGACAAATTTACGGTTTGATGCTAGCACAGAGGATTGCTCGAAGAGGTCTTTTATTCGCTGGTCGTAGCGCAAATGCCTGTTGACCACCAGCCAGACCCTGCCTGAGTCCGAAAGTGCCTGAACTGATTGCTCCAATAGCCGCCATCCCAGAGTTTCATCAATGGCGAATTGTTGATGAAAGGGGGGGTTCAGCAGTATCAGATCCGGGCTGGGCCCGGCCAGCTTCAGCAGCCCATCGGATTGCATAGCCGAAACAGGGGCATGCAAATCGCTCGCCAGCACGCCGATATTCTCCCTTGCTGAAGCTATCGCCATTGCTGATTCATCCACCAGCTGGACAGACATTGGCTTGCACTGCAGTGCCACCGCCAGACCCAACACGCCATTGCCGCAGCCAAGATCGACCACGTGTCCGACATCGGACACACGATGCAGATTGTCCAGTATCAGTCTGGCCCCGCCATCCAGTTGCTCTCGACTAAAACAGCCTGGCGCTCCGGCGAGTTCGCAATCGAGATGGGGTACATGGCTATAGCGAAAGAATGGCAACGCTGTGGAGTTATCTTCGCGCACAGCGGGATTATGCGAAATGAAGCAGTGGGCCTTGTAGCGGCCCGGAATTCTTTCAACGGGGCCAAAAGCCTGTTCCAGCATGGCCGGAATCCGCGAGCTGAGGTGTTTGTCCATACCCGCTGTAACGATGATGGCAGGTTGCGACAGGCTGGTGCGTAGCATAGCAAGCTGGTAGCCAAAGAGATCCAGTGATTTTGGCACCCGCAGCAAGACCACCCGGAAATCTCCAGTGGGGCGCTGGTCCGCCGACACAAACTCTATGTCCGGTGAAAGGGCATTGCGTCTGATGTTGTCCCGTGTAGCCACTTCACTGATACAGGAGTCAGTCCAGCTGCAGACTGTGTTGGCGCCACAGGCAAGTGCAAGTGCGCCGTGCTCGTCATTGACCACCAGCACCCGCTGATTGTGCATGGGTACAGCGCCGACGAGTAGCCGGTCTGCGCCGTTGTAAGCTTTTAAGCTGCGGTTGCGCGTAGGGGGGTGGCGCTCCAGTCGCAATCCGGCGAACGCGTCATGGTCGGCTGCCGGTGAAACAGGGGGGTGTGTGCCTTCGCTCATGAGCGTGTTACCAACTCACCGCTGGTGGGGTCTGTTCAATCTGCCTTCCGGCGCTGACCAGGATAAAGCGCCAGAACCTGCCCCGGATGAATTGTGTCGCCGGTAGTGATTCCGTTCCAGGAGGCGAGGTTGCGCGGTGATGTGCCATAGATCCTGGCGATACTCCACAAGGAATCTCCCGATTTGACCGCATACTCAACCTTTTTCCGCTGTCCCGATGTCGGTGTGCCGCGATGGCGCGTCTCCAGTTGTTTCGCAAAGGCCAGGCTTTGCGCCGAACCCCGCGGGATCAGCAATGTATCTCCAGCTCGAATGCGATCTGATACGAGCTTATTGGATTGCCGAATCACTGCAACCGAAGTTTTGTGCTGGCTTGCTATACCGCTCAGCGTGTCTCCAGGGACAATTCGATACTGGTCCCAGGTGATTCTTTGGTCCGGATCCAGATCTGCAATGTTGTGTTGAAACTGCAGCCCGGCGGCGATGGGTAACTGTAGCACGTGGGGACCGTCGGGCGGTGTTGCCCAACGTTCCAGTCCAGGATTGAGTTGGTGCAGATCCTGCAGACTGATGCCTGCCATGTCAGCAGCCATTGCCAAGTCCAACTGGCCACCGGTGTCTACCGGACCCCAGATCGGTTGGTCGGCAATAGAGGCCAGTTTTATGCCGTAGGCGCCCGGGTCGGAAATGATTTTACTCAGGGCGATCAGCTTCGGGATGTAGTTCTTTGTTTCCCGGGGCAAGGCCAAGGACCAGTAATCCACCGGACGGTTGTGTTGGTCGTTGACCTCGATAGCGCGCCGCACCCGGCCGGGGCCACTGTTGTAGGCTGCCAGAGTCAGATACCAGTCGCCGGAAAAGTTGAGATTCAGCTGTTCGAAATAGCGAAGTGCTGCCAGTGTGGACTTCACCACATCTCGGCGGCCATCAAACCACCAGTTTTGTTCGAGCCCAAAATGACGCCCTGTGCCCGGCATAAACTGCCACAAGCCCGCCGCGCCACCGCTGGAATAGGCCAGAGGATCAAATCCGCTTTCGATTAGAGGCACAAGCGCCAGTTCCATGGGTAGTCCGCGTTGTTCAATCGTTGAGACGATGTGATGCAGATAAGGCGCGGCGCGTTCAGTGACTCGATAAATGTAGGCGGGGCGTGTTCGGTAGTGCTCCAGGTATTTCTCCACTCGAGGGTTATCCACGTGCTCCCAGTGCAGAGATTGCCCAATAAGGCTCCAGAGGTCGGTGTCCTCATCCGGTCCCGATGACAGGTTTACACCTTCGGAAGGTTCAAGCACGGCCTTTTGTTGATGGAGGTCATTGGATCCATCCGTCACCGCGTCAGCAGTCGGGTAATCAGGATGAGCAGGATGCTCGTCTTTCTGTAGCCCCAGGGAGCAACCAACCAGGGCCATAGTGAGGGCGACGAACAAGGTGTATTTTGGAATGATATTCAAGTCAGATAATCCGGAGCAGGTACGAAGGTTGTGTAGCTTGGCTTTCCCTGGCAAATTTTCCAATAACCGGCTGGTGCGCTACTATGCGGCCAGTTCTTGGTGAACTGGCCAATCCAGATCTACCCGCTAATCAGGATACCGCCCGGCGATGGATAGAAAGTTTATAGATTTTTCACAAAGACTGGAATCATGGTATGCCAGTAGGCGTGGGAAATATCTGGCTGGACTTGAACGGGAAGAGGTCAGTCGAAGTCTGGCGAAGGTCTACCGCGAACGCATGTTGTGCCTGAGTCCGGCACCCGTTGCCGAACTTTGCGCTGGTCAAACCACCGCGCAGCAGTATGTTCTCGCCGAGCAGGGCCAGTCGGGGGAAGCTGATCTGTACGCCGCTTACAGTGAATTGCCGCTGGCCAGCGGCTCTATAGATGTGGTGGTGTTACACCATGCGCTGGAGGCGTGCAGTAACCCGCATCAGCTGCTGCGGGAGGTGCAACGTGTGATTGCTCCCCGGGGACATCTCATCATCGTCTGTTTCAATCCCTGGAGTCTGCACGGGCTCTGGTCGTTTCTTACCCGTAAGTTCCCCAGTTCGGTTTGGCAGCAGTCCGCGATCGGACGTCGTCGCATCACGGACTGGTTGTCTTTGTTGGGTTTCGGCGTTGAGGCCGTCAGCCACGCCTACACGCTGCCACCGCCGGACGTGGAGCGTCTGTGGCACCGATTCTGTCGCGCCAACCGGTTTCTATCCCGTCACCGCTTGCCATTTGGTGGTGTGCAAATCTATCACGCCATCAGCCAGGAGCATGGTATGACCGCTTTGCGCCCGGATTGGCGGCCGGCAGCACCTCGTTTGGTTGGCCTGTCCGTGCCGCGGCCTGCGGTGAGTGCAGCGAGAGAGAGAAGCCCTTCGACGTGAAACAAGTAGAGATTTTTACCGACGGTGCCTGTCGTGGTAATCCCGGCCCTGGAGGCTGGGGTGTATTGCTCCGTATGGGCGATCGAGAAAAAACACTGCACGGCGGTGAGTGGGAAACCACCAATAATCGCATGGAGCTTCTGGCTGCGATTTGTGGTCTTGAGGCACTGAAGGAGCGCTGCAACGTGGTGCTGACCACGGATTCGCAATACGTGCGCAAAGGCATCACTGAGTGGCTGGCCAACTGGAAGCGCCGTAATTGGAAGACCGCCGCAAAAAAGCCGGTAAAGAATGTGGATTTGTGGCAGCGGCTTGATACCGCTGCGGCTGGGCATGATATCGACTGGCGTTGGGTGAAAGGCCATTCTGGCCATCGGGAAAACGAAATCGCGGACAGTCTGGCCAATCTCGGTATTGATGAGCTGGATGCAGGAGAGGCCCCTTGAGACAGGTCGTACTGGATACTGAAACAACCGGTTTAGAGGTCAAGCAGGGCCATCGCATTATCGAGATCGGCTGTGTTGAGTTGATCAATCGTCGTTTGACGGGCCGTCACTATCATCAATACGTCAATCCGCAGCGTGCTGTGGACGAAGGCGCCTTGGCCGTCCACGGTATCGGCGATGACTTTCTCGCGGATAAGCCATTGTTTGCACAGGTTGCAGACGAGTTTATGGAGTTTGTACAGGGCGCTGAGCTCGTCATTCATAACGCCCCCTTTGATCTGGGGTTCCTGGATGCGGAAATCCTGCGCTGTAGACCCGATACACCGACATTGGAGCAGCAGTATCAGATCGTCGATACCTTGATCATGGCGCGCCAGAAGCATCCCGGGCAGCGCAACAATCTGGATGCCCTGTGTACCCGCTATGGTGTCGACAACACCAAGCGCGACTTGCACGGCGCGTTGTTGGATGCCGAAATTCTGGCGGATGTTTTCCTGGCGATGACCGGCGGACAACGCGATCTTCTCGGTGGCCTGGGTGGCCAGGACGAGAGTGAGGGTATTATGAGTAGTACCGAGCGCCGAACACTGGAGCTCGACACCTCAAAGCTTCGGGTAATTGCAGCCAATACTGAGGAGTTGCAGGCGCATGAGCAGCGTCTGCAAGACATCGCTGCTGACGCCGGCACGGTGGTGTGGAGTGACTGATTCCCAAACGGTCAGGTGACGCTGCACGACCTAGAGCAGGTAGACCACAGCGCCTCCGCCTACAATGATCAAAACAAGCGTGTAGGGCAGTGCCATCCAGACCATGGTGCCATAGGACAATCTGATAAGAGGTGCCAGCGCCGAGGTCAGCAGAAACAGAAACGCCGCCTGGCCATTGGGTGTAGCGACGCTGGGCAGGTTGGTCCCCGTGTTGATGGCAACCGCGAGGCGTTCAAATTCATCGCGGTTAATGGTCCCTGCGTCGAGAGCGGCAACAATCTCGTTGATGTAGACGGTGGCCACGAACACGTTATCGCTGATCATCGACAAAACACCGTTGGCCAGGAAGAACACGGGAGTTCGAATATTGTCATCCATGGCCAGTACGTACACGATAGTGGGCTTGAATAGATGCTGATCGTGGATAACGGCCACAATGGCAAAAAACACTACCAGCAGTGCGGTAAAGGGCAGAGCTTCCTCGAAGGCGTGACCAATGCGCTGTTCCTCGATAATGCCGTTGAATGCGGTCAGCAGAACTATCACCATTAGCCCGATAAGCCCGACGGCTGCAAGGTGGTTAGCCAGGGCGAATGCCAGAATGGCGGCCACCAGGCCCTGTACGATCAAGGTGGCGTTATATTTCTTTGTACGGCGTGATTCCTGATGCCTATTGTAGTCCTCCAGCACTTCGCGCACGTCGTCTGAGAGTTTGGTGCCATAACCAAACTTACCGAAGTACTCCAGCGCGGCACAGGTAGCGAGGCCAGCTACCAGGGTGGGCATGGTGACCGGGCTCATGGCCCAGAAAAACGGCATAAAATCCCAGCCAACTTTTTCCGCAATCAGCAGATTTTGCGGTTCGCCAACGAGAGTGCAGACACCACCTAGTGCAGTCCCTACGGCACCGTGCATCAACAGGCTGCGCAAGAATGATCTGAATTGATCGAGGTCTTCGCGGTGATACTCGATCACACCACTGTCATCAAGATTGTCGTGATCATCGTGGTGCACTTTTTTGCCGGACGCGACCTTGTGATACACCGTGTAAAACCCGACCCCTACGGTAATCAGCACAGCTGTCACGGTCAGTGCATCCAGAAACGCCGATAGTACTGCTGCCGTGAATGAGAACAGCAGCGACAGCAGCATCTTGGATTTTACGTTCAACAGAATCCGTGTAAACACGAATAACAACAGATCCTTCATAAAATAGATGCCCGCTACCATAAACATCAACAGCAGGATGACATCGAAGTTGGCCACGGTTTCGTTGTAAACGCTCTGGGGGGAGGTCATGCCGATCACAACGGCTTCAATGGCCAATAGGCCGCCGGGTTGCAGCGGGTAGCATTTGAGCGCCAAGGCCAGGGTAAAAATGAATTCCAGTATCAATATCCAGCCGGTAACAAACGGCCCAACAACAAAGAGCAATAGCGGATTCAGCACCAAAAAGGCTAAAATGGTGTACTTGTACCAAGGCGGGGCGTGTCCCAGAAAATTTGCTACAAATGCGTGTTGCATGGATTGAGCCATCGATGCCTTCCTGTGAATCCTTTTATCTGACTTTACCAATCCTGGCTCTGACCCAGGATGGAGCTTATCGCGGAGTTTACGACAATGTTAATAAGAAGCGTAGGGGTGATGAGACCTGACTCCGTTCTATCTCTGCCTGTGAGGGAGTGCCAATACTGATGGCAGGATTACAAAAGACGCGGTTCGCGGTGGGGAATACCCCCGCAGACATATCCATCGATGCTGTATTCTTGCTGTTTCAAGGTGATCGTATTCTTACCAGCATGAGGAATCCTGAGCCGATGCCACTGCACCGGACTGCTTTCGATCAGCTTGAGTCAGATCCTGATTGCACACATTTTTTGGGTTACTGGGATGGTCATGCCTGCTACGCCAGTGCCTATATGCAAATTCCCGCCTTCGACGCCATGCAATACAGCCTGGGCAGTCTCTATCAATTGCTGGGTCGGGTGGATGACGAGCTCTTCGCCCTGGCGGGACGTGGTCTGCAGGTAGTCAACTGGTATTACGATCACCAGTACTGCGGGCGTTGCGGACAAGCTATGGTTGTGCACCACACTGACCGGGCCATGACTTGCAAGCCATGCCGGCAAATGCTCTATCCCCGGTTAACTCCCGCCATTATAGTCTTGGTGACCCGGGGAGACGAAATGTTACTGGCACGGAACCACAATTTTCCCGAGGGCCTGTACAGTACGCTGGCCGGATTTGTCGAGCCGGGAGAAACCTCTGAACAATGTGTCTATCGAGAGGTGCTGGAGGAAACCGGGATACAGGTCCGGGGCATTGAGTATTTTGGATCACAGTCCTGGCCCTTTCCATCACAGCTGATGCTTGGATTCTTTGCCCGCTACGAGTCTGGCGACATCGTTCCAGAGGACGGGGAAATAGCAGACGCGCAGTGGTTCTCACGGGAGCAGATGCCAGTGACACCACCGCGGCATGCGATTTCTGGGCAATTAATTGAGGCATTCCTCGATACCCTGAGCTGATCACGTACGCCTTAAATTTTTTATACTACAGGAGATAGTTAATTGGAGTATTTGGCTGAATATGGCATGTTTCTGGCTAAGGCCATCACCTTGGTGGTGGCCGTTCTGTTTGTAGTCGGCAGCATTGTCAGTCTGGGGCAGCGACATAGACCTGATCATGAAGGGCATCTGGAGGTCAGGCACCTGAATGAAAGATACAAGGCACTGGCCGACTCCATCCGCGAGATTGTGCTCAATCCCGATGCACTCAAGCGTGAGACCAAGCAGGAAAAAAAGGATGAAAAAGCCCGCCTGAAAGCAGAGAAGAAAGCC
The DNA here is from genome assembly GCA_938074045.1 of uncultured Halieaceae bacterium. Lineage (GTDB taxonomy): Bacteria > Pseudomonadota > Gammaproteobacteria > Pseudomonadales > Halieaceae > CALJGI01. Next base: position 9,808 of record CALJGI010000013.1, read on the forward strand.
GGCAAAAAAGGCAATAATGCAGTAGAGATTGCCAAACGCCGCGTTTTTGTATTGAACTTTGACGGGGATATGCGGGCCTCTGCCACCGATGCATTACGCGAGGAAATTTCTGCTGTGCTCAGAATGGCAGTCAGTAGCGATGAGGTGTTACTGCGACTGGAAAGCGGCGGTGGTCTAGTGCACAGCTATGGTTTGGCCGCCAGCCAGGTTCGGCGGGTTGTTGATCAAGGCGTGCCCCTGACCGTGTCGGTAGACAAGGTCGCAGCAAGTGGGGGCTATATGATGGCCTGCGTGGCAAACCGCATTATCGCAGCCCCCTTTGCTGTAATCGGATCGATCGGGGTACTGGCACAGATCCCCAATTTCCATCGTCTATTGAAGGACAACAAGATCGATCTGGAACTGCACACAGCGGGAGAGCACAAACGGACCCTGACTATGTTTGGTGAAAATACCGAGAGCGCCAGAGAGAAATTTCTGGAAGAGCTTGAGGATACACATCAGCTGTTTAAATCTTTTGTGTCTGAAAACAGACCTCAAGTTGACATCGCCAGTGTCGCAACCGGTGAGGTATGGTTCGGTCAAAGGGCGCTTGAAAATCAGCTTGTTGATGAATTGAAAACCAGTGACAGCTACATTTGTGAAGCAATTGAAGACGCAGAAGTTTACGAACTGCGCTATGTTCACCGCCGGAGTTGGCAGGAAAAACTTGGCTTTGGTGTGGAAGGTGCGATCGAAAGAATCGGCACCAAGCTCTGGTACAAGGCCGGTGAACAGCCTCGATGGTAGAGCTAAAATCTGATTGGAACAGGCAATTGCCTGTCGGCCGGGACAGGCGGGTTCAGACAGCCCGTGATGCTGGCAGGGTCGGATTACTGGCCACGCTGCGCGCCAGTGAAATGTTTATGCGGGTATCACCCCGCGCCATTCGTTGGTTGTGGCAGCGGCGACGCCCACAGCCAGCAGAGCTGCGTGGCTTATTTGAAGATATGGGCGCCACCTATATCAAACTGGGGCAACTGATAGCGAGTTCTCCAAGCTTGTTTCCGCGGGAGTATGTGGAAGAGTTTTCTCGTTGCCTGGATCGGTCTCCCGCTATCCCCTTCAGGCGCATTCGACGAATCATAGAAACCGATCTCGGTTGCACGCTGGATGGAATGTACGAGTGGGTTGACGAAGAGCCGCTTGCGACCGCTTCCATCGCCCAGGTGCACGCCGCGCGCATGCACGGTGGTCGCGATGTTGTGATTAAAGTTCAAAAGCCCGGTGTGCAGGATCTTTTGTCTTCGGATATGAATTTCCTGTTTATCATTACCCGGGTGGTTGAAATCATCTCTCCGGGTATGAAGCGCGAATCGATTACCGGTATCGTCGAAGAGCTGTACCAATCGATGCTCGATGAATGCGACTTTATCAAAGAGGCGAATAATCTGCTGGTGTTCAGAGAGTTCCTGAACGAACAGCAAACCACCTCTGTAGTGGTGCCCATGCCCCACCTGGAGGCCTGCGGCCGGCAGGTGCTCACCATGGATCGCCTGTTCGGCAGGCCGTTGACCGATGAATCGGTGTTTGCCGAATCACAGGATCTCGCGGGCGCTGTGATGGATGGTCTGGAATTGTGGTTCCATAGCCTGATCGCCTGTGATTTTTTTCACGCCGATTTACATAATGGCAATCTGTTGTTGCTGGACGATGGGCGTCTGGGTTTTATCGATTTCGGTCTGGTGGGGCGCGTTCCAAGGGACCACTGGACATTGATGGCATCCTTGCTGACAGCGCTGGGCCAGCAGGATGCAGCAACCGTTGCACACTGCTTGTGCGAGGTGGGTATGACCGCCGACGGTACGTCCAAGGAGGCACTGGCGAGGGATATCGACCACCTGTTCAAGCAGGTTGGCGGCTTGGACAGCGGGCCTGACCTGGGGCTCGATTCCGTGAATGGTCTGTTGCTGGAGTTGGCGACCATAGGCGCAAACCACGGGGTGCGCTTTCCGCGGCAATTTTCATTGGTGCTGAAACAGTTGCTCTATTTTGATCGATTCATCAATTATTTTCAGGAGACGGGCGCCCACTATCGTGCACCCGACTGGATGGCAGACGGAGGTCAGAACCGTTGACGGACATTAGCAGCTTCATGGAACTGGAGCGTATTGAAGACAATATATTTCGCGGCGACAGTCAGGATCTCAATACCGGACAGGTATACGGGGGTCAGGTGTTGGGGCAAGCTCTGGTTGCCGCGCAGCACACGGTTGAAGAGCAGGCCTTACATTCGGTTCACGCCTACTTTTTGCGCCGCGGCGATGTGACAACGCCCATCGTATACGAAGTGGATCGCAGCAGAGACGGGCGCAGCTTTGCGGCGCGGCGGGTTATCGCAATCCAGCACGGTCGGCCTATCTTTACGCTATCGGCGAGCTTCCAGATTCCGGAGGATGGGCTGGACTATTCCGAACCACTGGAAAATATACCCGCGATACCTGAGGCAATTGATGCCGATGTCGAGAATGCCCCGACTCGTCCCTCGGCATACGCCGACATCAGGCCGGTTTCCCGGAAGCTGGCACCGGACCCCAATGGCTTTCAGTGGTGGATTCGCGGCAGAACAGAGGGTGATTTGACGGATGCCATGCACAAGGCCGTTTTTGCCTATATGTCGGATTTTGGGCTGCTGGGATCTACCCTTATCCCCCATGGTTATGGCATGGGTCGGGATCGCGCGCGCAGGATCAAGGAAATCGTGTTAGCGTCGGTGGATCACGCCATCTGGTTTCATCGTCCTTTTCGGGCCAACGACTGGTTGTTGTATGAATGCACCCCGATTTCTACATCCGGTGCCCGTGGGTTGGCCAGCGGCAAGGTATACAACGAAGAGGGGGTGCTGGTCGCGACGACGATTCAAGAGGGTTTGATTCGTCCGCGAACTCTGAAAAAATAGGCGTGGCACGGCCAACTTCCACACATATGGTTAACTCAGGTTACTTGGACAGACATACATGAAGCATTTTCGGTTTTCTTTTGCGTTTACTGCGCTTTGTCTGGCACTGGGCTGGTGGTGGGGTGTAGAAGGTACCAAACCACTCATCGAGGTAATGACCCTGGTTGTGATCCTGGGTGTGCTGGAAATCAGTTTGTCCTTTGACAATGCCGTGGTAAACGCATCCGTGCTGAAAGACATGGATGAAAGGTGGCAACGCTATTTTTTGACCTGGGGCATTCTCATCGCAGTATTTGGCATGCGTCTGGTTTTCCCGGTATTAATTGTGGCCGTTACCACCGGGCAGGACCCGGGTACTGTGATAGACATGGCGCTTCATGACCCTGATGAGTATTCACACCACCTGGAAACGTCACATATTGAAGTTTCCGCTTTCGGTGGTACGTTCCTGCTACTTATTTTCCTCACATTTATATTTGATGAAAGCAAAACACTGCACTGGTTGGGTAAGGTGGAAGCAAAATTGGCGGATATCGGAAAATTGCAGTCTGTGGAGATTGTTATAGCTCTGCTGGCTCTGCTGTTCGCGCAGATGTTTCTGCCGGTGGAGGACCAGGTTGGCGCACTAATATACGGCTTATGCGGGGTCATTCTCTTTGTCATGATCGACAGCCTGTCCTCCAGTCTGAATCCGGAAAGTGCCGATGCGGTTAAGCGCGGTGGTGCCATGGGATTTATTTATCTCGAGGTACTTGATGCCTCATTTTCCTTTGACGGCGTGCTCGGTGCATTCGCGATTACCAATGACATAGTGATCATCATGTTGGGGCTGGCCATCGGTGCCATGTATGTACGCAGCATGACCGTGTATCTGGTCAGAGTGGGCACACTCGAAGAGTATGCATTCCTTGAGCATGGCGCTCACTACGCGATAGGGGCATTGGCGGTGATAATGCTGCTGGCCATGACCATTGAAATTCACGAGGTGCTGACAGGTTTGATTGGTGTGACCTTGATTGGATTGTCACTCGTATCCTCGATTATCTACAAACGTGAAACCGCGGTTGTTCGCAAAGCACCACGCCGGTTATAAGGCCGCAATTTTTAAGGAAGTACAACGATGACTGAGATGGCAACGCGACTGCAGTCGGTGCGAGCCGAATTGGAGAATCAGGGGCTCGATGCGTTGTTCGTGCCGCGCGCTGATGAGTTCCTCGGCGAGTATATTCCCGATTACAACGAACGCATGTGCTGGATCAGTGGATTTACCGGGTCGGCAGGCATGGTGCTGGTGGCCCGAGAAGCCGCGGCGGTATTTGTTGATGGCCGTTACACAGTTCAAGTGCGTCAGCAGGTTGATGAATCTCTGTTTGATATAGAAAAACTGGAAGAGGGCGCGGCTACCGACTGGTTGAAAGGCGCACTCCCCGGCAAAGCCCGGGTCGGTGTTGACCCCCGGCTCCACACCAGAAAAGCCATGGCCGCTATTGCCAAAAGTCTGCAGACCTCAGGTATCGAAATCGTCGCCATTGAGCGCAACCCCATCGATGTATGCTGGCTGGATCGGCCCCAGGCAGACGTATTGAAAGCACTGTTGCTATCTGAGCGTTACACCGGTGAAAGCAGTGCTTCCAAGCGTGCACGTATCGGCGGGCAAGTTGAACAACTGGGTGCCGACAAGGCGCTGATTTTTGCGCCTGATTCGGTGGCCTGGCTACTGAATATCCGCGGTCGCGATATTCCTTCACTGCCGATTGTTTTGGGCCATGCGCTACTGGATACAAAAGGTAATTTGGAGTTGTACGCTGATCCAGGGAAGATCCCCGAGGGTTTTGACGAGCACGTGGGTGACGGTGTTCGGGTACGAGACCTGGCGGAACTGGAGCAGGCGCTGCAGGCTCAGAGCGGGCAACGGGTTCTGGTCGATCCGGATACAGCCAATGCCTGGTGTCAGATGACACTGGAACAGCATGGTGCAACGCTGGTGTCGGCACAAGATCCTGTGATTATGCCCAAGGCCTGCAAAAATGCCGTCGAGGTCGATGGCATGCGCGCGGCACACCTGAGAGACGGCGTCGCTGAAGTGCAATTCCTGGCCTGGCTGGATCGTGAAGTTGCAGCGGGCAAATTACACGATGAGGCAGCGCTGTCAGATCAATTGTTTGTCTTCAGATCGGCGCAGGAAGACTTCCAGGAGGTCAGTTTTTCAACGATCTCCGCTGCAGGCGGCAATGCGGCCATGTGTCATTACAACCACCTGAATGGCGAGCCGGCCAGACTGGAATTGAATAGTGTCTACCTGGTGGACAGCGGTGGGCAGTATCTCGATGGCACTACTGACATAACGCGCACGGTGGCTATCGGTGCGCCCGATGACGAAATCAAGCGTATGTTTACCCTGGTGCTCAAGGGGCATATCGCACTGGATCAGGCGCGCTTCCCTGTGGGCACTACTGGCACTCAGCTGGATGTGCTGGCGCGGCAGTTTCTGTGGCAAGAAGGGCTGGATTACGATCATGGCACAGGACATGGTGTAGGTGCATTTCTCAGTGTGCACGAAGGGCCTCAGCGGATTGGCAAACAGCACAATGCCACCGCCCTGAATGTCGGAATGATCATCAGTAATGAACCCGGATACTACAAGACCGATCGCTACGGTATACGGTGCGAGAATCTCGTCGTCGTTACGGAGCTGCAGCGGCATGAGGACCCCGATGCGCCCAGCATGCTCGGTTTCGAAGCTATTACCTTGGCGCCCTTTGATCTCAGGATGGTTGATGATTCATTGCTGGACCAGGACGAACGTCGTTGGTTGAATGAATATCATGATAAAGTCAGAGAAAGTATTTCACCGTTTTTAAACGAGGCGGATCAAGCCTGGTTGGCGGACGCCACGCGGGTGATTTAACCCCTATGTAGCGTAAGGAGAAATGCCCATGAGTCAGCAGGAAATTCAAGAGCTGGAGATGGAGTTGTACGAAAAAACACTCCTTCTTCATGAGCTCAAAAAACAGGCCGATCCGGTTGAAGTTCCAGATTACTTATTCAATACGCTGAGTGGTTCGGTACTGCTATCTGAACTTTTTGCGGGTCACGATACACTGCTGGCTATTCATAATATGGGGCAGGGCTGCCGCTACTGCATGGTCTGGGCGGATGGCTTAAACGGTTTTTTGCCACACCTGGAATCAGCCATGTCTGTTGTTATGCTTTCAAGGGACGATCCCGCAACTCAGCAGCGCTATGCTAATTCACGTCAGTGGCGGTTCCGTATGGCCTCCCACGGTGGTGGAAACTACATCAGCGAACAGACCGTCCATGAAGGTGGGCAGAATACCCCTGGAGTAGTCTGCTATAAGCGGGAAGGCGACAAGATAGTGCGCACCCATTCCGCAGAATTCGGCCCGGGTGACCTCTACTGCTCGATGTGGAACTACCTGGCCCTGGCCGGCCTGGATAGTGAGGCCTTCACGCCCCAGTATAATTATTGGCGGCGTCCTGCCAAGCTGGATGACGGCGGCGCCAATATTCTTGACTGACTCGATTACCTGCTTTCAACCGGCTGACACAGCGCCTGTCATCGAACTCTGGCAGACCTGCGGGCTGGTGGTTCCCTGGAACGACCCGCATCTGGACATCGCCAGAAAATTGGCCCGGGGTGCTGATCTGTTCCTGGTGGGACGCCGTGACAATGAACTGGTGGCGACGGTCATGGGTGGTTATGACGGCCACCGAGGCTGGGTGAATTATCTGGCTGTGTCTGAAGCCTGCCGTGGGCAGCGGTGGGGAAGGAAAATGATGGAGGCAGTCGAGGTCAGGCTGATCGCACTCGGCTGCCCCAAATTGAATTTACAGGTACGTGGCAGTAACGCCGATGTGATCGCTTTTTATGAGGCGTTGGGCTATACGTTGGATGATGTAGTCAGCCTGGGCAAGCGACTACAGGGCTGAGCTGGCCGCTGTTGATAACATTACGGAGAACAAGAATGTCACTATTAAGAGAACGAGTCGCTGTTGTCACCGGCGCTGCATCCGGCATCGGCCTGGCCTGTGCCATTCGATATGCAAAAGAAGGTGCCACTGTGGTGGGTCTGGACCTGCAGGAAACGGCAGATTTTCAGGCGGTTGTCGCGCTGAGTGCGCAAAGTTATCTGCTCGCCATGGATGTGACTTCGTCGGAGGCACAGGCTGACGCCTTCGCTGACATCAAGGCCAGGTTCGGTCGCGTTGATATCCTGCTCACCGCGGCGGGGGTCGGTGCGGGTGGGCCCGTTCACTCTCTGGAGGATGATGATTGGGACAGGGTGATTAATATAAATCTTCGCGGTACCTATCTCTCGGTCAAACAGGCACTGGGGCCAATGATGGAACAACGTTCCGGCAGCATCATCACCATTGCCAGCGTTGAGGGTCTCAACGGCACCGAAGGTGGCAGTGCTTACAACGCCTCAAAGGGCGGTGTTGTTCTGTTGAGCAAAAATATTGCGATTGATTACGGCCGCATGGGCATTCGCTGTAACGCCATTTGCCCGGGTTTTATAGAAACCCCAATGCTCAATGAGGTCATGGATCTCGTTCCCGCTGTTAAGGACGATGTGATCAGAGAAACCAAGTTAGGCAGACTCGGACGGCCCGAGGAGATTGCCGGCGCGGCCGCTTTTCTCGCCTCCGATGATGCATCCTTTGTGACGGGGCATGCCATGGTTGTTGACGGGGGCTATACCGCCGGGCATAGCCATGGCATCGTGGAAATGATGGGGCTCACCTGAGTACAAGTGCGATAGCGCATCATTGGACACAACCTACAGCGAACCAGTTTTAGGGAGAGATCACCTTGAAGGAATTTGACGGAAAAACTGCAGTCATCACCGGTGGGGCAGGCGGTATAGGTCTCGCGTTGGCGCGGGCGGCTCTGGATCGAGATATGAGAGTCGTTATTGCCGATATCAGTGCTGACGCACTGGCGTCAGCACGGACCACGCTGAAGGCCGGGGACAATCTTCTTACGGTTGAAACCGACGTCGCTGTTCCGGCCTCAATGGACAATCTGGCTGAACAGACGAGAGCCCGATTTGGAACGGCCCAGTTACTGTTTAACAACGCCGGGGTTTCTGGCGGTGGTCCGTTGTGGGAACAGGGCATAGAGGATTGGAATTGGGTCTTGGGGATCAACCTGAATGGGGTGCTACACGGTATTCGCAGTTTTACTCAGGGAATGATCGATGCCGGGGAGGGACATATTGTCAACACAGCATCTATCGCCGGGCTTATCTCAGCTCCATCCACGGGAAGTTATACCGCGACCAAGCATGCGGTAGTGGCGCTTTCTGAAGTGTTATTCGGCGATTTGCGCAACGCCGGTGCCAATGTGGGTGTTTCGGTGCTCTGTCCTTCCTACGTCAATACGCCGATTTATGCCTCCGGTCAGAACAGTCCTGGCAACAAACCCGAAGAGCTGACAGAAGAACAGAAGCAGGCCCAGGAAGAGTTGCATGGCCTGGCAAAATCTATCTTTGATCACGCCATGCCCCCTGCGGTGGTGGCGGAGCAGGTTTTCGCGGCAATCAGTGAAGAACGATTCTATATACTAACCCACCCCGAGGGCACCAAGTCCCTGGTTGAGCAGCGTGTCGGCGCTATTTTGGAAGATGGGTTGCCCTCTGTGAATGGCCCGGAGGACTATCCTCTGGACTGGTCTGAGTAGCGGGGTGGGCTAGAAGGCTTCAGCACTGGTCCGCACCGCCAGACTCAGCGCTTCTTCGACAAGTTGCAGGGGCTTGAAATCGAAATCTGAAGTCCCTGAAGCGATCAGATCAGAGAATCTACGGTAGATACGCGGGTATTCACCCTGCAGCGGAACCGAGAAGCCCGCTGTGGTTTTTCCGACACCATTGATGGTTAATTGCGTCCCTCCCTCTGAAAGAACCAACCGTCCCTTGTCTGATGTGATGCGAATGTCCCAGATTTGACCACCGCGTCGACGCCAGTCAAAACTGGCCTGCCCCAGAATTCGATTGCGCGTTGCCAGTTCCAGTGTTGCAGCTATGGCAGTGTCCCGGTTTGCCGGAATCACGAGCAAAGCTGCAGCAATAGTGATCTCCCATGGTAGGATTTCAGTCAGGATTGCCAGTGCATTGATGCCTGGGTCAAAGACGCCAAACCCTCCGGGCTGCCATATCCACTCCTGATCTGGGTGCCAGATGCGGACGTCTTCTTCCCATTGTACCTCGATTGTCTGTAACTCAGTGTCTGCCAACCAATTCCGGGCTGCGTCCACGGCCGACGACTCCCGGGAATGCCAACTGGCATAGAGAGACACCCCGAACATGGCCGCCTGGTCAATTAGTTCTTTACACTCTCCCACCGTGACGGCAGGAGGTTTTTCCAGCAGCACGTGTTTACCGTGCTGTATACACTGCATGGCAATTTCGGTTCTGGGGGCAGGGGGAGTGCAAATAGCCACGGTTGAGATATCTGGTCGCGCACTCAGTAGTTCACCTACGGAGGTGAAATTATGGATGCCTGATACAGAATCAACAGGCGAGACGGTCGCGGCGAGCTCCCATTCGCCTGACTGATGAATGGCTGGTATATGCTGGGATTTGGCGACTTCACCAATGCCTATCAGGGCAATTGCCTTGGTCATGAAGGACTACTCATTTAGCAGGTTGCCGCAGGATAGTAGCAAAGGAATCATCGATCCTAAAAATATGTGCTGCTTGTCGCGTGGGTAGAGCGGTTTTCTTGTGATAAAAGACTATCAGTTCTCAATCAAATACTCCCTAGCGGGGGTGTAGCAAGCTGCATACACTGCAGCGTAAGGAGGAATACCATCTATGAGCCTTTACCTAGGCATTGATATTGGCACCCAGAGTGTCAAGACAATCGTCTACGATGCGGAGGAACGTCGTCCACTGTCCATCGAATCTGCTACGCTGGACCTGATTAGTGACAGCGACGGCACCCGTGAGCAACGCGCCAGTTGGTGGGTTGATGCACTGCAGCTATGCCTTTCCAGAGTAGACTCGGGGGTGAGGCAGGCCATCAGTGCCATGGGGGTCTCCGGGCAACAGCATGGCTTTGTTCCTTTGTCAGTGACAGGGGAGGTTCTTACACCCGTGAAGTTGTGGTGCGATACCGCGACTGAGCCTGAGTGCCGGCAGATAACCCAGGCCTTCGGTGATGAAACCAGCTGCATCGAACAGGTCGGTAACGCCATTTTGACCGGCTATACCGCGCCCAAAATACGTTGGATGAAAAACCACCGGCCGGATGAATACAGCCGTCTGGCAACTATCCTGTTGCCCCACGATTACATCAATTACTACCTGACCGGCGAATTGGCCATGGAATATGGCGACGCCTCTGGAACCGGGTTGCTGGACATCCGTGAGCGGCGCTGGCATCAGGGCATGCTTGCTGCCGTAGATGCTGAGCGGGACCTGGCTCAGTGCCTGCCGCCTTTGCTGGCAGCGGATGCCACACTGGGGCAATTGCGCCCGGACGTTGCCGCTGAACTGGGTTTACCGGTCGGGATTCCTGTCTCGACCGGTGGCGGGGACAATATGATGGCAGCCATCGGCACAGGCAACGTTGTAGCCGGGCACCTGACGGTGAGTATGGGCACTTCCGGGACGTTGTTTACATACTCCGACAAACCGCTGATTGATACCGCAGGACAGGTGGCCGCATTCTGTTCTTCCTCGGGAGGTTGGTTGCCGCTGTTGTGCACCATGAATTGCACGGTTTCCACAGAGCTAACCCGCGCCGCGTTTGGTATTCAGCTTGACGAGCTCGACCGACGTGTGGCTGCGGTACCCGCCGGGGCCAATGGGGTGATGACCCTGCCATTTTTCAATGGCGAGAGAACACCGAATCTGCCCGATGCCAAGGGCACAATTTTTGGCCTGGATGAGGGCAATTATTCCGCCGACAATTTGCTGAGATCTGCCATGGAGTCAGCGGTGTATGGATTGAGAGCTGGGCTCGAGGCCTTTCGTCAGCACCAGTGCGAAGTAAGTGAGCTGCGCCTCACCGGTGGTGGCGCCCGCAGCGCAGCCTGGCGAATAATCGTCGCTGATGTGTTTAATTTACCGGTTACCGTTCAGCGTATCGACGAGGGTGCAGCTTTTGGCGCTGCATTACAGGCGATGTGGATGCATCAGTCTTCGTCACTAGCGGAATTGGTGCACGAACATGTTGAGGTGGATGAGGCAAGTACCTGTGAGCCGGATGGCGAGCAGTCGGCGCGTTACGACGAATATTATCGGGAGTATTTGCGTCATAGCGACGCGGTAACTTCTCTCTACAGCAAGCACCACTAAAAAGGACGAAACAAATGTCACGAAGCATTTTTGTTGGCGATCGAGAGTATTTTCCGGGCGTTAAGAGTGTTCCCTTTGAGGGCCGGGAATCGGATAATCCGCTGGCTTTCAAGTTCTATGATAGCGACAAGGTGGTTGGTGACAAAACCATGGAAGAGCATCTTCGTTTTGCCGTCTGCTACTGGCATACATTCTGCGCCAGGGGCAGCGACCCCTTTGGCGGCGATACGCAAGTATTCGCCTGGGATGAGCCAGAGCAGCCAATGGCGGCGGCGCGCGCGAAAATGGATGCGGCATTTGAGTTCTTTACCAAATTGGGTGTTCCCTATTACTGTTTTCACGACCGCGATATGGCACCGGAAGGTGCGTCAGTAGCCGAGTCGGAACAGAATCTGGCGACCATGGTTGAGTTGGCCGCTGAACGCCAGCAGGAAACGGGGATGAAGCTGCTGTGGGGAACTGCAAACGTCTTCAGCCATCCACGCTATATGAACGGAGCGGCCACCAACCCAGAACTCAATGTTGTCGCCCATGCCGGAGCACAGATCAAGGCGGCGCTGGACGCCACTGTTGCCCTGGGTGGTGAAAACTATGTGTTCTGGGGTGGCAGGGAAGGCTATGTGAGTCTCTTTAACAGCAATACCGCACGGGAGCAGGAACATCTTGCCCGCATGCTGCAGATGGCGCGTGATTACGGCCGTAGCATCGGCTTTAGCGGCACTTTCCTTGTTGAACCCAAGCCAATGGAGCCCACCAAACACCAGTACGATTTCGATGCTCAGACAGTGATTGGTTTCTTGCGTCACCATGGTCTAGCAGGAGACTTCAAAGTTAATGTTGAAGCGAATCACGCCACACTGGCGGGACATTCCTTCGCCCATGAACTGCGCATGTGTGCTGACGCCGGCTTACTTGGCAGCATCGATGCCAATCGCGGCGACCCTCAGAATGGCTGGGATACCGATCAGTTCCCCACAGACCTGTATGACGCCGTGGGCGCCATGTTACAGGTATTAGAGGCGGGGGGGCTCGGTTCAGGTGGGCTCAATTTTGATGCCCGAACTCGCCGGGAATCCACCGACATGGAAGATATCTTTCTCGGTCACATAGGTGGCATGGATACCTTTGCACGCGGCCTTGAAGTGGCCCACGCACTGATCGAAAAAGGTGGTCTTAACCGATCCCGGGATGCACGTTACGACAGCTTCAATGACGGGCAGGGCGCTCAATTTGAAGCAGGAGAACTGAAGTTGGAAGATTTGCGCGACCTGGCAGCCGCTGTCGGTGAAATTAGCCCAATCAGTGGTAAACAAGAGCAGGTAGAAAACCTTATAAACCAGTATATTTAAGGTTTGCGCCAGACCCCGGACACAACGGTGTGTTCGGGACAGGCCAGGGTTTCGTTTATGCAGACAATTCCAGACCACGTAGATGCCATCACAGCGCATTGGCTTAGCGCTGTTTTGGGTGACTCAGTCAGTGCGGTCAGTGTGGTCGATTCCCATTCAGGGACCACAGGGCGTGCCATTATCGAGCTGAGCCGTGAGCACGGCAGTCAGTTACCCACTCGAATGTTTGTAAAGTTACCGCCAACCGACCCCCTGCAAAAACAATTTGTTACCACTATGGGCATGGGACGACGTGAGGCCATGTTCTACCAACAGCTGGCCCCGGAGGTCCCGGTACGGGTGCCGCGTTGTTACCACGCCGACTGCGATGATTCCGGCGAAGCGTATATCATGCTGCTGGAGCACCTTGATGACAGCGCTTGTACCTACCGCAACGCGAAAAAGCGCTACTCCCGGAACTACATCTGTCAGGTGCTGGACGCCTTTGCTCGGCTGCACGCTGCGTATTGGGAGTCCCCCAGGTTTTTGACTGACCTGTCCTGGGTACAACCACCAACGCTGCACGAGGTGGGGCCGCAGTTAGTGGCGCGGGCACTGGAGCAGCATGCCGATGCAATGCACGGTGTTTTCAGATCACTGGCAGAGCTCTATATTGCCGAGTTTGAGGCCATCGGTTCCCTGTGGCAGGTGGGTGTGCGAACCCTGGTGCACGGCGATGTACACGATGGCAATATGTTTTTTGATCAGGACGAACCAGGATTTCTGGACTGGGCGATAGCATCCCGAGCCCCTGGCATGCGCGATGTCGCTTACTTTCTGGCGGCTACGTTGAAGCCGGAAGATCAGACGGCCTGGGGCCGCGGTCTGATTGCGCACTACCGACAACAGCTATTGGCAAATGGTGCTGATGCTCCTTCAGAGGACGAACTTTGGCAGCAATACCAGTGGCATGCGGCCTATGTCTGGGTGGGCGCAACCTGTACCCTCGCCATGGGGGATGAGTGGCAACCGCTAAATTATTCGCTGGCCTCACTGAAGCGTCTGCATACAGCGCTGGATAGCTTGGGCAGCGTGGGCGCCATTCGTGCCGCGCTGTGATTTGGATTGAGAGGAAAAATGGAATACGACAAGCGTTTTCAGGACAAAGTAGTGCTGGTAACCGGTGGCAGCCGGGGATTGGGGAAAGCCATCTGCACCGGTTTTGCCGCTGCTGGTGCGAGGGTAGTGGTGTCCAGTCGCAAACTGGAGAGCTGTGAAGCCCTGGCGGACGAGATTCGGGCGGCAGGCGGTGATGCCATCGCCATCGCTGCGCACGTCGGCGATATCAATAGCCTGGATGCGCTAATAGAGGGTACGTACAAACACTATGGCAGGCTGGATATTTTGATTAATAACGCGGGCACCAATATCGCCATGGGGCCGCTCTCTGACTTAAGTCCGGAGCAATACGACAAAATGTATCAGATCAATCAGCGTGGGCCCTGGTATCTGGCCTCCCGGATCGCGCCGCGAATGGGCGAGCAGGGCGGTGGCTGCATGATCAATCTGCTTTCAGTCGCCGCGGTCAAACCACCGGCGTACATGGGGTTTTACGCATCCACCAAGGCCGCGCTCGAGGCAATGACCAAGGTTATGGCCCAGGAGTGGGCGGGTTTGAATATTCGGGTTAACGGTCTCGCTCCTGGAACCTATCACTCAGATCTAACGGATAGCGCGCTGGCGAAGATCCCGAATTTTGAGGAAGGTATCTATGCCAACCAGTTGATTCAGCGCATCGCCGAGGCTGACGAAATTCTAAAACCGATTTTTTATCTCGCTGATGATTCCTACACCACCGGGATTACATTGGTTGCTGATGCCGGTATGACCGCCATGTAGGGGAGCAGGCGTCTTATTTTGCCTGCTCTTTCTCAGCCTCAGCGATTGCCTCTTCCATCGGTCCCAGCATGGCCGCGGCGCGGGGATATCCACAATACTGCGCAATAAACAGGTGTAGTTCCCTGGCATCTTCCGCGGTCATTTCTCCACGTTTCAAGGAGGCTTTGATCTGGATTTTGAAGGTTGTTGTTTCCCCCTGGGCGGCAATCATGCCCAGCAACATAATACGCTTGTCACGCATGGATAAGACGTCCCGGGTCCAGACCTCCGCAAACAGCTGCTGCAACATGATGTCGGTAAAGGCGTAACCTTCTGGCGGCACTACCACGTCACCGGCATACACATCGTGAATTTTTTCTTCACCGCGGTCGCGGCGTTCCTTATCAATCATAAATCTCTACCTTGTGTTAGCGATGAGTGAAGGGGGCAGGGAACTGCTTAATCCAATGTGCCAAACAGCTTGTCGTAAAACAGCGTAATCGTCGCGTAATTGCCCTTGTGCATATTTTCGTGGTGCACGTGGTGCTTGGCTGTAATCCAGCTCAGCGTCTTAAAGGGGAAATAGGGCAGATCACAGAAGGTGTGATTGATCTGGTTTAACTGAAAAAATATCACAAAGGTCACGACGATGGTGGCGAGATGAAATGGCCCCATAAGCGCCACCAGTACAACAATAGAGCCCATGTAGAGTGCCAGACCGATAAAAGTCTCGGTGGGGTGCACGTAATGCGCATCCAGATAGGTGGGGGTGCGCGCCTGATGGTGCACGGCATGTATCTGCCGCATGGGACCATTGCCATGAAACCAGAAACGGTGGGACAGGTAGTAAAAAAAGTCGTAGAACATCAGCAGGATAAATATATCCAGCAACACCTCCCATAATGGCTGGGGCGTGAGAGTCACACAAAAAGGGAGAATGAGTACAAAGAAAGTAACGTTACAGGTCAGCCCGACTTTCTGACTGGCCCTGACCATCGGTGGATACTTTTCCACCTGCCATTTTTTCTTGTCCTCTGTGCGGTTGTACTCACGCATTTTTTCCAGCGCCGGCACTTTGAAGACCAGCCATTTTCCGACTTTCGAAATGGCGACAATACAGGCCAGAGAGAGCAGTGCGCCCTGCCAGTTGTAGTGTTCCAGTAATGTTGTAAGCCAATCGCTGTTCATGCTCTTATCCCGCGTTTATTTCCGGGTTCAGCAGGCGTTGTGCCAGTGCACGGCTGCCCTCTGCTCCCAACTGCTGGTGAAGTTGTTGCGCCAGTTTTTCAATATCGTGGACGTCTCCGTTGCCGAAGACGCCCTGTTCGATTTGTAATGCCGTATACAGTCGACGAAACGTGTCTTTAAGTCTGCTAATTGCCGCTTTGCTGGTCATAGCAGAAAATTCGGCTTCCAGCTGATTAACACTGGCGATAGAGTCAGCCATCAGTTGCGTACCAAGGTCTGTGAACTTGAGCAAAACCTGCCGTGTATCTGTAGGATCGACGTCGCGTCGAAGATATCCGAGGTTTTCGAGCTCGGATGCCGTGGCGCTGATAGCCTGTTTACTCACATCCTGAATTTTCGCGATCTGTTGAATCTTTCCGCCCGGCTGTCCAATCAGGGTCAGCACCTGGCCGAACGATAGCTGCAAGTCGGGGTGGCCCTTCTCGCGTGTTAACACCATTAGGCGTAACACAATGTAATCGCTAAGGCGCGGCAGCAATGCCCCCAGGGACCCCGTTGCGAGACCGGATTGCTCTTCCCGAACACGGCCTGGCGCCAGATGGTTCTGAATAACCTGCAGTGTGTTGCGTGCGTCCTCCATGACCGCAGGGGCGGTCAATCGGGCAAATTCCCTGTCCAGATCCGATACAACGAGCAGCCCATCCTTTCTCAGTTTTTTACCGCTATCCGTTAGTAGCAGTAATGTGGCCCGCCCATCATCGGGGTCGGGTGTGCGGGCAATATAGCCTGCTGCCTCCAATTGATTGGCCGCCTGGTTACAGGCCTGCCTGGAAATACCCAATATGCCCGCCAGATCCGACGGGCGCCGTCCCCTGTGTCCAATCAGAGTGATATAGGGTGCAAAAGCCAGGCGAAGATTCTGATGTCCACAATCTTGCTGCAGCGTGCGCATCATCTCCGTTTGCATATGGCGACTCACGCCCAGAATGTGGCGGGAGAAGTTGTCGCGATAGGCGTCCCAAACGGTTTTGCCGTTCACGGATGGTAGTACTGAAGCGCTCATCACATTAAAGTAAACCTATATTGACATAGAGTCAATCTACCTTGACATAAAACAAAGGCCATCGTTACACTGCTCAACTGTTCACAGGCTTAGGCCTCACCAGATGGAGAGATGCAAGTGAGCGAAAAACTCAAGGTAGGGTTTATAGGGCTGGGCAATATTGGTAAACCCATCGCTATGCGATTGATCGGCGATTCCTTTCAGGCTTGTGTTTACGACGTTTATCAACCTGCAGTAGATGAGCTGGTCTCCGCCGGGGCCATGGCTTGTGGCTCGGCGACCGAGCTTGCGCGGGCATGCTCCCATATCGGAATTTGCGTTCGTGACGATGAGCAGGTGGAGGGATTGTTGTATGGCGAGGGCGGAATCCTGGCCAACGCTGGTGCCGGCACACTGGTTGCCATTCACAGCACGGTGACGCAGGCCAATTTACTGAAATGGGCGGGTGATGCGAGGGAGAGTGGGATTCGCCTCATTGATGCGCCAATTACCGGTGGTGCTCGGCGGGCCGACGATGGCACTCTCTGCTATATGGTGGGTGGCGATGCGGCAGACGTTGAAGCCGGTACTCCAGTATTTTCCACGTCGGGCGAGAAAATAGTGCATGCCGGTCCACTGGGTTCCGGTATCGCCTTAAAGCTTTGCAATAACTTCATTCAGTACACGGAGTTTGTTGCCATGGCCGAGGCCACACGCCTGGCGGAAGCCTGTGGGTTGTCCATCGATGTGCTGCGTGAAGTGGGTTTATCCAATGGCGTCGTCAACGAACAAATGCATATGTTTGTCAGCGGACGCAATGCGCTGGCGGGAAACTGCAGTGACGAAGAGATGGACCAATTCTTTGGTGCCATGGGGCGGCTGGGGCACAAAGACCTTGAATGCGCCATCGCGACGGCCGCAGACAGACAGGTGACCTTACCCACGGCAGAATTTATTCGAGATCGAATCGAAAAAGTGTTCCTGGCGAAAGACGAATCCAGGCCAGTGGCATAGCAGGAGCAGGTAATGAACCCCGAAAATCGACTATTTATCGATGGGAGGTTGGTAGAGGCCGTTTCCGGCAAGACCTACCAGAATATTAACCCCGCGACTGAAGAAGTGATGGGGGAGGTGGCTGATGCCGGGCCAGAGGATATGGAACTCGCCATTGCTGCTGCGCGCCGTGCCTTTGACGAGACCGGTTGGTCAACTGACCACAACTTTCGACATCGGTGTCTGCAACAACTGAAGGATGGCTTGCGCGCGGTCGAAGAGGATTTTAAACAACAAATCGCCGCCGAGACCGGGGCGCCCATGGCGATCTGCGGCAGCATGGGGCCGCAGTGTGAGCTTCCCATCGGATTTATCGACTATTCACTGGCCAGTCTGCCCAATTATGAGTGGAGTCGGGATATTGGACTCTCGGAAATGATGGGTGGCAAAAGTCGGCGCCTGGTGGAGAAGGAGGCTATCGGCGTCGTGGCCTGCGTGACGCCCTGGAATGTACCGCTGCAGATCAACCTGGCGAAATGCATTCCAGCACTGGCCGCGGGCTGCACCGTCATTTTGAAGGCGGCACCCGATACACCCTGGTCAGCCACTATGCTGGGCCGGGTAGTGAAGGAGTACACAGATATTCCCCCTGGCGTATTCAACGTGATCACCGCCGAAGAGCCACGGCTTGTGGGAGATCAACTGGTAAGCGATCCGCGGGTTGATATGGTGTCCTTTACCGGCTCCACGGCGGTGGGTAAACACATTATGGCCCGGGCCTCTGAGACGGTGAAAAAAGTGTTTCTGGAGCTGGGTGGCAAGTCGGCCAATATTATGTTGGATGACGCCGATCTCAGCGCCAGCCTGCTCAGTTGCCTGGCGGTGTGTTTTCACGCCGGGCAGGGTTGCGCCCTCAACACACGTCTATTGATTCCGCGTTCGCGTCAGAGCGAAGTCGAAGAGCTACTACAAACCTACTTTGGTTTTATTCAATACGGCGACCCATCCTCGGACAGCCAGATTATGGGCCCGTTGGTGAATGCTCGTCAGCGGGAGCGGGTGCTGGCGTACATAGAAAAGGGCAAGGAGGAGGGCGCTCGGCTATTGTTGGGTGGCGGCGTGCCGGATCATCTGGATAAGGGTTATTACGTTCAACCCACCGTCTTTGTCGATGTCAGCAATGGCATGACGATTGCCCGGGAGGAAATCTTTGGTCCGGTGCTGGCGGTGATTGCCTATGATGATGAGGAGGAGGCGATTCGCATTGCCAATGACTCTGATTTTGGTCTCTCGGGTAGCGTCTGGTCAGCCAGCGAAGAGCGTGCCCTGTCGGTAGCCCGCCGTATTCGCACCGGAACCATTAACGTTAACGGCGGAAATTTCTACGCCGCAGACGCTCCCTTTGGGGGCTATAAACAGAGCGGTATCGGACGTGAAATGGGTCGTGAGGGTTTCGAGGAATACCTGGAAACAAAGACGATAGCGATCGGCGCATGAATACCAAAATTGAGGGCAGGGTTTATGTTGTTACCGGTGGATCGAAGGGTTTCGGATTCGCCATTGCCAATTGTCTGGTTCAGTTGGGTGCCAGGGTTGCGCTGCTCAGCCGCAGCGCCACACTTCTTGAGCAGGCGGTCGACATGCTGGGTCGTGAAAACGCCCGCGCATTGGTAGCTGACGTATCCAGCCGGGAAGACCTATGTGCGGCCTTTGCCGAGGCAAAAGAACATTATGGCCGGCTGGATGGCCTGATAAACAACGCCGGGGTGGCGCGCCCAAACAAGGTGGAAAACCTGGTAGAGGAAGAGGTGATTACACAGGTAACGACGAATTACCTGGGTACTGTATTCGCCTGCCAGGCGGCGATCCCGCTGCTGCGAGGCGGAGATAATCCGAGAATCATCAATATTTCTTCCGCCTCAGCCCACCATTACGACGAGTTCAGTCATCTTTCGATATACGCTTCCACCAAGGCGGCGGTTGAACGATTCAGCCGGGATCTGGCGGTAGAACTTCAGCCGGATGGTATCGGCGTAACCTGTATTCGTCCTGGCGGTGCGGACACTGATTTTGCGGCGGATTGGGACCCGGAGGCGCTGATGGCTGGGTTCGAAGCCTGGCGAGAGCAGGGCACTTACATGGCCACGGGCATGGAACCTGCTCAAGTGGGCGATGCTGTGGCCTATGCGTTGGCACAGCCACCGGGTGTAGCGGTTGATCTGCTGGAGATTCGACCCAATCAACGTGCTGCAAAACCGTAAACCAACACGAAACGAGAGCTTTATATGAGCAATATATTGGGATACCAGGGTAAAAGGGTGGTTATCACCGGCGCGGCTTCCGGTATGGGCCAGGCCGCCGCACAGTTATTGGTGGATGTGGGTGCTGAGGTATATGCACTGGATATTGCACCGATTTCAGTAGCCGTCACGCAGGATATTCAGGCTGACATGAAAAGTGTGACGGACCTCGATGCCGCTATCGCGGAACTTCCTGGCGATATTTATGCCTTGTTTAACTGCGCCGGCGTACCCAGTCCACCAATCAGCGCGCAGGATGCCGTCCTGATCAATTTCAGCGGCATGCGATACCTCACAGATGCATTGATACCCAGGATCAGTGAGGGTGGTGCCATCGCCTCCATTGCCTCCACGGCCGGTATGGGATGGAAGCCAAAGCTCGCAGGCGTAAGGGAATTCCTGGCGTTGGACAATTCACTGGAGGCGGCAACTAACTGGATACAAGCTCATCCAGAGTCCTGCGCTGATGGCTATGGGTTTTCCAAACAGTGCATGATTGTGTACACCATGAGTATGGCAAAGGATCTCGCTGCCGGCGGCATTCGTATCAACTGCATTTCTCCATCTCCCACGGACAGTGCGTTTATGGACAAGCTCAAGGGCGAAGGCCAGATCCCCGACGAAGCCATTGATTTGTTTTTACCCTCCAATGGTCGTTATGCGACTGCCGAGGATATGGCTGAGCCACTCGTTTATCTGAACAGCAAGATGGCGCGCTTTATCAGCGGCATTAACATTCCCGTCGACTATGGATACTGCGCTGAGGTGACTATGGGGCAAAGGGACGATCTTTTCGGGATTGCGTGATTGCGGCTTACTGCTCCTGTTCCCGTTAACGGCTCTTACAACATACGCATCAGCACCCCGGTCAGTTCTGATACCGATATGCAACTGCGCATAATGTATATTATGTTAAATAGGTTATTTAAGCTGGCATATAAGAGCAAAGGTCTAGCACTCCCCCGATAGGTGAGAAATAAATTATTACCTGGCTAGCAGCTGTTTGGTGCGGTCCATTCATGTTTGCGTCGGTAAGTACAGCGCTTAGCAACCCCGATTGCAGATGTAGCAAGCTAATTTGTAACAAAGCCCCGCCTACGCGCTGTGAGGGCGCGAAAAACGCGAACGCAGGGCTGTTTCGTTCTATGGGCTAGAAGGAAAACTTGGCGCGTATTCCGTAGTATCGCTGAGAATTGCGAGTGAAAACGTTGGTTATGGCCGTGGCGCTGCCATAGAGTGCTCGCAAGTCTGCTATACCGGATCGGTAATTTTCATCCGTAGCGTTGTTTACAAATAACGTGATTCGGTAGCGATCGTTGTCTCTCTCGTTGATCCCAACACTGAAGTCAAGTACCCCGTAGCTGTCCTCTCCCGTCAGCGGGTTCTGGGTGAGATCGAAACCAACCTCATCTTGCCAAACCCAGGATGCTGTCAAGAAAGCATAGAATGGCATGCTTTCCATAGACACCTGATAATCGGCCAGAATGCTATATTTCCATTCCGGGGAATTGGGCAGATCACCACCGGAAATATCCTGTACACCGCCAACGCAACCCTGCTCCAGCGTTTGCCCTGCGAAGCAATTTGCCCCGTCGAACTTCTTGATGGTGGCATCAATATAGGCCGCGCCAAACGTCAGGCTGAGATTATCGCCAATCAGTGCAGCTCCCTCCAGTTCAATACCCTGAGTCTCCAAAGAGCCTACATTGTTGATACTTACCAACAGACTTCCGTCGGGCAATAACAGTGTGCTCTGGGCTTGATAGTCCTGGTACTCTGTGTAAAAGGCGGTAGCATTCAGCTGCACACGGTTATCCATAAACGTGCTCTTTATCCCTATCTCGTATGCATCAGAGGTTTCTGGTGCTACTGGATTGTCTGCCTTCAACTGAGTAAAGCCGCTGGTCATATCGTAGGCCTGCCCCTTGTAGCCCTTGGCGTAACGCGCATAAAGCATGGTGTCATCAGCCAAAAAATGCTGTAGTGAAATATTGCCTAATACCTCGGTGTCACTGTCATTGGCGGCCACCTGGCTGGGCGGTGCCAGGCCGCCGTCGGAGTAATCAACTGTGATCTCCTCATCGTTCCAGCGTAAGCCAGCAGTAACGCTTGTTGTATCGCTGAACCGCCAGGTCGCCTGACCAAAAAGTGCTATGCTCTCGGTAGCCACTGTACCTGCCCAGTCAGAGTTGATAATGGGTGCACGGAAGAAGCTTCTATCGGTTTCGGCGTCGGCGTAATAAAATCCCACAACATAATCGTAGTTGTCGTAAGAAGGCGAGCTCAACCGGAACTCCTGTGACACAAAATCGGTCTCGGTAACCGATTCAGAGGCGATACCCCCGGAGGAAGCACCTCCTGTCACGGCTGCCAGAACATCTGCATTTGAAAAATCGACATCGCCGTCATTGAAGTACTCCCATTTATCCACGGCGGTGATCGAGGTTAACGTGAAATCTCCCAAGCCGACATTGAGTCGCAGGTTTACGCCACTATTATCAGTCCCGTCCACAGGGCCATCCTCTGAGCGAAAGTCCAGGTTTTCATCGGAGGGAGTAATGCCAGGGGCCACTTCATCCGGGACAAAGCCGAAAACCTTGGCTGCAGGATCCAGCTCATTCCAGGTAAGTGCACAGCAAGTGGATTTATCTTCTGAGTAATAGGCTGACAAGGTAGCATCCATGGTATCAGAGACATCCCATCTCAGCTTGGCCCGCACCCCCTGACTTTCTTCACCGTTGACATCCTCGCCGGTGCTCAGATTATTAACGAACCCATCCCTGTCACTCCAGTTACCGGTGATTCTGTATCCCAGAGAATCACTTATTGGCCCTGAAATAGAGCCTAAAAAGCGCTGCTCGTTATCATCCGTAAATGCTACTTCAACGGAACCCTCAAATTCCTCTGCCGGGCCCTTGGTAACAATACTGAGAACGCCCGCTGAAGCACTCTTCCCAAACAAAGTACTTTGGGGGCCGCGCAACACTTCAATACGTTCGATATCGACCAGATTGCCAATGGATTGACCAGCCTGCACGGTCGATACATCGTCGATTATGACTGCGACACTCTGCTCAACACCAACGCTGAATACATTGGTGCCGATACCGCGAAGACGAAAACCGCTGTTCTGTTTATTATCACTGACTCCTACTGTCAGGGAAGGTGCCAATTTCACCAGATCCTGGGTCTGGGTAATCCCCATTTGATCGATCATACCTGAGGAGATCGCCGTCAATGCTACGGGGACATCCTGCGCACTTTGGGAACGCTTCTGTGCCGTGACAATGACCTCCTCCAATTCGCGACTTTGAGCTAGCGCTGCGGAAGATAGAAAGGTTGTCGCCAGGGCCAGGGTTACAGCCGACGTAAGAGTGGATCGTGTGGCAATGGGAGTCATAATTATCTCCATGTGATCGACGCGTTTGCGAAACTGGGAGGTGCATCTATTTTTAGGATTATCATATCTGTGTCATATACGTTAACTCGCAACAACACTGGTGTGATTCGATTGTGCTGAGTCTTTGTAGATACTAACAATGATAGCGCCTCACCAGAAACTACGTCAGGAGCTGGTTTAGGCATATTGGTATAGAATGTTAGTATCGAAGATGAAAGGACCGGTTCCGCAGCTGGTAGAGGCGGGAAAATTGGAAGTTGTGGGATCGTCTAGAATGAAGCTGTCAGCCCCAGCCTAATAACTCTGCCGGGCGCTGGAAAGCCCACTGCGGTCTCGTAGGAAGAATCAAAAACGTTATCAAGGGACAAATGCCATTCAAGCTTTTCAGACATAGACCAACTGGCACTGAAATCGGTTCTGGTGAATGAATCAAGCCGACGAATGAGCTCTGATCCCGTATGCCGACTGACCGCCCATTGCTTACCCGAGTACTGAATATCGACGCTTGCCAACAAACTTGAAAGAACCTGCCAACTTACAGAAAGCCCCCCTTTTCGTTCTGGGCGGCCAGTTAACACCGTATTCTGGCCCCTCAGATTGAAATCTGTGCGCGTCAGGTGGCCAGACACCTCCAGATTTAAAGCCGGGCGCCATAGCATGCCCAGTGAATAGCCCCGTGTCTCAATGCGACTGCGATTGACGTTACGGAAAGTACTTTCGTCAAAATCGACAAGATTCTGATAGTCGTTACTGAATATCGAGGAATTCAGCTGCCAATCAGGATGCGGCGACCAATTGACGGAAATATCCAGACTTTCAACGGTTTCAGGCTGCAGATCTGGATTACCCACCAGCGTGTGACCCAGTGCAAAAAAACTGGGTAGTTTAAAAGCTTCTCCCCAATTTATAGCCAGGCTCGTATCGGGAGAAAACTCGTAGCGAAGGCCGATGCCGCTTGAAAGCTCATCCCCAAATCCCTCAGGGTCATCCTGTCTTACCGTGGCTTGCAAGGACAACTCATCCAGTGGCATGGAGTGTAGCGCCGCAAAATAGCCCATGCTCTGGCGCTTCAACTGGAAATCGGTCGAAAATCTGGTGCCAAAATAATCTAGAAATCCGACGCTTTTACCGTCATCAAGTTTGTAGTCGACACCCAGTACGACATTCGCGCCTGTCGAAAAGCGAAAAGTGTTAGCCCATTGCGCAATAGACCTGGTGAAGTCGGTATCAGATGCATTGGGTGGTACTTCCAGAAACGGAGAAATACCCGGGGAATCTGTGTTTTCCGTTCGGTCGACTCGACTTAGTTTCACACTGGAGGACCATTTATCTCCCATTTTGGTCCGCCAGAAAGCAGACAAAGACTGCTCCTCATAATCGCTATCATCTAACTCTCTGCTGGTTGCATAGGCAACGCCACCGCTCTGTTCGGGAAAACTTTTACGCGATCCATCAACCACGCCAGCCTGGATATCAACGCTGTGATCGTCACCAATCCAGCCGAAATGGAACCTCGCGGAACGGTTATCTCTGGAGCTGAAACGAGAGCCAACCCCGGAATCCTGCGCGCCGACAACCATGCTGTAATTGAAATCCTGGGATACTCCACCCAGTCGGGCCGTAATGTTGGAGTAGGAAGATGAGCCACCCTCGATAAAAACCTGTTGTTGCAAATCCTGGTTCGAATTACGAGTAAAAACTTGTATCACCCCCGCCAAGGCGTCAGAGCCGTATATGGCAGACTGTGCACCGTACACAAGTTCGATTCGTTCTATTTGAGACGCCTGAATATTGCCGAAATCAAAACCGCCGCCGCGGGTATTGGTCGGGTCATTAACAGGTACGCCATCAATAAGAACCAGGGTGAAATTCGACTCAGCTCCGCGAATGGAGACGGCCGTGAGCCCTCCAGGGCCACCCTGCTCTTCTACCAGCACACCAGGAAGCGTTTTCAGCAGGTCCGCCACGCTACTCTTATGCAGTGCTGCAATCTGGTTAGAATCCAGTATCGATACTACAGCGGTGGTCTCTCTGCTTGCGTCGTAACTACCAGTCACGATAATAGATTCTGGCTGGCTGCCGTATTGCGCATGGGCCATAAAACCTACACTGAACAGAAGTAGTCCGATATAGAATTGGCTAAGAGGCATAGAGACCAGTAGACCTGGGCGCTGGCACATTAATCCACTACACGCTCTGCTGGTATTTTTTGTCCTTCCCGGTGCAGAATCAGGCTATTTACAGTGCCGTCTTCATCAATGACAAACTCGAACTTGGCGCTCTCACTTCCCATTTTGGCGAAAAAGATGCTGTCAGTACCCGCGACTGGGTCCAGCTTGCCACCCCCGTACATGGGTACATCAATATGCAGCCCATCAACTTCCTCAGTGACGGTGAGCTTCAGGAAACTCACAGAATATTTGCCAATAAAACGATCGAAGCCACGATCAATTTTTACACCTTCCAGTTCCTTGACGGTCCATGGCGTCTTTCTGCCCGCCGTCTCGCGTCGTATGCTTGCAACCTTGTCTGTATCAACCGGGTCAGCCGTATTTCCCCAGCTGCGGCGCACATAAGTCATCAAACCAGCCAGCGTTGTATCGCTGAGAGCAGGTAGATGGCCATGTGCTGGCATGATGCCGTTAAACACCTCGCCATTGACCTCCACGGGACCAGCCATTCCCTGCAATATGATACGACCCAACCATTCCGCGGGACCTGTAACCCAGGACACACCAGCAAGCGCAGGAGCCAGACCCGGTCGACCTGCACCATCATCGCCATGGCAGGCGGCGCACTGACTGTAAAACGCCTCTCCTAATTTCATGCGCTCCAGTTGCTCAGGACTGAGTGGTTTGATGCCAAGCGCCAGTTCATCTCCCGGCCATGTATATGCTGCTCTGGCTTGCAGCCGGGTGTTCCACAGTGAATTAGTTTCACTGATGGTGGCGTCTCGGAAAATGGGCGGCGCTTCTGCCAACATGGCAGGCTGAAAGTCCTTCGCATTTATGACTGAGGTGAAACCATTCAGCAGTGCAATCTGCTGCCAGTCATTTTTACCAACCCGGGACGCCGTAAACTGCAGCAGGCCCAGCAGTGCTTCGGGAGCCGCATTAGTTGCCGTCAAATCACCGCGGAGCGTACGGTAGGCATTGGCAGACAAGCGCTGTAACAAGCTACTCATGCTATCAGATCGCGCGGCAGCAGCGGGGGCATCGACCAGTATCTCAAGAAATTCCAACTCTTGTCCGGCGACGGCACGACTGACCGCCTGCTGAATATATTCACTCGACGCTCTGTCGTTCAGTAAATGCAGCAATCGTTGCTGGATGGCGGGAGATTTCGCATGGTCGACAGCGGCAAACGCCAACTGCATTGCAACGCGCTCGTCGAGTAACTTCGGATCACTCAAGATTGCAACAAGGTCCTCCGACCGCAGCAAAGACTGTCCAGCGCGGAGCGCCTGAACCTGCCGGTTAGGATCTTCCATGCTGAGCAGTTCCAGTAACATATTCCGGGTAAGCTCTCCCCTCCCCTCCAGTGTCCAGATGGCATGCAGTGCCGGTATGGTGGGCTTGGCTCTGGCGATATCAAACAGCGATTCTTGCAAATCTTCAGCGCGTGACAGAAGTAATCGCTGAGCGGTATCCCTGGTCCAACCATTGCTGTGGCTGAGTGCTGCCAATAATCTCTGGGGGCCAGCATCGCCCAGGGATTGGTCCGAACCAGTGTCACTGCCCTCCGAATGTCGCACCCGCCAGATCCGACCCATACCAAGGGGTTGTTCTAACTGTCGTTCAAAAATCTGCTCACGCAATTCATCAGTAAGATAGTGGTCTTCCTGCACTATGCCGCGATACATATCAATTATGTAAAGGGAGCCATCCGGCCCATTCATCGCATCAACAGGTCGAAATCGCTCATCTGTTGATCCAAGAAAATCTCTCTGACCCCACTCAGCGTCCTCGTAGAGCTGCTGCGTGGCCGTAATTTCCAGCCCCTTATCCTGTACATAAAATTGAGCAACCACGTTGCCTGCCACCTCTGGCACATATACATGGCCCACGGGTGATGCCGGAAATTGATCTCCCCGGTAGTACACAAGCCCACTTACTCCAGTGGCTTTGTTGAGACGACCGTCAGGACGTAACGTCCCTTCAAGATACGCCCTGTTAACGCCGGGATTCACCCGCACGGTGAAGACCCGCGCAGGGTTAGTGAGGTTGACCCCCAGTCCCTGAGTGGATGACAGCGTGCGCCCGGACACCAGGTCCTCTGCCTGGAAAAAATCGGCCTGTAGCCAGGTAGAGTTGTGATTGTAGAACCAGCGACCGTAATTGTCCTTTGTTATGCCCCATTGACCGCGGAACAGCCCTTCCCTTTCTTCGAGCGCTCCATCAGCCAGCCGCAGACTTCGGGTCGACTTGCTGTTATACAGCCAGTTGTCCAGTCCCTGCCGCAAACCATTTTCCATGTGCTCCACATTGGCATTTCCAACATCGGTGGCATACCCGCCGACGGATTTTTTGGATGTACACAAGGCATCTCTGGTAGGTAGCTCACAGAGCCAGAGCGTAGGCGGCTCAGCAATCAGAATGCCTTCATTCACGACAGCAATGGCGCGCGGATTAACCAGCCCATCGAGAAACACCTCACTCTTGTCCATGCGCCCATCGCGGTCTGTATCTTCCAGTCGCACAATGCGTCCAACGGGCTCTTCACTGCCGGTGCCGTAGGCATCGGGCATATATCCGCGCAATTCAACCACATATAGACGACCCCACTCATCCCAGGCCATGGCGACCGGATCCTCAACGAGTGGCTCAGCGGCAACTAATTCAATTTCATAACCCGGCGCGATACGGAAGCGGCTCAAGGCTTCTTCAGGCGTCAAGACGGGGGCTGGCTCATTGTCCAGGGTCTGGTAAAAGGCCGGCTCTGAGCTGGCTTCCTTTAACGCAGCCCAACTTAGCTGTGTTATCTCGTAATCCTCATCACAGCGTCCCGGCTTGATGTGCAACTGCCCGCTTAATGCCAGATCTGCATGCATTCCACGGATGGCATCGACTTCATTAACACTCACAACCGCTTCGTTATCCCGAAGTACTGCTTTCACTATGAGCTGATCCGAAGGCGATAAATCAACGGAGGTCATCTCGCCTACGCCATCATTGTTGACGAATTGTGACTCTACTCGGTCCTGAAAAAGCCTGACCTCCACGAAAGAATGATTACCACTACCCTCTCCCGCCGGTTTGCGTAGCAATAAAGTCGCGGGCTCCGCGCAGGCGGGTAACTCCAGTGCAATTGCAGCATTACCAAGCTCTCGTTTGCTGCGATACCAGGCCGGTTCGACGTCACTGGCGACCAGCAAGCCGGTTTCGGTGAAAGGCATATCCCGGTCAAGCCACTGCTCGGCCGCAAGCATGCTTTTACTTTCACCAAGTCCAGGTAGCTCCATAATCCGAATATTGCGCCACCGCATGATACCTATATCGCCGGCGTGAACCTGCAGTGCGATAAATCCACTGGCATCTACCGCATCGATGAGGTCAGCGGCGGGAACACCATTTATCCAGGTCTTCAGAATGGGACCGCGGGCCTCAATTTCCACGTCATTCCAATCGTCCAGTTTGATAGCTGCCCGCGCAGCATCATTCTCGTTCAGCCTGGCCAGCCAGCCTCGTCGAGCTTCGTCGTATATGCCACCACTCCAGGCGCGGTCCGAGTGATCGAGCTCATATTGGTAGCCATAGGCACGTCCGTCGCCATCACGCTGAGCAGAGCGAAACAGCACGCCTGAATTGCCGAGTTCGTCCCAGCGCATCTGCATCTTTAGTGAAAAATTGGCAAACTCTGCCTCGGTGCGCAGAAACGTATTACCACCAGGACCGTGATGGCCGACTATTTCATCACCTCTGGCTGCGAAGGTTGATTCTCCACCTATGACCCGCCAACCGTCGAGATTCTTGCCGTTATACAGCGCCCGATAGCCCTCCTCCAGTTCCGGTGTTTCTGTGTCGCCGGTGAAGCTGATGTACCAAGCACCCAGAACCGCGGCTACGACGACCAGTAGTCCGAGAATACGTCTATTCAAGAGATTATTATCCTGTGCCGAGTGCGTGCGGGTGGGTTGAGCTAATCTGTGGAAACAATGATACCGCAACTGGGAATTACAGGTAAGATACGCGGTTTAGAACACTGACCCAAAGATAGACAGGACGACTCATGGCCAAGCGTATTTACCTCTTCAGTGAAGGGAATAAGGACGATCGGGATCTGCTGGGTGGCAAAGGGGCCAACCTCTGCGAAATGACAGCCATGGGTTTGCCGGTTCCTTACGGCTTTGTGATTACTACCCAGACCTGCCGAGAATTCTTCAAACTGGGAAACCGTCTACCCGCTGACCTTGCGACGGAATACCGCGTCGCTCTGCGTCTGGTCGAAGACCGCATGGGCGCGCGCTTCGGCGATGCCAGCAACCCCTTGCTCTTTTCTGTTCGGTCGGGCGCGCCGGTATCCATGCCCGGCATGATGGATACAGTGTTAAATCTGGGTTTGAACGACGATATTGCCGATGGCATGGGAGCACGCACCGAAAACCCCCGCTTCGCCTATGATTGCTATCGGCGCTTTATCCAGATGTTCGCCAATGTCGTCATGGATGTCGATGGCGATCTCTTTGAAAACGATCTTCGCGAATACAAGACAGCCGCTGGAAAAGTACTGGATACAGAGTTGACTGCGGAGGACTGGCAACACGTGGTCACCCGATTTCAGCGTATTGTCAGTATTCCGCAGGACCCCTACCAGCAGCTGGAGATGGCCATTGAGGCTGTGTTCCGATCCTGGCATACCCCCAGGGCCATTGTTTATCGAGAAATGAATAATATTCCGGAAAATGTGGGTACAGCCGTAAATGTCCAGGCCATGGTGTTTGGCAATTTTGGGGAGGATTCGGGTTCAGGAGTTGCATTTACAAGAAATCCTGCCACGGGAGCCAAAGAGTTTTTCGGTGAGTTTTTGTTCAACGCAGCAGGTGAGGATGTAGTTGCTGGAATCAGAACCCCGGAGCCCATAACTGCCTTGCAGAGCCGTCTGCCTGAGGTCTATGACGAACTCTTGGCAACCCAGACCAGATTGGAGCAGCACTATAGAGATATGCAGGATATCGAGTTCACCGTGCAGGAGGGTCGTTTTTTTATGCTGCAAACCCGTGGCGGGAAACGAACCGGCAGAGCTTCTGTGAAGATCGCGGTGGAAATGGAACATGAAGGCCTGATCAGTGAAAAAGAGGCATTGATGCGTGTATCGCCTGAGCATGTCGAATCATTTCTGCACCCCATGGTCGATCCTGAGGCCAAAAAAGAGATTATCGCCCGCGGTCTGCCCGCTTCTCCCGGGGGTGCCACCGGCGCTGTTGTGTTTTCCGCTGACGAGGCGGTGCGTGTTCATGGTGAAGGCAGGACGGTGATACTTGTCCGCCGGGAGACTACACCCGAGGACATACATGGCATGAAGGTTGCCGCTGGTATTTTGACGGAACTAGGCGGTATGACCTCTCACGCGGCGGTAGTCGCTCGTGGTATGGGGGTTTGCGCTATTACAGGCTGTGGCGAATTGGCGATTAATCATGATACCGGGGTGGTTAATACGGCGGATGGTGTCAGTTTTGCGCGGGGCGACATTATCACCCTGGATGGCTCTACCGGCGAAGTTATGCTGGGGGATATTCCGAAAACAGAGGCCGCCTCCAGCGAAGACTTTCAAACCCTGTTGTCCTGGGCGGACAAGTACCGGCGTCTGAAGGTTCGCGCCAATGCGGAAACCAAGGAGGATGCGGCAAGAGCTCTGGAACTGGGTGCTGAGGGCATAGGGCTGTGCCGAACCGAGCATATGTTTTTTGAAGAGGATCGCATCGACATCATGCGCGCCATGATTTTGTCTTCGACGCGCGAGGAACGACAGAGCCACCTCGACAAGTTACTGGTCTTTCAGAAGTCGGATATGAAAGACCTTTTTACAGTAATGAATGATTTACCGGTCACCGTGCGCCTGCTCGATCCGCCTCTGCACGAATTCCTGCCCCATGACGCGGCGGATGTCGCCGCCCTGGCACAGAGACTGGGTAAGCCTGTAGAGGAGATCGCGGCAACTGCACGCGATCTGCAGGAGGTTAATCCCATGCTGGGGTTCCGCGGTTGCCGCCTGTCCATCGTCTATCCCGAAATCACAGAAATGCAGGTACAGGCAATCATCGGTGCGGCAGTTGAACTGCATCAGGAAGGCCTGCGTCCACGCCCAGAAATTATGGTGCCACTGGTTGTTAATGTCAGGGAAATACGCCTGATAACCGAGGTGATTGACCGCAGTATTCGTAAGGTCTTCGAAGAGAAAGGGGTGTCAATTCCCTATCGCGTGGGCACTATGATGGAGACGCCCCGGGCCACGCTGGGTGCAGATCGCCTGGCTCCAGCGGTTGAATTCATGAGCTTTGGCACCAATGACCTGACCCAGATGACTTATGGTTTTTCCCGGGATGACGTCGGTAAATTTGTGCCGGCCTATCTGGAAAAGAAAATCATCGAACAGGATCCCTTTGTATCACTGGATCAGCGTGCGGTCGGTCGCCTGATGGAGATGGCCGTGCGCGAGAGTCGCCGGGTGAAAAAAGGTATTAAATACGGTATCTGTGGCGAGCACGGTGGTGACCCCAGGTCCATACAGTTCTGCCACGAACTGGGGCTGGATTATGTTTCCTGCAGCCCCTTTCGAGTCCCCGTGGCGCGCATTGCTGCGGCCCAGGCCAATGTAGGCGATGGCTGAGCCGAGAGACTCATCCCAGCACGAAGGCGTTGCGTTTATTGCGTTCAGAATACCGAAAATAACCGGCATAAAACCCTTCGTCACGGTGACCTGGAGCATATTCGTCCGCATCTGCCAGTTTCAGGACCTTGGCATAGATTTGCTGTATCTGCTCTTCTGTCTTGCAGGAGAAGTTGATTATGATGCTGTTAGATACCGTGGCCGGTTGCCGATTAAAGAGTCGCGCCAGAGCAAAGGCTGACATTGCGCCATTTACAGTCCAGAGAATCTATAATTGATCATGCATCATATTGCGCAGCGGTCTGCTCGAGGTTATTGGCTCCTACCTTGGTGTAGCCTATCATGACACTTCTTTCCTATCTGAAGTATCGCGGCCGCTGATCCCGCGGTCATCTACCCTATATGCAGGCTTTATGAAAAACAACGCTACAGATATCCACGTCCCCGAGGAATTAAAGCGCGGTGCATTGAAACCGGATGAAGAGCGCTACATTGACAGCGGTGCTCACCTATTGCGACGGATACCGGAATGGCTGGGCTGTGGAAGTCTTGAAGACAAGAACATACTCGATGTTGGCTGTGGCACCAAATTCACCCAGGCGATTTTACGCGACGAAATATTGGTCAAGTCATACACGGGTATCGATGTGTATCAGCCCATGATTGAACATTTGAGCACAACTGTTGCAGATCCCAGATTTCATTACCACCACATGGACACTCACAACGAAATGTACAACACCAGTGGGCAGCCTCTCACACCGGATACTCGCCTTCCTTGTGCGGAACAATCCTTTGATATCATCTGCTTGTTCTCTGTTTTCACACACCTGGCCCCGCATGATTATCGCGCGATGCTGCAAGCGCTTCGCCCTTACGTAAAACCAAGCGGTCAGTTGATATACAGTCTATATCTCGACGAACTCACGTCGGGTGGTCACGGCCTTATCAATTCCATTGTCGCCAAACACGACTTGAAGGACTGGCAGCCCAGCGGGGAGCCTTTCCGGGACGCCTTTCCAGGAAAGCCATTGCAATGGGCCCTGTACTCACGTGAGCATGCGCTCGAGCTAATAGAGAGTACGGGCTGCTGGGCTGTCGATAGCATCAATGAACCCGAAGAGCATATTCAGCACTTTATTGTCTGTACCCCGAAATAGAATGGCGGATTATGCATTGGGATGCATGCTGCTACACTGGCGTTGATTTAGACAGCAACGGGAGAATAATCATGGACTTTTCTGGCATCATTTTTTGGCTGGTACTGCTCGGTCTGATTTTTTATGTCGTCGGGATATATAATCAGCTGATCACGCTGAAAAACCGTTACGAAAATGCATTCTCACAGATTGAGGTGCAGTTAAAGCGCCGGTATGACCTCATACCCAATCTGGTGGAAACAGCAAAGGGCTATTTAAGTCACGAAAGAGAGACTCTGGAGGGTGTCATAGCTGCTCGCAATGAAGCCATGGCTATGCTGAAGGCGGCAGCAGCGAGTGGAGCTGCCGGCCGCGATATACAGAAACTGGCTGGTGCGGAAACATCGCTGCAAGGTGCGTTGGGAAAACTCAACGTTGTGGTCGAGGCCTACCCTGATCTCAAAGCCAACGAAAATATGATGCAGCTGAACGAAGAGTTGACCACCACTGAAAATCGTGTCGCATTCGCCCGCCAGGCATTCAACGATTCGGTTACGGGCTATAACACCTATCGTCAGACTTTTCCCCCGGTGTTCTTCGCGGGATTTTTTGGGCATAGAGAAGATGCATCACTACTGGAATTTGCCGATTCCGAAGCGATTCAGGAAGCGCCCAAAGTATCTTTTTCCTGACTCTCCTCGCAGGAATACACGCTGAGTGAATTTCTTCGAACAACAGGATGAAGCCCGTCGCAACACCAAGTGGCTGTTACTTCTTTTTGTAGCTGCCGTCATCTTGTTGATCGGCATCACCAACATCGTGATTGCCACCTTTTTTGTCTTTGGGCCTGGCATTGCCTATGGCCAGAACACCTTCTATTGGATAACGGCTGTCGTAGTAGGAAGCATCAGTATCGCCATTCTCGCGCGTTGGATGGAGCTTTCCCGCGGCGGTGTAGTGGTCGCCGAGGGTTTGGGTGGGATACCTATACAACCCAACACTGATAACCCTGATGAAAAACGCTGCCTCAATGTGGTGGCGGAAATGGCACTTGCTTCAGGTATGCCTGTACCCGAGGTGTATGTGCTGGACGACCAGATTAGTTTAAACGCATTCGCAGCAGGCACCAGCCCTGCAGACGCGGTCATCGGCGTCACACGAGGTGCGGTCGAGCAGTTTGATCGCGAGCAGTTACAGGGTGTGATCGGCCACGAATTCAGTCATATACTGAATGGGGACATGTGCCTGAACATTCGCCTGATGGCATTGTTGCGAGGCATAACCTTTATCAGTGATTTTGGCCAATTGTCACTGAGTTCTAATCGACGTCGCTATCGAAGTAGCAGCAGTAGAGAATCCAATGCACACGCGCTGGGTCTTGCTCTGCTGGTGATCGGATGGCTTGGTTCGCTGTTCGCGAATTGGATCAAGGCCATTATCAGTCGCCAACGAGAATTTCTGGCGGACGCTTCAGCTGTTCAGTTCACGCGGAACCCCCAGGGAATTGCCAACGCCCTAAAACTGATTGCTGGTTATAGTCGAGGAACAGCAGTGATGAGCCCGGGTGCGTCCGAAGCCAGCCATCTTTTTATTGCTCCGGCGCTGTCTTCATTGTTTCAGGTGTTTGCCACTCATCCGCCACTTGATGTCAGAATCCGACGTCTTGAGCCCAGTTGGGATGGCGAATACATTGAACGAACAGTGAGTTTACGTTTGAAGGAAGATGGCCGGCACAGCTCGGTGGATCTAGAATCGGAACACGCACGCCCCGGAACCATTCACGCACCACTGGATCAGGATGTGATGGTCGCCATAGGTGCGGGTATTGCCCACGCGCTGTCAGGTCAGGCACCACTACCCTCTGTTGACTCCACTAACCTTGAGGGTGCGGTTGACCATGAAGAGTCAGGCGAGGAAGTAAAGCCGACAGCTGATGGGGCCGCCTATCAGCCTCCGCCAATAGTTCTCAATGATGAGGGTCTGCCGCGACGCTTGGCCAATCTTGCCAGAGAGCCCTTTGGCGCTATGGCACTGTGTGTTGGAATGATCGTATCCACCGATAATCAACAGCGCGACAGTCAGATCAAGCTGGTTGAGCGCTGCGGGATTAAAGGACTGAGTCTTCATGTTCGGCAACTGGCCGACGATTTAGCCGATATATCAGACGAATACCGCTTGCCCCTGATTGAGTTGTGCCTTCCCTCGCTCAAGCTCATGTCCGCGCAGCAATATAAGACATTTCGCGAGTTGCTGCTGGCAGTTTCTCGCAGCGACAAACGTATTGAATTGTTTGAATGGTGCCTCTATCAACTACTAACTCATTATCTGAACCCCGGGTACGGCCTTGCCCGCACACAACGCAGCCGCTATAAAAAAGTTGTTGAGGTCAAAGACGCCTGCCAGTTGGTACTCTCGCTGCTCGCGTACGCGGGTCACTCGGATCCACAAGCGGCCAGCGATGCGTTTACATCGGCCATGGTCAGTCTGGACCATGCGAACACCTGCATCCTGCCTGAGGAAGAGTGCGTACTCGAGAATTTCAGCACGGCGGTCAACCGGCTCGGGCAGTGCTATCCACTGCTGAAACCCAGAATTATCAAAAGCATGTTGGCTTGTATTTATCACAATCAGGAACTGCAGGCACGGGAAGTGGAAATTATTACCAGCATCGCTGCCGCTATGGATTGCCCATTACCTGATCTCAAGCTGGAGTAAAGCTGTATGTCATATGTCAAGGTAGAGAAGCCCCGCCCACACACCACGGTAATCACGCTCAATCGGCCAGAGAGAATGAATGCGATGGCATTTGATGTGATGGTGCCGTTTCGCGACGCTCTCCAGGAGGTCAGCTTTGACAATGACACCCGGGTTGTCATTGTGACGGGCGCCGGACACGGCTTCTGTGCAGGTGCAGATCTGGAGGACCCAGGCTGGTTGGATATTTTCGATGGGTTGACCATGCCAGGCATCGCCAGACGAGCAATGAAAGTGCTTGAAGATGTCATCAAGTCCATTCGAGACATGCATCAGCCGGTCATTGGAGCCGTGAATGGAGCCGCTATTGGAGGTGGATTTTGTCTGGCCATGGCGACGGATATTCGTCTGGCGGCTGAATCCGCCTATTTCCGGCCAGCGGGCATCAACAATGGACTGACATCGGCGGAATTGGGATTAAGTTATTTGCTGCCCCGATCTATCGGCGCTTCACGGGCATTCGAAATAATGTTGACCGGGCGGGATGTCGATGCCCTGGAGGCCGAGCGTATCGGAATGGTTTCCCGCGTACTCCCGGATGCTGAATTACTGGACGCCTGCTTTGAAGTGGCCGATCGGATCATCGGCCTGTCCCAGGTGGGTGTGGAGTTGAGCAAACAGATTTTGTCGGCGGGTCTGGAAGCGGGTAGTCTGCATTCACATATGAATCATGAGGGGCACGCCCAGTTGTTTGTGCGTATGACAACGCAAAATTTTGAGGAGGCGATAAAAGCCCGAAAACAGGGTCGAGCACCACACTTTAAGGATTGACGGGTTGCTGCTTCAAACTTCCTCTGTGCCGGCGGCCACGGCAGATATACTTTCCCCCAGCGCATTGATCACCGAATCGATCTCGTCCTGGGTAACGGTGAACGGCATGGCCAATTGGATGGTATCTCCGCCGTAGCGCACGTAAAAACCGCGACGCCACATGGCCATTGCTATTTGATAAGGACGCAGAGCAGGCTCTCCGGGTGCGTGTTCAATGGAATACCCGGCGGCCAGTCCGTAGTTTCTAATATCGGTTATTAGAGGCAATCCGCGTAAACTGTGTACCGCTTCTTCAAATAGCGGAGCGATGGTAGCCACACGTT
Organism: uncultured Halieaceae bacterium; assembly: GCA_938074045.1. GTDB lineage: Bacteria > Pseudomonadota > Gammaproteobacteria > Pseudomonadales > Halieaceae > CALJGI01. The sequence continues at coordinate 47,012 of CALJGI010000013.1, forward strand.
TTATGATTTGCTCGTTTTCCAGTACACCAAGGGTCGCCAATCCTGCAGCACATGCCAATGGATGCGCGGAATAGGTGTATCCGTGTGGGAGCTCCAGCATATAATCAGGACCGCCCTCCTCCATAAAACAGTCGTAGATATCCTGCCGGGCGATCACGGCTCCCATGGGCACTGCGCCATTGGTCAGCTGTTTGGCGGTTGTCATCAAATCAGGAACAACATCGAAGGCCTCTGCTCCGGTGCGAGCACCCATGCGGCCATAGCCGGTGATAACCTCATCAAAGATCAGCAAAATGTCGTGTTGCGTGCAGATATCGCGCAATTTTTGCAGGTAACCCATTGGCGGCACGATGACCCCGGCTGAACCGGACATGGGTTCCACAATGACCGCCGCGATGGTGCTGGCATCATATATGGTGATGATATCCAATAAGCGATCCGCCAACTCTGCGCCCTGCTCCGGCATTCCCCGGGAAAACTCCATCCCTGGCAATTGGGTGTGAGGAAGATGTACTGCCTCTATCCCCTGGCCGTAGAGAACACGGTTTGCAGGTAGCCCGCCGACACTGATACCTCCGTAGTTTACGCCATGGTAGCCCTTGGCCCGCCCAACCATGCGGGTTTTTTCGGCGCGTCCCTGCTTACGCCAGTATGCCCGGGCAATCTTCAGCGCCGAGTCCACCGACTCCGAACCCGAGCCGGTGAAGAAAACGCGGTTTAATCCGGTTGGCATAAATTCCGTGACGCGGTGCGCCAGTTCAAAGGCTTTGGGCTGGCCGAATTGGAACGCCGGTGAGTAATCCAGTGTTGTCACCTGCTGGCTGATGGCCGCAGTGATCGCAGGGTGTGCATGCCCCAGACCGCAGGTCCACAGGCCACACAGACCATCGAAAATACGACGACCTTCGGCATCCGTATAGTAGTGGCCATCTGCCGCAACCAGCATACGCGGGTCACGCTTGAACTGCCGATTGGCTGTGAATGGCATCCAGTAGGCATCCAGTTGATCCTGAGAAAGCCCGGCGCGGGGGTCGTGAAACGCAGTCATCTTATTCATAGACCTAGTATAAACCCAACAATTAGGTGTATAAATACTCAGTTTTCATATTTAAGTTTCATATTTATCAAACATAAGGTGCTTTAGACCGCTATGAAGAAAGCGCTGCTTGGCCAGTTGGCAGACACCGACATCAGACTACTCAGAATTTTTCGGGTGGTGGCAGATTGCGGAGGTTTCACCGCAGCTGAGTTGGAACTGAATATTGGTCGTTCGACCATCAGTCGGCATATTAAAGATCTCGAAACACGACTGGGAGTAGTCCTCTGCCGGCGCGGTCGTGGTGGATTTGCGCTGACCAGTGAGGGTCGCCAGGTCTATGAAGCCACTCTGCGTGTAATGTCCGCCATCGATGATTTCCGGGGTGAAATAAGTATTATTCAATCGGATTTGAGCGGGACTCTGGTACTCGCCCTGTTTGATAAAACAGTGACTAATCCGGACGCTGCCATCACGGCAGCCCTGGCTCTTTTTGATGAATCCGCACCGTTGGCAGATATAGAGATTCATGTACAACCCCTCAATGAAATTGAGCGTGGCGTCATCGACGGCAAATACCATGTGGGTATAATTCCGGGCCATCGCGCCTCGTCAAGTCTCCTCTACACAGAACTGTTCAACGAATGCGTTTCACTGTACTGCGGTGCCAGTCACCCTTTCTATGACCGTCTTTCGACAATTACTGACAGGGATATCGCCGCGACACACTACGCCGGTCTGGGCTACCATTCTCCCAATATGGAGTTGGGTCATCGCCTGGGATTGGTCCGGAAAGCAACCGCCTATGACCAGGAAGCAGTCGCCCACCTGATTCTGTCCGGACGCTACCTCGGCCACTTACCCGAACACTATGCGCTGGCCTTTGAAGAGGAGAAAAAAATGCGGGCCATTACCTTGCCTGACTACAGCTATAACTGCCCTTTCTTCGCTATCGTGCGACGCGAGCCGGTCATGTCACCCCTGGCCAGTCGTTTTCTTGAGTCACTGGTAGAGTGCCACCACAATAAAAAGCAGAGGTGATACACTGCGATGATGTCTACTCGGGTCTCTATGCAAGGTACTGCGGCGGAAAAACCACAGCAGAGCTCTTCTGGCACTGACTATTTGGAAGTCGTCCGTGCAGTGCCCCCCAATCGGGGACGTTTTATTGCGCCGCTGGAGTCGGACTGGAGGATATTATTTGGTGTAACAATATCCCTTATATATTTGTTTTTAATGACATTATATGTTTCTGATTCTGTAGGCCTGTCGCTGTTCTGGGATTTACCTGTCGAATTGATGGGCAGTTTTCTCGAGGGTGCCTTCGCACCACTGGCCTTTCTATGGCTGGTAATCGGCTATTTTCTGCAAAAGAAGGAGCTGATGCAGAATACCGAAGCAATGAAGATGCAATTCATTGAGATACAGAAGTCGGCGCATCAATCCGAGCGCCAGGCGGAGTCCATCGCTGCGTCTGAGATGCACCAGAGAAGGGAGTCATTCCTGCGTATTGCGGAGGCCGTTGACCGGCAACTGGGCTCGATAATAGGTATGTTGTTCATATCGAGCCAGAGTGGGGCACAAAACGCTGGTATCGTCACCCAGGAAGAAATTGCACAAATGTGGGCCACCAGTGGTGGTTCAAACCACGAGGCCTTTGCCCGGGCCTTACTGCGCGTGCTGCTAACCAGTTCGCCCGAATATCGCTATAAGGTACTTTACGGCACCGCCATCCGCACCCGTCATAGTGAAAACTTTATTTTCAATTTCGAGAGAATGATGAAGGCCGCCAGGGCCTGTGATGATGATGGTATCATCGCTGATGCCTTGTCAGGCAACGCCCACGGTTTTGTTTACGATCGCATAATTGAAACTCGGCGCAACGTCCCGCCAGGTATTACACACGGCGTATATGACTACGACCCGGATTGTCGGGACTGACGCAGGACCAGTTCAGCCAGCTCAAATACGTGGGCGTCGTGAGTTTCCAACTCCCGTAATGCCTGGGCAAGATCCAGCAGGTAATCGCTGTTACGACCGCTAGGGCCTTCTGATGCAGCGATTTGCGCGGCCATGAGATGGATATCGTCATCTCCCAGCCAGGCAAAGTTTCCTGCGGGCGCGATGTATACCACACCATCCACCTCCGCACCCCTAGCAAGCGAGATGCGAACAGGGTAACGCTCGTAGCCGTTCTTTTCACGATGATCGAGGTGGGTAAATACGAGCGGCTCAATTTTCAACGCTATACCATCGCAACGTTCACCGGGTGCAGGTTCAAGTGTCACCACTCTGCCCGGGGCGGACTGAGTGCCGCGATGATCATGGGAACCCTGCCAGAAACGTCGGCGCCAGGACTGGATTGAAGCGCGCTGCTGCTCGAGTATTGGAAAATCAATATGGTGTATCAGCGAGCCGTAGCCAAACAGCCAGACAGGTTCTGCAGAGGGAGGATATGACATTGGTCAGAATTCAGGCGTACAAATACCGACAGCCCCTCTCGAGGCTGCCGGTGAGAATTCTATGCTTAGAGCTGCTAGACCGATGTGATCTATGTGTGCAGCTGGCTTTTTCTAAATGGGTACGACGTTTTCCGCCTGTGGACCCTTTTGCCCTTGAGTCACGTCCATAGTGACTTTTTGTCCTTCTTGAAGAGATTTGAATCCTTCAGAAGAGATTGCGCTGTAATGAACGAAAACGTCCGCGCCACCTTCTTGCTCAATAAAACCAAAACCCTTGCTATCGTTGAACCACTTCACTGTACCAGTTACTGACATATCTACCTCTAATCTTTATTTTCGACCCAGTTGCAGGTCGTCTGACCCAGAGCTTACACCCCGGACTCGGTATCATACGCTGGCGTGTACTCATAATTCAGATGAAATAGTGTGAAAATTACCGATTTATACCAATCAGTTGAAAGCTGATCTCAACCTGCCTGTCGCAGCCGCAATACCTTTATCAGTCCCAGTATGGAGGCGGCGACCCAAAAAACTTCAACGGCCAACCCGGCCAGGCTGAAATGCACAAGCAAACTGGCAAGTATCAAGCAGGCGCCGCATAAATTCGCAACATTTTAGACATTGGTTTCCGCGGCCAGAACGCCGGTTTGGAGCATTAGTAATCCTATAGAATCAGGCCGGTTCCTGCTAACCCTGCCGCATCGACTGCCAGGTACCACATCCCTCAAGCAGATCCGGCAGCGGACTGATCTAGTTCGAAGTAACCCTTGATAACTGTTATAGCATCGCCGGTCATCTCAACTCTGCCCTCCACCAGACGGCAGTGCAATGAGCCTCCGCGCTGTGAAACCTGGTGGGCTAATATTTCACAATGCCCAAGTCGCTTACCCCAATAGGGGACCAGTACACAATGTATGGAGCCTGTCACCGGGTCTTCTGGAATGCCGAAACCCGGAGCAAAGTAACGTGACACGCAATCGGAGTTATCGCCCGGAGCTGTCACAACGACACCATGCTCCAGTTTCGTCAACTGCCCCATATCAGGGACCAGAGAACGGACACATGTCTCGTCGCGAAAAACGGCATAATAATTGCGTCCTGATGCATCCAGCATCAGCGATTCCGGAGTAGCGCCGAGGCCCTGAATCAATGCTTTGGGGACCGAATCCAGCACGCTGGCCTCCGCGGCCGGAAAATTCAGCGTCAACCGCTGCTCTGTGCGAGTTACTTGCAGTTCTCCGCTTTTTGTCTCAAATAGCAAAATGTCGGCATGATCGCCCAGTTCGGTCATTAATATGTGGGCGCTGGCGAGCGTCGCATGCCCACACAGGTCGACTTCAATCGTAGGGGTAAACCAGCGCAGCTGATAATGCCCCTCTCCTCCCACCAGAAAAGCGGTTTCAGAGAGATTGTTCTCCGCCGCAATACTCTGCAGTACAGCACTGTCCAACCATTGGTGCAACGGCATGACGGCGGCAGGGTTGCCACTGAACGCCTGATCGCTGAATGCGTCGACTTGGAAAAAAGGAATATGCAGGGTCATTGTTTTCTCACTTGCAGCAGCAGCGCAACATTTTAGCGAAAGCGCCAGTGACCTGTAAGGCCAGAGATAAAAAATGCTAGGATTGCCGCATGACCAGCCGCCAACCACGATCACCAATTGAATACTTCCTGCTTGCCCTCGGTTGGATCAGTGTGACGCTGGGGGTGATTGGTATTTTTTTACCCATCATGCCTACCACACCATTCTTATTGCTGGCGGCCTGGTGTTTTGCGCGCTCGTCCGAGCGATTTCATAGTTGGTTGCTTAATCATCCGCGACTGGGCCCGACAGTACAGGCATGGCAAAGCGGAGAAGGTCTGCCACGCAAGTTGCGCAACAGAATTCTATTTTTGTTGTGGTTCAGCCTTTTCTGTACCAGCCTGATCCTGTCCAACTGGTGGTATCCAGCTGGATATATTGTAGAGGGTGGCCTACTGACTCTTGGCCTGGTGCTAGTGGGCGCAATAGTCACAACTTATATGATGCTATTGCCGATATGTGATCAAACTGATGCCTGAATCGGCGAACTTTTTGCCTGCTTTCTCCTCTAATCAGGGACTATGCCTGCACTCAAGGTGGGGGTACACTGCGTTTAATACTGTCAGGAATGTATTTCACTATGCGATCTGTTAAAGCGCCGTTCTTAACCGGACCAGCACTTTGTGCTTTCTTACTGCTCACGCCAGACCTCACTCTTGCACTGGTGGAACCTCAGGAGAGCCAGCAGGTCACGGCCCGGGAGCTTGTTGAAAAGCTGGAGTCCAGGCACTACTCGAAGCAAAAACTGGATAATTCATTATCCACTGAATTCTTTGATAATTATGTGGACAGCATCGATCCAGCACGCCTTTATTTTCTAGCCGGGGATCTAGAGGAATTCGAAAAATATCGTTTCAATCTGGACGATTTTATGCGGAAAGGTGATCTTACTCCGGGCTTTGAGTTATTTAACCGCTACCAGGAACGTGTAACTGCCCGGCTGAAGGCCATCGTCGATGGATTGGCAGAACGAGTAGATGGCTTTGATTTTAACCGTGAAGAAAGTATTGCTCTTGATAACAGTCACCGGGACTGGGCACGGTCTGAAACAGAATTGGCGGATCGCTGGCGCAAGCACATCAAGAATCAAGCGCTGGGTCTGAAAATAGCCGGCAAGACTAATGAAGGTATTGTGGAAACCCTTGAGCGGCGCTATAACAACCAACTGCACCGGGTGCAGCAGTTTAATGCACAGGACGCATTTCAGCTGTATGCCAATGCACTGACCGAGCTCTACGACCCGCACACGAACTACTTATCACCACGCAGTAGCGAGAATTTCGACATCACCATGCGGCTCTCGCTCGAAGGTATTGGCGCTGTTTTACAGTTGGAGGATGAATACACCCGAGTCAGAGAAATCATCCCTGCGGGCCCTGCTGACAAACAAGGTGAGTTACAACCCTCCGACCGGATCACGGGCGTTGCACAGGGGGAAACTGGAGATTTCGTGGATGTTATTGGCTGGCGTCTAGATGAGGTGGTTGAATTGATTCGTGGGCCCAAGGACAGCACTGTTCGCCTGCAGGTTATCCCGGCTGGGGAGCTGACGCCTGATGCGAGCAAGACTATCAAAATTGTGCGAAACAAAGTAAAGCTGGAAGAGCAGAGTGCGCAGAAGGAGCTTATAGAGGTTGAGGGCAGTGACGGTCCGATGCAGCTTGGTGTCATTAAAATTCCAAAGTTTTACATCGATTTCGAGGCCATGCGCCGTGGTGAGCCTGACTACAAAAGCACCACCAGAGACGTCAAAGCATTGCTGGATGAACTGGTAGCGGATGGCGCACAGGGGATTGTGATCGACCTCAGAAATAATGGCGGCGGGTCACTGCAGGAAGCCAACGATCTGACCGGGTTGTTTATCGAGTATGGTCCCACCGTGCAGATTAGGCACTCATCCAGCAAGGTCTTTCGCGACGGCAAGCGTTTGCGCTCGACCTATTATGAGGGTCCACTGGCCGTCCTGATCAACCGTCTCAGCGCCTCTGCCTCGGAGATTTTTGCGGGTGCAATTCAGGATTATCAGCGGGGTGTCGTGGTCGGAGCTCAGTCATTCGGCAAGGGAACGGTGCAGACGTTGATACCGCTTACCGATGGGCAGCTAAAACTTACGGAATCGAAGTTTTATCGTATATCAGGTGATAGCACGCAACATCGTGGAGTCATCCCGGACATTGAACTCCCCTCCCTTTATGACAAAGATGAGATAGGTGAGAGTGCGCTTGATCATGCGCTGAGCTGGGATCAGATCAACCCGGTGCGTCACAAGCAATACCACGATATTGACAGCATAGTCCCTGCCCTCGCAGATTTGTTTGATCAGCGCTCGCGTTCTGACCCGGACCTTATTTACCTGGAACAGCAGATAGATCTGCTGGAAGAAGTATCTACAATTGAAACTGTCAGCCTTCGCGAAGAGGCCAGAATCCGGTCGCGTGACGAACGCAAGGAGCGCACGCTGGCCCTGGAAAACAAGAGACGTGGCGCAAAAGGGCTGAAATTACTCGAGACTCTGGATTCTGAGGAGGATGAAGCGGCCGACACAGCAACGGATACGGAATCCGGGGAAGAATTCAGTTCGGCAGAGGTCATACTGGATGCAGCCGGACGGATTCTGGTGGACAGTATATTTCTGCAAAACCAGCGTTTTATCGCTGAGGTGCTTGAGCATGATTCTACCGCCCAAAGCACCAATTGAGTTAGATGCGTCCGCTCAGCCGTATTGCGCGCTGGGTTGGCGCATGGTGACAAATTCTTCAGCAGCAGTAGGATGAATACCGACCGTACTATCAAAAATCGCTTTGGTTGCCCCCGCTTTCATGGCTACCGCCATCCCCTGAACGATTTCACCCGCATCAGCACCGATCATGTGTATACCGATCACCCGGTCACTGTCACGATCTACCAATAGTTTCATCAGTGTGCGTTCGTCACTTCCGCTGACAGTGTGCTTAAGGTGACGAAATTCAGACTTAAATACATCAACTCGTGGAAATTGATCCCTGGCGGCTTCCTCTGAGAGTCCCACCGTTGCCATGTTGGGCTGACTGAAAACAGCCGTGGCAATGTAGTCATAGTCTACAGTTGCCGGCACTGCACCAAATAGTGTCTCGACCAGTGCCATACCCTCCGCAAGCGCAACCGGGGTCAATTCGATTCCCCCTTTGACATCGCCAATGGCGTAGATGCCCTTCTCGTCCGTGGCAAAGTATTCATCGACTATGATTGAGCCGTTTTCACGAAGTTTTACATTGACTGTTTCCAGGCCAAGATCATCCGTCATGGCCCGGCGCCCGGTAGCGTAAAGGACGAGGTCCGTCTCTATAACGTCGCCGCCATCCAAATGGACTTCATAAGCATCACCCTCAGACACAATCTTGGCAACATTGCTGTTGAAGACGAGATCAATACCTTTCTTGGTCATTTCAGCGGCCAGGAAATCTCGACAGTCCTGATCGAATCCGCGTAAAAACAGGGGCCCCCTGTAAAGTTGAGTGACATCGACTCCGAGACCGTGAAGAATCCCGGCAAATTCAACTGCGATGTAACCACCACCCACCACAACGACTCGTTTCGGCAGTGATTCCAGAAAGAACATGTCGTTGGATGTCTTTACATATTCGCTGCCGTGAAATTCAGGTACATAGGGCCATCCCCCCGTCGCAACCAGAATATTCTTGCAACGGTAGGTGATGCCTTTCACGCTGACGCAATGGGGTCCCTCTATTCGGGCTCGGCCCTCAAACTGCTTGACGCCAGCATCCGACAGGAGACGATCATAAACGCCGTTTAGTCGCGCTATTTCTTCTGATTTGTTGTCTCTCAGGCGAGCCCAATCCAAGGGCTCTGCATTGACGTCCCAGCCATAGTTGCGCGCCTGCTCAAAGTCTTCACGGTAGTGAGAGGCGTACACAAATAATTTCTTGGGTACACAACCCACATTTACGCAGGTTCCCCCTAGATACCTTTCTTCTGCACAGGCTACCCGGACACCCCTCGCCGCGGCCATGCGCGCCGCCCGGACGCCGCCAGATCCCGCTCCGATTACAAACAAATCGTAATCATAATCAATCACTGTATTCTCCTGGTTAAGGTCTATGGGGTGATTTCACCGCGAGCATTAGTCAGTTGTTTCCAGAGTTGGTTCCAAACCAGCGCAAACTCTCGTGCAGCGAAACAACCTGTCCCACGATAATAAGTGTGGGTGCCCGGACTTCGGCGGTTTTAACCAGGTCAGGCAGACTAGCTAATGAAGCGGCTAGCACACGCTGCTCTGGCAATGTGCCACGTTCAATCAGTGCAGCTGGTAGCGTGGGACTTGCGCCCGCGGCAATCAGTTTGTCACAAATGGTCTCAAGTCCACTGAGCCCCATGTAGAACACAACAGTTTGATTTTCCGCAACTAGTTCCTGCCAGGGCAGATCCAGCGAACCATCCTTTAAGTGGCCCGTTACAAAGCGCACAGATTGGGCGCAGTCACGATGGGTTAAGGGTATTCCTGCATAGCAGGCGCAGCCTGATGCCGCCGTCACACCAGGAATGACCTGGAAAGGTATGCGTTCTCGGGCCAGCAAATCGATTTCTTCCCCGCCACGACCAAAAACAAAGGGGTCACCACCCTTCAGACGGACCACGCAATTCCCCTGTTGCGCCAAGCTTAACAGTAACTCATTGATTTCCGATTGTGGCAGCGTATGTTCACTTGCTGCTTTACCGACGTATATTTTCTCGGCATCACGTCTCGCCAGATCGACGATTTCTGGTGCAACAAGCCGGTCGTACAAGACAAAGTCGGCCCGTTGAATAACGCGATGTGCCTTAAAAGTCAGCAGATCCGGATCGCCCGGCCCTGCACCAACTAAATATACCTCGCCAACCGGAGGTTCACTGGAGGCGGATGAATGTCGTTCAAGGGCCCGCAAAAACAGTGCTTCAGCTCTTTGCTCCTGACCGGAAAGAACCGCAGCAGCACTTGGGCCCTCTACGACCTCCTCCCACAGCAGACGCCTCCGCCTGTCATCCAATGTCGCAGTTGCTACCAGGTCTCGCATTGAGCCGAGGAACTCAGCGAGACGGCCATAAGCGGCGGGCAGTGTGCGTTCTAAAAGGTTGCGTACTGAACGGGATAGCACCGGACTGGTACCCGCCGAGGAAATCGCCACGAGCAAAGGAGAACGATCAACAACGGCGGGAACAATGAAATTGCACAGCTCAGGTCGATCCACCACATTGATCAGAATGCCGGCAGCAGCGGCGTTTTTGGCAACCTGTACATTGGTCTCCTGGCAATTCGTTGCTGCAATAACCAACCAGCGGGATAGGAGATCAACATCGCGGTAGCCTCGCTGCACGACGGCTATTTGTTCAAGCTTCGCCATCTTGTGTAGTGCACTGTCTATCTCGGGCGCGACCAGCGTCACGGCAGCACCGGATCGCAGCAGCATATCTACTTTACGGGCAGCGACCTTGCCACCGCCGACAACCAGTACGTCGCGGCCCTCTAGATTCAGGAAAGCTGGGTAATAATCCATGCACCCGTTATTTCGAAAGAACCGTCACACCGCCCATGTAAGGGTGCAGTGCAGCAGGTATTGTGACCGTCCCATCCTCGTTTTGACCATTCTCCAGCAGTGCCACCAATGTCCTGCCCACGGCCAGTCCTGAACCGTTGAGTGTGTGCAGATATTCGGGCTTACCACTTTCGGGATTGCGCCAACGCGCCTTCATGCGCCGGGCCTGAAAGTCTCCAAAATTTGAGCAAGAGGATATCTCTCGGTAGGCGCTCTGTCCGGGCAACCAGACTTCCAGGTCGTGGGTACGCCGGGCGGAAAAACCGAGATCACCGCCACAGAGAAGAACCTTTCTATAGGGTAGTTCCAATCCCCGCAGGATACTCTCTGCGTGATTGGTCAATTCATCCAATCTGGCGTTGGAATCCGCTGGGCGGCACATCTGTACCAGTTCCACTTTCTCAAACTGGTGCTGCCGGATCATGCCGCGCGTATCCCGCCCATAGCTCCCCGCCTCGCTACGAAAACACGGGGTATGGCAGGCATATCGCAGGCCGGCACCCAATTCACCATCTTCTACTATTCGATCACGCACCAGGTTGGTCACGGGAACCTCTGCGGTAGGGATCAGATAATAGTCTGGGTCATGGTGCAATTTGAACAGGTCTTCGGCAAATTTCGGTAACTGCCCCGTACCAAACAGCGCTTCGCTGTTGACGATATAAGGCACATAGACTTCGGAATAGCCATGATCTCGAGTATGCGTGTCCAGCATGTATTGAATCAATGCCCGATGCAGCCTGGCAAGCGGGCCATGCATCACTGAGAATCTGGATCCAGTGAGAGCGGTGGCGGCATCAAAGTCCAGCAGCCCCAGCGCATTTCCGATATCGACGTGATCCAGCGGTTCGTAGTCGAACTCCGGTAGCTCACCCCAGCACAATAACTCAACGTTCGCAGACTCATCCTTGCCATCAGGTATGTCTGCATCCGGCAGGTTGGGCAGGCCTTGAATCAGATCATCCAGGTCTTGCTGGGCGCTTCGGGCCTCTGCGGTAGCATGATCCATTTGTGACTCTATACGCGCGAGGATCTCGTCAACCTGAGCCTTGGCGTCGTCTACGCTCACTCCTTCCTTGATCAATTCACCGACTCTGCGAGATGCAGACTTGCGCTCGGCCAGTAAATGTTGACTCTGTATATCAGCCTCTCGACGACGCTGATCAAGCGCTCTGAAAGACTCGATATCGAAGACAATGCTGCGTTTGAGAAGTCGCTGGGCAACTTCGTCCGCATGTTGCCGCAAGTATTTAATATCGTGCATGGGTCTGTATCCGTTTAAATCATTCTGGTCAGGGCAATCCCCAACCCTGCCGCCAATACGCAAATTATTACACTGCCAAGAGTGTAGGCAGTGGCTAGCCCCAGCTGACCATTCTCAAGCAGTGTGATCGTTTCCAGCGAAAAGGTGGAAAAAGTAGTAAAGGCACCGAGAAATCCTACCATGGCGATTGCGCGCCAATCTGAGTGAATCGCCGCCTTCTCGGCTATCAGGACGTACATTATACCGATGCAGAAAGAGCCTGCCAGATTTACCAGCAATGTTGCCCAGGGAAAGTGCCCCGGCAGGCTATTTTGAACATAAATGGATAGCAGATAACGGGCAACCGCTCCACCAGCGCCGCCGAGTGCGATGTAAAGCAGATGAATCATGCTGAATACCCGTCTTTCAGTAGCGCCGTATTGTACTTTTTTTGTCGGCTTCGCGCAGTCGTTCCAATTTATCGGCGATCCTGGCTTCCAATCCATTCTCTGTTGGAAAATAGAAGCGACTGGTGCTGAATGCCTCAGGGAAGTAATTTTCACCAGCGGCGTAGCTTCCCGGCTCATCGTGGGCGTAGCGATAATCGGCGCCGTGATCCATCTCCCTTGCCAGCGATGTCGGTGCATTGCGCAAATGTAGGGGCACCTCATCCGATGGGTTTTGTGCCACCAATTCACTGGCGGCGTTGTACGCCGTGTAGACGGCATTACTCTTGGGTGCACAGGCCAGATAAAGAACGGCCTGTGCTAAGGCCAACTCGCCTTCAGGGGATCCCAATCGTTCTTGAACCTGCCAGGCATCCATGGACAGGCTCAGCCCCCGCGGATCGGCGTTGCCGATATCTTCGCTGGCCATCCGTACCAGACGGCGAGCGATGTACAGCGGGTCGCACCCACCGTCCAACATACGGCAAAACCAATAGAGAGCGGCATCGGGTGAACTGCCGCGAATAGCTTTATGTAAAGCGCTTATCTGGTCGTAGAAAATATCCCCACCTTTGTCGAAACGGCGCAGCGAGCCCTGTAACACCTCTGTCAAAATGGCATCCATAGCCTCTTCATCCTGGCGAGAATCCAGTTCCGAACCGAGATCGAGGGCGACTTCCAACAGATTGATGGCTCTGCGGGCGTCACCATCTGCACCTTCAGCGAGACGTTGCAATTGCCCATCACTCAGTGCCTCACTCTCGATAGTGGACAGGGCCTGCCGGAGCACCCCGACCAGATTTTTGACTTCCAGGGATCGGAGTTTATACACCCGGCAGCGTGACAGCAGCGCATTGTTGAGTTCAAAGGAGGGATTTTCGGTGGTAGCACCGATAAATATCAGCGTACCGTCCTCAACATATGGCAGAAAGGCATCCTGCTGGGCCTTGTTGAAACGATGGACCTCATCGACAAACAAAATAGTTGGCTTGCCCGACGCTCGATACTGCTGCGCCTGAGCTACCGCCTCCCGAATATCCTTCACCCCACCGAGTACGGCGGACAGAGCAATAAATTCGGCACCGGCGTGTGATGCAAGCATGCGAGCAAGGGTTGTCTTACCAACACCCGGTGGGCCCCACAACAGCATGGAATGTAATTGACCGCCAGCGATTGCCTGCTGCAGTGGTTTTCCTATTTCGAGCAGATGTTCCTGACCACGGAACTCCTGCAAGGAACGTGGTCTGACACGTGCCGCTAGAGGCTCATAGGGAGCGCTCGGGGCGAATAAGTCATCACTCATTTCGGATGATGTCTACGCCGGGTGGGATGTCGATCTGAAAGTCAGCCTCGCTGAGAGGCATCCCCGCGTGATCGATGGTCAAAGTAATACGGGTCAACTGGTTGAAGTTATCGACAACCTCTATGGCCTGGAGTTGATTACCCTCAAATTGCAGGTTCATATGGCTGAATACTCGATTGACCGAAATCGGAATCAGACGAAAGCACGAATCCTTTTCACATGCCGTGGTGCTGTCTGTAACATCGAAACGTGTTGCCAGTCCCTCACCACCGCTGCTCAGTAGTTGAGCCGGCGTAAATCCCGTGGTCAGCTCTGCCCTCTGCACAGTCACCTGCTCGAGGTCTTTATCGTAATGAGTCAACTCGTTACTATCGGAGAGAAATATCTGGCTGTCTGGACTAACAATTTCCCAAAAGAAAAAACCCGGTTGCAGAAGCTTAAAATGCCCTGTGCTCTCTTCCAGTAATTCCTCTTCAAGGCCGAAGCTATGCTGGGTAAACTCGCCGCGCAGGGACTGAGTTTCCTGTAGCAGCCTGGTCAACTGATCAAGCGCAGTCTCTGCTGCTAATGCCTGTGCAGTACCAAAAAGCAGAATCAAGCAGTACAGCAATTTACTCATCACTTTCCGAGCGGCGGAGGTGCCAGCACTTCTCGCGCACCATTACTACCCATCTCGCTTACGACACCTGCAGCTTCCATTGTCTCAATCAACCGAGCGGCGCGGTTATAACCAATTCGCAGTTTACGCTGTACTGAGGAGATGGAAGCCCGACGACTCTCGGTGACATAGTGCACGGCTTCGTCATACAGCGCATCCCCTTCATCATCGGAACTCTCTACCGACATTCCAGGTACCGGGTCTGAGGCAGTGACAGCATCTAACAAACCATCGATATAGTTTGGTTCCCCTCGCCGTTTCCAGTCTGCGACTACGCGATGCACCTCTTCGTCAGAGCAAAATGCACCGTGAACCCTGATGGGAACCGCTGTTCCGGGAGGCAGGTACAACATATCGCCATGTCCCAGCAGCTGCTCTGCGCCGCCCTGATCGAGAATGGTGCGGGAATCTACCTTGGATGAAACCTGGAAGGCAATGCGAGTGGGGACATTCGCCTTTATCAAGCCCGTGATAACGTCCACCGACGGTCGCTGCGTTGCAAGTATCAAGTGGATACCTGCAGCCCGCGCTTTCTGCGCAATGCGGGCAATCAGTTCTTCGACCTTCTTACCCACAATCATCATCATATCGGCAAATTCATCGATGACCACAACAATCGATGGGAGATGTTCCAGTGGTGGCGCTTCTGGCTCTTCCTCACCTGCCATAAAGGCCTCGCTGGGAATAAACAGCGGATCGGGTATTGGATTACCAGACTTTGCCGCATCCGCCACCTTCCGATTGAAGCCCGACAGGTTTCTAACTCCCATGGCAGCCATGAGCTTGTAGCGCCGTTCCATTTCCGCCACACACCAACGCAATCCATTTGCCGCGTCTTTCATATCGGTAATGACAGGTGTCAGCAAGTGAGGGATGCCGTCGTAGACCGAGAGCTCCAGCATTTTCGGATCGACCATGATCATGCGGACATCGGCCGGTGTAGACTTGTAAAGCATACTGAGAATCATGCTGTTGACACCCACCGACTTACCAGAACCCGTCGTGCCGGCGACCAACAGATGGGGCATTTTGCCAAGATCAGCAACGATGGGGTCACCACCAATGTCATGACCAAGAGCCATGGTCAGTGGCGATCGCGCGCTATCGTAGGCCCGCGATGAGAGCACCTCCCGAAAATTAACTATCTCGCGGTCTTCATTGGGAATTTCAATCCCGATGACAGACTTGCCGGGTATGACTTCCACGACGCGAACGCTGATGACTGCCAGAGAGCGTGCGAGATCTTTCGCCAGATTGGAGATTTTACTGACCTTGACTCCTGCGGCTGGTTGAATCTCAAAGCGCGTAATAACAGGACCCGGATAAACCGCTACTACCTCTGCGGTGACACCGAAATCCGCCAGCTTAAGCTCGAGCAACTTCGACATACCTTCCAGGGCTTCTGTCGAAAAACCACGACTGGGATCTTTAATCTGAACATCCAGTAAATCCAATGGCGGCAAGCTGCCAGTAACGGGGGCATCAAACAGCGGGACCTGACGCTCTTTTTCAACCCGCTCACTTTTTTCAACTCTCTTCTTTGGCGCTTCAATTTTCGGAGGTACGCGTTTCTTGTCCTTCTCTACGTGCTGTGTGATGACCGCCTGGCGCTCCTGCAAGGCTTTGCGCCTCTCTTTGGCATCTCGATATTGATCTATCCAGGCTCGTGAGCGTGAATAAGCCGTCCGACTACTCTCAATGGCTACATGCCCCAGCCAGTCCATCAGCTTGAGCCAGGAAAAATCTGTGAAGATGGTAATGCCAAACAGGAATACGGGAACCAATATCAAGCGACTCCCTGAAACACTGAATGCCGAGGTAAACGCCGACGCCACGGCCTGGCCAAGTATGCCGCCCAGCCCCCCGGGTAATGTCGAGGCTCCGATGTCATTCATGGCTGCCAGTGCAGTGCCGGCGACCAGGACTAAAATCAGCCCCAATATTCTGACTGCCAGGATAACACCGTCAAATTCAGCGTCTTCGTAGCGATCTCTGAATAGCAGCCAGGCTCGGTAGGCCAGCATCAGGGGAACCAGATACGCCAGGTACCCTACCAGTGAAAAGCAAATGTCAGCCAGCCAGGCTCCCGCCGGGCCACCAGTGTTCATGACCTGGCCATTGCTGACTGCTCGAGACCATCCTGGATCAGTTGGGCTGTAGCTGATCAGCGATATGAAAACATACAGGCAAACACCGGACACACCAATAAAAGCGCCTTCGCGGAGGCGCAGGTGCAACGGGTCGCCGGTATTTTTGCTCACCTTCGCCATAGAAAGATTCCGTGGTGTAATGTGCACTGGGCAGATTGCATCAATTATCCACAGTTTTTATATTTATTTCAAAAACTTACGCCGGATTTAAAGATATTTTGTAGTTTTGGACAGTGATCCCTTTAAATTATCCCTCCAAGTCTCAATAATACAGCTAACCAACTTGCCATGTGCCAAGGAATAACTATGCCCGATGTCCAACACCACCGACTCATCATTCTGGGCTCTGGCCCTGCTGGCTATACAGCTTCGATTTACGCTGCCCGCGCCAATCTGAACCCTGTAGTGATAACCGGCATGGAACAAGGTGGTCAGCTGACGACCACCACTGATGTAGACAACTGGCCGGGGGGATTGGAGGGCTTGCAAGGGCCTGCGCTGATGCAACAGATGCAGGAACACACAGAGCGATTTCACACGCAGGTGATATTTGATCACATCGAAGCAGTGGATTTGTCCACCCGTCCAATGATTCTGACCGGCAATACAGCCACTTATTCCTGCGATGGCCTGATTATTGCAACTGGCGCATCCGCACAGTATCTGGGCTTGCCTTCGGAGCAGGCATTTATGGGCAAAGGTGTAAGCGCCTGTGCAACCTGTGACGGCTTTTTCTACCGTAAGAAAAAGGTTGCTGTCATCGGCGGTGGCAACACAGCAGTAGAGGAAGCGCTTTATCTCTCCAATATCGCTGAGGAAGTTATTCTGGTGCACCGGCGTGATTCCCTGCGGGCGGAAAAAATCTTGCAGGACCGTTTGTTCGAAAAAGCCAGGAATGGCAATGTATCACTACACTGGAACCATACCCTTAAGGAAGTGGTGGGCGATGACAGCGGGGTTACTGGCATCATCGTCAGCAGTACAGGCGAGGATGGAGATACGGAAATTGAGCTGGCTGGCGTATTTATTGCCATCGGACACAAGCCGAATACCGACATTTTTGCGGATCAATTGGATATGAAAGACGGGTATATTCGTATTCACAGCGGTACTGAAGGGGCAGCCACCGCTACGTCGCAAGAAGGCGTATTCGCCGCTGGCGATGTTGCCGATCACGTATACAGACAAGCGGTTACCTCTGCAGGCTTTGGTTGTATGGCGGCGCTCGATGCGGAAAAATACCTCGACGATCAGGGCTGACACAGAAGTAGGCGCATGGCAGGCATCGCCTGGCTTGACCCAACAGAGCTGACCTTCCCGGATACGGCTGCAGCACTAGTTGACCCGAATGGACTACTCGCAGCGGGTGGTGACTTGACTGCTGAGCGGCTGATAGAAGCTTACAAACGCGGTATCTTTCCCTGGTATGAGGCCGGGCAGCCAATCCTTTGGTGGAGCCCTAACCCGCGCACTGTTATTACACCTGACGAGGTCACCGTCAGTCGTTCCATGCGCAAGGTGCTGCGCAAGAACACTTTTCGGATTACAGCAGATACGGCCTTTGCAGACATCGTGTTGGGCTGTGCCTTACCCCGTGAATTCAATCGGGGCACCTGGATTACTGATGATATGATGACAGCCTATCTGGAGCTTCATCATTTAGGGATTGCCCACTCTGTTGAAGCTTGGGATGATCAGGACCAACTGGCGGGCGGACTCTATGGCGTCGCGATTGGAGGAATCTTTTTTGGTGAATCAATGGTGAGCCTGCAGCCCAACGCATCAAAAGCGGCCTTGATTGCGTTGTGTGAACGCTTGAGCGCCTGGGAGTTTCTCCTCATCGACTGTCAGGTGGAAAACGATCATTTGCAGTCAATGGGTGCTACCTCCATGCCTCGGGAGACATTTGAAGCAATACTTGAGACAGGTGTCACTATGCCGCAGACACCGAATTGCTGGTCTTCATTTTTTAACGGGGATTTAATATGACCTCCTCGCTGGGGGACCTCAAGATTTACACGACTCATCCCCACAGTTGCAGCTACCTGGCGGATGAAGAGGCTGTAACCCTGTTTATTGATCCACAGACGGATGTGGACCAGGAACTTTACAGCAACTTGTCCAGGCTTGGCTTTCGCCGTAGTGGCCCCTATTTATACCGGCCTCACTGTGAGACTTGCCAGGCCTGCATACCCACCAGAATTCCTGTTGCTAGATTCGCCGCCACGCGCACCCAACGTCGCTGCATCAAAGGCAATGAAGACATCGACGTGTGTGAGATCAGTACAATCGATACCGATGAGCATTACAATTTATACGCGAACTATATCGAATCGCGCCACCATGACGGTGACATGTACCCACCCCAGCGAGATCAGTATGTCTCGTTTCTGAGCAATCAGTGGAACAGCACTCGCTACTTCGAATATCGTCACCATGGCCATTTACTGGCGGTTGCAGTCAGTGATGAACTCAGCGATGGACTCAGTGCAATATATACATTTTTTGATCCTGCGCAGAATCAGCGCAGTCCCGGTTCCTACGCTATTCTGTGGCAGATAGACTATTGTCTTGCCAATGAAGTGCCCTATCTATACCTTGGATATTGGATAAAAAACTGCCAGAAAATGAGTTACAAAACCCGATATAGGCCCCTTGAGTTACTGGTCAATAATCGCTGGCTGGAACTGGGCTAACCGGTATTAAAACCACCTTTGCCTATTGCCGCCGATTAGGGCAAAATGCGCTCCCTGAAATCGGGGTACCCCGGGGAATAGAGTTGCATGGCAAAAGAAGATCAGATTGAAATGGAAGGCGAGGTGATTGACACCCTGCCGAACACCACGTTTCGTGTACAACTGGAGAACGGGCATGTCGTCACCGCCCATATATCCGGCAAAATGCGGAAAAATTACATCCGGATACTGACCGGGGACAAGGTGAGGGTGGAACTAACTCCCTACGATCTTAGCAAAGGACGCATTACCTACAGGGCGCGCTGATAGCCCTGTTCAGGACTCCACCAACTCCGCACTAGTCACCTCATCTGCAGTCACCACCAGGGCATGCTGCGCAGGATCAACATCTACATGCGCTGTTCCACCACCTGAAAGCGGTCCGAACAAGACCAGCTCCGCCAGTGGCTTTTTAATGTGCTCCTGAATCACACGATCCATGGGACGAGCCCCCATATTCACATCGTAGCCTTTTTCAACCAACCAGGCTCTAGCGTTTTCGCTCACATCCAGCGACACTTTCTTCTCATCCAACTGCGCCTGCAATTGACTGACAAATTTATCCACGACCGTCAGAATAACCTCTGGCGGCAATGTATCGAATTGGATAATGCTGTCGATGCGATTGCGGAATTCTGGTGTAAACATCTTATTTATGGCTTCCATTCCATCGGAAGAATGATCCTGCTCACTAAAACCTATAGATCGCCGGCTGATATTTTCAGCGCCGGCGTTGGTTGTCATGATCAATATTATATTGCGGAAGTCTGCCGACCGGCCGTTATTGTCAGTGAGCGTGCCGTGATCCATAACCTGGAGTAACAGGTTGAACACCTCGGGATGCGCCTTTTCTACTTCATCCAGGAGCACCACAGAATGAGGGTTTTTGGTCACGGCATCGGTAAGCAGCCCCCCCTGATCGAAACCCACGTATCCGGGTGGTGCCCCTATCAGACGCGAAACCGTATGGCGTTCCATGTACTCGGACATATCAAATCGCAGCAGTTCCAATCCCAGGATATTCGCCAGTTGTTTGCTGACCTCGGTCTTACCCACGCCCGTGGGACCCGCAAACAAAAAAGAACCGATGGGACGATCCGGTGAATTGAGGCCAGCCCGTCCCAGCTTAATTGCGGTTGCCAGCGAGCTGATCGCGTGATCCTGGCCAAAAACCACCAGTTTCAGATTACCTTCGAGCTTCTGCAGAGCGTCCCTGTCGGAGGTGTTGACTGTCTTTGGAGGAATGCGGGCAATTTTGGCAACGATCTGCTCAATATCCCCCACGCCAATCAATTTCTTGCGCTTTGTCGGACTCTGTAGGCGCTGATAGGCACCTGCTTCATCAATAAGGTCGATGGCCTTGTCTGGTAAAAAACGGTCAGTAATGTGCCGCGACGACAACTCCACGGCCGAACGCAGTGCCCGGTCGGAATAGCGTAAATCGTGGTGCTGCTCGAAACGGGATTTCAGACCTTTCAATATTTTGTAGGCGTCTTCGATGCTTGGTTCCATAACGTCGATCTTTTGAAATCGGCGGCTGAGAGCCCTATCCTTCTCAAATATTCCCCGATATTCCTGAAAAGTTGTAGAACCAATACACCGCAGATCGCCGGAGCTTAATACCGGTTTCAGCAGATTAGAGGCATCCATAACACCGCCGGAAGCGGCACCAGCCCCAATGATGGTATGAATTTCATCGATAAACAGAATCGCATGCTCTCGATTCTTTAACTCTGACAGGAGGCCTTTCAAACGCTTTTCAAAGTCACCGCGGTACTTTGTGCCGGCGAGCAGTGCTCCCATGTCCAGAGAATATACAACGGCCGGTAACAACACCTCCGGTACTTCCCCGTCGACGATCATTTTGGCCAGACCCTCGGCAATAGCGGTTTTCCCGACGCCTGATTCGCCCACAAGCAGAGGGTTATTCTTGCGCCGGCGGGAAAGTATCTGGGCAACACGCTCCACTTCTGGAATCCTGCCTATTAGCGGGTCGATGCGTCCTGCTGCAGCTTCTTCGTTGAGGTTGGTAGCGAAGCTGTCCAGGGGATTCTTTTCACCTTCTTCGCCAGCGCTCTGCTCACCCAACTCTCCACCACCTTCAGCCTCTGCATCTCCGTCATCAACCTTGGAAACCCCATGGGTGATGTAATTGACCACATCCAGCCTGGAGATGCTCTGCATCTTGAGGAAATACACCGCCTGACTTTCCTGCTCGCTGAAGATTGCCACCATTACATTAGCGCCGGTAACTTCACTCTTCCCCGAGGATTGCACATGAAACACAGCGCGTTGCAGCACCCGCTGAAAACCCAGGGTTGGCTGCGTATCCAATGCGTCTTCGTCAGTTGTAATCAGCGGAGTGGTGGCTTCGACAAATTCTTCAAGATCGCTACCGAGTCGCGTTAGTTCCGCACCGCAGGCTTTGAGAACCTTGAGGGCCGCCTTATTGTTTAAAAGAGCAAGCAGAAGATGCTCAACCGTCATGAATTCATGACGCTTAATACTAGCTTCCTTGTACGCCTGCTTGAGAGTTTGGTCCAGTTCGTCATCCAGCATCGGGAATTCTCCAGTGCAGCCTCAGGGGTCCGAGGCCTCTATTTCACAAAGCAAGGGGTGCTCATTTTCTCTGGCATACTGATTAACCTGCGCCGCCTTAGATTCAGCAATATCACGAGTATAAACCCCGCAGACACCTTTGCCCTGCTTATGTACCATCAACATGACTTGGGTGGCCTGCTCGCGGCTCATCTGAAAAAATACTTCCAGGATATAAACCACAAATTCCATAGGTGTATAGTCGTCATTGAGTAGAACCACCCGAAACAGCGGGGGCTGTTTCAGTGCCGGCTTGGCTTCCTCAACGGCAACATCACCATCATGCTCCTGTTGACCGCTATCGTTGCTCAACTTGGTTATGCCTCCCGTACACTAACAATCCACAAAAGCGGACCACTCGAGTGTACCGTAATTGGGGTATAGACTGAAAATTCAAGCTCAGGGTTCCAATCGCTTGCGAAGAAATCATCAAAATGGCCAAAACCACCAACCGCTGCGTTCGAACTCGCCCTCACATGCTAGTAACTGTTTGTTATATGAGGCAGCCAACTTGTCCACTTTGCGTGCCACGTTGATCAGCCAGCTTTTGTTCCTGTACGTGCCCCGGCTGAAACCACCATGCCCCTCGTGGTAGGCCAGATACAATTGATAGGTATCGTTCATTGCGATGCCGTTGCGCCGCTTGGACTGCGCGTTGTACCAACCAACAAAATCAACGGCATCGGCAAACTCATCCCGGTCCGCGCCATAGTTGCCAGCATCACGCTGATAAGTTTCCCAGGTCTCAGTAAGTGCCTGAGTGTACCCATAGGATGACGAAGGCCGCGGGCCAGGAATAATCCACAGTATTTTTTTCCGGGGTGGTTTTGCCGTAGCTCGAAATCGCGATTCCTGATGGATTATCGCCATTAGAGTGCCAATGGGTGAGCCCCATTTCTCGGCTGCATCGGCCGCTGCGTCATACCAATCATCTTTTTCGTGAAAGATGTGACAGAGATTGTCCACACGGCTAGGTGGGGAAGTCGCGCAGCCGACTAACAGGGCAAAAGCAATAAACAAGAAGATTGGACGAGTCATCATTCCATCTTACGCATGACTTTCCAGCATGGCGAGAAATGCCGACTCATCTAGCACTGGAATACCCAGTTTTTCAGCTTTTGCGAGTTTGGATCCGGCGGCTGTACCCGCGAGCAGGCAATCTGTCTTTGCCGATACACTTCCAGCTGCTTTGGCGCCCAGTGACCGCAATTGCTCCTTGGCTTCCTCTCTACTCATACTCTGCAAGGTTCCGGTGACCACCCAGGTTTGGCCCGCCAGTGGTCGCTCATTCTCCTCCACGCTTACCACAGGCCACTGTATACCAGCCGCGAGCAGCGCTTCTACTACCGCCATACGCCGCGGATCCTGCAGAAACTCCAGGATGTGGGAGGCCACAACAGGACCGACATCATCTACCGCTCTAAAGTCTTCTTCAGTTGCGCTGGCAAGCGCTTCCCAGGTTCTGAATGTTTGGGCCAGAGAGCGTGCAGTCGCCTCCCCCACTTCACGAATACCAAGCGCGAAGAGAAACCGTTCCATACTTGTCTGCCGTGACTTATCCAGCGCATCTATCAGGTTGCGGGCTGATTTGTCACCCATACGTTCCAGGGCACTCAACTGCTCAAGGCTCAATTGATACAAGTCCGCAACACTGTCAATCAATTGCGCATCGATCAATTGATCAACCAGCTTGTCTCCCAAACCGTCTATATCCATGGCGCGACGAGACGCAAAGTGTTTTATCGCTTCACGTCGTTGTGCAGAACAGGCGATACCCCCGGTACATCGCAGGACAGCTTCCTCCGCTTCCCGTTCAAGAGGCGAACTGCAGACTGGGCACTGTTCAGGAGGAGTGAGCGCCTGGCTGGCGGCAGATCGGCACTCAAGCAGTACACTGACAACCTGTGGTATTACGTCACCAGCCCTTCTCACGGTTACTTTATCGCCTACCCTGGCATCGAGGCGAGCGATTTCGTCGAAGTTGTGCAGCGTTGCATTGCTGACTGTGACGCCCCCCACGAATACCGGCTCGAGTCTGGCAACCGGCGTCACAGCGCCGGTGCGCCCTACCTGCAACTCAATATCAAGAATGCGCGTGATCTCTTCCTGAGCAGGGAACTTGCGGGCGATAGCCCAGCGGGGTGCGCGGCTAACAAAACCCAGGCGGTCCTGAAGGTCGAGATCATTAACCTTGTACACAATGCCATCAATATCATAAGGCAGGCTGGCACGGCGCTCTACAAGTTGCTGATAATACTCCTCACACCGCCTGACACCTTTGGCCACAGCAGATTCTGAATTGATTTTAAATCCCCACTCGGCAAGCTGGTCTAGAATTGCTGCCTGCTTACCTGGTAGCGTTCCGCCCTCAGTAAAACCGACACTGTAGCAACACATTTCTAGAGGTCGCTGTGCCGTGATACGGGAATCCAATTGTCGCAAACTCCCCGCTGCCGCATTGCGTGGATTGACGAAAGGCTTTTCGCCACTTTCTTTAGCTCTTTCGTTATAGGCCTCAAAGCCAGCAAGTGGCATGTAGATCTCGCCACGCACCTCTAACAGCTCGGGGTATCCCTTTCCCACTAGACGCAGGGGTACAGAGCCAATGGTCCTGACATTGTGGGTGATATCCTCTCCGGTATACCCGTCGCCTCGGGTGGCCGCTTGTTCCATCACACCCCTTTGATACACAATACTGACTGCTATGCCGTCCAGTTTAGGCTCACATGCGTAGCTAATTTCATCAGTTGTACCCAGTCTTTCGCGGACACGCCTATCGAATTCGGCAAACTCCTCCTCATCAAAGGCATTGTCCAGCGAGAGCATAGGCAGCCGATGTGATATCTGAGAAAACGCACTCAGTGGTGGTGATCCAACGCGTTGACTGGGGGAATCTGCAACCAGCAGATTTGGGTGCTGATCTTCAAGCGCTATCAACTCGCGTAGTAATCTGTCGTATTCCACGTCCGGGACTGCCGGATCGTCCAGTATATAGTATCGATGATTGTGCTCGTGTAACTGGGAGCGCAATTCGCCTATACGCTGCTCGACCTCTGTCATGGGGTAACCCCTCCTGAGTTTATCGGGGATGGGTGTAAATCAGCGACGTGCCAGAAGGCGCCGTTCCAAATCGCGAATACGCTGCCTGCCATGTTCTTCGGACTGATGGGTAAGTACGCTGCGTGTTTCGTCCAGCAAACTCCCATCAAGGTTTTCGGCCACACACCGTGCAGTATCCATCATGTACTCGTATGCTTGCATCATGTTCCGTGGTCCGGGCAGGCCCAGGAAAAAAGTAAGTCCCGGCGTGGTGAATCCGTCCATCGCATCTATAGAGAACTGCCCCGGCGTAACCATGTTCGCAACGCTGAATTGAATCGCACCGCGGCCATTGGCTTCTTCATGCCGATGAAAAAAGGAGGAATGACCGAAGCGTAGGTCGCATGCCAACAGGATTTGCAGGATATCGTGCCCTGCAAATCCAGTGGCTGAATTGGAATGGACATGCACCATCAGAACTTCTTCCGGCGGGGTGCTTTCAGCTTCAGTGGCTTGATCAGTCGAGCCTGTCTCTTCTTTGGTATCATCGCGGCGACTGGGCGACTGCTTCGCTGGTTCTCCACGATCAGCGGTGATTCCAGACATCATCTGTTCTGGCTCATCCTCAGCGCCAGGGACCAGATCACTGCGACTGACGACTCTGGCTCCGCCCGAGGGAAGTTCGTGTGCGCTCAATAGCTCATCGGGATCGTCGTCACCCGGCACTCGAACAAGCGATACGCGAATTTTTTCACCACGATCACTGCGCATTCGACGATAGCCGTCGAGTAATATGGCAAGAATAAGGATGATCCCTACTAATATAACCCAATCCTGAACTGTCAATTCCATTGCTGTTTTCCGACTCAGACCGCCGCCAGCTCTGCGGCTTCCTCTACATCCACCGATACCAGCCGCGAGACGCCGGGCTCATGCATGGTCACTCCCATGAGCTGATCTGCCATTTCCATGGAAATCTTGTTGTGAGTGATATAGATAAACTGCAGCTGTTCTGACATCTCCCTGACCATACGCGCATAGCGCCCGACATTAGCATCATCCAGTGGCGCGTCGACCTCATCGAGCATACAAAATGGAGCGGGGTTCAACCTGAATATAGCAAATACGAGGGCTATGGCGGTGAGTGCTTTTTCGCCGCCAGAAAGTAAATGGATAGTGGAATTACGTTTCCCCGGGGGTCTAGCCATAATTGCCACCCCGGTATCCAGCAGATCATCGCCGGTCATTTCAAGGTAGGCGGTTCCACCGCCAAACACTTTGGGAAATAACTCCTGTATGCCCTGGCTGATCTGGTCAAAAGTATCTTTAAATCGACTGCGTGTTTCGCGGTCAATTTTTCGAATTGCCCCGGCGAGGGTTTCCAGCGCTCTTTCCAGGTCATCATTCTGGGCATCCAGATAGGTCTTCCGCTCCGACTGGATTTTGAACTCATCGATGGCGGCCAGGTTTATCGGCCCGAGGCGAGATATGCGGGATGCGATACGCTCTACCTTCAGTTGCCATTCATTCTCCTCAGCGCCTTCTGGCAGGTCTGCAAGTATGCTTTGTACTTCCCAGTTGCCTTCTTCCAACTGATCCTGAATCGTGCGGCGACGGACGATCAAACCCTGAACGTCGAGCCGGTGACGCTCCAACTGCGAGCGCACCGTGTTGGTGCGTTGCTCTATGCCCCCGCGCAGCGATTCCGCATCACGCATTTTCTTGTCGAGATCATTCACCGACTCACGTGCCGAGGTCAACTCACCTTCGACTACCAGGCGCTGCTCCAACAGGGTTGTCAGTTCCTCTCGCATTTGCTCAATCGGCACACCTGACTGCCCCAGATTTTCTTCGATGCTGCTCCGTCTGTCGGCCAGCTGTTCGAGCTGAGCTTTGGTTCGTTCCACACCCAGCGCCATCGACTCCAATTGCGTAGTCAAATGCTGCGCACGTATGGCCAATTGATGGCTTGCATCTTTATCCTGCATGGCCTGTTGTCTGACTTCTTCCAGATTGGTGCGCAGTATATCCCGCTGCGACAGCAGGGTTTCCCGCTGAGCTGAATCATGCTCCATGGCTTGAATAGCTTGCTGCAAAAGCGTACGCGCATCTGCCAGACTCGCTTCTTCCAGGGAATACTGTTCCCTGTGCTCACATAGCTCCGCGGTGACGCGTTCTCTGTCCGCTGTTACCTGTTCCATTTTTACGCGCTGTGCTGAAAGCGCCGACTGTGCCCCGGCATGGGTCCTGGCGAGTTCCTGCATCTCGGACTGAGCCTGCTCACGCCGCTCCTCCAATGCTGCGACTGCCGATCTCATCTCCTCAAGCTGGACCTGGAGTTTCCCCACTTCTTCCTGTTCACGTTCCAGTTTGATGCGCAGGCTTTCCAGTTCTCGCTGACGACTAATCACACCAGCCGACTCGTCCTCTACGCGACTAACACGCAGCCAATTTGGGCCGATCCAGATTCCTTCCCGTGTCACGAAAGACTCACCAGCTTGCAGCAAATGTCGGTCTTCTAGCGCACTGTGTAAATTGTCAGCCTGGTAGACGCCAGCTAGCAATGGTGCCAGCTGGTCATTCTCCCCTACACGTTCAGAGAGTGATGCCCACTCTGTGCGCTCGGCAGCCGCACCATTTGCCGACGCATCGACAAGAATAAGCCGACCCTGCTCCAACTCACCCAACACCGCTGCAACAGCGTCGACACCGCCCACACAAACGGCCTGGAGGTAATCTCCCAGCACCGTTTCCACTGCGATTTGCCAATCCGCTTCAGCACTAATCGTAGCGCCTAAACGGGGTGCGCTCTGCAGTTGTGCTGCGCTCAGCCATTGCTGCACGTGATCATCCTGATGGCCTAGTGCAGCCTGCTGCAATGCCTCCAGCGATGCCAGACGTCCGCGGCTTTCCTGTACGCTGGCGCGCGCCTGATCCAGCGCACCCGCCAGAGCCTGCTCCTCTCCGCGCTGTGTCTTTAACTCGTCAAGAATTTGTGTGCTGCTGCCCTGCTTCCTTGCCAGCTCGAGCTCCAGCTCGGCTACCCGACGCTCAAGTTCGATTGCTGAATCACTACCGGGAATGTCCGCATGATTCTGCAATTCCGATTCCGCCCGTTGAACCCTTTGCTGTACGCGTTCCAGCACCTGCTCAACATGCTGAATGCGCGACTGTTGTACCTCGGCCTGCTTACGTGGCTCATTCGCAGAATGATTAAAACGATCCCATTCCTGCTGCCATTCGGCCCATGCTGTTTCAGCATTGTCAAGGAGTGAACCGGAATCACCCTCGGCCTGATTGAGGGATTGAAGCTGTGGCGTAATTTGCGCCAGTTCCTGTTCCCATTGGGTGACCCGGCTGCGGTCGTCCTCCAGATGAGTCTGGGCCTGTTTGGCTGCCTCTTCGGTTTGCCGCAAATCCGCGTTCAGTTGCTGCTCGCGCTCAACCTGGTGCTGGATGGACTGTTCCACCCTGGCAACCTCGGCTCCCAGACCGTAGTAACGGGCCTGAACTTCGTTGAACTGATCATGGGTTTCTGTGTGCTGCACCCGGTAGCTCTCCAGATCGGCATCCACGGCGCGATGTTCCGCAATCACGGCTTCCAGATCTACTTCCAGTTTCGTGATGGTCTGCTCTTCGCTCTTCAGCTGCTGGTCGAGATTTCGCCACTGAATGGCCCGGTGCTGCGCCTTGGTGGCCCGCTCTTCATTCTTATACTCACTGTATTTTTCAGCAGCTTGAGCCTGACGCTTGAGATGTTGTAACTGTCGTTCCAGCTCATCTCTGATATCTGTTAAGCGTTCCATGTTTTCGGCGGTGCGCCGCATACGGTTTTCCGTCTCGCGCCGCCTCTCCTTGTATTTGGATATGCCGGCGGCTTCTTCGATGAAGACCCGGAGTTCTTCCGGTTTGGCCTCAATCAATCTCGATATGGTGCCCTGCTCAATAATTGCATAGCTCCGCGGTCCCAAGCCGGTGCCGAGAAAAATATCGGTTATATCGCGGCGCCGGCAACGGGTGCCATTGAGGTAGTACTGGGATATGGCTTCCCGCGTCACCACACGTCGTACAGCAATTTCAGCGTAGCCAGCGTACTCACCACCAAGATCCCCTTCGGAGTTATCAAATATCAACTCAATGGATGCCTGGCCAACGGGTTGCCGATTTACAGCGCCATTGAAAATGACGTCGGTCATCGATTCGCCGCGCAGATTCTTGGCGGAGCTTTCCCCCATTACCCAGCGCACAGCGTCAATAATATTTGACTTGCCACAGCCATTTGGGCCGACGACAGCACAGAGATTGCTCGGAAAATGAACCGTGGTTGGATCGACGAAGGATTTGAAGCCTGCAAGCTTTATTGACTTAAGTCTCATTCCACTCTAATTAACATATCTAAGTTATTGAATATTATGGATAAAATTTTTAACTGAATGCTGGAACAAGCCCCCGAGTCAGCGACTATATAGTGTAACCAAGTTGCCGCCCAAGCTCTACGGCTGGTGCCCGAAAATGACTAAATTTAGCCCTTGGAAACCTTGTCTTCAGATTGCAGGACCAGATGGACCTCAGAAGCGGACTGGGAGGCTGGTTTGATCCAGCCCGAGCTGATTTGGTGGCTGGCGGCCTCTTCACCCGGCGCACCTGTGGGGGAGATGCGCGCCACAATCTCTACCTCTTCGACAAGGCTGAGTCTGACCTGCGGAGTCATCGCCTGAGCATCGCTGAGGGTGATAGTGATCGGCAAGTCTGCCGCTGTGAGGCGTTGTGCCGCCACTGGCATGGGAAATTCCCGCGCACGAGCAAACACGAATACAGTGGATGCGGGATCCACATTTATCGTCGTCGCCAACGCCAGACTTACCGTAATTGAAGGTCCGGCTATGGCAGGCTGCTCTGCGCTTGTTGCGAGCATACCCTGAGCACGCTCTATAGCTCGTTGAATTATCTCCCCAGACTCACCACTAGCAGCACTCGTCCGCAATAATCTCTGCCAGAATTCGATGGCGTATACATACTCACCGGCTTCGAAAAACGCCATGCCCAGCAGTCCTAACGCCGTACTCTGCGCCGGGTCAGTATTCAGCGCTTGCAATGCCAATTCCTGCGCTCTTGGGGATAGAGTTCGCCCCGCCGCCAGATATTCAGCTTGAGCAGCTTGCGCCAGCACAGAGGCATCTTCAGGGGTCAGTGACAGTAGTTGTTCAAATGCTGCACTTGCGTCCTCGTAGCGCGAAACCGACGTATAGTAGCGACCGAGGATATTCCAGTAGTGAATATTCTCAGGCCGCTGCAGTGTCCGTTTTTCCACCTGTTCAATCAAATTTTCAATCGCCTGATCTTCCGGCGCTACTTGATCGAGGGCGTTGCTTAACAACACATCCTGATATCCACCGAGGGCGTTATAAAGAGTGAGCGCGAGCACCAGCATCAGGCCTGCTAGTCCTAACAATGCTGACAGGGAGACAGCCGCTGTTTGTAACTGCTCTCCAGAAGGTGTGACGCCCTCAACCAGGCTTAGCTGCAACTCCTTTTCTAGCTGCTCAACCGCTACCTCATCAAGCTCGCCAATAGTGGCCGCCGCTTCCAATTCCTCGCGCCGCATACGATACCAGCCAGCAAGCGCTGAATCTGGCGTCATACCGTCCCGGCGACGCAGCAGGAAACTGGAGAGTCCCAGACTACAGATCAGCGTGACGCCGATCAGCACAAACATGATTGCAAGCGAATTCATGTGTCCTCACCGCCAATTACGTCATCACTCACCAAAAATGCCAGAGCTGCGCTTTCTTCGCCATTCAATGTAGCCACATCAGACTTATTGGTACTGGTGCGCCGAACTGACCTGAACAAAAGCCAGCCGCCTATCAGAATGAATAAGGCCGGTGCACTCCACAGCACAGCCGTCTGATAGTTAACAGGCGGACGATAGCGGATGAATTCACCATATCGCGCAACCATAAACGTGACTATTTCTTCATCGCTATAGCCCTCGTGTAGCAGGCGGTACAGCTGAGCGCGAAGATCCATAGCAACAGGTGCATTGGAGTCGGCAATATTTTGATTCTGGCACTTTGGGCAGCGTAATTCCGTCGCCAGTGCGCGGTAACGAATGCGCAGCGCTTCCTCTTCAAACTCGTAGGTGTCAATCGCTGCCGATGCCAGACCAGCACACAGTGACAGGAAGAGCATCAGGGTGGGTGCAACACGCCAAATCATACGGAATCACCGCGCAACCGTTGCACGAGCGGTAACAGAACCTCGCGCCACACGCGCTCATCGACGATGCCCACATGCCGATAATGAATAGTGCCATCGGCATCAATCAGAAACGTCTCTGGAGCACCGTATACCCCCAAATCTATGCCAAGACTACCCTCGTGATCAGCGATGTTTATTCGATAAGGGTTACCCAACTGGTGAAGCCACTGCAGCGCGGCATCATCATCATCCTTGGAATTGATACCGTAAATTGCGAGACCGGATTCTGCCAGTCGCGTCAAATACGGATGCTCAACCTTGCAGGCTATACACCAGGTCGCCCAGACATTGATCAGTGCAACTTCGCCCAGCAAATCCTTTTGAGTCACTGTACCGCCGTCAAGACCTGGTAGCGCAAACTCTGGAAGCGGCTTGCCAATCAGTGCCGAGGGTAGCTCCTGGGGATCGAGATCCAGCCCGCGAAACAAAACCACGCCCATCACAGCGCAGATAATCAGGGGCACAAACAGTTTGAGTCGGCCCATCAACTGGCCACTGGGCCTGACGAGACTGTCACCGGCACCGTTGCGGTTCGCCGGGCACGTCGATAGCGCCGATCCAGCAACGTCAATCCTGCTCCACCAGCCATGAGTAACGCGCCGAACCAGATAAACCTTACAAAGGGCTTATGGTACACACGCACTGCCCATGCGCCGTCTTCCAATGGTTCGCCGAGGGCAACATAGACATCCCGGGTCAGCTTGCCGTTAATCGCAGCCTCGGTCATGACCGTGCCGCTGGCTACGTAGCGGCGCTTTTGCGGTTTCATATCAAAGCTTTCGCTGCCCAGGGTTATCCTGAACAGGGCTTCGTCGGCGACATAGTTGGGACCATCCACCTTGTATGCGCTATCCAGTTTCACGGTGATACCGGGTAGGGACAGGGTTTCACCCGGCGCCATACGCACATCTTTCTCAGTGCTGTAATGACTGGTGTAGCTGACACCCAGTACGCTGCAGGCAAAGCCGACATGAGCCAGCACCATGCCGTAGTAACTGGGCGACAGTCTCCTCAGCCCATGACGCAGTGTTTTGCCGTTACGAAGTTTTGTTATCAGGTCACGGCTCAGCGACAAGATCAACCAGCCCGCAAGAATGGACGCCAACGCCACCCCTATAGCAAATTCACCCGCGTAGACGAAGGGAAACAACACACCCACCACGACGGCAGAGAGGCCCGGAATCAGCAGCTCCGCCAGCCAGCGTCGACCCGAGTCCACTTTCCAGCGACTGATTGGCCCGATGCCCATAAAAGGTATAAGCAGGGCCATCAGTGGCACAAACACCGCATTGAAGTAAGGCGGGCCTACCGAGTACTTACCGAGATCAAGTGCATCCATGAGCAGCGGAAATAATGTTCCAAACAGCACCGTTAGAGTGGCGGCTAGGAAAATTACGTTGTTGATAAGCAGCAACACTTCCCTGGACAGCCAGCCGAAGGAAACTCGACTGGCGACAGCAGGTGCACGCAGGGCATAGAGTGTCAGCGAGCCGCCAACTACGATACCAAGGAAGATTAGAATAAATACGCCTCGAGTAGGGTCTGTCGCAAATGCGTGAACCGAAGTCAGTACGCCCGATCGGACCAGGAAAGTGCCCAGCAGACTGAGCGAAAAGGTAAATATCGCCAGTAGCACGGTCCAGCTCTTGAAGACACCACGCTTTTCGGTGACCGCGAGAGAATGAATCAGCGCTGTCCCTGCCAGCCAGGGCATAAACGACGCATTCTCCACCGGGTCCCAGAACCACCAGCCGCCCCATCCGAGCTCATAATATGCCCACCAGCTTCCCAACATGATTCCCACTGTGAGGAAAGCCCAGGCCAGGTTGGTCCAGGGTCGTGACCAGCGCGCCCAGGTTGCATCCAGTTGCCCCCCTAGGAGGGCAGCAAGAGCAAAGGCGAAGGCCACAGAAAACCCGACATAGCCCAGATACAGCATCGGCGGATGAATAATCAGGCCAATGTCCTGTAGCAGCGGATTGAGGTCCTGCCCTTCCAGTGGAACAGCGGGCAAATAGCGTGCAAATGGATTGGATGTAAGCAATGAGAACAGTAAGAAGCCAATCGCAACGCCTCCGAGCACACTCAGTACACGGGCCTGAAATACGGCAGGAAGCTCATTACTGAACAGAGCCACGGCGGCGGTCCAGACCGCGAGTATCAATATCCACAGTAACAACGAACCTTCATGTCCACCCCAAATCGCCGCAACCTTGAATCCGGTTGGGAGCAGGCTGTTGGAGTTATTGGCGACAATTACGACTGAAAAATCATCGGTTACAAAAGCATATGTGAGGCAGACAAAACTAATACCCGTAAAGACCAGCAGCGCGATTGCGAGACCCGGTCCAAGAGCCATCATATCCACTCGCCGGAGATAGGAACCCAGAAGGGGTATTACTCCCAGCGCGACCGCCACGCAGAGGGACATTACTAGCGACAGGTGACCAAATTCAGCAATCATTCGGGTGTTTTTCCCTGCCCGTAATCAGTGGATGAAGCCTCTGCCGACTGGGCAAGCGCATCCGCTACCTCCGGCGGCATGTAATTCTCATCATGCTTGGCCAACACCTCGGTGGCCTGCAGAACACCCTGCTCATCCAGCACACCCGCCGCGACTATGCCCTCTCCTTCCGCGAATAGATCCGGGAGGATTCCGCTATAGGATACCACCAACTCGGCCTGATAATCGGTAACGCGAAAGGTTACGGATAAATCATCTGTGCCGCGTTGTACGCTGCCGGGTACGACCATGCCGCCGGCGCGAATTGACGCACCTTGAGGCACTTTACCCGCGGCGATTTCAGCCGGTGGGTAAAACAGATTGATATTACCCCTGAGCGCATAGAGCATCAGACCGATGGCAACGCTGGTAAATACAACGATAAACGCAACCAGCATCAAGCGCTGCTTTCGCTGGGGGTGCATTGGCATTAATGACTCTCCGATGAATTGGATAAAGCGCAGGACTCGAGGGTTGAGGCCAGCGCAGCCAGCGTGCTTTTCTTGCGTTTAAGTGGCAAATAGGACAGCAGACTCATTACTAACACTGCAGAGCCATAGACACTCCACACAAAGACCCCATGGCCGTCCATGTGTAAGAAAGCTGCAAAAGAGTCAAAATACATGTTTCAGTCTCTTTTTCCGAGGGCGAGGTCACGTACCCAACGCGTATTCTGCTCGCGAAAAACCAGTTCAGCACGAATATACAGCAGCAGAGCCGTGGCATAGAACAGGTAAAAACCAGCCGCGGTAAACAGCAGCGGCTGCAACATGCTGCTGTGGATAGTGGATTCTTCCGTCAGCTTTATGCTTGCAGGCTGATGCAAGCTGTACCACCAATCCACGCTCTTATAGATAATCGGTATGTTAACCATACCCACCAGGCTCAGCACCGCGCAGGCGCGCCCCGCCGCTACTTTGTTGTCATACGCCTCATACAGCGCGATAACGCCCAGATACAAAAACAAAAGCACCAGCATGGAGGTGATGCGAGCGTCCCATACCCACCATGTGCCCCAGGTCGGTTTGCCCCAGATCGCACCGGAGAGCAGGGCCAGGAAAGTCATAGCCGCACCAATTGGCGCACAGCTTCTCATCACCACGTCCGCCATTTTCATACGCCAGATCAGACTGACGGCTCCCGCCGCTGCCATAACGTAATAGCCAACCAGAGCCACCATGGCGGTCGGCACATGGACAAACATAATGCGATAGCTATTGCCCTGCTTGAAGTCTTCCGGCGCGAATGCCAACCCCCAAATCGTTCCCACGACCAGCAACGAGACAGCAGTGACGCTGATCCATGGCAGGAACCGTCCAGATATCTGGTAAAACCAGCGGGGAGATCCGAGTTTATGAAAAAAAGACCACATAGGGGACCGTTGCAGTGTTAGAGAACAGCGGCGTAGCGCGGCGCGTAGTATACAGAGCTTTCAGGTGCAAAGACATCGGTCTCACAGCGATACTTAGTTATCCATACTGATACGCAAACCCGCCGCAATTGCCAGTGGCGACAGGCAGACAGCGAGTAAAAGCATTGCCCCCAGGATTAAGAGGTGCGACTCGAAGGGCAGACCCCGCCCCGCCGCCTGAACTGCACCGCTGCCGAATATGAGAACAGGGACATAGAGCGGGAGAATCAAGAGTGACACCAGCATCCCACCGCGGGCCAAACCGACCGTTAATCCAGCCCCTATCCCTGCCAGAAAACTGAGAACGCCGCTTCCTATCAACAAGCTGCCAAACAACGCCGTCATGGCCGGGGATGGCAGTTGCAGCATCAATCCCAGCAATGGAGCACACAGGGTCAGCGGTAGGCCTGTGACCAGCCAGTGAGCGCATAATTTGGCCAGCACACTGACATAGAGCGGTTGATGAGATACCAGTAATTGCTCGAGACATCCGTCTTCGGCATCTGTTCTAAAGAGTCCATCCGCCGCCAATAGGGTTGCCAGCAGCGCGACGATCCAGATGATACCTGGCGCTAATTCAGCCAGTTTTGTCGGATCTGGCCCGACACCCAGGGGAAACATGGCCACAACCATCAGAAAGAAAAACAGCGGATTCGTCAGTTCAACACGGCGCCGCGCCGATATCTGTAGTTCACGGCGCAGTGTAGCTATGAAAAAATTCACGCAAATATCCCGGGAGCCGCACATTGCTCAAGGTCGAGTTCAGCAGCGCCAACCGAACTACCGAGGGACTGATGACTGGTCAAAACTATCGCGCCGCCTGAACTGGCGTGATCCATGATTCGTTCCTGCAGTGCCTCTATGCCCGCCTGATCAAGTGCAGTAAAGGGCTCATCCAGTATCCAGAGTCCTTGCCGGGACTGAAACAACCGGGCAAGGGCCACGCGCCGCTGTTGCCCAGCGGAAAGGTAGCGGCATGGAATGTCGATACGCGTGTCGAGGCCCACCGCCGCCAGCGCATCTTCTGCCTGCAAATGGGGCTTCTCAATGGACAAACGTTCGTACCAGCGCAAATTTTCCTTCGCGCTCAGTGAAGATTTGATACCCGGAGCATGTCCGATATACAGCAGTGCTGCCGCCAGCTCATAGCGTTGTGACTGCAGTGGCATCCCGTTGAAATTGAGTTCACCGGTATATCCGTGCGGGCTGAGGCCTGCAAGCACACGCAGCAGACTCGTTTTGCCACTGCCATTGGCCCCGCGCAAATGCAGGATAGTTCCAGGGAAGAGCCGAAATGACAACTTGTGCAACAGCACGCGTTCGGCTCTTTTTACCACAAGGTTGGATGCCTCCAGCCAGGGCTGATCCCGTTTATCCGCTACGGTCACGCTTTACCAAGAATTCCACGGATGGCGAGGGGTAAATCCGCCGGCATTAGCAATGTCTTGCTGTTTTCCGAGGCGGCTATGTCCTGTAACGCTGTCATATACTTTTCACCGAGCAAGTAGACGACCGGCATATCGTTTTCGCCAATGGCCTCGGTGATTTTATTGATCGCGGTCTGACTCGCTTCAGCCAAAACCACCTGTGCTTCCGCATCGCGTCTCGATGCCTCCAGTCGACCCTCTGCCTCAAGAATCTGTGCCTCCTTCTGGCCTTCGGCCCGGGTCACGGTAGCGCGCCGCGCTCGCTCCGCCGCCGCCTGCTCTTCCATCGCATGTTGCATGGTACCCGATGGATTAATGTCCTGAATTTCAACTGTTTTAAGCGTGATACCCCAATCAGCAATGTCGTCTGAAATCATACTCTTCAGTTTGGTTTTAATCAGGTCCCGAGACGATAATGCGTCATCCAGATCCATTTCACCGACGATGGATCGCAGAGTGGTTTGTACCAGAGTCTGTATGGCGATGATGTAGTTTTCCACTCCGTAAACGGCCTTTTCTGGCGACACTATGTTTATGTATGCCACAGCGTTGGCAATAATTACCGCGTTATCACGGGTGATGACCTCCTGTGATGGTATATCCAGCACAATATCTTTCGTCGTCACGCGATACGCCACAGCATCAAAAAATGGCATGATGATATTCAGCCCGGGTAGCAGAGTGGAATGGTATTTGCCCAGACGCTGAACCACCCACTTGTCGCCTTGAGGCACCAATCGAACACCTTTGGCGATAGTAATGATGACGAGCACCAGTACCGCCAGGGCCATACTCAATCCAGCATCCATATTTCTAATCCTGTTTGTTAGCTATCAAGGGATGGTGACCTGATTCTTACGCACCATCAACGTGTTTCCACTGAGATCGAACACCGTCACTCTGTCACCGACGTCCAGCGTATCTTCGCAAATAAACTGCCATTCATCCGAGCCAAGAATAGGCGCAGGAAATCGTAGCCTGCCCCGACGATCTTCATTGGGAATCTGCTGCACCAGGCCGATTTCGCCAATGATGGACTCACGGGACAAACCGGCTTTGGTTTTATCCACGGACAAAGGCTTGATAAATCTGAACCAGATCACGGTAAAGGCCAGTGAGAGAGCTGACCATAAGATGATTTGTGCTGTAATCGACATGCCGGGCAGTACCAGCAGCACCAGACCCACTGTGACTGCGCCGGCGCCAAACCATAGAATGGTAAAACTCGGCAGTACGATCTCGACCAACATCAGGGCGATGCCAAAGACGATCCAGTGCCAATAGAGAAGTTCAAGATTCATAGGAGCCCCAGTACAATACTCTCAAAACGCAGGTTATGATCGCTCATATACCGGACAAATTCACTACCTTTACGGTATCTGTAGCAATGCCCTGATAGCCGTCGTCGCGACTCTTCAGTCCCATAAAATCAAATAGCTGCGTATCCCCGAGTTGAGATGGAGCAATATTTTGCATGGCCCCGAATATAGAGGCCACACGGCCCGGATGTGTCCTTTCCCAGTCTTGCAACATGGATTTGATGACCTGGCGCTGCATGTTTTGTTGTGATCCACACAAGTTGCAGGGAATAATCGGGTAGTCACGGGCTATCGCATAAGCCTCGATGTCAGACTCCTTGCAATAGGCCAGTGGACGAATGACTATATTCTGCCCATCATCCGACAATAGCTTTGGCGGCATTGCCGCGAGACGTGAACCGTAAAACATATTTAGAAACAGGGTCTCCACAATATCTTCTCTGTGATGCCCCAGCGCAATTTTACTGGCACCTATTTCGTTGGCAAAGCCATATAGCGTTCCACGCCGCAGTCGAGAACAGAGCCCACAGGTTGTTTTTCCCTCAGGCACTTTCTCCCTGACAATCGAATAGGTATCTTTTTCAACGATGTAATATTCAATACCGAGTTGATCCAGATAGGTTGGCAATACATCCTCGGGAAAGCCCGGTTGTTTTTGATCCATGTTGACGGCAACCAGATCAAAATTCACCGGCGCTGAACGCTGAAGATTCAGCAGGATCTCCAGCATGGTGTATGAGTCCTTGCCACCCGAGAGGCATACCATAATTCGATCCCCCTCTTCTATCATCCGGTAATCTTCAATGGCTCGTCCAACCTCGCGGCGTAGCCGTTTCTGAAGTTTATTGAATTCCAGTTTGTTTTTTCCGTTCATATTTCTCACTGCCTGATATGGCGACGGCAGGCATTCTAAGGCTTTGGTGAGCGGAATTTAAGGTCTTGACGG
Source organism: uncultured Halieaceae bacterium (assembly GCA_938074045.1). GTDB lineage: Bacteria > Pseudomonadota > Gammaproteobacteria > Pseudomonadales > Halieaceae > CALJGI01. The sequence continues at coordinate 85,701 of CALJGI010000013.1, forward strand.
TAAAACTGACTCCCGGCTTATGGAATTCTCACTGCTATATCTCTAGAATGGCGCACCTCACAGACAACACATTCTGTTAACAGCACACCCACTCCAGTAGCAACAGACCATTGAGGATCCCGTATGAAAGCACCAGTCCGAGTAACTGTCACCGGCGCTGCCGGTCAGATCAGCTATGCCCTCCTCTTCCGTATAGCCTCTGGCGCCATGCTTGGCGATGATCAGCCCGTCACCCTGCAACTACTGGAAATCACACCTGCACTGGATGCCCTAAAAGGTGTAGCAATGGAACTGGATGATTGCGCATTTCCGCTGCTGTCGGACATTGTTTGCACCGATGATCCTGAGGTCGCGTTTAAGGATGCTGAGTACGCTCTGCTGGTGGGTGCGCGCCCCCGCGGCCCCGGCATGGAAAGAAAGGATCTCCTGGAAGCCAATGCCGCCATTTTTTCAGTACAGGGGCAAGCCATTAACAAGGTGGCAGACCGTGACATAAAAGTACTGGTGGTAGGTAACCCGGCCAACACCAACGCACTCATCGCGCAACGTAACGCGCCTGATATCGACCCACGTCAATTCACGGCGATGACCCGCCTGGATCACAATCGCTCCCTGACGCAGCTGGCCCAAAAAACCGGCAAGACCATCACCGATGTTCGGCATATGACTATCTGGGGCAATCATTCTGCAACCCAGTACCCTGACCTCTTTCACACCGAGGTTGCCGGCTCCGCCGCACTGGATCTGGTCGATCAGGAATGGTACGAAAATACCTTCATTCCTGAAGTACAGCAGCGTGGCGCTGCGATCATTAACGCCAGGGGCGCATCCAGTGCGGCCTCGGCAGCTAATGCTGCCATAGATCATATGCATACCTGGGACTCGGGTACCGCTGCTGACGACTGGGTCAGCATGGGTGTGTACAGCGATGGCAGCTACGGGATTGCAGAAGGGCTGATCTACTCTTTCCCGGTTATCTGTGCCGACGGGGACTGGCAGATCGTCCAAGGGCTTGCGATCGGCGAATTCAGTCGCGCCAGAATGACAGCCACCGAGCAAGAACTCAGCGAAGAGCGGGATGCCGTCCGTCATCTGCTGCCTTGATAGCGGCGCAGTGGCACCAAAATAGCTAAGCCAACATGGGCGACACATCCTCAAAAAACTACCATCACGGCAATCTGCGGCAGGTTTTGTTGCAGACCGCCGAAGATGAGCTGGCGCGCTGTGGCAGTGAAAAACTGAGCTTAAGGGCTCTTGCGCGCAAAGCGGGCGTCAGTCAGACAGCGCCCTATCGTCACTTTGTGGACAAGAACGCATTACTGGCGGCCCTCGCCACCCGCGGCTATATCGATCTCACAACCGCCATGATTCGATCCGAACAAAATGTTCCCGGATCACCGCTGGATAAGCTGCGCGCAGTGAGTCACAGCTATGTCGATTTCGCGCTCGCTCATCCCGCATTGTTCAAGCTGATGTTTGGACCGGCCCTGGAGCCTCACGCGCAGCACCCAGAATTGTTTGAGGCCAGCAGACAGACATTTATTCTGGTGCATGCCATCGTCCGACAAGGTGTCGAAGATGGCGTCTTCCGGCAAGACGATGTTGAGTACCTGACCAATACGGCTTGGGCCGGTGTCCATGGAATCGTCACACTCAAGCTGGACCGGTCTGAGCTGTTTGATCGTCAGATTATCGACCTGGAACGTCAGATTGATGCCAGCGTGGATATCTTTCTGTCAGGCATCAAGAAAATCTAGCAGGGCCACTCATATTTCCCTGAGGATGAGAGCTGGGGGGGAATCTACCACCTTTCTACAACTGGCAACCCCAACCCCTCCGATCAGCAGCGCACCGCCCAACGGACCTAAAAACCAGAGCGCGGGATGGAGCCGATACTCCATATCCAGCACCTCAGTCTGCAGAAAATAGACGGCAAATTCTGCGCCTACTGTGGCGAGGATGCCGGCCATGACCCCCAGCGCTACAAATTCGATGACCAGACTGCCCAAAATCAAACGTCTGCTGCCACCCAGGGTACGAACGATGGCACCTTCCTGCAGACGTAGGTCAAGGCTGGATTGCACACCAGCAGCTAGTACCAGCGAACCTGCGATCATGATAATGACCAATACCAGCTCTATGGCCCGTGTGACCTGATCGATGATGCTCTTTATCTGATCGATTACAACATCCATTTCAATCACGGTCACTGTAGGGTGTGCGCGGATGAGATCATTGAGGAACAGCTTTTGATCTGCACTGAGATAGAAACTTGTCATGTAGGTGCTGGGGTAACCGTCGAGGGCTCCGGGCTCAAAAATCACGTAGAAATTTGGCTGCATGCTCTCCCAGTCAAGTTCGCGAAGGCTGGTGACCTCTGCGACCAGGTCCAATGCACCAATGCGGAAAGTAATGAACTCACCCAGTTGTATGTTGAGGCCGCGGGCCGCTTCCGACTCGATGGATACCCTTGGATGCTCGGGGTTGCTTTGCCACCAATCACCTGCGGTGATCTTGTTTCCCGGAGGCAACTCTTCAGCCCAGGTCATGTTGAGCTCCCAATCCATAACAGAATCATTGGCCGGTTGACGATCGGCCAACTGATCCTCGCCTATATGTGTTATCCGGCCCCTAACCATAGGATACAGGGGCTCTCGGGGCACATCGTTTTTGTCGAGCAGTTGACCAATAGGCCGTTCATCACCTGGAGCTATATTCACCATAAAGTGGTTGGGAGTGCCTTCGGGCAATTGCACCTGCCATTCCTCCACCAGACTGGTGCGTACTAGCAACAGTACCAACAGCAACATGATAGCCAGCGAGAAAATGACAATCTGTACCGCATTCTCTCGCCCACGTCTCTGCAGCCCAGAGAGCGCCAGGCGCCAGATACTGCCTGCCCTCATACCGGCTTCCCGACCGCCTCTCAACATCAGCAGAGCAAGCCCACCCACAGTAATCAGGGCGGTTAGTATGCCCACCAGAACGGCGATGGTCAGTGCTGCATCACCCGAATACCAAAGCATCAATAATGAGATGGCAGCCAGCCCGATAAGAAAATCACCAATTCCCCGGGCGTGCTCCTGTGGCAGGTCACGACGCAGCACCCTAAGCGGTGACACCCCACCCAGGCGACGCAGTGGTGGCCAGGCGAAACAGAGCAGGCACATCAGTCCGGTAAGCCCACTGATGATCAGCGGCCTGGCGCCAGCACCATCAGCAAGATCTGGCAGATAATCAGCGAATATAGACAGGAAGGTCTGTTGTATGACCCATCCCAGTAACCAGCCACACATTGTTGCCACCAGGCCAAGGGCAAGCAAGCTGGTAAAATACAAGAGCGAAATCTGCGGACTTGTCGCACCGAGGCTTTTCAAAATCGCTACGTGATCAAAATGTCGTTCGCTGAAGCGGCGCGCCGCCAGAGCGATGGCCACTCCGGCCAGCACAACGCCAAGACTTCCCGCCAGTAGCAGAAAGCTTTCTGCCCGCTCGAGAGATTGAGCAACGCGTGGCTCACCACTGGCGACATCCAGCAAACGGTGGCTGGGTTCGATCCGGGCTTCAAGCCAGGATGAATACTCTGCAACCACATCCGGAGTTCCAGCAAAGAGAAATCGATAATCGACTCGACTGCCGGGTTGCACAACGCCGCTTCGGGCGATGTCGTCGACGTGCAACATGGCCCGGGGACCATAGCTGCTGAAATTGCTTGCCCGATCCGGCTCGGACCTCACCGCTGCAGTGACCTCCAGAACCACGTCGCCTATTTCAACGGTGTCGCCTATGGCCACGTCCAACAGCGGGAAAAAGCGTGAATCCAACCAGATTGCACCAGGCTCTGGACCGGAGTCAGCGACAAAAGAAAGACCGAATGGCTGCTCGCTGACAATCAAGTCTCCCCGCAGTGGGTAACTCGAACTGACGGCTTTGACCGAGGCCAGCCTCAGGTTCTCCCCGGCCGCCAGCATCGATGGGAAGCTCAGAGTCCTGGCGACACTCAAATCACGGCTTGCCGCTTCTTCAAGCCACTCCGGAGGAACATCCCGCGGGCTTCTTAAAACCAGGTCGGCTGCCAAAAAGCGATGGCTTTCCTGTTCCAGATTGGCCTGCAATTGACTGGTGAAGGAGCTGATACCTGAAACCATGGCAACTGCGACGATTAGCGCTCCCAGCAGCACCCCCAACTCGCCACCGCGCCAATCTCGCTGTAACTGACGCAACCCTATTCTGAGAATCCTCACGTCACAAGCCTGCCTGCGTCCAGTTTCAAAATGCGATCACACCGCTCAGCAAGTCGGTGCTCGTGCGTTACCAGGACCAGCGTGGTGCCGGTTTCAACATTCAGCTCGAACAGTAAATCAATGACATGTGCCCCGGTGGCGGTATCCAGATTACCCGTGGGCTCGTCGGCGAACAGCAAGTCCGGGCTGGAGGCAAAGGCCCGGGCAATGGCCACTCGCTGCTGTTCGCCACCTGACAATTGGCGGGGGTAATGATCGAGCCTCTCACTCAACCCTACCCGACCGAGGAACCGCTGTGCCTGGGATGCAGCATCATCCGCACCTGCCAATTCGGCGGGCAACATGACATTCTCCAAGGCGGTGAGGCTTGGTAGCAATTGAAATGACTGGAACACAAAACCCACCCGATCACCTCGCAATTGGGCACGTTGATCTTCACTCAACGCACCCAACTCGGCGTCATCGATCCATACCTCTCCCTCACTGGGCTCATCGAGGCCAGCAAGCAGTCCCAGCAGCGTGGATTTCCCGGATCCGCTGGCCCCGACAATTGCCACCGTTTCACCAGCCTTGATTTCAAGGTCAATCCCTTTCAGTATCTCCAGTTCTGTGTCCGGCATACTGACGCGTTTTGAGAGATTCTTTGTTTTGAGCAATGTTCTGATTTCCCGTTGTCTGCGTGGCTACACGCGAACAATACTTTGTGCGATTCTAATGGTTGCATGTTCCAGTGCTTTCGCACGGGACAAGCGGCTTTTAATTCTGGGGGACAGCATCAGTGCCGGATATGGCATAGAGCTGTCCCAAGGGTGGGTCACGTTACTGCAAAAAGAACTCGCTGAAAAGCATCACGGTGTCGAGGTCGTCAACGCCAGCATCAGCGGCGAAACCAGCGATGGCGTCCTCCGGCGGTTGCCGATACTACTCGATCGCTATCAGCCCAGTTGGGTGGTGATTGAAATAGGTGGTAACGATGGATTACGTGGCTATCCGTTAGCTGGTTTGGGGGCAAATCTTGATGCCATAATTTCGCATTGTCAGGCATCAGGTGCAAAGGTATTGTTGCTCGGCATGAAGATTCCACCGAACTATGGTCGTCGTTACACCGAGGCGTTCAATCAGCTCTATCACACAGCGGCCTCTCGCTTTGCTGTTCCGTTAGTGCCATTTTTCCTCGAGACCATAGCAGGCGATGCAGGGCTGATGCAGGACGATGGCATCCATCCAACCGCGGATGCTCAACCAAAAATGATGGATGCGCTGTTGCCCCATGTACTGGCTCTGATGAATGCTCAAACAGATTCGGATCAGTCCAGCTGATGGATGATACCGCTGATGAAATACTGAAAGGAGATGCTGCGCATGTGTGGCACCCCTACTCCGCTGCCAGTTCAACGCAACCACCATTGCCCGTTATTGGAGCGCGGGGTGTAGAACTGGAGCTAGCAGACGGCAGAATACTGACAGATGGCATGTCATCATGGTGGTGTGCCATTCATGGCTATAATCACCCGTCGCTGAATGCCGCTGCCCACGCGCAACTGGATCGCATGTCACATGTGATGTTTGGCGGCCTGACCCATCCGAGTGCTGTAGATCTCTGTCAAAAGCTGGTGGCACTGACCCACGATTCTCTATCGCGTGTGTTTCTGTCGGATTCGGGTTCTGTTGCTGTCGAAGTCGCTATCAAGATGGCGTTGCAATACTGGCATGGCAAAAAGTCAGGACCCCGCAATCGGATGCTGACCGTTCGAAACGGTTACCACGGCGATACCTTTGGTGCTATGGCGGTGTGCGATCCGGATACCGGTATGCACCATTTGTTCACAGAAAATCTCACGCCCCATTTCTTCGCACCAGCACCGCCAAGCGGTTTCACAGCAGCCATCACTCCAGAGCATACAAGTGATATCGAATCAATATTACGAGAGCACCATAATGCTATTGCAGCTGTGATTCTTGAGCCTGTCGTTCAGGGCGCCGGCGGAATGCGGTTTTACTCACCCGCCTATCTGCAAAAACTGAGAGATCTGTGTGACCATTGGGATGTACTCTTGATATTTGATGAAATAGCCACCGGTTTTGGTCGCACCGGCAAGATGTTTGCGCTCGAACATGCCGGCGTGGTACCGGATATTCTGTGCCTTGGCAAAGCGCTGACCGGCGGCTACCTGAGTCTGGCGGCGACGCTCTGCAGTGAGCAGGTGGCCAATGATGTCAGTGAAGGTGGTGCTGGTGCGTTCATGCACGGGCCTACTTTTATGGGCAATCCCCTGGCCTGCGCTGTCGCCTGCGCCAGCATCGATCTACTCCTGGCCACACCCTGGGAGCAGAAGGTTGCCAGCATTGAATCCTGGCTGCAGCAAGGGCTGGAACCGGCAAAGGCGTTAGCAGGTGTTCATGACGTCCGGGTGCTCGGTGCTATCGGGGTTATCGAGCTGGTGGAACCGTGCGATATGCATGTTTTGCAATCGATGTTGATCGAACAGGGTATCTGGATTCGCCCATTCGGCCGACTGGTCTACACCATGCCGCCTTTTATCGTTGAGCAGGTACAGGCTGAAAAGATCACGGCGGGAATGGTAGCTGCTGTCACCGGCTATCTGGAGCAGCTACAAAAATGAGCGATAAAATGAGCGACTACCGTCAGAAGTTATATGACGTCATTTTTGGTACGGAGACTGCGGCGGGTAGAAATTTTGACCTTATGCTCATCATCTGCATCCTCGTCAGTGTTGGCATCGTCCTCGTTGATTCAATCCCGCGATATCACTCGGACTACGGCGCCTTATTTTTTCGCATAGAGCTCACGTTTACAGCTATTTTTACGATTGAATACACCCTACGGCTGTATTGCTCGCCGAATCCCAGGCGCTATGCCAGAAGTTTTTTCGGTATCGTGGATCTGCTTTCGATTGTACCCACCTATCTCACTCTATTGATGCCGGCAGCCAGCTCGTTACTGGTCATTCGGCTGTTGCGGATTCTCAGAATTTTTCGGGTGCTTCGATTATTTCAGTACCTGAGTGAAGCCAACGTGCTCACCCGCTCTCTCATGCAATCCCGCCGAAAAATTTTCGTCTTTCTGTTCATAATGCTGATTCTTGCTACGGTATATGGCTGTCTGATGTACCTGATCGAAGGGCCCCAAAATGGGTTTAGTAATATCCCAGTCAGTATCTACTGGGCTGTGGTTACCATCACCACCGTGGGTTACGGTGATGTGGTCCCCCACACTGCTCTCGGCAAGGCCATCGCCTCACTGGTGATGGTTACTGGCTATGCCATTATCGCCGTACCGACTGGTATAGTAACCGCAGAATTGGCCAATGAGCTGAATCGCGAACGCAGCATGCGCAACTGCAAGAATTGCGAGAGAGCCGGTCACGATGCCAACGCCAGTTACTGCAAGCACTGCGGTTCAGAGCTGTAGAAATGGGTTTGTTTGATCACAGAAATCTACCCGTCGAATACTTATAACGACACTGACGCCATCACGAGCGTATAATCCCCGCCCGTGGAGGTGCACTCATGCACGGTCGGATACAACAATTGTTCAATCATCGCAAATACTGGGCGGAGTGCTACGGCACCGCACCCGTCTTGCCGCGCAGTCGCAAAGAAATGGACGAGCTCGGCTGGGATAGCTGTGACGTCGTCCTCGTCACCGGCGACGCCTACGTTGATCACCCCAGCTTCGGAATGGCGGTTATTGGCCGCCTGCTAGAAGCGCAAGGGTTTCGGGTAGGCATCATTGATCAACCCGCCTGGGACTCAGCCGAACCTTTTACCCTCCTGGGCCGACCAAATCTGTTCTTCGGGATAGGCGCCGGCAATATGGATTCTATGATCAATCGATACACGGCAGATAGAAAGCGCCGTAATGATGATGCCTACACACCGGGCAATACTGGTGGGAAACGCCCAGACCGCGCTGTAATCGTGTACTCGCAACGCTGTCGCGAGGCCTACCGAGATGTGCCTATGGTCATCGGCAGTATTGAAGCCAGTCTCAGGCGGATAGCGCACTACGACTACTGGAGCGACAAAATCAGGCGCTCTATTCTCCTGGACAGTCGTGCAGACTTGCTGGTATATGGCAATGCCGAACGAGCCATCACCGAGATCGCACACAGGCTGGGAAAAGGTGAATCGATACACAAAATTCGTGACCTGCGAGGCACCGCATTCGTATGTAAGCGGCTGCCAGAACAGTTTCGTATTGTAGACTCAAGTAGCATAGATCCGATTGGCGTCGTCAATAAAAACCCCAATCCCTATGTGGTCGTAGACGAGTCCAACTGCGACGAAAAGCAGGCGCAGGAATCGGATGCACCGGTCCGGTTGTTGTCCTCCGTGGCTGATATGCACGAGTTGACTGCACTGCGACTGCCTTCCTACGAGGCTGTAAAAGAGGATCCTGCTCTCTACGCGCACGCCTCACGTGTTTTACATAAAGAAACCAATCCTCACAATGCAAGGGCATTGGTACAGGCACATGGTGACCGTGAAGTTTGGCTCAACCCTCCGCCTATACCTCTGGAAACAGAAGAGCTGGATGCTGTCTTTGAGCTGCCCTACACCCGTCTCCCCCACCCAGACTATGAAGGAGAGAAGATCCCTGCTTTTGACATGATCAAATTTTCTGTCAACATCATGCGGGGGTGTTTTGGTGGATGTACCTTTTGTTCTATTACCGAGCATGAAGGGCGGATTATTCAGAATCGTTCGGAAGAATCCATTATTCGAGAGATTGAGGCAATCAGCGACAAGGCGCCTGGGTTTACCGGTGTTATATCTGATCTGGGCGGGCCTACCGCCAACATGTGGAGGCTGGCTTGTAAGAGCAAGGAAATCGAGGCAAGTTGCCGTAAACTTTCCTGTGTTTTCCCCGGTATATGTAAGAATCTGAAAACTGATCAGACTCCGCTTATCAATCTTTACAGACGTGCTCGAGATGTTCCTGGTGTCAAAAAGGTGCTGATCGCATCCGGGCTGAGATATGACCTGGCGGTGGAGACTCCAGAGTACGTAAAAGAGCTGGTCACCCATCACGTGGGCGGGTATTTGAAGATCGCTCCCGAGCATACCGAGGATGGTCCACTGGATCATATGATGAAGCCGGGAATAGGTTCATATGACAAGTTCAAGCATATGTTTGAAAAGTTCTCCAGGGAAGCTGGAAAAAAACAATACCTTATCCCCTATTTTATCGCTGCCCACCCCGGCACCAGTGATAAGGACATGATGAATCTGGCGCTGTGGTTAAAATCCAATGGATTTCGCGCCGACCAGGTACAGACTTTCTATCCGTCGCCCATGGCCACCGCCACGGCGATGTATCACAGTGGCCGCAATCCACTGCGTCCCATTCGCCGAAATAGCAAGGAAATAGCCACCGTTAAGGGCCTTAAACAACGCAAGTTACACAAGGCTTTTTTGCGTTATCATGACCCGGATAATTGGCCGGTGTTACGACGCGCGTTACAAAAACTTGGACGCAGTGATCTTATCGGCAACGGTGCACAGCACCTGATACCCCGCGACAATCGACCGACCGGAAGAAAACAGGGGCAACCTTTCCGTACCCAGCACACAGGCTTGCCACGGGTACCAAGCCGTCCGCGTAAAACCCGCCGCTAACCCCGCCAAATGATCCTGTGTGAATCACCTGTTGATTCACACAGATTGTTGATTTTCTTCTCAACCACCCCATATCTAGTTCAGCAGTCGCTCATGGAGGTCTGCAGTAGGGATACTGAATCCCGTTAACACTATTGCTTCTTTAGGAGAATATATTATGCGTACAAGCAAACTTGATTTGACCCCTCTTTATCGCTCCGCTATCGGTATAGATCGCATGGCATCACTTCTGGATACCGCCTATACAGACGCAAAGCCAGGCTATCCGCCCTACAATGTTGAGCTGGTTGAGGAAAACCAATACCGGATTACCATGGCGTTGGCAGGATTTCGGGAAGATGAACTCGACATCGTATCGGAGCAAAACACCCTGGTTGTTACCGGCAAACAGGCCGAACCAGAAGACCGTCACTTTCTCTACCGGGGAATTGCTGCGCGCAGTTTCGAGCGTAAGTTCCAGCTGGCTGAGCACGTTAATGTGGTTGGCGCCCGGTTGGAAAATGGCATGCTCTATGTGGACCTGGAACGTGAAATACCCGAGGCGATGAAACCTCGACGCATCGCTATCAATGGTGGTGAAACGCCAGTGCTGGCTAAGGACGCTCGAGCAGCGTGAGTCAGCTAATCTAACTTGCTCCTGGCGGGGATGGCGCGCTCAACTCTGACCGGGGGTTCCGCTTCAGGTGGGCACGTTTAAGATCTGCAACCTTACGCACCCAGGGGTTTTCCCCTGGGTGCGTCGACACATAGGATTCTGCGAGCTGTTGAGCTTGCTCAAATCCTTGCTCATAGCCAATAATTACTACAAACCACTCGCCTCTTTCGGTGGCGACAGCAATGATCTCAGCATCCTGTAAATCGCGATTCTCAGTGTAAATCAATGCCTGCTCCCGGTAGGGAGCAGCCATCAGCTGCACCGCGTAGTAGTCGTCCGGTAGCTCCATCAGTCGTAGGGAATCTCTAGATGGCCGCGTGACTTCAGTGTCTGCTGCCGCCTCTACGACTTCTATTGCTGCCACCGGCGCTGGTGGTATTTCCTCTTGCTGTGCATGTACAGCAGCTGCAGCCACAGGGGTTACCACTGGGCTTGCAGGCGGCACAGCAATATCAGCCGCACTTCCCCTTACGGCACAGTGCCACTCGCCATTTCCGGCACGGCATGAATAATCTGTACTCCGATCAGTAGATGGTGGGCCCAGTGCAACAATTTCACTGGACTCCTGATCGCTTTGCCCGAACCAGGGCAGATAACTGCAGGCTGAAAGCGTCACCACGCAGGGTATGATGGTCAGGTATTGTCGGAAAGACACTGCAACTCCGTTAAATTTTGGCTGGCTTGAGAACGCGACTATACTAACCTAGCCAAACCCGCGGCAAGCGACATTTTGATCTTGTGTCCAAAGTAACGTACTTGAGTGGTGGACAGTAGCGATGAAGTGTCGGTACTCGTCTTTTTGAGGCGAGCGGATTTGAGGGTAAGTCAGGAAGCCTTTTACTACGTGCGGGTTGTAAGGATGGTTTTGGTAAAGCCTACCAAAAAAACTGCAATGATCCTGAGACCCAGTCCTTCTGCAGCCCGAGGATTAAAGAGCGGGCCTGCACATCTCCAATATGGTACGACCTTTAAGCTACTGGTGCTCAGGCAACTGCATCCTCTGCATAAGGATCTTCCACACCCAGCCGTTGATGCATAACTGGGCTGGTTGTTGTGTACTGCAGATAAACCTTTTTGTCAGGTTGTAGCCGTTCCTTGACCGCAAAGGCAGCCAGAGCTGCTTCGTGAAAGCCGCTCAATATCAGTTTCTTCTTGCCGGGATAGGTGTTTATATCCCCTACGGCGTAGATGCCTTTCGCAGAACTCTGGAACTGTGCGGTGTCGACAACGATCTGATTTTTTTGCATCTGGAACCCCCACTCCCGGATACAGCCAAGCTTGGGCGACTGCCCGAAAAACACCAAGAGGTGGTCCAGTGTCAGATGCCGGGTAACACTATCATTTCCCGTCACCTTTATTCCCACCAAAGTGCCTGCCGCATCGGTGCTAAAATCTGTCACTGCACCAATAGCGTACTGCATCTCCAGATCAGCGGTAAGCGCCTCCATCCGTCGCAGTGATGCAGGAGCGGCCCGAAACCTGGTAGATCTGTGTAAAAGCGTCACGGAGCTGGCAATCGGCTGGAGCGCCAGGGCCCAGTCAAGCGCGGAATCCCCACCCCCCAGGACCACAACGTCCTTACCCCTGTGAAGTTCCATGTCCTGCACCCGATAGAACACGGATTTTCCTTCATGTTCCTCGATTCCTGAAACCTTCAATCTGACCGGCTGAAAACTGCCCATGCCTGCCGCTATAATCACAGCGCGGCTGGTAAATACCGTGCCCATTGAGGTAATGATCCTGAAACTGTCATCGTCGATTCTTTCCAATTGCGTCACCTCCTGCCCAAAATGGAAAGTCGGTGCAAAGGGCTCAATCTGCTCTAACAACCTGTCCGTCAATTCCTGGGCATCTACACTTGGTAAGGCTGGGATGTCGAATATGGGCTTGTCGGGATAGAGCTCGCTGCACTGGCCGCCCGGCTGCGACAGCGTTTCAATGACGTGAGCGCGGATATCCAGTAAGCCCAGTTCAAATACCTGGAATAGCCCCACTGGCCCCGCCCCGATTATCACAACATCTGTGTCTATGGCCTTTTTCATCTCGATTCCTCTATAGCTGTTGAATCACCATAAAACTCAACGAATAATAAGTAAAATTGAATTAATTTATTTTCTATATCAATATATCTGATATGAAACTGACCCTGAAACAACTCAGAGTGTTTGATGAGGTGGCCAGAAGCGGATCTGTGAGCAAAGCCGCCGAGCGCTTGAATGTCACCCAATCTGCGGCATCGATGTCACTTCGCGATCTGGAAGGCCATCTTGATTCGAAGATTTTCCACCGTAGCGGCAAAAAGCTGATATTGAACGAGTATGGCCGTTGGCTCAGACATCAGGTGCATGATTTGCTGGACCGCGCCCGCCACATAGAGGAAGGCCGACAGGCAGGCAATCTGCGCGGCCACCTCCTGGTCGGTGCCAGTTCTACCATCGCGAACTATCTGCTACCGGGATTAGTGACGGGTTTTGTCGAGCAAAACCCGAATGTAGCGGTTGATTTGTCCGTCGACAACTCGGAGCGAATAATCGATGGCCTCGTTTCCCTGTCCATTGATCTGGGCTACATAGAAGGGAGCTGCGACAATAATACACTGCGACTGACACCCTGGCGGGAAGATCAGTTGGTTATTCTCGCCGCTCCGCACCATGCCCTCTCCTCGCAACGGCCTATAGCTCTGAGCGACCTGGCCTTGCACCCCTGGATATTGAGAGAACCTGGTTCGGGAACACGAGAGGTTTTCTCTCGTGCCCTACAGGGCAAAACCGAGCCTTTGCAGGTACAACTCGAGCTGGGTAACAGTGAAGCTATCAAACAGTCGTTGAAGACGGGGACTGCATTGGGCTGTTTGTCCCGCCTAACGGTAAAAGGTGAATTAGAGCGCGGCGAACTTGTAGAGATATCGGTACCTGAACTGGTGTTGAACAGAACACTGTACATGGTCACGCGGATTGATGCTTTTCGCAGCCCGTTAATCGATGAATTCGTTGCCCACGTGATGGAAAGCCCGTCAGTGCCGAGTATGTAGATATAGTCTATTGTTATGGAATATTGACAATTAACAGTGTCTGTAAGCTCATTGGCTGGCTAATCCCCGTGCAATTATGGTATGTAGGCGGCCCTGTTACATAGAGAGGTCAACATGAAACAACTGGGTATTCTTGACGCTGCCTTTATCAATCTAGAAACCGCCAACACACCCCAGCACGTTGGTGGACTGGGCATATATGATCCCTCCACCGCTCCGGGTGGATTTGTCCGTTTCAAAGAGGTAATAGCCAACTTTGAGCACCGCCTCAACCGCATGCCCCTGTTTCGTACCCGACTGATCGAGGTTCCTGGTGGTATCGACCGACCATACTGGGTCAAGGATGCCAATTTCGACGTCGAATTTCACCTTCGTCATATCGCACTTCCGGAGCCCGGCGACTGGCGCCAACTTTGTATTCAGGCGGCCAGACTGCACGCGCGACCACTGGATATGTCTCGCCCTCTGTGGGAAGCCTACATCATCGAAGGCCTTGATAATATTGAAGGATTGCCCAAGGGAAGCTTTGCTGTCTACACCAAGATGCATCACGCGCTGGTTGATGGGGCTGGCGGAGCCTCATTTATGAGCGCACTGCACGATCTCGTGCCCAATCCTGACTTAGACGCGAACAGTGCTTCCCAGGAGCCCCAGCTTATTGATCGCGACCCAAGCGTGACCGAGCTGTTGGCTCGGGCAGCCGTAAACCGCACGAAAAACAGCATGGCCATAGCGAGGGGAACACTGAAGCTAACCAGAGATCTGGGTAAAATGGCAGCTGGTCTTTACCGGGAGGAAATACCACAGCCCGATATCAACGCCCCGAAGACACGATTCAATCAATCAGTGGGACCTCATCGAGTATTCGAGGCGACCAGATATCAATTGGATGACTTTAAAAGGATCAAGAATGCCACTGGGACAAAGCTGAACGATGTAGCCCTGGCTGTCATTTCCGGGGCCTTGAGACGTTACCTCGATGTCAAGGGCGAGACACCGGATGGATCACTGGCTGGTGGTATCCCTCTCAACATGAGAACAAGACGTGGCGTGACTGAAGACAATAATCAGGTCGGTTCAATATTCTCCTCTTTACACACGGATATCGCGGACCCAATTGAGCGCCTGCGCGCGATTCACGCCAGCGCTGTGGAAGCAAAGGAGTTCGGTGAACAAAGTCCGCTGGTTGATTCGTTGAAACTTGCCGGCATATTCTCACCGGCCCTGACCAAGGCAGTAGCCAGCTTCTATCAGTCCAGAGAGCTGAACAAATTGATGCCTGCCAATGTCTCCACGGTAATCAGTAATGTAGCTGGCCCCAATTTCTCTCTGTACTGTGCCGGAGCGAAAATGGTGCAATACCACGGCCTCGGGCTGCTGACCCCAGGATGTGGTGTATTCCACCTGATTTTCAGCTATGAAGAATCTCTGACCATGTCAGTTCTCGCCGATCGTGACATTATCCCTGACCCGTCTCTGTATCGAGAGCTTCTGGACGATTCCTTCGCTGAGTTGTTGGAGCGAGCGATTGCTTTGGAGACACCAGTAGCTGGGGCTAGCTCGAAAAAAGCCACAACTCCTGCAGAGAAAACAAAGTCCAAAAGAAAGGCTGCCACCGCGAAAAAGAAACCCGCAGGCAAAACGAAAACTGCAACGGCAAATTCAGGGCTCAGGAAAAAGAGCGACAACCCGGCGGCTTCTAAAAAAGCGGTGAAAAAGACGGAAAAGAAAACATCAAAAAAATCTGGCACAGCAGCGCGCGCACAAAATAAAGCCGTAGTAGCGACCCCCAGGAAAAAGGCAGCACGAAAATCAACTGAGACCAAACCCAAACTGGTATCAAGCGCTAAAAAATCGGTACCTGCCAAGGTCAGGCCCAAACTGGTAGCGCGCAAGAGAGCATCAACATCCGTCAAGGCCAAGCCCAAGTCGGCTACTCGTTCCTGAGCTAGCGCTGCAAGTTATCAGACATGAAGTGGCTGCAGGGTTGGCTCATGGTGATAATCACCCATTTTCTCGCCATCCTGCCGCTCTCCTTTGCACGCAAACTGGGCCGCGCCGGCGCCCGGCTGGCTGAGTCTCGCTCTCCGCGCACACTCGAAATTACCCGTATCAATTTGAATCTGTGCTTTCCGGATTTGCCATCCGAAGAGATAGAAAGTCTGGCGCTGCAGAGTCACTACTCGCTGGGCGAACTGACGGCAGAATCTGGCGCCAGTTGGATTTGGCCAACGAACCGGCTACTTGGACAGGTTAACCGGATCACGGGTCGGGAGATACTGGACCAGGCCTATGCGGACGGCAAGGGCGTTATCGCCATATTACCTCACCTCGGCAACTGGGAAGTAGTTGGGCTGTATCTAGCTGAGCACTTTCCAACCACCTCCTTATACGACCCACCAGCCTACCCGCCAGTTGACCGGATGATATATCGCTCCCGCAGTCGCAATGGTGCAAATCTGGTTCCTACCAATCGACGCGGTGTTGCCCAACTGGTAAAAGCGCTTCAGGCTGGAAACGTCACCGCCATTCTTCCTGACCAGGTTCCACGTGATCCAGGTAGCAGCGTGCACGCCCCGTTTTTCGGTCGTGATGCCGTCACCATGACGCTGGTCTCCCGATTGCTGCAGAGATCCAACAGCAGAGCAATCTTGATAACCGCCATACGCAATACAGAAGGGTTCGAGATACATATTCACCAGGTCAACGAAGAGATATATCACACTGATCCTGTGCTTTCGACCAGTGCAATGAACAGCGGCCTCGAGGGCCTTATCCAACTCGCTCCAGAGCAATACGCCTGGGAATACAAGCGCTTCAGGCCGGTACCCAGAGATGGTAGCAGTCCCTATCGCGCTCCCCGGGAGCACTGACAGGGACGCCACCCACCATAGTTCTGCAGTGCCGCACTGCAATGCAAATACTCTTCCTTCAATGCCGGCAATAGCGATGAATGCTGTGTGGTGTATAGTATGAAATGTCATGGCGATGCGCTGACTTGTAAGCGTAGTGGTGATCATCCAACAAGCTTGCCAAAACTAATCCCGCACCGATGTGGTAGGCATACTGATCCCTGTGACGGCGGTGATGCTTGCGCATTTTTCTCTGATGTTTTTTCCAGGCCTTATACGCGCGCTTGTCGTAGTAGGCACTGTTGTGATGCCCGTACTGGCGATGTTCCGATCGGTGATGTGAGCGTCCGTGGTCAGAATACTTGTCTTTCGCTTCAACAGGCGTTGCCAGACATAGTGCCAGGCCAGTCGCTGCAATTACAGGTAAGATCTTCATGAGATTTAGCCTCCTTTTGCCGTTAATCTCAACTGCAGAATAACCAGGCATGACTGAATAAGGGCTGAACGATAAACACTCCCTCGAACAATTGACTGTGGCATAATGGCCCACTTTTTGGGGCTCGAAGAATGCATATCTGGGTTGATGCGGATGCGTGTCCAAATCCGGTGAAGGAAATCCTGTTCAAGGCGGCAGCCCGCTCCGGCACAAAGGTCACACTGGTGGCAAACCATCCTCTCAAGGTTCCACCAGGCGACCTGATAAGCATGCGGCAGGTGCCCGGTGGATTTGATGTCGCCGACGACGAAATCGTCGCAAGAATTGCCGATGGTGACCTGGTGATTACTGCTGATATCCCTCTGGCTGCCGAGGTCATTGCCGCTGGCGCCTATGTTCTTACTCCGCGTGGTGAAAGTTTGACCAAAAACAATATAGGTGCCCGACTGAATATGCGTGACTTTCTTGAGGAAATGCGAGGCACAGGAGAAATAATTTCCGGCCCATCACCTTTCAGCAATACCGACCGACAGACTTTTGCCAACAGTCTGGATCGACTTTTGACCCGCGCAGCTAAATCGGCAAACTCCGCATGAGTAAGAAAATCCGCAGAGAGATACCTTGCTACAGGCACCCGATTATTGAATCGCACTGTCATCTGGATTATCTCGATGAAGAGCAACTGGCAGATACGCTGCAGAGAGCCAAGGCAGTTGGCATTGAGAAAATCATCACCATAGCCGTGAGCCCGGATAATCTTCAAACCGTTGCTGACCTGACCAATACAGATTCTGTAATTTTCGGTACACAGGGGATACACCCACATGAGGCATCCCAGTACAGCGACGCAGCTGAGACTCTGATCAGGAAAAATCTAGCGTTGGAACGCATACTGGCAGTGGGTGAAATCGGTCTTGATTACTACTACGAACATTCTGACAGAAGCCGGCAGCGGGAGGTTTTTGCAACACAATTAGAGATTGCAGCCGATTTTAATCTACCGGTTGTAATTCATACCCGGGAAGCGGATGAAGATACCCGCTCTATTCTTCGGGAATTCAGTGGGCGTTTGAGTGGTGGCGTAATTCACAGTTTCACATCTGGCATCCATCTGGCCGAGTTTTGCCTGGCAGAAGGCTTCTATCTCGGGTTCAACGGAATAACTACCTTCAACAGCGCGGACAATGTACGTGACGTGGTTCGCATGACTCCAGCGGAGAGAATCTTACTTGAGACAGACTCACCCTATCTCACTCCCGTTCCCTACCGGGGACGGCCTAACGCGCCCTTCTACTTACCGTTTGTCGCTGAAAAGGTGGCTGAATTGAAAGGAGTCGATATTGAAGAATTCCTGGCTACGGTTTATCACAGTACCTCACTGCTGTTCTTTTCTGGTGCGGAGATGCCACGTTGAACTACGCCATTGGACAACGCTGGATAAACACCAGTGACACTGAGCTTGGTATAGGTACCGTGCTTGATATCGACGGTCGATTGATCACTCTGAATTTTCCGGTTGTCGAGGAAGATCGCACCTACGCCGCCAACAATGCACCGCTGGCACGTCTTGAGTTTCGTGTCGGGGATACCGTGCAGGATCGTGAGGGTCGGGAGTTTATCGTACTGGATGTTGTGGAAATCAGCGGCATATTCCACTACCTGGCCAGAGACAGCGAAGGAATTGAGCAGGACATCAGTGAGACCTTACTCGACGTCAGGGTGCGTGTGCAGCACCCGGAGCAAAGGCTACTCTCCGCACAGGGGGATTCTGGTAACGCCTTCGCCGTGCGCCTGGCGACATTGCAAAACCTCAACTGGTTAAGAAAGCATCCCCTGCACGGCTTAATGGGTCCCAGGGTTGATTTGATACCTCACCAACTGTACATCGCAAACGATGTAGCTTCCCGCGCCGCCCCCAGAGTACTCCTGGCCGATGAGGTGGGATTGGGTAAGACCATCGAAGCGGGTCTTGTCATTCATCAACAATTGATAACAGGCAGAGCCAGTCGCATTCTTATCATTGTGCCCGAGCCATTGCTGCATCAGTGGTTGGTTGAAATGTTGCGACGTTTCAATTTGCACTTTGCGCTTTACGACGAAGAGAGATATTTGGAGTACGGCAAAGAAGAAAACCCATTTGAAGCCGAGCAACTGGTCCTCTGCGGACTCGACTGGCTTACGACTTCTGAAGATGCTCAGCAAATGGTACTGGCAGCATCCTGGGATACCCTGGTGGTTGATGAAGCGCATCACTTGCACTGGTCAAGCGAAGCCAGTAGCCCCCAGTATGAACTGGTGAAACAACTGTCGCGGCGCAGCGCAGGATTACTTTTACTCACAGCTACCCCCGAACAGGTAGGGCTGGCGGCTCACTTCGCGCGCTTGCATCTTCTCGATGAAAAGCGTTTCAGCGATCTGTCGAGTTTTGTTGAAGAAGAATCACAATACGGGGAACTCAACAAGCTCTGTCAAGCTCTGGAAGACAGTTCGACGGGGTTGTCGACCCCGGACCTCACCCAGCTGACGCAGCATCTGGGCTTGACCATTCAGGATGAAATCAAGGCCGCAGCAAACAGTGCTCAGGCAATTGACTTGCTGGTCGACCGACACGGCACTAGCAGGGTCCTGTATCGGAATATGAGGCGAAACATGTCGGGATTTCCCGGTCGGCGTTTGCATGCTTATCCACTCCAGTGCAGCGCTGATTACCCGGGAGAAGATCAACGTCGCAGTGCTGTCCCAGAGAAGTTCTTTCGCGATAGCCGATGGCTGCAAATCGACCCGAGAGTCGAGTGGCTGCGGGAAAAATTGCGGCAGTTGTTTCCAGCAAAAGTCCTGGTTATATGCGCTGAGGCAGAAACAGCCATCACTTTAGAGCACTATCTTCACCTGCGCGCCGGCATAAGGTGTGCGGCGTTTCACGAACAACTTTCTATCGTCGAACGCGACCGTGCGGCGGCATATTTTGCCGACACAGACGGCGGCGCGCAAACGCTTATAAGCTCTGAAATTGGGAGCGAAGGCCGCAATTTTCAGTTCTGTCAGCACATGGTTCTTTTCGATCTACCCACTAACCCTGACTTGCTAGAGCAGCGTATCGGGCGCCTTGACAGAATCGGCCAGACAGCTCAAATACAGATTCACGTGCCTTATCTACAGGCAACTGCTCAGGAAGTGTTGTACCACTGGTATGCGGAGGGATTGAATGCCTTTGATCAAACCCACTCAGCCGGGGATACGCTACTGAGCGAATTCTCCGAACGGCTATATGCGTGTATGGATAATCCCGATGCTGCCTGCGCCAGCCTCATAGCCGACACAAAAATATTTTCGCAATCTCTTGCTCTCGATTTACTGCAGGGCCGTGACCGACTACTGGAACGCAATTCCTGCAACAAGGAAAAAGGCAATCAACTTTGCACCAACGTGCGAGACGTTGAGATGAGTTCCGATCTAGAAAATTATATGCGATCTGTCTGGGATATTTATGGCGTTGATCATGAAGCCCACTCCGAGGCCACGATCGTATTAAAGCCGGGCGCTCAGTCTCAACTTGAAGATGTTCCTGGGATAACGGAGGACGGCCTGACAGTCTGTTTTAATCGGGAGATAGCCCTACAGCGGGAAGACTGGCAGTTTCTCAGCTGGGAGCACCCAATAGTACGCGACAGTATGAGCCTGCTGCTTTCTTCAGAGCTCGGCACCAGCAATCTTTCACTTTTGCCCTTGAAAGGGGTCAGCCCGGGAACTGTGCTGCTGGAAACTGTCCATGTAATGCGCTGTCCCGCTCCGGCAAAATTGCAGCTGCAGCGCTTTCTTGGTATCGCACCCATTAGAACTCTGCTTGATCAGCGCGGTAGAAACTTGTCTGCAGCCATTGCGCATGACAGATTGAACTCCTTGTGCGAGCCGGTGGATCGTGCCAATGTGCAGGCCATTATCAAGCAACTGGGGCCTACTATAAAAGGCATGTTACCTCTGGCTCAGGAAAATGCAGATTCAGAAGCGCTACCTGTCATAGATGAGGCGCGCAGGGATGCCGAGCGCATATTGGGAGCCGAGATTGCGCGCCTGGAATACCTGCAACGGGTGAATCCTTCAATCAGGGACGATGAAATCTCCAGCCTCAGGCAACAGAGAACTTCATGTTGCGACCATATCGCTAACGCAACCCTGGAACTGGACGCTGTCCGGTTGATTGTGACCCGGTAAAACCTGGTGAAAAAATTACCCAGCAAATCTGATGTCCGCAAGGAAATTGACCATCAAGTAGACGATTTTCTACAACAGGGCGGTGAAGTGACCGAAGTACCGACGGGCCAAAGTCGATATGAGGCCGGCGCCCCCTCTACACGATCCTTGTTTGATAAACCCCGCGACAGTCGCACTTTTGTACCGGAGGTTGTTGCAGCAATTGAGTCGCGCAAGCAGCAGCGATCCAAGAGTCCACGGGCAGTCGCTGCCAAGCCACGTCCACGAAAAAGAATAATCTATGATGATTTTGGAGAAGTTGTGAGAGAGATTTGGGTCGATGATGGGCAGGCTTAGGGTGCTGACTGGGTTTATTACAATGACTGAATCGATGCCGCAGACCAGTCACAAGCCACTTCCCAAACGACCTCTGTGTTCCCGTGGCTGAGCCAGTGTTCCAAGAATCAGATCTACACCCGTCTATTGTCCGGGCATTGGCTGATATGGATATCACAGCATTGTCCGGGATTCAACGCCGGGGTGTGACAGCAGCCCTGACAGGCCGCGATGTGACACTGTGCGCGCCCACCGGCAGCGGCAAGACGGTCGCCTTTTGCATTCCTGCACTGCAGGGGCTGCTTGTGCAAAAATCCGCCCGCGATGACGGTACTCTGGTACTTATTCTAACTCCCACCCGCGATCTCGCCCTGCAGGTGCACCGAGTCGTGAAAGCACTGTGTCGCTACACATCTATTGGCGTCGAACTTATTACAGGCGGGCACGATTTCAAATATCAGCGCGCGCTGTTTCGCAAGAATCCAGAAGTAATTATAGCAACGCCTGGTCGACTGGTTGATCATATTGGTAGAGGCAGCACTGACTTTGCAGCCTTGAGGACTGTTGTCCTCGATGAGGCGGATCAAATGCTTGACCACGGTTTGCTGCAAGAAGTTGGAGAGATTATGCAATCGGTCCCTGCCAGTAGCCAGCGCTGGCTATACTCTGCCACCCTGCCCCAGCAGTTACGCGGCGCTCTGGCGGAGTTTGTGCGGCAACCAATTGATATACGCGATGCAGACGGTGTGGTTATGGCCACCCATACAAGCCACCGGGCGATCATTTGCAAGGCGGACAGACGCAGACAACTGGAAAAGCTGTTGTCGGTAAACGAGAGCGTTCGTGTGCTGATATTTTGCAACACCCGAAAAGATACCATGGAGATTGCGACCGCACTCGAGAGCTACGGGAAAATTGTCATCCTGCACGGGGAATTGAGTCGGGAAGAACGAATTCTGGCTATCGACCGCTTTCATCTGCCCGGCCCGCACATCATGGTAGCCTCACCGGTAGCTGCGCGGGGGCTCGACATCAAAAATATTGACCTGGTAATTAACTACCAGTTACCTGACAGCACGGATGAATATCTGCACAGAGCTGGACGCGCCGGGCGTGGTGGCAGCCGCGCGGAGTGTGTTTCGCTGATTTCACAGGCTGAAATCAGCAGGTGCGAAGGCATAGAGAAGACGCTTGGCATAGATATACTGGGTAAACTGAGCAGAAACCGCACCCTTGATAAGCCAAGTGTTAAGCCGTCCAGTATAGCAAGCACATCCAACAACAAGTCCAGAAAGCCCAGAGCGAATTTTGGTGATGGTTCACAGCCAGTAAAGCGCCGTCGATAGGTAAACGCCAGCGCTGCAATAATCGTATAATCACTCTCTACAGCTTTTGTGAGTCGGCTATTTATGCAGGTTCAGTGGTATCCAGGTCACATGCACAAGGCTCTCAAGGAGATTCGAGAGATACTGCCGGAGATCGACATTTTTGTCGAAATCCTGGACGCTCGCATTCCCTACAGCAGTCAAAATCCCAGCCTCGCAGAAATTCGGGGCGACAGACCCTGTCTCCGCATCCTCAATAAATCAGACCTTGCTGATGCCTCATCCACAACAGCTTGGATGCAGCACTTTTCTACGGAAGCAAACATACGCAGTGTGGCCATTTGCCGTGAGGACCGCAGCGGGATAAGCAATCTGATCCCGATCTGCCAGTCCATGGTGATCAAGCCCCGGCACGCGGGGTACTTGGCTGTGTTGGTAAGCGGTATTCCCAACGTGGGCAAATCTACTCTGATCAACGCCATGACTGGTCGCGCCATTGCCAAAACGGGAAATGAACCTGCCATCACCAAGGGACTACAGAGAATCAAGCTGGATGATAACTGCTGGCTATACGATACACCCGGGGTACTGTGGCCCAATATTGAGCACCCTGCCAGTGGTTATAGGCTCGCCATGTCTGGCGCTGTACGTGACACAGCCATGGATTACCCTGACGTTGCCCACTATGCCGCCGCCTGGTTACTTGAAAACAGCTCAGATATTCTTGTACAGCGCTATGGTCTCGAACAGGCACCTCCTGACGCATCGAGCCTGTTGCAGGCTGTGGGGCGTGCGCGGGGAGCGCTGCGGTCTGGTGGTCGTGTTGATGAAGAGCGGGCGGCAAAGGCTTTTATCGCTGATATACGAGACGGTTCACTGGGCAGACTCACGCTGGAAAGCCCCACCGACGCGCAGCGGGAGATGCTGGAGTTGGAGGAGATCAGGGAGAAAAAAGCAGCCCGGAAGGCGGCCCGTAAATCCAAAAAAGGTTCAAAACAGCGAAAAAGTAGAGAGCATACTATCGATGAATGAAGACATACGCCCATTTACATCTGCCGTTTCCGACGCAGAGATAGCAGATCTGCACCGTCGGCTTGATGCTACACGCTGGCCCGAAGCCGAAACTGTCAGTGATTGGTCACAGGGAATACCCCTGTCGTATACTCAGGAGCTGGCCCAATACTGGCGCGAAAAGTATGACTGGCGACGCTGGGAAAAGCGGCTAAACGGCTGGAGTCAGTTTGTCACCCAGATAGATGGCGTAGACATTCATTTTTTACATGTCCGGTCGCCGCACGAAAACGCCCTGCCCCTTATCATGACCCATGGCTGGCCAGGTTCAATTGTGGAGTTTCACAAGATTATTGATCCATTGGTCAATCCCACAGATCATGGCGGCACTGCTGATCAAGCCTTCCACTTTATTGCACCTACACTTCCCGGCTATGGCTTTTCAGGAAAACCAGCCGAGCAGGGCTGGGGTGTAGACCGCATAGGGAAAACCTGGGGTGAGCTGATGGCAAGATTGGGGTATGACCGCTATGTGGCTCAGGGTGGAGATTGGGGCGCTATGGTGACACAGGCCATGGGCCAGTCAGAGACTATCCATTGCGCTGGTATTCATATCACCATGCCCATAGCGGCACCCGATCCCGAAACCATGAATGACCTTTCCCCCACAGAGACCAAGGCGCTGGAATCACTGCAATACTACGAACAATGGGATAGTGGATATTCAAAGCAACAGGGCACCAGACCGCAAACCCTGGGCTACGGCCTGGCGGATTCGCCGGTTGGGCAAATGGCCTGGATTGTGGAGAAGTTCTGGGCCTGGATGGACTGCGGCGATGATGCCAACAAACATCCCGAAAATGTGCTGAGCAAGGACGAACTACTGGATAACGTGATGATGTACTGGCTGACCAATGCGGGTGCATCGTCTGGTCGCCTGTACTGGGAGAGTTTCCGGCATGTGAATATGGATCCAATCAACATGCCAGTGGCTTGTAGTATTTTCCCTAAGGAAATCATGCGCACCTCACGTCGCTGGGCCGAACAGCGATTCGGTAATATCGTGTATTGGAATGAGCTCGATGCAGGGGGACATTTTGCGGCTTTTGAACAACCTGGAGTGCTGGTTCGAGAACTGCGCGAATGTTTCGCGGCACTTCGTTGAGAAACACGGAGCAGCTATAGGTCCAAGCGATCAAATTCTTCGAGATTGGCCAGCAGGCGATTTATTGAATAAGTCACTGCCGCCCTGTCGGTGGCTTCTGTAATCAAGCGGACGCTGTCCGTAATTGCCAGCCACCAGCGCATATGGGCAGCACTTAACTGGGCTGCCACAGGAATCAGATCGTGAATTGTGGCAAGGTTTCGCTCCGCCACCTGTTTCATGGATGCCATCGAATCAAGTTCCAGCTCCTGAGCTGCGAGCTTTTGTCTCAACAGACTGACTGTCTCGGGATCCTGTTCCAGGGCCAGACTATCGGCGGGCTCTGCAGACTCCCCTAGAAGTCCTATGTCCAGATAGCTCAGCAACTCACGCAGGGCGCCGCGTAATGATTGCCAAAGGTCCTCCCGTCTTTCCCTCTCCCGGCGGCGCTGAATAAGCGAAAACAAGCCAATAAGGAAAAAACCCTCCAGGCAGAAACCTATCATCTCGGGAACAAGGTTGTCGTAAATCGGCCCGCCGTTGGCGTTATCCAGAAAGAGTGCGAAAAACCAGGCCCCGCCAATCCCGAAAAAGAGTAGCGGCGTCAGTAACAACAGGCGGTTGACAACAACAGTGTTGGTGCGAATTTTCACTCGTCGTCTTCCGCTTCTCCGGCTGCGTCCTCGATCACAGCCGGTACCGCCAGAGCATTTACGACCGCTGCAATTTTTGCGGCTTCACCGGAGGTAAGATCCAGCGGAATATTTTGCAGATAGACGACGTGATCTTCACGAATCGGGATTGAAAAAATATCGTAGGGACTGCGAGGCGGATTCAAGGCCAATTCTTCCCGTGCCTTGGCTTCACCGGGATCGTCCCGCTGCGTCACAGCACGAGCCGCGCGCTGCTCGCTTTCCTGGGGTGTAAAGGTATGAGGGTCTTCACGCCACTTGATAAAATCGTTTAGTGCTTCCTTGAGCCGGGCTCTGTATAACTCCAGCGACTCCGGCCGCACGGTAGATCCCTGCAGAATATGGAAACGGGCTGCCAGCTCATCCACATCCAGCAGACGGAGGTCGGTTCGCTCATGTGACTTTAGTTGGGTCAACAGTTGTTCGGCGGCCTGCTTTCTGGCTCTAGCAACTTGCGGTCTCAGTATGCCTGTTACAACCGAGTGTTTAATGAAAGCTAGAAATGCGCTCTCCGAGTAATCAGCGTCTGTCATTGCTGCTGGCTCATGGTCTCACAGCCAGGACATCCGTACCCAGGTGCAACAATACCTGCTCCGCCGTGTTACCCAGCATGGCGGCCTTCAACCCCCTGCGACCCACGGTACCCAGCACAACCAATCGCGCCTGCAATCTCGCCGCCTCGCTACATATGACCTTATCCACCGGCCCGCGCTTTACATGAATCTGCTTCTTGGGGATGCCATAACGCTCACTGACATCGTCTACCCGGGGTTTAATCGCCGCCTTGCGTTCATTCTCGTAGGTCTTTTGATCTACAAGGTCCAACTCTGTCAGCACCGGGTTTACATGCAATACGTGTATCAGGTGCAGTTCACAGCCCATTGCATTGGCATAGGCTTGGGCAGCCTCAATTACATTGTGACTCAGTCTAAATTTGACCTTGGAGTTAGTAGCCAGATCCACAGCAGCGAGTATTTTTTCACCCTTTTTCTGTCGCCGTTTTGTCACGATCATGATCGGCGCTTTGCATTCTCGCAGCAGTAGCCAGTCTGTGGAGGTGTAGAGCAGCGTCCCGTCGGTATGTCCCGTCTTGACGATGCTCTCGTAGTTTTTCTTGAGGCACCTATTGGACACCCATTTATGGATATCTTTTTGCCAGACAATCACAACATCAGGTGCCTTGCCCGGGAATCCGGCTTTAGTAATCGAATCATCTATAGCAGCTACATGGGAATCTATTATCCGGGATTTCATTTTTTCGAAGGCAGCGCCGCGACCCACCCCCAGGCTGGCAGGTGTTTCATGGCAGAAACCAACAATCTCAGCCGTACAGCCCATCTTGGCGGCCATCGACAGTCCGCGGGAAATGGCAATTTGTTTGCTTCCCAAGGGGTCAGCAATGATCAGTATTCTGGGCATATAGTCAACTCGGCGCTGTTGATTCACTTATTCTTGCAGGTTGCGTTGGGAATACAAGTTGAAATTAATGACTCTCCTCATGTTTTTCTTGAAAGAATTCACTCTCTGGAGGGCGGCAACAATTTGCTCAGCACCTTGCGTACTTCAATCTCACCAAAGAACACAGGCGCTGGATAAGCATCACCCTCTGCGACTGCCCTCTCACAAATGAGATCAAAATCGGCTTCAACCAAAGCATCGACATGAGCTGGAAGATCGAGATCAGCACGCAATGATGCAACCTCTGCTACAAACATCTGGGCTACCAGCTCGTCACTTTCACCCTGAGCCCCCAGGCCTATTCTCCGACCCAGTTCCGCCAAGCCCTTGTCAGCATTGGGCTGCGACAGCTCCAGCACATGCGGCATGACCATGGCATTAGCAACACCATGGGGAACGCCATACTGTGCACCCAACTGGTGTGCGATGGCGTGAACATTGCCGACGTTTACCTGATTGATCGCCATGCCAGCATAATACGCCGCCACTGCCATGGCCTCCCGTGCATCCAGATCAGCCCCATGACTGAAGGCCCGCTTGATATTTTCGAACACTAGTACGACGGCATTTGATGCCAGCTCCCGCGAATTTCCACGCTCCCACCGGCTGACATAGGCTTCAATGGCGTGCGTGAGAGCATCCATCCCGGTAGCGGCGGTTATACCCGATGGCATACCCTGTAATAGCGTTGAATCCAGAGCGACCGCAGCTGGTTGTAGTCTGACGTCGCCGATCACCAGCTTCTTATGATCAGATAAATCAGTAATTACTGAACCCAGGGTTGCCTCCGAGCCCGTACCTGAAGTGGTGGGAATCGCATAAATGGGCAAGGGATCTTCTGTCAACTTTGAAAAACCCACCCATTCCCGGGGATCGGTGCGGCTGACTAGGCTGGCCGCAATAATTTTGGCGGCGTCAAGAGATGAGCCGCCTCCAATTGCCAACACTGCTTCGCAACGGTGATCCCTGCCTATCAGGACCCCTTTTTCCACTACCTCAAAACTGGGATCGGGTGTCACTCCTGAGTAGATGGTAATTTCAATATCACTTGCCTCAAGAGCAGCAGTAGCTTGTGCCACGACACCCAGGTCCACCAGAATCTGGTCTGTGACAACCAATAAACGGCTGATACCTGAGCGGGAGACATGCCCGCACAATTGCGCTGCAGAGTTCTGACCGATAAAGGCCAGATAGGAGCTTCCCGGCAGGAAATTCATAACCATACGGGTCAGCGCTAGCTTGGCAAAATGTACAAAATGCTTTAAGTTCATTTTATATCTCTTTGTATTATATATATTTAATATTCTTAAAAACTACATATTTACCCAATTGTTCAAGGCCTCCAAACGAAATCGAACCTCTTCAAACTCCAGCGTAATAGAGTCAGCATCAATCGCAATCAACACTACACCTGTGGCGACCGAATCACCTACCCTGCGGTCTTTATCGTTGATCACCACAAAACTATCAGCGTTTTCGTCAGAAAATATATGCATACCGTAACGCAGAGATGGGATCTGGTCTTTGATGCCGGAGGGCAATTCGATGAGCCATGGCACTATCTCGTCTTCCACCTCCTGCGGTCTCGATTCTGGCGGGTCGGCTTCATGCGACACTGTAGGGATGACAGACTCCAGCGTTACGCTACTTCCCTGATAGAGTGCCCCAATTTTTTCCTCCAGTTTGTACACCGGCGCATTGTCTTGAGCTGTTTCAGGACCAGGCAACTGCGCCGGGCCTTCAGAAAGGTTATCAGGTCGTGAATGGTCGGATTCCTCTGCTATAGCAGCGAGCGGCTGCGACGCTGCAGGGTTGATTGTCGGTGTGGCGGGTACTGCTGGCTGGATCGAGGCAGATTGTTTAAAGAGCACTGACACTACTGTAATCAATACCAATACCATAGCTAACCCGGCAATAAGGATTTTCCGCGAGCTCCACGCTGGTTTTCTGTCTGCCTCGTAGAGCAAGATATGTTCGGTTTGCAGGTCAGGAATGCCCTGCCTTTCCCTTCTATCCCGCTCTGATTTATTCAATGCGTCCAGTATCAGCGACATAAGCTAGCGCCCAACCACTTCGGATGACGACTGTAACGAGGGACTATCCAATGTAATTGATCCAGGTATGCCCTCGGTAAGTTTACGCAATGTATTTAGCCCGACATACCCATCTGCCGTGAGGCCGTGCATTTGTTGAAAAAGAATCACACGTTGTCGCAGCGATTCAGTGAACTCGAGATCGGCCAATCTCCTGCTACCACCATCGCGGCGCGCGAACTCTTCAGCCAACCAGTAAACCATTTTTGATCGGTCTCCCAGCCCCAGCGCCCTTGAAAAGTCAGGTGGTGGATTCCACAAATAGTGCAGATTGCCTGTCCAGGCAGACCCCAGCGCCGACATATCGACCATCATATCTTCGTTGTTGGAAAGCACCTTCAGTCGCTCTCCCTCTCGACCCACCACCGGTAAGTAGCGGACAAAGCGATCCTCACCCAGCAGCTCCAATACCGCCGGGCGATTGATTTCTACAAACTCCTGCCAGCTGTTCAACCGCTGAGATTCGCACCTAAGCCCGGCCCCCGCTGCTCTCTGGCAAGCTGACCCTGCTGCTGAATTTATACCTACCGCATCTAGAAGCCTACCCTGGGCAACCTCTATAGAGCCGTAGCCTCGCGTGTACGGATATGTCTCAGTTGTGGGTGTATCTGTCGATTCCCTCACTACGGGTTCCAACATTGCCGGAAGGCTGGGCTCTGGCCGACTCTCTTCGACTTTAATCACCGCAGGCCGTGCCGTGGGTGGTGGTACTGGCTCGGAATTTAGTAAAACATATGCGCCAGCAAGTATTACAATAGCCACAGCAGCCAGTACAGCACCACGCAGCCTGGTTTTTTGATCCTTCTGTTCACCAAGAACTTCTCGGGATGCCAGCTTCAGGACAGATAGCTCCACCTGCGATTGATTGCGCCCATATGTTCCAAGTAAAGCGCGATCGCAGATCACATTTATAAGTCGAGGAATACCTCCACTGACCTTGTGAATATACTGGATGGCACGACTATCAAAGAGTGCTCGCCCTGGCGATACCCCCGCCACCTTTAATCGGTGTTGTATGTAGGCGCTGGTCTCTTTGAGATTTAGCGGCTCCAGAGAAAATCTGGCCGTAATTCGCTGCGACAGCTGTCGCAATTCAGGTCGGCCCACTACCTCCGACAATTCAGGTTGTCCGACAAGAATGATCTGCAACAGCTTTCTCGTGTTAGTTTCAAGATTGGTGAGAAGACGGATCTGCTCCAGGGAGTCAACTCCAAGGTGCTGTGCCTCATCAATCAGCAGTACGGTATGCAGTCCATTCGCATGATTGGACAATAAGTGCTTTTGCAGACGATCAGTCAGTGCTTTAAGCGAGACATTACCGGGTTCGTATTCGATGTTCAGTTCATCGCAAATAGTGGCCAGCAGCTCAACTGGATTTAACGTGGGATTTAACACGATGGCCATCTCGGTGCCTTCCGGAAGCTGCTCCAAAAGGCATCGATTAATGGTTGTCTTTCCTGTCCCCACTTCCCCTGTCAATAATACGAATCCGCCTCCGGCACTGACGCCATACAGCAGATGTGCCAGCGCATCCCGGTGACGCCGGCTCATATATAGAAAGCGCGGATCTACAGATATGGAAAATGGGGCTTCTTCCAGCCCGAAATAGTGGTAATACATGTTTACAGGGGGCGGCGCAGCGTAAAACAGAGAAACAGATTATGCCGAATGGATTAAAGGATAGCGACTCTGATCTTATAAACACTATATCCCGGAACGCTATAATCTTCGCTGGTCTACTGGAGCGTATTACCATGCAGCGAAACAAGATCCCGCTGGATTACATTGACAGCAAACCTGAATGAGCATCGGACCTGACCGTACTACGCGACTGTCTTTGTAACACAGAACTTGAAGAATCGGTTAAGTGGGCGGGCGCCCTGCAGCGCGTCTGACGGGAAAAAGTGGTAAGCAACCCCGCTTTTAAATCCTACTTTGGCCTATGGTTTTATCAGCGCACGTCTTTTGATGATCCCGACGGGTATCTGACCAATGCCCAGGCAGGAAAGACGCGGGCTATCAGGCAGCTGAGATATCAAGGAGCAGAAGACATAGATCTCAAGCTCATTTACAACTTTCTAGAGCAATCAATCGATATCGAGAAAGTTCTCCCACTTATTCGAGCAGATCAAGGCCTGCACGACAGTTATCGATGCGTCCTGCTTCCCTCAGTGTAGTGCAAGCTCATTTTGAAGTGGACGCACTGTCACATTCTCAATAGCCGCATCACCACGACCGCGACGAACCGTTTTCACTCTATAAGTGGTAATAATGGTATTCATGATTTCAACCACTACGACATGCTTGAGTTGCTCAAGCCGTTGCAAGGCGCTGTAGCATTTTTTCTCGGTCAGTTCGGCTCTGGCACAGCTCAGGGCTCGATCAGTCATCAGGTAACCATCAGCAACTTTTTCTCCGTACTGCATAACCAGATCGATGTCGACCAGCTTTAGCCCCTTGCGAGATGCTTGCTGAGCTGCATAAAAGCTCATTTTTACGCCCTGGATGGCCTCCAGCCAGTTTGATGGATGATTGTTTCGGTTAATACTGCTTCGGCTGTTAACTGCCTGGACATTCGATACCGTATTCATACTCTTCTCCCTGATATATGCCTCTGTCTTACGAGGAAATAAATCGTTGCTTGTGTTTCTATATAGGGCATAATAACTGTATATATCAACATGTCTAGTATCACTACATATATATGTCGCTTTTTCACACACATCCGGAGGCTGAAATGATCAAGTCCAATCAGGAAAACGAGACTGGGTGGCCGCTCCGTTGGGAGTTGTTACTGCGGTATCGATTCATCGAGATCATTGCGCTGTGGGAAGGCCGCCTGACAACCCGGCATCTGTGTGAGAGCTTCGGCATTGGGCGCCAACAGGCTTCCAAGGACATCAATACCTATCTTCGTGAGGTGGGCCCCGGCAATCTGGATTACGACAAGCACATCAAAGGCTATAAACCCGCAGCATCATTCGCTCCAGTGGTAACCCGGGGCCACGCTGATGAGTATCTGCTGTTGATGGCACGTAACAATGAATTGAGTGATGTATTCGAGGGATTGAGCCTGCAATCCGCGAGCGTTGAGTTACTCACAGTACCCGTGAGGGATGTTCAGCCCAGCGTCGTCAGGCCTCTGGTCACCGCTGCAAGACAGCAGCGTCGCCTGGAGGTGGACTATGTCTCACTGCACTCCCCTGACCGGGAGGGCCGTATTATCGTTCCCCACACTCTGGTGCATACCGGTCTGCGCTGGCATGTGCGCGCATGGTGCGAGAAGAATCAGGATTTTCGAGACTTCGTGCTGAGTCGTTTTCGCGGTATACCTGAAATAATGGATCCATCTGAACAAGGTATAGAGCAGGATGCCGAGTGGAATCGACACGTGGAGATTATTCTGGAGCCAGATCAGCGCCTGAGCTCGGCGCAACAGGAAGTGGTTACCCATGACTACGGCATGATTGACGGGCAACTCATCCTGAAGGTAAGGGCGAAACTGGTACCCTATGCGCTACAAGCACTTCATATCGACACCAAGGTAATTGATATGAATCCGCTAGCCCAGCAGATACTCGTCGCCAATATCGAAGACCTCAGAGAATGGCTGTTCAACTAACTGGGCAGGGCGCCATCAGGCTGCACCGCATATTGGCGTAACATTGGCTGGGCAGCCAACACTCTGTGGTGTGCCTCGCTCCACCCGATTTACCAACATCTGGTAATCGTGTGCACCTCTGCTACCGGGTGCGAATTCAAAGATAGTTTTCCCAAATGAGGGACACCGCGTAAAGGCCTCGTCGTGCCGAACAGGGTCGCAGATAATATCTCCGTACAACCTTACTAACTGATTGTGAATCTGTCGCGACTGATTGGCGCGACTGTCCAGAAATGTCGGCAGTAGGTAGTTAAGGCTGACTTCCCGATACGTCTGTATCGAGTGCAGGCTCTGCATAAACTCTGACAAGCCATGCAATGGCATTACTTCCAGCGCGACTGGCAGCACAAGTTCAGTGGCATAGAACAAGACATTTACCGTCAGCTGATCCCAGCCCGGTGATGTGTCGAGAATAACGTAATCAAACTTGTTTTCGAGGTCTGCCATCGCTTCAGAGAGTGTCCATTCAGCTCCGAAACTCTTGCGATCAATCACTCTCTTCGCCCCTGCCAGAGAACGACCACCACCGAGTAACCAGAGATTGTTGCGCGCCGACACCAGAGCTTCTTCGGCTGTAAGTTCGCCTGTTAGCAGCTCGGTCAGGCCCGCAGGAGGATGTACACCAAGTGCGTAGGCGCTCTGCCCCTGGGTATCCGTGTCGACCAGCAAAACCTTATTTCCGGCCAGTGCCAACCCCGCAGCCAGGTTAACCGCTGTAGTGGTTTTACCCACGCCACCTTTGCTCAGGGTCACACACAGTTTGCGCGCCGGCGTATCAGACTGGCTCAATCCGGGTCGTGCCGACCTATCTATTCGACGTAGCTGTTCAACATTAACCGGAAAGCGATGACTGCAGGATTTACAACGTGCAAAAACGCTATTTTTATCAGGCAGCTTAGCGACATCAACTGAATGCTGCTTGGCGCAGCGCGGACATACAATAGTACTCATGTCATCACCTTTTTCAGTTTTTCATTGATAGCATCCGTAGCGGCCTCAACGACGTGCTCGATTGCGAGTTCGCTACGCAAAGAATGTGGGATCTTGATTTTGATTTTCGCGCGATGCAGACCTATATCTACCTTTACCCTGTCGCTACCAGGCTTTTCAAGCATGACAGGCCCTGGAGAGTCAGCACTGGGGTCGCCTTCTTCACTACCGTCGATGCGATACAGCATGCTTTTCAACTCCTCGACCTGGGGAAGATCTCTGGCCCCGGTTGAAAAGAGCAAGCTGTTCATTACATCTATCTTTTTCGCTGCTTCACTCATGATCAAAAAGCTCCTTACGTAAATTTATGAGGATGAAGGCAAGCCATTCGCTATCCGTCGGCTTCAAGTTCAGCCATTCAATGCCACAGTGCCAGCTGCCGGTATGACCCAGGGAATAATGAACGACCCTGCCTTCCAGCCCGGTCAGGACAATATCTCCCAGTACCAGATTGCAATGAGAGATGAAGCCATCAAGGGAGATCGCACGCCTTGCAGCGATAGAGATACTCACACCACCTTCACTGAGGTCCACCAAGGGATAACACCGGGATTGAAAATCCACAAAAAAGTCAGCGTAGTTGTTAACTTGATAGCGAAACTGATTTCGTCCCGGGGGATGAGGAAAACCAACTTCGTCCTGGGGTTCGCTCTCGAACTCAAGCGATTCGTCTTTCAATTGCACCACTCACCTCCTAGTGACATTGCACAAAGCAGGCGACTTGCAGGAGGAAAGCATCAACACCGGCAATGGTGCCAGGTGGAGTGGCAGCCCCGCTATCCTAGGAGAACTCTCCCTTAGATCGTCAGCTTTGCGCGTTCCCGCTTTCGCAGGAGTTTGCCTTTATCAACGTATGCATGAACTCATACTGAAGAGGTAAATTCAAAGTTTTTAGACGGATTATGTGAGCCAGTTCCCAGTAACGGGCAAATTTCGCTCTAGCTGACTCCCGCTATTGGGTTATTGCTGTCGGCTGGTCCGAATACAGGATCATGCTCCGCTGTATAGTGCCCATGGCCGCATGGCAGCAACTGAGGAACGTACTGTTCAGCATCTGGATCATTGATCATCTTCGACTGCAGAAAACGCAGAGAAGAGCGCGAATCCAAAGGCGAAGGGACATCCCCTTCCAAAATGAGTCGCTGTTTGGCCCGCTCGAAGGCCGGATCCGGACGGGGAACAGCACTAATGAGTGCCTTGGTATAGGGATGCTCTGGCGAAGCGCAAACTTGTTCGCTGCTCCCCAACTCCACCACTCGGCCGAGATAGAGCACCATTATCCGATGTGCCAACTGCCGAACGACCGACAAATCGTGGCTGATGAACAACATGGACATCCCGTATTCGAGCTGCAGTTCTCGCAGCAGCTGTACGATCTGCGCCTGTATGGTCACGTCGAGTGCAGAGACTGCCTCGTCAGCGATGACTAGACCGGGCTTGAGAATCATGGCACGGGCAATACCTACCCGCTGATTCTGGCCACCTGAAAACTCATGTGGATACCGATTGATCCATTGGGGTGAGAGTCCCACCCGATCCATCATCGCCCGTACCTGGTCTTTGACTGCAGCCGCGCTCAATTCCGGTCTATGGGTCCAAAGCGGTTCGGAAATACTCTGTCCAATCGTCATACGCGGATTGAGACTGGCCAGTGGATCCTGGAACACAATTTGTAAATCCTTGCGCTCTGAACTCAGGGACTGCTTGTCCAATTTGGTCAAATCCTTGCCCAGCCAAAGCACGCTACCATCGCTGCGGCCAATCAGCCTGAGAACGGCTCTCGCCAGAGTGGACTTACCACAGCCAGACTCGCCTACAATACCCAGGGTTTCACCCTTGAAGAGCTCAAAATTGACGCCCTGCACAGCGGGTAACAATTTATTCCTGGATCGCAGGCCCTGTCGGGACTGGACCGGAAATTTCACTGTCATATCTGTCACTTCCAGGACCTTTTCTCTGTACTGAGAAATTGGCTCAACCACATCATCGGCGTCAATTCTGGGCATAGAGTCCAGCAGCGCGCGGGTGTAATCCATTTGTGGCGCATAAAAAATATCATCGGTCGAGGCCTGTTCAACTATTCGCCCAGATTTCATAACAGCCACTCGGTTGCATATTCCGGCAATAACACCCATATCGTGGCTGACGAGTACCACGGCCATCGCGATATCCGCCTGCAGATCCTTGATGATATCCAATATCTGAGCCTGTATGGTGACATCCAGCGCTGTTGTGGGTTCGTCAGCAATCAATACCTCGGGATTGCACAATATAGACATTGCTATCATGACCCGTTGGCGCATACCGCCGGACAATTCATGCGGAAACTGATTCATCCGAGTGCGAGCATCCGGAATGCGAACCAGTTCCAGTGCCTCCTCTACCCGCTTCAGAGCTTCAGCACGTCCCAGCTTCTCATGCAGGCTCAGAACCTCCATCATCTGTCGGCCAATTTTCATGTGTGGGGTGAGTGAGGTCAGCGGATCCTGAAATATCATGCCAATCCGTTTGCCACGAATCGTATTCATCTCACCGGGAGGCAAGCCCAATATCTCCTGGCCTGCCAGCTGGATGGATCCACTGACAGATCCATTATCATCCAGTAATCCCATCACCGCGTGCATAGTCTGACTCTTGCCCGAACCAGACTCTCCAACTAACCCGAGACATTCACCACGGTTTACACTGATGGACACGTCCTGCACCGCTTTGACTCGACCATCGGCGGTATCGAACTCAATGGCCAGATTGCGGATGTTGAGCAGTGGCTCTGCTGTATCGGAGTTATTCATCGATCGCGTGGATCCAGAGCATCCCGCAGGCCATCGCCAATAAAATTAAAACAGAAAAGCGTCATGCCTAAAAACAGAGCAGGGAAGATAAGTAACCAGGATGCTGTTTCCATTTCGTCCGCTCCTTCCTTGATCAACACTCCCCAGCTGGTCAACGGCTCTTGCACTCCCAACCCGAGGAAGGATAGAAAACTTTCTACCAGAATGACCTGAGGAATGGTCAACGTTACATAGACAACTACAGGGCCCAGAAGATTCGGCACCACGTGGCGCCTGATAATTGTGAGCGCAGGCACACCGGTTGCAACTGCAGCCTCCACAAATTCTCTATGCTTTAAAGCCATCGTCTGACCACGAACGATCCGCGCCATTGTGAGCCACTCAACTGCGCCAAGGGCCACAAAGATCAGGAAAATATTACGTCCGAACAACACCATCAGAATAATGACGAGGAACATAAAAGGCAGGGAGTACATGATATCTACGAACCGCATCATGAGATTGTCTACCCTTCCCCCAAGATAACCGGCGGTTGCACCCCAGCTAATACCTATCAACAGAGATACCAGTGTTGCCAGTACACCCAATAACAAGCTGATCCTGGCACCCATCATGGTACGGGTAAAAAGATCCCGCCCGAGGGGATCAGTACCAAACAAATACCCACTTTGGAAACCAGGTGACTCATACATGGCGTCGTAGTGAATATCGTCAAAATTGTGCGAGGAGATCATCGGTCCGAGAATGGCGAGTGCGACAATAAATAACAGTACCCAGAACGCAACAGATGCGGCCCTGTTCGCGAACAACCTTCTCCGTGCATCCTGCCACAGCGACCTGCCCTGTGTTTCCGCTTCTGCGACCTTTTCATCGACTGCTTCCAGCACTGTACTCATGCGATACTCTGCCGTACGCGTGGATCGAGTAAGCCATAGCATAGGTCGACAAACAGATTGAAGAAAATGATCAGCGTCGCATACACAACGACCACGCCAAGCACCAGCGTATAGTCACGGTTAAGCGCGCCCTGAACAAAATGCTGTCCAATTCCTGGCAGTGCAAAAATCTGCTCAACGACCACTGAGCCCACCATCAATCCTGCAGCGGCGGGCCCAAGATAGCTGATTACCGGCAGTAAGGATGCCGGTAAGGCATGGCGCCCCAGAATGGTGGTTGTGCGCAACCCCTTGGCACGTGCGGTACGGATATAATTGGAGTGCAATACTTCAACCATAGAACCTCGGGTGAGGCGCGCTATGGACGCAACGTAGGGGATTGCCAGAGAAATAACCGGCAACACCAGGTAGCGAGGCTCCCCGCCACCCCACCCCCCTGCAGGCAGCCAGCTCAGCCATACGCCAAAACAGAGTGCCAGCATAGGTGCCAATACAAAATTGGGTATCACGATGCCGATCATGGCTGATGCCATAACGGTATGGTCCAACCAGGAATTCTGTGTCAGCGCGGCAAGGCTCCCAAGCGTTACACCGATTGTAAGGGCCAGTGTTAACGCTGATATCCCCAACCTCGCCGACACCGGTGCTCCCTGCGCTATCAGATCAACAACTGTGAAATCCTTATATTTGAAAGACGGCCCAAGGTCCCCATGCACCACGCCAATCACGTAGTTAAAGTATTGGACATGTAATGGTTTATCGAGGCCATAGGCAGCTTTGATATTGGCTTCAACCTGCGGCGGCAGCGTGCGCTCTTCATCAAATGGCCCGCCAGGCGCAATCCGCATCATGAAAAATGTCAAGGTAATGATAATGAGCAGGGTGGGAATTGCACCCAGCAGACGACGCAGCAAATAGGCTGACAAAGCTTAGTCTCCCACTATATCCAGGAAACGGATGTGGTGACCATCAACAGGATTATCTACCCAACCCGTCACATTGGGAGAAACCAGGTTGCGGCTGATGTAGAAATATATGGGCAGCAGCGGCAGTTCTTGCTGCAGTATGGCGTCAGCTTCTCTAAACAGGGCATGGCGCTCGTGCACAGTAAGTGCTTCCAGTGCGAGGGCAAGCGTTTCGTCATACCGTTGTGAGCTCCAGCGGCCGCTATTCAGTGGCAGAGTGTTGGTTTCAAACATTCCCAGGAAAAATTCGGGCATACCTTCAATGCCGATCCAGCCACGTCTGGCAATCTCAAAGTTCCCCTGATTGACATTGTCTGTATGCACGCGAAATTCAAAATTTTCCAGCGTGGCATTGACCCCGATTGCCTGCCACATTTTGGAAATGGCGATAGCTATCCGCTTGTGACCCTCGTCAGTATTGTATGACAGGTTAACCGAAAGTGGATTATCCAGGCCGTAACCCGCTTCCGCCAGTAATTGACCCGCCCTCTCGTGCCGCTCTTCGGCCGTCCAAGCTACCCACTCTGGTGGCTCCGGAGCCTCCCAGTCCGACATCGTGGGTGGAACCATTGAGTACGCTCGCTCATAGCCCAGGTCATTGAGAATCAATCGTACAATAAGGTCACGATCCACCAACATGTTCAATGCCTGCCTGACCCTGACATCATTCAGCGGTGGCTTCTTGGTATTGAAAACGTAGAAGTAGGAACCCAGGTAAGGATGGGTTCGCATATATTTGGGCATATTGTTTCTCAGCCACTCTGCTCTGGCCATAGGGAAATTTCGATCAATATGCAACTCACCGGCACGAACCCGACGCAAGGCCGCCTCACTATCCTCGGTGGGATAGAAGAAAACCCGATCTATGGCAACCGAATCAGCTGCCCAGTAGTGTGGACTCTTTTCGATTTCAAGTCTGTTACCTACCTCCCAACTTTTGTATAGATAAGCCCCATTTGTCGCTATATTTTCGGGTTTTATCCACTCTTTGCCATGTTTCTCTATCACGTGTTTGGGGACCGGTAATCCCTGCACGGAACGCAGGGTGGCAATCAGCGCTGGCTGGGGCTTGCCCAGAGTGATTTCAAGCGTGTGATCATCAACCGCTTTGACTCCAAGCGCAGACAAGGGAAGTTCGCCGGTATTGACCGCCTCGGCATTCTTAATCGCATATGCTGAAAATGCGAGTTCTGCCGCCGTCTCCGGGTCGACAATTCGACGCAGGCTGTAGGCAAAATCCTCAGCCGTTAGTGGGTGTCCATCAGACCAGATCAGGCCTCGCCGCAGGATAAAGACATACTTTAGGCCATCCTCCGAAACGTTCCAGCTCTCCGCCTGGCCGGGTATGGTATTTCCTGCAGCATCCGGGCTGACCAGCCCTTCGAACAAGGCATACATAATGTTGCCTTCAAGAACCAGGGATTGCAGGTTAGGATCAACAGTTTTCGGCTCGCCTCCATTGCCATAGTGAAGAACTTTCTCGCCGGAACCTGTGTCCGCAGTATCTGCTGTATCACCGCCACAGGAGACCAGAGACACAAGTGCCAGACTAAATATCAAACGAAAGATCAGATTCATATTTAATGTTCCCGTGGGAGTTGCGTTCCATGCACTCCATGTTTTTATTATATGGACCACCTGCCGTCTACCCGCAGGCAGGTCGCGGTTATGAGCTACACGATAGCATAGAGCACCCCGCTCTATGGCGTGCCCATTCCGGCCTCATTTTTGCATAATCCTCCTTGCCGGGCTGCTCATCATAAGGAGATCGCAGGACTTCCATCAAGTCTTCCAGCACCCGGTGGTCTCCACTTTGAACGGCATCAATGGCAAGTTGAGCAAGATAATTTCGCGGTACATATTTTGGATTGACGCTGTTCATCACTTCGCGTCGTTGCAGAGGGGTGATCTTGTTATCAGCCAAACGCCGACCATATCGTTTGAGCCAGGCACACATATCCCGTCGATCGATCACTGATAATGTATCGGCTCGGTAAAGCGTTTCCAGCAAAGATGCTGGAAGATTTTGCTCAGTAGATTCACGCAGTTCATCAGCTGAGAGATCCGCCAGTGCCCGGTAGAAATTGGTCATGTCTGCTTCAGTACTTTCCATCACGTCCGCCAATTGCTCGAACAGACCCGGATCTTCACCTTCGGCAAAAACATCCAGTCCGAGTTTCTGCGCCATAATGTGGTGCCAGCACTCGGTAAATTCTTGTGCATAGACATCCAGCGCTTCCTGCAAGGGTGAAACGTCTCCGCCCAGTTCCAACAACGGATACAAAGCGTTCGCCAACTGCGCCAGATTCCAGGAGGCCACTCCGGGTTGGGCGCCGTACCGGTATCTGCGGCCCTGCGCATCAGTGGTATTTGGAGTCCAGCCACGATCATAATTATCAAGCCAACCATAAGGACCGTAATCGATGGTCAACCCGAGTATCGACATATTGTCTGTGTTCATGACACCGTGCACAAACCCAACCCGCATCCATTGGGCAACCATAATAGCTGTGCGCCGGGCTACCTCACGAAACCAGCTCAGAATTACTCCTGTATCGACAATGCCATCGTCGGGAAACAACTGAGGAAAGTCCGATTCAATCGTGAACTCGACCAACTGTCGTAACAAATCAATCTCACCGCGAGCCGCATGTATCTGGAAGTTACCAAAACGTATAAAGGACGGTGCCACACGGCATACCACTGCGCCGGGTTCATGCTCCGATCTTCCGTCGTAGAACATATCCCGCAAGACATCCTCGCCGGTTGCGACAAGACTGAGAGCACGTGTTGTCGGCACACCGAGGTGATACATGGCTTCACTGCACATGTATTCGCGCAGTGAGGACCGCATCACAGCCAAGCCATCAGCAGTACGCGAATATGGCGTTAAGCCGGCACCCTTTAGCTGCAAGGTCCATCGATTACCTGTAGGTGCGATGATCTCACCGAGATTAATGGCACGACCATCACCCAGCTGACCCGCCCAAGAGCCAAATTGATGGCCGCCATAGCACATGGCGAAAGGATCCATGCCCGCTAGAACACGATTGCCGGAGAATACGTCAACAAAATCTGCACTTTCACAACATGCCACGTCGAGGCCTATCTCAGCGGCCATTTCCTGGCTGTAACTGACCAAACTCGGAGCACGCACCGGATTAGGCGCCACCTTGGAAAAAGATGCACCGACAACCTGCCGCGGCTGCACTATCGCGCTGGGGTCAGCAACCATTTTTTGTGTGAAACGGTTGTCAAATATGAGCTGATCCAGGCAGCCGCAGTTATTTTGATCCATGGATTCAGTATATGTGTTTCAACAGTTTGTATCAGTATTATTGATAGCTACGCTATCTATCTGAAAAGGGTGGTTCGATTGCGCCGAACTGACGGTTGTATTCAGTTACTTTTTCAATATCCGACTTGTAAGGTCCGCGTTCGTATACACCAATCTTTTGTAGATAAAATTTGAGCTCCATGGCTGCATCCTCTCTCGTTGCGTAGGGCCCATGTTGAACCCCGTCTCTGGTGAGGTAATACCACTGGCCATTGCTTTGGTGAAAACGATCTGCTCTGAAATGGACTTTTTCCGCTTCTCCCTCTCTGGCACTCATAAGTGACTCCCGACTGGCTAAATGCGTTACTTGTTATAGAAATGATGGGTATTAATCAAGCAAAGTAAAACCTAGGTGATCAGGCAGGCTCAATACGTCCTCACTGTTCCAACGGGCCCAAATTTTATCCAATGTCGCGTGCATTACACTACTTGCTAGTGTGAGTATAGACGCCATCCCATTCCGGACCCGGACCTTGCACTTCCATAGTGTCAATACGATCGAGGTAAAGTTGGATGAGATGTGTATTCTGCCACTCTGGTTCTTCCAGGCATCCCTGAAAAATTTCACGTGCTGTGGACCAGTCCTGCTGTCGAAAATGTTCAAGTCCGGAATGAAATTTATCAAGCGCATCATATAACTTTGCACTGGCTTCAGTGACCGGACACAGCGGCTCATAGATAGTAACCGGTTCGAGCTTACCTTTCACCCGAATTCGGTCGGCAAACCGATACACATATTCACTGGCACCCTCCTGTGTAGCAGCGGTCACCAGTAAAGAAGCACCATAAAATTTAGTGAGACTTTCAACGCGCGAACCCAGATTTACCGCATCACCCAGCACGGTATATGCACGTCTATATGTCGAACCCATGTCACCTACATTCATTTCTCCAGAGTTGATGCCTATGCCCATGTCGATCTCTGGCAACCCCTCCGCCGCAAATTCCTTCTTCAGTTCGACAATGGCCGCCTGCATGGCAAAGGCTGCCTGGATAGCGTGAAGACGATGTTCCTCATCAGGCATGGGTGCGGACCAGAACGCCATAACCATGTCACCGACGTATTTATCGATGGTCCCCCGGTTATCAAAAATGGACTTTGTGATGGGGGTAAAAAAACGGTTCAGTACCATTTTCAGCTCCTGGGCTGTCAACTTCTCTGACATGTCAGTAAATCCACGTATATCGGCGAACATGACTGACATGAAACGGGAGTCTCCTTCCATATCATAGCTGTCGGGACTTTCCATTATTGTCTGCACATATTCGGAGGGCACGTATTGACCAAACATCGACGTCACAGCCTTGCGCTCACGGTTCTCCCTTATCAACGTATTTATGAGATTCCACAAAAATATACTGGACACCAGCAGGAGCGGTGTCACCTGGGTTAAATCAAAAAGCTTACTCACCCAGAGGTAGTAGTTCCCCCCAACGACACCCAGATATGCCAACAATGTTGTGACGCCCAACCAAATGGGTCGCAGCATTGGTTGGAGTACGCTTAGAACAGTACCGAGGGAGATTAACAATACTACTAGGGCGCCGATTTCCCAGGCGGGCTTGTAGGGGATTTTTTGCGAAATAATGCTGTCTGCCACTACGGCGTGAGTTTCAACGCCGGGATATTCAGCGCTAAGTGGAGTCGCGCGGACATCGAAC
Organism: uncultured Halieaceae bacterium; assembly: GCA_938074045.1. Lineage (GTDB taxonomy): Bacteria > Pseudomonadota > Gammaproteobacteria > Pseudomonadales > Halieaceae > CALJGI01. The sequence continues at coordinate 129,115 of CALJGI010000013.1, forward strand.
AGGCCTGGCACCGTACTACCGATGAACACCAATGCGCCGTCCAGCTTGCCACCCCTGTAGCGGCCAGACATAATCTCGGCAACCGAAATATAAGGATAGGTATGAGTGCCACCCTGAAAAGCAATACTCATCTGTCCATAGCGATCTGTAGGCAATGAGCGCTCACCGAGGTCAATCGCCTGAATCGTAACCCTCTCGCCTATATCGAGGTAATCGGGCGCAATGCGCCGTACTCCCAGGAATTGTTGGGCGGCGACCAGGGAAAGTGACGGATACAGACCATTTTTATAACGCATGACCATGGGCATACGTCTGATGATACCGTCGGGATCCGTTTCAGCGTTCAAAAAACCGCTCTCAGCAGCTCGTCGTTGCAAAACCTTCAACGCGGCCGAGTAGCCAGGTCTGGCAGGAACAGTGAGGCGACTTGACAGCTCCTCCGGAATTTTAGTCACCGGATACCCGAGTTTGCCCTTGCCCTGTGCCCGGCTGTGAAAAACGTATCCGAGCACCACTTTCAATTTGTTCAGATGACCTGCCAGATACTTGTCATTGTCCACTTCGTCGACCAGTGTAGTCAGTTGCTCGCGGATTTCAGGATCAAGCATCTCTCTCAGTGCCAGGTCATCCAGTAGTTTCTGTGCGGAATTCTCCTCGGCTTCCGTAAACAGTATATCGAAAGCGGCTACTTTAACACCTGCTTCGGCCAGCTCATCAACGAGTCGGGCCATTGTTACACGACTCCATGGCCACCTTCCCAGCTGCGCCAGAGACCTTTCGTCGATATCCGCTATATAAATATCGGGGTGCACCACCGGTTCATCTGGCAACAGTACTTCCAGGCGAATGTCATAAAGATAAAGATCCAGCCTTTCGACATAACGCCTGAGTAACTGCGAATTACCAATTTGCATCAGGGTAACAGTCAGAGTAATGAACAGACCTATGGCAATTGGCCAGCGTTGTTTGGCTATTTTTCGCAGCATCAGTCAGTCTGGTCTCAGCGCTCGCTGAGAGCAAACCAGGTTGTGTTGAGGAAGGGAGAAAACAAGTAACGCAACACACTGCGCTCACCTGTCACGATCCCAGCGGTTACCATCATTCCTGGTACCAGTGGATATCGAACATCGCCATATTCGAAGTATTCCTGCGCCACACTGATTTTTACTTTGTAAAAAGGTACGCCATCTTCGCCAACAAGCGTGTCTGGACTGATATTAACAACGGTACCTTCGAGGTATCCAAAGCGCACAGCGTCTACAGAACTCAGGCGTACAAACGCCGTATCACCATTTTTTACATACGCGACGTCCTGCGGCTGCAAACGTACCTCTACGACAATACGGGATCCGTCCGGCACCAGGTCCAGCACAGTGGCCCCGGGGCTCACTACCCCACCCACAGTGAAAAGATAGATAGATTTAACGATACCTGACGTAGGCGCGGTCAGTGTAGTTCTTTCCAGATTATCACGATAACTCTTAAGCCGTTCAGATAGCTCCGCATAGCCCCGAAGTGCTTGATCAAGCTCACCCGACAATCGTTGCTGATACTCCGATTTAATATTGTCTCTGACATTTTGCGCCTGCTTGACCTCTGCTTCCATCGCTTGAGCGGCCTCTATGTCCTGCGCCAGAGAGCTCTTTAGAGTATTAGATTCCTTAAGTAGATTAATATGCTCATACCGACTGGTGACTTCGGACTCGAGTAACTCTTCACTGATCTCAATCTGCTCCGCCAATAATTGTAATCGCCGACGATTGCTGTCGAGTCTTGCTTCAATCTGGGACAGGCTCTTCTGCCTCCGAATAATTTCTTCGTCCTGTACGGCAACCGAATTATCGTGTGCCAGCTTTTGTGCAAGATACAGAGCTCTCGCCTGTTCCTTTCGGCTTGGGGGCAGATGCGCCATTGCTTGAGTGAAAACAAGCTCAGGATCGTTTCTTAGCCCCGCCTGCAGACGTTGAATATCCACTTGCAGGGAATCCACTCGCAGCTGCAGCTCTGCAGCTGATGCACCGGTGGCTGTTGACTCCAGTTCCACAAGCGATTGCCCGGCTTGCACGAGTTCACCTTCAGCCACAAGCACACGACTGATCACACCACCTTCGAGGTGTTGAACGCTCTGAACCCTGTCGGCGGGAATGACCTCTCCAGGTGCAACGCTCACCACATCCAGCGTGAAGAGCGAAGCCCAAAGGACAAAGCAGAGAAGGCCAATGCAGATTACCTGTATAACAATTCGAGAGGAACTGTGTGCCTCAACCAACTCATGAAAATCATTTTTTGGCGCCACAGTTTTCATCAGACTACACCTTGAAGATCGCCGGGTGCGGTTTGCTATTCAAATCAATGACAGTTGCGCCACTCTTAATAATACTGCGATCATGGGAACACAGAAAAATAGTTTTTTTGGCGTCCATCATCTCCTGAAGAACTGCCATTAAAATTCTGAGACCCTCGGGATCCAGCCCGCTGTGAACTTCATCCAATAGCACTACTTTTCCATTACTAGCCAAGGCTCTGGCTAATGCCAGTCGTTTCCGTAGTCCGGGTGCAAAGTTTTTGCCAGAATTATTTATCATCTGATCCAATCCATCCGGATGATGGTCAACTATTTCAGTACAACCACAGCGGCGCAGAATATCGCGGAGTTCGTCATCGTTAAGATCGGGCTTGAGAGGCAGTAAATTATCCCGGAGACTCAGCCCGAGAAAGTCCGGTTCTTGAGGTACATAGCTCAGCTTCCGGTGCCACTCACTCCTCGAAATCTGTAACAAATCAATACCATCAACCAGTACCTGCCCCTGTTGGGGTTCAACTAAACCTGCGAGAATTCTGGCTAATGATGTCTTGCCGCTACCATTATTTCCGCAGATCAACACCACACTGCCGGGCCCAACATCCAGGTTCATTTCAGAAAACAGCGGACCAATTCTGGGGTCATGACCATGCGTTAACCCCTTAAGTACAACTCTTCCACTGTAATCGGGGATCGTAATTCCCCTGGTACGCTCACGCGGATGTTGCTCCATTTCCGCCAGCTGGTTCTCCAGACTCTGGGCAGCCTCAAACGATTGCGAAAGACGCCCCGCCGCGTTAATCAATCCAACCGCTCTCGCAGCAAGGATGTTCACGCCAATTAAACTGCCAATGTCCATACTTCCCTGAGTCACGAGTACGGCCCCCGTGCCTATAACAAGCACGGTGGTCAACGCCGTCAGCAGAGCAAGCTGGCTGTTTTGTTGATTTTGTTCTGCAGCAACTGCGGTACGAGCCTTATAGTATAGTATCAACCGCTCGCGACGTTGCTTCTCCATAATCGGGTTGAAATTGAATGCCCTGATGGTTTCGAGTTGGATCGAATTAATCAGACTCTCATCCAGCCGTTTCTGCCCTTCGTTACTACTCGCTATCAGAGATCGCAAACGATGGCGATGCCATTGTCCGAGTGCAACACAGATCACACAAACAGCGGCGACCAGCAGGCCCACAGTTGGTGCTAACAAAAAAATGCATAATACGAAGAGGAGAGAAAATGGCGTATCTACAACTGTGAGAAAATTTGCCGGCGTGTACAAATTATGCAGTTGTTGTTGAGCTTTAATTTGCTCAAACGCGTAATTCGCTGGTTTGGCTGCGATGGCAGAATACTCCAGTGCGTTAACACCGGTGGCCAAAGCACTGAATTCTCCTGCAGCTTTAGGCGTCAGCATCGATGATGTCAGTCGATATCTGACCGACTTTAGTGAGAATTCTAAGACGATGGCCACCAAAGCACCT
>CALJGI010000014.1 GCA_938074045.1 uncultured Halieaceae bacterium
CATCAAGCGCCAGGCCGTGACAGGGCTGTAGCGTCGGCGGGCCCGATCACCTGCGCTGGACTGCTGGCCTAAATGCAGCCGCGGCCGGCGAGCATCAAGCGCCAGGCCGTGACAGGGCTGTAGCGTCGGCGGGCCCGATCACCTGCGCTGGACTGCTGGCCTAAATGCAGCCGCGGCCGGCGAGCATCGAGCGCCAGGCCGTGACAGGGCTGCACCGTCGGCGGGCCCGGCGCCACGCGAAAGAATACTCGCCTAAATACATCCGCGCCTTTAGGCCTCGCTAAACGCTTAGGTAGAGGCGGGTTCCCTGGCTCATACCCAGAGCAAAAAAAAGGGCGCCAATGGCGCCCTTTATATTCAGCTGTCGACGGATATCAATCGAACTTCTGACGGAAACGTACGCCAATGGTGCGCGGACGGTTACTGGTGACACGCTGGTCGTAAGTTGCACCATTGATAAACACGTCACCGCGCTCATCAGTGATGTTCTTAACGAACAGTTCAGCAGCCCAGCTGTCCGACTCCACACCGAAGGCCAGATGAGCAACCTGGTAGTCGCCCTGCTTCCTGCGGGTACGGCTATTGCTGTCAACGTCGTACAAGAGGTTGTAAGACTCACCCGTCGAGGTGTAGGAGCCCTGGACAAAGGCATCCATTCCCATCAACTCAAAGTTGTAGCGTGAGGCCAGGTTCCACTTCAGATCCGGTACCCGTGGCAGCTCGTTGCCCGCAGGTGCGGTTGGAATGCCGGTCGCTTCAACAGATTCACTGAGGAAGTAGTCCTCGGTCAGCTCAGCATCGATATAGGACAACCCGAAGTTGAGATCCCAGTTCTCGCTGATCAGGAAGGTACCATCTACTTCAAAACCGTCACTCTCAGCGGTGCCGACGTTATCAGTCAACGTCAGTACCGAAACCGAGGTATCGATTTTGGATAGCTGGAAGTCATCCCATTCCTGGGTGTAGTACGCCGCGTTCAAACGCAGGCGACCGTCCATGAAGTCGCCCTTCATACCGATCTCATAACTCTCCAGGATGTCAGCCTTATACTGACCATCAATGGCTGTCACACTCAAGCGGTTCAAACCACCTGGGCGATAACCCTCGGCGTAGGTACCGTAAACCAGCACGTCATCGTTAATGGCATAGGACACGTTGAACTTGTTAACGCTGTCTGACTCATCGATAACCAGGTCGTTGTTAATCTCACCGTCGCGAGGTCCGAAGCGCGATGGCCACCAAACCGTGCCAGAGAAACCAACCAACTGCGACTCATAGTCAAAATAGCGAGTGCTGTAAGACACCGTCAGGCTCTCGGTAACGTCGAAGGATATCTCACCGAAGTAAGCGGTCTCTTCGTTGCCACGTGTCTGATGTGTGGTCCAGTAAACATCAGTGCCCTCAACAAAGGCCGGCGTGCCGGTACCCGCTGCTTCCGCGGTGATGTTGGCGGTACCCAGTACGTGCCAGTCGAGATCAAATTCATGCGAGGCTTCTTCGTGGAAGGCCCCTACTATCCAGCGCACACGTTGATCTTGTCCGGACACCAGTCGGAGTTCGTGATTTTCACGCTCCCACTCCTGATCGCCGGTATACAGCAGCGAGGGATCTTCACACATGCCGAAATAAGCGATGTAGCACACATAGTAGTTAACAACGTAGCCTGGAGAGCCATTACTTGGGTCGGAATACAGCGAATAGTCAGCCTGCTGCTGAGATTCGCGATCGAGATCCGAGTAGGCATAGGTCAGGGTCATGTCACCGAAGATCTTGCCCTGAATAGTGGCCGCAACCTGGGTCCACTCGTCGTCGTTGGTATCCGGCAGGAAGCGGTTGACTTCCAGATCACCCACTTCGTCGGGATCGTGATCCCAGACGCCCTGGGATTCGAGTTCCTGACGCATCAGGCTGGCGGTCACCGTCCAGTTCTCATTGAGGTCAACGCGCAGGGCAGCGCGCCCACCGACTGTCTCTGCTGTATTAAAGTCGTCTTCAACCAGACTAGAGTTGTTAATGGTCTGGTCGGCAGACAATGCCATCAGTGCGGGATCGCCGCCAGACTGCCAGCCATTACGGATACCGGACAAGTCAAAGGTGTGCTCACCGTAGACGTTGTCGATATACCCTGCTTCATCCTTACGATAGCCAACCAGACGAATAGCGGCGTTGTCACCGATGGGGATGTTCACGTAACCCTCGATCAAACTCCCGTTATCGCCTTCACTGACCGAGTTGAGCTCGAGATCGTAACCGGCAGAGAATTCTCCGGGAGTGGGCTTGTTGGTAATAATACGGATGCTACCGGCCTGGGCGTTAGCGCCAAACAGCGTACCCTGAGGGCCGGCCAGTGTTTCAATCCGTGCGACGTCATACACATGTGGGTTCAAAAACGAGCCAACGGCGGTAACCGGTTGCTCATCAACATATACCGCCACGTTGGGTGTGGCACCCAACAGGCTCTCACCACCACTGGAGATACCACGCATATACACGTTGCCAGTGCCTGGCCCAAGCGTTACGTAGTTAAGAGATGGCATCAAATGGGCGAAATCTTCCAGATCGCCGACGCCGTTATTTTCCAGTGCGGTTTCACTCAGTACATCAATACTGATAGGGACGTCCTGAATGCTCTCATCTCGTCGAGTCGCTGTAACAATGACTTCTTCCAATGAAAACTGATCCTGAGCGTAAACCGGGACTGTTGAAGAAAAGCCCATCGCCACGGCGACGGATAGAGGCTTTACCGCAAAAGATTGCTTACGAAGTTGCTTGTTGCTCATATGCATTACCTTGCCGTTACAAATATCTGTAGGTTAATTTTTCTAATGTGTTCAAGATTTCTACTCAACCTGAGAAGCATAACACCACATCGGTCTCAAATACGTGCCCGCTCCAAACTCCTTGGTACCATATCGCGAGCAAACAAGTAAACAAATGTGTGAATTGTTCACACTCAAGCCGGAACAGATTCAGATATCTAGACCGCATCAGGCAACTTCATGTCGCTCAATCCATTCCGTAAGAGTTCCGCGCATTTCTTCCAGGTGGGGAGCAAAATGTTGCCACTGCTCCAGCGCATCATTGTAGATAGGTCGACGAACCTGTTCTGAACTCGCTGTGCGAATCGCCCGTTCGGTGGCATGAAATGACAAGCAGGCTTCTTCGAAGGGCAAGCCGCAGTAGTCCAGCAGCCGTCGCACCTGCGTTTCAATATCGGCAACGACGCTTTCATACTTCACCCGCAATACCGCCCCGGGGAGGACCTCATCCCAATGCTCCATCAGGCGGGCATAATCACTGTAGTATCGGGCCATATCAGACTGGCTGTAGGTAAAGGCCTGCCCCGCAGCAAAAAGCTGTTTAAAGCCACTGAAGCAACAGGCCATGGGGTGTCGCCTGGCGTCAATAATCTTGGCATTGGGCAGGATCAGCTTGATCAATGACACGTGTTGGAAATTATTCGGCATCTTGTCGATGAAGAAAGGCGCAGCGCCGCGTTGAATCCGGGTGCGCTCGATATACTCTTCCCCCAGTTCACGACACTGCTCGGCAGTCAGGTCCCACAGTATGCCGGGATAGAGCGACTCATCATCGCGGTTGCGTTTGCCACCCAGGCGGCGCGCAATCACTATTATTTCACGCAGTTCCGAGGTGCCATCGACCTGGGAATGACTCGCTAATATCTGCTCCAAAAGAGTAGAGCCTGAACGGGGCAGACCCACAATAAATATCGGGTCGGGATCGGGGCAGCCGAAATCTTCCTTGCCGACGAACAAATCCGGCGTGCAATGCTTGATCAGCGCCTCGGTCTCGGCCTGTGTCTGTTCGGCCTGATAGCCTTCTTCCTTGCAGCGCAACTCGTTGCCCAGTTGATAGTAGTGGAAGGATTCCTCGTACTGCCGACGATCTTCCAGCGCTTTTCCAAGAGCGAAGCAGAGATGATAGTGGTCTCGCGTCGCCGCGTTTTCCTGCGAGATTTGCGCGCGCATCTGCTCAACCTCCGCATCACTGAACTCGAAGGTTTTCATATTGGCAAGATTCCAGTAGGCATCCCCCATTGAAGGTCGCAGATTGATAGCCCGACGGTAGGCCGCAATAGCATCACTTTGCTTGCCCAGTGTTTTCAGCGCGTGCCCGTGGCTATTCTGCAGTTGCGCATGATTGGGCACCCGCGCCAGGATCTTCTCGTAGCGCTGTTCGGCCTTTTCGAAATTCCCCACCATAACTTCCAGGGATGCCGCGAGTACTTTATGGGACAGGTTTCTCGGTTCAACCTGCTCCAGATAATCGATTTCCTTCAGCGCTTCTTCGTAGCGCTGCGCCTGTCCCAGTGCACTGGCATAGGTATTTCGCGCCAGATGGTAGTGGGGCGCTATTTTCAGACAGTCCTCCAACAAGATAACGGGGTCGTCGCGCACCCCCAGCTTGATACCTATCTCCGCCAGCAAACGAATCACGCTGACGTCATCGGGATGACGCTGCAGGTAATCCCGGCAAATACCTTCTGCCATACCGTAGTGCTCATCAGCGACCAGTTCCAGCGCTTTGACAATACCCGGATGGGTGTGAGAATGGATCAGTGCCTGACGCGCAGCGTGTTCTGCCGAGTCTTCCTCGCCCTCAGCCAACAGGCACTGGCCCAACAATCGCCAGCAGGTGGCGAGTTTGGGGTTGATTGCCAAAGCGGCCTGCAAGGCATCGACAGCGTCATCAATCCTGCCCAGGGCGTGAAGGGTAATACCCAATTCCTGCTGTACCGCCGCCACCCCGGTTGTCGCCTTCGCGAGAGCCTGTAACAGAGCGACCGACTCATCCAGTCGTCCCAGATGACGCAGCACAACAGCGCGCATGAAATTGGTTTTGGCATCACGGGGATGCACATCGAGAATCGCATCCACCTGCTCCAGAGCAAGCTTGTATTCGCGATCCTGCAACAGGTTTTGTACCTGCTCAAGAGCTGCCTTGTAGGCGCCGGTCTCAGTATTCGTCATCGCCTGAATCGTTGCAGTGTTTTAAGCGGAGCGACCACCACTCCAGTGAGTGAGCGAAGTTTACACGGGTAGGCCAGCATTGAACATTCAGACCAGCGATCATAAAAAAGGCGAACACGCGTCTAATTGACCATCGTCTTGAGCTGTGCACCCAGGCTCACCAATTGCAGCCCGGAGCTTGTCTTTTTCAACCGGGTAATAGACGCATTGGCCGGCATAAAGCAGGTAACGCGATCATCATCAGTAACTGCTGCGACCATGGCATTGATGATGACAAAGTGACAGAACACCACCGTTGGCGATTGTATGTCCGACAGCGCAGCAAGCGCCGTCTGGCGCCAGGCATGCAGCGACGCGTCCTGCTGGGACCAGTGCCCGCGCAGTACCGGCTGCAACCAGGCCTGTCGATCTGACAGCGACGCCGGGGTCGGTATTTCGCTGAAGCGATCGTCAATCTCTGCCACAATTCCAGTTAACCCGGTAAATTCTTTTGCCGTCTGCCGGGCCCGGGCCAGAGGGCTGGTCAGCGCAATCAAGGGTAAGCACCGCTGTAATTCAATAGCCGTTAGCGCCGACTGGCTACGACCCAGATCACTAAGCCCGGGATCGTCGTCTTCACCGTAAGCGGCAGCAGCCTCTCCGTGCCTGACCAGTAAAATATCCAGATCAGTACTCATGCTTCAGCGATAGGACACAAGGTCCTCTCCCAGTTGCTGACCGAGCACCTTGAAAAAGGAGTGGTCGTTGTAATACTGAAGGGAGACCTGATCGCCGTTGTAGACAAGATGGGTGATCGAGCAATTGATCATGGGCTCAAAGAACTGATAGCAACCCGTGCCCGGCAGCCCCAGCACCTGATGCACCAGGGTGGCAATGGTGCCCCCGGAGGTGAACAAACCCAGGGACACGCCGCGCCCATAGGTGGCCATGACCTCTTCCAGCCCGGCCCGGGCCCGGCCCGAGTAGGACGCCCAGCTTTCCACTCCCTGCAACTCGTCCTCTGTGGTAACCCAATGATGAAATACGCGACGCAGCACCAACTGGTAGGAGCGGCTATCTGTGGTCGCCCGCTCAATGAGTTGTTCAAGTTCGGGAAACTGATCAATCAACTGCGGAACATAGGCGTCAAACTGCCCTTCGTTGTCCACCTCATTGAATCGCGGATCAATCAACTCGGGTGCACGACCAGCGGCCAGGACTGCGGTATCGCGTTGCCGCTCAAGATCACCGCTGATCACGACATCGAAGATGATGCCCTGATCGGCCAGATACTCCCCCAACACCTCCGCCTGCCGTCTACCCAGGGGTGACAGGCGATCATAGTTGTCAGAACCAAAGGATGCCTGCCCATGGCGAATTAGGTAGATAGATGACACGCGGCACTCCTGATATCAGTGTAGATGGCTTCAGCACAAACTAGCGATCGGCAGCCTCCTCCTGATTAAGTTCGAATAACCAGCCGGAGGGTGTTTGGGCCAACAGGAGCGCATTGTCACTGAAGTGCAGGCGCTCCGCCAGCCCGGTGTGGCGCGCGTTGACGTAGGCCCAGCGTGCGGAGAATTTTCGGACGATCTCAAGCGCGGGATCTTTACCAGCAGCTACAGCCCCATGCTGCAACGCAATCAGTTGGGCATAGCGCTGCGGATCCTGATACAACAGATAGTTCGGGTCCAGACCCGTGACATAATCCAGGCGGTCATCTACCCACAGCAAGCGGGTGAAATCACCCCAATGGGTATTGAATACAACCTCTCCCGGCTGGGCATAACGCAGCAACTGTTCCCGCACAGGCGCCATGTGCTCCAGCTTCGTGCCGTTGCTGTTGAGTACGACGCGGGTGTTAATCACAAACAGACCGACCACGGCTACCGCGACCACCGTTACCACTGCGGTACGCTTTTGTCGGCCAGGCTCCCAGAGCGGACGCCAATCCCGACAGGCCAGCGCTGCAGAGAGCGCAGCAAAAGGAATGTAATATTCCGCAAAGCGCCAGGCGTCCCGATACATGATCAGAAATATCAGTGCCAGACTGATACTCATCAGGGTATCCAGCCGTGGCTTCCGCCCTTTTAATTGTTGCCAGACCGTCATGGCGATGGCGGCGAGTAACAACAGATGGGCGGCCAGGCTCTCCATCAACAAGGCAGACCAGTGCATGGGACGCCATTCCGCCCCCACGTCCACTAATTGCGGATTTCCGACCTTAAAGAGCACATGAAAAAGCAGGTACTCCATATTCTGGGGATACCAGGGGTTGAGCATCATCGCCACCAGCATGCCCACAGGCGCCGCCAGCAATAACCACAACTGACAACGGCGGTTGAGCCAGAGGTCCCAGACGGCGAAGCATGCGACCACGGCCGCCAGCGCCACCGCGCCGTGATAGGCCTGCATAAATACAAAACCCAGCAACATCATGCCGACGCGCCAGCGCCGCAGCAGTGCGACACAGGCGAGCAATAGCAACACGATGGCCAGGGTCTGGGTACGTGCCATCATAAAGCGAAAAGGCAACGCCACCCCGGCAGACATTGCCAACAATGTGAACAGGGCCGGATACGGCACCCTGAGCATCCACAACACCATATACACAGCTGGAAATACAGCGGCGCCAGTAATGACAGACACCCATTGCACCTGAAACAGCGTCAATTCTCCCGCCGAGAGCGGCGCCAGTAACAGATGCCAGAGCCAGTGATGATCGGGACCTTGCTCGCCCAACACGGTAAACGGCAGCCAGCCGATATCCAGCCACCAGACCCCCTGGGTCCACATCTCATGGGCAATCTTGACATGATACAGGCTGTCCACCGCCAGCAAATCTTCGTGCTGCAGTATCATGCAATACCCTGCGATAAGGCCCGCCAGATAGAGCGCCACGGCCACCAGCAGAGGACGGTCATGGGCCGGCTTCATGCCCGCGTAGAGCAGCTGCGCCTCAACCATGACGTACAAAGCGCTCGCGCCGGCGGTAGGGAAAGAAATCGTCTACATAGCCGGACTGAACCCGCTGTTGCAGAACCTGCCAGAATTCAGCTTCATAGAGGTCGCTATGCAGTTGGTCAAACACGGCGCGGGCGCGCTGATTACCGGAGAAAAACAGCCGGAATTCCTCGGGAAAAATATCGTTGGGAGCAACCGAATACCAGGGCTGGCTGGCGAGCTCTTCCTCATCATTGCGCGGCGGCGGTAGACGTCGAAAATTGCAGTCCATCAAGGGGCACAGTTCATCATAATCGTAGAACACCACCCGCCCGTGTCGGGTGACGCCAAAATTTTTCAACAGCATATCACCGGGGAATATATTAGCTGAGGCCAACTCCTTGATGGCGTTACCGTACTCCTCCATCACGCCGGCGACCTCTTCATCAGTGGCGGTCTGCAGATACAGATTCAATGGCGTCATGCGCCGCTCCACGTAAACATGTTTGATCACCAGTGCCTTGCCATGCTCCTCGATCACCGAGGGCGCCACCGCATTGAGTTCATCCAATAACTCATCAGAAAAGCGCTTGCGCGCAAACGCCAGATTGGTGAATTCCTGGGTATCCGCCATGCGGCCCGCCCTGTCCGCACGCTTCACCATACGATACTTTTCCATCACCTGCCGACGCGTCATATCCTTGGGTGGCGTAAAGCGGTCCTTGATGATTTTGAACACGAAGTCGTAGGATGGCATGGTAAAAACCGACATCACCATGCCCTTGATGCCGGGGGCAATCTCAAAAAGATCGTCTGTGGACTCCATATGCCGGTAGGCACAGCGGTGATAATAGGTCTTGCCGTGTTTACTAAACCCAATCGCGCTGTACAACTCTGATATGGGCTTGGCGGGCATCATGCTGGCGAGGAACAACACCGTCTGGCTGGGAATGGTCACATCCACCATAAAGTAGGATCGGGTGAAGCTGAAGATCACCGACACACGGTCGGCACCAAACAGCGCGGCGTCGACGAACACCCCGTCTTCCCCACTGTTCAACACCGGAATAATAACGCCTGTGACGACACCGTTTCGTATGAATCGCCCTACCAGGTAGGCACCTTTATTGCGATAGAAGACAGCCCGCAACATCTCCAGCTTCCCGTGATCGCAGCTCTTATCAGCGACCGTCCACGGTAGTTCGGCGCCGATCGCCGCTACCAGGCTATCGCGGTCGCGCGGGGCATTCTGCCAGGGAAGCTCAAAGGAGAAATCGGCCAAAAGTCTGTCTATTACATCGGCTAATGAAGGCTTCGATATGCCGCCCAGGGAATACCCCCGGTACACCGAGCGATCAAACTGCTCCGGCAGATCTGCCCGGTCAGAAAATACGAAGGCGTATTCGTTGCGAATTTTCAGATGCCGGAAGGTGGCGCAATACACCGAATTGAAAAAGGTTTCGGCAATTTCAAAATTGTTGTGATCTACGATAAGAGCGGCGTAAGCCGCCCGCGCCTCTGCCCAGAATGGCAGTTCTCGCATACGCTCCCCGGCGATATCCTCGGCGAATTCCAGGGTCTTGTTGACCTTGCCTTTATAGAGATCGATACGCGCCCGGGTAGCGCTGTGCATATCCAGCCAGCGCTCGTCCTGAAAGAAGGTCTGGCCCGCCAGGGTAATGGCCTGAAAGTCAGCGAAATACGACTCGAAGCCGTTGAGAATGGTTTTGGCAAAGCGCCCCACGGTATCCATGGGCACAGTGTACTACTCGCCTGAGATGAAGTGCCTGCGCAGTTTTTTCATACCGCCAATCCAGCGATCATAGTTGGCGGCCTTGTTTTGGCGATACTGCTCAACCATGGGGTGGGGCAAAATTAAAAACTGCTCCGCCGCCAGCCCTTCGATCACCGCCTGCGCCACGTCTTCGGGACTCAGTACACCGTCAATACCGGCACTCTCCGCTCCGCCGCCGGCACCGATCATCTCGGCAATCATTCTGGTCATAACCGCCTGCGGGCATAAACAGGAAACTTTAATACCGGCGTCGCCATGGGTAATGGCCAGGGATTCTGCAAAACCCAGGGAGGCGTGTTTGGTGGTGCCATAGGCGGCATCGCCGATCTGGGCCAGCAGCCCCGCCGCGCTGACGGTGTGCAGAAAATAACCCTCACCCCGTTCCAGCATTCCGGGCAGGCAGGCCCGGGCGGCCCACATATGGGCCATCACATGAATATCCCACATCGCTTGCCAGACAGCATTGTCGGCGGAAGTCGCCCAACCCTGCTCACCATCCCCCGCGCCAATCCCGGCGTTGCTGCACATCAGGTCAATGCGACCGAACTCGGCTTCGATGCGGGCGATAGCAGATTGAATAGCGGCTTCATCCCGCACATTCACCGCTATGGCGAGACCGTTGACCGAGGCCGCTACAGCCTCAGCACTGTCCTGTTCCAGATCGAGCACCGCGATACCGGCAGCACCCTGGGCATGAAACGCTTCACACAGGGCCTTGCCGATGCCGTTGCCACCCCCGGTGACGACAATGTATTTTCCGGCGACTTCCATAAGGTGCTCCCAATCAGCTCTAGAGCATGATCTCCGCCATCAGTTCAAGAACTTCCTTATCGCGTGTACCGATCAGCATGGAGCCTACCTCGCCACGCGCATTGGCGTCTTTCCAGGCCTGGGCGCGCTCCTTGATTCGCTCCCTGGGACCGATAAGAGAAACAGCGTCTATCAGCTCCGCTGGCACCAGGGCCTCCGCGGCGGCTTTGTCACCCGCCAGATAGAGGTCCTGAATACGCTCGGCTTCTTCCGCATAACCCAGTCGCGACGCGTAATCATTGTAGAAGTTTTTGTTCTTGGCACCCATTCCACCAATGTACAAACCCAACCACGGACGCATCGCCTCGATGATCGCGTCTACATCGTCACCAATGTGAACACCGACAAAGGGTGCAATATCAAAATTCGCCAGACTCTTGCCGTTACCGGCTTTCTCAAGGCCCTTATCGATATCGGGCTTGAACACGTCGTATTTGTTGGGGTCCTGCCAGACCGGGAATACCCCGTCGGCAAACTCCGCGGCACAGGCCAGACCGGCCGGCGTGATCTGCGCGGTGTAGATCGGAATATCGTTGTTTGCCGCCAGAATGGATTTCAACGGCTTGCCCAGCCCAGTCGTCCCTTCGCCGCGATTGGGCATCTGATAAATCTGGCCATCAAATTCAACCGGGCCTTCACGCGCCATAATCTTGCGCATAATCTGGATGTACTCGCGGGTGCGCGTCATCGGCTTGCCGTAGGGTAAGCCGTGCCAACCCTCCACAACCTGCGGTCCCGATGCACCCAGACCAACGATAAAACGGTTACCGGACAACTGTGACAAGGTCATGGCCGTCATCGCGGTCATGGCCGGGGTGCGGGCCGGCATCTGCATGATGGCGGTACCGACTCGAATTTTGTCGGTGTTTGCCAGAATCCAAGCGCTGGGGCTGACAGCATCCGAACCGTAGGCCTCTGCCACCCAGGCCGAATCATAGCCGAGGCTTTCTGCGTGCTTAATAACATCCAGTGGAATATCGATGTGTTTTCCAGAGTAACCAGTATTAATTCCCAGACGCATGATTTTTCTCCTCAAAAAGGGAATTTGAACTTACAGTATGTTTTATGGTTAATCAAGTAGGTCGCCCAGCCAACGCATCCCAAAAAAAAGGGGTCTGACCTCTTTTTTAATACATCAGGCCGAAAAGTTTGCGCTGGAACTCGGCGGCCAGAGGATCGCCCTTACCGAGGCTGGCGATGATATCCAGCAGGGCTTTGCGCGCAGCGCCGTCCCCGTAGTCCCTGTCGACCAGCAGAATACCGATCAATAATTCCATGGCTTCGCGGTGACTACCGGCGTTGCCGTATTGCAGGGCCAGCTGGTACTGCAACTCGAGGTTATCCGGGTCAGCCGCCAGTTTGCTCTCGAGTTCCTGCATCTCCGGGGACTTGGCCGCTTCCTGACGCAAATCAAGCAGTGCTTTTACCTGCTCGTACAGGGCATCCTGATCCGCCATTTTAACATCCGCCAGCAGCGCTTCAGCATCGGCGAAACGCCGCAGTTCAATCAGAACCTGTGCGTAGGTCATGGCAATATCATGACGTCCGCGGGAATCTTCGTGGGCGCGACGAATGGGTGCCAGAGCCCCGGCAAAATCCTGTTCAGCCATCAATGCCTGAACGGTGGCGAGATCAGTATCCCAGGGCTTGGGCAGATATTTATCCAAAATCTCGCGAATCTGGTTTTCTGGTTGCGCACCGACAAAACCGTCGACGGGCTGGCCATCCTTCAACATGATAACCGTCGGCAGGCTGCGCACACCCAGCTGTTGTGCAATGGGTGCCATATCGTCAGCATTCACCTTGGCCAACAAGAACTGACCTTCGTATTCGTTGGCCAATTTCTCCAGCAGGGGCATCAATACTTTGCAGGGTTCGCACCAGTCTGCCCAAAAGTCAGCTACGATCAGTCGCTGATGGGATTCCTCAATCAGGTACTGCGCCGCGTTCTGCTCATTAATAGTGACGATATGTTCGCTCATGCGTCCTCTTTCCTGAAACCAAGTACATCCTGCATATCATAGAGCCCGGCTTTCTGATCGACCAACCAACCGGCAGCGCGCACAGCGCCCCGCGCAAAAGACATGCGACTGGAGGCCTTGTGGGAAATTTCTATCCGCTCGCCATCACCGGCAAACAACACCGTGTGATCTCCAACGATATCGCCGGCACGGGTGGTTGCAAACCCAATGGTCTGGTGGTCACGCGCGCCTGTCTGGCCTTCGCGACCGTAAACAGCGACCTCACGCAAATCGCGACCCAGGGCGTCGGCGACGACCGCGCCCATGCTCAGGGCGGTGCCCGAAGGAGCGTCTATTTTATGGCGGTGATGGGCTTCACTGATTTCAATATCAACATCATCTCCCAACACCCGGGCAGCCAGGTCCAACAATTTGAAACAGAGATTGACCCCAGTGCTGAAATTGGAGGCCTTGCAGATCGAGATGTCGGCAGCCGCGGCGTCAAGTTCCGTCTGCTCGTCCGCGGAAAAACCCGTGGTACCAATAACAATCCCACGCCCCGCGGTACGACAGGCCGCCACGTTGGCCAGCGTTACCGCCGGCACCGTAAAGTCGATCAGGACATCGAAGCTGTCGACCACCGCATGGATATCGCTGCTGACCTTCACACCGTTGGCGCCAACGCCCGCCAACTCGCCGGCATCGACTCCCAACAGGCTGCTCTCAGCGCGCTCCAGTGCGGCGGAAAGCGACAGACCCTCAGTCCGGCTCACAGCCTCAATCAGAGTTTTGCCCATGCGTCCGGCAGCGCCGGTTATGGCAACTCGAACTGTCATCGTCAGAGCTTCATATCGTCAAAAAAATTCTTCACTCCCTCAAACCAGCTTCCCTGACGAGGCGAATGCTTATTCCCCTCTTCATTGAGGGTTTCCTGGAGCTCCTCCAGCAGTTCCTTCTGGCGCTTGCTCAGTTTCACTGGCGTCTCAACCACCACTCGGCAGATCAGGTCTCCGGTGGATCCACCGCGTACCGGACTCACGCCCTTGCCGCGCAGGCGGAATGACTTGCCGGTTTGTGTTTCCACTGGAATCTTCAGCTTAACTGGTCCGTCGAGGGTAGGTACTTCCAACTCGCCACCCAGAGCCGCGGAGGCAAAATTGATCGGTACCTCGCAATACAAATGACGACCATCGCGCTCAAAAATCGGGTGATCACGCACCGCCATCTGCACATACAGATCACCGCTGGGTCCACCTGCGGGGCCTGCTTCGCCTTCGCCGGACAGGCGGATACGGTCACCGGTATCGACACCCTGTGGCACCTTGACCGACAAGGTACGGGTTTCTTCCACCCGGCCCTGACCGCGACAGGTGCGACACGGGTCACTGATCATTTTGCCCTGGCCACGACATTTGGGACAGGTTTGCTGCACTTGGAAAAAGCCCTGTTGCATACGGACCTGACCTGCACCACCACAGGTGTCACAGGTCGCAGGTGAACTCCCTGGTGCTGCACCAGAACCGTCACAATCTCCACAACCGGTCAGTGAAGGTACCTTGATTTTAACCGTGGTACCTCGCACAGCCTGTTCCAGATCGAGCTCGAGTGTATAGCGCAGATCCGAACCACGCTGCGGACCGCCGCGACGACGGCCACCGCCCCCGCCGCCAAATATATCGCCGAAAACGTCACCAAAAATGTCGCTGAAATTTGCACCATTAAAGCCACCGCCACCGGATTCAACTCCGGCGTGGCCATACTGGTCATAGGCGCTCCGCTTCTGGCTGTCGGAAAGAATTTCGTAGGCCTCACTGGCCTCCTTGAACTTCTCCTCCGCCTCGGCATCGCCCTCATTGCGGTCCGGGTGGAATTTCATCGCGACGCGACGGTAGGCCTTCTTGATATCCTTTGCGTCAGCGCCCCGATCTACTCCCAGGACTTCGTAGTAATCGCGTTTCGACATAGTCTCAATCGTTGTTCCGTTTAAACGACAAACACGGGCAGAGCCCGCGTTTATACCTGAAGGGGGATCATTTGTAATCCACCTTTTTTGCTTTGGTCATCGGGACTGAACATCGTGAGGGGCTTATGAGACACGCCGTAAACCCATCCATGGGGGCTCGAGCCGAATCGTCGAACCGTCGCATCCATGGCTCACACGGTCTCATAAACCCCTCACGACGCCCTGTCCCTAAGTTCAGACGAACCCTGTATCGCAGCCTGACCCTGGGTCCGAAAACTGCATTTCAGACCCGCTCGCAGCCTTACTTGTCGTCTTTGACCTCTTCAAACTCGGCGTCGACAATATCATCACCAGCCGGGCCATCGTCCGCCGGTCCAGCACCACCCATATCAGGTCCACCCGCCGCTCCGGCCTGCTCGGCGTAAAGCTTCTGCGCCAGGCTGCCAGAGGCTTCGGTCAGCTTCTGGGTGGCAGCTTCCATAGCGGCCTTGTCATTGCCCTTGATGGCTTCTTCAGCTTCGGCAACGGCGGCTTCAATCGCTGCGCGTTCCTCATCAGTGGCTTTGTCGCCGGCCTCTTCCAACGTCTTCTGGGTAGCGTGCATCAGACCTTCGCAGGTGTTGCGAGTCGTTACAAGCTCTTCGAATTCGCGGTCCGCCTCGGCATTCGCTTCGGCGTCGGCCACCATTTGTTCGATCTCTTCATCGCTGAGACCGCTGGAAGCCGTGATACGAATCGACTGCTCTTTGCCCGTCGCCTTGTCCTTGGCCGACACGTGCAGAATACCGTTGGCGTCCAGGTCGAAGGTGACTTCGATCTGTGGCATGCCCCGCGGTGAAGGCGGAATATCAGCCAGATCAAAGCGACCCAGCGATTTGTTCTGCGCCGCCTGCTTGCGTTCACCCTGTACCACGCTGATGGTCACCGCGGTCTGATTGTCTTCAGCCGTGGAGAATATCTGCGACTTCTTGGTCGGGATCGTGGTGTTCTTGTCGATCAACGGTGTGGCCACACCACCCATGGTTTCGATACCCAGGGTCAGGGGCGTTACGTCGAGCAACAAGACATCTTTCACGTCACCGCTCAGAACCGCACCCTGAATCGCTGCACCCATGGCAACCGCTTCATCGGGGTTCACGTCCTTGCGGGCTTCCTTGCCGAAAAACTCGGCCACTTTCTGCTGCACCATCGGCATACGCGTCTGGCCACCAACCAGAATGACATCATCGATCTCATTCGGGCTGAGGTCGGCGTCTTTCAGTGCAATGCGCACCGGCTCAAGCGAACGGTTAACCAGCTCTTCAACCAGTGACTCCAGCTTGGCGCGGGTCAGTTTCACCACCAGGTGCTTGGGCCCGGAGGCGTCCGCCGTAATATATGGCAGGTTGACTTCCGTCTGCTGACTTGAGGACAGCTCAATCTTCGCTTTCTCAGCACCTTCCTTCAGGCGTTGCAGAGCAAGGGGATCATTGTGCAGATCCATACCGGATTCTTTCTTGAACTCCTCAGCGAGATAGTCGATCAGACGTAGATCGAAATCCTCACCACCAAGGAAGGTGTCGCCATTGGTGGACAGCACTTCAAACTGGTGCTCACCGTCGACTTCAGCGATTTCGATAACCGAGATATCAAAGGTACCACCACCCAGGTCATACACCGCGATGGTGTGATCACCCTTGGCCTTGTCCATGCCGTAGGCCAACGCAGCCGCCGTGGGCTCGTTGATAATACGCTTCACTTCCAGACCGGCGATCTTGCCGGCGTCTTTGGTGGCTTGACGCTGGGCATCGTTGAAATAAGCGGGAACCGTCACGACTGCTTCAGTGATGGTTTCGCCAAGATATTCCTCAGCGGTTTTCTTCATTTTTTGCAGCACCTGCGCCGATACCTGCGGGGGAGCCATCTGCTCGCCCTTGGCTTCTACCCAGGCGTCGCCATTGGGTGCAGCGACGATGCTGTAAGGCACCATCTTGATGTCTTTCTGAACCACGTCGTCCTTGAAGGCACGACCGATCAGACGCTTCACTGCGTACAGCGTGTCCCTGGGGTTGGTTACTGCCTGGCGCTTGGCGCTCTGGCCTACCAAAATTTCACCGTCGCCCGTGTAGGCGACGATGGAGGGGGTTGTGCGATCGCCCTCTGAGTTTTCGATAATCTTCACTGTGCCACCGTCGAGGACGGCGACGCAGGAATTGGTCGTACCCAGGTCGATACCGATAATCTTGCCCATTGTGAATACTCCGTATATTCGTTCGTGCTGCTATATATGTGGTCTGACCTATCCCAATTCAAGGTGGAAAAACCAATAAATCCATAGTTTTTGTATGTGTTTTTAATCCGGTGCTTTTGCAACGACTACCATGGCGGGACGAACCAGGCGACCGTTAAGGGTAAAACCCTTCTGCATGGTATCCATAACCGTATTTGGCTCCATATCCGGATTCGGCACCATGGCCATTGCCTGGTGCAACTGCGGATCGAAGGGTTCCCCAGTGGGGTCCAGCTGTACCAGCTGGAATTTCTCCAACGTGGTCAAAAAGCTTTTCAGGGTGAGATCAACACCTTCGGCCAATGGCTTGACCGCTTCGTTCTCACTGTTTGAGGCATCCAGCGCCCGCTCGAGGTTGTCGACCACGGGCAACAGCTCGCTGCAAAATTTTTCCAGTGCATATTTGCGCGCATGTTCAACGTCCTTCTCCGCCCGACGACGCACGTTCTGCGCCTCGGCCTGCGCCCTCAGCACCTGCTCACGGGCCTGCTCCAATTGCTCGGCCAGGGTTTCCACAGTTTCCTCCGCTGGGGGTTGGGGAGCTTCTACCTCAAATTCATCCTCCACCGCCAGTATATCGGTGTGCTCTTCAGCACCCCCCTCCGCGGAAGCATCAACGGCTTCGCTGGTCGCATTCTCCGCCTGCTCGGCTTCGGTTGCCAATTCAGGGTTTTGCTCAGTCTTTGCGTCGTTTTCTGCCACGTGCTGCCTCCACTGGGTGCATCGGGATGGAGGTACGAAGGCCTCCACAGCCCATTTTCGCTCTTAATGCAGGCGATATGGGGGCTTGAGGGTGGTTTTCAAGTAAAAAACAGCGTGATTTTGGCGGAAATAACGGATTTGGGAGAAATGCGGAAACCGCGGTTCACTTGGACAGTGCTGACCCCAATACACGCGCGGTGATATCGACTATCGGCACGACCCGCTCATAGGCCATGCGGGTGGGGCCGATCACCCCCAGAACACCAAGGGTATCGCCACCAACCTGGTAGGGAGCGGTCACCACAGAGTAGTCGCTGGACACCTGCAAACCCGCCTCCTGACCGATAAACACCTGCACACCCTGTGCCTGCCCGGAGCGGTCCAGCAGGTGCAGAATGTCTTTCTTGTGTTGAAAGGCGTCGAACAGATCCCGCAGTTTTTCAGCATTGGTCTCATCGGCAGCCCCCAACACCTGGGATTCACCCGCCACCGCAAAATCCTCTTCGGCCGCGGTGTCATCCAGCGCTTGCGCCGCCAGATCCAGAGAGGCCTGCATATATTCATCAATGCTCAGCCGATCCCGTTCCATGGCGGACACGATGGCCCGCTTGGCCTCTTCCAGTGGTCGACCTGCATAGCGCTGATTGACGAATTGGGTGGCCAGCCGCAGCTCTTCTTCGCCGTATTCCCGATTTGTGTGAATAATACGGTTTTGCACTTCGCGCTCGTTGACCACCATGATCACCAGTACCCGGTGACCAGAAAGAGGTAGAAATTCGATTTGCCGCAACGCTACATCCTCCTGGCGCGGCAGAATCACCACCCCGGCATGGGCAGAGACGCTGGCCAGCAGGGAAGATGCCGATTGCACAAGCTCGCGGATGGGTTTATCCGGATTGAGTTCGGCGTGCACACTAGCTATTTGCTGCTCGCTCAGCGGCTGCACCTGCAACAGGCTTTCGACGAAAAAGCGGTAGCCCTGGGCGGTTGGAATACGACCGGCGGAAGTATGGGGGGCGGTGATATAGCCGCGCTCTTCGAGATCAGACATCACATTGCGAACCGTCGCCGCAGATACCGGCAGCCCCGCCTCTTCCAACAGTGTTTTGGAGCCAACGGGTTGGCCTTCGCGGATGTGACGCTCGATCAGCATCTTCAGCAGAAACTGCGCTCGTTCAGAGACCGGGGATGTGGGTATGTGCGTCTTGTGTTGCATATGACCCAAGTCTATCATCACTCACAGCCATGCTCACCCATCTAAGCATTCAGAATTATACCCTCGTCGACAACCTGGACATCGAATTTGATCCCGGTATGACTGTCGTGACCGGGGAAACCGGCGCGGGCAAGTCCATTATGCTCGATGCCCTGGGCCTCTGCCTGGGTGATCGCGCCGACCCCAAGACGGTACGCACCGGCAGCGCCCGGGCCGAAATCTGCGCGGGCTTCGACGTGAGCGCCATAGGCGCCGCCCGCGACTGGTTGGCGAAACGTGACTACAACACGGCCGAAGATGATAGCGAGTGCATTCTGCGCCGCACCGTCACCGCCGAGGGTCGCAGTCGCACCTATCTCAACGGCCGCAGTATCACCCTGCAGGAAGCCTCTGAACTGGGTGAACTGCTGATCGACATTCACAGCCAGCACGCGCACCAGTCCTTACTGCGCCGCGAGTATCAACGCGAACTGCTGGATGCCTGGGCCGGACTCACCGATTCCGTGCGCGAGCTGGGCACCCTCGCCGACCAGTGGCACGCCCTGAACCAGCGCATTGAAATGCTGGAGCAAGCCAGGGACGAGCGCGACGCCCGGGTGCAGTTACTGCGCTACCAGGTTAACGAACTGGATGAGCTCGATTTGCAGGCCGGTGAAATCGAACAACTGGAGGCCGACCAGAAGCGACTCGCCAACGCCGAGCACAACCTGCACAACAGCCAACAGGCCATGACCCTCATCGCCGATGACAACGCCGCTCTCGACCAGTTGCGCCGGGCATTGCAACTGGTGCGGGAAGATCAGGACGGCGGCTCCCACCTGGCGGAAACCGTCGGCCTGCTGGACAGTGCCTGCATCCAGGCCGAGGAGGCCCGCAGCGAACTACAGGCGCATATCGACGCTGTGGAGATCGACCCCGAGAAACTGCAGCGGGTGGAGGCAAGACTCGACCATATATTTGAAACCGCCCGCAAACACCGCGTGCAAGCCCCAGAACTGGCCGCCCTGCACACCTCCCTGGCCGAAGAACTGTCGGGACTGACCGGCAGCGACGAGGAAGTAGCACAACTGATTGAAGACCGGGCAAATGGCCTGGCGCAATACGAAAAACTGGCACAGAAAGTCAGCAAGAAACGAAAAAGCGCCGCCAAAAAACTGACCACCCAGGTCGAGAAACAACTGGCTGAGCTGGCCATGCAACACTGCCGCCTTACCGTGCAGCTGAACCCACGGGATACCGACCGCCCCCACCCGCTGGGCGGCGAAGCCATCGAATTCCGTATCAGCACCAACCCCGGCAGCGATCCCCAGCCATTGGCTAAAATCGCTTCCGGCGGTGAGTTGTCCCGCATCAGCCTGGCCATTCAGGTGGTTGCCGCCCGCACCGCCGCCGTGCCCAGCATGGTTTTCGATGAGGTCGACGTGGGCATTGGCGGCGCGGTCGCCGAAGTCGTCGGCCGCCTGCTACATAATCTTGGCGAGCACTCCCAGGTACTGGTGGTCACCCACCTGCCACAGGTTGCCGCTCAGGGGGACAATCACCTTGTGGTGGCCAAAACCACAGACAAGAAATCCGCCAGGGCCAGCCTCTCCAGACTGGAAACCGACGGCAAAGTCGAAGAGATTGCCCGCATGCTCGGCGGCGTCAAAATCACCGACCAATCCCGAGCTCACGCCGAGGAAATGCTGGCGGCTAATTAGTATCCGGTTTTCGGGTGCGGCACCAGCTTCCATAGACTCCCTTTCCACCCGACCACTCGCCTGGCTGTATCGACGGTCGCTGCGCAACTCGACAATTTTTGCTGCGCAAAAATCTGGACTCGAACAGTGCTCGCGATTTTTCCGTCGATAAAGCCAGGCGAAAGCGTGGTCTTAATGGGTTGGAAAGGGAGTCTATGGAAGCTGGCGCCTCGAGGAAAGGGCTACTGTTGAGTACTTACCCAGCGGTCGATTTTGGCGGCGAGTACATCCATGGGTAGTGATCCATCCACCAGTATCTGCCGATGAAAGCTACGCACATCAAAGCGGTCACCCAGGGCCTGCTCGGCTCGATCCCGCATGGCGCGGATCACCCAGGCTGGTCGCCTGCGTCGGCGACCGGCGCAGGTGTTCTTCCCAATAGGTGTCAAACAGGGTCGCCAGTTTATGCGTTTCTGTTACAGATTGACCGTTGGAGAGTGGTGGTCCGCCACTGCAGGCCGAAAGAAGACCAAGCAGTGCAAGCAGTCGAATCATGGAAATTTGAGCGTCTTAGCTTTTTTTCTTCACGTATAGAACCAGGGAGTGATCCACAAGCTCGTAGCCTTTTTCGGCGGCCAGTTCGTGCTGCCGCTTCTCAATGATGGGATCGACAAACTCGATTACGTCGCCGGAATCCATGCACACCATGTGATCGTGGTGCTCACCCTTGGCCAGTTCAAACACCGAATGTCCGGTTTCAAAATGATGGCGCACCACCATGCCGGCGGTTTCGAACTGAGTGAGAACACGGTATACCGTGGCCAAACCAACGTCCTCACCGGCTTCCAGCAGAGCGCGATAGACGTCTTCCGCACTCATGTGTTGCGTGCTGCCATCCAGATTTTCAAGAATTTGCAGGATTTTCACGCGGGGCAGGGTTACTTTCAACCCGGCTTTGCGAAGCTCCTGATTTTCGAGCGACATGGAAAAAGGTTCCTGTGGGAAGTTCAGCGAATTGCCTAAGTGTTGTATGATGCCACCGCTGTAAATGAAGTGGAAGCCAAATACCGATGAGAACCCTGTTATTGTGTGGCGTACTGGCGCTGGTTACAGGCTGTGGAAACTTTGGATTTCCCGGCGTGTACCGCATTGACGTGGAACAAGGCAACCTGATCAACCAGGAAATGGTCGACCAGCTCAAGCCCGGCATGACCGCCCGTCAGGTGCAGTTTATTCTGGGAACGCCCCTGGTACAGGACACCTTCAACTTGAATCGTTGGGATTATCGCTACAGCATCAAAAACGGCACCGAAATCCGGGATGAGCGTCGCCTCACCGTGTTTTTCGAAAACGACCGTCTGACCCACTTCACCAGCAACTACAAACCCGCTGCCGCTGACGGTTAAAAAAGGGATCAGACTCCTTTTTTAACCCTCTTTCTTGGCGGCCTTGGCTTTGGCGGCACGCTCCTTGCGGCTTTCCTTGGGATCGATAATCAGCGGACGGTAGATTTCCACCCGCTCGCCAGCGCGCATGACATAACTGGCCGGTTTCACCGCCTTTCCCCACACACCCATTTTGGATGCATCCAGATTCACGTCAGGAAACGTGGTAGTGATACCTGACTGGTGGGCCGCCTCCAGGGCCGTGGTGCCCTCGGCTATCTCCAGCGCAATAATCTGTTGTTTGTCCGGCAGCGCGTAGGCCACCTCTACCTCAATCGTTTCCACGTCACTCACGATGGCTGCTCCAATATCACTTTGGCCCGCTTGCACACGGCATCAACCAGATTGCTGGCCACCGAATCAAACAACTTACCGGCGGCGGCGCCCAGAATCCGGTTGGAAAAGGCAAAATCCATATCCAGGCTGACCTTGCTGGCAGCATCACCCAGTACATGAAAGGTCCAGCGACCACTGAAGGACTCAAATGGCCCCTCCACCAGTTCCAGGGTAATGCCGCTGTTGTGTTCCAGGTGATTGCGGGTGGTAAAGCTGCCAGTAATCCCGCCCCGCGCCAGATCCAGCCGCGCCTCTATAAGGCTATCACTGCGCGTAAGAATCTCGGCGCCAACACAGCCATCCATATAGCCGGGATAAGCTTCGATATCATTGACCAGGGCGTAAACAGAGGCCGCTGAATAGGGCAACAAGGCATTGCGGTGAATACTGGTCACAGGATGCCGATCACAGTAGCCACCAGGACCGCGAGCACCGCCAGTGGAGTGGGCCAGCGCAGTAACCAGCGCCACAGCGCAAAAATCTGTTCATCTTCCCGGTACATTTCCACTCGCAGCACCTCCCGGCGCATAACCCAGCCCACGAAGATCGCAATCAGCAGGCCCGACAGGGGCAGCAGGATATCTGCGCTCAGTCGCTCGATCAACTGAAACGCCGTTATACCCGTACCCAGCACACCCTCGGACCAGCGATTGAACGACCACACCGAGGCCATGCCCAACATCCAGATAGGGGGCGTCAAAATCAGCGCCGCCGAAATCCGGCGCAGGCGAAAGCGCTGCACGATGTATGACACACCCACCTCGGCGAGGCACACTGCCGTACCCAGTGCCGCCAACACAATCATCACGAAAAACAGCGTCCCGAAGAACTCCCCCTCGGGCATATTGCCAAAGGCAAAGGGCAGACTGATGAACAATAGTCCCGGACCAAAGTTCGGCTCGATATTGTTGGCAAACACCAGTGGGAACACCGCCAGCCCCGCCGCCATGGCAAAAATAATATCGAGCAAGGCGACCGCCACCACCGTGCGCGCCACCGGCACTCGTTCTGGCATATAGGCACCAAACACCATGCCCACACCGAGACCTGTGCTCAGCGTAAAAAAGGCATGCCCGAGTGCCGCGAGTACTGACTGTGAATCAAATTGCCAGGGGTCGTAACCGAACAAAAAACTCTGGGCCGTCACCATATCGCCGTGTTCCATGCTGAAGCCGATCAACACGATTAACAATGCCACCAGCGCGGGGAACAACAGCCAGAATAAAAACCCCATCCCTACCCGCACACCCAGGGTTACCACACCCATGGTCATCGCCAAAAACAGCGTAAACCACACACCCATCTCCTCCGGCGAAGCCAAAAAGCGGTTGAACTCCGCGGCCACCTGGACGGCACTGGCACCGGCAAATATCCCCGACTGCATTTTATTGATATAGGCCAGACTCCAGCCGGATACCACGCCGAAATAGGACAGCATTAACAGGGCCGTTAGCGTGACCATCCACCCCAGCAGGCGCCAGGCACCGTTGGCTTTGGCCCGCTGCACTGCCCAGTCCATGGCGATAATCGGGCTCGATCGACCGTGGCTGCCAATCACGATTTCGGCGATCAGCACCGGCACGGCTACAAACAACAAGGCCACAAGGTAGGTAAGCACAAAGGGGGCGCCCCCGTGCACCCCGGCGAGGTAAGAAAAACGCCAGAAATTTCCCAACCCGATGGCGGCGGCAATCAGAGCCAAAATAAAGGTCGAGCGGAAATTCCAGACGCCCAGCGATGAACGTGCACCAATACTCATGGGGTAGGGTCGGAAGCGTGGCAGTGTTCGGATGACATGAGCTTACTGTGCCGCAGGCAAAACGCTGTGAAAAGGGAAATGTTTACCTTTTACAGTCCCACCCCCTGCGTATAATGCGCGCCATGAGCAAGCAGAAGTCCAAAATCCGTCCCGCGACCATCGCGCAGAACAAGCGCGCCCGTCACGACTTCCATCTCACTGACAAGTTTGAGGCGGGGATTATGCTCGAGGGTTGGGAGGTGAAGGCACTGCGTGAGGGGCAGGCGCAGATTGTCGACTCCTACGTGCTGATCAAGGATGGCGAGGCCTGGCTGCTCGGTTCTCAGATCATGCCACTGCAGACGGCGTCGACTCATATCCACCCCGATCCAACCCGCACCCGCAAGTTATTATTGAACAAACGCGAACTGGCCCGCATACACGCGGCCACGGAAGCCAAGGGCATGACCTGCGTGTGCACCTCGCTGTACTGGAAAAAACATCTGGTAAAAGCAGAGCTGGCACTCGCCACCGGCAAGCAAAAACACGACAAGCGCGAAACCGAACGGGAGAAGGACTGGAACCGCCAGAAACAGCGCGTGCTTAGAGAAAATACCCGCTAGGGAGGCCGTGATGAAACTCCGTCAAGCAGCCCTGCTAAATGCATTACTGCTCACTGTCTGCACCACACTGAGCGCTTGTGGCGGCCAGGCAACCGTGGATGAAAATATCAAATCCGCCACCAGTCGACGCACCTGGACCTGCTCCAACCCCTATGAAGCGCAGTGCGATTCCGATGGTTGTGCCGTCGCCTCCTCTACCGCCTTCACACCCATGGAAGTCCATATTCAGAGCAACGGCAATCTGAGCGTGTGCGCCTATTCAGGCTGCTGGGAAGGAACCAGTGAGCGCAATAGCGATGGCGACTTTATGATTGTGCGGGCCCAGCAAATGAGCTTCTCCACCATCCCGGAACAGCCCCCCACCGATGCCGTGCTGGCACTGGATATTCGGGACCACGTGGCCACCATCAAGATCGCCAGCTTTGCCCACGCCCTGTTGTGTGAGCCCACCGACTGGTAGTCACTCCTGTTCGGGTATCAACCCCTCTGGCAGTGGCGTCAGTTCGATCTGCTGTGAGTCATTATCAATGTAGGCTGAGGCCAGCTTATCGATGCGCGCCTCCAACCCCGGGTGGGTACTGAAAAACTCCACAAAGCGCGAATCGTTTATCGCATCGGAATTTTGCTCCAGCGCATGCCGAAAGAATTCATCCGCACCCTGGCGGTGCCCATACAGACCCTCAATCATAAGCAGCCCATGGGCATCGGCCCGGCGCTCCTGTTGGCGGGAGAAATTCATCAGCAGGGACTGTGCCGATAAATTGAATACCGTTTCCGCCACACCGTTTTGTGACAGGCCACCAATCAATGCCAGCGCTGTAACCGTCACTGCGCCACGGCCACTGGCCATCAGCGGATCGCGATTGACGATGTGCCCGATCTCATGGCCGATCACCATCGCCAGTCCGTTCTCCGACTGCACCGCCTCCAGCAAGCCCTGATTAATAATGATATTGCCGCCCAGGGTGGCGAAGGCATTTTTCTGTTCACTGGGGCTGTAGTGAACCGCGATACTCATCCCCTCCGGCAGTGGCGTTACCGCGACCAGACGCTCGGCGAGCTCCCGCAAGTAGCGCTCGGTGGCGAGTTCCTCGTCACCGCGCTCGGGTTGTAGTTCGTCCAGACCCTCGATGTTATCCAGAATCACCTGTTCCATGGCGAAGGGCACATAGGGCAGCAGCCATCCAGCCGCGGCATAAAGCGTTAAAAACAGCGCCAGACAAATACCGGACACCCCGGCAACCAATGCCGCAAAATCCACCAGGGCATGGGTTTCGGACACATTGATACCCTCGGGAATTTGTTTGTTATGGTATTGCACCAAACCGGTTCAACCGCGCTGGGGGATAAGAGCGGTGCCGTAGGCCAGCACTTCCACGGATACCACCTGATCCCCGGACCCCTTGGTGATGGAGGATGTTTCCAGCTTGACGTTGAACACGCTCTCGGCACCGCGCTCGCGCGCCTGCTGTTTCATGCGCAGCAAGGCCTCGCGACGGGCCCGCTCGACCAGGGATTCATAGGCGCTGACCCGGCCACCGATCATGCCGCGCAGGCCGGCGGATATTTTTTTGAAGTAATCGATGGAAATAACCACATTGCCCGCCACCAGCGTGGCGGCACCCTCGGCACCCGGCGGCAAGTGGCGGGTGCTGAAGGTGTGAATGTCACGCAATTCACCCTCACGCTTCACAATACTGCGAAAGTGGCGCTTCTCCAGATGGCTGCCGACGGTATAGCCAAGAATCAACAGCGCCAGCAGTAAAATCAGATCAAACATAACGAATTACAGCGCTTCAGGTGCAGCGCTGTGCACCCCACCGTGATCATGCTCCACCACCACCGCAGTGCCGTAGACAAACAACTCAGAAGCGCCCGCCGTCACCGATGAGGTGGAATAACGCACATTGAGCACGGCGTTGGCACCGATGGCTTTGGCCTGCTCGATCATGCGGTCGGTCGCTTCCTGACGGGATTCGGTCAACAACTCGGTATAGCCCACCAGCTCACCGCCCACCAGATTCTTGAGCCCCGCCATAATGTCCCGCCCGGCGTGTTTGGTGCGCACCGTGTTGCCCTGCACCATGCCCAGGTGGCTGGTGACCCGCATACCCGGGATCATCTCAATATTGGTTACGATTATGTCGTCCATGGGCCGCTATTCCGTCTGCTGCGTTGATAGGTCGACTATAACTGAGCCGGGGGGACTCGCCTACCGGGGCAATATACCCGCTCGGTCCGACAGCCAAACTGTTTAGACAAACAAAGTCTAAGAACCCGTTTGAATAATCGGGTGGGCAGGCCCATATTAATAGTACGCACCGTATGGTGCTTTTGAGCCCAACATTAACGTGGGCCTGGGAAGGGGGTAATGTCCCCTTCCCCTCAATCATTCCTCCCCCAGCCTGAGATATCCTGTGCCTTACCCCAGCGGTTGCTGCTGTGTGATGCAATGAATACCACCACCCCCCTCAGCCACATCCCTGATATCCACCATCTTGATCGCACGATCGGGAAACACGTCCTGCAGGCGCTCACGCACCTCGTCATCAGTAGCGATGCCATACTTCGGGGCAATAATCGCACCGTTGGCAAAATACAGATTCACATAACTGCGGCAGAACTTGTGGCCGAAACATTCGGCTTCACTCGCTTCGGGCAAAGTCAGTATCTCGAAGCGTCGGCCTTTGGCATCCGTCGCGGCTTCCAACTGCCGTCGCAGCAGTTCGAAATAAAGCCACCGTGGGTCGTCGGGATTTGAGGTGCATTCCAGCAACACCACACCCGGGCGGACAAAGGTCGCGATGCCATCCACATGGCCATCGGTCTCGTCGTCATCGGGGTCCCCCGGTAGCCAGATCACACACTCAACACCCAGGGTGCGTTTCAGTTCTTCCTCGATTCCCCTGCGACTCCAGTCCGGGTTGCGATTCACATGGGTGAAACATGTGTCGGTGGTCAACAGGGTGCCTTCGCCATCCACACAAATGCCACCCCCCTCGGCAATCAACTCTGATTGAATACACCGTACCCCAAGATGATCCAGAATGCGCCCGGCCATCCGGGCATCATCATCATAGGGATAGTACTTCTGACCCCAGGCATTGAAACGATAGCTAACCCCCGCGATATCACCCTTGCCGTTAACCACAAAATTTGGCCCGCTGTCCCGGGTCCAGGAATCGTTGATGGGCATTTCGAGTAGCTCGATATCGCTGCCCAGATAATCCCGGGCCTGCTGACAAAGGTGCGATGGCACCAGCACAGTGACCGGTTCAGTCTCGGCGATAGCATGGGCGACATTGGCGTAACCCTGTTGTGTGGCCGCATCATCCGCCCATAAACCGGCCCGGCAGGGCCAGGCCATCCAGCAGCGCTTGTGGGGCGCCCACTCCGCGGGCATGTAAAAATGGTCGCTCATGGCTTACTCTTGGCTGTATAACGATGAGGTTGCAGGCTCCAGCATAGGAGCCAGGTCTAAAACACACAAACAGAAACATCACCTGTTCGCCACCATCAGGCCGGAAGAACATCATGAGCAGAATCGTCAGTGTCGCCGCCACCCAGATGAGTTGCAGCTGGGATACCGAAGCCAATATCCAGCAGGCCACCGAACTCGTGCGTGAAGCCGCCGCCAATGGCGCGCAGATTATTCAATTGCAGGAACTGTTCGCCACACCGTATTTCTGCATCGAACAGAACACCGACCATCTGCGACTGGCCAGATCCAGAAGTGAGAGCCCTGTGCTCAAACATATGCAGACACTGGCACAGGAACTGGGGGTAGTGCTGCCCGTCAGCTGGTTTGAGCAGGAGGGCCAGAGCTACTTCAATTCCATTGCGGTGATCGACGCCGACGGCAGCATATTGGGTGTATACCGCAAGTCACACATCCCCAACTCCATCGGCTACCAGGAGAAATACTATTTCACACCGGGGGATACCGGTTTCAAGGTATGGGAAACACGTTACGCCAATATTGGCATCGGGATTTGTTGGGACCAGTGGTTCCCGGAAGCGGCCCGGTGCATGGCACTGAATGGTGCCGAGTTGCTGTTCTACCCTACTGCCATAGGCTCAGAGCCCGGAGAACCGGGACTGGATTCCCGACATCACTGGCGCCGAGTAATGCAGGGCCACGCCGCCGCTAACGTTATGCCGGTGATCGCCTCCAATCGCGTTGGCCGTGAAGTGGCGACCAAAGCTGAAGACTTTGCCATTGATTTCTATGGCACTTCATTTATCGCTGACTTTGAAGGTGCCATCTGCGAAGCCGCCGACGACCACACCACCGGTGTGCTGGTGCACAGCTTCGAGCTGGATCAGATACGCGAGTACCGCCACACCTGGGGGCTGTTCCGTGACCGGCGCACGGACTTGTATGGTGATCTCGGCACCCATACCCCGGGCGTTGAATAACTGACTGCGCGATATCCCCTGTGAAAAACTTCAACCTGCCTGCCCCCAACATCTGGGCGTTATCGACGCTGGGTTGTGTATGCCTGATTCCCCTGCTGATATCACCCCTGATGCTGGGCATATTGGTCGACACTGGCTATATGACCGACAGCGAGGCGGGCTACACCATTGGCGTGGGTGGCATTGGTGCCGTGCTGATCGCAATCGTTTGCGCCTTGAGTATGCATCACCTGCCGCTACAAAGACTGGCCAAAGCCGGGCTGATATTGGCAGCGTGCAGCAACCTGGGTAGCGCGTTTTTCTACGAGCAACAAAATGTGTTGTACGGAGTACGTCTCGTCGCCGCCTTTGGGGATGGCGCCTGTTTCGCCGCCATCATGAGCTTTTTCGCGCGCCAGTCACAATCTGAGCGCTGCTACGGTTTGTTTATGATGCTGCAATTCGGTCTGGCGGCGGGGGCACTGTATGCCATTCCCACCTTTGTACCGGACCTGAATGTGACACAAATGTACCTGGGTATGACCGCGCTCAACCTGCTTGCATTCCCGCTCACGCGACTACTCCCTAATACCGCTGCACTGGCCGAGGGTATTTCCATTGAGGCCAGCGAGTGGAAGCTGTTGGCGACAATACCTGCCATAGCAGGCTTGGGTGCATTGTTATTTTTTGAGATCAGCAATACCGGCAGTGCAGCCTATATGGAACGCATCGCTGTACTGGCTGAGCTTAGCGATGGTGATATCGGCATCGCCTTTGGCACCGCATCACTTATGGGGGTTCCCGGTGGCCTGGCGATTCTATGGCTGGGCTCACGTTTTGGGCACGCCAAGCCCGTGCTGGCCGGCGCCCTGGTAGGCGCCATCGGTGTTGTATTCGTTTTTCAGATTGAGAGTTTTGCCGGATTTCTGGTGTGTATTTATCTGATCAACTTCACCTGGGCCTTCACCCTGCCCTACTTGCAATCGGTACTGGCGGACCAGGACCGAGGGGGTGCCGTGGTCACCGCCGGTGGTATCGCCAGCGGCGCCGGCGGCGGCATCGGGCCAGCCCTTACCGGTACCTTGGTGACATCAACCGACTATTCCGGGGTATTGGTCATAGGGCTGGCGGGCTACCTCGGCTGTGCGCTCTTTGTCATGCTGGCAGCCTATTTTTCCTCGAGAAATCAGTTTGTTAGCCCATAAAGTCTTGAAATGATGGCATTTAGCCCCCATAAAATTACCAATGAAATCGCGCATACAAACACTCAAAGCGGGTGTAGAATGCGCGCTCCACGGGGGCGATTTGGATTCGACGACGGTTGCAAACCCTGAGGTGCATGCGGTGAAGGCAGCGAATCACCTTAATCCAAAGCTGTAAACTATTAGTTGCCAACGACGACAACTACGCTCTAGCGGCTTAAACCCTGCTAGCGATCGCCACTGGATGCTTGTAAACGGGAAGCGATTGTCATAAAGAACAAGCTCGCAGCGAGGTTTGTCTAAAGCCGGACTGCTAAACTTAAAATTTGGGCTCGGTTGTTACGTCCTGCCCGTTGGGCTGTAACGACTTAAATTAATTAACGGAATCTAAGCATGTAGAGCCGAAGGCAGAGGACTGGCGGACGCGGGTTCAATTCCCGCCGCCTCCACCAAT
>CALJGI010000015.1 GCA_938074045.1 uncultured Halieaceae bacterium
TCTCCAAAGCCGGCTCCGGTGTAACCTGTGTGGCAGGCCAATCTGATATTGATTTTGGCATATTGTCTTCGCAGTACCTATGGCCCTGAAATCTATGTTATCCCAAACAGCGAGTGTATGGGGTCAGGTTGACACACAGGGAGGGTGCAGCTGTACCTGTGAAAGCGGCCTGAATTGTTGGATATGGAGTTAATATGGAGTTACGGTGGCCTTTCGGGATTGCCCCAAAACCGATTACACGCGTAACGTATTGTAATATATAGATATTTATGGCGCGCCCGGCAGGATTCGAACCTGCGACCAATGGCTTCGGAAGCCACTACTCTATCCAGCTGAGCTACGGGCGCGGACACCTCGCACGAGGACGCGCAATAATACCTGCCCCTCGCAGTCCCGTCCATGTCCCGGCGCGGTGCTGACTGTCATCACCGCAGCTCAGCGAGCATACATCAGAAAAACAGCAGTTTGATCACAAAGGCGATCAGAACCAGGTTGAGTACCAGTTTAATGGCCTTCTCACCTTTTTGTACGGAAAGATGCGCCCCCAGCCAACCACCCACCGATGTACCCAGGGCGAGAACCAGACCCACCAGCCACAGAATCTCTACCCGGGAGGCATAGACCAGAAGCGAAGCGGCCATGTAGACACCCACCACGAAGACCTTGTGCATGTTGACATTGACCAGATCGAGACCGAGCACCCGCTGCAGGGCCGGCATGATGAGAAAACCGACGCCGATCTGGATGAAGCCGCCGTACAGACCAATCAACACCATCAGTAGGTGGCCAACTATCAATTGATTCCGGGTGGCGGGTTTAGGGTCAGCCCTCGATTCGGATGGACCGAACCAGGTAAGTAACATGACGGCAATCATGACGGCCGCCAGCACCCTGTTGAACCAGATGCCCTCCAGTTGGGTGCCGTAGTACGCGCCGAGCACAGCCCCTGGTACCGCGCAGGCGGCGAGACTCAGGCTGAGCTTGAAGTCAGCGTATCCCTTACGCAGGAACGTGACGACCGCCACCGCATTTTGTGCTAGCAGCGCGATGCGATTGGTCCCATTGGCTACCGGACCGGGTATTCCCATGAATACCATGACCGGAATCATTATGAGCGAGCCACCGCCCGCCATGACGTTCAGGAAGCCGCCCACCACACCGACAGCTGCCAGCAACAGGTAGTGCCATAGATCCAGACTCATGTGGGCTTACAACGCGTCATTGGGCCTGCCTCTATCGGTTTGTTTGCACTCAACGGTGGAATCCTTGTGTATCGAGTTTCGGTGGTCAGGATTAGTGGCTATAATGCGCGCCTGTTCTCCCTGTCTGACGCCACATAGCATGAGGATTCTAGCGTGAAATTCAATACATCGGTTACGTTCATTTTTGGATTGGCAGCAACGCTGCTGGTTACCAGCTCAGCAAACGCAGTGAGCGACAAGCAGCGCGCCGAAATCGAAGCACGGATAGTCAAAACAGGTGTGGTATGTCTGGACACTGATAGTGACTGTGGTTCTGTTGCCGCTGCTGACGCCGTAAGCGTGGCGCGTTCAGGCGAGGACGTGTACAAGGCAGCCTGTCTCGCCTGTCATTTGACCGGGGCAGGCAATGCACCCATTGTAGGTAACGTCGAGGCATGGTCTGACCGGATTGCCAAAGGTACTGACGTACTGTATGACAGTGGTATCAACGGTATCCCGGGTACCGGCATGATGGCCAGAGGGGCTTGCATGGATTGCTCGGATGAAGAGATCACGGCCGCCGTCGATTACATGATTGCGAACAGTCAGTAACATTCGAACTAACACGTCGTTGTAAGGGTCATGAGCGAAAAATCCAATTTCTGGATCATTATGGTACTGTTATTGACCCCATTGGTGGCGGGTCTTACGGCCTATTTTTTGCCACTTTACACCGCTGAAAAAAACAGTTCCATCACCTATACCGCCATGCAGGAAGTTGCATTCGATTGCCCCGCCGTGGCTTCTTTCGGCGTGGAGAATTGGGGAAATGATGGCTATGCGCGCTACTGCCAGGAAGGTGGCATCAAGCACGGCGCCTGGGAAGCCTGGCAGGATGGGTTTCGAAATATTGAAGGTGGCTTTGTCAACGGTGAAGAGGACGGGGAGTGGTCAGTTTTCGACAGCGGCGGCAAGTTATTGCGCACTGTGATGTACCACCAGGGCAAAGCGGTTGAAGAACCGCATGCCCTGAGTGACGATAGCATATAATCGTTAAATACGATTATTAATTGTAATATTAATCGATTTTATTATTTCAAGTTCTACTCTAATCTGTCTCTGTCGCGGCGAAAGTCATTCGCCACAGGAAAACTCAGGAGACAGACATGATCGACCATATCCCAACAACTACTTTTAAAACTCGCGTACGCGATGCATCAGTTGCCGGGGAAAACCCGTTCCGCTGGCAGGATGTCGACAGTGACAAGATCTTCGCTGGCAAAACAATCGTGTTGTTTGCACTACCCGGGGCGTTTACACCTACCTGCTCCAGCATGCATCTGCCGGGTTACGAAGCAAATTATGAAGCGTTGCGCGAAGTGGGAGTCGATGAAGTGTATTGCCTCAGCGTCAATGATGCTTTCAGCATGTTTCAGTGGGGTAAGCAATTGGGTGTACAGAAGGTTCAGCTGTTACCCGACGGAAACGCCGATTTTACCCGGCAGATTGGCATGTTGGTTCGCAAGGATAACCTCGGTTTTGGTGACCGCTCCTGGCGTTACTCCATGCTGGTGAAAGATGGCCATATCGAGCGCTGGTTCGTTGAGCCCGGTCGGCAGGACAACTGCCCTGATGACCCGTTTACCTGTAGCGATGCCGAAACCATGCTCGAGTACCTGCGCGGTAATGCGATTGCGCCTGTGACCAGTACAGCGGCATAAGCAGATCTAGGCGGGCGGGTCAGCTAAACAGGTCTTGTAATCCCGCGATGGTGTCACGGCCCCTGGAGATGTTCTCTTCAGGGGTGTTTTCCGCATGCTGACCCAGATGCACCAGATCGTCCTGAGGCAATTCCTCCAGAAAACGACTGGGCTCGCATTTTTTGACGGATCCATATTGACGTCGACTCTGCGCCAGTGTCATGGTGAGATGCCGTCGTGCCCGGGTAATGCCCACATAGGCGAGTCTTCGCTCCTCCTCGATATTATCCTCTTCGATGCTACTGCGATGGGGTAAAAGCTGTTCTTCCATGCCAATGATGAAAACGTTTTGAAATTCCAACCCCTTGGAAGAGTGCAGAGTCATCAGGTGCACCCCGTGGCTGGTTTCTTCCTCATCTTCCTGCTGCTCCAGCAGGTCGCGGAGTACGAGCAACTCGATGGCTTCCTCCAGGCTCTGATCATCGCCGCGATGCAATGACCGGGTGAGACTTTCAACCAGGAACTCGACGTTGGACCAGCGCCTCGCGGCTGCTTCATCTGATGAACTGATTTCAGAGAGCCAGCCACGGTAGTCAATGTCGTTGAACAGCTGACGCACAATATTTTCCGGCGACTCCGTTTGTGTACGCCGGGCCAGCGCGGCCATCCAGTCATGAAATTTCCGCAAATGCTGAACGCTGTTTTCGCTGACCGATCCACGATCTATCTGTCCACAGGCTGACAGCAGGGAAATCCCCTGGCTGCGGGCATATTGGCTCAAACCGTCAATGGTGGCTGTGCCAAGCTTGCGCCGGGGCACGTTGGCGATGCGGAAAAAGGCGTTGTCATCACTGGGATTGATGAGCAGACGCAGATACGCCATGGCGTCCTTGATTTCTCCCCGGGCGAAAAAGGACGTGCCGCCACTGACCTGATAGGGCACCTGATTGGCCTGAAACTTGAGCTCCAGCAGGCGCGACTGATGGTTGCTGCGGTATAAAACGGCGTAGTCAGAGAAATCACTGCGGGTGCGCAGGTGATGATCCAGCAGTTCGGCTGTCACTTGTTCCGCTTCAGCATCTTCATCCTCACAGTGGATAACGCGAATGGCATCTCCGGGTCCCATGTCGCTCCAGAGTTCCTTTTCGAACAGGTGTGAATTGTTGGCTATGAGGTGGTTAGCCGCCTTGAGCAAGCGACTCGTGCTGCGGTAATTCTGCTCCAGTTTGACTATCTTCAGCCCCGGGAAATCTGTCTGCAGTTGTGCCAGATTTTCTGGCCTGGCGCCACGCCAGGTGTAAATTGACTGGTCATCATCACCGACCACGGTGAGTTTCCCGGAAAGGCCTACAAGGTACCGCACCAGCTGATACTGGCAGTGGTTGGTATCCTGATACTCGTCGACCAGCAGATAGTGGATGCGATTTTGCCAGCGTCCGAGTATATGCTTGTGCTCCGCAAACAACTGGCATGGCAGTGCGATGAGATCGTCAAAATCCAGCCCGTTGCACACCTGCATGCTGTTTTGGTAGCGCTTGTACACCTGGGCACACAGGTGATCGGCGGGACCTTTGGCGGTTGACAGGGCTGTGGTCGGGGAGATCAGCGCATCTTTCCAACGAGAGATTTGATGCAGTATGAAATCCGCCTGACTGTTGTCGCGATCGTGGTCCTCCTGCAAGATATCCTGAATCAGGGTCTTGCTATCCTGGGCGTCGAAAATAGAAAATCCAGGCGCCAATCCCAGGGTTTTGAGCTCGGCGCGAATGATGCGCAGACCCAGGCGGTGAAAGGTGCTGATTGATGGCCCTCTGGTATCGGTAGCGGCCAACAGTTGGCCTACCCGATGCTGCATTTCACGGGCCGATTTATTGGTGAATGTGACCGCTGTTATATGGTGAGCGGCAATGCCGCAGGTTTCGGTCAGGTAGGCAATTTTCCGGGTAATGACACTGGTTTTGCCGCTGCCCGCGCCTGCCAGAACCAATAGGGGACCATCGATATAGCGAACCGCTTCTTGTTGGCGCTGGTTTAGTTTGGTCACATTCAGGTCAGATCAGGGCCGTGGAGGGGCCGGGCATTGTAGCAGTGCAAGCGCTACCCGCAATGCATTACTGGTGTGTGGGTGGCGTTTGTTATGATGAGCGCTGAATCTCGTGGGTATTAGCTGAGGTAGTGCCACCATGTTAATGCCTGTGGTGCCCACTATCTGGGGTACCAGCTGCAGCAGCTGCGGGGAGCGTGCCTGTTTGAGCTCAGACATCCGGTGGTAGTGTTCAATGCCATTTCGACCCTGCGCACAGCCATAGAACAGCCTGAAAGGGTGATGCACATTGAATCATGTCTGCGTCAGAGCAATGGAGGCACGAGGTGGTTGCACCTCAGTTTGTCTGCAGTGCAGAGCAAGCTTAGCGGGTGGCACAGCAATTCCAGCAGGTGGTTTCACAACATCGTATAACCTGAGAGGGGCATCGTTTTGGCGTCAGCGTGTCTATCGGGTTGGCGACTTTTGACAGCAAGGCTGACAACGCTATCAAGATTCTGCAATGGGCGGATATAGACTGCTGGACGTCGAATAGGAAACAATGCCAATCCAGGGTCCCGGATTCACCGTCGGTCCTGTTTACCCTGTGAGCGAAAGGCCATGGCTTCATTCACGTGTTGCCGTTGGAGCCGTGCAGACGATTCCAGATCGGCGATGGTTCTCGCAACGCGAAGCAGTCGATGATAGGTCCGGGCAGATAGTCCAAGCTCATCAATCATGGTCAGCAGGGCATTCTGATCTGCGGTTTTCAGAGAACAGTATTGCTCCAGTTCAGGGCCGGAAAGGTTGGCATTGACTTTTCCCGCGCGTTGCAATTGTATCTGCCGGGCGGCATCGACCCGGGCAGCGATGCTGGCGCTACCTTCACCTGCAGGGCCCCGGTTTGCAAGAATACTGGCCTTGATGCGCGGTACGTGGAGTTGCAGATCAATGCGATCCAGCAATGGTCCTGAAATTTTTTCCCGGTAACGATAGATCTGGTCCGGGGTACAGCGGCACTGGTTTTGGAGGTCACCGTCAAAACCACAGGGGCAGGGATTCATGGCCGCGATTAGCTGAAAATCTGCTGGGAACTCGACCTGTTGATGCACCCGGGAGATCACGACTTTTCCGGTTTCCATGGGTTCACGCAGGCTTTCAAGCACGCCTCTTGGAAACTCTGCAATTTCGTCCAGGAACAAAACCCCACCGTGTGCCATAGAAATCTCCCCGGGTCTTGGTTGACTGCCACCCCCCACAATCGCGGCGGTCGATGCGGTGTGATGAGGGCTGCGGAAGGGGCGTTGCAGTAGGGTGCTGGCATCCAGGGTGGGTTGAGTGGCGGATTGAATGGCAAGGATTTCCAGTGCTTCATTGGGTGCCGGCGCGGGCAATATGCCGGGCAAGCGGGCAGCGAGCATGGATTTTCCAGTGCCTGGAGGGCCTACCATCAACAGATTGTGCTGGCCTGCAGCGGCGATTTCCAGTGCTCTTCGAGCCCCCAGCTGTCCTCGAACATCAGCAAAGTCGGGCACCGTATCGGAGCTCGCTACCGCGATCGGGGCCACGGGATCGAGCACCGCGCTGCCTCTCAGGTGTGCGGCGAGCTGTAGTAGTGTGGGCGCGGTAAAAATGCGGGAATTGGGCGCGAATGCCGCTTCGCTGGCGT
Source organism: uncultured Halieaceae bacterium (assembly GCA_938074045.1). GTDB lineage: Bacteria > Pseudomonadota > Gammaproteobacteria > Pseudomonadales > Halieaceae > CALJGI01. The sequence continues at coordinate 6,574 of CALJGI010000015.1, forward strand.
TGTCCGGGGGTACTACCAGAGCGCGATCATCCTGGCTGGCCGCCAAAGCAGCACTGAAAGTTCCGGTCACTGGCCTCAGCTCGCCCGTGAGTGCGAGTTCACCGATAAACTCCGTGGAACCCAGGTCTTCATCATTGATCTGGCCCGAAGCCGCCAGGATGCCAATGGCGATCGGTAGATCGAAGCGGCCGCCGTCCTTTGGCAGGTCGGCGGGTGCAAGGTTGACCGTGATGCGACCATCCGGAAACTCGAAATGCGAATTGCGTATGGCTGCAGCCACTCGGTCCTTGCTTTCCCTTACCGCTGTCGCCGGCAAACCGACAATTGCCATGCAGGGTAATCCGCCGGCTATGTGAACTTCTACCCTCACGGCGGGTGCATTGATACCGCGTTGTGCGCGGCTGTGAACGAGTGCCAGATTCATAATCCATCCTTGGATAACTGGTGATAAATGTCAGTGGGTCAGCCAGATCGCTCCAACTCTTCCACGGCTTGTGTGAGAACTTCCAATTGTCGCTCCAGCTCTTCCACCCGGGATCGGGTGCGCAGGAGGACTTCGGTCTGCGCATCAAATTCGTCCCTGGCAACCATATCCAGCTTGTTCAGCAGCCCCTGGGCCGCGACTCGCGCGGTTTTCTGCGCTTCGCCACGCAGGTCGCTCTGGCCGATGGCCTCATTGAGTTGTGCAAAGAGCGTGTTGACTGGAGATTTTGTCACTGGATTGCCGTCCTGATACGTCTGTTGATCATACTGGAAATGAATCTGTACGCCCAGACCGGCCCGCTGCTCCATTGTGATGCACTGCACCAATATGGTGCTGTGTGCTGTTGTCATAGCGTCGCTATCGGTGCATTCAGTTTATAACTACAGCCTCAAAAAATACCCTAAATTACTGATACTAAGAGTAAAAATATATCGTTGGCACGATAGCTGCTTTTATCCGGGTGCATATAACAAATAACAGCCCGAGAGCTAACGAACTCAAACATTCAAACCATTTCAGGAGTATTGACATGAAGACCAGCAAAAAAATGATCCTTGGATCCCTGCTCACTGCCGCCGTCACGGGTTTCAGCGCTCAGGCAGCCGCTGATGTGAGCGCTAACGTAGGTTTCACATCGGAGTACTACTACCGGGGTATCCTGCAGAAAGACTCTTCCGCCAGCGCCGGGCTCGATTTTGAAAGCGGTGGCCTCTATCTGGGAACCTGGGCTGCGGACGTCGGTGATGGTCTGGAAGTCGATGTCTACGGTGGCTATGGAATAGAAACCGAAGGCGGCTTTTCACTGGGACTGGGCTTCACCGGTTATTACTACACGGGCGAATTCGATGATACCTACGAGGAGCTGAACTTTTCAGCGGGTTATGGCCCCATCAGCGTGGGCTACAGCGTGGGTGAGTATGACAACTTCGACGGTCCAACCCTGGATTATGACTTCACGGAAATCACCTATGAACATGAAAGTGGGTTCTATGGCACCTATGGCACCTTCGGCGATGACTTTGATGGCGATTATGTAGAACTGGGTTATGGCACCGAAATCGGTGGTTTTGACGTTGGTATTGCCGCGATTCTGAGCAGTGACGAGCTGTCGGATGAAGCTGACAGTGACGGCAACCCCGAAGAAAGCGAAGCCATCATTTTTACAATCGGTAAGTCCTTCGACCTTTAGGATCAGCATCCTCAGCGGTCGACCGATCTGGCCGACCGATCATCAAGAACAAAAGCAGGTCGGGGAGCGATGTCTTCCCGACCCAGGAGAACAGAAATGAAACTGATTACCGCCGTTGTAAAGCCATTCAAGCTGGACGACGTTCGTGAAGCACTCTCGGAAATTGGTGTGCAGGGTATTACCGTGACCGAAGTGAAAGGCTTTGGTCGTCAAAAAGGCCACACGGAGTTATACCGTGGTGCGGAATATGTCGTGGACTTTTTACCCAAGGTGAAAATTGAGGTTGCTGTGGCGGATGCCGCAGCCGAACAAACCATCGAGGCCATCACCAAGTCCGCCAACACCGGAAAAATTGGTGACGGCAAGATATTCGTGACCCCACTTGAGCAAATAATCCGAATCCGTACGGGTGAAGCCGGCGAAGACGCCATTTAGACCTATCACCTGACACGAAAAGAGAGACTTCCCATGGAAAATGAAATTTTTGAACTGAAATATGCGTTGGATACGTTCTATTTTTTGATATGCGGCGCGTTTGTGATGTGGATGGCGGCCGGCTTTTCAATGCTGGAGGCCGGATTGGTCCGGTCCAAAAACACCACTGAGATTCTGACTAAGAACGTAGCGCTCTACGCGGTCAGCTGCATTATGTATATGGTTTGTGGTTACGCCATTATGTACGGCGGTGACTACCTGCTGTCCGGCATCACCGCGGATGGCGTGGCGGGAGAGGCAGAGCCAGCTACTTATGCACCATCGGCGGATTTCTTCTTTCAGGTGGTGTTCGTCGCTACTGCTATGTCGATTGTATCCGGCGCTGTTGCCGAGCGCATGAAGCTCTGGGCATTCCTGGCCTTTGCCGTGGTTATGACCGGCTTTATCTACCCGATGGAAGGGGCCTGGACCTGGGGTGGAAACGCGGTTTTCGGCATGTACACGCTGGGTGATCTTGGCTTCTCTGACTTCGCTGGCTCCGGCATCGTCCATATGGCAGGTGCTGCTGCGGCGCTGGCTGGAGTGCTGCTGCTGGGACCCCGCAAGGGCAAGTACGGCAAAGACGGCTCTATAAACGCCATTCCCGGCGCCAATCTGCCACTGGCAACCATTGGTACCTTTATTCTCTGGATGGGCTGGTTCGGCTTTAACGGTGGATCAGTGTTGGCTACCGCATCAGTGGATAGCGCAAACTCTGTGGCCATCGTGTTTATGAACACTAATGCCGCTGCTGCCGGTGGACTGGTCGCGGCGCTGGTAACAGCGCAGCTGTTGTTCAAGAAGGCTGACCTCACCATGGCACTAAACGGTGCATTGGCCGGCCTGGTAGCGATAACCGCCGAACCCTCCACGCCCAGCGCCTTGCAGGCAACGCTGTTTGGTGCAGTGGGTGGCGTACTGGTGGTGTCCTCTATCCTCACCCTCGATAAACTGAAAATCGACGATCCGGTGGGTGCTATCTCGGTCCACGGTGTGGTTGGTCTGTTGGGCCTGTTGCTGGTGCCCTTCACGAATGACGGTTCCAGTTTCAGTGGCCAGTTGATTGGAGCGGCCACCATCTTCTTCTGGGTATTTATCGCCAGCGGAATTACCTGGTTCATTCTTAAGCTTACCCTGGGTATTCGTGTCAGCGAGGAAGCCGAGTACGAAGGTTCTGATATTGCCGAGTGTGGTATGGAGGCGTATCCCGAATTTACGATTAAATAGAGCCATGGACGGCTTTCTTTTGGGCGCCTCCGGGCGCCTTTTTTTTGTTTCCCTCAAGGCGCTGTAGAATGGTGCTGAAAAACTTGCGATTCCTGTGCCAGAGCTGATAATAGCGTGGTACGAGTCAACACAATTGGCATTTTCTCCATTCCCCTGGCAAAACCGCCGATCGTTTACAAAAAATGCGGAGCAATAACTTATGAAACTGGTCACTGCAGTTATCAAACCATTCAAGATGGACGATGTGCGAGCAGCATTATCAGAAATCGGTGTACAGGGAATTACAGCTACTGAGGTCAAGGGTTTCGGTCGGCAGAAAGGCCATACTGAGCTCTATCGCGGTGCTGAATACGTGGTAGATTTCCTGCCCAAAATCAAACTGGAAATCGCCGTCGCCGACGAACAGGTAGACGCCACTATCGAGGCGATAAGCAGCGCCGCCAATACCGGTAAAATTGGGGATGGCAAGATTTTTGTCAGCAATCTTGAGCAGGTTATTCGCATTCGCACCGGCGAAACCGGCAGTGAAGCGATCTAGCTCATCGCAAGAAGCAGTCTTAATGCAGGCCTCGTTCAATGGCGCTAATCGCTGCAGGCAACTGATCCAGTTTTGAAATTTCCTCGCTCGGTGCAGGTCCCCCAGGCCAGGGCCTGGCGTCGGGATTAAACCAGACAGAATGCAATCCACTGTCGTGAGCGCCGCGAACATCGTGTTCCGGGTGGTCTCCAACGTGTACGCACTGCTCCGGGCTCGCCCCGGTAGGTGTCAGTGCAGCCCGAAATAAAACCGGATCCGGCTTGCTGGTATCAAACTGTTCGGCGCGTACGGCGCTGTGAAAAAACCGCCCGATTTCCAGCCGGGAAATGTCTGCATTGCCGTTCGACAGGGCGACTAATGTGTAGTTCTCAGCCAGTGCTGCCAGCACCTCCAGCGCGTGTTCAAAATAAGTGACCTGGTGTCTGGCTTCCAGCACCACCTCGAAGGCCTCTCGTGCTCCGGATTCTGCTTGATCTGCAGAATAGCCCGCTGCGATCTGGGCCTCTCGTAACGCGCAGAGTCGCAGCTCACTGATCCGATGACGCAAAATCGGCCGCTGCTTGATAAGTGATTGTTTAAAGGCAAATAGATCTCGCGGGGAAAATTCTTCCACCACTTTTGGTCGATGGACTGCCAGCCACTCGTGCTGGACACGGGTGGCTTCTGTCATGACCTCGTCCACGTCCCACAGGGTATCGTCTAGATCAAAACTGATGACTGTGACAGCACGATTGCGGAAGGTCGAGGCATTCATTCTTCATGCTCATTGGTTTCACGCCCGCCGATGGCCGGGATTGCGCCGGTCTTATTGCGCTGTGAACGGGGGTGAGCGGCGTCGTATACCCGGGCGAGATGTTGAAAATCGAGATGGGTGTATACCTGGGTCGTGGCGATATCGGCGTGACCGAGCAATTCTTGAACTGCGCGCAGATCACCGCTGGATTCGAGCAGGTGAGTTGCGAAGGAGTGGCGAAGCATATGGGGATGTACATCCCTGGCCATTCCCCGTTTCAAACCCAGTAAGTGAATGCGTTGCTGGATGCTGCGAGGGCTGATTCGGCGTCCACGTTTGCTGGTAAACAGCGCCGGTTCTGATGGCAGTTCCGGTCTGACCTCTCGCCAGCGCTGGATGGCGTCCAGGGCATGCTTGCCCACCGGTACGGTTCGCGTTTTTCGACCCTTGCCAACCACAGTAATCAGCCCGGAACGCGTATCGATGCTGTTCATATCCAATTGTGTGAGTTCTGCGAGACGGAGGCCAGATGAGTAAAATAGCTCGGCCATGGCCAGATCACGAATCTCAAACCAGTCTTCGGTTGGTCCCGACAGAAAATGCTGCAGTTCGTCTGCATCCATAGTGCGGGGTAGTTTGCGGCGTTGTTTTGGGGCGCTGATACCCATGGCAGGATTGCTGCGGAGATTCTCTTTTTGCGCCAGATAGCGATAAAAGCTACGCAGCGCAGAAAGCCGTCTCTGTATGCTGGCGCTGGCCATTCCCTTGCGGTGTTGCAGGCCAACGTACTGCCGGACATGTGTGGCCAGAATCTCACCGGCAGCGTTCAGTGCCAGGTCGCTGCAGAACTCGGTGAAGTGGTTCAGGTCCCGTCGATAGTTCGAAATTGTGTGGGGTGACAACTGCCTGACCTCAGTGAGGTAGCGCAGGTAGGTGTCGGTCTGCGCGGCCAGGGTTTGCATGTCAGATTAGCCCGGCGCCTGGGGCGTCCGGGGCAGGAGACGATTAAGAACCTCGGCGATATGGGTCAGAAAGAGCGTTCCCATATTGCTGCGATAGTAGTCAGGGTCGGAGCTGCCGACAGCGATAATACCCAGCTCAGTTGTGCCCCGCAGCGGGATCAGCGCTGCTGAACCTATGCCAGAGCCTGCGCCAGGAAAGAGGTATTCCAGTTCATCCTTGCGCAGTGCTCCGCACACCGCTTTATCGCCGCGAATAAGCGCGCCTAATTCGCGTTGAGCGGTGGATGGGTCCTCTACACGACACTCCCCAGTGGTATTGCCAGGGTCACCAAACAGTATGATGCTAGCGTGTTCTACGCCAAAGTCCTGGGTCAGGCCCAGCAGGAAAGAAGTCGACAATTGGTCTGTATTCTCAGATTCCAGCAGCGACAAGATTAGCTCGCGGGTGAGCTTGAACAGCCGGTCATTGTCACGGGCATTATCCATTAGATTGTTCAGACGTTTGCGCATTTCCATGTTGCGCTCGCGTAAAACACTGACTTGTCGCTCCACCAGCGACACGGCCGAGCCCGCACCATGGTTCAGCTCCAGATGATCGAGAATGTCCGGGTGTTGATCAAAAAAGTCGGGATGCTCTCTCAGATAATCGCGGATTGTCTGTTCTTCCACGGACGCTGCTTTGCTATGCACTGTTCCCGTTGATTCCGACATCGTATGGTACCTACCGTCTCCGAATATCTTATGGTCATCGTTTACACGCCAACGTTACTACAGTCTGATCTGTCCCTCAAACACCGTGGTGGCTGGCCCCGTCATTTGGACGGGCTGATCGTAACCCGGCCAGGAGATCTCCAGATCTCCCCCGGCTAGGTGTGCCTTTACTGGTGTATTGTCCAGCCAGTTACGCAGGCGGCCGTAGACAACCGCTGCGCAGGCACCAGTGCCGCAGGCCTGGGTTTCCCCAACGCCCCGTTCATGGACCCGCAGTCGAATTTCGTTGCGGGAAAGAAGTTCCATAAAGCCAATATTACAACGGGCGGGGAAGCGCTCGTGATGCTCCAGCAGTGGACCCAGCGTCTCGACCTCTGCTGTGGCTGTCGAGTCCACCCGGCAAACACCATGGGGGTTACCCATTGAGAGCACACCCATTTCCAGCTTTCGATCGCTAACCTGTATAGAATAGCTGTCCGCCATCCGCTCAGACACAAAGGGAATGGCATCCGGGGTAAACACCGGCGCGCCCATATTCACCTCAACCATTGCATTTTCTCCGATACGTTTGTTCCCCGGTTCCGTCAGGTTAAGCTCGATGGCGCCGGCATTGGTAGCCACGCGAATCTTGCGCTTGGTGGTGAGCTTTTGATCATAGACAAATTTGGCGAAGCAGCGTGCACCGTTGCCGCATTGCTCGACTTCACCACCATCGGCGTTAAATATACGATAGGTAAAATCAGCATCCGGTTGCAGTGGCGGCTCAACCAGCAAGACCTGATCACAGCCCACACCCAGTTTGCGATCCGCCAGCCTGAGAATATGTCGTGGTTGCAGGCTGCAGCTTTGGCTGATCAGATCAACCACCACAAAATCATTGCCCAGACCGTGCATTTTGGTGAAGTTAAGAATCATGGCTTCAAGGATCACCCTGCAAAAGGGACTCGTTGGCAAACAGATCAGCTATCGATTCCCGTGACCTGATCACGTGTGTGTTGGCGCCGTCCACCATGATTTCGCTGGCGCGGGGTCGGGAGTTGTAGTTGGAGCTCATGGTGAAGCCATAGGCACCTGCACCGCAAAGAGCCAGCAGATCTCCTGACGCGAGTACCAGTTCCCTGTCACGGGCGAGAAAATCACTGCTTTCACAGACCGGACCTACCACATCGAAACGCTGTGCCGACCCATCATCGTCACGCTCCTTCAGGGGCAGCAAATCCAGCCATGCGTCGTAGAGTGCCGGCCGGATCATGTCGTTCATTGCCGCATCGACAATGGCGAAATTCTTGCCGGATTGTTGCTTCAGATATTCGACGCGCATCAGCAGGATTCCCGCATTGGCCACAATTGAACGCCCCGGCTCAAACATCAACGTTATATTTCTTGCACCGACCCTGGTGCGCAGTGTATCGATGTAATCGGTTATGGTAGGTGGGCTCTCATTGCGGTATCTGACACCCAGACCACCACCCAGATCAAGGTGTTGTAGCACAATACCACGGTCGGCGAGTTCATCCATGAGCCTCAGCAATCTGTCCAGCGCATCGACAAAGGGGCTGAGTTCCGTCAGTTGCGACCCGATGTGACAATCCAACCCTAGCACCTGTATGTGGGGTAACTCCGCCGCCTCCAGATATACATCCAAGGCCTCGGCGTGGGCGATGCCAAATTTGTTGTCTCTGAGACCGGTGGAGATATACGGGTGTGTGCCAGCATCAACATCTGGATTGACCCGCAGCGAAACGGGTGCCCTGGCACCCGCCATGCCGGCCACCTCATTGAGCAGGTGCAGTTCGGCTTTTGACTCCACGTTAAAACAATGGATGCCCACCTCCAGCGCCCGTCTCATGGCGGTCGGGTTTTTGGCAACGCCGGAAAATACAATTTTGGCGGGATCGCCGCCAGCCGCCAACACGCGCTCCAGTTCACCCAGGCTAACAATATCAAAACCACTGCCCAACCGCGCCAGAATATTGAGAACGGCGAGATTACTATTGGCCTTCACCGCGTAACATATCAGGTGATCACAGTCTTCCAGCCCCCGCTGATAGGCCAGGAAGTTACTCTCTATGGTTGCCCTGGAGTAAACATAGGTCGGGGTATCGTGGCGTTCGGCAATTTGCGCCAGTAGCACATCTTCAGCGTGCAGTTCGCCGTCGCGATATTGGAAGGTAGTCATATCAGCCTGTATTTCCCCTGGTTTCCCACCCCGCAGTCACATTCTGTCCACCCGAGAGACCCCGGTGGTGGTTGCCATGCAGAGTCGGAGGGTGCGCTCTAGGGATTCGTTTCCGGAGCCGCAGGTTCGTTCTGCGGAATCAATAAGTCGCCCTTCTGGCCGCAGGCCACGAGCAGACAGCACAGGATACAAAGGGTCAGAAGGGGTCGCATATGCTGTTTCCGGGTGTGAAAACGCCCTATTATAGCGGCGAGTTACGATGACCGCGAGCAGGGATAGCGAGCTATTTCTGACCTTACATTTTCTAGTACTTGCCGGAGTTGATATCAATGACAGAGGCCGAGTTTCACCAACGTGTGGATCACACCCTGGAACGCCTGGAAGCCCTGGTGGAAGACGCTGCTGACGCAGCAGATGCGGACGTGGATGCTGACGAGGCTGGAGGTGTGCTGACGCTAACCTTTGAGAATGGCAGCAGTATGATTCTGTCGCGTCAATCTGCGACCAGACAATTGTGGTTGGCTGCTCGCTCCGGTGGGTATCATTTTGAACTGGATGCCGCCGATATCTGGCGTTGTACCCGCTCCGGCCGCTCCTTCGGTGATTTGATGGCGGATTCACTGCAGAGCCAGGCCGGGCTGGACGTAAGCGGGCTTGATGCCTGATGGTACATCGCGAGTTTGTGGGACTTGGCATGGGCCGTCTGGCCTTGTTACTGATCGCCGTCACCTGTCCGGCTTTGCAGGCGCAACCGCTCAATGTGATGAATAACAGTCCGGTGTCGGCGCTGTATGGTATTCCTGTTCATCGCGATGCATTGCAACTACCGGCGGGCCATTGGGCGCTGGATATTCAGGGCGGAATCTCAAATCACTTCACCGACGCCAACCGAGGCGGTGAATCGGTGTCCTTTGATGGTGAGACCACGCGCCTGGATATGCGAATACGCTACGGACTAAGTGAACGCTGGGAACTGCAGGTGGATATTCCCTGGCTGCAGCATCGGGGGGGGCAACTCGATGAGCTGGTGGAGGACTGGCACAAATTGTTTGGGCTGCCTGGCGGCGGTCGCAGTGCAGCGGAACAGGATCAATTGCATTTTTTGTTCGAGGATGGCAATGGCGGCCGGCGCAATTTACGACGCTCGGTGAAAGGAATGGGGGAGCCCTCGCTGACTCTTAGTTATCAGGCCTGGTCGGAGGGGGGCAGGCAACTTAGCATCGCGGCGGGTGTGCGAATGGGTAGCGGCAAGCAGGAGGATTGGCTGGGTAGCGGCGAGACGGATTACTCGCTGGGGCTGCGGTTCAGTGATCGCGACACACTGGCGGATTATGATATGTCCTGGCATCTCCAGGGTGGCGTATTGCGCCTGGGAGATTCATCGCTGCTGCCCATGGGCCCGGAATCGGCTACCTGGTATGCATCCTCCAGTCTCGATTGGCGGGTCAATGGGACGTTTACACTGGTGGCACAAACTGATTCACATGGACGGCTCTACGACAGTGATTTGCCGCAGCTCGGTAAACCAACGTTTCAGCTTTCATTGGGGGCTCACTGGCAGGCGTCTGAGCGCTGGCGCATGCAACTGGGCTTCAGCGAAGACCTGGCTGTGGACAGATCACCTGATATCAGCTTTTTTGCCGGGCTCAGCTATCGTCCCTGAATCAGCCACGCGGCTAGCGTCAGGCGCGTTGATCCAGTTTGGTCTGAGCGCGAGCGGCGGCGGCCAGCACCTGTGCCGGGGCCGTACCACCGTAATGGTCTCTTGCCGCCACGGAGCCCTCCAGTGTGAGTACCGAGAATACGTCCTCGGTAATCGCGTCGGAAAAGCCCTGTAGCTCTTCCAGGCTCATCTCGGACAGATCTCGATTAGTGGCCACGCCGTGCGCCACCGCCTGACCTACCACCTCGTGAGCGTCTCGAAACGCCAGTCCGCGACCGACCAGATAGTCGGCAAGATCTGTGGCCGTACTGAATCCACGTGTCGCTGCGGACCGCATCTGTTCGGGCCGTGGCTCAATGGCGGGTACCATGTCGGCGTAGGCGCGCAGGCAGTCCAGCACGGTGTCGATGGTGTCGAAAAGGGGTTCTTTGTCTTCCTGATTGTCCTTGTTGTACGCCAATGGCTGACTCTTCATTAGCGTCAGCAATGAGATCAGGTGACCGTTTACCCGCCCGGTCTTTCCTCGCACCAGTTCCGGAACGTCGGGGTTCTTTTTCTGGGGCATGATGGAGGAACCGGTGCAGAATCGATCTGGCAGCGTGATAAATTCAAACTGCGCTGATGACCACAACACGAGTTCTTCGGAAAATCGTGACATATGGGTGAGCAGGATGGCGGCTAAGGCGCAGAACTCGATCGCGAAATCGCGGTCGGCCACGGAATCCAGAGAATTTTCTGTAGGCTTGTCGAATTCCAGCAATTCGGCGGTCAGCGACCGGTCTATGGGGTAGCTGGTGCCCGCCAGTGCGGCGGCTCCCAAGGGGCACTGATTCAGGCGGACGCGACAGTCACTGAGTCTATCGTAGTCACGCTCCAGCATCTCATTCCAGGCCAACAAGTGGTGGCCAAAACTCACCGGTTGCGCCGTTTGCAGGTGGGTAAATCCGGGCATGATGACAGCGGAATTGTCGGCGGCCATTTGCACCAGTCCGCTTTGCAGTCGCGTCAGCTCAGCGCCTATGCGGTCGATGCTGCCGCGCAGATAAAGGCGGATGTCCGTGGCCACCTGATCATTGCGCGATCTGCCGGTGTGCAGCTTTTTGCCCGCCAGGCCGATTTTGTCGGTGAGGCGGGCTTCGATGTTCATGTGCACATCTTCGAGGTCTACCGACCAGGGGAAGGTGCCAGCCGCGATCTCCTGGGCGATTTCCTCAAGGCCATGGTGAATGGAGTCAAGCTCTTCCGCGCTCAGAATCCCGGCTTTCTCGAGCATCCGGGCGTGGGCCAGTGATCCCCTGATATCTTCCGCGGCCATACGCTGGTCGAAATCCACGGATGCTGTGAAGCGTTTAACGAATTCGTCGGTGGGTTCGTTAAATCGGCCCCCCCACAGTTTGCTGGTGCTGTGCTCGTCTTTCATTTCGTGCGCGGTACTCGTTAAGTATGGCGGTGATAATTGCTACCACAGTATAACAGCACACCCTGAGGATTGGTGATGCCCCGGACGATACCGTATCATGTGGATACAGCCGGTTTATCCCTTCACGCCCATGAATCAAACACTGCGCATTGCCACACGTCAAAGTCCCTTGGCGCTCTGGCAGGCAGAATTTGTGAAAACTGAACTGCAGCAGCGCCACCCGGATTTGCGCGTCGAATTGGTGGGGATTACCTCCCGCGGAGACCAGCTGCTGGATACACCACTGAGCAAAGTGGGTGGTAAGGGCCTGTTCGTTAAGGAGCTGCAACAGGCGCTGTTGGACCAGCGCGCCGACATCGCCGTTCACTCCATGAAAGACGTACCCATGGATCTGCCGGACGAATTGCATATCGGTACCATCTGCCTCCGGGAAAATCCGCGGGATGCACTGGTAAGCAACCGTTATACCGACCTCAGCCAATTGCCGCCGGGCGCGATTGTGGGCACCTCCAGCCTGCGCCGGCAATGCCAGTTGTTGCGGTACCGACCAGATCTGGTCGTTCGATTCCTGCGTGGTAACGTGAACTCCAGGCTAGCAAAACTGGACGCTGGTGACTACGACGCCATTATTCTGGCCAGCGCTGGGCTGCTGCGCCTGGGTATGCAGCAGCGGATAGCGTCCTGCCTGGAGCCAGAACTGATTTTGCCCGCAGGGGGGCAGGGCGCAGTTGGGATAGAGTTACGTCGTGACGACGCGGCGGTGGCACAGCTGATTGCACCGCTACACCATCATTCGACTGCTATCTGCGTGGCGGCTGAACGAGCGCTGGGGAGGAAGTTACAAGGTGGCTGCCAGGTTCCAATCGCCGCCTTTGCGGAAATCGATGACAGCAGCAATCCAATCCTGCAGATGCGTAGCCTGGTGGGTTCGCCGGACGGGAAGACTTTACTCACCGCAGCCGGAAGTGCGTCGATTGACGAGGCCGAGAGCCTGGGAATCGGGCTCGCGGAGAATCTACTCGCGCAGGGTGCCGCCGATATTCTGGCCGCGGTATATGGCGGCTAGCGCGGGCAAACCAGCGCTGCTTATTACCCGGCCCCGGGCCCAGGCCGCTGCACTGTCAGATATGCTGAAGCGGAGCGGATTTAACCCGGTTTCCATCCCCCTGATCGAAATAGAACCTCTTGCCGAGGTCAGCGACCAACAGAAGCGGTTGATTTATGAGTTAGATGGTATCGATCGTGTCATTTTCGTGAGTACCAATGCCGTACGTTTGGGTATGGCGGTTATCGCGGATATCTGGCCACAACTGCCCATCGCGCCAGCCTGGTACGGGATTGGTGCAGCGACAGAGCGCGCGTTGACTGAATACGGTGTTGTGGTGCGTAAACACGAGGCTCGAACGGCAATGAATTCCGAGGAGTTACTCGCCCACCCCGATTTTATTAACCTGGCGGGCCAGCGCATATTGTTGGTGCGCGGCTGTGGTGGGCGTACCGTATTGGCCGACACACTTCGCGACCGTGGTGCACAACTGTCTCATCTTGAAGTTTATAAGCGCAGTATTCCGCGGTTGTCAGGAGCACCCCTTGCAGCGACAATTGCTGAGGCGTCAATTGAGCTGATCTTGCTGAGCAGTGGAGAAGCGCTGAACAATATGGAGCATTTGGTGCCTGAAGCAGACTGGGGTGCAATCTGTGAGATTCCGGTTCTGGTCGCAGGCGAGCGGAATGCCGAGGCCGCGCGGACGCGAGGTTTTCACCGTGTTGTTCAGGCGGCCAATCCCACCGACGAGGCGATGGTGTCCGCCGCGTTGGAGTGGCACAGCACCCGATCGACCCCAACCGATTCCAATGCATAGGTGAATTAGTGGACGAAACAGAACAATCTGACAGTGAAATTACGGCGAAAAACGTGGTACCCGCCCCGGAACAATCCAGGCCAGAGCCTGCAAAACCCACTCTTGCCGATGGCCCCAGGCGTTCGCGTGGTGGCCGTCTGGCGAGCTTTGTGCTGTGGATGTTGATCCTGGCAGCGCTGGTGGCATCCGGAGGGTCTGCCTGGTTGCTGTGGCAAAAGGAGCCGCGACTCGACGAAATGGCCGCCAGGCTGGATATGTTGGAACGGGATCAGATAGGGCGTGCCGCGGGAACCGCGGCACTGGAGAGCGCGCAAATTGAATTTGAAGAGGGTGCCGAGCTGTGGCGCGCAGAACAGGAGCAGGCACTGATAGCGGTGCAACAGTCGCAGCGGGAACAGCTGCGGCGGCTGGCAGAAATGGCGACCACAGATCGGGGAGATTGGCTGCTGGCGGAGGCTGAGTACCTGCTGCGCCTGGGAAACCAGCGACTGTTGTTGGGTGGCGACACTGGGGGTTCCGTGGCCCTGTTGTTGGCAGCGGACAACATATTATTGGAAATGGACAGTCCCCGTTTGCATGAGGTGAGAGCAGCCGTTGCCGCTGATGTGGCGGCATTGCGCGCGACGGGTACCCCGGATACCGAGGGAACCTGGCTGCGAATCGAGGCATTGATAGGCCAGGTGGAGGCACTGCCCATGTTTGTGATTCCCGAACGGGTAGTGGCAGCTCGCAAGGAGATAGCGGAGGACACCTGGACGGGTCGACTGCAGTCCGGCATGCGTGCAGGCATGGACAAACTGAGCCAGATGTTGGTGATCCGGCGCCGGGAAGCTGCGTATGAACCGCTGGTGTCGCCGCAGTGGGAGCACCTGGCCCGGCAGAATCTCAGGCTGGTCCTCGAGCAGGCACAGGCCTCACTGTTGACGGGCAATGGCGAGTTGTATCGAGCCAGTCTGGCGAAGGCGATTCATTGGCTGAACACCTATTTCAAATTGAATGAGCGCGGAGTCGCCGCCATCGATGAAGAGCTGACTGCATTGATGGCCGTGCCAGTTACCAGAGACCTGCCGGACATCTCGGGTTCGCTGACGGTGCTCAAAGCGCATATTGATCAGGTGCATGGAGCCGTGACCGGTTCAGTGACAGTTGGTTCAGCAGCAGCCGTTGAAGAGACCGATCAGTGAGGCGTTTACTGCTAATACTCTTAATCACCGGTCTGGCGGCGGTTGGTCTGGTAGCTTTGATCGAATACGATGCCGGTTATGTCCTGATTTCCTATGGCCGCACAACTGTCGAAACCAGCTTCTGGTTGGCGTTGATTCTGCTGGTCAGTATATTTTTCGCCCTTCATTATCTATTGCGGGCCTGGCGGCGGGCACTGTCATCTGGTGGCTATTTCAGCAGCTGGTCTGAGTCGCGTAACAGCCGACGCAGTCAACAGAGGACCTCCGCCGGGCTGATAAATTTCATCGCGGGCAATTGGTCCCGCGGCCGGCGGCAATTGCTGGCCGGAGCCAAGCATGGCGCAACGCCGGTGCTGAATTACCTGCTGGCCGCCCGTGCCAGCGCTCGGCTGGGGGATGGTGAACAGGCGCAGAAACTGCTGCGTCAGGCCGCGGCTGAAGATAAGAAGGCTGACGTCGTGATTGAACTCACACGCGCCCAGATGCAATTGGACAGCGACAGATTTGAGGACGCTCTGGCCACATTGATGCGGGTTAGAGATAAGGCAGCGAAGCATCCTCGCATGCTGGAAATGCTGTTACACATATATGAACAAAAGCAGGATTGGCAGAATCTCAATGAATTGCTGCCGGAACTTAAAAAATACCACATCCTGGATGAAACGCGTCTGCTCGCGTTGCGAAACGCAACAGGACGGGCCTGTTTGCAATCCTCCCTGAAAGACAAGAGCTCTGAAGGCAGTGCGGGAAAACTGGAGGCTGTTCGACACGCCTGGAAATCCCTGGCAGAAGAGCAGCGTCGACAGGTCGGGGTGATTGCTGTGTTTGTCCGCCTGTTGCTGGAGAGTGGTGGGGATGCGGAGGCTGAGAAAATACTGACGCGCCAGCTGAAAAAATCATGGGATGACGAACTGGTAAGATTGTACGGCCTCACCGCCGGTGTCGATGTGTACAAACAACTGGTTCTGGCTGAAGGGTGGTTGCGGGATCGACCCAACAATGGCGAGCTATTGCTGTGCACAGGCCGGTTGGCATTGCGCAATCAGTTGTGGGGTAAAGCCAGAGAATACTTCCAGTCCAGTCACAAGCTACTGCAGACACCGGAAACCTGTGCGGAACTTGGGCGTCTTCTTGCCGCTCTGGGAGATCACGCGCAGAGCAATGGGTATTTTCAGCGAGGCCTTTTATTAAGTGAGCCAAATCTGCCAGCACTACCTCTGCCACGGAAGCCGGCGCGATAACAAAAGAAAGCAAGCGGGCGATGCCGGGAGTTATTCGATACCAAGTTCCTGCCAGATCTCGTTTATGCGGGAGACAACCTCGGGTTTCATAGCGATTGGCTGACCCCACTCGCGGTCTGTTTCACCGGGCCATTTGTTAGTGGCATCAAAGCCTACCTTGGAGCCAAGCCCGGATACCGGTGAGGCAAAGTCCAGATAATCTATCGGGGTGTTGTCTATGAACACCGAATCCCTGCGTGGATCCATGCGTGTGGTCATGGCCCAAATCACGTCCTGCCAGTTGCGTGCATCCACGTCATCGTCGGTCACTATGAGAAATTTGGTGTACATGAACTGGCGTAAAAAGGACCACGCTCCCAGCATGACCCGCTTTGCGTGCCCCGGGTATTCCTTTTTCATTGTGATTACCGCCATGCGATAGGAGCAGCCCTCGGGGGGCAGGTAAAAATCCACAATCTCCGGGAACTGGCGTTGCAGAATAGGAATGAACACTTCGTTCAGGGCGACCCCCAGTACGGAGGGTTCGTCCGGCGGCCGGCCGGTATAGGTACTGTGGTATATGGGTTGCTCGCGATGGGTCAGTGTGGTCACAGTAAATACCGGAAACTGTTCCACCTCATTGTAGTAGCCGGTGTGGTCACCGAAGGGACCTTCCGCCGCCGTGTCGTCAGCCTCCAGGTAGCCCTCGAGAATGTACTCTGCGCTGGCGGGAACCTGTAAGCCATATTCACGGCAAAGCTCCGAAACACACTCTGTGACCGCGGTTCGAGATCCGCGCAGCAGACCTGCGAATCCATACTCCGAGATCGTGTCAGGAACCGGAGTTACGGCGCCGAGAATGGTTGCCGGATCGGCACCCAGGGCAACGGCGACAGGGTAGCGTTCTCCCGGGTGATTCTGTTGCCACTGGCGATAATCCAGTGCGCCACCGCGATGCGCCAGCCAACGCATAATCAAACGGTTGCGACCCAACAGTTGCATACGATATATACCCAGATTCTGACGCTCTTTTTCCGGGCCCTTGGTCACAACCAGTGGCCAGGTGATCAGTGGGCCGGCATCTCCCGGCCAGCAGGTTTGTATGGGCAGCGTATTGAGATCTACCTGCTCGTCGCGATGTATATGGGTTTGGCAGGGCGCATTGCGAACTACCTTGGGTGACATATGCAATACCTGCCTGAACACAGGTACCTTGTCCCAGGCGTCTTTCAGTCCCCGGGGCGGGTCCGGCTGTCGCAGGAAGGCGAGTACTTCGCCCACTTCCCGCAGTGCTGTTAGGCTATCTCGTCCCATGCCCAGTGCAACGCGTTGCTCTGTGCCGAACAGGTTTGCCAGCACCGGTGTAGTGTGGCCTATGACATTTTCAAACAACAGCGCTGGTCCCCCCAGACGCAGTGTGCGATCACAGATTTCGGTAATTTCGAGATTGGGGTCCACCGCGTGAGTGATGCGGCGCAGTTCTCCGCGCTGTTCGAGGAACGCAATAAACTCTCTCAGATCAGAATACTTCATCTCGGGGTTTCAGGCGCTGACCCGAAACTATTACTTCCGTTTCATGGACATGAAAAATTCTTCGTTAGTTTTGGTATCCCGGAGTTTATCCAGGATAAATTCGACCGCTGGCAGATCTTCCATGCTGTGCAGAAGCTTGCGCAGAATCCACATACGCTGCAATTCGTCTTCGGCGGTGAGCAACTCTTCCCGACGCGTGCCGGAGCGACGAATATTGATGGCGGGGTAGACGCGTTTTTCCGCGATCTTTCTATCGAGATGAAGTTCACAGTTACCCGTTCCCTTGAATTCCTCGTAGATTACTTCATCCATCTTCGATCCGGTTTCGATCAAAGCTGTGGCGATGATGGTCAGGCTGCCCCCCTCTTCAATATTTCGAGCCGCGCCAAAAAAGCGCTTGGGGCGTTCGAGAGCGTGGGCGTCAACACCACCGGTGAGAACCTTACCAGAACTAGGTATAACCGTATTGTAGGCTCGTGCCAGGCGGGTGATGGAGTCCAGAAGAATCACAACGTCGCGCTTGTGTTCGACCAGGCGCTTGGCTTTTTCAATCACCATATCTGCCACCTGTACGTGGCGTGATGGGGGTTCGTCGAAGGTTGAGGCAACGACTTCGGCGGCGCGCACTGTACGCTGCATCTCGGTCACTTCCTCGGGGCGTTCATCGATCAGCAGTACGATGACATAGCATTCCGCATTGTTGCGAATGATACTTTGCGCAATGTGCTGCATCATGATGGTTTTACCGGCCTTGGGTGGTGCGACCAGCAATCCTCGCTGACCCTTGCCGATGGGTGCGACCAGATCGATGATACGCCCCGTCAAATCCTCTGTGCTGCCGTTTCCAGTTTCCAGTATCAGGCGCTCGTTGGGAAATAACGGCGTCAGGTTTTCGAACAGGATTTTTTGCTTTGATTTTTCCGGTGCGGCAAAGTTGACTTCTTCAACCTTGAGCAGTGCGAAGTATCGTTCGCTATCCTTTGGCGGTCGGATCTTTCCGGCGATGGAATCGCCGGTGCGTAAATTGAACCGTCTTATCTGACTGGGAGATACATAAATATCATCCGGGCCAGCGAGGTAGGAGCAATCGGCAGATCGCAGAAAGCCGAACCCATCCTGCAGGATCTCTAACACTCCGTCACCGTAGATGTCCTCGCCACTCTTAGCGTGCTTTTTCAAGATCGAGAATATGATCTCTTGCTTGCGTGAGCGGCCGACATTGTCGAGCCCGATCTCCTTGGCAATGTTAATGATTTCGGAAGTTGGTTTGGTTTTAAGGTCAGTCAGATTCATAGGGATAAGTCAGTAGATTGGATGGGGGAACGTTTTATTCGCACACAGACGGGCGCGATACGGAGGTAGAAACAGTCAGGGTTAAGAGTTTGGAGTTGTTATTTGTACACGTGGACCGCGTACTTTTAGCAAAGTTAGCACGACCCGTGGCAGTCGTCCAGCTCCAGTTGCAAAAATATGAAATGGTCTGGCCCGACTTAAAACCGGGCAAGACCGGCTATGACCTAGATGGCGGAGTCCACAAACTCACTGAGTTGCGTTCGTGAAAGTGCGCCAACCTTGGTGGCCTCCGGAACGCCGCCCTTGAAAACGATCAAAGTAGGTATGCCGCGAATGCCAAACTTGGGTGGGGTCTCGGGGTTGGAGTCAACATCCACCTTGCAAATCTTTAGTCGTCCTTCGTAGTCAGCGGCAATCTCTTCCAGAACTGGTGCAATCATCTTGCAGGGGCCACACCACTCTGCCCAAAAGTCGACCAGCACAGGAATGTCAGAATTAATTACCTGGTCGTCGAAACTGGAATCGGTTACGTGGACTATTTGGTCGCTCATGTTTTCCTCCGGGGGGGGTTGGAACGCGTTAGTTCTTTGAAGTTGGGTAAACTGTACAATGGCTGGCAATCATACCACCCAAAAAGTGTGAACAATATCGCCGTTAACGATTAGGGCATCATTTTTTGATGCTGTACCGGGACATTACTGGCCGGGTAGTGGAGATGGGGGCGAAAAACGACGGCTCCAAGTGGGACAGCCGTGTTCGGCTTCTGTCTCGAGAACTGATGACATAGCATCGCTGTGCAACCAATGCAGCGTGGGCTTGTCCGATAACGCAGCCATAGTCATAAACCTGAAGTGAGAATGTCCATGAATCGTACCCAACGCATTATCCTGTTACTGGTTGTCGTGGGAATTGCGCTGTTCTTCCTGCTCGACCTGGGCAGGTATCTCGAGATTGAAGCGCTGCGTGCGGAGCTGGCTCGGATGCAGTCGCTGCGCGAAGAATCGCCATGGCTTGCATCATTGGTTTTCCTGCTGGGCTATATCTGCATTACCGCATTGTCTTTGCCCGGTGCGGCTGCCCTGACATTGGCAGGGGGTGCCATCTTCGGATTTTGGCAGGGGTTGCTGCTGGTCTCATTTGCCAGCAGCATCGGCGCCTCCTTGGCTTTTCTGGTATCTCGCACGCTGTTGCGTGATTGGGTGCAGGAGCGCTTTCAGTCGCAGCTGTCCGCCATAAACAACGGTTTTGAGCGTGAAGGTACGTTTTACTTGTTCGGCCTGCGACTGGTGCCTCTATTTCCTTTTTTCGTCGTCAATCTGCTAATGGGCCTGGTGCCGCTCGGGTTGTGGCAATTTTATTGGGTCAGTCAACTTGGTATGTTGGCGGGCACGGCGGTATACGTTAACGCCGGAACGCAGTTGGCGCAGCTGCAGGACCTCAGCGGCATACTTTCCCCCGGCTTGCTGTTTAGTTTTGTCCTGTTGGGCGTGTTTCCGCTACTGGCCAAGAGGTTGTTGTCAATGCTGGCGAGACGCAGACAGCTCGCAGCGTGGCAGCGACCGTCCCGGTTTGACACGAATCTCATTGTCATTGGCGCAGGGTCTGCGGGCCTTGTCAGCGCGCTGATTGCAGCGACGGTCAAGGCGAAAGTTACGTTGATCGAACGTGAGAAGATGGGAGGGGACTGCCTCAACACGGGATGCGTGCCCAGCAAGGCATTGATTCGTTCGTCGCGAATAAATGACTACATTAACCGGGCCGCTGAATTCGGCTTGCGGGTCAGCAACCATGGCGTGGATTTCCCCAAGGTGATGGCCAGAGTGCAGCAGGTCATAAAAGATATAGAGCCGCATGATTCCGTTGAACGGTACACCGGGCTGGGTGTTGATTGTGTCCAGGGTGAGGCCACAATAGTCTCTCCCTGGGAGGTGGAAGTGAATGGTCGACGGATCAGTGCCCGCCAAATCGTAATAGCCAGTGGTGCGAGACCGTTTGTGCCTCCTATCCCTGGGCTGAACACCATCGATTACCTCACTTCAGACAGTTTGTGGGGACTGGAGCAGCAGCCGTCAAGTTTGCTGGTCATGGGTGCCGGTCCTATTGGTTGTGAATTGGCACAGGCATTTTCCCGCCTGGGCACAGCGGTGACGCTGGTGGATATGGCAGACCGCTTGTTACCCCGGGAAGATCCGGACGTGAGTGCTCACCTTGATGCCACCTTTGAAAAAGCCGGTATCGATGTTCGCACTGGCTACCGTGCGGTGGGTTTTGCGACCACGCCGGAAGGTGGCGTTGCGGAATTTGATGTGGAAGGTGAAACAGTGAGTTTACCCTTCGAGAGATTGCTGGTGGCCATCGGTCGTCGCGCCAATGTCGAAAACATGGGGCTGGAAGCCCTGGGTATTGAGCTGAACAACACGGGCACCATTGCCGTCAATGACTATCTGCAAACGACCATACCTACCATTTACGCCTGTGGCGATGTTGCCGGCCCCTATCAGTTCACTCATATGGCCAGCCATCAGGCTTGGTTCGCTGTGGTTAACGCTCTGTTTGGTTGGGCCTGGCGTTTCAAGGTCGACTATTCAGTGGTGCCATGGGCTACCTTTACCGACCCGGAAGTCGCGCGGGTGGGAATGAGCGAAACCGAGGCGGAGGCAGCGGGTGTGTCCTACGAGGTAACCCGCTATGACCTCGATGATCTGGACCGTGCCATGGCTGACAGTGAGGCTCATGGCTATGTAAAAGTGCTGACCGCCTCCGGTAGTGACCGGATACTGGGGGCCACCGTGGTCGGCTATCACGCCGCGGAATTGTTGGCAGAATACGTGTTGGCCATGCGCCATGGTTTGGGGCTGGCAAAGATTATGGGCACAATTCATGTCTACCCCACGCTCACCGAGAGTAGTAAATTTGTTGCGAGTGAATGGCGCAAGGCGCGTAAACCCGAGGGCCTGCTGTCCTGGGTGGAGCGCGTACATCAATGGCGCCGGGGTGATTGAACATGTGGTCTGTGTATTTGCTGCGATGTGCCGACCAGTCCATATATTGTGGCATTACTACTGATCTGGATCGACGTATCGACGAACACAATGGCCTGCGCGCAGGTGGTGCCCGCTATACTCGTGCGCGGCGTCCTGTGGAGTTGGTATATACGGAAACCTGCCCGGATCGGGCGGCGGCCAGCAGGCGGGAAGCCGAACTGAAAAAACTCAGCGCGGACGCTAAACGGACGTTACTCAAGAGCGATCGATTAGTGTGAGTTTTGCATCTCCTCCAGGGACTCCTGTAGCGCTAGCCACTCTTCCTCAAGTTCACTGCGCCGGTTGCTCAGCCGCGATTGTTCAATAAGAAGTGGTTGCAGGTGGTCCTTGTTGCCTTCTTCGTAGAGGGTTGTGTCCGTGAGTGTGATCTCAATTTGCGCAATCTCTTGAGAAATGTTTTCCATCTCGTTTTCATTTCGCTTGATAGCTTGTTGCAGCGGCCGCTGCTGATCGCGCCGCTGCGCTGTACCACGACGCTTTTGCGGGCGCGAGGCTGGTTCGGATCGCGTCGGCGCCTGCTTTGAGTCGCGTGCGTGATCGCGGGTTAGTAACCAGCGCTCGTAAGTGCCCAGGTCCTCCTTATACTCTTCGACACGGCCGTCTTCCACCAGCAACAGTGTGTCGACACTATTGCGCAGCAGGTAGCGGTCGTGGGAAACCAGAATCAGTGCACCCTCGTATCCCTGGATGGCCTCGGTCAGTGCCTGCCTCATTTCCAGGTCGAGATGGTTGGTTGGTTCGTCCAAAATAAGTAGCCCAGGTCGCTGCCACACTATGATGGCAAGGGCCAGCCGGGCTTTCTCACCCCCGGAAAAGTGTTTGATCGAACCCGTGGCCGCGTCACCGTGAAAGTTGAACCCACCAAGAAAGTCCCGGATCTGCTGCTCACGGACGTTGGGGCGCAGGCGTTGCAGATGCAGCAAGGCGCTGGCTTCCAGGTCCAGAGCCTCCAGTTGATGTTGGTTGTAGTAACCGATGCTGCAGTGGGCTCCAGTGACTCTCTCCCCAGAGAGTATGACGGGCTCGCCAGCGAGTGCCTTGAGCAGCGTCGATTTACCCGCCCCGTTGGCTCCCAGCAGGGCGATTCGACTACCTGGGCGAAGTGCGATATCCACGCCACTCAAGATGGGTTCAGCGTCGTAGCCAAGGCTGGCTTCACTTAGGTTTATGATGGGGTCACTGGTTCTATCTGCAGGTATAAAGCTGAAATGAAAAGGGGAATCAATGTGGGCCGGCGCAATAATTTCCATGCGCTCCAGTTCCTTTAGTCTACTCTGCGCCTGCTTCGCCTTGGTGGCCTTATAGCGGAACCGCCTTACAAATGCATCGATCTCCGCGACGCGGCGTTGTTGCCTTGCATAGTTGGCCTGCTCCTGAGCGAGCCGCTCTGCGCGCTGAAGTTCGTAGGCTGAGTAGTTGCCGCGGTAGCTGCTCAATTTCTGGTGCTCCACCGCTACAATGGTGTCACACACCGCGTCGATGAAATCCCGATCATGTGAAATCATCAATAATGTGCCGCGATACTGGGCCAGCCATTCCTGCAGCCACAGAGTGGTGTCCAGATCCAGGTGGTTGGTGGGCTCATCCAGAAGCAGCAGGTCGGAGGGGCACATCAGGGCCTGGGCCAGGTTCAGTCTGATGCGCCACCCCCCTGAAAAACTGTCCACCGGGTGCTCGCATTCCTCGTGTGCGAAGCCCAGGCCCCGCAACAGCGCCTCGGCGCGACGCTCGGCGGTGTAGCCATCTATATGGTCGAGTTCTGCATGTAGCAATGTAATCTGCTGATAGTCGTCGGCGGTTTCCGCCAGTTCCAGGCGCAGCTGTATCTCGCGCAGCCGTTTGTCGCCATCGATTACGTAGTCACGCGCGGGTCTGGGGCTGGCCACCACTTCCTGTGCCATGTGCGACAGGCGGTAGTTTTCCAGGCTGCTGATATATCCGCTGTCGGTTTCCAGTGCGCCGGTTAGAACCGCGAATACACTCGATTTACCGCTACCATTTGGTCCTATGACGCCGACCCGCTGGCCGTCGTACACATTGAGATCGCAATTCTCCAGCAGTACCTTGGGGCCGCGCTGCAATCTGATCTGTTTTATTTCTAGCATGGTGCTCGTTTCTGTTGAAGGATGTCCCATTTCCCGGGTACTTCCGCGCTGCCGCTATAATGGCAGGGGAGTATTATGCGGGCGATCAGTATAGAGTTCCCGGCATCGCGCTGATAGGCAGCGGGACGAGGCCGGCGCTATTCTGTCATTGAAATCAAACAATGAGGAGGGTGAATTTGCAGGAAAATCCGTTCTGGACATTTTCGATTGCCCTCTACGCCCGGGAGGACGTAGCAGACACGTGCCTGCGCCTGCAGGATGAATATGGTCTGAATATTAATCTCGTACTCTATTCGGGTTTTCTCGCCGGGAGAGGTAAAGCACTGGACGCCTCGACGCTGATCTTTATTCGCGCCGCGCTCGCTCCCTGGCAGACAACTGTGGTCAACAGATTACGAGATGTGCGCTGCGCCCAGAAACGCTATCTTAGCAAGCTGCCAGCCAACCCGGAACTTCGGACGGCAGGAAGTCGTTGGTATGAATTGTTGAAAGATGTCGAGCTACAGGCAGAGCGACTGGAACAGGATTGGCTGTGGGTCTATGCGCGAGACCATGAGAGTTCTTTTCAACAGATTGGCGAGGCATTGCCCGGCCTCTTTCTCACCGAGCATTTGCCGACTGAGCGAAGACGCGGCGCTATCGAACTGCTCCAGTGTCTCTGGAACATCATCGGGCGTTAGCTGTCAGAGTCTTCTGGCAGGTGGCAGTGTGTTCGTATAAACCGTACTATACCGGCCCTTTAATCAACCCACTTCATGCCCGCCGTAAGGCGCGGGGATGGAATCTGAACAGGACATACCTATGAAAACTACCATGAAGATTGCAGCGCTGGTTGCCGTGTCTGCACTCGCCGCCTGCCAACCGCAGAATTCTGCCGACGGGAGTAGCGATGCTGCAGCCGCTGCTCCCATCGTGCTGGACAACAGTGACAAACGCATCAGCTATGGTATTGCACATAACCTGGGTGGCCGATTGGCCGCTGATGGTGTGCCCATCGATGTCGATGCCTTCGCAGCTGGCTTGCGCGACGCGGTTGAGGGCAACGACCCTTTATTGACGCAGGAAGAAATCATGGCTGAGATGCAGAGCTTCCAGGAAGCCCAGAACGAGCGACTGCAAGCGGAACAGTCCGCTGCAGCCACCAGGAATACCGCGGAAGGAGCTGCCTTTCTGGCTGAGAATGCTGGCAAAGAGGGTGTTGTTACACTGGAAAGCGGTTTGCAGTACAAGGTATTGCAAGCCGGTGATGGCGCTACTCCAGCCGCTGAGGATACCGTGGAAGTGCACTACCGCGGAACGCTGATTGATGGTACCGAATTTGACAGCTCTTATTCACGGGGCCAAACAGTGAGCTTCGGTGTGACACAGGTGATTGGCGGCTGGACAGAGGCGCTGCAATTGATGAAAGTCGGCGACAAGTGGCAGCTGTTTATCCCTTCTGATCTCGCCTATGGACCAGGTGGATACGGCGGCATGATAGAGCCCAATGCCACCCTGTTATTCGACGTTGAGCTTGTTTCTATCGCCGACAAATAGCAGGATATTGGCCGCCAGAAAGGCGGCAAATACCAATAAGGTCCAGGCGGGAATACTCAGGCCGAGGAACGACCATAGTTCCTCGGCGCAGTTCCCGTCTCCCGTCAGCATGATTGTCAGGGTTTCGCCCAGCGGCAGAGTCTCCAGCATATACCCGAGGCTTGGCCCACAGGCCGGCACCTGCTCCGGTGGCAACATTTGCAGCCAGACGTGACGTGCCGAGAAGGCACCCCCGATCAGTGCAGTCAGCGCGCCGATAGCGGCGTATATTCTTGTCCCTGTACCCGCCGGATTATGGATTGTGGCGAGCAGGGCCAACACACCCGTCAAGCCCACAAAAATTCGTTGTGTCATACATAGCGGGCATGGCTCCAGGTGGTCTACATATTGGAGGTACAGCGCAAAGGACATGGAGGCGGCTGCAGCCAGGGCAATCAGTCCACTCAGGGCGCGGGGTGACAAGTGGAGATACATGAAACGAATCCTGTGTTGAAGCGGCGCATACTCTAGGTGATTTGACCGCTGCGCTCAAGGGAGGTTCAGAGTTTGATGTCTATTCTGAACCGCTGCATCAGTTCTGGATAAAAGCTCAGAAAGCTCTGCTCAATCTGTGGGTACAATGCGTCCAGTTCAACGCTGACGTCGTCGAAGGGATTGCCGCGACTGAAACGTTGGCCAACCCACTGTGCGCTGATGGCTATCGTCGACCATTTGCGATAACGCGTAAGCACCTGATACTGGTTGAGTCGCTCTGCCATCTTGCGGGTGTCCGGGCACAGGCGTTGATTGTCCCCGGCCAGTATCTGGTAAATGCCATGGCAGAATTCGGTGAGGTCGCGGTCGTCGTATAAAGCCCAGTTGTGGGCGAGAAAGTGATCGAAACTGAGGTCAGTCAGAACGCCGGCGTATCGCCGCAGCGGTCTGGAAAACGCCTGACGCAGCTTGAGCAGGGCGGGATGTTGGTCGGTAAACCCATCGATTTGACGATGCAACAATATGCCCTGAGCCAGATCAGCGTCTATGGTCTGTGAAAGTGGCCCCTTGGTATAGTCAGCCTGCAGAGCCCCCAGAATCAGGCCCTGTGTGTTTTCTTGCCCCGCTATGCTGGCGAGATGGAAATGTGCGAGGTGGTTCATGCCGCCCTTTCCCTACCCTGTATCGGACTAGCAGGGCAGGGCTTGGTACTGCGCGTAATAGGCATCGAGAAACTCCGCAAATGAAACTGAATCCGAGGCTTCAATGTGCTCCTGGGCGCGCAATGAAACACACGCGTCCTCGGCGTAGGCCTGTTGCACAGCGGCACTGAGTGGCTCCTGTTTGAATGCCATGGCCCAGCGTTGCGAGTAGTCCATGGCCAATCGAAAGAAAGGCATGTCGCGCTGATTCATTTCCGCCAGCAGCATAGCGGAAGGGGTGAGCGCTGGGTCGCGCAGTTTGCCGCGTTGAGACTCCAGCGCCAATATATAGGCGTCGCCACCGTGGGCAGAATCGAGAGCCTGGGCTATCGGTTCCATCGCCACCAGCAGGGCCTCACCCCAGGAAGGCAGTGATCGCTGCACCGCCCCGTCTACCAGTTGCAGTTCCGGGTCACGACCACGATTGACGACCCTGAAGAGATTGCTCTCCATGGCCTGTGTTTCAGCGTCATCACAAGCTGGGCTGTCGCATAACAGACAGTAGATCAGGAAGGTATCGACAAATCGTATTTCTACCTCATCCAGACCGACCGGGAGCATCGGATTTATGTCCAGACAGCGCACCTCAATATATTCAACACCATCCGTACACAAAGCACCCAGCGGCGTTTCACCGGATCGGGTCACCCGTTTAGGACGAATGGCACTGTAAAACTCGTTCTCTATCTGCAGTAGCGCAGTATTGAGCTGTCGGTAATCACCGTCGACAACCGTGCCGATATCCTCGTAGTCCGGATGTGGAGTAGTAATAGCCTTGTGGAGCGTCTCTACATAGTTTTCCAGGGTGTTGTAACAAATATTCAAGCCACCTTGTGCGTTACTCTGATACCCCAGATCACCCATTCGCAGCGATGTCCCCAGCGGTGCATGCAGGGTTCTGCCGCGCTCATCAAGCGGTTCCAGTGTGTGTCTGGTACTGCCGCGGAGAAAGCTGCTGCATACCGCTGGCGAGGATCCGAACAGGTAGATGAGCAGCCAGCTATAGCGGCGAAAATTTCGGATCAGGCCAAAATAGGATTCCGTACGGTAGGTCTTCCCTGACCTGGTATCGCCAGCTGCAGCCTGGGCCAGGGGCCAGTACTCGTCAGGCATGGAAAAATTATAGTGAATACCGGCGATAGTCTGCATCAATCGACCATAGCGATGTCCAAGTCCGGCCCGGTAGACCTGTTTCATAGTCGCGATGTTGGAGCTGCCGTAGCGGGCAATGGGAATGCCTTCATCGCCCTCCAGCAGGCAGGGCATGCTGGCACCCCATAACAGCTCATTATCCAGCTCGGCATATACATAGCGATGAATCTCGCTCAGTTTTCCCAGCGAACCGCTGATACTGGTGCTGACGGGCGTGATGAATTCCAGCAACGCTTCGGAGTAATCCGTCGTTATGCAGGAATGTGTCAGTGCGGACCCGAGTCCCTGCGGGTGTGGCTCTGTGGATAGCCGACCGTCGGGGTTGATGCGCAGACTCTCTTTCTCGATCCCCCGTTTTATGCCCGTCAGTAGATGGCTGTGTTCAGAGAGGAGTTGCAGGCGTTGGGAAAAGCTCAAAACGGGCGTGCTCGGTGTGCGGCGCTGGGCGGCCAGTTTAATCGTCGTTGGGGAGCTAAGACAAGGGTGGAGTTGTGGTTCACACCGCACTAGACTAGACAGTGAATACGACGAGGTTACCCGCCATTTCTGCTTCGATTTCACATCCCCCTCGGATGCACAGGACCCCATCCCACGAACGACACGGTAGCCCTTTGCTTGCCTGTGTTGCACTCTGCGTTATTGGCCAGACCTGTTTCGCGGCGGAACATGAGGCTTGCGTAGAGGCATCAGCGCAGACCAGTTCCGAGAGCTTTCGCTTCGAGGAATCTGAAGCACACCGGGCGTTGGAGAATAATATTCCGGCCACCGCAGTGGTGGGGGATATTCGGGTCAGTCGCCACAATGTGTTTGATGAAAGTAATCCAGCGGAGAACAACAGACTGTATCGCTGGGCCAATAGCTTGCGCACGGTTACGCGCGATACAGTGGTATCCAGTCGACTGCTGTTTGCCTCCGGCGCGCCCTACAGCGCACGCCTGCTGAAAGAGTCAGAGCGGATACTGCGTGAACTCAGCTTTATATATGACGCCAAGGTGCGGGCATACCGGGTGTGTGGCGATAGAGTGGATGTCGAGGTCATTACACGGGACACCTGGACCTTTTTCCCGACTGTGTCGCTGTCTAGATCAGGTGGCAGTAACAGCTCTGAATTCGGCATCCGCGACAGCAATATTCTGGGGACCGGCAAGGCTATCGCCATCCGTCGGGAATCCGATGATGAGCGTAACGGATACACGGCGCTTTACCGTGATCCCGCTATTTTTGGTAGCTGGTTTCGCGGTACGGTGGTGTTTTCCGACAATGATGATGGGAAGTTGAAACGCGTCACCCTTGCCAGGCCCTTCTTTTCTCTGGATACGCACTGGTCCGTGGGAATGCGGTATCAGGAGGAAACCCGGGAAGATGCGCTGTACTTCCGCAGCGATGAGACAGCCGAGTTTGAACATCAACTGAAGGATCACACGCTGTTCGCCGGTTTTTCTCGTGGGCGCGATGGTAACAAGGTGGGGCGCTGGCTGTTCGGGTACAACGTTGAGGATCATGTTTTTGAGCGCTCTGATACCAACAAGCAACCGGACGAGTTACCTGAGGACCGCGAGCTGTTCTATCCCTGGATTGGGTATCAGTCGGTCGAGGACAAGTATCGCACCGCACTGAATTTCAATAACCTGCAGCGGACCGAGGATTTGTATATAGGCGCGGCCTGGAACCTCAGGCTGGGGGTGGCCTCTGAGTCTATCCGAGGGGATCGCAATCAGCTGGTCTTGTCCGGTCACTACAGCAATACACTGCGGGCTGACGATGATCATTTGTTTACCACCGGGTTTGACCTCGATGGTAACTGGGATAACGATCGCGATGATTGGGAGAATCTGCGGGTGAGTACGCAGGCTCGCTACTACTACCGACAGTCAGAAAAATGGTTGTTGTACGGCAGGCTGCGCCTGGATTACGCCCGTAATCTCACCGGCGAACAGCAACTCTCATTAGGTGGTGATAACGGTTTGCGGGGCTATGAAAAGAAGTATCAAACCGGTGATCGCAGCTTTGTATTTTCGCTGGAGCAACGCTATTACTCTGACTGGCATCTGTTTAACCTGGTGAGAGTCGGTGGCGCGGCATTTTTCGATGTTGGCAGGGCCTGGTTCTCCGGGGAAGACAACGGCTCCAATGGCGACGTGCTCGCCAACCTGGGCGTAGGCCTGCGGTTTGTTTCCTCACGGGCTGAGGTTGGCAGCGTTCTGCATCTGGATTTCGCCATGCCCATGATGACGGACGACGATATTGACAGCTTTCAGGTACTGGTGACCGTCAGCGATACCTTTTGACCTGTGCGTCAGCAGGGCCAATCAGGTATTTTCTTCCATTACCTTGCGTAGCATTTGCACGACAAAGTTGTCCTGGACTTCCGAATCCTGGCCCGAGGCATGCATGATTCTGGACAGAATCAGTCCATAGCGCAGGGCGGCGAAAATGGTGTAGTAGCCAAATGCTGAGGTATCAGCGCCGGTATGTGCCGACCAGCGCGCTATCGTTTCATCACTGTCAGGCAGACCTGGCAGGCGTGGCATGCCAAGTCCCTCGGCGAAGGTTCTATCCAGGTATATCCACCAGGCAAGATCCTGCAGTGGGTCGCCAGGTACGGCCATCTCCCAATCGAGTACCGCTGCAACTGAACGGCAGTCCTCCGCAAAAATTATGTTCCCCATGCGTGAGTCCCCCCAACAAAGTCGAGTGGCGGGCAACTCGGGCTTATTGGCATTTAGCCAGACCATGGCCTCATCGCCCAGAATATGTCGGTCGCCGTCAAATGCCCAGTCGGCGTAGTCGCTCCAGTAACGGAGTTGGGCTGCCAGCGGGGTTTCTTGGTCGTCAAGTTTGAATACGCCATCCAGGCTCAGGCTGGCAAAGTCCAGCTGGTGAAACGCGGCCATGGTGTCGATACCGACATTCCAGATACTGGCCCGCTGTTCCTCCCCGATGTCATGCATCATCCAGCCGTCCATGTTATAGGGAGGCATGTCCGGGGGAATTCGGCCATCGGTATGTTTCATGATGTAGAAGGGCACGCCCAGAATGCTGCGATCAGTTTCCAGACCTCGCAGTTCCGGCACTGGTATGCCACTGTTGGCGCCTATTGCGGCCATGACATGGTACTGCCCAGCGAGGTCGTAGCTGGGGAATACCGGCTTTTCCACTTCCGGCTGCAGGCGACCCACGCAGCGTTCTGCATGGGATTCCTGGCCTTCCTGCCAGCGCGTTTCGAATAACAGGGTGACATTCGACATCCCGGTGGCCTCCGGGATACTGAGATCGGGTATGGTCACCTCACAGCCGCGTTTGTCACTGAACCAGTCCTGTAGCTTGCGGCGAGTTCCCTCCAGGTCATCAACCAGGGGTGTGGGTCTGGTGTCTTCCATACTTTCATCTCCGTTGGCAATAGCGGTCCAGTATAGGTGTCGTTGTATGGCGCGCCAAGCGCGCAGGGACTCGGGTAGTACAAATCTGTTGACCCATGGACACGAGAGCGCAATTTGGTGCTAAAGTATTGGTAGTGTCACGAACGTGGAGAGTTGGCGGATGATCCGATCGCGGGTTTGTAGTTGCCTGATGGCCGCTGCACTGGGTGTGTTCGCAATGGCGGCGGCGGGCGAGGGGTTGAGCTCTCCAGCGCCTGAGGCGGCGGCAGTTTATTTTGTTTCGCCGCAAAATGGAGCGCTGGTATCCAGTCCAGTGACGGTGCGTTTTGGACTTCGCAATATGGGCGTTGCCCCTGCGGGCGTTGAGCGTGGCAACACAGGTCATCATCATTTGCTGATCGATGTCGACGAGTTGCCGGATCTCACTTTGCCACTCCCGGCAACCGAGCAGATTAAACACTTTGGCGGTGGGCAGACGGAAGTCGTTATTGAACTGGAGCCAGGTACCCATATATTGC
Organism: uncultured Halieaceae bacterium; assembly: GCA_938074045.1. Classification (GTDB taxonomy): domain Bacteria; phylum Pseudomonadota; class Gammaproteobacteria; order Pseudomonadales; family Halieaceae; genus CALJGI01. The sequence continues at coordinate 38,156 of CALJGI010000015.1, forward strand.
GCTTGTTGCTGGGTAACCATTTACACGTGCCTCATATGCCCCCCGTAATTTCAGAACCGATTACCATTACCGTTAAATAACAACTGATAAGTTAAGGGTGTAGCTATGTCTGATAATATCCCCGATCTGGACGCCATGTTGAACATATTGGCCACCAAGGATGGTTCCGACCTTTATCTGAGTACGGGCGCACCGCCCTGTGCGAAGTTTCAGGGGTCGTTGAAACCACTCAGTAAGGAAGCACTCAAACCAGGTGATGTTAAGGCCATCGCTTACAAGCTGATGGATGATACCCAGACGGAAGAGTTTGAGCGCGAACTCGAGATGAATCTCGCGACGTCCATTGCCGGGATCGGTCGGTTCCGGGTGAATATTTTCATTCAGCGCAACGAAGTCGCCATGGTCTGCCGGAACATCGTGACGACTATCCCCAATTATCGCGATTTGAACCTGCCGGATATTCTGACTGAAGTGATCATGACCAAGCGCGGATTGTTGTTGTTTGTCGGCGCTACGGGGTCTGGCAAGTCGACATCGCTAGCCGCGCTGATTGACCATCGCAACACAAACAGTACCGGCCACATCATCACCATTGAGGACCCGGTTGAATTTGTGCACAAGCACAAAAAGTCGATCATCAATCAGCGCGAGGTCGGGGTCGATACCCGGAGCTACGCCGCGGCATTGAAGAATACCCTGCGCCAGGCACCCGATGTGATTCTGATTGGTGAGATCCGGGACCGTGAGACCATGGAACATGCCCTGGCTTTTGCGGAAACCGGCCATTTGGCTATCTCGACGCTGCACGCCAATAACGCCAACCAGGCCCTTGACCGCATCATCAACTTTTTCCCGGAGGAACGTCGGGCTCAGCTGTTGATGGATTTGTCGACCAACCTCCGGGCGTTTGTATCCCAGCGGCTGATCCCCACGGTAGATGGCAAGCGCTGCGCCGCCATTGAAATCTTGCTGGGCACGCCGATGATTGCCGACCTGATTCTGAAAGGTGAAGTTGAGGGTATTAAAGAGGTGATGCAGAAGTCTGAAAACCTTGGTATGAAGACCTTTGATTCTGCGCTGTTCGAATTGTACAAGGCGGGTAAGATTTCCGAGGAAGAAGCGCTGAAGAATGCGGACTCCGCAAATAACGTACGCCTCAAGATCAAGTTTGCGAATGAAGGTGGCGAAGAGGAGGAGGAAGAGGACAAGTTCAGCCTCAGTCTGACAGATAGAGAAGAAGATCAGGATCACGGCATTGGCAGTAACTACGGCGTTATCGGTGGGAATAAGGGATCGGAATAAGCCCGCATTATTGCACCGACATTCGTCTAGGTTCAGTTGTAAAGCTTGTTATATATCTCGATTATCAGAAAGGTCCAGAGTGCGATGAGAATCACCAGACGGAGGTTTCTTTGCCGCGGGCTCTGCAGCTGCTTGTCACGACTCCTGCCGGTTGACTGAATAGCAGTAGAATCGCAGGCCGGGCACTGCACGTGCGGAATTTTCTTCTTGCTGCGATAGCCACAATCGGGGCAGTAAAAACCCATGTTGGTTACTCTTCTCGGCTCACTCTGGAGTGGCACCCAATCCGCAGAAAATCTCCATATCAGGATACCGCCATTGCGCCATACATTTCCTGGCATTGGTGATAAAAATCAAGCTGCTGGTCACCCAGATACGGTGCCGCCATTGTCAGTATCTGCAGAACTCCTCGATGGATCAACAGTGCGGGTTCCATCTTTTCGCCACGCAGGTCCTGGTAGTTCAGCCAATAGGTGAGCAGTAGCACTACGTTATCCACCAGCACCAGGCGCTCTTCCTCACCAGCCGAGAGTTCTCCATCTTGAGAAAGACTGGCCAACACGGCTTTGATCGCGCTAACCTTGAGATCCAGTATCCGGCGAAATCGCTTGCCCAGCGCTGGATAGCGCTCAATAAGATCAGTCAGGTTGCGATAAAAGAACCGGTAGTTATAGATTTCTTCAAAAACCACGTATAGATAAAACCAGTTGTCCTCCAGTTTGAGGCTTTGATCCACAGGTGCTTCGAGAATCTCGCCTATGCTGGATTCATACTGCAGGAAAAGCTCGGCAATAATGACGTCCTTGCCTTTGAAGTGGTAGTAGAGATTTCCCGGACTGATGTCCATCTCGTGGGCAATGTCCACGGTTGTGGTATTGGGTTCGCCTTCGGCGTTGAACAGCAAAAGGCTGGTGTGCAGAATTCGGTCCCGGGTCTTCATCAGCCTGCCCGGCGCCCCTTACTTCCGCTTCTTCTTTGCCAGAGTGTTCTTGGCCGGTGCCTTTTTAGGTGCAGCCTTTTTGGCCGGCGCCTTTTTGGCAGCCGCTTTCTTTACAGGTGTCAGCTTGGCTACGGCAGCTGTCAGTGACTCAACGGTAGCTGTAAGTTCATCTATACGGGCCTTCAGCTCGGTAACATCGTTATCCCTGGTGAATTTGCTGAGATTAAAGTTCTCGCGAACTTTGCGAATACGCGCCTCTACCGCGCTAGTGTGGGTGTCGCGGATTTCTTCAAGCGTTTCCCGCGCATCGCCCTCAAGCTCGGAGCCTTTTTCGACCAGGTCCTGAAAGAGCCTGGATGTAGCTCGGTCGCGATTGCGGCCGGATTGTTCCTCACCTTTTTGTGCTTCGTCAAAGGCTTTGCCGTACGCGCCCAGACCAGCGAGCCAGATATTGCGCGCAATTTCACTCGCTTTGTCTGAAACCTTGCTTTTCTTGTCATTACTCATCGAACAATCCTCATAACGGGAACGGGCATACTAATCTGCGTGGTGGGCAAAAAAAAGGGCCACCGAAGTGACCCTAAACTGCATAACGCAGATAAAGAGAGAACGCGTGGGGGATACGCAACGGTTCCCTTGTCGCGTAAAACGGCTCTCCTGTGAAGAACGCAGTATTGCGATGGGCCGCGTTGACCCACTCCACTGCTGCATTGCGCCGGCTGAACTGTCCGAAAGAATGCTCCCGCAAGACTCGTGGGAGAGACAGTACCGGTAAAAGTTAGAATGAACATACTAATTTTGGAAAACTGCACCATTTCGGTCCGTGTAACGCCCTCATCGAGTGCATGCCGGCCAGGAGACAGGCTATTTTCCTAGGGTCCATAGGCTTGCGCCGGTAACCAGGTTACTACCGCCTGCCACTGGAAGATAATGACCAGTCCTATGAGCTGAATAATGATAAAGGGAATCACGCCACGGTAGATGGTGGCTACATCAAATCCCTCCGGGGCCACCCCGCGCAGGTAGAAAATGGCAAAACCTACCGGGGGCGTCAGAAAGCTGGTCTGCAGGCAGACGGCAAACAGAACGGTAAACCACACCGGGTCAAAGCCGAGATTGATGACCACCGGCGATACCAGGGGGAGTACGATCAGTGTCAGCTCTATCCAGTCCAGGAAAAATCCGAGCAGGAAGGTGGCCAACAGGATACAGATGACAATACCGTTGCTCTCAAACGGTAGGCCCAACAGAGCACGCTCGATCAGCTCATCTCCACCGAGACCGCGTAGCACCAGTGAGAATGCTGTGGCGCCCAATAACACAGCAAAAATAAATGCTGTGGTGCGGGTTGTTTCTTGCAGGACCTGGCGGAATTCTGACCCGCTAAGGCCGCCGCGAGCGAGTGCCAGAAGCAGTGCTCCCGCCGCTCCTACGCCAGCAGCTTCGGTCGGGGTGGCCAGGCCGAAGAAAATACTGCCCAGAACGGCCATGATCAGTCCGGCTGCCGGAATAATAGCCTTCACCAGATCCCAGACCGCGGCCAGATCGATGGGTTCTCCGGGAATGGCCGGTGCATGCTCCGGTTTGATCAGGCCGACGCCCAGTAGATACAGTATGTACATGCCTCCGAGCATGGCACCAGGTAACAGGGCACCCATAAACAAATCCCCCACACTCATGGCCATCCTGTCCGCCATCAATACAAGCATGATACTGGGGGGAATCAGTATGCCGAGGGTACCAACTGCGCATACCGTGCCTGCTGCGAGGCTTTTGTCGTAACCGTGCTCTGTCATCACCGGCAGGCCTAGTAAGGCCAGAAGCACAACTGAGGCACCGATGATCCCTGTGGTGGCAGCGAGCAACAGGCCGATTACCGTAATGGTGATAGCGAGGCCACCCCGCACCGGTCCCAGCAGGCGGGCTACGCTGGTCAGCAGGTCTCGTGCTACGCCAGAGCGGTCCAACAGCAGACCCATAAAAACAAACATGGGAAGGGCCACCATCACCCAGTTCTCCATGACGTTCCATATCCTGTCTACACTCAGGGCGGTGTAGTTCCAGTCAACCCCGGTGTAAAAGCCGATATCAAGCTCGAGTACGATGGCCAGCGCGGTGTAAAGTACTGCCAGCCCGCCCAGTACCCAGGCTACCGGAAACCCGGTAAACACCAGCCCTATAAAACTCAGAAACATGCTCAGGGCCAACATTTCGCTGGGGCTCATCGGTGGTTTCCAAACAGAAACGACCACACCCTGCTAAGGCGCGAGAGGGCGGCGACCATCAACAGGAAGAAACCCAGTGGCAGAGCGGCCTTGATCAACCAGCGGTAGGGGAGCCCCCCTGGTGATTGTGAAATCTCACCCAGCTCCCAGCTCTGCAGTACAAATGGAATAGAAAACAACAGGATCAGGGCAATAAAGGGCAGCAGCGCGAGAATCAGTCCGTACAGCTCCAGCCAGGCTCTGGCGCGCGGGCCCAGCCGCTCTGAAACAACGTCGACGCGAATATGCGCATCGGCTTGAAAGGCGTAGGAGAGTCCGAGTAAAAACCCCAGCGAGTAGAGATGCCATTGAATTTCCTCGAGTTCAATTTGTCCCTCACCCAGGGCATAGCGTAAAAAAACATTGCTGACGATTACCGCCAATAACAGCAACCAGATCCAGGATGCGATCTCGCCAATCAGGGCAAGCGCGGGGTCGATCTTTTTGGAGAGCGCAGTCTCCGGCAGGTTCAGCACTGTTAAAAATCCCGGGGCAGATAGGCAAGGCGTTTCCAGTGAGCGTATTCGGCGCGAAACGCTCGCTGTGAAGCCAATATTTTGGCGAAATCCGGATCCCTGGCCGCCTCTTCGTCCATTACGTCCCCGGTGATTCTTTCCAGCTCTCGCAAAATCTCCAGCGGCAGAGTTCGGGCCGTCACATTTTTCTCTGGAAATCCGGCAATTACACTGCCCTGAGACGCCTCGGAGTCGGATAAGGTCTGGGTGACACCCGCCATGCAGGCCGTCTCAAATTGGGCCTTGCGGGTGTCACTGAGGGCATTCCAGGTATCCAGATTGAATACGAAATGCAGTGATGTGTAGGGCTGGTGCCAGCCGGGATAGTAGTTGTTGCTGGCTACGCGATGAAACCCGAGAGACTGGTCGGTGATAGGGAGCGAGAATTCTGTGGCATCGATTGCTCCTTTTTCCAGCGCCTGGAAAATTTCACCGCCAGGCAGCATGGTCACGGATGCCCCGGCGCGCTCCAGCACTTTGCCGCCAATACCGGCGAAACGAATTTTCAGCCCCTGGACATCGGCCAGCGTTTCCAGCGGTTGACGGAACCAGCCGGCTGTTTCCGGGCCCGTAATGCCGCAGAACAGAGGCATGATATTTTGCTTGCTGTAAAGCGCTTCACCGAGTTCCCGGCCGCCACCCTTGAACCACCAACTCATGAATTCCCAGGGTTCAAAACCGAAGGGTGTCGCCGCCAACAGTGCCGAAGCCGGCATTTTGCCCTGGTCGTATCCCAACCAGGTGTAACCAGCCTCGACTTTGCCGTCGCGCACCGCATCACTGATGGCAAAGGCGGGAACAATCTCACCGGGATCATACAAATCCAGGTCAACTGTGCCGCCGGTTATTTGGCGCAGTTTCTCGGCGACAAAGACCGGACTGGCGCCCAAAACAGGCAGGTTGCTGGACAGAGACAAGGGGATTCGCCAGTTAATTGGGCCATCGTAAGCTGTATGGGTCAGGGCCTGATCACCGTTCTTGTAGGCACTTACGGTTGCCTGCCCGGGAGGACGCAGGGCCAGGCTGGCCAGCAGACCGATGGTCAGGGCCACCACCACGGCGACCAGAGCTGCTCGGTGGGAAATCATATTGTTCTCGCCAGTTGCGCAGTCGCCTGAACGGGCGCTGCACCTGTTATTGTTGCAATCAGTGTAGGGGCTGCTTCTGGTCGCTGTCTAGAAGTGCTGGCGGTCATCACATGGATGGACCAGGTGGACGCGGCGCGGCCGCGGCTCAGTGAATAAGTCCAGGGTCCGGATCACCGAATAACTCCGCAATATACCCCTGGTCAAACTTATAGCTGGTGTTGCAGAACTCGCAATCCATAGAGATGCAGCCCTCGGTCTGGAGTATGTCTTCCAGCTCCGCCCGCGGCAGGGTCGCCAGGGCAGCGGCGGTGCGTTGTCGGGAACAGGTGCAGCGAAACGCAACCTTAGTCGCCGGATAGAGTCGTATTTCTTCTTGATGGTAAAGGCGATACAACAGATCTGATGCAGCCAAGTCCCGCAGCTCCGCGGGTGTGATCGTCTCCGCCAACTTACAGGCATGTTCCCACATGGCTGCGCGCTGGGTCGCATCATCGCTGAGTTGTTCCGGGAGTTGTTGCAGTAGCATGCCCGCTCCATGCGCGCTATCCGCGGTCAGCCAGATTCGCGTGGCGAGTTGTTCGGATTGAGCGAAGTAACTCTCCAGTGCATTCCCCAGCCGGTCGCCGGCGAGATCAACCAGTCCCTGATAGCGGGGTCCCTGCTCGGGTTCAATGGTTATGGCCAGCTGGCCCCCGCTGAATGTACTGAAGAAATTGGTGCCTGCGAAGGTTTCATAACCGCGCACGATGGCGCGCAGCTCCTGTCGACTGCTGCTCTGAGCCATTATGACTGCTGCACCGCCAGGTTGGCTGACTTGTAGCGAGAGACTGCCATGAAATTTTATTGTGCTGCTGAGTAAGGTAACAGCCACCAGAAATTCGCCGAGTAATTCCGCTACCGGGGGCGGATACTGATGAATGTCCAGGATGTTTCTGTAACTTGCAGTCAGGTGTACCACGTTCCCGCGGATGTCGGCGTTCTCAAATACAAAACGGGTATTGCTATCGCTCATGATTTACTGCACATCCTCTCTGAAGCGATGAATCTGGCGTCGTTGCTTTTTATTGGGCCTGTTTTCTGGCCACAATCGATTGGCGGAATCTGCCTTTCGTTGTGCCGCTCGCTGATCGCGCTCAGCGATGCTGGCCGCGGTTTCCCGGTACAGGGATTGTGCTTCCGGTGCACCGCGGCGTTGGTCTGACAGTTGTATAATTTCGACGATTTTGTCGTCCCAGCCCTGCCGCACCGTTACAACATCGCCGGTTTGCACTTCTTTACTCACTTTGACCCGCTGCCCGTCTATGCGGACCTTGCCACCCTCAATAGCTTGCTTGGCGATACTTCTGGTTTTGTAAAACCGGGCTGCCCAGAGCCATTTGTCGATACGTAGTTTTTGCATGAGTTTAACGACGCGCCTGATTGTTGGATGGATTCTTTGCTTCTTTCGCCGGAACAAGCTTTTACCGGTGGTACTGTGTGCCACCTGCTATATTATGACGCCACCAGCCTGTCAGCGACAGTCAAAGGTATTGTCTGAGGTGTTAATGCTACCCGGGGATCACAGTTTTGAATCTATGACTGCTGCGCTGCTGGATTTATGCCGCAGCGCCGGCCAGGAAATTTTGCGCTATTACCTGGACCGGGACACAGTCGATGTGACACAAAAATCAGATGCCTCTCCTCTCACGGCGGCGGATACCGCTGCGCACCACATTTTGCTCGCCGGTCTTGGCAATTTGGCAGTAGATATCCCAATCCTGTCCGAAGAATCTGCTGAGGTAGCCTGGGGCCAGCGCCGGCACTGGTCGCGATACTGGCTGGTGGACCCACTGGATGGGACGCGGGAATTCCTGGATGGCAATGATGAGTTCACCATTAATATTGCCCTGATCGATGCGGGGGAGCCCGTATACGGCATGGTTTACATTCCTGCTCAGCAGCTGGCGTATGCCGGTCAACCCGGGGTTGGTGCGCAGCGGATCAATGCTCAAGAAACCACCGCTATCACGACCAGAAAGTGTGATGCACAAATCGCCCGGGTGTTGACCAGCAGGCGCTACCGCGGTGGCGAGTTGGAGGAGTCTATTGATCGACTGGGTGGCGTGTTCAGTGCTGTTGAGCGGGTTTATCGGGGCAGCGCGCTCAAGTTTTGTGTTCTGGCGGAAGGGGAAGCCGATTTGTATCCACGTTTTTCTCCCTGCTCTGAGTGGGATACGGCAGCGGGGCACGCCGTACTGCTGGCAGCCGGCGGAATATTGGTTGATACCGAATTCAGGCCGCTACGCTACAATCAAGGCACCAGCCTTTTGAACCCCTTCTTTTACGCCATAGCTGATCCGAAAGCTGATTGGGCCAGCTGGTTGAAATCGGACTGATTTTTTTAAAAAAAACTAGGGCTGGCGCGCCTGCGCTATAGAGACGAAAAGCAGAAGGCGATATCCTATGGGGGGAGGTAAGAACATGAAAGACGCTGTAGTTCGTGAACACATGAATCCCACGCCTGCACTGGTGCGTCTGGGGTCGACCATCCGGCATACGGTGGACGTTTTACTTTCAAACAGCGTCACTGGCGCGCCGGTTGTAGATGGTGATGGCCAGCTGGTGGGGTTCGTGTCTGAACATGATTGTATTGACGTGCTGCTGCAGCAGAAAGCAGACAATGGCGAAGATTCCCTGGTTGAGGATGTTATGCATGGCGACGTTCTCACTGTATCGCCCGATGACACCATTCTTTCGCTGGCTGAGAAGATGGGCACGCTAAAACCAAAAAACTATCCCGTAGTCAGCGGTGAGCGCCTGCTTGGCGTGATCAGTCGCAGCGATGTGTTGCGCGCCATGTGCGAGTTGTCCTGAGCCCGGTCCACCCGTCATTACAAGTAGCTACTCTCTCACATCGCCACCAGCGAACTTAACATGGCATACGCCGCTGTTGTGGAGCTGGTGCAAAAGTGGCACTGTATAGCTGTTGGTAAATAGGGAATGTCGATGACTATATCGGACGCTGGAGATCCGCCTGAAGACCTGAAACCGGGCGCAGTGGAGAAACATGCCGATGTAGAAGCGGCCAATCAAGAGCCAGCCTCTGAAGAGGTTCCTGAGCCTGCACGAGAGCTCTCTCTGGAGGAACAGCTGCAACTGTTATTGATTGATCACCGCGAGCTCGACAAACACATTGCCGAACTGCAGCAGTTCCCCTATGTCGACCAGCTGGAAATACAGCGCTTGAAAAAGAAAAAGCTACACCTGAAGGACGCGATAACCTATCTCAAGGATCAGATAATCCCTGACTGGAATGCCTGAGTCCGGCTTTTCTGCCCACTATTGGGACACCATTTACTCCCAGCCACAGACCATGGATGGCATCATCAATGCGTCCCTGCATGCCGATTATCTGCAGTCTATGTTTGCGCTGGATGCCGTTAAGGTGCGCTCCGTGCTCGATGTCGGATTTGGCCTGGGGTATCTATTTAATACGGTGATAAAAAGATTCAAGCCGCAACACGCTGTCGGTATTGAGCCTTCCACACATGCCTTCGCTGAGGCGCGCAAGGTCATTGTCGCCCCTGCCAACTGCAGACTTAAGCTGCTGCCCATTGCCCTGGAGGACTGGTGTGCGAGCAGCAGGAGACCGGGGCGCTTCGATCTCACGCTGTGCACGTCGGTCATTCAATATCTGGATGACGACGTCCTGCACCAGGTTTTACCGGTATTGGCGCAGCGCTCGAGGCATCTGTACCTCACGGTGCCCACCGATGTAGAAGCGCAGCGTATGGCAGTGGAATATCACTTTGAAGATGGCTTTGCGTTGCATCGCACCCGCGCTGAGTATCGGGAACTGCTGGACCCACATTTCACAGTTATCGGCAATCGACTGCTGGAGAGCAAACACTATTTTGATGAGACAAATACGCCCTTCAGCGAACTCCTGTTCCGCTCTGATTGAGGCGTGATCAGCGGATTACAGTATCATCTGACCTGCTTCCAGATCCAATAACTGACGCTTGATGTCCAGGCCACCGGCGTAACCTGTGAGGTTGCCATTGCTACCAATAACGCGGTGACAGGGAACAACAACCGCCAGTGGATTTTGGCCGTTCGCTGCGCCTACCGCACGGCTGGCTGTCGGTTTGCCTATATCCCGTGCCAATTCTCCGTAAGAGCAGGTTTCGGCATAGGGGATTCGGGTGAGGGCGACCCAGACCTCCTGCTGAAAAGGAGTTCCGGCGGCTGCCAGCTCCAGGTCAAATTGCTGTAGATTTCCGGCAAAGTAAGCAGTCAGTTGTTCCGCGCAGCGCTCAGCGTGACGCGCTGCACACGGGGATGTGGATACTTTGTTTTGCGGTATTACAGCCGAATTGAATTCTATTTGGCAAATGCCCAACTCGGTGGCACCGATGAGAACAGGACCGCATGGGCTGTTGATTGACATATAGGTGGTGGACATTAGCTGAAACTCCTCCAGAGCAGGTTGGCGGCGTAAGAACGCCAGGGGCGCCAGGCATGTGAGGCGGCCATCAGTTGGCGGGCATCTGCGGCGATATCGAGGGCGGCGGCCGCTTTAATGAGCACGAGATCGTTGACGGGTAGCACATCGGGTTGACCGTAGCCCCGCATGGCCAGCATATCTGCCGTCCAGGGCCCGATGCCGCGCAGGTTGAGCAGCGCACTCCAGGGCGATTCTTCCCGCGAGGGGGCTGCTGTGGCGTAGTAGCGGGCGACCTCCATCAGGGTGGCCTGGCGGCTGCGGGGCATGGACAGCCGTTCCGATTCCAGTGACAGGATTTGTTCTGGTGTCGGGAACAGGTACTCAGGCGCACCGGCCAACGTTGTGCGTTCACCGCTGCGCGCGACAATGTCGCCCATCACCGTTCTGGCACCTGCCAGGCTGACCTGCTGACCCACCACGGCGCGAACTGCCGCTTCGAATGTTGACCAGTTCACCGGAGAACGGGTGCCTGGAAATTGAGTCACCAATTTGTCCAGTCCGGCATCCTGAGACAGTTGCTGGGAAATTGTTTGCGGATTGGCATTGAGATCAAACATGGTGCGAACCCGATCTGCCACCGGCATGAGCATGGTGGCCGATGCGAGGGAGAGGTCCAGCTGTAAAGCGCGTCCTTTTGGCATATCCCGTACCCGCATCCAACCCTCTTCATCACCGTGGCGAAAACTCCGTGTGTAACTGTTGTCGGAGATGTGCTCGACACCCGAGATCGCATGTCGAGCATAAAAGTTCAGTAGCCCCGCCCAATCCAGGGGAGGGCGATACTGGAGGCGAAGCTGTACCCGAACCCCCTGATCAGTGCTAGATTTCCGCTGGCGGTCGAGTCGCAGACTGCTCGGCGTGCAGTGCATGGATTCCCTAATGAAGCTATTGAATCGACGGGTGCTGCCAAAACCGGAAGCATAGGCGATCTCGGTGATGGTCAGTTCAGTTTCTGCGAGCAGTTTTTTGGCGAACAGCAGCCGCTCAGTCTGTGCGACCGTGCTGGGGGATACACCCAGTTCACGTTGAAACAGCTTGCGCAGGTAACGTTCACCCACCCCCAGTCGATCAGCCAGTTGTTCAGTGTTGCCGCTATTGAGTGCTCCCTGTCGTATCAGGGTGAGTGCCCGGTCCACCGTTGTGCGTGTGCCCTGCCAGGCTGGGCTGCCCGGGGCGGATTCCGGGCGGCAGCGTAAACAGGGTCTGAATCCCGCCTTGGTCGCCTGCGCTGCGGTGCGATAGTATGTGACGTTGCTTTCTCTGGGAGATCGCGCAGCGCAAACGGGTCGGCAGAAAATACCGGTGGTGCTTACGCCCAGATAGAATTCGCCGTCGAAGCGCACATCTCTGGCCAGTCGTGCTCGTCGACAGACCTCCGAATCCAAAGCCCCGGAATTACTGTCAAACAAACTGTCTGTCATTGCATTCATGGGATGACTATAACCCTGGCCCTCTTTCTCGACTAGCCAAATTCGGCCCTGCATGGTGCTTTGTGTTTAACCCCACGAGTGCGCTAGCATTAGCCACCCTTGGAGGAGCGACACATGCGTAAAGTATTTTTTCTGGTGCTACTGGCTGCGTTGGCCGGCTGCGAATCAACCTATTACTCTGCGATGGAAAAAGTCGGTGTCCATAAACGCGACATACTGGTTGATCGGGTTGAGGAAGCGCGTGATGCACAGGAAGATGCAGAGGAAGAGTTCCAGGATGCCCTGGAGCAGCTCTCTATTCTCATCAATTTTGACGGCGGTGAGTTGCAGCGGGTTTACGAGGAACTCAATAGTGGTTACGAAGATTCCCTGGGCGCAGCCGAGGAAGTCAGCGAGCGCATAGCAGCCATTGAGCAGGTTGCCGATGCCTTGTTCGAGGAGTGGAGTGAAGAGATTACCGAGTATAAGAATGCCACCTTCCGACGCGAGAGTCAGAAACAGTTGCGCTTGACCAAACAACGCTATCTTGGATTGCTTGCTGCCTTGCGCAAGGCGGAGTCCAGAATGAAGCCGGTACTTTCCACCATGCGAGACAATGTGCTCTACCTGAAACACAATCTCAACGCCCAGGCTGTCGCAGCGCTCAAGGTCGAGTTCGGGCAAATTGAGCAAGATATAGGCGCGCTGATCGCCGAGATGCGGCGCGCGATTGCCAGTTCAAATGAGTTCATAGACAGCATGCAGCAGACCCCGGCTGGGTAAGCGAACTGTCATGGATTTTGTACCCTACGCTATTCCTTTTTTCACATTGTTGATGGTGGTGGAGTTCGCCTGGGGCCGACATATTGGGCACAACACCTACCGCGTAAACGATACGGTCTGCAGCCTCTTCATGGGGAACCTCAGAACCATAAGCAAGCTGGTCATGCTGGGTTTGGGGGGTTGGGCATTTACCCAGGCCGAAACCCGCTACGCTATTACCACGCTGGATGTGACCTCTCCCTGGACCTGGCTATACGCATTACTGCTGTATGATTTTTGCTACTACTGGGGGCACCGCATCGGTCACGAGCGAACCCTGTTCTGGGCGGCGCACGTAGCTCATCATCAGAGTGAGGAATTCAATCTGAGTACGGCGCTGCGTCAAACCAGTACAGGGTTTCTGCTCGGGTGGATTTTTTATGTACCCATGTTCATTCTCGGTGTGCCCGCCGCTGTTTTTGTCAGCGTGGCGTCCGTTCATCTGATCTACCAGTTCTGGATTCACACGGAGCACATCGGCAAACTGGGCCCGCTGGAGCTGGTGTTTGTCACCGCCTCCAATCACCGGGTCCATCATGCGCAAAACGCGATTTATGTAGACCGCAACTATGGTGGACTGCTGATCATCTGGGATCGTATATTTGGCACCTTTCAGGAAGAGCTGTCCGAGGAAAAGCCGGTCTTCGGCATACTGGGCCCGCTGCGCAGCTGGAGCCCATTGTGGGCCAATCTGCATATCTATGCCGGCATGATACAAGACTGCTGGCACACCAGAAGTCTGCGGGACAAGCTGCGTGTCTGGATTTCCCGCACCGGCTGGCGCCCTGAGGATGTCACTCGCTCTCATCCTCGTCCAAAATCAGATTTGAGCGCTTTTAAAAAATATGATCCGCCAACGGCGCGCTGGGTGCAGGTTTATGCCATGGCGCAGTTGGCGGTTGTGTCAGGTGCAGGAACGGCTCTGGTAATCTTCCCACAGTCCGAATACCTGTTTAATCTGACGGCCGTTGGATGTCTGTTGGCGACCATGCTGACCACCAGTGCCTGGCTGGAGGATAGCGCTGGCAGCTGGCGTGGGGAGACGCTGCGCCTTGGTGGGTTGGTGATGGTAGCCGGAACAGCACTGACGTTGGATCGTTATACCGGCCCCGCCGTGTGGCTGCTGATCTATAGCATGCTGAATATCGCCTACCTGGGGGTGATCAGCAGAACAAGCTCAAAGTCAGCGGTGGTGCCCTCTACCTCCGCGTAGACATGGCCACCGCTGACGCTGATGCTGATCTGTGCATTGCGAGTCAACGCGGCACCCAGCGTCGATATCTCATCCCAGGGTAGCTGCCAGACCTCGGTTCGTGGTAATGCACCGATAGCGTCTCCGTGTTTTTTCCACCAGGTGGGTGTGCTCGCACCGTATGAATAGACGCTGATTCGCTCGGCCCTGGACAGAGCTTTGCGCAGTCGCGGCTCCTCGGGTTGTCCCAGTTCTATCCAGTGTTCGATGCGCCCATCGCGGCTGTGCTGCCATATTTCCGGTTCATCACTGGTCGACAGGCCACGGGTGAACTCCAGATCTTTGCTGTGATTTAGCGCGAAACCAAGCAGACGCGCCATCAGCCTGTCAGTCGTCTCTGAAGGGTGTCGTGCAATGGTCAAACCCGCCTCGGCGTAATGTGCACGATCACTGTTCGCCAGTTGCAGAGCGATTTTGTAGATAGTCGGTTTCAGTGCCAAGGGGAAACGCCCCCTGTGTTACAGGCCATCAAAAATGGCCAGCATTTCGCGGCGCTGGCTCTGGTTTGGCAGTGGCCCATAGCCAGCACCCAAATTGTCCTCTAGGTGGTGCAATTTGTTGGTGGCTGGAATGACGCAGGTGGCAGCCGGGTGACCCAAAATATATTTAAGAAAGAACTGTCCCCAGCTGTTGCATTGCAGATCAGTGGCCAGGCTGGGTAGTGCATGTTTGCCAGCCCGACGGAACAGATTGCCCCGCTGAAAGGGTCGATTGATCAGGGTTGCAATTCCACGGTCGGCCGCCAGTGGCAGGAGGCGCTGCTCAGCGACCCTGTCGGCAATGTTATAGCTGAACTGTACAAAATCCAGTGATTCCGTTTTCATGATTTGCTCAAATTCTTCGTGAGCGCGCTGATGTGAGGTGGTTATGCCGATATAGCGTATGGTTCCGCGCTCCTTCCATTCCCGCAGTGTCTTTATCTGCGTACGCCAGTCGACAAGGTTGTGGATCTGCATCAGATCTACTTTATCCACGGCCATTTTATTCATCGAGGCCTGCATCTGTTGGACACCCTCATCGCGGCCTGTGGTCCATACCTTGGTTGCCGTGAAGAAGTTATCGCGGTCGGGTATGTCTCTGGTGATATCGCCAAATACTTGCTCCGCACGGCCATACATAGGGGAGGAATCCACCAGGGTGCCTCCGCCACGGAGGAAGGTGGTCATCAGGCCGCGCAGTCGCGCGCGCATGTCGCTGTCGAGATCGACATCCAGGGTGCGCGAGGTGCCCAGTCCAATAACGGGCAGGGCTTCGCCACTGGCGGGGATTTGACGCCAGGTCGCGGTAACCGTTTTCAGTTTGTCTGCGGACCACGACAACGTCGGCAAGGCAGCGGTCAACAGTAAAACGTCGCGGCGTGAAATACCCTTGTTCATTGTGTTGCCTCCTCAGATTTGCGTCGCAGCCAGCCGTAGGTGTCCAACAGCAGCCACAAGCACACCAGAGCGACCACGATATTGATGGCGAGGTGCACGAAAATAATAGCGTCGGTTTCGTACTCTATATACCTCAGTACACCGCCGATAGCCCCGGCAGGCGGCACAAGGCATCCCAGCCACAGGGAGGTCTTTGACTGTCCCAGCAGACCCAGTCCGATCATGACGTAAGTCATCCCCAGGCCGGCGGCGATCAAAATATGGGGCTCAAGATCATAGAACCAGAGCTGGGCGATATGGCTGAATCCCGAGGCAAAAAGCACCAGACCCGCATTACGCCGCAGCTGCCGCTTGTTCATGGGGCAGCTGCTACTGGCCGCCTGGACAAGCGCCGGCTGTGGTAGCGATGACGTCGGCGTGGCTACAGGCCTGGCAGCGATTGGAGTAGGTCTTGCGGTTGCCGTCCCGCAGCATGGCGCATACGGGGGAGTATTGGGTGGTGCAGGCCTGCGGTCGGGGTTGCATGCAAGCCGATTGTTTCAATGGCAGAGGGCGTATGTCGGCGCAGGCGTTCAGCCACGTCGCCAGCAGAATGGTTACAACAGCTTGGCAGCGAATATTCATGATGACTTTTTAGCACGTCCCTCGAAGCCTGTCAGCTTTGATCGCCGTGTATTTTTTGGGTTTGGCGCGCTCACCGTGCTCCATTTCACTCCCTATTGTGATGGCATCTGGCCAATCAGATTTGAATATAGTGATATGAGTATCAGCAAATGGTTTGGGCGCAAGGACAATCCCAAACATACTGAAGCCAGGCATGTGGTCGGTGTTGTGGCGATGCAGCGGGACGAGCTGGAACAAGCGGAACCGGATTTTCGTGGCGCTATTGCCCTGGCTGACGATTGTGCGGATTACCACAATAACCTGGGAAGTTGCCTTTTCAGGCAGTGAGGCACCCCCGAAGCACTGGAGGCCTTGCTGACAACCGTTGAGCTGGCACCCTCCTGCGGTCCAGCATCAACTGGGGTTGACACTGGATGGTCTCGATCGCCCCGGTGAAGCGCTTGCTGCCTTTGCTGCGGCCAACAAACAGTTTGCTGCTGGTATTGATGGGGTACGGGTGTCGCCTCAGCGTTATATCGCTGAAGTTGAAGAATTGCGTGAGTACTTTAGCGCCGACAAGTTATCGCCATGTGGCAGCACCGGTTAGCAATCGCGCTGTAGCGCACTGGGAACGCTACCCGCAGTTGTCGATATCTGAACCCGTATTAATGCAGCAGTTGGAGTGCAGGGGATACATGAATTAGGGTCCAGGCAAGCAGTAGCCGTCCCAGTATAATGTAAATATGTCTTAGTATTTTCACCTGCAATGTGCAGATCAATCGTTTATGTTGACTCGATGTGTTCTGTAGTTTTATTAACACACTTCTGGGACTTGCCAATTGCAAAGGGCGCCCAACCCGATCCCGGCCGCTTTCGGAGCGGCGCTGGGCCTGATCGGCACAAATATACCAACAACGTTGCTTAACCCGGACGCCACGAAAAATCGCGCTTATGGTGCCGGTGGTAATTAAAGGAGATTTAACTTGCCTGTTCTGAGACGTACCGCCTTGTTTGTCGCTGTGGCAACAGTCGCAGCATCCATCAGTCATCCCGTGCTTGCCCAGGAAGACGCTGACCAGCAGATTCTGGAAGAAGTAATCACTATCGGTACCCGGAGTAGCAAGCCCCGGACGGTTACTGACTCACCAGTGCCGGTTGACGTATTTGGCGGCGAAGAATTCAACAGTATGGGTAATTCCGCCGATGTCACTGACAACCTCAAGACATTGGTACCTTCTTATACGGCGACACCAGCCACCGGAGACGGTAGTGCGTTCGTGCGACCTACCTCCCTGCGTGGTATGGCTCCTGATCAGACCCTGGTGCTCATCAATGGCAAGCGCCGACACCGTTCCGCCCTGGTGCATTTCTTCGCGCCTGCAGCGGGCAATGGTGCTCACGGTCCTGATGTCGGCATGATCCCCAATATTGCACTAAAAAGCGTGGAAGTTCTGCGAGATGGTGCGGCGGCTCAGTATGGCTCAGACGCCATCGCCGGCGTGATCAATTTCAATATGAAAGATGACAGCGAGGGCGGTGCCCTTATGGTGCAGTACGGCGAGTACTATGACGGCGAGCAAAGCGTCAAGGTGGCCGGTAATATTGGTCTGCCCGCCGGTGATTCTGGCTTCATCAATCTGAGTGTGGAACACACCGACAACGACGCACTGTCCCGTGGCATCATCCGGCCCGACGCTCAGGCGCTACTGGATGCTGGTGTTACTGGCGTTGGTGCTGATTCGCCCTTTGGCGATGCTCCCTTTACGCAAACCTGGGGTCGTCCCGAAACGTCTGGCACGCGATTTTTTATCAATTCCGGCGTAGATATTGACGACGAGACACAACTGTATTTCCACGGTAACTACGGCGATACCGAAGGCCGTTACCGCTTCTTTTACCGTAACCCCAGCCATAGCTCTCTGAGCAGCCTGGTAAATGATCACGGCTACGACGGCCGCTTGCTCAACGCCGGTTATACGCCGTTCCTTGATGGCGATCAGAAGGACATCAGCCTGGTTGTCGGTATGAAGGGCGTGTTGGGTAACGACTGGTACTACGATGTATCCGGTGGTTATGGTTTGAACGAGCTGGACTATTTTCTGCAAAACACCACCAACCACAGCCTTGGGCTGGGTAGTGATGGCGAACCACTGCAACGTGACTTTGACGCCGGCGGTTACGAGCAGGAAGAAATCAACTTCAATGCTGATTTCTCCAAGGAAATCAACGATTCGATGAACCTCGCCGTGGGCATGGAGTGGCGCGAAGAAACCTACACAGTTAACGCGGGTGAGCCGAATTCCTATATCGGTGCGGGTTCCAATGGTCTGGGCGGTTTCAAGCCCCAGGACGCAGGTTCCTTCGAGCGGGACAACTGGGGTGTCTATGCTGATCTTGAACACGATATCAGTGAAGACTTCATGCTGCAGTACGCCCTGCGCTATGAGGATTTTTCAGACTTCGGCAACACCACCAACGGTAAAATTGCAGCCAGATACAGCGTGTCAGATGCGGTGACGCTGCGAGCTGCGGTATCAACCGGCTTTCACGCACCTACACCAGGTCAGGCCAATGTGCGTACCACCATCACCACCTTTGACGGCGCTACAGGTCTACAGGTAGAGGAAGGTCTGGTACCACCCACCAGTCCCGGCGCTATCGCTGTCGGTGGACAGGAGCTGAAGGAAGAAGAGTCTGTCAACTACAGTCTTGGCTTCACTGCAGATTTTGGTGAGGCAACTACCCTGACGGTGGATTTGTTCCAGATTGAAGTGGACGATCGAATCTATCGCACAGGTGATATCGCGCTGCCAGGATCTTCCACAGGTGCAACGGTGTCCTTTTATACCAATGCTATCGATGTTGAGTCCAGCGGTGTGGACGTTGTCTTGACCACCGGCTTTGACTGGAATGATGCTACCAGCACTGACGTGTCCTTCGCGTACAACTACAACGAAGTTGATGTTGTCGGTCAGCGCGCTGTGCAAACACCCACCGGCCCCGTAACTCCGGTCAGTGACAGCACCGTTGAAGATATTGAGAACAACTTCCCGAATGAGCGTTGGGTACTTACCGCCAACACCATGTTTGGAGATCAGTGGAGCTACATGGTTCGCGCCAATTTCTATGGCAGTCATTACGATGAGCGAGGCACCATTGGTGCAGCGAGCAGCCCCAGCGCCAAGATTGATTCGATTGTCTACGTCGACATGGAGCTAAACTACGACGTAAACGACAATCTGACGCTGACTTTGGGTGGATCGAATGTCTTTGATGAATTCATCGACAAAATTGGTGAGCCCAACGCCAATCGCTTGAGTGTTGGTCTGCAATACCCGCGTCGCACCGCCGCGAATTACGAAGGTGGGTCCTGGTATCTGCGTGCCAACTATGCGTTCTAAGTGAATCGCTTGCCTACTCAGTGGCAGCGATGAACGTGAGGCCGGCGCAAGCCGGCCTTTTTTTTTTCATAAAAAGGGGTCAGACCCCTTTATTGCTATAAGCTAAAGACATGATACAGCTTCTCTACCAGGGGCAGATTGCCCTCTTTGTCCTGATCATGATTGCACTGGTGATCTCCCTTACCTTTCATGAGTGGGGTCATGCCGCGAGTGCACGCTATTACGGGGACAACACCGCGCAGGCTATGGGTCGATTGAGTCTGAACCCGATGGTGCATATTGATCCCATGGGGTTGCTGATGCTGGTGGTGGTAGGGATTGGGTTCGCGAAACCGGTGCCCACCAATCCACGTAACTTCAACTCGCGCTGGGCACAGATGGTGGTGGCTGCAGCCGGACCGGGCATGAATCTCGTCGTTGCAGTAATTGCGGCTAATGTATATGTGCTGGGAAGAAAGTGGGGCTGGAGCGGATTTGAATCCGAGGGCGCGCAGTTTTTCTTTACCTATCTGGCGCTGATCAACTTGCTGTTGATGTTGTTTAATCTGATTCCGTTGGGGCCCCTCGATGGCCATTACATTATGCCCTATCTGCTGCCCGCTAAACTCTCGGTTCGCTACCAGATACTTAATCAGCGCTACGGGACCTACTTTTTGCTTGGACTGGTAGTACTGGCGATAGTCGGGGTGCCCATTTTCAAAGCGCTCTGGTCATTGGGTCAATGGATGCTACCGTTCATTGTGTTTGTGTGATTTTAGGGTGTAAAGATGGCGTGCGTGCTGTGTGTCTCCGCTCGATACTCATGTTTGGCGCGAGTGGTTTGTATTCTCGGAATTTTCGAGTTTTGGTACTTAACCCTACATCTGCTACCATCAAGCTCAAACTGGCGAATGACTCAGGGCGCAGGCATTAATGGCGGATACTTTTACAGGTGTCTCAAGTAACACCCGCATCCAGCAAATATCTGAGCTGGGTAGGGTATATACTCCCACAGAAGCACGATTTTCTCGTATTACCAAGCTCGCCTGCCAGATTTTTGATGTTCCCATAGCGCGCATATCTCTGTTGGCCCCAATTGGCGAGGAAGGGACTGCATCAACTGTGCTAACCCCGCGCGAACCCGGATTTTCTGATTATGCTCTGTTGCGTGAGAATCAACTGGTGATTCTGGATGCGCGCCTGAACCCTGAGTTTGCCAGTGATCAGGAAGTGACTGGTCGACCCTTTGTACGCTTTTACGCCGGCCAGGTGCTGCGCCATGAAGGTCGCAAGGTCGGCGCCCTCAGTGTCATCGATCAGGAATCCCGTGGCTTTTCCCCCTCAGATTGCGAAACCCTGGCATCGCTGGGTGCCTGGGTCGAAAATGAAATCAGATTAACCGCCCTAGGACAGGCGCAGCATGAATTGTTGCAACAGCTGGACGCAGCAGAGCGTGCCAAACTCACTGACGTTGTCACCGGTTGCTGGAATCGACAAGGCCTTGAGCAACTAGCGCCTATCGAGCTGGACCGCGCTGTGCGACAAGGTGCGCAGATCACCGTTATGGCGATAAAGATGGAGTCTTACGAGAAGCTGCGCGCCTATCACAGCAACGAATTGGCCGATGATGTATTACGCGAAGTAGCGCAGAGAATTGTTCTGGGTGTCAGACCCCAGGACGTTGTATGCCGGGATTACAGCGATTCATTTGTGGTGCTACTGGGTGATTGTTCAAAGGAAACCGCCGCCCTGGTGGCTGACCGGGTGATCGGGAAGGTGCACGCCGAACCCGTGGTCAGGGAAGGGATCGACGTGCGGGCTTCCATCGGCATTGGCGCGGTCTCCAGTCTTTCCCACCGCGGCCTGCAGTTTTCAGACCTGATGGAAGTGGCTACGGATGCCCGGCTCGAAGCCAGTCAACTGGGGCAGGGACAGGTACGTTTGCGCCAATTCTAGGTTTTCCGGTGGCCGCTTTGCAGAGTTCGTCAGATATCCCTATTCCCACGACCACAGCCCAGTTTGAGCCCCTGGTTCCCGGCGATGAAATATCCGATCCGTGATGAACTTTTGATCTTGGTCCCCTGGCGGCCCAGGACCATGTTCCCACGATATCCTTCAGGGTGTCATTGGATGGGGCCCTGAGCTGGTGGCTGGATCATCTGCCCCAAACATGTACACAGTGCGATGCGATGGTATCTGGGTGTTTAGCATTCCGAGTCCACATCAAACTTTTTGTTTAGCAAAATCCGAGATTCCGATTTTTTCATTTCGTCGCGTGTAATTACTTGACCGGGAGTCAGCTCAGTACTATAAGCAATTTGCATTTACTCCAGTTTCTACTTACGCACAATCTATGAACGCTAAAGCCAACTACCCGGGGTCCATCCGGGTTCGGGGTATCGAAGTCGCGAACTTCCGTCATCCCGAAATCAGAAGATTGCGGCGACTGGGTTACCAACCCTCGATTCACGGCACCAAGGTATGGCGATCCTGCTACGCCATGATGGCTTACCTCGACCAGTATCCACCGCAGCAGGGCGCGGCCATTATGGATGTCGGTTGTGGTTGGGGTGTGCTGGCCGCCTATTTGGCCAAGCATTTCGCTGCCGACGTGCTGGCGGTGGATGCCGATGCTGACCTCGAGTATTACGTGGCATTGCACGCCGAAATAAACGACGTTGAACTTGATTTTCTGGCCCTGAAATTCCAGCAACTCAGAATCGCCGATTTTGCCTGCTATGACATGGTGGTGGGCACTGATATCTGCTTCTGGGACGAGTTGGTACACCCGCTTTATCTGATGATTGGTCGCGCATTACGGGGAGGAGTCAAGCGCGTTGTTATCGGTGACCCGGGACGTCCAACCTTTTGGGCACTGACAGAAAAGTGTGCCGATCGATTTTCGGCGCGTACGATTATACAAAAAACGACGGACCCGATTGTCACGCAAAAGCACTTGTTGATCGTTGGGCAATAACAGACAGTCTGGGTTGTTTGGCAATAATTTCACAAAAATACGCTGCATTATTTACTTAGATAGTCATGACCCGCTCTCTAGAATTTGTTCCGTATTCATAGATTTATGACTTGGGTGTGACCATGTTTAGTCAAAGTAATGACACCGTCAGTTTTGTAGATTTTTTTCGCAGCGTGAACTTTAGTTCTGCGCGCACCAACAGCACGAAAAAAAATACCACTAATAACCAGTTCTATGTGGCTCTGCCGATCGCGCCTGTAAGCAACGAAGTTGCCAACGACGATCATAGTTTGATTCGCAGCTATAACTGACAGCGTTCTGGCCCAAGCTCTGCATTCAGCTTTCCTTTAAATTTCAGCTTGTGGTTCCCGGTGTGCTCTGGTTGGCCGGTTGCAAACCGTTCACCTCACTTGCCTCAAGCCGAGCAGTCGACTACCTTGTGGGCGAGGTTGAGTCCCGAAAGCATGTAATAATATTGTGGCTCGCCGGTTTGCTAATGGGGAAAACATTATGAGAGTCACTATCCGCGCTTGGTCATGGCTGGTCGTTCTGTTTGTGTCGTGTGTACCTGTGTCTGTAGTTGTTGGACAAGAAACACAAGCAAGCAAGGTAATTACCGCAGCAGTAATGCATGAGCCCGTAGTTCTCCGGGTAAGTACCTTTGGCATCTTGTCACCCAAAACTGAAGACTTGTCCTTTCGTATCGGTGGTCGCATAGCAGCCTTCAAGGTAGAGGAGGGCAGTCGGGTGACCAAGGGGCAATTGCTGGCGCAATTGGAAACACGTGACGCCCAGGACGCCTTGGGCCAACGCAAGGTGGACCTCGATCAGGCCGAGCGTAATTTCAAGCGGATGGAAACGTTGCACAAACAGGGTTCTATCCAGGCTTCACAGCTTGAGGACGCCAGTGATCGATTGGAACAATCACGTATTGCTCATGAGCAGGCGCGGCTTAATCTGGATCGCTGTTATCTTCGGGCCAGCAGCGATGGATTAATATTGCGCGAATTTCTGGATTCCCGGACCACGGTCACCGCGGGTCAGGCAATATATTCCTTTCAGAGTAATTCAGAGGAATGGGTAACCCGCGTCGATCTTACTGATCGCAATGCCTTTGCTCTGGGAGAGGGCTCTCCCGCGGAAGTACAGTTTTCACCTTATCCCGCGGTTAGTTTTAGCGGTGAAATTACCCGCCTGGCGCGGGTGGCAAATCCTGGAGATTCGCTCTACACCGCTGAAATTACTATTACCAATCAAGGTAGAGAACTGCGACCAGGAATGGTTGCAGAGGTTGATATCTACCGGGAAACCGAACAGCGATTTACCACCGTCCCACTGGACGCGCTACTGGATGTTCGTGCTGATAAAGCCACGCTCTTCGTTCTTAGCGAATCACGGGATGCGGTCTCGATGCGCAGCGTCACTATCCAGGCTGTACAGGGGCAGAAGGTGGCCCTGATTGATGCGCTAGATGAAGGTTCCGAAGTGGTTATTCGGGGTCATGGCGATCTGGTTGACGGTGCACCTGTTGCCGTAATGGGGCAGGAGTAATTCGTGGAAGCGCTGGTTCGTTTTGTCGTTAGTAATCGTCTTTTTACAGTGCTTTTTGCGCTCACCATTTGTTTGCTGGCTTGGGTCAAGTTACCTGAATTGACGATATCGCAGAATCCCATGATAGAGGTTCCAACGTTGGCGATCAGTGCGGTATTGCCGGGTGCATCGGCCAAGGAGATTGAGGCGCGTGTCGTAAATAAGTTGGAAGAGAAGTTGGAGAATACGCGCAAGCTGAAGAAATTCACAACGAAGATTCGCAATAGCAGTGCCGCGATCACTATGGAGTATTTATACGGTGTAGACATCGATGATGCCTATATCGACATAAACTCCAAGGTCAATAATCTGAAAAGTGACCTGCCAGCAGATACTGAAATTACGGTGATCAAGCAAAACCCGATTGAACTGATGATTTCCTTTGTGCTGGCCGTGACCGGGGATACCGCTACCGAGGTCGAGCGGTACGCCGCGGCTGAAAGGGTAAAGGATGCCCTTCGAAGTGTCTCTGCCCTCGAAGAAATCGAGGTCATGGAGCCGGAAGAGGAAATTACCATAGACCTGGATACTGCGCGTATGGCGCGCTACGGTGTTGGCGTTCAGCAAGTAAGTCAGGCTATTCGAGGTAATAACCAGTTTCTTCCCACAGGTACTTTTACCGTAGGAGAAAAAACGATCGCCGTGGTTCCCTTTGCAGGGGGATATCAGGATCTGGATGCGCTGCGCGATACGATGCTGATTAGTGCTTCAGGATCAGCGCTGGCTTTGCGGGACATAGCCACAGTTCAGATACGGCGTCTTCACGATAGCGTTGTCACCAGGCATGCTGGTCAGGCAGCGAGTTGGATCACTTCAAAGCTGAACGCCAATGCCAATGTATTTGAAGTACGCACGCAAATGGAAGCTGTGCTGGAGGAGGTTCGCCCGCAGTTGCAGCAAGAGGGTATGCAAATCGACTGGTTGTTTGATGTTGAGCCGGGGGTGGCTTACAAAATGACCCAGTTGATCACCAATATTTTGCAGGGTATTGGTATTCTGACCATCGTGCTTTTGTTTGCGGTGGGCTATCGATCTGCCTTCGTGATTGCCATGATGTTACCACTGGCACTGGGTCTGTCGGTGGTAGGTTTGTCCTTGACCGGATATGGGCTACAGGGCGTCTCGCTGGCGGGGTTTATTATTTCGCTGGGACTGATAGTCGATAACGGTATTGTGGTCACGGAAAATGCCTATAAGTTACAGAACTTTCGAGGTATGGACAGGGAACAGGCGGCAATAACCGGTACATCTTCAGTACTTGCCCCCTTGATCAGCAGTACGCTTACTACGGCGTTGGCTTTTGCTCCCTTGTTTTTATTGACGTCCATGACCGGGCTTTTCCTGCGCAGTCTTGTGGTTACTATCTGGTTGTGTTTGGCCGCTTCACTGGTCGTGGCGGTAACCTTTTCCAGCATGATGTTGTCTCGAATAGGTACGGACGCACATGTGTGGAAGTTGCCGCGTTTGCCCAGCTTTATGATGGCGTTGCGTCCCTTCCGGGATAAGCAGTATGCAACGCTGCTCCGTTGGTTTATCCGCCGCCCCTGGGTTCTGGCCGTCATGGTGCTGGCTTTGCTATGGGTTACAGCCAAGGTGGCCGCGCTATTGCCGGTTATCGTGTTTCCGCCCAGCGAAGAGCCTTATTTTTCGATCACAGTCGAGGCCCCGGACGATCGCAGCCAGGACTACACCAGTGAGCTGGCGTTTGAGGCGAGCAGGATCGCGCGTGAATTTTCAGAGGTAGAGCAGTGCAGCACCATTGTAGGTGCAGGGTTTCCTTTTGTAGATACGGGCATTGAACTGATGGCCTCGCGGCGCAATCATGCCATGGTATTTTGCGAAGTCGGTTTTCGAGATGCCAGGCAGTTATCCGAGCTCACCGATCGTATTAATCTCAAGCTAAAGCACATGGATTCACTGGCCCGTGTCAATGCCTCGCCCTTTGCGGTGGGCGGTGAATCCGGTGGCGGCGACATAGAGCTGTTGGTGTCCGGGCCGCACATTGAACAGGTTCGGGAATACGCTCGTGAAATTGAAGAGGCGGTTCGTTCCGACGGCATTGAAGGTATACGCAGTTTGAATAACCCGGCGCGTTCGCGAGGGTTTGCACTGGAGATCAAATTTCGCGAGCGGGTTGCCAATGCGCTGGGGGTGAGCCGCGGACAAGTAGATCAGGTGCTGGTGTTACTGACTCATGGTTCCAAGGTCGATGAACTACGCACTCGGCAGGGTGATGAATACGACATTATTCTGCGTGCCGACCGTGACTTCGAAGATCCCCTGGCCGTTTTTGATCGTCTGTTTGTGACCAATAACGCCGGTAACAATATCCCTCTCAGTCAGTTGATTGAGGCGAAGTTTGGTGAGGATGAATACGATATTGAACACCGTCAATTCAGACCGACGGTCAAGCTGCTGGTGAATGCTAATCCTGGGGTGAGTGTTCCCGCGTTAACCACGGAGGTGGAAAGAGTGGCCTCGGCGGTGGAGTTGGAGCCTGGATACCGATTGAATTTTGAGGGCGAGGCGGCAAAAACGGCGGCGGAGTTTGGCGGGGCAGGTAAGTACACCGCCATTATCGGCGTGGTTATCCTGGCGATTTTTGTCCTCCAGTTTCGATCCTTTATGCAGCCGCTGGTTGTCTGTGCGGCTATCCCGCTCAGCTTCTACGGTGCTTTTTTCCTTCTGTATCTGACTGACCAACCGATTTCCTTTCTGGCATTTATCGGGCTGACGAGTCTGATGGGTATCGTGGTCAACAACAGTATTTTGCTGGTCGATGAAGGAAATCAGCTGCGAGCGCTTGACCCTGAAAAACCCATTCATGAGGTGGCGGTACAGGCTGGAGTAAATCGCTTCATGCCGATCGTGTTGACGTCTATCACCAGTATTTTTGGGCTGCTTCCCCTCGCGGTTGGCAACTCTCTTTTCAAGGCGCTGGCGGTGGTCGTCATCGGCGGATTAACCACGTCCACCTTTCTGACGCTGCTCTGTGTACCTGTGCTATATGCCAGATTGACCCAGGGTGATGAATTGACATCCGTTACCGGGGACTGGTCTGGTCGTTCCTCACTCGGAGAGAAGCGGGACAATTAACTGGGCGAAACTTCGGCGCAGCCTAAATCATATGTCAGCGAATCGGGTCCGGACCTATTTCCAGCTGTAACTCGTCGCCGTCATAGGGGAGCGACCGAGCCAGCTCCTCGTTGAGGGTGACTCCGATGCCGGGTGCGGTGGGCGGTATCACGTAACCATCTTCCCACTGTATGGGGACTTCCAGCAGATCTGCATAAATACCCTCCCAGCGCTCGATGCCTTCGAGGATCAGGAAGTTGGGTATGCAGGTGGCCAGTTGAATATTGGCGGCGCCCACGATCGGCCCGCAATAGAGGTGAGGCGCGATCTGGGCGTAGTGAACCTCAGCCAGGGCGGCGATCTTCTTGGCCTCCAGAATGCCGCCTACTCGGCCCAGATTCGGTTGCAAAATGCGGGCAGCGCCGGCTTCCAGGACACGGGCAAACTCCTGTTTGGTACACAGCCGTTCGCCGGTGGCCACGGGCACACTGGTACCGGCGGCAACCCTTGCCATCTCGGTTGGGTTCTCCGCGCCGGTCGGCTCTTCAAACCACAGTGGGTCAGCGGATTCCAACCGTCGCGCCATGCGCAGAGCGCCGGCGGATGTGAACTGACCGTGGGTGCCAAACAACATGTCCGCTCGATTGCCGATCGCCTGGCGGATGGTATTGACGAAGCGCTCGCTGCGGTCCAGTTCTTCAAGACTGGGCATACCCGGGTCGTACACCGTATAGGGATCCGCCGGATCAAACTTTATCGCCGTGAAACCCTGGTCAACATAGTGCAGGGCACGTTCCGCTGCCATATCGGGGTTGATGTAAACATTCTCCGTTTCCAGGTCTGGGTAGGCGTCTCCTGAGGCCGGATACAGGTAGGTGTAGCTGCGCAGCCGCTCGTGCACGCGCCCCCCCAAAAGTTCATATACCGGTTTGTCACAGGCCTTGCCGATGATGTCCCAGCAGGCAATTTCCAGCGCAGATATGACGCCCATTAAACTGATATCGGGGCGCAGCGCATAACCGGTTCCGTAAATGCGGCGCCACATTTGTTCTATGTGAAAAGGATCCTGGCCCAGCACATGGCGCTCGGCCGTGTCCCTGATCATCTGCGCCACGGTGTGTGGCCCGAAGGTGGCGTTGTAACACTCGCCGTAGCCAACCAGACCGTTATCGGTGGTGAGCTTTACAAAAATAAAATAGCGACCTCCGGCCCGGGGTGGGGGGTTGCCGACCACAAAGGTTTCTATGTCTGTAATTTTCATTGGAATATAACCACGTTGCGCAGGGCTTTGCCGGATTTTACGGAGTCGATAGCGGCGTTGATGTCTTCCAGAGGGTAGCGACCGGATATCAGCTCGTCGAGCTTCAGGGTGCCCTCAAGGTACAGGTTCGCCAGCGCCGGGATGTCTCTGTCGACCCGGGCAGAACCCATCTTTGAACCTACTATCCGCTGTCCATATCCCGCGAGGCTGCCGGGATCATACTCGGCCATGACGCCGGCAGCGGGCATACCGACAATAACGGATGTACCGCCCCGGGCGAGAAGCCCGATGGATTGTTCGATGGCAGAACGCGCGCCAACGGTGACGAAGACATAATCCACGCCGCGCCCGCCCGTCAGCGCCTGGACTTCCTGCACCAGCGTGTCGCTGCCGCCGTTCAGCCCGTGGGTTGCGCCGAACAATTCTGCCGCCGCCAGTTTTTCCGGTTCCAGGTCGATGGCGATTACGGTACTGGCCCTGGTATGGGCCGCCGCCTGCACACTGTTAAGTCCGACACCACCACAGCCAATCACCGCAATATTACGGCCGGGTTCTACCGCGACCGTTTGCGTGACGGCGCCATAGCCGGTGATCACCCCGCAAGCCAGCAGCGAGGCCGCGTCCATGGGAATCGAGCTGTCTATGACACAAAGTTGGCTGGCGTCTACCACAACCTCTTCCGCAAAAGCGCCGGTGCGCAGCCCCTGGATCAGCGCGCTGCCCTGATCATCTGTCAGTGGGGATTGTGCATCCAGAGGAAACTCGGTTTCGCACAGTGGTGTTTGTCCGCGACTGCAGTAATGGCAACTGCCGCAGGCCCGGATCAGCGTGACCACAACGTGGTCACCGGTCTGGCAGTTGCTGACGCCGTCGCCCACGGACACCACCACGCCAGCGGCTTCATGGCCGAATACGGCGGGTAGTTCGCCACCCCAGTGACCGTCCAGATAATAGATATCGCTATGACAAATAGCGCAGGCCTTGAGTTGTACGTGAACCTCACCGCTTGTGGGTGGGTTTAGCGTGACCTCTTCAATACTGAGTGGTTCAGCAAACCCTCGACACACAGCAGCTTTCATTATTCTTCCAACCTTACCTGGTCAGCTGATTAAGGCTGCTAGTATTGCGTCGAGGGGCTCCCTTGTCACCTGTTGATGAGTTGTTTTTACCACGCGATACGTGGTGCTAATGGATCAGTGCATGGACATCTTGTCGCCTGCTACGCCCAGCAAATCTTTCTTCGAGGCTGTGGCAGAGCTGTGTGCGCCGACCAGGGTGTCGAACTCCCAGTCTTTCACTGCTGCGGCCAGTGCGCGTGCATTGTTACTCGGTGCTGGCAGAGTTCCGTTGCGCGGCAGTGAGAAGTGATCGGCTTCGAATACGATGCCTTGTTTGGGCAAATACACCACCAGCAGATTTTCAGTGTGTGGGGTGGGCCCAATATTTCGTATGATCACCGTCTGTGATTTGTCGGCAATGCGATGGCCGTCTGCGACGAATTCTATTTTTGCCTTTTCCCCGGCCGCGGCGCGAACCACGCCCTCATTCTCGGCCACAGTCAACAGTGTCGCCTCTGCTGCGACAAAGTCGGCGGCCCCCGGCACGTGATCGCTGTGATGATGTGTGAGCAGCGCCTGTTTTATTGGTTTTTCAGGTACTGACTTGCGCAGCTCTTCGATGCGCGTGCTGACCCCACCAGTGGCGCCTGCTGCAAAAACCGAATCTTCCATTTCCACGAACAGGCTGTAGGCGCCGTTGGCGCCGATCAGAAAGACTCCCTCGTCGAGCGTGGTGGTGCTCATGGCATCGGGGCCTACTGGCTCGTTGACGAGAGCATCCGCCGGCAGGTCTGTGATGTCAGCCTGCGCCTTGTTTACTTTGATATTGGCCAGCTTGCGATCGAGGTTGTGATCGCCATTCAGCAGTAGTTCGAAATCGGTGTTGAAGGAGGTACCGCCAATATCCTTGTGCCTGCGAAAGCGGTATTCCACCACGCCGAAGGGAGGCAGTATGCGTTCGGCCTTATTCAGGCGTCGGGATTCCTGATCAAAATACAGGCTCAACCCCGGCCCCACTTCCATGACCAGTGTAATCACGTCGTGGGGTTTGCCATCTACTTCTGCCACACCCAACCAGTGTGAGGTATGCCGGCGTTCCTGCAGTTGCTTGACCAGCAGCGGAGTGGTGACGCGGACAAAAGGCCCTGAGGCATTGTTGAAGTCCGGCTGTTCCTGGGGTGTAACGAAACCAGCCAGGTGGTTGATGTTAAAACCTTCGTCACCATTGATGATGTTGCCGACATCAAATTTGTTACCACCGCCGGTACCAGCGGCTCGAGTGACAAATATTTTTTTCTCATAGTCGATATAGGTGCTGCCCTTTGTTTTGTCGCGATCAAAGGGCGGGCCGGGTTTGCGGCTCTGACCGACTGCCGCAGTTTCACTGATATTGTCCATGGAAACGATGTTCAGCCCACTGATCGTTTTCGCTCCGCCGTAAGCTTCAATCACGGCGTCGATAACCTCATTGGATTTTTTGACCGCCGTTTCGGCGATACTTTGCGCGCTGACCATAGCGCTGCTGGTCAGGCTGACCATTAACGCAACAGCGCCTATTACTGATTTTCCGTTCATGATGACTACCCTTTATTTTGTGCAATATTCGAGGAAATCGGTCTAGTGCCGATTGAATACCAGTGAGACTAACAGCACTTGCAGCGTAGCTCGCCCGTATTACGACCATGTGATCGATGTTTGGGTTAGAACGAGGGTGTAGTGATTACCTGAGGGCGGAACCGACCGGTTTTCAGGCTTGGTGGGGTCTTGAACTTTTTCGCAAAATAAGCATCATATCTAGCGGGTTTGAAATGGGCGTATGCGCGCCTTTTGTGAGTAGAAAAAGGAGAAATGCAACAATGGTTCCTGGTCATCAAAAGGGACTTTATTGGGAACGATCGCCTCCACTGTAGAACATTCGTTTTTATGGTTCGTAAGTCAATCAATTACAGTTAATAGGAGTGAAGCGTGCTCGAGGTGCAGCAGTTGTCGCGTCGCTATGGCGATTATGTGGCCGTTGATAAGGTCAGTTTCACTATTGGTCACGGTGAGATCTGTGGTTTGTTGGGACACAACGGAGCGGGTAAGACCACCATCATGAAAATGCTCAGCGGTTATCTGGAACCCGATGCCGGATCGATCACCGTTGACGGGCTGAATCTGGCCCAGAATCCATTGGCCGTTCAGCGCCAGCTTGGATATCTGCCCGAGAGCATGCCGCTTTATCCGGAATTGTGTGTTGTTGATTACCTCGATTATGCTGCGGAACTCAAAGGTTTGCAGGGCGCCGACAAGACCGCGGAAATTCGACGCGTGATAGGTGCCACCAGTATCGCTGATCGCCTGACGCAGCCAGTCGCGACACTATCCCGGGGCTATAAGCAGCGCACCGGTGTTGCACAGGCGTTGCTGGGATCACCCCGGCTCTTGATTCTCGATGAACCGACCAACGGTCTTGATCCTGAGCAGACTGCCCACATGCGGGAATTGATTCGAGAAATATCCCGCTCTGCGACCGTCATTCTGTCGACACATATCATGCAGGAGGTAGAAGCACTCTGTACCCGGGCATTGATTCTTCGCGATGGCAAAGTGGCTGTTGATCGAGAGCTTGCTGAACTCAGGTGCAGCAATCATTTAAGGCTGGTGGTCTCATTCGATAACGCAGAGGATGACACCATTCTTTCCGTAGACGGGATAACCGAGTGCGCTGCGGCGGGGTCCACCGAAACGGGGCAGGAGTACCGGCTGACCCTGGCAGAGGGGGCGAACATGTCTGAGGTCAGTGCCGAGCTGGCACGCCGGGTTGTGAACGCAGGTTATGATTTACGCGCACTACATCCCGAATACCGCGATCTGGAAACGCTGTTTCGCGAAGTCAGCGAATACCATGCAACCGCGGGGGGCTTCAACGATGCAGCCTGATATCAGCGCAGGGAATATCATTCGGCGAGTGGCCCGCAAAGAGATAACGCTCTTCTTCGCTTCTCCTATCGCCTATTTGTTTCTCATCACGTTTTCCGCCGTAAGCCTGTTTGTTTTTTTCTGGGGCGAGGCGTTTTTCTCTCGCAACATCGCAGATGTGCGGCCGCTGTTTGAGTGGATGCCGCTGTTGCTTATATTCCTGAGCGCCACCCTGACCATGCGTATGTGGAGTGAGGAGCGTCGCACCGGTACTTTGGAACATGTAATCACGCAAGCGGTACCGTTGTGGCATTTTGTCATCGGGAAATTTGTCGCCTGTATGGTGCTACTTGTAATGGCTTTGCTGGTAACAATGCCACTGCCACTGACTGTAGCGATGCTCGGCGAACTAGACTGGGGTCCGGTAGTGGCGGGGTATCTCGCGACGCTGTTGTTAGGCGCAGCCTATCTTTCAATTGGACTCTGCGTGTCGGCGCGCAGTGACAACCAGATTGTCAGCCTGATTTCAGCGGTTGCTGTGTGCTACCTCTTTTACCTCGTAGGCACGCCCACCATCACCGACTTCTTCGGTAATCGCCTGGGCGAGACGTTACGCCTGTTGGGTACGGGTTCCCGATTTGAATCGATTACTCGCGGCGTTGTCGATCTGCGGGATCTCAGCTTTTACCTGAGTCTGGTGGCGGTTTTTCTGGTCTTGAATACCTACCTGCTGGAACGGGAAAGATGGGCTGATACCGGGGAACGCAAATACCATCAGCGCTGCGTACGGGTTACCGGACTGCTCATCGTCAACGTGCTGCTGGTTAATGTATGGCTGGGCCAGGTACGGTCATTGCGGGTCGATATGACCGCCGGAAATCAATATTCAATATCCCCGGCGACGGAAGGTTATCTGTCGCAGTTGCGCGAGCCGTTGTTACTGCGCGGATATTTCAGTGCAAAAACGCACCCTCTGCTTGCGCCGCTGGTTCCCCAGTTGCGTGACTTGATGAGTGAATATGAAATCGCGGGCGGCGATCGGGTTCGGGTGGAGTTTGTTGACCCCGTGGCCGACCCTGAGCTGGAGCAGGAGGCCAATCAAAAGTACGGAATTCAGCCGGTACCTTTTCAAGTGGCCGATCGCTATCAATCCTCGATTGTCAGCTCCTACTTCAATGTGCTGGTGCAGTACGGTGATGACTATGAGGTATTGGGATTTCGCGATCTGATTGAAATTCAGGCGCG
The DNA here is from genome assembly GCA_938074045.1 of uncultured Halieaceae bacterium. Classification (GTDB taxonomy): domain Bacteria; phylum Pseudomonadota; class Gammaproteobacteria; order Pseudomonadales; family Halieaceae; genus CALJGI01. The sequence continues at coordinate 71,700 of CALJGI010000015.1, forward strand.
GGCCGAGGCAGACATCGATGTGCAGCTTCGCAACCCGGAGCACGATCTCACGCGGGCTATCAAGAAAGTGTTGCACGGTTACCAGGCCGGTGGAAACCTGTTCGAAACGGTGCAGGGCGAGCTCGACTTTACCGCCTATATATCGGCGGATGCTCTGCTGCCTGAGCAATTGATTGCGTTCAGACAGACGGTGGAAGACACCGTCGCCGAATTTTCTGAACAATCCTCCGGCAGGTTGCGCTTCAATGTCATTGACCCCGACGCTGATCAGGGTGCGGTGGGTGAGCGAATTGCCGAAGAGTTCGGTTTTATGCCTATGGCCACCAGTCTGTTCAGTCAGCAGCGATTCTATTACTACCTTACATTATCGCGGGATGATCAGGTGATTCAGATTCCGCTTGAAGATATGACTGAGGATGGCCTTAAGCGCAATATCGAGGCCGCGATCAAGCGCTTCGCCACTGGATTTACCAAAACTGTGGCGCTGGTGCTGCCAGATTCACCGCCCCAGATCTCACCCTATATTCCAGCATCCGGGCCGGGGTTCGCTCAGTTGGAGGCGGCCCTCAGTGCTGATTTGAACGTGGAGCGAGAGGATATATCCGATGGCACTGTTACGGGTGCGGCGGATATTCTGGTACTGGCGGCTCCGCGTGAACTCGATGAGCTTGGGTTGTTTGCTGTGGATCAGTTTCTTATGCAGGGCGGTACCGTGCTGGTTGCGAGCTCACCATTCAGTGCCAGCCTTGCCGGCGGACGCCTGTCCTTGTCTCGACAAGACAGCGGACTGTCGGACTGGTTGGCTCACCACGGGTTTAGAATTGGCGAGGAACTGGTGCTGGATAGTCAGAACGCAGCCTTCCCGATTCCGGTGACGCGCAATATTGGTGGCTTTCAGTTACAGGAAATGCGGATGCTGGACTATCCCTATTTTGTTGATGTTCGGGCGCCGGGGTTGAACCAGGACAGCATGATTACCTCGGAGCTGCCACAGGCGACCATGACCTGGGCTTCGCCCATAGAAGTGGATTCCCCGGCACAGGGTGATCGGAAACTGACGCGATTGTTACAGAGCTCACCAGACGCCTGGGTTTCCCCATCGACCGACATCATGCCCTCCATGGATGCCAACGGTCTGAGTCCTTTTACTCCCGCAGCATCCCGCGGCGCCTACCTGCTGGGTGTGGTGTCTGAAGGCCGCTTTAACTCGTACTTCGCCGGTCAGGACTCGCCCATTCTGAATAGCACGGGGCAGCCCGGTGTCAGCGCAGATGAACCCGGCGCCGAAGCTGAGGAAATAACGCCTGAGGAGCAAATTTCGGGCGTGATTGAGCGGTCTCCCGAATCCTCCAGGTTGATACTGTTCAGCTCGAATAACTTCCTGGAGGATCAGATTTTGCAATTCGCCGCAGCGGCCAACCAGGGGGAGTATCTCAATACGCTGCAGATGATGACCAATGCAGTGGAATGGTCACTGGAGGACGCTGGCCTTCTCAGTATCAGATCGCGCAGCCATTTCAATCGCACCCTGCCACCCCTGGAACACAACAGTCAGTTATTCTGGGAATACCTCAACTATGCGCTGGCCATTCTGGCCGTCGGGGCTATTGCGTTTCTGGAACGCAGCTACCGCCGCAAATGGCAGCGACGTCATCTCGCACTGCTGGGACAATAGGAGAGCCTGATGGAGAAGCTAGGTCAATATCTTACCGGTCTGTTAGGCCTGCAGCTGTTGGTGGTGGCACTGATATCTGGGCGCCAGTTCTACATGCCGGAACATACAGCAGATGCACTCGCACTGTCTTTCGACGCGGTGACTATAGACCGTGTGGTGATCAGTGATCAGGAGCGCAGTTCGGTGCTGATTCGCGTGGGAGATCACTGGCAGCTGGATACCGCTTATCCGGTGCCCGCGGACAAGCCCCGAGTTGCTGCGGTGCTGGATTCGCTGTCGGATTTACGCACTACGTGGCCGGTGGCATCTACACCCGGCAGCCACAGCCGTTTTGAAGTGGGTGAAAACAGTTTCCAGAAGCGCGTTCAGTTGTACGCGGGAGAGGAGTTGTCCGCGGACTTGTTTGTAGGTACCAGCCCTGGGTTTCGCAAGGTTCATGTGCGCAGTGCTGATCGGGACGAGGTCTACGCGGTAACGCTCAATACCTACGATCTGCCATCGGACGACGACCGCTGGTTGGACAAGACGGTGCTGGCTTTTACCGAGGTAACGGCCATCGAGGGACCTGACTATTCGCTGGTCCGGCAGGGTGCGCAATGGCGCCTGCAGTCGCCAGCTGCCAGTAGCGAAGCAACAGAGCCGCCCTTGGACGAAACCAGAGTCAAGCAGTTGCTGGACGCACTGAATACATTCGTTGTATCGGGTTTGGCGGAGGCCGATCTGACGTTGCCACAGCCGGAAACCACGCTGTGGGTGACAGGAGCCGGAGACCAGAAGCATCGCTTGAACCTCTATCAGGCGGCGGACAATCTATACGCGACCCGGGATGATGTGGCTGGCGTGTTTACGGTTCGACAATACGACTATGATCAATTGGCCGGCAAATCCCTGGCCGACTTGCAGCCGGTTGAAAATAAGGCAGCCGCCGACCTCGAAGTAGAGTGATTGCGGTCTGCTATCTTGGGGAGTAGGATCGCGGTTTTATTTGCGATCGCCTCTTTGCGGAATCACTATGACATTGACAACCGAGGTTCACTCGTCAGTCCTCGACGAGATTGGCAACACCCCGATGCATGAAATCAGCCGGCTCGATACCGGACTGTGTCGTGTGTTTCTCAAGTTGGAAAATCAGAATCCCGGGGGTTCCATCAAGGACCGCATCGGCAAGGTGATGATTGAAACCGCAGAGGCCGAGGGAAAGCTCAAACCCGGTGACACCATCGTCGAGGCGACCGCCGGAAATACCGGACTGGGACTGGCACTGACAGCTGCGCAAAAAGGGTATCAGTTATTGATCGTAGTGCCCGACAAGATGGCGCAGGAGAAGATATTTCACTTGCGGGCGATGGGCGCCGAGGTGCGAACTACCCGGTCCGATGTGGTGAAAGGACACCCGGAGTACTATCAGGATATGGCGGAGCGGCTGGCCAATGAAGGCGGTTACTTCTACGTCAATCAATTTGGCAACCCCGCCAACCCGCTGGCGCACGAAACTACCACGGGCCCAGAAATCCTGTCCCAGTGTCAGGCCGTCGGTACCACGCCTGATTTTGTTGTCTGCGGTGTGGGTTCCGGAGGTACCATGACTGGCCTGTCGCGTTATTTTGCCACGGCCAATCCCGACACGCGCATGGTATTGGCAGACCCACTCGGGTCCATTCTCGCTGAATATGTAAAAACCGGCGTGTTACCTACCAAGTCGGCGTCCTGGATGGTGGAAGGGATTGGCGAAGACTTTCTGCCCTCGATTCTTGACCTGTCCAGAGTGGCTGAGGCGTATACCATTCCCGATGCAGAATCGTTTCAGGTGGCCCGTGAGTTGTTGGAGAAGGAAGGTATTTTGGGTGGTTCCTCCGCCGGCACGCTGCTGGCAGCCACACTCAGACACGCCCGCGCGCAAACCGAGCCCCGTACTCTTGTTACGTTTGTCTGCGACAGCGGCAACAAATACCTGTCGAAGATGTTTAATGACTACTGGATGCTGGACAATGGGTTCATCCGCTCACCCTCCAATGGTGATTTGCGCGACCTGGTGTCACGCAAGCACGCCGAACGACAGACGGTTACATTGAATCCACATACGTCGCTGGAACAAGCTTACAAAAACATGAAGTTGCACTCCATCTCACAGATACCGGTCATGGACGACGGTAAGCTGGTGGGATTGTTGGACGAAGAAGACCTGCTGATGCACGTGTATCGCAGCGGCGGATTCTCCGGCACTGCCGAAGACATAATGGCGAGAGACCTGACGGTGGTAGATGCTGATGAGGATATAGACATGGTTCTCGCCATCCTGAGTCGCGGTATGGTCGTACCGGTGGTTCATGCCGGAGAGTTCCAGGGGCTGATTACTAAAATCGACGTTTTAAATCATCTGCGGCTCGCGCAGAGCTGAACGGACAAATCATGACCATAAACAAAAAGCATGGCTTTTCTACACGCGCCATCCACGCCGGGCAATCGCCCGAACCGGTTACTGGCGCTATCATGACGCCCATTTATGCGTCCTCCACCTTTGTTCAGGAAAGTCCCGGGCAGGACAAGGGCTATGATTACTCCAGGGGTGGTAACCCTACCCGAAAAGCTCTGGAAGACTGTATCGCGGATCTGGAAAACGGTGCTGCCGGGTTCGCTTTCGCCTCGGGGATGGCGGCCACCGCCCATATACTGGAGCTACTGGATCATGGCACCCATATCGTTGCCGGCGATGATCTTTACGGCGGCACCTATCGTTTGTTCGAGAATGTTCGCAGGCGCAGTGCTGGTCAAAAAGCTACCTTTGTAGATTTTTCCGATCCCGCCGCGGTGGAAGCGGCGATACAACCTGAGACCAGAATGTTGTGGGTGGAGACCCCCACCAACCCCCTCCTGAAAATTGTCGACCTTGCGGCGATTGCAGAAATCGGTAGACGTCACGGCGTGATCACAGTGTGCGACAATACCTTTGCCTCACCCTACTGCCAGTTGCCGCTGGATCTTGGCATCGATATCGTGGTTCATTCGGCCACCAAGTACCTGAATGGGCACTCAGACCTGATTGCCGGGGTTGCGGTGACGTCCGGCGATTCACCCCACGAAGATCTGGCCGAGCGCCTGTCTTACTTATGCATGTCCGTAGGAGGTGTGCTCGGTATTGTCGACAGCTATACCCTGCTGCGTTCCCTGAAGACCTTACCCCTGCGTATGGAGCGACACTGTGCCAATGCCATGCAAATCGCCGAGTGGCTGGATGAGCATCCGGCCATTGATCGCGTTTACTACCCGGGCTTACCTGCACACAAGGGGCATGATATCGCCAGCCGCCAGATGCGTGGGTACGGTGGCGTGGTAACTGCGATACTGGCTGGCGGACTCGAGCCTGCCCGGCGGTTTCTGGAGAGTACGGAGTTGTTTTCGCTGGCCGAGAGCCTGGGAGGCGTAGAGAGTCTAATCGAGCATCCGGCCATTATGACCCACGCTTCGATTCCTGCGCATATCCGCCAGGAAATAGGCATTGAAGATGGCCTGGTCCGACTGTCGGTAGGTGTCGAAGACGTTGGTGATCTGATCGCTGACCTGGATCAGGCGCTGCAAGCATGATCCATTTGCGCCATTCGTTTACTGAGCGATAATCTGCTCGGTCAGTTTCCGCAACTCCGGGTCATCGGCCTGGGAGATATGGGATTTGGCGTGGATCATGCCGTCGCCGTTGATAAAAAATGTCGTTGGCGTACCGGGAACTTGGTAGGCTTTGGCGACAGCATCCCCGCCCACCAGCGTCTTGAAACGGTGCCCCCGTGCTCGCAGAACCTCTTCTGGTTTGACTCCCTCATCTTCGGCAAAACTGATCCCCAGCAGCGAGACTGCGTCGGTGTGCTCGTTGGCCAACGCTTGTAGCCCCGGCTGGACACGCTTGCAGGCGGGGCACCAGGTAGCCCAGAAATGGAGGATCAGTGGCTTGCCGCTGTAGTCTGCCAGCGTGACGCGCTTACCCTGCGCGTCCAGCAGGGCAAAGTCGGGAGCTGGATCTGCAGCGTATACGACACTACTCCACTGTAGTAACAACACCAATCCCAGCGTGGCGGCAATAGAATGCGTGATTCTGCTCATGGCGATTTCCTGTTTTAGTGCTGCAGTTTTTTCTGCGTTAAGTGTCGATTTCACGATAGGAGCGCTCGCTGCCCCGCAGCGCGACCAGGCCGCTTGCCACCATCGCAAAGCCCATTCCCAGCGTCAGTATTGTCACGCCCAGGCCGTCACCGGTGGCGCGCCAGTAGGGCAGCGCATAGGCCCAGAACATGACGATGGAGAATACAATGCCAGCAGTGATGACCGCGAGGGCCACCAACTTCGTCCTGTCCTGCCGCTGGTTACTCACTTCTTCAGCGGGCGTGTGGTGGAGGCTCGCGCGCAGGCTGTGCTCTTCTTCGCTGACCTGGCTGCGGGCGATACAGAACTCGATCGCCAGGTAGCTGGCGATGGCGCCTATCACCAGAGGATGCAGGTACACCGGCAGTTCGATCCAATCCATAAGCAGCGCAAAACGGGCGGCGGCGTTACCCACCAGTCCGGCAATAATGCCCCAAAAGGCAGCACTTTCCGTGAGCCGCTTGCTCCAGACTGACATGATGGCCACCAGGCCCCAGCTGGAGGCGTAAATAGTGCCGACGAAATATGTGATCCAGAAAATCTTCCCTTCCGGTGTGAGGCTGGCAATGATCAGTGCGGCAACGCTGACACCCAACATCGCATACCGCGAGGATTTCAGTTGTTGTTTGTCAGCTGCCCCTTTGTCTGCCAGCACATCGTGACTCAGGCTGAAGCCAACCAGCGAGAGAAAGGTGGAGGCGGAGGACATACCCGCGGCCATGATGCCGGACATCAGTAACACACCAACAACGGGCGGCATAACGTTCATTGCGGCCCAAATCATGCTTTCCTGGGCGGGTTCGATGTCTGGGTTCAGCAAATTAATGCTGGCACCCGCGAACATGAGCACGGTATAGAGCACCATAATGATCGCTGCGGTGACCACGGCGCTGCGGATCACTGTGTGTTCATCCCGGGCCAGCAGGTAGCGGCTGGCCTGCCAGGGGCTGACGGCGACCACTGTACCCCAGGCCAGGCCAAGTATGACCGCGTAGGCGACCACATCCCAGGGGGTGTTCCAGTCAGAGTTCGGGCCCACCATACTGTGCCAGGCAATGATGCCGGGCTTGGTTTCAAAATGGGCCAGTCTGTCGATCACGTTAAACCAGCCCCCCGCCGCCTCGACAATGTATGCTAGCCCCGCAAAGGCGACTACTGAAAATAATATGAACATGAGGGTGTCGGTGATTACCACCCCGCGGGAGCCGGAATAAAGGGTGAACCAGGTGTAGCCCATCCAGGTCAGAAACAGCGCAACCTGGAACGACAGACCGGTCGCCGCGTGCACAATGGTCGCTGTGCCCTGGGTGACGACGACGAGATATCCGGTCAGACCCAGAATAATACTGATACCGGCCACTGTTTGAACACGTTGGCTATGGAAGCGATGGCCGAAAAATTCGGCGACCGTCAATGCCCTGGACCGCCGCAGGAAACGACCAAAAAATAGCGCGCCCGCGATATAGCCCACGATGTTCATAGCGGTCATGATCAACAGCACGTTGGGGTGACCGGTGTAGGCAATACCCGTCTCGCCGAGAAAGGCGTTGGTGCTCATAAAGCTCGCGACCAGGGTGCCCACGATCAGCAGCGTTGGCGCATTTCGCCCCGCCACAAAGTAGTCTTCCAGATGTTTGACCCTGCGGCCGGCGTAACTGCCTACCCCGAAGTAGAGTGCGATAGAAACCAGCAGGCCAATGGTGTAGATATTCAAGGCGTCGTTTCCCGGGGGTTATTCTTCTTTGCCGTTCTGTCTTGCAAAAACGCCAGGAAGATAGTCATCCACCAGAGAGGGTGAATAGCCAATGATATCTATCAGTCGTCGCCGGCACTCGTTGATGTCAGCGCCGCGATCCCGCCACACCGGTACCCGCTTTACCAGTGTTTCAACACGCTCTCTGGGTGTGATGATCCAGGTGTCCTGTGGCGTCTCGCCAAAATAAAAGTCGGCACGACAGGTTTCCAATGCGGCGGGTTTCATATACAACGCCATGTTCAGTACCTTGTGGGCGCCGGAATCTGACATGTAGCCGGTAAGAAACTTCATGGTACCGCCATAGTCGCCGAGATCATCGATCAGCAGCACGGTTCGACCGCTGATGGGTATGGATATTCCATGCTGCACCAGGGGCTTTTCGTGGCGTACGCCGGGGCCTTTGTAAAGCGATACGCCGACTGTTCCAAACTTCAGTTTCGGTGCCTGGGGGTCACGTCCCTCTACCAGATGATCGTAGAGTAATACCCCCGGCAGCATGCCGCCCATGGTGACAATGATCGCGCGGGATATCTGGTCCCGCGTATCCTGAGATTCCCGCTGATATTTATGAATCTGCTTGGCCACGTCGGCCACAGCCGCGGCTTCTATGGCGTCAGGTATTAACAGGAATCGCAGTTCATCGTCGGGGACGTGGACGCCTTCAGGGTTGCGCCAGTACGCCAGGTCCAGATTGCCATTGTAGGCCGCAAGGTGTTTGGCGTAATCGGAATCTTGGGTGGTCATCAAGTAGGACTGCATTGCTTTTTCACAACTTAGCACATTTGAACCAGTCTGCCATTTTCAATGTTTGAACTGCCCGTTGGAATCAAGCTCCGTTACCATGATGCTGAACTTTCTCCCAGATAATGTGTTAAGACGACTATGGAACAGTCATCCCGAATCAAACCCCCGATGGGACCGGATAACGGCTGGTGGTGGCAGGAAGTTGCCAATGATGTATTACCCATCCAGCGCTGTAAGAACTGTCAGGTCCTGCGTCATCCACCGCGACCCATGTGCGATCAGTGTCGATCGATGGAGTGGGATTTTGTCCGCGCGGGTGGCGGCGGTGCGGTCTTCAGCTACACCGTGTTGGAGCACCCGCAGTTTCCCGGTTACAGCTACCCCATCATCATCGTGCTGGTTGATCTGGAGGAAGGTACGCGGATTACTGCGGAACTCGTGGACTGCGATCCCGGCGAGGTGGAGTTTGGCATGGCGGTGACTGTCAGGATTCAGGAGGACTCAGATGGATTCAAGTTGCCGGTCTTTTACCCTGTGATCGCACAGGAGGGTGAGTGATGCCCATCAGTATGAAAAATGAAGCCGCTATCGCCGGGATTGGGCAAACCACCTATTCAAAAAACTCCGGTGTGTCCGAACTCGCTCTGGCCTGCGAAGCTGTCAGTCGCTGTATTGATGACGCGGGTATCAGTCCGTCAGAAGTAGATGGGCTGGTGAGTTACACGCTGGAATCCTCTGATGAAATAGAAGTAGCCCAGAATGTCGGTCTGGGGGATCTCACTATGTACTCCCAGGTTAACTATGGCGGCGGTGCCGCGGTGGGATTGATACAACAAGCCGTGATGGCGGTTGCCACCGGTGCGGCCAACAATGTGGTTGTATGGCGGGCCATGAACGGTCGTTCCGGGCGGCGCATGGGTCAGGGAGCCAGTGGGGTGATGATGTCCAGCGACCTCATACACTGGTCCTGGTACCAGGTCTACGGCATGTTGACCCCGGTATCCTGGGTCACCCTGATAGCCAACAAATACATGCATCACTATGGGGTCACGGCGGAGCACCTGGCGGAAGTCGCCATAGCGCAGCGGGAGTATGCGCTTAATAATCCGGCGGCTTTTGGGTACGGTAAACCCCTCAGTCTGGATGAATATATGAATGCGCGCATGGTGAGTGCACCCCTGCGTCTCTACGATTGCTGTCAGGAAACCGACGGTGGCTGCGCGCTGCTTATCACCAGCACCGAGCGGGCACGGGATATGCGTCAGTCGCCCGCCGTGATTCGTGCGGTGAGTCAGGCCTCCACTCGTGGCCAGGAGCAGATGACCAGTTTTTACCGCGACGATATGCTGTCATTGCCGGAAATGGAATTGGCGGCCCGGCGCGTGTATGACATGAGCGGTCTCGGTCCCGACGATATTGATGCCGCCTGCCTGTACGATGCATTCACCACCGAGGTGGTGATGCAGCTTGAATCCTTTGGTTTTTGCCAGCCAGGCGAAGCCAAGGATTTTGTGGCGGATGGGAATCTACGCCTGGACGGGCGGCTACCCAATAACACCCACGGTGGATTGTTATCCGAGGCTTATATACATGGGATCAACAACATCGCCGAAGGCGTGCGGCTGGTTCGTGGGCAATCCTTTAATCAGCCCGCCAAGGCAGAACATGTGCTGGTATCCAGCGGGGTGGGCGTGCCCACCGGAGCGCTGATTCTTGGACGGGATTAACTCGCGCCCATTACATCATCTGCAGCAGTAGCCAGATTGAGCTGATCAGGATAACGAGTAGCGTTGGGAACATGCCTGAGGGTCGCAGTACCCCGGGACCTATCTCGGTTATACCCAGATAGTGGAGCACGCGCGCTACCACAAACAGGGCGCCAGGCTGTGTAGCCAGGTATCCGATGTTCCAGAGAGTTCCATCATGGTGAGCAGGATAAGGGTAATGGGCACGGTTTCGACGAAGTTGCCCTGTCCCCTGATCCGGCGCAGCATTTCGTCGTTGCCGCCATCGCCGATAAAAATTTTGGAGGAGAGGGGGTAAAAGCCAGCCCGCATTGTGACAACCAAAAACAGCAGACCGAGGACAGCCGCATACAGTGGGACGATACTTAGAGTGGATGGTAGATCCATTGTTGTATACCCCTGTGAAGCACCACCGTAGCGTCAGTGGTTTATTGAAACTGCTAGGTCGCGCTCGCGCCGTAGGTACGCTTACAGTATTCTAGGCATCCCACCATACCCTCGGCCACGGACACCCGGGGCTCGTATCCCAAGTCTTTGCGAGCCTTGTCGATACTGGCGTAGTGGGTGACAGTCACCTTATCAAGTTCATGGGGTGCCAGCATAGGACGCGACCAGTCGAATTTGAAATAGCCCATCTGCCACAAGTTCATGATGGGACGCAACAAGCCGGTGGGAAGGGTTCTGTTGGGCACCGTGTAACCCAGGCCATCAATCAACGGCCGAAAAAATTCAAAAGCGTGCATGGGCTCACCGTCGCCGATAAAGTAGGCCTGCCCACCGGCAACGCCACCGGGGACCAGGTGCTGGGCCGCGAGCAGGTGCCCGTCGATCAGGTTGTCGATGTGGGAATTATCCTGCAGCACATCCTCAGCGCCGATGCGTGCCTTCAATCGACCCGCAACCAGTTGCTCGGCGAAGCTGTCGACCATGGTGTTTGACTCTGAACCCCAGATGCCGTCGGGTCTGATGGCGCAGGTGAGCAGGTCGGGATCTGAATTTGCGGCCAGTACCAGTTTCTCGGCGGCTATTTTTGTTTGAGAGTACACCGATTTGAATCGAGTGGCGTAGGGCTGGCTTTCATTCATATTGGGCAAGGGTTCACCCTCGAAGCAGACATCAACCGTGCTGGTGTGCACAAACCGTTTCACCCCCCGGGCAATACAGGCATCCAGCAGATTGAAGGTGCCATCTACATTTACCTGCCAGGCCTCATCGAAATAGGCCTCGGGAACGTGTTTACCACCCAGCAGGCTGATCTGTGCTGCCGTATGGAATACAGTGTTCACGCCGTCGCAGATTCGACTCATGGCGGCTGGCTGGGAGATATCAGCACGGAGACAGCTCAGTTTGTCGTCCTGGATATCAAGGGGGGTTCGGTGCACCAGTGCGCGCACGGTGAGGCCGTGGCCCAATAGTCGCCGCACGAGGTTGCGGCCCACAAAGCCAGCGGCTCCGGTTACCAGGCATATACCAAGGTCTTCTGCACGAAAAGGAGCTGTCATTTGCCTGATAAGTCATACCACATAGACCCTTAATGATACGTCAATCGGTGATAATTTGGCCATATTATTGTCTCAGTGGGGGTCGAGGCATGTTGATACTGTGACAACGCTGGTAACATAAGGAGCGTACAATAAATTGGTGTTTGAGCGGGGATTATGAAAACAGATGGTAAGATTGTCATGTTGAGAATGGTTGTTGCTGCGATTATTGCTATGGCGCTTTCAGCCTGTCGTATCAGCGTCGAGGTCCCCGAGGGTGGCTACCTGGTGTCAGCGTCCGGTAATTACGACTGTATCGACCCGGATGGCGCGCCACTACCCGCCGCAGCACCGAATGGGCGGGATCGCCACCTGCACCGCCCCGGCGAGGTCAGCACCCAGCACGATGAGAATTTTCATTGTGAGATTGATGTCAGCGATACCTCATTTAATGAAACCCTCACCGCCGTGGCATACGATGGATGGCAATTCAGTCACTGGCGCTCAGCCGAGGGCAGTTTGTACGGTGGCACCTCAGCCAACCCCATTCAACTGTGGACCCTGGGTTTTGATGCTTTTCCGGTGCTGATGGATGTCCTGGCGTCCAACACGACCTACTACCTGGAGCCCATTTTCAAGCGTGTCAGCGCTGATGGCAACGATTTGGCCTGCGACGATTTCAGCGGCAGTTTCGAGCGCATCCAATCGATAGTATTTGATGGCTACAACTGCACTAATTCCGCCTGTCATGGCGGTAGCGCCAATGCCGGTGGTCTCGATCTCAGCCCGGCCGTCGCCTATGACAATTTATTCCGGGTCGATTCCACGGCCAACCTGGCGGAGCCCCGGCAGCGTGTTTATCCCGGCGAGCAGAAACTCAGTTTCCTCTATCAGAAACTGGAAGCGGGTACATTGGGAACCGCATTGCCCACCGGTGGCGGCCAGGTGATGCCCATCGGTGGCTCTGCGCTCTCCGCCGATCATCTGGAGGCCCTGCGCTTGTGGATTCGCGGCGGGGCACCAGAATTTCAGGATGTAGATAACGTTGCCACCCTGCTGGGCTGCTCTCAGCCCACCCCATCCCAGGCGAATAAGATTGAACCACCCGCAGCACCCCCGCTGGGCGAGGGCGTGCAGTTTGTCAGCGGGCCCTGGACGGTGGAAGCTGACAGTGAGAACGAGGTGTGCTACGCCACCTACTATGATCTGGAGCAGACCCCTGGACTGTTACCCGATTGGGCCAAAACGGAGTGTGAAGGCAGCATCTATGCCGACTATGATGGCACCTGTATGGCCATCAACTCGCAAATCCTCACGCAGGATCCGCAGTCACATCACAGTATTATCGATGTGTATGTGGGCACCGCGACGCCGCTGGATGAATCCTGGGGTGAATGGCAGTGCTTGAATGGACCCAGCGCCGGTGCCGCTTGCGACCCTACAAAAATCGGTGTGCCGGTGTCACAGGGCGGAGCAGACTGCGGCGGTGATTTGTACGTCTGCGGAACGCCAGCGCAAAAATCAACAGCCTGTATTGGCTGGGGTCCAAGAGACAACCGCTTCAAACAGGTGAGCATGGGCGGCAGTCAGGCACCCATATCGGTCAACAAATTGCGCGAGGGGATTTACTCGGTGCTGCCAACCAAGGGCGTGATTGCATGGAATTCGCATGCTTTCAACCTGAGTGATCAGGAAACAACGGTAGAACAGTACAATAATTTTACCTTTGCACCCGCGGACGCCAGGGAACACCGTAATCGGGCAATTTTTGACTCGCGTTGGATTTTTACCGCCAACGTACCAGTGTTTGAACAGCGGACATACTGTTCCACCTATGTCATCCCACAGGGTGCGCGTCTCACCTCGCTCAGTTCACACGCCCACCAGCGCGGTGTGCATTGGCAGACCTGGTTGCCGCCGAATGACCCAGCCTGTCGCCCGAATACCGGCTGTGAGCCCAACGAGCGCCCGGAGGACTATGTCAGCCGCATCTACAATGACCCGTTGGAGATTGAATACGATCCACCGCTGGAATTTGATTCCGCTGACATTACGCAGCGTACATTCAAGTATTGCTCCACCTATGACAACGGATTTAACTTTCCTGACCTGCTGAAACGCAACTCCACCTCCGTGGGTTCCACCTGTATTGGCAACGCCTATTGCGTCGGTGGTTCCACTCCGGGTCTGGCCTGCGGTAGCGATGACAGCCTGTGCGGCGATGGCGGTTCCTGTGATGCCTGCCCCGTGGTGGGTGGCGTAACTACCGAGGATGAAATGTTCATCCTGCTGGGTAACTACTACTTGCTACCGGTGAATTAACAGACCTCCGGCCCAGGGTGTTCCATATATCGCGCGGGAGGTTTAGCTATCCTCCCTGGCATAGAGTGTCACGCGTCCAGGGCGACCTGCTGCTCCTGGTCGATGTCCTGTCGCCACTCACTGAGGTTGGATTCGATCGCCCAGAAACCACATATCCATAGCATCTGATCCCAGGCATAGACCCAGTGGCCGGTCCACAGCCACCAGGCGGCGTCCATAAACAAAATGGCGTAAAAAAATCGCCCGGCGTGACTGACCGTCATCAAACGCCCACCGGAGATATTTTTGTTTTGCAGCCACACCGCCAGTTCGATAGCCCAGATGACTAGCAGCCATACCGAGGCATCGATCATGTCTACCAACACATGTTTCCTCTCCAACGCGTAGCCATCGGTGTCGGTAACCACGGTGGGGTCGAGGTAGTAAAAGGTGGTGTCTGTAGAAATGGTTTTACAGTTGTTACTGTCGATCAATTCGTAGCGATAATTCTCGCCAAATGAGATGTCCTGATCCGTCAGCTGACACAGGGAACTGATCTCAGTGGCCGGCACAACGGCTTCCGTATCGATCAGCGTTGTGGCACGGGCGAACACGGTGTGCGCCAGAAAGATATAGCAGACCAGGCGCATGCCATGAATCGACCATATCAGCGGTTTTGATTCAAAGGCCTCGTCCTCCAGGGCATAAGTTTCCAGTTCAAGCATGAACAGTAGACCGAACCAGGCGAACTCGTCGATGGTGGTGGCGAAGGCCTGGGTCCACTCCAAAAAAGTGCCGCCATTGCGCAGGGTGTGTGAGGCGATATAGGCCTCTTCAACAGCGTAGTAACCCCAGTTCAGCAGCAATAGCGAGTACACCGTCCACTTCAGTACCTGGCTTTTATCGGCGTTTTGCCAGCGTTCAGCGATAGTCACTGACTAGACGACACCATAGGCCAGCATGGCATCAGCGACCTTCACAAACCCCGCAATATTGGCACCACGCACGTAATCGATATGCTCCGTTCCAGCGACGCCGCCATACTCGACACAGCGATCGTGGATGCCTCCCATGATGTCCACCAGCAGCTTCTGCAGTTCTGCTTCCTTCCAGGAAATGCGCGCCGAGTTCTGGCTCATCTCCAGCCCCGAGACTGCTACCCCGCCGGCGTTGGCCGCCTTACCCGGGCCGTACAGAATCTGCGCTTCCTTGAACAGGTGTACCCCCTCCAGATTGGTGGGCATGTTGGCGCCTTCTGAAACGCCAATACACCCGTTTTTCAGTAAGGTGCGGGCGTCATCGCCATCCAGTTCGTTCTGGGTGGCGCAGGGCATGGCAAGATCACAGGGAACTCCCCAGGGGCGTTTATCGGTGTGAAACTCAGATCCCGCGAACTCGCCTGCGTAATCGGCGATGCGCCCCCGCCTTGTGGTCTTGTGTTCTTTGACCCAATCAATTTTTTCCTGATCGATACCCGCCGGGTCGTAAATAAAGCCACCGGAATCAGACAGCGTCAGCACCTTGCCGCCCAGGTGAGTGACTTTCTCAGCGGCGTGGGTGGCCACGTTGCCGGAACCTGAAATAACCACAGATTTGCCGTCGATACTGTCCCCGACATGTTGCAGCATGTTTTGCAGAAAGTAAGTGGCGCCATAGCCGGTGGCCTCGGTACGGATAAGACTGCCGCCGTATTCCAGACCCTTGCCAGTGAGTACGCCGGTGAACTGATTGGTGATGCGCTTGTACTGACCAAACATGTAACCGATTTCCCGGGCACCCACACCGATATCACCCGCGGGCACGTCTATATCAGCGCCGACATGTCGGTACAACTCGGTCATAAAAGACTGGCAGAAACGCATGACTTCGTGGTCTGACTTTCCCTTCGGATTGAAGTTTGATCCGCCCTTGCCGCCGCCCATGGGCAAACCCGTCAGGCTGTTTTTGAAGGTTTGTTCAAAGGCCAGGAACTTCAGCACACTTTCCGTCACGTCACGGTGAAATCGCAGGCCGCCCTTGTAAGGGCCGATGGCGCTGTTGTTTTGTACGCGCCAGCCGCGTTGGACGCGGATATTGCCGTTATCGTCCTCCCAGCAGACGCGAAAGCTCACCACCCGATCCGGTTCGGCGATACGGCGCAGAATCTGGTATTCGTGGTACGGGAGTTTGTCCTGTATAAATTCGAAAATGTCCTCGGATACTTCCTGTACCGCCTGCACAAACTCGGGTTGGCCGGGATTACGGCGTTTGACCCCTGACATGAATTCATCCAGATTAACGTGCTCTGCTACCGACATGCCTGTCTCCTTAATCATGGGCGCGGAGATGCTCTCTCCACGCGTGTTATGTTTCCCAGTGTAGAGTAGTTTTCAGCACAATGCATGGCATGGGCAGGGGTAGAAATCAGCGGCTTTAGAGGCTGAAGTTTCCGTCATGCAGGCCTGGAAATAGCTTCTCCAGAGCGGCCCGGTCCTCGCTACTCAAGGCCTTCCAGACTTCACAAAGATCGCGCCACACCGCTACCTGAAAAGTTTTAACCACGGCACGGAAGGGGTGGCCCTGCAGCACGCCGTCATACAAGGATTCACCGCGATCAAACGCCTCTTCATTAAAAGGGGTCAGATCCCTTTTTTGACTCAGCGAGCGGTAGGCGGCGTCATTTTGTTGCATCAGGGGAACAAAGGTCTCGCTAATAGCGGCCATAAGCGGTGCGAGATCGGAGTTCAGTGTCAGCTTCCCATCGCTACCTGCCTGCCTGCCGTCGCGAATATTACACAGCCATCGGAACGTGAGGGGAGCCAGTTCCTCTATCAACTCGGCGGCGCGACCATCTACTAGATTCATGCTGAGTTGCCCGTAGGCCGATGCATCCGCCAGCGTGAACTGGTGCCCGAGTAAGAACGGTTGCTGTTGTAGGATGTTTTCCATGGCGGCGAGATATTGGCGCCAGGCGTTATCCAGTAGTTGGTGAGTGGGGGGAAAGCCTTCTCTGGATGGTGGCGTCAATTGAGGGCTTACTCCCAGGTCCAGCCCCGCGGGTGCCACGCTGAACAGATAGGGGCAGCGCCGCACCTGGCGGTGGGGCAGTCTTTTAGCCATGATGCGACGCACACCCGGCGGCAGGAGTTTGCGAAACTCCCGGCTGGTCATCCGCCCCATTTGATTGGTGGCCGCGGATGTCACCCAGCGATTGTGGTGCACCATGTAAAGACCGAATTCATCGAAGGCCTCATCGATCAGGTGGCAGACAAAGTCGAGCTGTGGTGAAGCGGGTAGCAATGGTGTCGGGGTTGTAGCAAGCGAGTCCAGATGCTCGGCCAACGCCGAGGAATCGTAGTAAAAACTTGAGCCGTCAAAGCTGTAATAGGGAACGGCGGGGTATTCGTCCAGCTCTGCATCCCGGCCCGTATATTTTTTGACGGAGGCCGATTTTTGCGCAGACTGCAGCCGCCGGAAGGTTGTAAATGCCTGCCTCAGCGTTGCCTGATCAGGCCAGCGTTGCCAGGGGACATTGGCATGGTTGGCCAGCGCCTGTACCTTCAATTGAAAAGGTGAGGCGATGACCCCCCAAAATATTAGCTGCTGCGGGTCACTCACCGACGATAATAACGCCGTCGCAGTTCTCGCCGTAGAGTTCGCACAGGCCGCGGTAGGCCATGAGAATGCTGCGGGCGTCGACGATGCTGGTGACGTCACCCTTATCATCGATGTTGATATTGCTGCCAAAAATGGCAAACCACACTACCGCGTCTTCGGTGGCGTCTTGGGCGACGGTGAGGGTGTGCAGTGAATGCGCCGGTTCATAGAGGTACGATCCCGCCTTGTTGACCTTGTCGGGATACTCCTCGTAAAACCATTCGCCGGATTGAGTAACGGCGAATACCGGACCGGTATGGTAGTGGGTGTCGACCTTGAATCCCGGACGGAAGCGATTGCGAACAATCCACAGATTCTGATTCAAATCCACCTGTAGTAATTGCAGCGTGGACCCATCGGGTAATTCGACATGGGGCAAGTCCTCGTCATGCAGCAGAATTGCTTCGCGACTGTTCTCGCGACTTACTACAGGGCCTTCGGCCATTGCCGCCAGCATCTCCAGTGCGGTCATCTCACTCATTCTCGTAGTCCTCGTGAAAATTGAATCATTGGTACCTGTGCCTGCTTATTTCTTCTTTTTTGGCGCAGTCTTCTTTTTGGCTGCCGGCGCTTTTTTTGCGGCTGGTTTTTTCTTTGGTGCAGCTTTTTTCCTGGCCACTGGCTTCTTTTTTGCGGCGGCAGATTTTGTGCGTGCTTTGGCGGTTGAACGCGGCGCTTTTTCCTTCGCTGTCCCGGCCGGCCCACCGGTGGGGATGCCCGCGGCGACTTCCAGCTCAACCAGGGCATCTTCCATATAGTCGATCAGCCGCTGTACCTGGGGCATGGAGCGTCGGCAGGCGATGATACCGAAATCGACGTTGCGATCGTAGGTCACCAGCGTGATGTTCAGGGCGATGCCATCGGTAATGATGGACATGGGATAGGAACCCTCCATGCGCGCGCCATTCCAGTACATCTTCTGCCGAATACCTGGTACGTTGGATATGACGGTGTTAAATGGCGGCATCTTGCTCGCCAGGCCCAGTGGCATCAGCAACATGGCGGGAGACTGAATCAGCATGCTGAACAGTGTTACTTCCTCGGCACTCATGCCGCTATAGAAGTCCTTACCGGCCTTTGTAGAGGCCTTGATAGCCTGAATACGCTTCGCCGGGTCGCTGATGTTGGTGGCGAGGTCCGCGCTGATAGAGGCCACTGCATTGGTGGAATCGACATCGCCTGCCTGCCGCAGCGATACCGGAACCATGGCTTTCAGCGAGTCATCCGGCATCACGCCGTGCCGCTGCAAATAGGTTCTGAGCGCGCCGGCGCACATGGCGAGTACGGCGTCGTTAAATGTGCCGTCATATGCTTTGCCGATGGCGTGAATGCGCGCAAAAGGCCAGGACTGGGCGACAAAGCGACGAGCGCTACCCACCGAGGTATTGATGTGGCTGGTGGGCACCTGCATAAAGGGCAGCATCAAGGCACCACCTTCGCCGCGCCAGGCATTGGTAAAACGCTTGAGAGCACCATATAGATTACCGCTGGTGTCATAGACAGCTTTGAGTGCCTCGGATACTGTGCGCAGATTGGAGTCACCCAGACCATTTTCCCGCGCCGTTGGCAGGGTGGCCCGGTAGCGCTCCCAGGAGTTCATCGACATGGGGGATTCCAGCATGCGCGAGGTGGGGTCTGCCGACAACATGCTGCGACTGAGATGTACCGACCGCGCGCCATCAATGGCGGCGTGATGGGTCTTGGTGTACATGGCGAACTGACGCTTCTGTAAACCTTCGATCAGATGGGTTTCCCACAGCGGGCGGCTGCGATCCAGCAGGGTGGTGTGTAATCTGGAGGCCAGATTGAACAATTCGCGGTAGCGTCCTGGTTCGGGTAGGGCGGAGTGACGTATGTGATATTCGATATCCAGCGCTGGATCCGGTTCCCAATAGACGTTGCCCGCCATGCCCAGTAGCCCGGTTTTGATGCGATCGCCAAAGGGCGGTAGTAACTTGTCAAAGTTGCGCAGGCCATCAGCGGTTTCCCGCAAAAACTCCTGCTCATCTGCGCCCTCGGGCAGTGTGTACAGGCTGACACCTGCCACATGCATGGGGGTTTCCCGGGTTTCTGCTATCAGAAACCCTTTGTCGACAAAATTAAGTTTTTTCATAGGGTGGTTCTCTGTCCATCTATGCTATCTGCTCACCGATAGTACATCCCGTGGAGGGGTATCATACCTGCTTGTGTGCCTTTTGACTCCAGATTGCCCCTTAGCTTTTGTGCGTGTCGACGGCGTTTCACGGGTTTACAGGATTGACTTATTATGACACTATTTCTGCCAATATAGGAGGAAATACCCGCTGTCGCTGCGTAAATCTGTTTTCCTTCCCGATTCGTATAAAGCCTGATGTAACCAAAACGGAGACCCGGCTTCATGCCCACTGATCTATTTGACCTCACCGGCAAGATTGCGCTGGTAACGGGAGCCAGCCGGGGAATCGGCGAGGAAATCGCCCGGTTGCTGGCGGAGCAGGGGGCCCATGTCATTGTCACCAGTCGCCGTATCGATGGCTGTCAGGCGGTGGCCGACGCCATCACGGCAGCGGGTGGCAGTGCCGAAGCCTTCGCCTGCCACGTCGGCAATATGGACGACATCACGGCGGTTTTCGCGCACATCAGCGGCACCCACGGCAAACTGGATATTCTGGTCAACAATGCCGCCACCAACCCGTATTTCGGGGATATTCTGGATACCGATCTGGGCGCTTTTACCAAAACCATTGATGTGAATGTGCGCGGCTACTTTTTCATGTCGATTGCAGGTGCTAAATTGATGCGCGATGGCGGTGGCGGCGCGATTGTGAACACCGCCTCGATCAATGCCTTGAAGCCGGGGCCTGCGCAGGGTATTTACTCCATCTCCAAGGCTGCGGTGGTCAATATGACCCAGGCGTTTGCCAAAGAGGTGGCCAGGCACAACATCCGGGTCAATGCCCTGCTGCCTGGTTTGACCAAGACACAGTTCGCCGGTGCGCTGTTTGAGAATGAGGACATTTACAACGCTGCGATGGTCACCATTCCCATGCACCGACACGCAGAACCCCGCGAAATGGCGGGCACGGTTCTCTACCTCGTCTCCGACGCCTCCAGCTACACCACGGGAGAGTGTATCGTCGTCGATGGTGGATTAACGATTTAAAGGTTGAGGAATCACCATGATGAATAAAGTATTCAAAGTTGTTGTCGTATTACCCGCACTGCTGTTCGTGTTTATTGGCCTGCGCTTTTTGTTTGATCCAGCGGGAGCTGTTGCCGAGCTTGGCATGCCGCTACTCGATGGTATCGGGCGCAGCACCCAGATCGGCGATCTGTCCGCCTTTTTCATCACCGGTGGCCTGTGCGTGCTGATAGCGGTTTATACCGGACGCCGTACCTGGTATTACCCGGCTATCATGTTATTGGGCTTGACGGCGATTGGCCGCACGCTGGCCTGGCTGGTGCACGGAGCCGACTTTGCGACGCAATCCATAGCCGTAGAAGTGATTGTGTCGGCGCTGCTGATAGCCGCTTCTGTCAAGCTGGCAGACAAAGATTGAATCCGGGAAGAGACAGCAAATAGCTCGGCCCCCTTTTTATAACCGTTGAAATCAGGAGTTTGACCTTGGACTTACAATATACAGCAGAGGAACATGCCTTCCGGGAGGAAGTGCAGCAATTCTTCGCCGAGCAATGGGACGACGAGATGAAGTCCATGCTCGAAAATCGCCGCGGCACGGATGGCATGAAACCCGGCATGATCGAGTGGCAGAAGCGACTGTACAATAAGGGATGGATGGCGCCAGGTTGGCCGGTTGAGCACGGTGGTGTGGACTGGAGCCCAACCCAGCATCATATCTTCAATTCAGAACGAGCCCGTGTCGGAGCACCGGAACGCATACCCTTTGGTGTGACTATGGTTGCCCCGGTGATATACAGCTATGGCACCGAAGAGCAGAAATCGAAGTTTCTACCCCGCATTCTGGCCAGTGAGGACTGGTGGTGTCAGGGTTATTCAGAGCCCGGATCCGGATCGGATCTCGCCTCCCTGCAATGCAAGGCGGAACTGGACGGAGAGGATTATGTCATCAACGGCAGCAAAATCTGGACCACCTATGCCCAGTATGCTGACTGGATATTCTGTCTGGTGCGCACAGATAACAGTGGTCGCAAGCAGGAAGGTATTACCTTTATGCTGATCGACATGAACTCTCCTGGCGTGACGGTGCGCCCCATCGCTACCATCGACGGCTTTCATCACCTCAATGAAGTCTTTTTCGAGGACGTTCGTGTACCCGTGGCCAATCGCATCGGCGAGGAAGGCAAGGGTTGGACCTATGCCAAGTCGCTGCTGGTCCACGAGCGCCTGAGCATAGCCGAGGTTGCTGATTCCCAGGGCATGCTCGCAAAGATTCGCGATCTGGCGCGGCGGGAAATCAATGGCGGCAAGCCGTTGCTGGAAGATGCCCGATTTGCCCAGCGCCTCAGCGATGTGGAAATCGAACTGATGGCGTTGGAGTTCACCGAATTGCGGGTACTGGCCGACGCCGCCAAGGGCGTGCAGCCGGGCCCGGAATCGTCACTGCTGAAATTGCAGGGCACGGAAATTCAACAAACGCTGCAGGAACTGCTGATGGACGTGTCGGGCTACTACAGCCAGACCTTGCAGGGAGACCTGAGCGACGAGGAATTCGGTAATGATTACGCCGATCTCGCGCGCAAGCTCTACTTCCGGGGACGTGCCTCGACCATCTACGGTGGCTCCAACGAGGTGCAGAAAAATATTACCGCCAAATACGTACTGGGGTTGGCATCATGAATTTTGATTTAACTGAAGAACAGACAATGATCCAGGACAGCCTGGAGCGATTCGTCAACGAGCACTACACACTGGACCAGCGCAACGCGGTTATCTCGCTACGCGATGGCTTCAGTCCAGCCCACTGGCAACGCTTTGCTGAACTGGGCTGGTTGTCCATTCCTTTTGCTGAAGATAATGGTGGCTTTGGTGGCGGACCGGTAGACAACATGGTCATTATGCGGGAAATCGGTAAAGGCCTTGTGGCCGAGCCGTTTCTGCCCACCGTTCTTTTGTTTGGCGGGTTGCTGGAAGCCGGTGGCAGGCAGGAACTGCAGCAAACCTACCTACCACAGATTATTGCTGGTGAATTACAGGGTGCTTTTGCCTATCTCGAGAAGCAGAGCCGCTACGAAATGACAGACGTGGTCACCCAGGCGCGTCAGGATGGCGACAATTGGGTAATCGATGGCGAGAAGATAGTGGTACTGAACGGCGGCGCGGCACAGAAACTGGTGGTGCTGGCGCGCACCTCCGGCGATCAATCCGATGAAAAGGGTCTGACCCTGTTTTTGGTGGATGCGGACGCCAGTGGTGTGCAGCGCAAAGCCTACCGTATGACGGATGGACGCGACGTCGCCAATATCACCTTCTCCAACGTGGTTGCCGAAGCGGTAGTGGGCGAAGTTGATCAGGGCGCTGAAGTCATGAACCCGGTGGTAGACAGCGCGCGACTGGCGGTATGCGCCGAGGCCCTGGGCGCCATGGAATCACTCAATGCACAAACCCTGGAGTACCTGAAAACCCGTAAACAGTTTGATGTCACCATCGGTTCCTTCCAGGCACTGCAGCATCGGGCTGTTGATATGTTCAGCGCGACGGAAAATGTACGTTCGTTGTTGTATCGCGCGGTCTGCACCGCCGCGGCGGGTCATGAAGACGCCACCCGCAGTTTGCTGGCACTGAAGGTGATGGTGGGCCGCGCCGGTCGGCTGGTCGGCGGTGAATCGATTCAGATGCATGGTGGCATGGGTATGACGGACGAGCTGTCCGTTGGCTTTTACGTCAAGCGCCTGATGATCATCAACCTGTTGTTTGGCGACGCCGATTATCACCAACAGCAATTTATCGAAGTGGCCAATGCCGAGCAGAGCGAATTGACCCTCGCCGACACCGAGGCAGCCTGAGCATCCATGACTGAGCAATATGTGGAAGCCAACGGTCTGCGCCTGGCCTATGACGAGTTTGGCACAGAACATGACACTGTCATATTGCTGATCATGGGTCTGGGGACCCAGATGATCGCCTGGCCGGATGTGTTTTGTGAAGATCTGGCAGCCCGTGGCTACCGGGTTATTCGCTTTGACAACCGGGACATCGGCTTGTCGCAGAAAATGGAGGGGGCCCAATCGCCGGGGCTTGCCTCGTTGATGCTGCGATCCCGGCTGGGCATGTCCCTGCGTGTTCCCTACAAACTGCACGATATGGCTGAAGACGCCGTTGATCTGATGAATGCCCTGGGTGTGGGATCTGCCCATCTTGTTGGGGCTTCCATGGGCGGCATGATTGCCCAGTTGATCGCGGCGCATTATCCCAATCGGGTGCTGTCGCTGACGTCCATCATGTCCACCAGTGGGCGTCGCTCGCTGCCTGGTGCCAACCGCGAAGTGGCGATGCATATGCTGCGCCGCCCCCGTAACTCAGATCCGGAAACATTGCTTCAGTACACCATGCGCACCTATCGCTTGATAGGCAGCCCGGCCTATCCACCGTCGGACGAAATTCTGCGCGGTAAGATCGCCGCGGCATTTAAGCGCTCCTATTACCCCATGGGTTACCGCCGGCAGATGGCGGCCATTGTCGCCAGCGGTGATCGCGTGGCGGTGCTGAAACAGGTCAAAGCGCCGACCCTGGTGATTCATGGCACGGCGGACCCGTTGGTGCGCGTGGAGGGTGGCATAGACACCGCGAAACTGGTGCCCGGCGCAAGGCTCGAGTTACTGGACGGTATGGGGCATGATCTACCGCAACCCTTGCTGCCGCGCATTGCCGATTTGATCGGTAGCCACGCAAAAACAGCTGCCTGATCACATAACGTCACCCATTGGAGACTCACCATGGCTGAGCAAAGCACTCTGGAAGTAAAGAAAGATGACTGGTCCACCACCCGGTTGGTGAGCACACCTTTGCCGGAAAATCTGGCTGAAAAAGAGGTTTTGCTACGAGTCGCCAGACAGGCTCTGACCGCGAACAATATCAGCTACGCATCGGCGGGAGACAGTATTGGCTACTGGGGCTTTTTCCCGGCTGAGCAAGACTGGGGGCGCATTCCCGCTATGGGCTGGGCGGATGTGGTGGCATCAAACCATCCTGAAATTGAACCCGGTGAGCGGGTCTGGGGGTTCTTTCCTTTCAGCACCCATCTGAAAATTCTGGCTGGTAAGGTATCGGCGGGTAATTTTACCGATGTCTCACCTCACCGTGCTGACTACGCCCCGGTATATGCGCAGTTCGATCGGGCCTCGGCCAATCCCATCTACGAAGTCGAACGCGAAGATCAGGACAGCCTGTTGCGGGGTCTGTTTATGACCTCCTGGCTGGTAGAAGACATGATAGACATGAACGATAGCTACGGCGCGACCGCCTGCCTGATTACCAGTGCATCCAGCAAGACCAGTATCGCACTGGGCCACTGCGTCAGCGGGCGCGGCAAGCTGAAATCGATAGGGCTGACCTCTGAAGGCAACCGCGCCTTTTGTGAAAGCCTGGGTTGCTACGATGAAGTGGTGACCTACGACGACATTGCCAGCCTCGATGCGAACCAACCGGTGGTGATGGTGGATATGGCGGGCAGTTCACAATTGCTGACCGATCTGCACCATCACTACAACAACAATATGAAATATTCCTGCCGGGTTGGAGCGACTCACTACGAAGGCTTTGGCGAAGTGTCCGGGCTGCCCGGTGCTGTCCCCGAATTTTTCTTCGCCCCGGGTCATATTCAGGTTCGCAGCCAGCAATTGGGCGCCTCGCAATTGATGATGCAACTCGGTATGGCGTACGTGGCGTTTCGCCAGTTTTGCGATCGCTGGTTACGGATGGAGCGCAGTTACGGCCCAGACGGCCTCGTTGAGGTTTATCAGAAGGTGCTGGCGGGTTCGGCGGACCCGGCTACCGGTCAAATCGTTTCCATGTGGGAGGAGGCTGAGGGATGAAAGCGCTTCGACTTCACCTGGGCGGCATTTTGCTTATGTTGCTGGCGGCCCAAACCTACGCGTCATCGGATGGCCTGGCCGGCATCTGGCAGCATGAGGATGAGCCGGTATGGATACAGATCGATGACAGTGGCGAGCAGATTGCGGGTGTTATTCGCCGCAACGGTAACAATGCCGAATCCGAAGGCTTTGAACTGATCAGGGGCGTTGAGGCCGACCAGAAAAAGCCCGGTCGCTGGACCGGCGAGATCTATGCCGAACGCTTTGAAGAATACAAAAACGCGACGTTTACTCTGCCGGAGGCGGATCTGTTACGCGTCAAGGTCAAAGTCGGTTTTTTGAGCAAAACTGTGGAGTGGAATAGGGTAGAATCCCTACCCTCAGAATAAGACGGGTCGCCCTGACTCGTCGATGGCACCACCACAGATGGAGAATGCTCAATGAGCAATTTGATGTACCAAAATTCCGCCCCGGTCTTTACCCACCAACTGAAAAATCTCGCCGCCATGTTGAAAGCAGCAGCGAAGGACGCCAAAGCCCGCGGTATCGACCCAAATGTAATACTGAATGCCCGTCTGGCACCAGACATGCTGCCGCTTACGAGACAGGTGCAGATTGCCACTGATCACGCCAAGGGCTGCTGTGCGAGATTGGCGGGAGTAGAGTCCCCTACCTTTGATGACAATGAAGCGACCTTCGCTGAACTGCAGGCGCGCATCAAGAAAACCCTCGCCTTTATCCGCAGCATCAAGGCCGCACTGTATGAAGGCAGTGAGAGCCGGGATATCGTACTCACCATTCCCATTGGCAAGCTGACCTTTAACGGCGCGGATTACCTCAACGGTTGGGCGCTGGCCAATTTCTATTTCCACTACACCACGGCCTACAGCATTTTGCGGCACAACGGCGTAGCACTTGGCAAGATGGATTTTCTCGGCGTGGTTCCCGGCATGACAGCCAGCGGCAAGATCGCCAAGATGATCGAGGCCAGTAAAAAGTAGGTAGCGTTTAGCGCCTATTCACTTTCCGGGTTTAGTCGCCGGTCGGCACGCAGCCGGTCGGCGAGTAAATCGATAAACCCCCTTACCCGGGCACTACCCCGACGGTTCTCCCGGTGCAAAATATGCAGCGGGCTCGGCTGTGGTGTGAACTGATCCAGCAGCACCTCCAGTTCACCTTTGGAAATTGCCTCCGCCAATTGATACGACAACAGACGGGTTATGCCGAGCCCCTCTATGGCTGCCTCAACCGCCGCGTCGTTGGTACTGGCCGATACGCGTGGTTTTATCGGCACGGTGATCACCTGGCTGTCTTCCAGAAACCGCCACCCTGGAGCAAAGCCGCCGGCGGTGGAGGCGACCAGTGCGTGCCCGTTCAGCTCCGATGGATGTTGTGGACGGCCATGCTGATCCAGGTAGGCGGGTGCAGCACAGACTGTGTGGTGTACCGAGCCCACCCTGAGTGCGCGCATGCTGGAATCCGGTAACGCGCCGATACGCACGGCGACGTCTATGCCTTCCTCAACCAGATTCACCGCTCTATCCAGAAACACCGCCTCTACGGTGACGGCGGGGTAGCGGCGCAAATACTCATTGATGGCTGGCATCACGTACAGACGACCAAACAACACCGGCGCAGTTACAGTCAGATGACCCGCCGGTTCGGCGTTAATACCCACCGCGGCCTCATCCGCCTGGGCCAGTAGATCGAGTATACGTTTGGCATCCTCCAGGTAACGCAATCCCGCTTCCGTAGCCCTGACAAAGCGAGTGGTGCGGGCCAGTAACTGGATACCGAGCCGCGCTTCCAGGGCCGCGACTGATCGGGTTACAGCGGGAGGGGATATGTCCAGCCGGCGTGCCGCCGCGGCGAAGCCCTGCTCCTCGGCAACCGCGACGTAGGTCTTCAGTTCCTGAAAGCGATCCACATCATTATTCCTAATTGAGTAATAATATATTTCCAATATCGCATATTCATTTAAATAATGGAATTAAGCATAGTGTCTCTCAACGCGGCGACAGACGCCGACAGGGGAGTACACAGCGATGGGACACAAATTTGCCGAGATCGGATTTACCCCCAGGGTTAAGGCCTTGCAGCTGCTTCACGGTAGCCGCGCCAACTACGAGAATTTTGAGAACAGAGCCGACAGCAACAGTGAGTTGAGCTCACGCGAAGCAGAATTTATCAGCGAGCGGGATAGTTTCTACGTGGCCAGTGTGTCGGAAAGCGGCTGGCCCTATGTGCAACATCGCGGCGGTCCCCGCGGCTTTATGAAAGTACTCGATGGCAAGACCATCGGCTTTGCCGACTACTCCGGCAATCGTCAGTACATGACCACCGGCAATGTGCAGGGTGACGACAGGGTGTCACTGTTCTTTATGGACTACCCCAATCGCCGTCGCCTGAAAATGTTTGGCCGGGTTGAAATCGTCGGCAACGACCACGGCAACGACAACGAGAACGATCACGTATTGAGTCGGCTGGAAGATCCGGAGTATCCCGCCCAGGTGGAGCGGGCATTTTTGATTCGGGTGGAGGGCTTTGACTGGAACTGCCCCCAGCACATCACACCCCGTTTCACCGAGGATGAAATCTCTGCGACTGTGGAAACGCTGCAATGGGAGAACGCCGTGCTGCGTCAAAGAGCGCCGGAAGCGGCCCTAAGACCATCGCAAGCTGCCCTGGTCGGCGCCTTGGGTGTCGGCCAACTGGAACTGGTGGTGAGTGGTATCCGTCAATTGACACCGCGGGTTCGTGGGATTGAATTGCGTCATCCCAGCGGTGATGAATTGCCGGCGGTGACTGCTGGTTCCCACCTTCGTCTGCCGGTACTCCTGGCTGACGGCAGCGTGGGGGAGCGACACTATTCGATTTGTTCAGATCCGCGCCAGCGCGAACGCTATGAACTGGCGGTTTTGCGTGAAGATGACGGCGCCGGAGGTTCTATCTTTGTGCATCGGGATATTCAGATCGGTCAGCGTTTTAACACCGACTACCCGGAAAATCATTTTTCACTCGCTGCCCCCGAGATACCGAAGGTCCTGATAGCCGGCGGGATCGGTATTACCCCCATCAACGCGATGAGCTATGAACTGAGCAGAACCGAAGCTGACTTTCACCTGCATTACGCGGGTAGCAGCATGCGCGAACTGGCATTGCACAGCGAATTGAAAGAGCGGCTCGGGGAGCGGTTGACCACTTACACCAGCGAGGCAGGACAACGGCTGGAACTACTGCAGGTGCTGCGTCAGGCACCCGCAGACGCGGAGTTCTATGCCTGTGGCCCCGATCGGCTGATTGCTGGTTTGTTTGCCGCCGCCAGGGAAGCCGGAATCAAGCGCGAGCGAATTCATGTTGAGCGTTTCAGCTAGACCTTTAAAACCATAACCCGAAAGGAGTACCACCATGTCAAACATCAATCTTTATCGTCACGCCCTGTCCGGGCATTCACACCGCGTCGAGTTGTTCCTGTCTCTGTTGGGGGTGAAAGCCCGACTGGTAGATGTCGATCTGCTCTCCGGGGAACACAAACAACCTGAGTTTCTCAGCCGCAACGCCTACGGGCAGGTGCCGGTACTGGAGGACGGTGCGCATGTGATTGCCGACTCCAACGCCATTCTGGTGTATCTCGCCCAGGCGTTTGATCCCAAAGGCAATTGGTACCCCAGCGAGCCGGCTCTGGCCGCCGACGTGCAGCGCTATTTGTCACTCGCGGCTGGGCCTATTGCGTCAGGGCCAGCGGCGGCACGTCTGGTGACCGTATTCGGTGCCGGGTTGGATCACGACAAGGCCAAGCAGGTAGCCGAGGGCGTATTGACCACGTTGGATGCGCATCTGGCTGGACGTGATTGGTTGGTGGGAGAAACGCCCACCATCGCCGATGTCGCCAACTACGCCTACATTGCCCATGCACCGGAGGGTGAGGTCTCACTGAGTGGTTATGTGAATATACGGAACTGGCTGGCACGTATTGAAGCGCTGCCCGGGTTTGTACCCATGCAGATCACGGCGGTCGGACTTGCTGCCTAGTCGCTTAACCTGCCTTTCTACGGGCGTACGAGTGTGCGCCCTTTACTTGCTCCCTTTAAACCGCGCAAACCAATCCAGGGTTCGGCGCACGGACTGCTCAAAGTCTTCATCTCTGAGCAGATGCTCCTTTGAATCGTACAGATGCACTTCGCTGCGTTCACCCAACACACGGGCGATGGCATGCGCATTTTTTACCGGCGTTGTTTCGTCGTGCACACCGTGATGGATTTGCACCGGCACCTTAGTCGCAGCCAACATCTCGTCGTTCCACAGCCTGGGTAGCCTTAGCCTCATGATTCGGTAGTACCAACGTTCCGGGTAGGCGGTGGACCACAGCGCTGCCGCTTTGATCTTCTCATCCACGGCAGTGAGGACGGACAAGGTCATCGCCCCACCCATGGAATGCCCAAACATAAACACCTGGTCGGTATCGGCATGGGGCAGGGAGTCCAGCGCATTCAAAGCCGCGATCACATCCCGCACATACCAGAAAGGCGCCAACAGATCGGTGGTGAACTCACGACCTTCAGAAACGTTGTGCCCGCGATAGTCAGGTGCAACGACGATGTAACCCGCTGCCGCAAAGCGTTGCGGTATGCCCCGGTAGTAATCACCGGGG
Organism: uncultured Halieaceae bacterium; assembly: GCA_938074045.1. Classification (GTDB taxonomy): domain Bacteria; phylum Pseudomonadota; class Gammaproteobacteria; order Pseudomonadales; family Halieaceae; genus CALJGI01. Next base: position 101,812 of record CALJGI010000015.1, read on the forward strand.
CGATTGTCATTGCCGTGTTTATCCTGGCCGTGTTCCTCCGGGCGTGGATGGTAGCCGTGATTGTAAATCACCGCCGGCCAGCCAGCGGCGGGCGGCTCACCGGCGGGCGTTAACACCAGGGCGTACTGCAGAAGATTATCGTTGGTGAAGGACATCACCTGCCGACGTATGCCATCGATGGCCGGGTTTTCTCGTACGATATCGAATTCGGTATCAGCGCTTTGCCGGTAGTGGTCGCGCAGGCCTTCGGGATAAATCTTGTTGATGTCGTCCCGGGCATCACCCAACTGCCAGAAAGACCAGGCTGCACCGACCAGCATCACGATCGCCGCGGTTGCCAGAACAAATTTTGCGATGGTTTTTATTTTCATCGACCAGACCTTAATACATCCTGCACCAGCTGACTTACCTGGGCATGATCAGCGCTGCGTGGGTTGGTGCCGGCGGCGGTATCGAGCAGGGCTTTAGCCGCGATGGTGTCAGCACAATCAGGTGGCACGCCAATATCCGTCAAGCTACGGGGTATCTGCAACTCATCCAGCAGCGCACATAGATAATCATACAGCGCAGCAAAGGTTGCTTCTTCCAATCCCAGTACCTGATTTATTGCAGGGATTTTGTGGGCAATGCTGTCGGCGTTAAATCGCAACACGGTGGGTAGCAGAATGGCATTGGTCAGGCCGTGGTGCGTGTTGTAGTCGGCACCCACCATATGACTGATGGCGTGCACCAGCCCCAGCCCCTTAATAAAGGCGACGCCCCCCAGGCAGCTGGCCACCAGCATGCCGCCTCGGGCAGCCATATTGTCCGGCTCGTTTACTGCGGTGACCAGGTATTCCCGGTTGAGACGCAGGCTCTCCAGCGCTATCCCATCACACAGCGGATGAAAGTCCGGCACACAGTAAGCCTCCAGCGCATGAATCAGCGCATCGAGACCGGTCCATGCGGTTAGATTGGTCGGCAGTGACAGAGAGAGTGCCGGGTCCAGTAGCGCGATGCGCGGTTTGTGCTGCGGGTGCCAGGCGCAATATTTGATGCCCCGTTCAGCGTCGGTGAGCATGGCCGTGCTATCGGTTTCTGCACCTGTGCCTGCGGTAGTCGGTATACAAATCAAAGGCGGGAAGAGTTTAGCGACAGTGGGTGAATCCAGGTCGTAGTTAAAAGCCGCCGCGGGGTGATTGGAATGAGCGATCAGCGAGATGGCCTTGCCCCCATCCATACCGCTGCCGCCGCCGATGGCGATGATGCCGTTGTGCCTGCCGCGATGATAAGCATCCTTGCCGGCATAAATTTCCTGCTCAAGCGGGTTGGGTGAAATATCCGCAAACAGAGCGGCACCTGAAAAAGACGCCCTGAGGTCATCCATCAGGGTGGCCATGTAGGGCAGGTCACAGCTGCCTTTGTCGGTGACAACCAAGGGGCGGGAGATACCACTTTTTTCACAGAACTGGACAATTTTGCGGGCCCGGCCCGGGCCATAGTGGATATCTACCGGAAATTCCCAATCCCGGTCGGCAAGCATATCCATGGTTTTTCCGCTCTGTAGTCTTTGTTGCCAGTATTGTGCCCTGTGGAGTGGACCGCTACCAACCCGTCTACTGTGGCTTTGTCACCAGCTCAGCGTTACAGCATCTCAAACTGGCAATCCATCAGAGTTACCAGATCATCAAAGTCCTGCGCTGACAGGCTCATCGCGCGACATATATTGGAGCGGTTGCTATTCATCGATCGAAGTTGGCAGAAGAGATCAAAGTTCACCTGTGCCAGTTTCAGGGGATGTATCGCCACTTGCGGTCGAATGCTTACGCCAAATTCCCTGGGGGTGTCAGGGATGGTGGTAATGGACTGTTCGGGTCGATTTTGCATAACTGACTTCCTTTTTTGATCGAGTGTGTTTCAGTTCATGTGTTGCAACATATATGCCAGCTTTTTCTGATCCCCGGTTTGGCGCACCTCAACACCAACTCAACCTGTGAAATTTGGCGTCCAAAGGGGTTACGGACGCGATATTGATCGACTGTTTCTGCAGAACGAATGCATGGTGAATTGCAAAATGCAAAAAGTATCTTTTGATCTTGCAGTCAGAGTCGCGGAGGCCAGTAAAAACGGACCGATATGTTCGGTCTGGATTGGCATGAATCTTGAAGGTATTCAGGCAAATTGATTTCGTCAAAGAAGCCTGTTTATGAAGTTCAGTACAGTTTTTAAGCGTGTCTTGTCGACTCTGGTTTTTCTCATGATCTGCAGCCCCTCCGTGGCTGCGCCGTTTTCTGCATGCCCCAATGAGGCATTTCTGACTCAGGGCAAACCAGGGGTGCTCTATGGCGTTAATCTGACCAGTGGGCAGTACGATTTACTGAGCGAACTCAACACCGTGAATAAACTCAATGGTATGGGCTTTAATTACCATGATGGCTATTTATACGCCTGGTATTATGAAGGGCAGACCCTCGCCAGAATTCATGCCGACTACTCCATAGAGCCGCTTACCCTGCAGCCGGCTTTGTCGCTGCAATACTACGTAGGTGACACTTCAGTTGCGGAAAATGCGCACTTCCTGTATCGAAAAAATGGAGATGACGGTGGACTTTGGCGCATAGAGCTTGACCCGTCCGGGCAGGATTATCTTGCGGCGACTCGGATAGCCACCACCAGCAACCTCTACCTCAACATATTCGATATGGCTTTTCACCCATCGGACGGCTTTATCTACAGCGTGGATAATATCGGTCGCCTGTACCGAATATCACCCGCCAATGGCAGCAGGACCGTGTTAGGAAATGTCGGTGAGTCAGGCACCTTTGGTGCGGTTTACTTTGATGCGGGTGGTCAGCTTTATATCAGTCGAAATCAGGATGGTCGTATTTTCAGAATTGACCCAAATGACGCGTCACCCACGGCTCAGTTCTTTTCCTATGGGCCAGCGTCCAGCAACAACGATGGCGCTCGATGCGCTCTGGCACCGGTTGCTGAGCCGGCGACGCCCTCTATGGATTTCGGTGATGCGCCCATCAGCTACGGCACCCGCATGGCGGAGAATGGCGCTCGCCATGTGGTAGTCAGTGGTATTCGACTGGGTGGCAAGATAGATGCTGAGAACAGGGCTTTCCTGGCGCCAGACGAGTCCGATGATGCCAAGGATGGCAGCGATGATGAAGATGGCGTGCAGGTTGTGACATCCATTACCCAGGGTGAGCAGGCAATTTTGCAGGTGGCTACCACTGGCAATGGGTTCCTGAATGTATGGATTGATCTGGACCGTAACGGTACTTTTGATGGCGCTGATCAGTTGGTCACAGATCTGGAGCTGTCAGGCTCGACACATTTTGTCACCATGGATGTACCTGCGGAATCTGCCATTGGACCAAGCTGGATGCGGGTACGCTACGCCAGCACCGTGGGCCTGTCTGCAACCGGAGCAGCGAGTGATGGTGAGGTTGAAGACTATCCCATCGAAATCACGCGACCTTCAACTAAGGTAGAGTATTACCCTTCAGAATCCGGGGTGGTAACCGTCGCCTTTGAGGATCTTTGGCCATCGGTCGGTGACTACGATCTGAATGATCTCGTAGTCTATTTGCGTACCTCCATCACATCAGACACAGACGCTGGACAGCGGATCAGACAGATATCGGTTGAAGGTGAGTTTGCCGCGGTTGGGGCGGCATTTCACAGTGGCTTTGCCATTGCCATTCCCGGGCTCAAGACTAAAGACGTAGATTATGCCAAGACGGAATTGCTAATAGATGGAAAAATTCCAACCGCTGTATCTGGCGGTACCATTGGGGAATTTCAGCCATTACAGGGAATAGCTATTGCGCAAAATCAGAATGCGCTGTTTGAGATAACCAGAGATTTGTGGAACGTTGTTGAAAAAGGTGAAGGCTGTGCCTTTTTCCGTTCCGATAATAACTGTGGTGCGGCGAACAGAGTGCCGTTCTCGTTGGTGATCCCGGTGGTAGGTAACGTCCCCTTGTCGTCAATCGAGAAAGGAGCGTTTGATCCGTTTTTATTTGCAACCACGGGCTACGGAAGAAGCAGCATATTTGTGGACAGCCAGGGTAATCCATTGGCGCCCGGAGATGGGCTCGAAATCCACCTCAAAAATCAATTGCCAACCTGGCGTGCTGATCAGGCTTTGCTGGGACGGTCTTCTGATCGCTCACAGTCCGCCACGCTTAATGCCGCGGGTAGTCCCGTCAGCTATCAGACAGCCAACGGTTTGCCATGGGCAATTGAGGTGCCTGCCAGGTGGTGTTATCCCTCCGAATATCAGGATCTATCAATCGCATATCCTGATTTTCCGTTGTTTGTGCTCAGTAACGGCACCCAGGCCAGGAACTGGTATGTCGTCGGCAATGCCGCTTCACACCCCACCCGGGGAGCAGCGGGATATCTCTACAAACAAGACGGTTTGCTTGATGCAAGTTGTGCGCAATAACTATTGGATCACCATCGGGAAGAAACCACAATGAAACACGATTATAGACGGAACATTTACATCAGTGCTGCCTTTGCCATTGGCTTGAATACGTCGGGATGTGTATACACGTCCTTGTCGTCATCCACGCATGCTGAGCTATATCGCTGGGATGATAGCGGCTTGACACTCGTTGCCAGTAGAAACGTTATGGAAGACCGTGAATCGAATCGATACTTCAACTTCTCAGACATCCTCATAAAAGACAAAACGCTGGAACAGCTTGGTGATGCACCTTACGTATTCAGAAGCTGTGATGTGGCTGTATGCCATGAAATAGTACTGTTCCACGACAACGTGGAGGAAGGACCGCACAATCTGCTGATCGGTGGGTTTGCAGCGTCCGGGTTGTCCACGGCAATGTACCGTGAGGTAGCTGATCTGGACCCAGCTGATGCCCGGCAGGCCCTCAATGAGTTGGCGGCACAATTGCTTCGTGAGCCAGGACTGGATAATCACTATACAGAATTTGTGCAGCTCGACCTGAGCGCGGCGCAGGATAATGCGAAACTCAAGAGTGTTGCCTGGGAAAGTTATGCTCAGGAGGCGATAAGCTCAGGAGAGGAGATGTCGATAAATCAGATCGTACGTTCCAGTGTTACCGCTACGCGAGATCTATCAAGCGACGCTGATTTTACGTTCTCCACAGCGCAGAACATTTTTCTGGATATCGATGTATCGGAACGCATGACAGACAATGTTCATTTATCTGTATGCGGAGACTTCCAGAAGTCAGGTATTGGTTACCTGGTGAACTATGCTGACTGTCAATTGAAAGTGATGATGTTAGATGGCAGCTACCAGGGTAGTTTACGACAATCTCAGGCAGGGGGAGAGCTCCTGATTACCCTACTGCCGGTCAGCAGCCCGGAAGATATTGAGTATTTTCTGTGGGACAGTGCGGTTGAAAATATATTTTCTGTGCGGTGACTGGCATAAAGAGTGGAATGTAATAGAGGAAGGGCCCCCGCGAGCGGGGGCGTGCTGCTGAACCTGTGGTATGTGTGGGGTTAGCTGGCACTGCAGAAGAGAGGGGTGGGGGTGATTAGTAAGCGCCTCGCGCTGACAGCACTGCGGGCACTGTGCGGATAAGAATGAGGAGGTCGGTCAATACAGAGCGGTTGTCGATATACTCCAGATCCAGTCGTACCTGATCAGTGAAGGGTAGCTCAGATCTTCCGGATATTTGCCAAAGGCAGGTAATCCCCGGTACAACGGCGAGGCGCTGCATCTCGTAGCTGCTGTATTCGGCAACTTCGGAAGGAATTGGTGGGCGGGGGCCAACCAGCGTCATATCACCAGAAACAACATTCCACAGTTGCGGCAGCTCGTCGACTGAAAACTTTCTGATCCATTTCCCAAGCCGGGTGATACGTGGATCCTGGCGTATCTTGAAAGTGGGGCCGTCACTGATTTCATTGCTGTCTGACAGCATGTTTTTAATTGCTTCGGCGTCTACCACCATTGACCTGAACTTCCAGCACGTGAAATGGCTGCCGTCTTTTCCTACCCTCGTCTGTCCGAAAAGGACTGGCCCTGGACTGTCTAATTTAAGCGCTGCTGCTACCAGCAGTAGGAAGGGTAGGGCTACCAGCAGAGCGATGCCTGCCACAGCTATATCTATGGCTCGCTTGATCATTTCATAGGTGGTAACAGATTGGATGTGCAGGGTTGAGTAGGCCCACAGGTTTGTTATTCGTTGCATTGTAGAGTTCTCCAGAATGTCCTTGTTGACACTCATCTACGTCGCAAACCGCGTGCCAATCCTACAACTAATTGAAATACATGAAGAAATCTTTGTGATGCTTGAGATGGCGTGTAGATTCACTGCAATTTGCAAAGCCTTCTGCAACTCATGCTGCGCCATGCTAATAAATCCGGTCGCTACGAATTCTGCGTTGCTAGGCTCAGAACCTATAAAAACAGTAATTTTTGAGTATTTTTTACGGCTTTATTTGGCGTCAGGAAAACTGGCACGAACTCTGCATTCCCTTGTGTAGATGCCAATTGGAGAGACTAAAAATGCAGCAAGAGAAGTTGACCGAGACAGATATAGCGCTGGTCACGTGTTCATACGGCCCAGATTTTAAGCGTTGCCAGCGGCTGTGCGCCAGTGTGGACCAGTATGTACCTGCGGCGATTGAACATATTCTGGTGGTCCCAGCAGAAGATCAAAAACTATTCAGTCAATTAGGTACTGGCAATCGAGTCATTGTCAGCGTTGAAGACACTCTTCCATGTCGCTTCTCCCGAATTCCAATGACGAGAAAGTGGTGGCTGGGACCAAACTTTTGGCCCGTTCGCGGATGGATGTTGCAACAGCTCACCAAATTGAGCGCGGACAGGCTGACGGACCGAGAGCTCATCATGTTTGTGGATTCGGACATCGAGTTTATTCGACCGCTGCTGACAGGACTGATTGTGCAAGGGGAATTGTGCCGACTGCACCGTCATCCTGGAGAGAAAAATACTGGAGAACACCTTAGGTGGCATCACATGGCAGCAGAGGTCCTCGATCTACCTAAACAGTACTTCGGTAGTGATTATATTGCGCCTCTGGTCACATGGCGAAGAAGCAATCTGATCAGCTTGAAAAACATTATGCAGATACGTTCACAGCTGCCATGGCATGAATTATTGCTGCGGCGATTAACTATGTCTGAGTACATTTTATATGGAGTTTATGTTGAACATGTGTTGGGCGAGGACAACAACGGCCATTTCCCGGACGATGGGACACTTTGTCATTGCTGTTGGTTTGGTGAAGACGCCAATTTGTTGAATCGTGAACAGCGCGTCAGTGATTCTTCCCTTGCGGTTCTCATTCAATCCAATATCGGCCTGTCTGTTGATCATGTCGATGCCTTGATGCAGCAAGTACGCACCCAACTGGCACGTTAGGAGACACCCGTGATGAAGAAAATGCTGTTTCTAACATCGGAATTACCCTGGCCATTGCATAGTGGTGGTAAATTAAAGACCTTCAAGCTGCTGGAATCACTGGCATCAAAGTATGATGTAACACTCGTATGCCCTTTGAAAGGTGAAGACGAGCAATATCTCAATGAGTTTTGTCGTCTATCGCCATGCCGAATTCATCTGCATGAGCCCGTTGATCGTGCCAGAAATGCGACTAACCTGGTAAAGAGCTATATCGCCGGTGTACCACTGAATGTACTGCGGAGTTATAGCGAGCAGTTGGCGTCGAGGACACGCAAAATAGCTGCACACTTCGACGTGATCTTTCTCGATCACTATGAGTTGCATTACTACATACCGCAATCTCAGTTTGGGAAAGTGATTTATCACGCTCACAACACCTACCACAAGATTTGGCAAACCTACGCGGCGACGCCAGGCAATATCTTATTTAGAGCGGCTGCATGGCTGGAGTTTAAGCGGGTTAAGACCTGCGAGAAGCGGCTGTGTAAAAAGGTAAGGTTAGTACTGGCTGCACCTGGCGATATTGAAATCCTGAGTCAGGGTTTGTCAGGCTCCGTGCCATTCCACCCGACATACCACTTGGGAAACAGCTCTCAGCTGACCATGCCAGATCTGGCGTTTGATCGATCAAAGCATAAGTTGGTCTACGTTGGTTTTCTTGGCTGGGAGCCGAATTCAGCAGGACTGTTGTGGTTTATTGAGCGGGTTTGGCCCAGGTTGGTCAATGTGTTTCCCGAGCTTACCTTTGACATTGTAGGCAAAAACCCGGATCAGCGACTGTCTTCGGCTGTAGCCCAACACCGGGGGATTACGCTCTGTGGCTTTGTTGAAGATCTGGAAACGGTCTACCAGCAAGGGAGTGTTTCTGTTGCCCCTTTGCTGTTTGGAAGCGGCATGAAAGTTAAGGTATTAGATGCTATGTCCCGCGGATTGCCCGTGGCAACTACCTCGATCGGGGCTGAGAGCATTGCCTGTGACCATGGAGAGCATCTAATGATCGGCGATACTCCAGAGTTGATGACTGAGAACATTACTCAATTGTTGCGTGATGAAGGGCTATGGAATCGATTGCAGCTCAGTTCTCGTCAACTTATTCGCGAACACTATACCTGGGAATCCATGTTTTCCGAGATGCACAGGGTGATCGACTGTTTGGATATCTGCGTGACCGACCGCAGAAGTAGCGACGTGATGTTGCAATTGTCGCTGGTTGGAGAGCGCTAGCACATGACGAGCCTATGCAAAATGAGTGTATTGGCTCTGAGTCGGGGCTTTGCAGTCTGCGCCCAGTTCGCCGTGCAAATTATAGTGGGTTATGTGGCGGGAGCGGCAGCCCTGGGAAGTTATCAATTGTTTACGGTGTGGTCGGCAATCCTGGGTGAGGGTATTGGCCGTGGTTTGCCAACCGGTACGATGAAAAAGGTCAGCGTGAATTTTGCAGAGGGAAAGTTATCGTCTATTTCGAATTGGATGGCATGGTCCTGTCGCGAGATAATCAGAGGTTGCGTGCCTCTCTTTTTACTATTCGTTCTGTTTTCGCTAGCGGCACGGATAGCCGGACTGCAAGTCAGTGATACTGCATTGGCATTTTGCGGTGGCGTCCTCCTTGCCGCGCCCTTGTTTGCCCTGAGTCGGGTTTATGCTGAAGCATTGAAGGCTATCGAACGACAGGTATTCGCCGTCGCAGTTGAAAACCTCATGGTCCCTGCATTCATATTGCTGCTGTGTGGTGTCTATGTAATTTTTGGATTGAGCGTCAATGAGGTGGCTCTTTTGATGGCATTTTCTGCCGCAGTTCTGTCTTCTTATTTGATAATGAGGCGAGCGCTTTTGAGATCCCTTTATGGCCTTTTGAATTCTTCTAAAGGCACAGAGTCTTGCCTGCCTCATTCTCGGGAGCTTAAGTATTTTTGGTTAATCGGATTACTCAATATTTGTTCATTGCAGATGCCTTTCCTTGTGCTTCCCTTATTCGCAGATTTGGCGGAGATAGGAGTGTTTGCTTTAGCCTTTAAGTTCATTAATGTGGTCACCACGATTCTCCTACTTTTATCGGCGGTATATAGTCCGCGCATGGCTCGCGCCGCGGCTATACACGATGTTTCCGGACTCCGCAGTCTGCTGCAGCAGACGCAGCTGATATCTGTGTGCGTATTTGTACCCTTAACCGCGTTTATCTACTTAAGCAGTGGATATATATCTGAATATCTGGGAGAAGACTTTGTAGGAGTCAAGGCTTTCTATCTTATTCTTGCCGTAGGCTATTTGTTCAATGCGGCGACCGGGTTACAAGGCGTACTGCTTAACATGGCGGGCGCTGCAAAGTTTGAAACCATTATTTCGGTTATTGTGATGGTAGTGTCTTTTTTTGCAGCGCTGGCATTCGGTCACCAGTACGGCGTAACTGGCGTTGCCATGGTATTCACCTGTGCTATTGCTTTAAAGAATATAGCGTCATATCTGGTGGCACTGTACTGGTTGAATCACCTGGAAGTGGCCTCAAGAGATTTGGTGGTGGCTGTATGAGAGATACGCGCAGAGAGAACGCTCTGGATTTTGTGATTGTAGGCGCACAAAAATCAGCAACAACATCTTTGTTTGAAATACTTAAAAACCACCCCCTCATCAGCTTGCCTATTGAAAAGGAAGTGCCGTTTTTTTCTGGTGATGATTTCGACCCCAGGCTGTGGCCCCGGTTTATGCAGTGTCACTTCGATGCAGCCTCACCCGGACAGATACTGGGAAAAATAAGCCCACAGTACATGTGTGACAGGCGGGTTGCAGGACGACTGGCCGGGCTGATGCCAGAAGTGCGGGTGATAGCTATATTACGAGATCCCATTGAGCGCAGCTGGTCGCATTTCCAAATGGGTAAGCGGCGGATGACTGAGGAGAGGGATTTTTCAGGGGCGGTACGCGAGCTACTGGAGATCGATGCTCAGGAAAAAGCGGTATCACAAACGCCTCCGACCCACGCTGATGGTTATGAGTCGGAAGGCGATTTTTATCTGGCCTGGAGTGAATATGGTCGCCAGCTTACGGAGTTTTACCAGCACTTCTCCAGCGACCAGATACTGGTGCTTTTCACAGAAGACCTGAAGCGCGACCCGCAGTTGGTTATTGATCGCGTTCTGGCTTTCATAGGTCTTGCATCCGGTTACTCGCCAGCAAATCTCTCAACCAGATCTCACCAGGGCGGGGGCGGTATGAAAATTTCTCACAACGTACGGGAGTGGTTTCGGCAGTGCCCACCCGTAGGTTGGCTGTGGTCACTGGTGCCGCCGCGTATACAGGGGAGAATCCGGTTCAAATATGAGCAATGGAACATTAGCGGGAGAGACGATCAAATGCCCCTGTGTGATGACCTGCGACAACTCCTTTATTCGCATTTTGCGAGAGACTTGAATCGCCTGAATGACTATGTCGAGTTGCTGCCGGAATGGAAATCGAGATATCGCCTGGATCTGCAGTAGGCACGTTGCATAATGCAATGCCTCCGGCGACGCCTGCTGATAAATATTCGCAGTAGAAGCTAGTGTTGCTACAGGAATAGCGGTTAAGTTACTGTTATTAAAGCATAAAAGATGGGTTGGCCCAATTGGCATTCGCCTTGCACTACATTGGGTATGAAAACATATATTGCAATTTTCCGAGGGGTTTGTGCCGCCGCACTGGTCGTCTGGAGCGGGTCTTTGATGGCTTCTACTTATGAACCTTTTGTTGAACCTCTGGCGGCGGAACAACAGCGTCAATACCAGCAAGCAGGTGCGCGGGGTGCGGATGCTCCCCTGCAACCGCCTCAGGTTCCTCTCACGATAACGGTGCCGTCGGCCGTTGCGTCGACACTCACAGCACTTGACGACTCCGTTACTGATCGTCTGGGTGCCGTGACGGCGCTGGAGCGGCCGGTTGACCAGAAATTGGACATGCCGTTGCCGCATTTTGGGTATGACCTGTTCAATGTCGTACCGAGCACCTTTGCGCCGGTTGATAGCATACCAGTGCCGGCTGATTACAAGATCGGCCCTGGTGATACGTTGGTTATCCAACTGTTTGGAAACCGTAATGTTGAATTTACCCTGGTAGTCACCCGCGATGGTCAGATACTGATCCCTGAATACGGTCCACTGGCGGTAAGTGGGCTAACCTTTGATGAAGCTGAACGGCTGATCGTTGAGGGGTTTGAGCAGCGGGTTATTGGTGCGAAGGCGGTCGTCTCAATTGGTAAATTGCGCACCATCCAGGTAAGGGTGACTGGTGACGTAAACCAGCCCGGTATCTATACCGTGGGCGCTCTGACCACCCTCATCGATGCCCTGATTGTGACGGGCGGAGTAAAGACGACGGGGTCCTTGCGCCGCATTCGGTTATACCGTGGTGATGTCATGGTCAGTCAGCTCGACTTATACGATCTGCTACTTCGCGGCCACACCAGGGGAGACGCCACACTTCGTCATGGCGACACCATCTTTGTGCCCGCTCTGGGCCCAGTCGCCTATGTTGCGGGTGAGGTCCAGCGACCCGCTATATACGAGCTGCTAGGCAAAGTTCAGCTGGACTCATTGATCGACATGGCCGGAGGACTGCTGCCGGGAGCCTCCCTGACTTCATCTCATATTGAGCGAATCTCAGTTGGTGCAGGCAAGACCATCATTGATCTTGGCTCCATTGGTAAACGTTCTCTTGAAGATATTACAGTCGTCAATGGTGATCTTCTGCGGGTGCTGCCCAAGGAAGATCGACTGGATAATGTGGTTTTCCTCGAGGGACACGTGCGTCGTCCTGGTGGTTATCAGTTTCTGGAGCAGATGCGGCTCTCAGAGTTGATCTCAGGTCCAGAGGAATTGCTCCATGGCGCGGATATAGGCTTCGCCGCCATTCGGCGTGAAAACCCGACCACTCTGCGCACGGAGATAATCTATTTCAAGCCAGAAGAGTTATTTGGAAACCGTGGTGGCGCGCCAGATATTGCGCTCGTTAATCGCGATGTTGTTATGTTTTTTCGCGCCGCTGAGGCCAGAGAGAAAGTTTTGGCGGGTCTGGTCAAGGAGTTGCGTGAGCAGGCCGGTCACGGCCGACCCCCGCATACGATCGTTGTCAGTGGCTCGACCAAACATACGGGAACGTTTCCATTGCAAGCGGGAGCGCGATTGCTGGATGTAGTAGCTCTGGCTGGCGGTGTGCGTAGCGACACCGACCGTGCCTATGTTGTGGTGTCCAGCATGGACGAAGGTGATGACCAACTCTCCATGCGCGCGGTGGATCTTGAAGCGGCTACGCGATTTCCCGAGCACGATGATAACCTGCTCATTCGCCCGCGAGACAAAATCTATTTCTTTGGCGTGAACTCCGACCGGTCCGCGCTCATGGAGGACGACCTGTATACATTGAGGGAACAAGCAAGGTATGGCGCTGAGGTATTGACTGTGGGTGTGCTGGGTGAGGTATCTGCCCCCGGCACCTATCCTCTTGAGCCCGGCATGCGGACCAGTGATCTTGTTTGCGCAGCGGGTGGTTTGACCCGAAAGGCTGCTGGACTCAATGCCAGTCTTTCCCGTCACAGCAAGGATGGGCAAAGCCAGAAGCTGGTAGAGCATATCCAGATCGATATCGTGGCATTACTCAGCTTGTGTGAATATAGATTAGCGGTAAAACGGGGTGATGCCCTTTCGGAGGCACAGCACCTCTACATGTCCCGGCTGGCTGAAATGGCTGACGATTATGTGCTGCAACCGATGGATCAGCTGGCGGTTAGTGTCAAGGCAAACTGGGTTGAAAAGTCGGTCGTGTATCTATCTGGTGAAGTGATTAATCCAGGTTCTTACGTTATTGATCCTGGAGAAACTCTTTGTGAAGTGCTGCAAAGAGCTGGTGGTATTACTAATCGCGCTTATCTCCTGGGTGCTGTATTTACCCGTCAATCTGCTCTGGAAATGCAACAAAAAACCATCGAGCAGATACAGGGGCAACTGGATGAGCTAATGGTTGAGTTGTCGCTTTCTCACTCTGCACGCAACGCAGAAAAGAATGCCGAAAATGTGGGTGACAAGCGGGATTATCTGAACGTCATTAATCAGTTGGAACGAGCCAAGCCTACTGGTCGGGTAGTGATTGATCTTGAGGAGCAATTGCGCTGTCGGCGCAAGTCGCAAATGGCGTTGCAAGACGGGGATCGACTGGAAGTCCCCATTCGACCTGACTTTGTCATGGTTTCCGGACAGGTATACGTGCCGACCAGTCAGCAGTACACGAAGGAAAGAACCGTCGCTGACTATGTAAAGCTCAGTGGGGGTCACACAGTATTGGGGCGACTTAACGACACATTTGTTATTCAGCCCAATGGTGAAGTATTGAACTATAGCGGAAGACGTCGCTCGTCCTCTATTGCGCACAGGCATGTTATGCCCGGCGCCAGAATTTTTGTGCCGCTGAACGTGGATCGAATGAATGCCACTGAGAAGGCGCAGAGCTGGGTTAGCTCGCTGACGCAGGCAGCTTTGTTGGCGGGGTTGGTGTTGTGATGATCAATCACTCAGAGCACTTGGTTGCGCCTCCGACCGCTGCGTTGGAAATAGACCTGTGGCCCTATGTGGCTGCGCTGTTGGAATCCTGGCGTTTGGTATTGATGGCGGGTGTGCTCGCTGGAGCACTGGCTTATGTTGCTGGACAGATGGCGTCGCCCCTGTATGAGTCATCAGCGCGAATCAGCGTTGTGGATATCGAGGATCCGGGCGGCGTGTCACCGGATGATCGGCGGGCACCAGAAGTGCTCACCCTGGTGGAGCATGGATTCATCATGGGTACTACGCGAGATAATTATGACCAGGTGATGTTGGCCCGCTTGCGATCGCGTCAGTTTGCGCAGCTTTTTCTGGACACATTCAATATTTATAAGCATATGTTTCCGGAGCATTGGGACAACGTGCAGGACGATTGGAAGAACGGTTTCGAACTGGACCGTGGACTCGCCTTTACAATATTCAGAGACAGTGTTCGCCTGATCGAGCATGACGAAGAGACCGACATAATCACTGTGAAAATGCAGTGGCCAGATGCGCTCCTGGCAAAAGAATGGGTGAATAATTACATCGTTTTATTCAACGACTACATGCGAAAAAAGACTCTTGGCGACGTCGAAAAAAAGCAGAGCTTTCTGATCGAGGAATTGAAGAAGTCGGAGTTGGTAGATATTGAACGTTCGATATACCGATTGATAGAAGCACAGACTGCGATCGCCATGCTGGCGCATGCGCGCGAGGAATATGTACTGGAAGTCATAGACCCGGGTGCACTGCCCTACGCGAGCGTGAGTATGTCCCCAAGGAAAAGAGCGCTGTTGGGTTTTATGACCGGCTTGTTGCTGTCTGTTTTCTTCTTGTTTTGCAAAATCTTATTGATTCGTTTACTGGCGCGTTTTCGCCAACATCAAGAGACCTATCAGGTCGATATTTATGAGAAATGATATGACACATGCAGCTCTTTATGACGAACGTCAGTTTGTTAATTCGCTCGGTATTCCAGTGGATAACCTGACAATGCACGAGGCGGTGGAAGAGGTGATCAAACTCGCCAGACGTAGGGATGGCAGATCCCGCTGGGTAGCGACTCTGAATGTTGATTTTCTGACCAATTCACTGGGGTTTGGTTTTGCAAAGCCTCGGCACCCCGAACTGCTGGACGTACTCAGAAACTCGGATCTTGTGACCGCCGACGGATTTCCGATTCTGTGGCTGAGCCGGATGACGGGCCATACCCTCAAACAGCGTGTAACCGGTGCAGATCTTATGCCAGCTATCGCAGCGCGTTCCGCTCAAGAAGGCTTGTCTTTGTATTTGTTGGGTGGAGCGCCAGGAAGCGCAGAGGACGCTGCTGCGATTTTGCAGGAGCAAAATCCCGGCCTGGCGATAGCTGGATGCGCTGCACCATACATTTCAACTTCAGGACCACAGCTGGTCAATTGGTCAGATGATGATGATGCCATAGTGGAATTGATCAACAGCTCTGGCGCCGATGTTCTCTTTATTGGATTGGGCAATCCCAAGCAGGAACTATGGTTTAGTCGCAACAGGGAACGTTTGAATGTACCTGTATCTATGGGTGTGGGTGGCACCTTCGAGTTTATTACCGGGCGGGTAGCTCGAGCGCCCCAGTTGTTGCAACGCTGTAACCTGGAGTGGGCCTATCGAATAACGAGGGACCCCCAGCGTCTGTGGAAGCGATATGCGGTGGGTGTTGTAAAGCTGACCATACTTGCAGCGCCTCTATTGTGGCTTCGACTTATAGATACTTATTACAACCTTGCACATCCGGTGAAAAAGGGTACTGCGGTTTGGAAAACAATCTGGTCTTCGAAAGCCAGATCGATCCAGCTGTGTCGGCTACCTGCGCAAGTCATTGATGAGCACTTGATGGACATAGTGCGACGCCAGCGTATGCCATTATGTGGAGACAGTCTTTTGTTTATAGACTTTTCGGCGGTTGATCATGTCGACCTGGCGGCGCATCATCATTTTTTCCGCCTGGCGGCATTGGCCGGCAGTCCAGGCCGCGATGTGCAATTGTTGGGTGTTTCACCGGATTTACAGCGTCGATTAGGCGCGAGCCGGTTGATTGATCTGTTTGATTCCTCTGTTGCGGGTGATTCAATTTCCTCGTTGAGAGATCTGAATTCGGCGGATGAATCTGGTTTTGGATGCTCCAGTTATGTGCTCGAAAGCAGCGCCATCATCTTTCTCAGCGGCAAGGTTACCGGTGCAAGTCTGAACGGGATCGGATTCCAGGAGTGTTTGTTACAGAACACCAGGCAACGTACATGTGTTCTGGACATGAGGCGGGTTGATGCCGTGGATACGTCGGGGCTGGCTGAGTTGTATGCGGCTTGCGCAGCTGCAGCCGAGGAAGGCGGCGCCGTGCTAGTTAGTGGGGCTGGAGAACTCACCAGGCAGGCCATGAGAATCTGTGGCCTGGATTGGCCGGTTGAGTTCATTGATGATCTGGAAATGTTGTCCTGGATTGTTGGCGAGGCATCTCGTGCCTGAGTCGCTTACTTATGTTGTGCTGCTCAATTACAACAACTGGCGGGACACGGTTGCCTGTTTAAGTTCACTTTTTCACACCTGTGCCGCGAGGATTCGCGTCGTGGTCTGTGACAACGCCTCTAGTGATGGCAGTCTGGCGCGCATTAAGCAGTGGGCGGATGGGCATTGTGACGTGGCCGACCTGGGTCACCCAAGACTAAATGCGCTGGTTCAGTCGCATGATCAGGGAATCAGGCACGTGGTTCTGAATAGTGAATTCCTGGCCACTGATAGATCCCGGCATGAAGGCGTACCATTGGTGTTGATTGATAATGGTTGCAACGGTGGTTTTGCCGCCGGATGCAATGTGGGCATGCGCTTCGCTCTTCAGCAGCCGGACATGACCCATGTCTGGCTGCTGAACAATGACACCGTGGTGGAACCGGATTGTCTCGCAGCCATGCACCGACGTCTAGCGCGCAGTGCATCGGACGCCGTGTGTGGTTCCATGATTCATTTTTTCGATCAGCCCGAGATGATTCAGGCCGTGGGTGGAAATCGATTCAACCGGTTCACGGGTGCTGCCGCATGCTCGGAAGGCAGGTTTTTGTCGGAGCACCAAGACATTGATATTGAGCGAATAGAGGCAGAGCTGGACTACCTAAGTGGTTGTTCAATGCTGTTGCCGCGCCGTTTTCTCGATCAGGTCGGATTGATGAGCGAGGACTATTTTCTTTATTACGAGGAAATTGACTGGTTTACCCGCGCATCCGGGGCCTATGACTGCCGCATTGCCAGAGATGCGCGCCTGTACCATCGTGAGGGTGGTTCCATTGGTTCTCCCGGGTTGGACCGGCCAACCCCTTCACTGCTTGCGGACAAACATATTTTTCGCAGCAAGCACATTTTCATGGCACGGTACTACAAACAGCGCCTGATCTGGTGCTACCTGCATACGGCGATAGAGGGTCTGAAGCGAGTTCTGAAGGGGCAGTTCAGCAATGCCCGGACCGTATTCTCAGTCCTGTCTGAACGTGCCACCGCCGGTTAGCTCTGTGAGCTTTATTGCGTCAGATGCCGGCCATGCATTACGCGCTTTGAGATTCTCGGTAAGGCTGAGCGAATGGATACCAATGGTGCTTATCTTTCTGTACGTGTTTGCAGGGTGTCAGGGTGGCAGGTACTACCTGGCAAACCGGCTACAGGAGCTGGGTATATTAAGTGCCATGCTGCTGTTATTGATCGGCGGCTGGCAGGCCATGTACCGCTTGTCTCTGAGGGAGTGGGCTGCCTGGTGTTTGAAGCCTGTAGCGCTGATGCTGGGCGTGATGGGAATTAGCTCACTGGTGTTTTACTTCAACTACTCGGGTAATCCGCTGTACAGCTTTTTCTCTGCGCGAGAGGTAATGTTACTGATGGGTGGCCCAGGTATCTATCTGCTGTATCGCAGCGACTTGCCTCTTTCATGTATTGAAAGAGCGATATACACCGGGTTGCTGGCGCTCATGCTGAACTACCTGTTCTTCTACTACACCATGGATTTAAAGGCAGCCTTTTTCTCCAGTGATCACACCGTGAGCAACTTGGTCACCTACGACGAGTGGCGGGGCTTCCGGCTGAAGCCGCCACTGTTTGCCGTCATGGTCGTGTTACTCAGTGCGCTCATGGCGATGCTGCAGGGCGGCAAAGGTTGGTTGAGGTGGCTGTCTGTGCTGGCTTTCAGCGCGGCCTGCTACATCTGGTCCATCGTTTTGTTTCGATCGATATTGGCTGCCATGTTGTTGGCGATAATGTTGTACCCGCTGTTCCTTTCGTCCATTCAGCGGGTGCAGAACGGCATGGTTGCTTTGCCTCTCATCCTGTTGGTAATACCGGCTGCGGCGCAGATGGCAGGCGACCTCTTTCTTAATGCTGATGGTGGAAATATTCGAGGGAAGGCTTTTTTGCTGGCTTTTGAACAGATCGCCATAAACCCGATTCTGGGTGCTGGGGAAGACAGTGCTTATGGACAAACCTATCAGCAGATCGTGGCCCCCTATTTTTACCCGGATGATATCGGCTGGGTGGGGATACTTTTCAAATATGGCATTGTTGGCGGAGTGCTGTATCTCTATTTGCATCTGCGCATCTGGACGCGATTGTGGAAGGCCAATGTCTATCATCGCATGCGCTATCACCGCCACAACCCTCTTATTTGGGCGCTGCTGCTTTGGTTGACTGCCCTTACCTTTAATATGCTGTTGAATGCCGGTTTGGCCTATGCCCAGGGTATCACTCTGGGTTCTCTGGGCTACGCTGTCGCGTCCATGCATCTCTATTCCTGCCGCAAAAATGCTGTATGCAATGTATAATGCATTGCAAAATGCAATATATGGAACAAGAGTGGGTCTTCATTCAATGTAGGTTTTGCAAATAAAATATTGAAAACAATAGCCTAATGGGCTTCTCAAGTTGCAACGCGATATGGCATAGAACATGTATAACCAGACTGTACACAGCGTAGGCAATCAAACTGGAGTGAAATGTGAAAATTTTAATGGTGGAGGACAGCCGCTCACTGACCTCAATCTATAGGGCATACCTGGAGAAGGACGGTTATCAGATTGCTGCTGTAGATACCTTGGCCAAGGCACATGGTGCTTTAGGTGCTTTTTTGCCAGACCTGGTGTTGCTCGACATAGAACTCCCTGATGGCAATGGGTTGGACTTGTTACGCGAACTAAAGCAGATGGAGCGTTCGCCCGAAGTCGTCGTGATGACAGCACATGGAACGTCGGACATGGCCGTGCAGGCGATACAAGCGGGTGCCTTCGACTTTATTACCAAGCCCTTTGATGGTACCCGATTGCGAGTGACCGTTGAGAACGCGGTAGAGCATCTGCAACTGGGTGGCAAGGTCAAAGAACTTGCGGCGATGGAGAAAGAGAATTATGAGGGCTTCATCGGTGCGTCTCCGGTTATGCAGTCTGTATACCGAACAATTTCATCCATGGCTGACAGTCAGGCAACTGCCTTTATAGTGGGTGAAAGTGGAACTGGAAAGGAGTTGGCGGCCGAAGCCATTCACGCCCAGAGTAAGCGCAGCAGTAAGGAATTTTTGGCCATCAATTGCGCGGCCATCCCCGGTGAGCTGATGGAGAGTGAACTCTTTGGACACGTAAAAGGTGCTTTTACAGGAGCCGGCAATAATCGCGAGGGAGCTGTGCAGGCGGCCGATGGTGGCACGTTGTTCCTTGACGAAATTTGCGAAATGGATCTGGAGCTTCAATCGAAGCTGTTGCGATTCATTCAGACCGGTACTTTCCGGAAGGTAGGTAGTAATGCGCTGGAGCAGGTGGATGTGCGCTTTGTGTGTGCTACCAATCGTGATCCGGTAGAGGAAGTCAGGGCGGGGCGTTTCAGAGAGGACCTGTTTTACCGCCTTCATGTCATCCCTATCCGTATGCCAGCATTGCGTGAGCGTGGTGAAGACATCATTCGTATTGCTAGCCACTTTCTGAAGGATTTTGCTAACAAAGAAGGCAAGAATTTTGTTGGCCTCAGTGCAGACACAGCTGATGCGCTGTCACGCTATGCGTGGCCAGGCAATGTTCGACAACTACAAAATGTCATTCACCAGGCGGTGGTGCTAAATGATTCGGCCCAGGTAGAAGTTGAGATGCTGCCGGATAATGTTGTCAGCGGAGATATATCCAGAGTCGATATTGCGCCCCCGGCGCCGGTTACTGCCGCACCTGCTCCAAGCTTGAACCAGACTCAGGAGGCGCGAACTCGTTTTGCCCGTCGGGAGATAGAGCCGCTTTGGCTGGTGGAGAAAACAGCGGTAATGGCAGCAATTGAGGCCTGTGACGGCAATATTAACAGGGCGGCGGGGCTGCTGGAGGTTGTCCCATCTACAATCTACCGAAAGCTGCAAGCCTGGGAAAAACAACGAATTGCTCAATAGTGAGTGAATATTATGTACGGAATTATTAACCGCGCCCTCAAAGACATGGTGGTCGAACGGTTTGGTAATGATGTCTGGAATGGCGTTTTGTTGGATTCGGGCGTTCCGGAAGAGTCATTTTTGAGAATGCGAAGTTTTGACGATGAGATAACGTATCAGTTGGTGGGTGCAGCATCAAAAGTGCTACAGGTACCGACAGAGGATTGCCTGCATATGTTTGGTGTTCATTGGATCACCACGACAGCGTCGGAGAATTACCCAACGTTGATGGATTCTGCCGGTGACAACTTACTGGACTTTCTCAGAAATCTGAACTTGATGCATGACCGCATCTCCACCACGTTTCTGAATTATGTCCCGCCTTATTTTCGGGTAGAGGAAGGTCCGCAGGACATCTATTACCTGCATTACAGCAGCTCCCGCAAGGGTCTTGTTGCCTTCGTCCGTGGACTGTTGGATGGACTGGCTGCGCGTTTTGGGCAAACCATAGTGCTGCTATCTGAAGAAGATAGGCAGGTGTCTGAAGGTAGTTACATCGTATTTCACATTCAGGTTGGCTGATTATGGAGCCGCAGTTCGAAATTCATGGTGACTTTATCCCGCAGCTTTTTTCGATACGATTACTGATCGACGAAGACCTGCGAATACATGAGTTTAGCGACGTCCTTGGCAAGTACATGCCAGAAGTTGACAGGTCCGCACTGCTAACAGATATATTCTATATTCAACGCCCTGCTGCGGTGGTTAAGTCTGAAGATATACTCGACAGGATTGATGGGCTGTTTCTCATGTCTGCAAAAAGTGGCAATTTTGCAGTGCGAGGGCAGTTTTTTCGAGGTCGGGTTGCTGTTCAGAACATGTTGCTTTTCCTGGGTGCTCCCTGGCTAAATTGGATGCAGTCAAAATTTCCCGATCAGCCGCTGGAACTCAATGATTTCGCTGTTCAGGACACACAGCTCGACGAACTGCTGCTGCTTTCTACTTCCTCGAGCATGATTGCGGACCTGGAGGAATTGAATGACGAGCTGAAACAGGCAAAGCTGGTGGCAGAAAATGCCCAGCAGGCGCGCATTCGATTCTTCAATCAAATGAGTCATGAATTGCGCACCCCGTTAAACGGTGTGGGGAGTGCTCTTGCGCTGTTATCGGAATGCTCGCTGGAAAAGGATGTGAGAGACCTGGTTCGACTGGCTGAAAGTTCGGCACAGCATATGGTCAAGGTGGTTAATCAGGCCTTGGAAACGTCGGCTATTGAATCAAAAGAGCGGCAGACACAGTTCAAGTGGTTTGAGTTGCAGGCGATGATCGATGATGTGTGTGACATTGTCAGGCCGATAGCGGTCGAAAAATCTCTGTGCATGGATATCAAGGTTGATCCGAGGGTTAACCCCTGGATCCACAGTGAGCAGGACAGAATTCATCAAACTTTGCTGAATCTGCTTGTTAACGCGGTCAAATTTACCGAACAGGGCGGCGTCACACTGAAGGTGTTGCCAGTCGTCAGTGCAACACCCACAGAGGCTATCCGGTTTGAGGTGGCAGACACCGGGGTAGGTATATCCGAGGAAGATATGGAGCATATTTTTGCACCGTTCTGGCGGTCGCAATCTTCCAGTCAGCAGGCCTTTGAAGCCGGCAGTGGGCTTGGGCTGTATATTGTGAGTAAAGGTGTCGAGTCACTCGATGGCCAGTTGGGTGCTGAGTCAGAGCTCGGTGTGGGTAGTAATTTTTGGATGGAGTTGCCCGTTCAAACAGCAGCCCAGGCAGAGTTTCAGTCTCGGCTTAAAAAGTTGCACGTGGGTGCTGCTGTTGAAGGCACTGCGGATGCGCCCCAATTGTCGGGGCGGATATTGATTGTAGATGACAACCCAACCAGCCTCATATTAGGGGGAATGCTTATACAATCCATTTCCCCTCAAATCGAGGTGGATACCGCTGCGAATGGTCGGGATGCTGTGGCCAGCATATGCAGCAACGAATATGAGCTGGTCTTTATGGATTTGAATCTGCCGGACATTCAGGGGCGAGAAGCCGTGGTTGAAGCAGCAAAAACAAAGGGCAGCTGCATGCCACCCGTAGTAGCTCTGACAGCTCACACTGACGATAATGAACGCCGATTGTGTGCTGACGTCGGGATGGTGGGTTTTCTGGTGAAACCTTTGTCGAAGGACGATCTTCGCCGCGCGTTAGAGACGCATATGGCGAATCAGTCCGAGTCAGGTCGACCTCCCAGTTTGCTGGACGTTGATGTTCTGGACGCACTGCGTCGAGATATTGGTGATGATCTTGTTCTTCAGATTATTGAGGAATTTCTGGAAGAGGCGGGCAGCAAGCGAAACAGGCTCCAAGATGAGAGCGCAGATAATGATGCCGCGGAAATAGCTGCGATAGCCCATTCTCTGGCAAGTAGTTGCAAGAGCTTTGGCTTGACCTCAGTGGGTGATGATTTGCTGCAATTGGAGAAACAGATAAAGGCTAACTCCATCGCAAATTTGGCGGAGGATTTGCAGTTGTTATTGGTCCGGTTCGACCAAGGTGTGAAAGAGCTAACGCTTTGGAAGTCGTGACAGTTAAATACTGAATGACCCTGTTCAGCTGGTCGCGTTTTCCACACTATCTGTGTAAGGCAATAATTTGGCCATCGCCAGTTCTCTGTGCTCCGGCTTCATTTTGGAGTGGTCGTCCCATCAAAAATTTGGGAAGCTCGCTGGAGTTTAACACCCGCATCCTGGCGCTGTCCTTGTTGCTTTTGGCGTGCACAGTCCAGCCCGGACACAGCAGTGCGGGACATAAGGGGTAGTAGCGCCCGTCGCAGGCAAGCCTCATCCGGGAATGCCTCTGCCTGAATCGCATCTGCGCCCGATTCGCTGAGGCGATGATGAACCGCACGCCCTGGCAGTTATGGGATGTGCCCGCCGGGCAACCTGCCGAGGGCGCCGCCGCCCGCACCAGGTCTCCCTGCTGCTCCCTTCGAGTACATCCCCCTGCTAGTGCTGAACACACTGCAGTGCCCATTGTTGCTTTGGTACAGCTGTGCCATGCCCGACCAAAAACTGCCGTGGTTTCGTTTTGGGCTGATCATTATTGCGTGTGCGACCGCGACCAATGTTATGATAAGTTTTTCTAGCGACACAGCTCAGGCAATACCATTTCCCCACTTTCTTTTCCCGGGTAATGTCCTGGTGCTTTCTGCGGTGTTTGGGGTGCCTCCGTGCTGGTGTTGCGCCAGCAGAATGAGGTGAAGAGCCAGTTGGCTGACCCGGAGCTGCAGGAAAAGCCTATACAGCGGATTTTCGAAGATGCTGGTTTCTACAGTAAATTGACGTTCAATACGATATTCAAAAAGATGATGGGGCAGATACCAACCGCTTACAGGCGCAAGTGCCTGGTTCGGCATGCCAAATCAGCGTCACCGCTGCCTGATTCTACTACCTGAATAAGAGTGACGATGCAGGCATAAGAACGCCCATCCGATGGGGTACAGCACGATGATCAGTTTGTCAGAACGAATCGTAAATCTGCCACACTCACCCACGCTGTGGGCCAACGACCTGGTTCTGGGTAAGCGCGCCGACGGCGAGACGATTTATCACATGGGTTTTGGGGAGTCGCCTTTTCCGGTGCCGCGACTGCTGGAAGCAGCCCTGGGTGATGCGGCCATGCATTGCGAGTACATTCAGGCCGAGGGGCTGAATGATCTACTACAGGCTGCGCAGGCTTACTACCAACCGATTCTGGGTGATGATTACCTGGATGAGAGTGACCTTGTTGTGGCGCCGGGTAGCAAGCTGATTTTGTACGCGCTGCAAATGGCTATCGAGGGCGACGTGTTGTTGCCGGTTCCCAGTTGGGTCAGCTATGCCCCGCAGGCAGCGATGCTCAACTGCGCTGTCGTCCCCGTCGAGTCGGACTTGTCTGAAAAAGGCATGGTGATCGACGCGCATAAGCTGGCCAGCACCATAGAGCTGGCCCGAGCGCAGGGGAAAAACCCGACTAAAATCGTGTTGAATTCCCCCAATAATCCGACCGGGCTGTGCATACCCCGAGACAACCTGTTGGAGATCGCCGCCGTCTGTCGGCAGCAGGACATATTTGTGATCTCCGATGAGATCTATGGGTTTGTTAACTTTGACCATGAATACAACAGCATCGCACCCATGCTGCCGGCGAATACCGCGGTCACCACCGGTTTATCCAAACACCTATCCCTGGGTGGTTGGCGCCTTGGTATTGGCTTTATTCCCCGGGGCGTGGAGGGTTTGTATCACGCCATGAAATGCATTATCAGCGAGACCTGGTCCTGCGTGCCGTCACCGATACAGCGCGCCTGCGTGCAAGCCTATCAGCGCCATGATGAAATTGAGTGGCACATCGCTGATTGCGCCAGGATTCACGGGCATATCAACCAGATGATTTCTGTTCGCTTAGCTGACATGGGCCTGCAGACACCGCTGGCGCAGGGTGCGTTTTATAACTACCCGAATTTTGCCCAATACAGTAGCGTATTGGCCCAGCACGGTATTGATTCATCCGTCACCCTCCAGCAAAAATTGTTGGAGGAATTTAATGTGGCCACGTTGCCCGGCAGTGCGTTTGGCGAACAGGCAGGAACACTCACGTTGCGACTGTCTGGGTGTGACTACGATGGCAAGGTAGCCCTGGCCGCC
Organism: uncultured Halieaceae bacterium; assembly: GCA_938074045.1. Classification (GTDB taxonomy): domain Bacteria; phylum Pseudomonadota; class Gammaproteobacteria; order Pseudomonadales; family Halieaceae; genus CALJGI01. Next base: position 126,865 of record CALJGI010000015.1, read on the forward strand.
TTACAGTCAGGCCACCCATTGGACGACGAGTTTATTACCCGGTTTGCGCCGCAGGTGCTGGATGGCATCGCCGCCATAGAACGATTTATTGAACGCTACGGCCGTGAGGGTGGCGCCTGACCCTGTTAGCCACGAAACTCCGAAGGCGCGCACTCA
>CALJGI010000016.1 GCA_938074045.1 uncultured Halieaceae bacterium
TGAGTGAGAACGCTATTCTTGCCGTTGAGATTACCGAATTGGCGCTGCAAACGGTTGTTCCGGAAATTGTTACAACTGGATCAGTACGTGCCGTGGATGAGGTCATGCTTTCTGCCGAGGTGAGCGGGCCGGTCGCTGCCATTCATGTGAGGGAAGGGCAGTCAGTGGCGCGGGGGGATTTACTCCTCGAACTCAATGATGAGCGTTTGCAACATGAGGTCACGCGGGCACAACAGCTGCTGCGTCAGTCCGAGAGTCGAGCGGGCGAATCCTTTGCCAATCTCCAGCGTAGGCGTGAGTTGGCCGCACAGGACACCTTGTCTGAAGAAACACTGGCAGCGGCGGAGCACGAGGCAGAGCGTGCCAGTGCAATGGTGGAGGAAGCCCGAGCCGCTCTTGCACTGGCACAGCGTAACCTGAGAGAGAGTCGGCTCATCAGCCCCGTAGATGGCGTGATAGACAGGCGTATGGTGGACACTGGAGAGACCATACAGGTAGGACAGAGCCTGATCAGCATTCAGGCAACCGGGCAGCTGGAGGTCAGAACATTTGTCAGTGAAAGAGACATCCAGCACATTGCCGCCGGTGCCACCGCCGTGATTGAGCTCCCTACGTTACCTGATCGTCGCTTCACCGCCAGGGTGACCACGGCGGGCATTGCCGCGGATCCCCGCACGGGTAATTTTCCAGTGCGGGTCATCCTGGAGGAACGCGATGAACGATTGCGGCCGGGATTGACGGCGCGTGTCACTATATTGGGGCAGGCGCGAGAAATTCTGTTGCTGCCGCCACGATCTCTGGTTGACGTCGAACGCCGACAATCTGTTTACCTCGTGGAAGATGGGCTGGCGCGCATACGTCACCCAGACGTGATCGTCGGCCCGGGCAACCGGTTTGAAGTAGTGCGGGGGCTCTCACCCGGTGACAAATTGATTGTCAGTAATCAACATCGCTTGATCGATGGAGCCGAAGTCGAGATCACCGCACGGAAGGCGGCACCTCAGTCCTGATGTTAAGCCCTGCCATACAGTTTTTCCTGGATCGTCCCAAGGTAGTCAGTCTACTCCTGCTGGGTGTGCTTCTCGCAGGGATCACCTCCCTGGATAACCTGAGCTACGAATACAACCCGATGGTTGATCTCGGGGTTGTTAATGTCACCACGGCGCGGTTTGGCAGCGGGCCGGAAGACATTGAGTTGTCTATAACGCTTCCTCTGGAAGAGGAGCTGATGAAGGTCGATGGCATAGACAAGATGTATTCCAGCAGTATGGAGGGGCTGTCGTTACTTACCCTTCGTCTGGCCATTGATATCGGCAATAAACAACAAGTGCTGGGAGAAATTCAAAAAGCTGTCGATCGAGCCTCCGCGAGATTGCCGGGAGATTTACTTGAAAAGCCCAGGGTAGAGGAGCTGTCAACGCAGCTGACGCCGGTGATTGAACTTCACTTGAAAGGCAATGTGTCAGAGGAATTTCTGCGCAGCGCCTCGCGCAAGGTCACTGAGGGAGTCAGGGAGGTCGAAGGTGTCGCCGGAGTACGCACCCGCGGCTACCGGCGCAAGGAAGTGAAAATCTATCTGCAGCCAGAAAAGCTGGATCAGCTGGGTATATCACTGGATGAAATCCGTCACGCTATTGCCGCAAGAAACGTGCGCGATAGTGGCGGATCACTGAGTAGCTTTTCGGCGGAGAAAAAGGTGATTGCCGTCGGGCAGTTCGAATCACCTAAGGATGTAGAGTCCGTCGTTGTGCGAGCATTTGAGCCTGGCAATGCCGTACACATCCGGGATGTTGCAACGGTCGTCAGTGATTTTGAAGATTGGGATATCGAATCGATAACCGATGGGCAGCGCTCCATTGTCCTGCAGGTACTCAAGCAGGCGGGCGCTGACGAGTTGCATACAGCTGCCGATGTGCGGGCCTTTGCCCAGGAGATGGCCTCCCAGCTGCCCGAGGGAGTAGAGTTGGTTACGGTCAATGATATCTCGCGATTGACCGTACAGATGTTGGATACCCTGGTGGGTAACGCCTTGCTGGGATTTTTTCTGGTACTGATTATTCTGAACCTGACCATGAGCCAGCGCCTGGCATTCTGGATCGCGGTCGGCATTCCTTTTTCCATTCTGGTGACCTTTCTGGGACTCTATGCTCTGGGGATTACCATCAATGCCATCAGTCTCACGGCTATCATCCTGATGATAGGCGTGTTGGTGGACGATGCCGTTGTGGTAGGGGAGAGTATTGAGCGGCAGCGTGAGCAGGGTCGAGACCCCTTCGCAGCCAGTGTTGAGGGAACTTTGCGGGTAGCGAAGCCCGTGTTCTTTGCCATTCTCACCACGATTCTGGCTTTTCTGCCTATACTGGGTTTGGGTGGATCCAACGGCGAATTTTTGAAGGACTTCCCAATCACTATCATGGTTATCCTGGCGGCGTCGCTGTTTGAATGTTTTTTACTTTTGCCCAGTCACCTGGCGCGCAGCAAATTGCCGGATGCGAGGCGGGTTTCCATGGTTTTGACGCGGTATGGACGGAGGTACCAGACCGTTGTTATCAAACTGATAAGGCGCCCGAAGGCCAGCCTGGGTATGGCTGTAGTCGGGTTTTCCGGAATTGTCATGTTCGGCGTGTTAACCATTCCTGTGGAGCTCTATCCGGCGCTGGATATCGATACCGTCAATATCAAAGTGGAGTTGCCTGCTGGCGCACAACTCAGTGAAACCCGTCGTAAGGTGGCCGAGCTGGAGCGGCTGGTTCGCGAAGAGATCAATCAGGAAGACCTGTTAAATATTCTCGTCCAACTTGGACACCACGATACGGATATGTACGGCGCCAGTGAAGGTCGGGACGAGGCCTGGGCACTGTTGATTATTCACCTGAAACCACTGGGGCAAAGAGATACCAATACCCATCAATTGGTAGAGGATTTACGGGGTCAATTGGCTGATTTTGCAGGGGTGTCGAGCCTGGTAGTGGAAACTCAGTCTGATGTCCCAGTCATGGGCAAGGCAGTGGAAGTTGAAGTAATCAGCAACAATCACGAAAGAGTTGTCATTGCCGCCGATCTGCAAAATTTCCTGCAGCAGCATCCTCACGTCACCCATACCTGGAGCAGTTATCGACCGGGTAAGGATGTGGTTGAGGTTGATTTTGATACCGATCTTCTAGCAGCGCGTGGTCTCACCGTACAGCAGGTCACTGATTCAGTAAGGGTGGCGTTGGATGGCATCCTGGTCGATGAGCTTCAGACTGTGGATGAGCGCATTTACTACCGGCTGCAGTATCCCCCCCATCGCGGCGGTCAGTTGGAGGCACTGGATCAGATGCGCATCGTTAACAGCGAAGGCGATCTGGTGTTTCTCAACAGCGTTGCTGAATTTCTGCTGCGCTCGGGTGAGGCTGATATCAAACATTATCAAGGACGTCGGACTGTAACGGTGTATGCCGATATCGATCGGGAAGAGAGCTCGGTTGAGCAGATTAATCAAGAAATCGCTGCCTATGTGGCGGAACAGGGTTTCGAGCGGAAATATCCCGATGTGCGCATCTGGCAGACAGGGGAACTGGAGGAGACCCGTGATACGGTGGGTTCTTTTGGACAGGCCCTGATCCTGTGTCTGATGGCCATATTTTTCGCGTTGGTGCTGTTGTTTGGCTCCTATGTCCACCCTTTGCTCATTCTTTTATGTCTGCCCTTTGGTATGACCGGAGTGATTATCGGATTCGGGCTACACGGTATGGCGCTGGGCGTCGTAGCTTTTACTGGAGTCATCGGCATGCTGGGCATACTGGTCAATGATTCCCTGGTGATGGTGACGACACTGAATCGACTCGGCGACGATCGTGATCGAATACTCACCGATGAAGATATCGCGGAAGGCGCGGCTTTGCGTTTTCGCCCCATCGTAGTTACCTCGCTCACCACGGTGGCCGGCCTGGTGCCCACAGCATATGGTTTTGCCGGCAGCAACTCTTATGTAAGCCCCATCGTGATGGCAATGACCTGGGGATCAATGTTTGGACTGTTTGTAACCCTGTTCATTCTGCCCTGTCTTTTCACACTCGATCGAGATTTCAGGAGGTGGCAGTCCACGCGCAAAGCCCAGGCTGGATGACAACCAGCAGCGATGAGATACACTGTTACCATGGCATTGGAGATGATGTTGTGAAAAAGCATTCTGGATTTTTCGGTCTTCTGACATTGCCCGCGATGGTTTTACTGGTGTCCTGTGTTAAACCCTTCGGTGCCGGTGATATCACCACGCCAGAATTGCCACCGCAAGTAGTCGATGATAAGGCAGCCAGACAGGAGCCAGTTGCCCCTGAAGGAGCTGCAACGCAGGTCTTGTTTGGCGACCTGCACGTTCACACCAGTTTCTCTCCGGACGCTTTTGTTACAGGCAACCCGCTTACCGGCGGTTACGGTCTGCGGCCACCGGCTTTTGCCTGCGACTACGCGCGGTACTGCTCAGCGCTGGACTTCTGGTCAATCAACGATCATGCCGAGGGCATAACGCCCCGCCGTTGGGCCGAGACGCAGGAATCCATCCGGGCTTGTAATGCAGTTTCCGGCGATCCCGGCAATCCCGATATGGTGAGCTATCTTGGCTGGGAGTGGAGTCAGGTTGCCACCTCGGCCAATGCACATTTTGGGCACAAAAACGTGATATTTCTCGACACGGAAGAGGGCAAGGTGCCCACTCGTTCCATTGCCGCGCCCAGGGATAAACTGAACAAATCGCCGATCGGCCGCCCGACCCAGTTCATGATGTCTTTAATGGACTTTGAGAATCGGGAATTCTATCTCGGAATACAGACCTACTACGATGAGATTGCGGATACGCCGATTTGTCCCAAAAGTGTCGATGTGCGCGAACTTCCAGAAAGCTGTTTAGAGGTAGCCGATGACCCGGGTGAGTTATTCGAAAAACTCGAACAATGGGGCTATGAAAGTATGGTCATTCCGCACGGCAATGCCTGGGGTATGAACACGCCGCCAAACACCAGCTTCGACAAACAGCTCAACCGCAGATACCACGATCCACGACGGCAGACACTGTTTGAAATTTATTCAGGTCACGGCAACTCTGAAGAGTATAGAGACTGGCGCTCCACTGGCGTCAGAGACGATGGCAGTATGTATTGCCCGGAACCCACCGAAGATTATCTGCCTTGTTGCTGGCAGGCGGGTAACATTATTGCGGCCCGCTGTGTAGCAGCCGGAGAAAGTGACACGGAGTGTGCAAACCACGCGGACGAGGCGCGCCAGAATTTTGTAGATGCCAGTATTTCGGGTCACCTCACAGTGCCTGGGCAGCAGGTGGAGGACTGGCTTAATTGCGGCCAATGTGAAGACTGCTTTAATGAACCCATGGACCACCGCCCGATGACAACCGGGCAGTATGCCTGGGCGATTACAAACTTTGATGATCCAGACAAGCCGTTGCGCTTTCGTTTTGGCACTATCGGCAGTAGCGACAATCACGGTGCTTCACCTGGTACCGGGTACAAAGAAGTTGACCGGGTACGACTGACGGATGGTCTGCGTATAGCCAGCGAGCGTCAGGCAAAATACATGATGCAGGACAGCCGCGAGCCGGTACCCAATTCCATCTCTCTGGAAGAAGCCGGCGATTTTGGCCTTAACAAGCAGCGCAATATGGAGCGGCAAAGTTCATTTTGGATGACAGGGGGTCTGGTTGCTGTGCACAGCGAGGGCCGCGACCGCCATAGCATCTGGGATGCGATGAAGAACAAAAACGTATACGGCACCTCGGGGGATCGTATTCTGCTGTGGTTTGATGAGATCTCGGGAGATTCGCCGGTGCCGATGGGTTCGGAGATTCAGCGTTCACATAATCCCAGGTTTCGAGTCAGCGCAGTTGGAGCGTTCGAGCAGCAGGCGGGGTGTCCAGAGCATGCTGAGCAGGCGCTCGGTCAGGACAAACTGCAGACCTTGTGTGGGGGAGAGTGCTATCACCCCTCGGACACTCGCAAGGGAATTGATCGTATCGAGATCGTGCGTATTGAACCGCAAATTACGCCGGGAGAACCGGTGGGTTCGCTGATCCAGGACCCATGGCAGGTGTTCGCGTGTGACGGCAATGAGCAGGGCTGCATTGCTGAGTTTGATGACAAGGGTTTCATCCACGGCGACCGGGAGGTTGTGTACTATGTACGCGCTGTGCAGGAGCCCAGCCCGATGATCAATGCGGGAGGACTGCGCTGCGAGTACGACGCCCAGGGGAACTGCATCGGCGTTGATCCATGTTATGGGGATTATCGCACGGCGGTGGAAGATGATTGCACAGCGCCAACCGGCCAGAGAGCGTGGTCTTCCCCCATTTTTGTAATCCCGGATCAAAAGCAGTAGAACGGAAAGGAGACAGATATGGGAATTACAATCGCGGACATACATGCCAAAGTGGCGGAAATAACTGGCCCTGGTGGTTTCTTTGAACTTGAAGAGATCAGCGTTGATGGATTCAAGTACCAGGCCTATAAGCATGCGCCAAAGACGGCCATCGAGGTGATCCAGAACAGCCGTAATCATGGCGATGTAGAATTTATCGTCTATGAGGACGAACGCCTGACCTTTAACGATTACTTCAGCCGGGTCGATGCTTTTGCAGCCAGCCTGCAGAATG
>CALJGI010000017.1 GCA_938074045.1 uncultured Halieaceae bacterium
GCTACAACGCAGCCTGTGCCTGAACTCAGGCTGGCGTTGATTGATGGCACCGGTGCTGCGGTCGAACCAACCGTAAACTCTGTCACCTCGGCTATTTTGCAGGTCACCGCTGTTTCCACCGATGGTGTTACTGATACGGAACTGCCGAATGCGATCCTCAGCGCAACTACAACCATCGGTTCTATCGAACCAACTTCAGGCACCGTTTTGACAGATCAGGATGGCCAGGGGAGTTTCACGGTTCGCGGTACCGGCGAGTTAGGCGCTGGTACGATTACGGTAACACTGTCAGGAACCAGTGCGAGCGCATCCATCAATATTGAGGTTGCGGAAGCTGAACTATTACTTGGAGTGTTCGATGCCAATGATCCGGCGCTGTTTTTCCCAGGCGTTTTACGTATTCCCAATCTGGATCAGACTACATTCGAATTGGCGGCTGGCGGCTCCACCCGTGTTGAAGTCGATATTGCTCAGGAAGTTGATGGCGCAATTGTTCCCTTCGAGGACAATGTTACTGTGGTCTTCTCCAGCGCGTGTGCGTCATCCGGATCGTCCAGTGTAGGCCCCAGCGATGAAGCCACGGGTGGAACCGCGGAAGCTACATATACCGCTGTGGATTGCGAGGGAGATGATCCGATAACTGCATCACTGGCATTGTCCTCCAGCGTAACGGCACAGGGGACGATTAATGTGCTGCAGTCGCCAGCGAACTCCATCACTTTTGTTTCTGCGACACCGCAGCTCATTGGACTCAAAGGCACTGGTGGGCAGGGACGTAGTGAAACCTCCGCCGTTATGTTCCAGGTGTTCGATGAAATCGGGCAGCCTGCGACGGGACAGCTGGTTAATTTCGAATTGTCCACCGGGGTCGGGAACGTATCGCTTACCAGTGATAATGCGACTTCAGATGTAAATGGTTTTGTCACAGCCATTGTGCAATCGGGTGATGTGGCGACGCCTGTCCGCGTAGTCGCGTCCATCGATGGAACCTGGATTACCAGCGTTTCAGATCGCCTGGTTATTACCACGGGCGTTCCGGATCAGAACTCAATGTCGCTGTCCGCTTCCCAGTTCAATATTTCAGGCGGAAACATAGACGGTGAAACAACCGAAATGACGATTCGGATGGCGGACAAATTTAATAACCCGGTTCCCGACGGCACCGCTGTGAACTTCTGGACGGAATTTGCACGTATTGGTACCGATGCCGGGGCTTGTGAAACCACCAACAGCGCGTGTACCGTGACGTTGGAAAGTCAGAATCCAAGACGCCCATTGGGTGATGATATTGCCGCCGCCCGAAATACCATTTTCAATACAGTTTGTCCTACCTACGGGCAAGCAGGACCCTGCCCGGCGGATCTGGGGAACGTATATGGCCGCAGGTCATCTATCCTGGTTTTTGCACTCGGAGAAGAGTCGTTTATCGACGACAATGGCAACGGTTTGTACGATCAGGGCGAATTCTTTCAGGATCTCGGGGAAGCGTTTGTCGACAACAATGAAGATGGCGTATACAACGGTGATTGCACGGATAATTCGCTTACCTGCCTGAGTGGTAAGGAAGAGATATTTGTCGATTTTAATGGTGATGGCGTCTATAACGCACCGAACGCCGCCGGCGCTGTCTACAACGGCTTACTCTGTGCTCTAGAAGGAGCTGGTTGCACAAAGGATCTGGTACATGTGTTTGCTCAGAGTACCGTTATTCTTTCGAATACGGACCAGACTGTAATCCTGACAGAAAACAACCAGGTCTTTAACGACAGCATTTATCTGAGTGATAACATTCCCGACGACCCAAATGCTGTGGGTGAGCGTACCTTTACCGCCTATATAGCAGATATTTACAACAATGCACCCGCCACGGGCGCAACGGTCAGCATTTCGAGCGACTGTAAACTGGCCGGTGAACCCGGCGTGGTAATGCCAAACACCTTGGCTCCGGGTGCTCTGGCTGTCAGTTTTACTCTGTCACCGGTAGCCGATAACGCGGAACCGATACAGGGTACGGTATCAATATCGGTTGCGCTGCCTAATGGCGATGTAAATCCCCAGGTGGTCTACAGCTGTTTCGATCCAGCCGGTATTTAACCGAGCCGTTAGCAAATACACCCCGGTTGTAGTGACCGGGGTTTTCCTTTTCCTATACTACGAGGCGGTGAATACTTGAGCCCGCAGCAACTCCGTTACCCATTTTCTCAGCCGCCATTAGTGGGCACCACAGTGACCGTAGCGCCGGGTATTAAATGGCTACGCATGTCGCTACCCATGAAGCTGGATCACATCAATCTCTATCTTCTGGATGCCGGTGACGGTTGGTGGATTATCGATACAGGTATGAAGATTGGTGAGACCCGTGATCACTGGGAGACTATTTTTGAAAACGAGTTGGAGGGTAAACCAGTTCTCGCCGTGTTGTGCACCCACATGCACCCGGACCACTGTGGTCAGGCTGGCTGGTTGTGTGATAAATGGCGAGTTCCGCTCTATATGACCCGGACCGAATATTTGTATGCCCGTACGCTATCAAAATTGGGTGCTGAGGATATTGCCTGGACACACGTTGATTTTTATCGGCGAGCTGGAATACACGACTATTCGTTGGAAAAAGCACGAGAGCAACAGCACGGATTTGGTAGTGTCGTTGAACCGCTGCCGAGAGCTTATAGGCGTCTTGCGGATGGAGATTTTGTCACTGTCGGAAATTTGCGCTGGCGGGTGCTTACCGGGCAGGGTCATTCCCCGGAGCACGCCTGTCTCTATAATGAGTCACTGAATGTGTTACTGGCTGGAGATCAGGTTATTCCGCGGATCACATCCAATGTCAGCGTTATGGCCATGGAGCCCGAGGCCAACCCACTGCGATTGTGGATGGACTCACACAGAAAGTTTCTTGATCAGCTTCCGGCCGACACTCTGGTCCTGCCTGCCCACAACACACCTTTTTATGGCCTGCATCACCGGTTGCGTGCACTCTTGACTCACCATGAGGATCACCTTCTTGCACTGGAGGAAGCCTGTGTTGAACCCAAAACCGCACTGGAGTTATTGCCTGTGTTGTTCAAACGCAAGCTTGACCAGTCGCAGCAGGGGCTTGCGCTGGGTGAGTGTATCGCGCACCTGCACCTCTTGATGTATCGTGGACAAATGCTGCGAGATCTCGATGATGATGGCTGCTATCGCTATCACTCTATTGATGAGAGTCTGCCAGTGCGCGCTCGTCCCGGGACACATACTGCACATGATGGCCCGTTGGAAGTTTGAACCCCGGCGAACATGATTTGTTTGTTGTAACCGCAATAACCGACAGAGCAAGGGAGAATTCACCATGCCAGAGATGGTAAGCAAAACTGTCTTTGTAACAGGTGCGACCAGCGGCGTGGGACTTGCCACGGTCAAGAATCTGGCGGCAGATGGAGCTTATCTGGTGCTGTTGTGCCGCAACCATGCCAAAGGGGAGGAAGTTTGTTCGACTCTCAAAAAACTTCACCCGGAATCTCACGACCCGACTCTGCTTGTTGCCGACATGGCGAACCTCGATGACTTGAGGCGCGTCGTTGCGGCTTATGCAGAGCAGGGTGGAACGATTGATGTGTTGGTCAACAATGCAGGTGTGGTCTGCACCCAGAGGGAGTTGACCTCTGACGGGTTTGAGATGACCTTCGCTGTGAATCACCTCGCGCCCTTTTTGCTGACTGGTTTGCTGTTGCCGAATCTTATGCAGGCACCCGAGGCACGCATTGTAAATGTAGCTTCAGATGCTCATAACTTTGTGCGAGGTATGGACTTTTCCGATCTACAATCGGAAAAACGCTACAGTACGTTTAAGGTTTACGGTCAGTCGAAATTGGCCAATCTGCTGTATACATTGGAGCTTTCCACGCGGCTGCAGGGAACGAAGATTACTGCAAATGCATTACATCCCGGAGCCGTGGCCACGGGTCTGGGGTCGCAAAATGGCATCATGGGTAAGTGGATAATGAAGTTGTTGAGCCCATTTTTCAAAACCCCGGAACAGGGAGCCGCAACCTCACTGTTTTTGTGTAAATCTGATGATGTAGCAAATGTTTCCGGGGCTTATTTCGTTGATAGCAGGCCTGCCAAGCCCAAGCCCTGGGCTTTGGACGCTGGTGCAGCCAGTAGATTGTGGGCCTGTAGCAGTGAGATGACGCAGATCGACTATCCCCGCTGATCGTCTTTACGTGGCACCAACAGAGAACACCAGATGAGAATTATCACGGTAAATACCAATGGAATCAGGGCGGCGGCCCGCAAAGGTTTTTTTGACTGGCTCCCTGAACAGCAGGCCGATGTGGTTTGTATTCAGGAAACCAAGGCGCAGGTTGATCAGTTGACTGACCCTATATTCTCTCCAGAGGGCTATCATTGCTACTACTTTGACGCGGAGAAAAAAGGTTATAGCGGGACAGCGGTTTACTCAAAGCAGAAACCCATGAAGGTTACCAGGGGTTTGGGTTGGGATCCCATTGATTCTGAAGGACGATATCTTCAGGTCGATTTTAAGGGACTCAGTGTTGTTTCCCTTTATATGCCATCTGGCAGCAGCGGCGATGCAGCGCAGCAGAAAAAAAATCGTGTCCTTGAACTTATCATGGAGCACTTTCGTGCAATGCGCAGAAAGCGGCGTGAGTTCATTATCTGTGCCGATTGGAATATATGTCACAAAAATATCGATATTAAGAATTGGCGAGGAAACCGCAAGAATTCCGGGTTTTTGCCCCATGAGAGAGCGTGGTTGGATCAACTCTATGACGATGTTGGCTATGTGGATTCATTTCGTGCGGTCAATGAATTAGACGACCAGTACACGTGGTGGTCAAACAGAGGCCAGGCCTGGGCCAAGAACGTGGGGTGGCGCCTTGATTATCAGGTCGTTACACCCGGGCTAGCACGGCGGATTCTGAGTGCTGATATCTACAAGGATGAGAGGTTCTCTGATCACGCCCCACAGATCATGGATTACGAGGGGGAGATACAGGTCTAAATTGCGTGGCTTAAGTAAACACGGTACATTAGCCGCCATTTTCAAGCTCCATCATTTCGATTGACAGGTATTTATATGAGTTTCTTTATCCCTGATGCCCACGCTCAGGCCGCTGCGGCCCCGCCGGGCGGTGACATGTTTCAAATTTTCTTTTTGATCAGTCTGTTTCTGCTGTTTTACTTTATCGCTATTCGTCCACAGCGAAAAAGACAGAAGGAGCATTCGGCCATGGTGTCGGCACTCAACAAGGGTGACGAGGTTATCACCAGTGCTGGAATTCTTGGTAAGATCACGCGCCTCGAGGAAAATTACGTGGTGTTACAGGTAGCCGACAAGGTCGAACTGAAATTTCAGCGGGGCGCCATCAGTGCCGTCCTGCCCAAGGGTACGCTCAAGGCGGTGTAAGTCCGCCTGGGTCGGTAGGGCTATGTCTCTCGTCTATCCTCGACGACTGGCTCTTGCCAGCCTGCCGACGCCATTAGAACCGTTGCGACGCTGGTCATTCGACAATCCGCATGCGCCGCGTATCTGGGTAAAACGAGATGACTTGACGGGGTCTCTGCTCAGCGGAAATAAAGTCCGGAAACTGGAATTTATTGCTGCTGCAGCATTGGACTCTGGTTGTGATACGCTGATAACCAGCGGTGGTGTGCAGTCTAACCACTGTCGGGCAACGGCGGCTGTTGCAGCCAGGCTCGGTCTAAAAGTTCATTTGTTGTTACGGGGTGATGACGAGGATATCCCCGACGGCAATCTGTTGCTGGATCTTTTATTTGGCGCGGAAGTCACCTGCTTTCCCAAACGCAATTTCTCTGATCGTCTCAACGACCGCTATGATCAACTTCAGCGGCAATATTCTGATGCCGGGCACAAGGCTATGTGTGTACCGATAGGGGCCAGTAACGGCATTGGGATATGGGGTTATCTATCGGCATGGGATGAACTGATGCAGGATTTTGAACGTCTCGGAATATCCCCTGACCACGTAGTGACGGCGACAGGCTCCGGTGGAACTCAGGCGGGTCTTACCCTGGGTGTGGCATTGAATGGAAATTCATCGCGGGTCTGGGGAATCAATGTATGCGATGACGAGGCTTATTTCAGGAACAAGATAGCCGAGGACATCGCGGAGTGGGCAGCATTGTACCCCAATAATCGAGTTCCAGAAAATGTGGACGTAAATGTGATTGAAGGATACGTTGGCAAGGGATACGGTCATGCGACGCCAGAGCTACTGCGATTTATACAGGCCATGGCCACTTGCGAAGGGCTGATTCTCGATCCGGTGTACACGGGGAAAGCGTGCTATGGGCTGTTTAAGGAAATTGAAAAGGGACGGTTCGATGAGGCTGATGACATTGTTTTCGTCCACACCGGGGGAGTGTTTGGGCTTTATCCATACCGCGAACAATTTGCCCGGCTTCAGCGGCTGGTTGATACGGAGGTGGCAGCCGAATGAGTGAGCTTGCGCATAGCCCGCTGATACTCGCCATTTCTTCCCGGGCACTATTTGACCTGGACGCCAGTCATGAGGTGTATGAGCAGCAGGGCCTGGCAGCCTATCAACAGTATCAGATCAGTCATGAGGACAAACCTCTTGCGCCGGGCGAAGCCTTTCCACTGGTAAACAAACTGCTTGCGCTGAACACAAAATTGGGCGGGGAGAGAAGGGTAGAGGTTATCCTGTTGTCCCGTAACAGCGCTGACACCGGTTTGCGGGTTTTCAACTCCATTCAACACCACGGGCTCGATATCAGTCGCGCAGCTTTTTGTGGCGGTGAGAGCCCTTACCGGTATATCAATGCCTTTGGAAGTCACCTTTTCTTGTCAACCCATGCCGATGATGTGCGCAATGCGCTGCAGAATGGCGTGGCGGCGGCAACGCTGGTTTCCAACCAGTCCAACACTAATGACGATGAGACCCTGCGCTTCGCATTTGATGGCGACGCTGTTCTGTTTTCGGATGAGGCCGAAAGGATTTATAAGCAGGAGGGGTTGGATGCCTTTGCCGCCAGTGAGCGGGCGGCGGCACATGAACCCCTCAGTGGTGGGCCATTCAAGGCATTTTTAGCTGCGTTGCAGCACCTTCAGGCAGCTTTTCCAATCGACAGATCACCTATCAGAACAGCGTTGGTGACGGCGCGCTCTGCACCCGCCCACGAAAGAGTAATACGAACGCTCAGAGCCTGGAACATTCGATTGGATGAATCGATTTTCCTGGGCGGATTGGAAAAGGGAGAGTTTTTACGCTCTTTTCGAGCTGATGTCTTTTTCGATGATCAGGAAATCCATTGTCAATCCGCGAGTTCTCATGTGGCGACCGGCCATGTACCCCATGGCATCGCCAACGAGTAGTCTGATCATCCAGATTGCTCCTTCCGCTCGCGAGTGTATCAGCATCTGCTGAGCCTTACGCGTCGCCATAACTTGGCAATTGTGCTATGTATGGCTATATTTCATAAGAATACCGACTTTTATAATTTTTTGTTCGACGGGGGTGTCATGAAACTGCAGCAACTGCGTTATATCTGGGAGGTCTCCCGGCATGATCTGAATGTATCTGCTACCGCTCAGAGCCTGTACACATCGCAACCGGGAATAAGTAAGCAGATTCGATTGTTGGAAGACGAACTCGGGGTTGAGGTTTTTTCCCGGAGCGGCAAACATTTCACCCATATCACCCCCGCGGGAGAGGCAATTTTAAAAGCTGCTGGAGAAGTACTGCGAAAGGTGGAGAGTATCAAGCAGGTGGCCCAGGAATTCAGCAATGAAAAAAAGGGCAGCTTGTCCGTTGCCACTACGCACACGCAGGCTCGCTACGCGCTTCCCGACACTATCAGTTCTTTCATCGATCGCTATCCCGAAGTTTCATTGCACATGCATCAGGGGACGCCGATTCAGATTTCAGAGATGGCTGCTGACGGCATGGTTGAATTTGCAATCGCCACTGAAGCACTTGAGCTGTTCAGTGAGCTGGTAATGATGCCATGCTATCGCTGGAACCGCTGTATTGTGGTTCCAAAAGATCATCCCCTTACCGAGCTGTCAGAGTTAACCATCGAGGATGTGGCCAAGCATCCCCTGGTTACCTACGTATTTGGCTTCACCGGTCGCTCCAAGCTCGATGAAGCTTTTACATCCCGTGGTCTCGAGCCCAAGGTTGTTTTTACCGCTACTGATGCAGACGTTATCAAAACCTACGTTCGACTGGGACTCGGAGTCGGAATTGTGGCACGGATGGCTTACGACGAAACCCTGGACAGTGACCTGATTGCGCTAAACGCCAGTCACTTGTTTGCCAGTAGCGTAACCAAGATAGGGTGCCGTCGGGGCACTTTCCTGCGTGGCTACATGTATGACTTCATCGAAATGTTCGCTCCTCACCTGACTCGCGACCTGGTCGATCAGGCCTTTGCATGTCAGTCTCGCCAGGAATTGGAAGAATTACTGGGTGCCCTGGAATTACCGGTCTATTAGAACCTGCACATCCGGCTGGTATCGTAATCGCGTTTCCATTAGAGTGTCCGGCGCTAAAATAATGATGAAATAGAGGAATCGTAGTGGAAATAGCGTGTTTGGACCTTGAGGGGGTGCTGGTTCCGGAAATTTGGATTGAGTTTGCAGAACGCACAGGTATTGAAGAGTTGCGGGCAACCACCAGGGATGTTTCCGATTACGATGTCTTGATGAAACAGCGACTGGCGCTGCTGGCACAGCACGGTTTCAAAATTAGCGATATTCACAGCGTGATACGCGAGTTAAAACCCTTGCCAGGTGCAGTAGAGTTTGTAGACTGGCTGCGGGAGCGTTATCAGGTTGTTATTCTATCCGATACGTTTTACGAGTTTTCAAGTCCCTTGATGGCTCAACTCGGCTGGCCGACTCTGTTGTGTCATCGGCTGGAAGTCGACGCCGAGGGTGCTGTTATTGACTATCATCTGCGTCAGGAGAATCCCAAGGGGTCTGCTGTGCAAGCCCTCCAGGGATTGCACTATCGCGTTATCGCTGCGGGAGATTCCTACAATGATATTGCCATGCTGCAAGAAGCAGATGCGGGTATTCTCTTCCACGCGCCCGAGCACGTGACAGCCGAGTTTCCGGAGTTTCCATCTGTACAAACCTATGAGGCTCTGCAGGCTGAGTTTACCCAAGCGAGCGATTTTCTGCGTCTCTAGGGAGTTGCTGCCTTTGGGCCTTGCTGTAATGCCCGCAGCAGATTCCCTACCTTGTCATGAGTTTCCTGATATTCTTTTTGCCACTCCGAGTCGGAGACAATACCACCACCGCCCCAGCAGCTGATTTCACTGTTCTCGCACTGGAGGGTGCGAATGGCAATATTGCTGTCCATGCCGCCATCGGCACTGATGTACACAACAGAACCACAGTAGGCTCCGCGACTGTGGTCCTCCAACTCATCGATAATCTCCATTGCGCGTTTCTTTGGAGCGCCGGTAATTGAGCCACCTGGAAAACAGCTGGTGAGTAAATCAAAGGCATTCTTCCCTCGACTGAGTTTCCCACTGATGGTGCTCACCAGATGATGTACATTGGGTAATTGAATCGATGCAAAAAGTTGATCAACGTGGATGCTGCCGGGTTCGCAGCACTTCCCGAGATCATTCCGCAGCAGGTCAACAATCATCAAATTTTCTGCGCGGTCCTTCGACGAATTTCGAAGCTCCAGAGCCAGTAATTCATCAGTTGCTCTGTCACTGCCTCGTGGTCGAGTGCCCTTGATTGGTCTTGTCTGTACGTGATTACCACGCAGCCTGATGAATTGCTCGGGAGAGACGCTGAGTAACGCGCTATTGCCCAGGTCCAGGTAGGCGGAATACGGGGCTGCAGCCTGTGTCCGAAGGTGGGCATAGGCTTCCCATGGGTCTCCCTGATAACCCGCTGTAAAACGCTGGGCAAAATTCACCTGGTAGCAGTCACCCGCAAGAATATAACGCTGTATCTGCAGAATGGATTCGCGATAGGTTGCTTCAGAAATATTGGATGTGAAGGGGATGGTCAGCTCAAAGGGATTCTTTGCAGGTCCTGTGACCAGCGGGTCGCGTAATATGGCCAGTACCATTTCGCGCTCTTTGGACGTGACATGAGGCAGAGCGATAAACAGACAACGCTGCAGCAGGTGGTCTTGCAGCACGCACCAGGGATAGAAGGAAAGATGAGATGTGGTCAGACCACCGACAGCGCAGTCGTTGTTATCGCTCAGTTGCTCCAACCGGCGGCCTGTATCATAGCTCAGGTAACCAATAATACCGCCGCAAAATGGAATGTCTTCGCTCGGATTGAATACCTCACCACAAAATGCATCATGTTGGTCCTTTAGCTCCCTGGCAAACTCGAGCACGTCTGCCTTATCGGAGTAAGGATCAAACTCTCGGGAGAGGGTCGGACTTGCTGCCATCACATCGTAGCGGCCGGCATCACTGAATGGATAGGCGCTATCCAGGAATACAGCACCCGGCAGCTGGCGCAAACGATTGAACAACACGGTACTATCCGTTTGGTACGGTAGCTCTTCCAGGTGAATTGAGTTCATTTTATGTACACACCGCCAACATTAAATTAACTAAATGCGTATTTAAAACGTAAATAAATACGCAAATAAGCAATTTTAGTAGGAAAAACTTCGTTATTCTGCATTCTTGTCGATGCGAGTTAATGCCACTCTAATTGACTTTAACCGGCCCAGCCCGTATCTTTAGGCGCCGTTTGTGGCTTCGCGTCCCAGGGTGCGCCGACGGTTGAGATATGTAAAACGTCGGAGCGCTAACCGGTACCGCCACAGACTGCCAGAATCTATAATAAACCTTGTTACAACAAACTGCCGAGGTGTATCAATGATATTGCCTGCAGTTTGTCGCGGTCGGGACATTGTCGGACCTCTGTGATTCGCAGGGGTTCGTGACTAATGCACAGGAAAGCAGGATATATGTCTAAGTATGAGGACGTTACACCTACGCTAGAGAACCCTTTTGAGAAGGTTGCTGATGTGGAATTTTCAGTTCCCGGGCAAATTGCTTACAAACCGGGTCTCTACGAAGCCACGCTGAAGTCGGGCTACAAGCTTATTCAGCGGCCGCGGCAGGCGGCCGGCGTCAAGAACATCGAAAAGCAACACCAGAAAAAGCGCATGACCATCTGGGAGCGTATTGAGGTGTTGACTGACGAAGAGCCAACAATCTTGTTTCAAAATTGGGGAAAAAATCTTGATGGTGCTTCGCTTGTCACAGCTATCATCAAGATCAATGGCCGTGAAGTAGCCCTCTATGGTCATGATTTTACGGTTCGCGCTGGGTCGATGGACGCTACCAATGGGAAAAAACTCGCGCGACTTTTTGAAACCGCACAAAAACTGCGTATACCTCTGGTGGGACTGAACGACAGTGCGGGTGCATATATACCGGCAGGCGTTGGCGGTTTGGATGGATACGCAGAAGCTTTTACGGCTCTGCGCAAGATCAGCGGTGTGGTCCCCAGTATCATGTGCATGTTTGGTTTCAACGCGGGGGGTGGGTCATACCTGCCACGCCAGGGGAGCTTTTTGATTCAGCCTAACGAAACCTTCTTTGGTCTGACAGGCCCGGGAGTGGTCAAATCCGTGCTGGGCGAGGACGTTACACCAGATGAGTTGGGGGGACCCGGTGTACACAGTCAGTCCGGGGTAACAGATTTTGTAGTGCCGGATGAAGTCAGCGCCCTCAAGAAAGTCAAGGCACTGTTAAATTACCTGCCCGACAATAATGCCTCGATGTCGCCGTTTCAGGCCACCTCTGATCCGCTGGATCGCAAGACCTGGGATATCGATATTCTGTTGAAAAAAGCCTTTAACTCGCCGACAGGGTTCAACACGCCGATAGACGTCAGTATTCTTATCCAGCAATTGTGCGATCACGGCGATTTTCTTGAAATTCAACCGGAACGAGCTCGTAATACCATTACCGCCCTGGGGCGCATGGGGGGAAATGTTATTGGTTTTGTGGCGAACAACTCCTCCGTTGCCTCTGGACAAATTGATATCGCAGCAGCATACAAGAACGCACGATTCATTCGATTTTGTAATCTCTACAACATCCCTGTGATCTTTATGGAAGATACCACCGGGTTTCTTCCTGGCAGGGAGCAGGAAGCTGGCGGGATTGTCCAGGCCGGCCGTGCCATGTTGGATTCAATTATTGACCTGCGTACACCGAGATTTCTTCTACTGATCCGCAACGCGTTTGGTGGCGCTTACGCGTCGTACAATAATTATCCAACCGGCGCTGATCTTGTTATCGCATTGCCGACGACCCGGGTCGCGGTAATGGGTCCCGCCGGTGTCGACTATGTTTACAAGGATGAACTGCGTGCAATTCGCGGCTCTATTACACAGCGGATAGATTCGATGGTGGAAGAAGGAATTGCCAATGGCCGTGACGAAGCCGATGCGCGTAAATATGCAACCGTTCAGGTCGAGAAGTGGGTGAAGGAACAGGAAGTACTGCTGGCACAACGCTATGAGCAGGAATTGATGAACCCCAATGAAGGTTTGAGTCTCGGATCTATTTCACAAATTGTCATGCCCAGCGATCTGCGCAGGGTATTGACAGAGAATATGGCTACACATCTTAAGAATTACCAACCAAGTCCATTGACCTCTGTGCAACGTGAATTCCACTAATATTTGCTTAACCATGAGAGAGCGAAAACAGTGTCGAACGATTTTTACCTGCAAAACCCGCTGATTCATCAGGACCGCCGACTTGAGTGCAGCTCATCTGCATGGGTGCGAAGCTTCGCCTGTAATCACATCAGACCATTGATCATCTGCCGCGGTCCGATTCGGAAGGAGGCAATGGATGTCTTTGATGAAATGGGAATAAACAGCTACGGAATTCTGCTCTCGGAGAAGGACTCTATCGTCTACCAGAACGCCCTCGCTCCAGAGTTGAGAAAGCTGACAGATCCGAGCCGGGTGCACAGAGTGCCAGATTACAGTGGTGCCAACAAAGAGGAGCGGAATCTGCGGATTGAGCAGATCATCGGTATCGCCCACGACAATGGTTACAACGCCATATTCACCGGCTATGGTTTTATGGCGGAAGACGAGACCATGGTCGCGGCAATGGAGGCCGCCGGTTTGATGTTTATCGGGCCCTGTTCGCGAACCGTTCATGACGCCGGTCTCAAGGACGAGGCCAAGCGTACCGCACTGCAGGTGGGTGTCAGTGTTACGCCGGGTGTGGACAACGCAACGGTGCTGACTCTACTCAAAAAGGCTCCTGATGCAGCCAGTCTGCAGGAGCTCTGTAAAGAGCAGGGCCTCGCTGTTGATGAGGGGCTCTGGACAGTTGATGAGCAGGACCTTGAACTCCTGGCCGTGGCTGTGCTCGCCGCCTCTTATGACAAAGGCGTTGATCTGTACACAGTTGATGAAATGATTGTGACGGTGGAGGAGGCGGTTGCCGGCATGTTCAGTGAGTATCCGGAGAACCGGATTCGCCTCAAAGCAATCAGCGGTGGAGGGGGTAAGGGGCAGCGCATCATGGCAGCGCCCGGAACCTACGAGGGTAGTGCAGAAGAGCGTTTGCAACAAGCTGTCTCCGGCACAGGATCGCTGGTCAGGGAGATACTCAACGAGGTCAAGACTACCGGTGTCGGTGATAACAAGAATGTGCTGGTTGAGCTGAATATTGAAACAACGCGTCACCAGGAAATTCAGGTGCTAGGTAATGGTGAATGGGCCCTTGCCATGGGCGGACGTGATTGTTCGCTGCAAATGCATGAACAGAAACTGCTGGAGGTGTCAGTAACCACCGAGTCGCTGCAGGCTGCCCTCGACGCAGCGGAAGCTGCCGGCCAGACCACGGAAGCCAAGGTGCTTACCCAGGACATAAAAACGCTGGCCGCAATGGAAGAGGAATCAGAGCGTTTTGCCCTGGCAGTGGGCCTTGATTCGGTTTCTACCTTTGAATGTATTGTAGATCGCGATAAGCATTTCTTTATGGAAATGAATACGCGTATTCAGGTTGAGCATCGTGTAACAGAACTCTGTTACAGCTTGCACTTTGCCAACCCAGAGGATGCAGCTGACGCATTTGTGGTGGACAGCCTGGTTGAGGCAATGGTCTTGTTGGCGGCGCACGGCTCCCGCTTACCCAAGCCGGAGCGGAAGGTACGATTCGATGCGACTGTTGAAGCACGGTTGAATGCAACAAATCATGCCTTGGCCCCACATGCCGGTGGTGTGATTGAGTACTGGTCAGATGCTCTGGAGGGCGAAATTCGAGACGATCAGGGTATAAGTCTTCATAACCCTGATACTGATGTATTCATGAAATACACTCTGGCCGGGGCATACGACAGTAACATCGCTCTGCTATTGACCACGGGTGTGGATCGAATGGACAGCTACGAGTCTATGGCTGAAGTGATCCGCCGCACGCGGATGAGTGGACGCGACCTGAGTACAAATCTGGAGTTTCACTATGGTCTGGTGAATTGGTTTATCGGCAACAATATTAATGCCCGGCCGACCACCCGGTTTATTGTGCCTTACCTCACTGCAGTGGGCCTGTTGAAACAGGCGGCGGGGAACCTCGATCTGGGTTATGCATTTGCCACACTCAAGCGAGTTGAGATTGAGTCTGCACCTGCAGAGGCCTCAATACGCGAAGCGGTAGCTGAGGCAGTCAGTCATAAACAGGGGTTGCTGATTCGTCCATTGGAATACCTGTTAGAAGATCCTCATAAGCTGGCGGGCTGGCTCAGTGTCAATAAAGACTCATATTCCCTTTTTGATGGGCGCTGCCAGTGGAACGAAAACCCTTTTGAGATGCTTTCCGATACCTACCATTTTCTGAATATGGATTATGTTGAAGGAGAGCCGGCTGCCTCTATGATCTGGGATCATGATGAAGCCGTACTGCAGTCTGCATTGGGCTTCTATCGTGAGCTTGAGCAGCGTCTGGGCATCTCCGACTGGCAGGAATTGTGTGAGATGCTAGGGGGAGAAGAGGTTCCTTCGGGAGTCTCAGCAGAAGACTGGCCGCGTGTCAGGGGTGCGCATCTGGGTTATCAGGCGGGTGTAGACATCATGGCTGTTCTGCCCTTTATCGCCGAGAAAACCGGTTTCTTCGAGCTGTGTGTAAACCCGGATCTGTCCATTAATATTCCGGAATACTTGCTGGATCCAGTGCTGCAGGACGACATGAAAAAAGTACTGGTTCCGCCACCTGTGGCAAGTTCGGATGAAATCCTCGCTGTGAGCGGCGGTATGTTTTATCCGCGTGAGGCCCCGGGAATGGATGCATTCGTGACTGTGGGCAGTCATTTTGAGGAAGGTGATCCCTTGTATATTGTCGAGGTCATGAAAATGTTCAATAAAGTCTACGCACCCTTCTCAGGAATCATCGACAAGGTTCTGGTGGATGGTGATGGCGTGATCATCAAGAAAGGTGAGCCACTGTTTAAAATAACTCCGGATGAGCAACGTGTCGACGATAATCCCGTTGATATCGCATCCCGGCGTCGACAGGAAACCGATGGATTTCTTGCCATGGTAATGGGGGGTTGATTGGATGATAACTGCACTTGATCACATCGCCATCGCTGTGCCGGATTTCAATGCCGCTATTGAGCGATTTTTGAACGATTTTGGACTCGAATACGCGGGCACAGAGGATGTCGAAGCGGCAAAAACCTCTACCGCTTTTTTCCCGCTGCCACCTACCAGTATAGAGTTGGTTCATCCACTTAACGGCACCGGCCCAATCGCGACCTATTTGGAGAAGCGTGGTGGTGGTCTGCACCACCTGTGCTTCCGCACAGATAACATTCACGAAGACATCGATCGGCTTAAGGGTAAGGGATACCAGTTTCTGGCTGACGTCCCCAGTCCTGGTGCACATGGCAGTCAGGTGATATTCATCCACCCCAAGAGTTGTGGTGGCGTTTTGATAGAACTCAGTCAACCAGCTGATGAACACAACGGCGATGCCGGTTGAGCGAGAGGTAAAAATGAGCAATGACAACGATCAAAGCAACTGCCATACCAAGGCAGATTGGCGGGAGCTAGCGAAAAAGCAGCTGCGCGGGAAACCGCTGGAGGATTTAATCTGGCACACGGCTGAGGGTATTCCGGTACAGCCGCTGTATACGGCCGAGGATATGGCCGGGGTTCAACACGCCGACACCATGCCGGGAATGGAACCGTATATCAGGGGCCCGCAGGCAACGATGTATGCTGGGCGACCCTGGACCATCCGCCAGTACGCGGGTTTCTCAACGGCGGAGGCATCAAACGATTTCTACAGAAAATCGCTGCTAGCGGGCGGGCAGGGCATTTCAGTCGCCTTTGATCTCGCCACCCACCGAGGTTATGACTCGGATCATCCCCGGGTCTCGGGGGATGTTGGCAAGGCTGGTGTTGCCATTGATTCTGTCGAAGACATGAAAATTTTGTTTGACGGCATTCCACTGGAACGCGTATCTGTATCCATGACCATGAATGGGGCGGTACTCCCGGTGCTTGCTGGCTATATCGTCGCCGCCGAAGAGCAGGGTGTAGCTCAGGCTGACCTGGCCGGCACTATCCAAAACGATATCCTTAAGGAGTTCATGGTCCGCAATACCTACATTTATCCACCTGAACCGAGTATGCGGATCATTGGCGACATTATCGCGTATTGCACCACGCATATGCCGAAGTTCAATACTATTTCGATCTCGGGGTACCATATACAAGAAGCAGGTGCGGATGCAGCACTGGAATTGGCCTATACATTGGCCGACGGCAAGGAGTATATCCGTACTGCCCTGGCTGCAGGCCTGGATATCGATGATTTTGCACCCCGCTTGTCCTTTTTCTGGGGCATCGGCATGAATTTTTATATGGAAATAGCCAAGTTGCGGGCAGCGAGGTTGCTATGGACGCGTATTGTCAGTGAATTTGAGCCAAAGAATCCCAAATCATCAATGTTACGCACCCATAGCCAAACCTCCGGTTGGTCACTGACGGAACAGGACCCTTACAACAATGTGGTGCGCACAACCATAGAGGCTATGGCCGCTGTCATGGGAGGTACGCAATCCCTGCATACCAATGCGCTTGATGAAGCCATAGCACTGCCGACGGAGTTTTCAGCTCGCATCGCGCGAAATACGCAACTGGTGATTCAGGAAGAGAGTGGTATCACTAAGGTTGTGGATCCCTGGGGCGGTTCTTACATGATGGAAAATTTAACTCAGGATATTGCCGACCGCGCCTGGGAACTGATCATGGAGGTAGAAGAGCGTGGTGGTATGGCAAAAGCCATTGAAACCGGCATGCCCAAGCTCAAAATCGAAGAGTCTGCTGCCCGCAAGCAAGCCCGTATCGATCGCGGTGAAGACGTCATTGTTGGTGTCAATAAGTATCAGCGCGACGAAGAAGATGCGGTGGATATCCTCGAAATAGACAATCATGCGGTGCGGGATTCGCAAGTGCACAGGCTCCAGCAATTACGCGATGAGCGCGAGGAGTCAGTCGTGGAAGATGCGCTCGAAGCGATTTTTCAGAGTGCAGCGAATGGCGGAGAGAATCTTCTGGCCCTGGCAGTACAGGCAACGAGAGCTCGCGCTACCGTAGGCGAAATCAGCTATGCTATGGAACGTGAGTTTGGACGCTACAACGCCCAGGCGCAAACCGTTTCCGGGGTGTATGGTAGTGCCTTCCAGGACGATGATGATTGGATGCAGATAAGCGCGGACATCGAAAAATTTGTGGCCCAATACGGTCGACGGCCACGGATGCTGGTGTGCAAAATGGGGCAGGATGGACATGATCGCGGGGCCAAGGTAGTTGCAACGGCCTTTGCGGATGTGGGTTTTGATATCGACTTGTCCCCTATGTTCAGCACGCCCGAAGAGGTAGCGCGTCAGGCCATTGAAAATGATGTGCATATTGTCGGAGCGTCCTCGCTGGCGGCGGGTCATAAAACGTTGGTGCCGGAGTTGATCGATGAGCTCGAACGACAGGGAGGCCGTGACATTATCGTGATTGCGGGGGGCGTTATTCCTCGTCAGGATTATGATTACCTGTATGACGCTGGGGTGAAGTGCATCTTCGGACCCGGTACGCCGATCCCTGACGCTGCGCGGGAAGCGTTGAATGCAGTTAATGCAAATCAGGTATCACAGGCAACCAGTGGCTGAGCCTGATCGTGAGCTTCTGTTGGCAGGAGACCGACGAGCCCTCGCCAAAGCTATTACCCTCGTAGAGAGCAAGCTGGATGCTCATCGTGAGCAGGCCCAGCAATTGCTGGAGTCTGTGATTGAACAGACAGGCGGTAGTATCCGTATCGGCATTACTGGTATACCGGGTGTTGGTAAATCTACCTTTATTGAAGCATTCGGCCTGTATTTGATAGAGCAGGGCAAGCGCGTGGCCGTTTTGGCGGTGGATCCAAGTTCGCCAATAGCGGGTGGCTCTATTTTGGGGGACAAAACCCGTATGGAGGAACTGTCACGTCGTGCAGAAGCATTCATCCGGCCATCTCCCTCAGAGGGGGCGCTGGGTGGCGTGGCTCAAAAAACCAGAGAGACAATGCTTCTTTGTGAAGCCGCTGGCTACGATGTCATTCTCGTGGAGACTGTCGGTGTTGGGCAGTCCGAATATGATGTCGCCGCGATGGTGGATTTCTTTATGGTTCTGATGCTCCCCAATGCGGGAGATGAGTTACAGGGTATCAAGCGCGGGATTATGGAACTGGCCGATACATTGGTCATCAACAAGGCCGATGGTGAGAGCGTCGGGCTGGCCAGTCAAACCATGTCACACTACCAGGCGGCAATGAATCTGTTGCGTCACACCTCGACCTGGACCCCCCGGGTCATGACCTGTTCCGCGCTTAAGAACGAGCGGATAGACGCTGTCTGGGGAATGGTCGTCGATTATTTTATCCAGGCAAAGGACAGCGGAAGCTTTGAGCGCAAACGGGCCATCCAGCGCAAGGACTGGATGGCAAAGCTGGTGCGTGAAATGCTCGATTTACATCTGCGTCAGCATGAAGGGGTTGCTGCCGCACTGCCCGCACTGGAACTCGCTGTGACACAGGGTGAAACCACGCCCTATCGGGCGGCGAAGGAACTGATCGCCTATCTTGATTGATCCGGTGCACTCTTTAATCTGAGCGAACGCTTGATTCATCCACTGACTTTTTGTGGAAGGTCGCTATGGCCCTGACACCGTAGTCTGGGTGATCGATAAAAAAACCATCCACGCCGGCGTCCAGAAATTGCTGTATCTCCTGTTCCACGTAGCCGTAGCTATCAGGGACGGGGTTAGAGCGTAGGCTGGTGGGTAAAAAGAAATTTTCCGCACGGAAGGTGTATGGATGCACCAGCAGCCCGAGGGCTTTGGCATTCTGCATAAACGGAGTTGGTTTGCCCCAACTGCCAGCGTTGTCGTCGTACTCCAGAACCATGGGTTTGTATACGCCCACCCCTGCAGCATATCCAGCCACATCCGCCAGGCCTTTCGCTGTGGACATATCGGCGTATGAAAGACCGTTTTCCTGTTCTCTCTGATCAAATGGTGTCCCGGTCACATCCATCAACTGGATCAGAGGGATGGAGGTTATAGCTGCAAGTCTTTTGAGGTTGTCCACTTCAAAAGACTGGATAAAAACCCGCCCCTGATTTCCGTAACCGTAATGTTCGAGAACGTCTATCAGGCGCTCATTCATGTTCAGGCCCAATTTGTCAAAATAGCTCGGATGTTTGGTTTCCGGATATATCCCTATGGGACGCCCGATTATTGCTTCCAGGGATAAAGTCAATTGAATGATCTCCGCCAGCGTGGGAATACGAAACTGCCCGTTGAACTTGACATTGGACTGGCGCAGCCTGGGAATCCGCTCGATCGCGCGCAGGGTTTTTATCTCTGCCAGTGTGAAGTCTTCACTGAACCAGCCTTCAACTGTAATGCCATCTACACTCTTGGTTTTTTTTCGGGATGAAAATTCCGATCGCTCTGCAACATCTGTGGTGAGATTCAGTACGTTGTCGTGTCTGGCAATGAGATGGCCATCCTTTGTGAGGACGAGGTCAGGTTCTATAAAGTCGGCACCCTGCCAGATGGCCAGACTATAGGCGGCGAGCGTGTGCTCCGGAAGATAGCCGCTGGCGCCGCGATGGGCGATGACTATCGGTATGTTTGATCCAGTCCCAGGTCCGACCAGGTTCTGCGCTCCCAATGGCAAGGAAAACAGTAGGCAGGTGAACATAAATATTAACTTATGTCGCCGGCAATAACCCGTTAATAACTCAGGCCAACGGTGGTGCGGTAATGCTATCCCCATGGGTATGATCCAGTCTGGTTTATTACGGAGTATAGCCTGCGCTGGCGATGCGCTGATAGCGTCGTAACAATTTGATTGGCAGCGACATATAGTTCTCGTAGAGTGGCAGTATGAATTTAATTCTATTTTCGAAGGTATTACTAATGACAAAGCACGGGCACTCGTCTTGAAGCGGGTATGCGTCTATTGTGGATCTAGCCCCGGAAACTCACCTGTGTTTCGGAACGCCGCCGTAGCGCTCGCCAGGGAACTGGTGAAGGGTGGCCATGATTTGGTATATGGCGGGGCATCCGTGGGAATCATGGGAGTCATAGCCGATGCGGTGCTTGCAGAAGGAGGTGCTGTTATTGGGGTGATGCCCGAGTCTCTTCTCGCTCGGGAGTTGGCGCATCCTGGCCTGACAGAACTGCGAGTGGTTGCTGATATGCATCAGCGAAAGGCCATGATGGCGGACCTGGCGGACGGATTTATCGCGCTGCCGGGTGGATTGGGAACGCTGGATGAGTTATCGGAAACCATGACCTGGGCACAGCTTGGCATGCATCAGAAACCATCGGGTATTCTCAACATCAATGGATTCTATGATGAACTATTACTATTTCTGCAGAGGGCTGTTGAAGAGGGATTCATGCGGGAGGTCCACAGTGACATGCTGCTGAGATCAGACCAACCCGCTGAGCTACTGCAGGGAATGCGTGAGTATTTTCCAACAGTGGTCAATAAATGGGCTGATTCAACCGGTTCGATAGGCGCGGCGCCACAATGAATACCAGGCAGCGAGCCCTTCCCGAGGATGAGTATTACTGGAAAGAGGGTTGTCATATTCTGGAGTTGTCAAATTCCAGCTCAGACCCGGATCTTTCTATCGCACGAGCCCGCGTGGCCCCAGGAGTGACAACCCAGTGGCACTGCCTCCAGGGAGTAGCTGAGAGATACGTCATTCTGGAGGGAAATGGTATTGTTGAGGTTGGTGGTGAGGAGTCCTTGCCGGTTACGGTGGCAGATGTTGTTTTAATCCCACCCGGGGTTCGTCAGCGTATTACGAATTCAGGCAGCACCCAGTTGGTATTTCTGGCTCTGTGCACCCCCCGGTTTGAGCTAGCTTGCTATAGGGCGTTGGAATAAAATGATTATCTATCAGGGGTTTATCAGTAAAAAAGTGCTTTCGTGGAGA
The DNA here is from genome assembly GCA_938074045.1 of uncultured Halieaceae bacterium. Lineage (GTDB taxonomy): Bacteria > Pseudomonadota > Gammaproteobacteria > Pseudomonadales > Halieaceae > CALJGI01. Next base: position 21,512 of record CALJGI010000017.1, read on the forward strand.
TAAGTTGCTCTCCATGCCTTCTTCGCTATTTGGAAAAGTTTACAGACTTAGCTGGCGCAACTCTGGATCTGCCACGCTCTGCTCCCAGAGGAGATCAAACTTTTCGATGAAATGCAGGCAGGATGCGCGTGAGTCAGGCTCATAAAATCCGGGTCGGCCCGGTTCATCGGGTTTGTATACAATTCCGTCGAGGTCCCGCAAAACGTAACATTCATCTGTGACTTCCGGGTGTTGATCAAGTCGTTGGATAGTCACCGAGGAAGATAGTCGCCGGGCAATATTCAGTAGCCTGTGTCCACGGCTGACAATGGCATTGGCGTTGCAGATCAGTATCTTTACCTTGGCCTCACGCCCGCGCCGTATCAACCCGCTGATCGCAGCGGACCATTCGTCGTTGTCAAAAATCTCATGATCCAGTTTGGGGCTGTATATACGCAGTGACCTGCGGGCGTTACCCGCAATTTTCAATGATAGTTCGGCGAAGGGATGAGGGTAGGTAACACCCGAAATAAAGCTGTCTGTTGCCGTAGAAATCTCCATGCGCATGGCGACGTGATCGATTCCTGCTTCACTGAATACCTCTCCCTCAATCGCAAAGCCAGCCCGCTCGTAATACGATCGGGCCGCTAACTGTGCATGCAAATAGAGAGACTCAAGCTGCTTTTCCCTGGCGAATTCAATAATGAAATCGAGCAGTCCAGCGCCCAACCCACGATTTCTATGTCCGAGTAACACCGCCATTCGCTCGATCTTGCCGCTTGCCTGTAATCGTCCACAGCCGATGGGGTAGCCATCGTCCTCCAGCAGAAAATGAAAGCAATCCTTATCTGTTCCATCCGTGACGATTTCAGCGGCGACTCCCTGTTCATTGACAAAAACTGAGGTTCTGATGCTGTCCAGTACTTGCTTATGGGTAATCCAGGGGACTGATTTGACTACAACCCTGCCTTCCAGGCGTTTACTCTCCTGATTCATACATGACCCCCGTAGCTATAAGTTCGCCAAGTAGTCTAGTTGCTGCGGGACTACTCCAGTTTCGATCCCGTTCGCTGGCATCCAGATGCCGATGTGAGCACAGATGTTCAATTAACGGCAGCAGTGAGTCATCGCAAACCCGTGATTCGCCGTTAAAAAACAAATACAACACGCCAGCGATTGATGCAAAAGCCAGCCTGGCATCTGCAGAACAGCATATAGAGTCACTGTCTGGCTCTGGTAACTGGTCCTGAAGAGAGAAGGGCTCATATCCCATATCGGCATACTTTTTCTCGGTAACCATACTGCCATACCAGCGAGCCATCTCATCAGGATTATCGAAAGCGGCCAGCAGATTGTCGCGCAAGCTCGACAGGTCGGCGGCTGTTATCTCCGCCGAATGCCGGCGCCGCTCACCGATAACATCCGGCAGCATGGTATCGGTGGCAGTAGTGATCAGATGGTCGCAATACCCGGAGAGGGCCTGCTGCCGGCTCGGGCCTCGAAAACCAATTGACCAGGTCATTGAATCCTCGATGGATTCGCCCCAGTGAGCAATACCGGGTGGGACGTACAATACGTCCCCCGGCTTCATCTCTATCTCAAACTGTTGTTCAAAATGATCAAGCAGATGTAAATCGGGGTGTTCAAGCAATGGGGTTTGGTGGTCACAATATTGACCCAGTCTCCAGCGACGCCGGCCGGCGCCTTGTATCAGAAACACATCATAGCGGTCGAAATGCGGTCCGACTGAGCCTCCTGGTGGCGCGAAACTCGCCATTACATCATCTATGCGCCAATCGGGCAGGAAGTCGAAATAACGCAGAAGAGCAGCGATTTCTGGTACATAGTGATCTACAGCCTGTACCAGAAGGCTCCAGTTCCGGGTGGGCAGGGCCTGCAGTTCCTCAATAGCAAAAGGCCCGTGTTGTAACGTAAAACCGTTATCCAGGTCACCAGAGATAATTCGTGACTCAATATCTTCTTCACAGGCTAGACCGGCGAGTTCATCCGGGCTCAGGGCGTCGACAAAGCCAGGCAGTCCCTGTGGTAAGAACAGCGATTTGCGCTGCCAGCAGTTGGCGAGAAAATCTGCTTTAATGAACCCCTGCAGCTCTAGACTCACAACAATGCCCTGGTTAAAGGCTTTTCGCCTGATTGACCGCGTTTCCGGTGTAGGTCGCAGGCGTCAGGTTAAGCAGATAGTTTTTGGCGTCTTCTGGGATATCCAAGGTTTCAACAAAGGCACTGATTACATCCCTGTCCATTTGCTGGCCACGTGTCAGTGCTTTGAGTTTTTCATAAGGCTCTTCTATACCGTAGCGCCTCATCACTGTTTGAATGGGCTCCGCGAGCACTTCCCAGCTATTATCCAGATCCTGTGCCAGCCGTTGCCGGTTCACCTCCAGCTTGCCAAGGCCCTTCAGCGTTGCCTGATATGCGATCAGGCTATACCCGATACCGGTCCCGAGATTACGTAAAACTGTGGAGTCCGTGAGGTCTCTTTGCCACCGGCTAATGGGTAACTTACTCGACATATGATGTAAAACCGCGTTCGCGATACCCAGATTCCCCTCAGAGTTTTCGAAATCGATGGGGTTTACCTTGTGGGGCATAGTGGAAGAGCCCACTTCACCTGCAATAGTCCGCTGGGTGAAGTAGCCAATCGAAATATACGACCAGATATCTCTATCAAGATCCAGGATGATGGTATTGGCCCGTGCGATATTGTCGAACAACTCAGCGATGTAGTCATGTGGTTCTATTTGCGTTGTATAGGGGTTCCATGACAGGCCGAGACCGGTGACAAAACTTTCTGCGTGGGTGGCCCAGTCAATATCGGGGTAGGCAGACAAATGGGCGTTGTAGTTACCTACGGCCCCATTTATTTTGCCCAGTAGTTTTGTATGTTCCAGCTGCTCCAACTGCCGCTCAAGTCTTGCAACCACATTGGCGAGTTCCTTGCCCAATGTGGTTGGGCTGGCGGTCTGACCGTGGGTGCGGGACAGCATGGCCACATCGGCGTTATCCACCGCGAGCTGTCGTAACTGCGCAGTAACTGATCTCAGCGGTGAGAGAATGCCCTCAGCGATACCATCTTTCAGCATCAGACCGTGTGAGAGATTGTTGATGTCTTCCGAGGTACAGGCAAAATGCACGAACTCCGTAGCGGCTGCCAATTCCTCGGATGACTCCAGCGCTTCCTTGATAAAGTACTCTACCGCTTTGACGTCATGGTTGGTGGTTGCCTCTATCTGCTTTATTTTCGCAGCATCCTCGGGGCTGAAGTTTTCAGCTATAGCATTCAATGTCGCCGTTGCTGCAGCGGAAAAGGGCGTCAATTCAGATATTCCCGGATGATCCGCCAGACTCTGCAACCACTTCACTTCGACTGCCACGCGCCGCTTTATCAGGCCATATTCACTGAAAATTTCACGCAGAGGCTGCGTCTTGGGGGCGTAACGTCCGTCCAGGGGCGACACAGCGGTTAGTTCATTGAGGTCCATACTGGTGGTCTCGGAGGGATGATTTCAGGCGGGCAATAATACACTAATCCCGGGTTTGAATGGAGCTGAGCTCTTGTAAAGCAATGGTTGTTTCCAGATAGCGTGAACGCTGCAGCAAAAGGCGCCACTTGGCTCCTCCGCATTGACGCCATAGATGCAGGCTGCGAACGGCGGCCAGCAGCAGCGTCCGAATGCGATGAGCCACACGATCGTCCTGCAGGTGTTGGTAGTTACCGGTCACATGAATGCGTTGTGGCAGGGTGCTCAAAGTGTCCTGATAGATAGCCGCGACGCTGGCCACTAGCTGCTCAATATTGTCAGTGAAATGGTTGTTTTGTAGAGCGGCATGCTGAAGTCTCGAACGCAGTACCTGCGATAGGCCATTGTCCACTGAGAGTTTTTTTTCCAGGTACATAGCGCCGAACAAATAGCGCAATGTTTCCCTGTTTTCCGGGGCGCCAGGAAATTCGAGTAGTTGGCGGGTTTCATGGAGAGCGGCCGCACAATTATCGATACTGCCGTACACATCAATGACGCTGCCGGGTTCGAAGTGAAACAGCGTGGACAACAGCTGAGTCAGGTCGGCGGCGGGAACCTGTGCGGTGTGAGCCAATCCCGCGACGTGCCGGGTTGCAAGCACCGCTCCCGAGAGAGCTACAACTTGGCTCTCCTGCCGTGTCAAGTCAGTCAAGTGATGCTTCTATCACACCGCCACCCAGGCAGCGCTCGCCAGAATAGAAGACAACCGACTGCCCCGGCGTGATGGCACGCTGGGGCTGGCTGAAATTCACTCGATGAACGTCCTTGTCGGTTGGTTCGATGGAGCACTCCTGATCGGGTTGGCGATAGCGGGTTTTCGCCATACATTCCAAGGGCAGTGACGGCAGCTCACCTGCAATCCAGGCAATTTCGCCAACGCGCAGTGCGCTGCTGAACAGGTCAGGATGGTTGTTACCCTGAACGACTCTTAAAGTATTGGTCTCCAGATCTTTGGCGCTGACATACCATGGGTTATCGGATGCGCCGCTGATGCCGCCGATTCCCAGCCCCTGACGCTGGCCGATGGTGTGATACATCAGGCCCTGATGTTCGCCCAGTAATTGATTGTCCTCGCCGCGGATTTCACCGGGTTGTGCAGGTAGATATCGCTTCAGGAAATCAGTGAACCGTCGCTCACCAATGAAGCAGATGCCGGTGCTGTCTTTTTTTGCAAAAGTGGGAAGGTTGGCCCGATGAGCCAAAGCCCTGACTTCTGCCTTTTCCAACTCCCCAACCGGGAACAGAGAGTGGCTCAATTCTCGATGACCCACCGCGTGCAGGAAATAACTTTGATCCTTGTTGTTATCCTTGCCTTTCAGGAGTGTAGTGCGGCCTGCATCGTCTGCGCGGCGACAGTAGTGTCCGGTTGCGATGTAATCTGCGCCTAACTCAAGCGCGTACTCCAGGAATGCTTTGAATTTGATTTCACGGTTACACAAGATATCAGGGTTGGGGGTGCGCCCGGCACGATACTCGGCGAGGAAGTATTCGAATACGTTGTCCCAGTACTCAGCTGCGAAGTTGGCCTGGTGGAGATTGAGTTTCAATATATCGCAAACCGCCTGTGCGTCAGCCAGGTCTTCTTTTGCGGTGCAGTATTCAGTACCGTCGTCTTCATCCCAGTTTTTCATGAACAGGCCTTCAACCTGAAAACCCTGCTCCTGCAATAGAAAAGCCGCTACCGAGGAGTCGACTCCGCCGGACATACCTACTATCACCCTGATTTCACCGGGTGTTCTAGCTTCATCGCCCGGGAACATGGCCTTCCACTCCATAGATAAACTCCAGGGGATAGCGATGGCCTGAGCGGTACTGCTCGATGGTCTCTTTTACTCTTGGGCTGCGCATCGCAGTCTTACACTCTGATATCTCATCGAAAGTCATCCACACTGCGCGCTGGATATCGGGGTCCATGGCCTGGTCTTTTCGCTGCCTGATGGGATATGCGAAAAACGTAGTACGTAAATAGGTAGCTTCCCCATCCGGAAGAGTGTAGAGACAAGAGCCCAGCAAGCCCTGAATGTCCACCTCCCAGCAGGTCTCCTCGAGGGTTTCTCTCCGTGCGGCGTCTATGAGGCTTTCACCCGATTCCAGGTGACCCGCTGGTTGATTCAGGGTGAGTCTCCCGGAGATGTATTCCTCGACCATCAAATAACGCCCATTGTCTTCCACCACCGTCGCGACAGTAATGTGTGTCTCCCAGGCTCTGGGCTGCTGTTGGGTTGTTGAATTGGATGCGTCTGTCATGTTCCGGGAATGAGGGCAGGTATGGGGAGCGCATTATAGCCGCCGTTTCGTGACCCGCCTACCGCCGGCGCTCCGCTTTGCCTTTGCGGGCAGGTGAACATGCAGTTCGGTGGTCTGCCCCGGCTGCAGGGCATCGAGCCGCCAGTCACCAATTTGATGGCGGATAAGGCGCAGGGTGGGGTGCCCAATGGCAGCTGTCATTCGGCGTATCTGGCGATTGCGTCCCTCCGTTATGCCCATGGCCAGCCAGCTCGTGTGCTGCCCGGCGCGTTGTCGGATAGGTGGATCCCGCTTCCATAGCGCGGGCTCGGCAATCTCGGCAACATCTGCTGCTTTTGTCATGCCATCTTTCAGCTCCAGGCCAGAGCGCAGGAAGTTTAAAGCCGCGTTATCCGGAATACCCTCTACCTGCACCCAGTACTGTTTTTTCATTTTGTGCCTTGGTTCTGCAATGCGCGCTTGCAGTCCACCACTGTCAGTCAGTAATAGCAGGCCTTCGGAGTCATAATCCAGACGTCCCGCCGGATATAGATGAGGGTCGTCGATGTAGTCTGCAAGTGTGCTCCTGCATGCGGCGTCGGTGAATTGGCTGAGAACCCGATAGGGTTTATTGTACAGTAGCAATCTGGCCACAGGGGCCTCCCAAATCTGGGGTCAAAATCATCCGACCGTTGGCGGACAGCTAGTGATGGAACAATTCGTACTTCCAGGTTCCATTTTCGTTTTCTCGCGAGTCCTGTGTGATCAATACTGTATCTGGTCGAGACCGGCAGGAATGCAGCACGGAGTAAATAATGTCCTATCAGCATATTACAGTACCCACTGAGGGTGAAAGAATCGAGTTAAATGCAGATTTTTCGCTCAATGTACCTGATAACCCCGTCATTCCCTATATCGAGGGCGACGGTATAGGTGTCGATATCAGTCCTGTGATGTTACAGGTTGTGGATGCGGCGGTGGCAAAAGCCTACAGCCATAGACGCAAGATATCCTGGATGGAAATATACACGGGAGAAAAGGCGGCTGAATTGTACGAGGGCGACTGGTTCCCTGCGGAAACCCTCGACGCCATCAAAGAATATTCGGTGGCGATTAAGGGGCCGCTGACTACGCCGGTGGGTGGTGGTTTCCGATCTTTGAATGTAGCTCTCAGGCAGGAACTGGATCTCTTCGTCTGTCAGCGTCCGGTGCGCTGGTTTGAGGGGGTGCCCTCACCGGTTAAGGAACCCGAAAAGGTGAACATGGTTATATTCCGCGAAAATTCTGAGGATATATACGCTGGTATTGAATGGGCGGCAGGTACACCAGAAGCGCAAAAGGTGGTGGATTTTCTGCGCAGTGAAATGGACGTTACCAAAATCCGGTTTCCAGAAAATGTCGGCATCGGTGTGAAGCCGGTCTCGGAGGAGGGTACAACACGTCTGGTGCGCAAAGCGATACAGTATGCGATTGACCAGGATCTCCCATCGGTAACGCTGGTTCACAAAGGCAACATCATGAAGTTCACGGAGGGTGCATTCCGCGATTGGGGTTACCAATTGGCCCGTTATGAATTTGGTGGCGAGTTAATTGATGGTGGCCCCTGGGTGGGTATCAGAAATCCAGTTACAGGCCGGGAAATTGTCATCAAAGATGTCATAGCCGATGCTATGCTGCAGCAGATATTAACGCGACCGTCAGAGTACAGTGTGGTGGCTACGCTAAATCTTAACGGTGATTACCTATCAGACGCACTGGCTGCCCAGGTAGGTGGCATAGGGATCGCGCCAGGTGCGAACATTAGTGACAGCATAGCGCTATTTGAAGCAACCCATGGTACCGCGCCAAAATACGCTGGCCAGAATAAGGTGAACCCCGGCTCACTGATTCTGTCGGCGGAAATGATGCTGCGCCACATGGGTTGGAATGAAGCTGCGGATCTCATTATCAGAGGCATGAATGGCGCTATTCAGGCAGGTACAGTTACCTATGATTTTGAACGTTTGATGGATAATGCCACGCTGGTAACCTGTTCCGGATTTGGTGTCGAAATGATCAGACATATGGATTGATTTCTCGCTCTGGTTCAAGGCCCGGGAGCTGAATTCGAATGCCCCTTGCAGGCGAATCAACAGGTCCAGCGGAAAGGTAAACCAGTGTAGGCGGACAATAAATTTGTCCTTCCGATTGATGAAAATCGGTCGTGGATGTGGTTAACTTGACGTCGGCCCTGCCACGGGTGAAATCGCCCGTTAAATCAACAAATTAGCAACTAATTTGTCTACTAATACGCCGCTTTAACCGATACAGGCAGCTGACGTGAAACCGACTGACATCAAAGATCCAGAATATTTCCATAAAGTAGTGGATTGCCAATACGCATGCCCTGCGCACACACCTGTACCTGAATACATTCGTATGATCGCGGCTGGACGCTACACAGATGCCTATATGATCAATTGGGAATCCAACGTATTTCCCGGGATTCTGGGGCGAACCTGTGATCGACCCTGTGAACCGGCCTGTCGTCGGGGGAGGGTGGAGGAAGAGCCCGTCGCCATCTGTCGGCTGAAACGGGTTGCCGCTGATAACAAGGGTAACGTCAGCGTGCACATGCCGAAAATTCCGCGCAAGAAAAACGGTAAACGCATCGCTTTGATCGGAGCCGGCCCCGCCTCTCTTACTGTGGCTCGTGATTTGGCCCCACTGGGATACTCAATGGATATCTATGACGATCAAAGTCGTGGTGGCGGGATGATGCGCAGCCAGATACCGGCTTTTCGCCTTCCCGCTGAGGTGCTTAATGAAGAAGTCGACTATGTACTTGATCTGGATGTGGTTACGCACTTTGACACAACAATAGATAGTCTCGCTTCCGTATTGGAAAAGAAATACGACGCGGTGTTTGTAGGGACCGGTGCGCCAAGGGGTAAGGATCTTAAACTCTCAGGCCAGGATGAGGCTGCGGCCAACATACACATAGGTATTGAGTGGCTGGCCAGCGTCGCCTTTGAACACATCGACAAGATTGGTAAACGAGTCATCGTCATGGGAGGCGGTAACACCGCGATGGATTGCTGCCGGACAGCGCGACGACTTGGTGGTGAGGATGTCAAGGTTGTAGTGCGCAGCCCCTTCGCGGATATGAAAGCATCTCCGTGGGAAAAGGAGGATGCGATGCACGAGGACATTCCGATTCTTGATAACCACGTTCCCAAGGGATTTGTTACTGAAGATGGCAAATTGGTTGGAGCATTGTTCGAGAAGGTTGATGCTGTCTACGACGAAAATGGCAAACGGACCCTTGTGCCTACGGGTGAGGAGCCAGTACTGATCGAATGTGACGACGTGCTTATGGCCATTGGTCAAGAAAACAGCTTTCCCTGGATTGAGCGCGATCTTGGATTGGAATTTGACCAGTGGGATATGCCGGTAGTCGATCCCGTCAGCTTTCAGTCGACCCGTGAAGACGTTTTCTTCGGTGGTGATGCAGCATTTGGCCCGGAAAACATTATAACGGCAGTGGCTCACGGACATCAGGCTGCGGTCTCAATCGACAAGTACTGTAATGGTGAAGATATTATGGGCCGCCTTTCACCCGGCGTTACCCTGATCAGTCAGAAAATGGGTATCCATGAGTGGAGCTACGACAATGCTGTTCCCAGTGATCTTCGCTATATCGTTCCACAGGCGGACAAGTCGGATACGCTGCGCAATAGAAAGCTGGAAGTTGAGCTGGGATTTGACCGCGACACAGGCTATCTGGAGGCGCAGCGATGTCTGAACTGTGATGTGCAGACCGTATTCAACGAGGGTCGTTGCATAGAGTGTGATGCCTGTGTCGATATATGTCCCACGCTCTGTATAAATTTCGTAGAGAATGCCGAGGAGGAACCGCTGCGACAGGCTTTGCTGCAGCCAGCACAGAATCTGACGCAGGATTTGTACGTTTCCGAGGTGCTGCCAACAAAGCGGGTTATGGTCAAGGACGAGAATGTCTGTCTGCACTGCGGCCTCTGTGCCGAGCGGTGTCCGACAACAGCATGGGATATGCAGAAATTTCTCTATTCCGTTACCAAAGCGGGGTGGTCCGCATGAAATCAATCCAGAGTGTTAATGACTTTGTCATAAAGTTTGCCAATGTGAATGGCACGGGTTCGGCCAGCGCGAATCACCTCTTTGCTAAAGCTTTGTTCCGCATGGGCATACCCGTTAGCCCGAAGAATATCTTTCCCTCTAATATTCAGGGTCTGCCTACCTGGTATGTGGTTAGAGCGAGCGAGGAGGGTTATCTGGGACGCAGAGGGGGGGTCGACATCATGGTCTGTGTCAACGCGCAGAGCATGGCGAGTGATATCAAGGAAGTACTCCCCGGTGGTTACTTTATTTATGATGGCACCAAAGCGCTGGATCTGCGTCTGATGCGCAACGATATTACGATACTTGCCTTGCCCCTGACGCAGATGTGCCTGCGGGAGTACAGCGATCCCAGACAGCAACAGCTCTTCAAGAATGTTATCTACGTTGGTGCATTGGCCGCACTCTTGGACATTGATTTCAAAGTACTTACGCAGCTGGTTGGTGATCAGTTTCAGGGCAAGGAGAAGCTGATTGCACCTAACGTACATGCCCTGGAGTTGGGGTATCAGTACGCTCAGGAGACTTTTGACTGCCCGCTGAGTATCCGCGTGCAAACCACAGACAAGGTCGGCGACAAAATACTGGTTGATGGAAATACGGCCCTGGCCCTGGGTGCTGTATATGGAGGCGCCACCGTCGCGGCCTGGTACCCCATCACACCATCGACATCTGTCGTCGAAGCCTTTGAAAAATACTGTAAGCGCCTGCGCATTGACCCCGGTAGCGGTCGAAACAACTTCGCCATATTGCAGGCAGAGGATGAATTGTCCGCGATCGGTATGGCGGTGGGTGCGAACTGGAATGGGGCGAGAGCGTTTACAGCGACGTCCGGCCCAGGGATATCGCTAATGAGTGAGTTTCTCGGACTGGCCTATTTCGCTGAAATTCCACTGGTGCTGGTTGACGTGCAGCGCGCGGGTCCGTCTACAGGCATGCCGACGCGAACCCAGCAATCCGATGTTTTGAGCTGCGCCTACGCATCACACGGTGATACCAAACAGGTTTTACTGTTCCCCTCCACACCGAAGGAATGCTTTGACTTTGGTTGGCAGGCTTTCGATCTTGCCGAGCGCTTACAGACTCCTATCATCATCATGACGGATCTTGATCTGGGTATGAATGACAATATGTCGGAACCGCTCGAGTGGGATGACAGCCGCGAATTTGATCGCGGTAAAGTGCTGGATGCGGAAGGGCTAGACAATGCCGAGGAGTTTGGTCGCTACCTCGACGTCGACGGGGATGGAATATGTTATCGGACCTATCCCGGCACTCACCCGACCAAGGGCTCTTTTTTCACCCGGGGCAGTTCCCGCGACGCCTATGCGATCTATACTGAAGATGGTAACAAATATGCGGAAAATATGATCCGACTGCAGCGGAAATGGAATACTGCGAAACAGTATGTGCCAGCTCCTGAGAAGACCTACAGCCAGCGCGATGCGCAATTGGGTGTTATATTCTTCGGTACCAGTGAGGCGTCTTCCCGTGAGGCGGTGGATCAACTGGCGGACGAGGGTATCGATCTGGACGCATTGCGGGTCAGGGCTTTCCCATTCAATGATGAGGTCGAGGAATTTATTTCAAAGCACCAAATGTGTTTTGTTATAGAACAAAACCGGGATGCACAAATGCGGAGTTTGCTGATGTCCGAATTTGAATTCGGACCTGACAAACTCAAGTCAGTCCTTTGCTTTGATGGTGATCCAATCAGCGCCAGAAATATTCGCAAGCAGATATTACAGCATTTGCCTGGACATAACGTTACGCCGATTCGCCGTGACGCAGAAGGAAACACATGATATGAGCTACTATCGTCCCGAGTTTCGTCATCCAGATCTTGATGTCAATGACATCGGCTATACGTTAAAGGACTACGAGGGATCTCTGTCCACGCTATGCGCAGGCTGCGGGCACGATTCAATCAGCGCCGCAATCGCCAGGGCGTGTCATGAGATTTCCATAGAGCCTCATCGTTTGGCAAAAATGTCAGGCATAGGGTGCTCCTCCAAAACGCCGACGTATTTTCTTGGCAATTCTCACGGCTTTAACTCCGTTCATGGGCGTATGCCCTCGGTGGCCACGGGGGCGGCGATGGCCAACCGGGATCTGATCTACCTCGGGGTTTCCGGAGATGGCGATACCGCATCCATAGGTATGGGCCAGTTTGCCCACGTCATTCGCCGTAACTTGAACATGGTCTACATAGTGATGAACAATGGTTGCTATGGACTGACAAAGGGACAGGATTCCGCCACTGCTGATTACGGATCTTATAGCAAGAAAGGTGATCCCACTCCCTTCGAAGGCATAGATTTGTGCGCAATGGCACTGCAAATTGGTGCCAGTTTTGTGGCGCGCAGTTTTTCCGGGGACAAAAATCAGCTCATTCCTCTGATTAAAGCCGCTATGTCACACAAGGGTTTTGCCCTGATTGATGTCGTTTCACCGTGCGTCACCTTTAATAATAATGATGGTTCGACAAAATCCTACGAGTTTACGCGAGAGCATATGGCGGCAACGGGAACCATGGACTTTGTCCCTATGAAGGAGGAAATTGTCGCCAGCTACGAGCCCGACAGCACACAGGAGGTGACGCTTCATGACGGTTCTGTCATTCACCTGCATAAATTGGCCGATAATGTCGATCCTCTGAATCTGAGTAATGCGTTTCAGACCGTGGAGCGATACCGGACAAGCGGAGAGATTTTAACCGGCTTGATCTATATGGATCCCGATTCCCAAGAATTGCATGAGCGCATCAAGACGATACAGAAACCGCTCAATTCCCTGACCGAGGTTGAGCTATGCCCGGGGAATAAGGTGCTGTTGAACCTGAACGCCAGTCTTCGCTGAGCAGCAGGAGCTTAACATTTACGGACGATAACTGAGCCGATCGAATAGCCTGCACCAAACGAGCAGATTACGCCGATATCGCCGGCGTTGAAGTCCTGGCTGTGCTTATGGAAGGCGATGATAGAGCCCGCTGAGCTGGTGTTGGCATATTCGTCCAGAATTGTCGGTGATTCCTCGTCTGTCGCAGCATGTCCCAGTACCTTTTTGGCGATTAGCTGATTCATGCCAATGTTAGCCTGATGTAGCCACATCCTTTTGAGGGAATCTGTGCCGATATCAGTGTCCTCCAAATGGTTGCTGATTTGGGCGGCGACCATGGGTACGACTTCCTTAAAGACTTTTCGCCCGTTTTGTACGAATAATTTGTCAGTTGCGCCTACGCCGGACTCATCAGTCCGATTCAGAAAGCCGAAATTATTCCGTATATTATTGGAGTAACTGGTGCGCAATCGGGTGCTCAGAATTTCGAAGCCATCGCTTGCGCTGTCCTGTTTTTCCAACACCATTGCAGTGCAGACATCTCCAAAAATAAAGTGAGCGTCACGGTCTCTGAAATTCAGATGCCCACTGCATATTTCTGGATTCACCACCAGCACCCCTCTGGCATTGCCATTGCGGATGCTGTCCACAGCGGTCTGAATACCAAAAGTAGCGGAAGAGCAGGCAACGTTCATGTCGAAACCGAAGCCCTCGATGCCCAGTGCAGCCTGTACTTCAATCGCCATGGCAGGGTAGGCGCGCTGCAGATTTGAGCAGGCCACCAACACGGCGTCTATATCGGCGGCAGTCCGTCCGGAACGGGCCAATGCCTGTTCAGCGGCGGCTATTGCAATTTCGCATTGCACAGAATGCGTGGAGTTATCCCGTTCTGGAATCCGGGGACACATGCGGGAAGTATCCAGGATACCTGCTTTGTCGATGACGTAGCGACTGCGTATACCTGAAGCTTTTTCTATAAAGTGGGACGAGGATGGCTGCAGTGCCTCTATCTCACCACGTTCTATCGCCTCGGCATTTTCCTCATTAAAAAGTGCCACATAGCCATTGAAAGAAGCAACAAGCTCATCGTTGCTGATACTCTTTTCAGGTGTATACAGCCCTGTTCCACTGATTACGATGGCGGTCAATGAATTCTCCGGTCGTCAGGCGTAACGCGGGGTGATCTGGTGTTTCATCAGCTGGTTCAGCGGTCTGCAATGGGGGTGTAATCCCGCTGGACATGTCCGGTGTATAACTGACGGGGGCGGCCTATACGATATGATCCGCTGATCATTTCGTGCCAGTGTGCGATCCAGCCGACCGTACGTCCGACCGCGAATATAACAGTGAACATGCTAGTTGGGATTCCCAGCGCCCGCAGGATTATGCCGGAATAAAAGTCTACGTTGGGGTACAACTTTTTCTCGATAAAGTATGGATCTTCAAGGGCGATTTGTTCCAGTCGTTTGGCGATGCGCAGAAGTCGGTCATCTTCCAGTCCGAGTTCCTTCAGCACCTCGTCAGCGGATTCCTTCATGACCTTGGCCCGGGGATCAAAATTCTTGTACACACGGTGGCCAAAGCCCATGAGGCGAAAAGGGTCGTCCTTGTTTTTGGCGCGATCCACGAATTCCTCGATTCTGGACTCATCACCAATCTCTTCGAGCATAGACAAAACGGCTTCGTTAGCGCCGCCGTGGGAGGGGCCCCATAGGGCTGCGATTCCCGCGGCAATGCAGGCGAAAGGATTTGCTCCTGAAGAGCCAGTCAAACGAACAGTAGAGGTGGACGCGTTCTGCTCGTGGTCAGCATGCAGCAGAAACACCCGATCCATGGCTTTGGCGAGCACCGGACTGACTTTGCTCTCTGAACAGGGATTACCAAACATCATATGGAGGAAATTTTCAGAGTATCCCTTGCTGTTGTCCGGGTACATAAAGGGCTGTCCGATCGAGAATTTGTAGCTCATGGCCGCCAAGGTAGGCATTTTGGCTATCAGTCTGAAGGCAGCTACCTCGCGGTGTTGCTCATTGGTGATATCGAGAGAGTCATGATAGAAAGCTGACAAAGCTCCCACTACACCGCACATAATCGCCATGGGATGAGCATCCCGCCGGAATCCCTGAAAAAAGGTGCGTATCTGCTCATGCACCATGGTGTGTGTACAGACTGTATTCTCGAATCGTTCTTTTTCTGCCTGGTTGGGCAGTTCGCCGTAGAGGAGCAAGTAGCAAGTTTCCAGATAGGTTGAGTGCTCTGCCAGCTGCTCAATGGGGTAACCACGATGCAGCAGAATGCCCTCATTGCCATCGATATACGTGATCTGTGATTCACAGGCAGCAGTTGAGACAAAGCCGGGGTCATAGGTGAATAGCCCCTTGCTGGTCAATTTTCCAACATCGATAACGTCGGGCCCTATGCTGCCTGAGTACATGGGTAATTCCACGGCCTCATCCATACCATCTATGTGCAGCGTCACTGTCTTGTCTGTCATGTATCTTCCTGGGTTATTTCGGGAGATGTGCGATATACAAACGCGGAGGTCAACTATAGAGTTTCGCTGGATTTTGTCAATCGAGAGGTGCTTATGATCGCATTGGTAACTGAATACTCCGAAAAAGTGCCAATCTGGTTTTTTGCAGGGCATAGTGGATATATGCAGCCTCGGAATCGAAGGAATACAGCTTCTGAATTGAATTAGTGGGTGGTTCCTCCTATAATCCGCGCGAGCAGTCCCGGGTGCTTTTCTTCAGGTCAGAAAACACGGGAATGCCGCATCTTTGAACCGCCTTTCGGGCGCTATCAGGCGACAAATCGTGAGTGACAATCGACCAGTAAACCTTGATATCGGGACCATTAGCTTCCCATTACCTGCTATTGCTTCTATTACCCACAGAATTTCTGGGGTCATCCTCTTTGTAGGCGTCGGTGTCCTGTTGTGGATGCTTGATGCCAGTCTTGCCAGCCAGGCCAGTTTCGATGAGCTGATGTCGACGCTGCAATCACCCCTGGCCAAACTGGTCATCTGGGGTATTGTTGCTGCCCTCATCTATCACTCCATAGCGGGCATCAAACATCTGATTATGGATATGGGAGTAGGCGAAACTCTTGAGGGCGGGCAACTTGGAGCCAAACTGACAGTGGGTATTTCTACTGTTTTGATTATCTTGGCGGGGTTATGGATATGGTAACCAGTGTAACGAGTTTGGGGCGTTCTGGCCTCTATGATTGGTTATTGCAGCGGGTCAGCGCTGTCGTGCTTTTGGCGTGGTTTGTATGCATTGGGGGTACAATCCTGGGTGCACCAGAACTGACCTTTGTTTACTGGAAGTCTGTATTCAGTGGTACAGCCATGCGGATTTTTACGCTGTTGGCGCTGGTGTCATTGTTTGCGCACGCCTGGGTGGGTATGTGGTCCGTGGTTACTGACTATTTAACCGAACGGATGATGGGGCCGAGAGCTGTCGTATTGCGACTGACTGTGCAGGTTGTCTGTGTCATTGTGCTGTTCAGCTACGTTGTCTGGGGCGTCCAGATTCTTTGGGGTAATTGAAGTATGACCGCGGTGCGTACAATTTCATTTGATGGTGTCATAGTTGGTGGGGGTGGTGCAGGTATGCGCGCCGCCCTGCAACTGGCTGAATCCGGTTACAAGACGGCCGTTATAACTAAAGTGTTTCCCACACGATCTCATACGGTGTCAGCCCAGGGCGGGATCACCTGCGCAATCGCCAGCGCAGACCCCGACGATGACTGGCGCTGGCATATGTACGATACCGTCAAGGGATCTGACTACATTGGAGACCAGGACGCCATTGAATACATGTGCAGCGTTGGTCCTGAGGCGGTGTTTGAACTGGATCACATGGGCTTGCCATTTTCCCGTACAGAAAATGGTCGTATCTACCAGCGTCCCTTCGGCGGACAGTCCAAGAATTATGGTGAAGGTGGTCAGGCTGCCCGTACCTGTGCTGCAGCTGATCGTACCGGTCATGCTCTCTTGCATGCGCTGTATCAAGGCAATATCAAGGCAGATACCGTTTTCCTGAATGAGTGGTTCGCCACCGATCTGGTGCGCAATCAGGACGGTGCTGTGGTCGGTGTTATCGCGATTTGCATGGAAACCGGCGAAACGGTTCAAATTCGATCCAAGGCTACCGTGCTGGCGACAGGTGGAGCAGGGCGTATCTATGCGTCAACCACGAACGCCCATATCAACACCGGAGATGGCGTCGGAATGGCATTGCGCGCGGGCTTGCCGGTGCAAGATATTGAGATGTGGCAGTTTCATCCCACAGGTATTCATGGCGCCGGCGTTTTGGTAACTGAAGGGTGTCGGGGTGAAGGTGGATATCTCATCAATAAAGATGGCGAGCGGTTCATGGAGCGCTATGCGCCCAACGCGAAAGATCTTGCCGGCAGGGATGTGGTGGCACGATCAATGGTGTTGGAAATTCTTGAAGGGCGCGGCTGCGGGCCTGAAGGTGACCACGTTTTCCTCAAGTTGGATCACCTCGGTGAAGAAGTCCTTGAGAGCCGGTTGCCCGGTATCTGTGAGCTATCTCGAACCTTCGCCCACGCCGATCCCGTTCACGAGCCCGTGCCGGTAGTGCCAACCTGCCATTACATGATGGGCGGCATCCCTACCAACATTCACGGACAGGCGCTTACTCAGGATGCTGATGGCAACGACCATATAGTGCAGGGGCTATATGCCTGTGGTGAAGTTGCCTGTGTCTCAGTTCATGGCGCGAACCGCCTCGGCGGTAACTCTTTGCTGGATTTGGTTGTATTTGGCCGGGCATCGGGGCTGTTTATCGAGAAAGCGCTGCGCGAGGGTATAGAAATGCGCGCAGCGGGCGAATCAGATGTTGATCACGCCATGAGCCGACTTAATGCGTTGAATGAGCGTGAGGGCGGTGAAAATGTGGCAGACTTGCGTCGCGAGTTACAAGCCGTCATGCAAAACCATTTTGGCGTGTTCCGCAATGGGGACTTCATGCGGGATGGAATTTCCAAGTTGGCCGTATTGCGTGAGCGAATAGCTAACGTAGCCCTGGCCGACAAGAGTCAGGCCTATAATACCGCCCGATTAGAGGCCCTTGAGTTACAGAATTTGTTTGAAGTTGCTGAAGCGACGGCCATTACAGCCGAGGCGCGCACGGAAAGCCGCGGGGCTCATGCCCGTGAAGATTTTGAGGACCGGGATGACGAAAATTGGTTGTGCCACTCCATGTACCACCCGGAAGAAAAGCGGGTGAGTAAGCGCGCCGTGAATTTTGAGCCGAAAACGGTGGACACCTTCCAGCCGAAAGTACGTACCTACTGAGCAGGGGATAGCGAGATGTTGCGAGTTAGTCTTTATCGATACAATCCCGAGGTAGACGACGAGCCTTACATGCAGGATATCGAATTTGATACTGGCGGTAAGGACCTGATGGTACTCGATGTACTGGAGATGATTAAGGGAGACGACCCTAGTCTGGCGTTTCGTCGCTCCTGTCGGGAAGGCGTCTGTGGATCAGATGGTCTGAACATCAATGGTAAAAACGGCCTGGCCTGCATCACGCCGCTGTCAGAGGTGGTAAAGAAAGGTGCACTGGTTGTCAGGCCTCTTCCCGGACTTCCTGTAGTGCGAGATCTTGTGGTAGATATGACCCTGTTTTACCAGCAGTATGAGAAGGTGCAGCCCTATTTGATCAACAATACGCCCCCACCAGCGATTGAGAGGCTGCAGAGCCCCGAGGAAAGGGAAAAACTGGATGGACTGTACGAGTGTATATTGTGCGCATGCTGTTCCACCAGTTGCCCCTCTTTCTGGTGGAATCCTGATCGATTTATAGGCCCGGCGGGCTTGTTGCAGGCCTATCGCTTTCTGGCTGACAGCAGAGATACGGCAACGGATGAGCGCCTGGCTCGCCTGGATGATCCGTTCAGTGTTTTCCGATGCCATGGCATTCAGAATTGTGTCGCGGTCTGTCCGAAGGGGCTGAATCCGACCCGGGCTATCGGGCATATTCGAAATATGCTTTTACAACGCGCTACTTAGCATTAACACTGATCTGTAAGTTATTGAATAGAGATTAATAACTGTATTGCTCTATGATTGACTATACTTACAGGGAGCTCGTGGAAACCTGGCCGGGGATTCGTGGTCAGACAAGTTCCGCATAATACAGCAATCGGAAACTGGCGTAACACATGCGCGATCAAACCATGGAACTCCTCTGGCGCACCTCCCATATCTCCGGGGGCAATGCTTCCTACGTCGAGGATTTGTACGAGGTATTCCTTACAGACCCCAATGCGGTGCCAGAAGAGTGGCGGGGCTACTTCGAAAAACTGCCCAGGGTTGAAACGATTGCGCTGGAGGAAGTTCCTCACTCAACGGTGCGCAAGCATTTTGCCCAGATCAGTAAAATGCGGGTGCGTACCGCTGCCACCGTTGCGCAGGACAGCGACGCAACCGAGTACGAACGGAAGCAGGTACGAGTCGTTCAGCTAATCAGCGCCTATCGGCAACGCGGGCATCAAAAGGCCAGTCTTGACCCACTGGGTCTGCATCTGCGGGAACCTGTCCCCGATCTGGACCTCAGTTTCCACGAATTGTCACGCGCCGATTACGATACCGTGTTTCAGACAGGCAGCCTGCATATCGGCAAGAAAGACGCGCGTCTGGAAGATATCGTAGAAAGTCTGGAAAGCACCTACTGCAACACGATTGCGGCTGAATTTATGCACATCACGGCCACGGAACAGCGCCACTGGGTGATGCAGCGAATGGAAAGTGTGCGATCCGCGCCGGACTACGGCCACGACGTTCTGATAGACCTCCACCGACTACTTTGCGCAGCAGAGGGCCTGGAAAAATCCCTTGGATCAAAATATCCGGGGACCAAACGCTTTGGCCTTGAAGGTGGTGAGAGTCTCATCCCAATGCTGCACGAGATGATTCAGCGCACAGGATCCTACAACGCTCAGGAAATCGTTATTGGAATGGCACACCGTGGCCGGCTGAATGTGCTGGTCAATATATTTGGTAAAAACCCGGCCAATCTCTTTGATGAATTTGAGGGAAAGGCCATTATCGATACCTCTGGTGATGTGAAATACCATCAGGGCTTTTCCTCCAATGTCATGACAGCTGGCGGCGAAGTTCACCTGGCGCTGGCTTTCAATCCATCGCATCTGGAGATTGTGTCGCCTGTGGTCGAAGGTTCCGTGCGGGCTCGTCAGGATCGCCGTCTGGACAAGGTGGGTGATCGCGTAGTACCTATTGTTATTCACGGCGATGCTGCTTTCGCTGGTCAGGGTGTGGTCATGGAGACATTTCAGATGTCTCAGACCCGAGCCTATAAAACCGGTGGCACCATACATATTGTCCTCAACAATCAGGTTGGGTTCACTACCAGTATCCGGGAGGATGCGCGGTCTACAGAGTACTGCACCGATGTGGCCAAGATGGTGCAAGCGCCTATATTTCACGTGAACGGCGATGATCCGGAAGCCGTGTTGTTCGTCACACAACTGGCTGTCGACTTTCGTAACCAGTTTAATAAGGATGTCGTTATTGATCTGATCGTCTATCGGCGGCGCGGACATAATGAGGCGGATGAGCCTTCAACCACACAGCCTCTCATGTACAAGAAAATCCGCAAGCAGCCGACCACCAGGGATCTTTTTGCGAAGTCCCTGATAGAACGCGGGGTAATTACCAGCGAGCAGGATAGGGAGATGGCGGATGGCTATCGGGAAAAGCTGGAAGCCGGCGAACAGGTAGTCGACCACCTGGTACAGAATCCCGATGTTAGTATGTACGTCGATTGGTCGCCTTATGTGGGTCACAAATGGACGCTACCCGCAGATACGACCTTTCCGTTGCAACGTTTTCAAGAGCTGTCTCATCAGGTCAATGAATCTCCCCAGGGGATTCCATTGCAGCGACAGGTGGAAAAAATTCTGGATGACCGGCGGCGAATGGGTGCCGGTGCGATGCCGGTTAACTGGGGCTTTGCCGAAACCATGGCTTATGCAACACTGATCGACCAGGGGCATCCCATTCGAATCACTGGGCAAGATGTTGGGCGTGGTACCTTTTCACACAGACACGCGGTCTTGCATAACCAGAAGGACGGCAGTACCTACACACCACTGAAGCACATTCGCGAGGATCAGGTAGACTTTGTAATCAGGGATTCGCTGCTGTCAGAGGAAGCAGTACTGGCTTTTGAGTATGGTTATGCCACCACGAATCCCAAACCGTTGGTTGTCTGGGAGGCGCAATTTGGCGATTTTGCCAACGGCGCTCAGGTAGTTATCGACCAGTTTATTACCAGCGGTGAACACAAGTGGGGGCGTGTCTGCGGTCTCACCATGCTGCTCCCACATGGCTATGAGGGGCAGGGCCCCGAACATTCTTCAGCCCGTCTTGAACGCTATTTGCAGCTTTGTGCAGAGCACAACGTGCAGGTATGTGTGCCGACTACGCCGGCACAGGTTTACCACATGCTGCGCCGACAGGTGATCAGGCCGCTGCGGAAGCCGTTGATCGTGATGACACCTAAAAGTCTGTTGCGACACAAGCAGGCGATTTCAACGATCGAAGAACTGGCCGATGGCTACTTTCATAATGTGATAGATGAGACCGATGATCTGGACAAGGCATCGGTGCGCAAGGCGCTACTCTGCAGCGGGAAGGTCTATTATGACTTGCGCGATGAGCGGAGGGAGAGGGATCAGCAGGACGTTGTAATTGTTCGACTGGAGCAGTTGTACCCCTTCCCTGAACAGGAGTTGTATGAGGTCCTGAGTACCTACGATAACCTGGACCAGGTAGCCTGGGTTCAGGAAGAACCTGAGAATCAGGGGGCATGGTACTCCAGTCAACACCACATGCGCCGGGTAGTACATAAACTGAACCCGGATATCTATCTCGAGCACGTTGGTCGAGAGGCATCAGCTGCGCCCGCGGCGGGATATATGTATCTGCATTTGGAACAACAAAGGACACTGGTCGAGCAGGCGCTGCGCGTCGAGCCAGCCTCCTGAAGCATGGAATGAGGAATCGACATGAGTATTGAAATCAAAGCGCCAACATTTCCTGAGTCAGTGGCAGACGGAACCATCGCCACCTGGCACAAGCAGGTAGGCGAAGCCGTAAGCCGTGATGAACTGCTGGTGGATATTGAGACCGATAAAGTGGTTCTTGAAGTGGTTGCGCCCGCCGACGGTGTGCTGAATGAAATTGTGAAAGCTGAAGGCGATATTGTCCTCAGTGGGGAACTGATTGCCCATGTCACCGCTGGCGCTGCTACAGAGTCTGCGCCGGCTGCTGTTGCTGCGGATGCCGAGCCTGCCGCTCAGCCCGAGAATGGTGGAACGGCTCAATTGGGCCCAGCGGCACGACAGCTCGTCGACGAACATGGTCTGGACGCGAGGCAGATATCGGGTTCGGGCAAAGGTGGCAGGGTAACCAAGGAAGATGTGCTGAAACATATGCAGGCACAGACTACGCCTGCCATAGCGTCGGCGGAACGTGCTGTGAGTGCCGGACAGGATGAGATACCTGACGGTCCAATCGGAGAACGCATTGAGAGACGGGTGCCAATGACCCGTATGAGGGCGCGTATCGCGGAGCGGCTGCTTGATGCGACCCGCAATACTGCGATGCTGACGACCTTTAATGAGGTCAACATGCAGCCGCTGATGAAACTCAGGAGCAAGTATCGGGATCAGTTTGAAAAGACCCACAATGGCACCCGCCTGGGATACATGGGCTTTTTCGTGAAAGCGGCCTGTGAGGCACTGAAGCGTTTTCCCGCTGTGAATGCCTCCATAGACGGCGATGATATTGTCTATCATGGCTATCAGGACATCGGGGTGGCGGTATCAACCGACAAGGGACTGGTGGTGCCGGTGTTACGTGATGCCGATTTCATGAGCATTGCTGACATTGAGGCCAAGATTTTCGATCTTGGGACCAGGGCCCGGGCGAACAAGCTTTCGATTGATGAAATGCAGGGTGGTACATTCAGTATCACCAATGGCGGAGTGTACGGTTCGCTGCAATCGACGCCCATACTAAATCCGCCTCAGACGGGTATCCTGGGTATGCATAA
This sequence comes from uncultured Halieaceae bacterium, assembly GCA_938074045.1. Taxonomy (GTDB): domain Bacteria; phylum Pseudomonadota; class Gammaproteobacteria; order Pseudomonadales; family Halieaceae; genus CALJGI01. Next base: position 44,352 of record CALJGI010000017.1, read on the forward strand.
AATCCAGGAGCGTCCTATGGTTGTTGACGGCGAGATCGTTATATTACCGATGATGAATCTTGCCCTGTCGTATGATCACAGATTGATTGATGGCAAGGATGCGGTGCAGTGTCTGGTAGCGATTAAGGATCTTTTGGAAGATCCGGCTCGTATTCTGTTGCAGCTGTAGACCGCGGATCATCACACTATTTTAACGTAATCGGACAGTAGTCCGCACACAGGCTTTTTGTATGTCGAATTCTTATGATGTTGTCGTTATTGGCGCCGGACCCGCTGGCTATGTGGCGGCGATTCGCGCTGCGCAATTGGGCCTCTCAACAGCCTGCATAGAAAAGTGGGTTGACCAGGCCGGCAAAACCAGCCTTGGGGGAACCTGCCTGAATGTTGGCTGTATCCCTTCCAAGGCTTTGCTCGACAGCAGCCAGAAGTACTTGGAAACACGGAATGATTTGGCGATTCATGGCATCAAGGTTGAAGGTATAGCCTTTGACGTCAGTGCGATGCTGGACCGCAAGAACAAAATAGTCAGTCAATTGACGGGTGGTATCTCCGGGCTGTTCAAGGCCAACGGCGTCACACTGCTGCCCGGCACCGGAATGCTCAAGGCGGGGAAAAAGGTAGTGATTACCTCTGCGGATGGCAGTTCTGAGGAAGTGAGCGCGGGCAATGTCATTATAGCGGCGGGTTCAGTGCCTGTTGATATCCCGTCCGCTCCTGTTGATGGAGATCTGATTATCGATTCAACCGGCGCTCTCGAACTCACTGAGGTGCCTCCGCGCCTCGGTGTCATCGGCGCTGGCGTAATAGGGCTCGAATTGGGCAGCGTGTGGAATCGACTCGGCGCAGAAGTTGTTGTGCTGGAGGCATTGGAAGAGTTTCTACCCGCTGTCGATCAGCAAATTGCCAAGGATGCCGCCAAGACCTTTAAAAAACAGGGTCTGGACATCCGGCTTGGAACGCGGGTCACGGGTACTGAGAAAAGCGATGGCAAGGTGATTGTCACCTACAGTAATCGCGACGGCGAACATCAGGAAACCTTCGACAAACTAGTGGTGGCAGTGGGTCGTAAACCGCAAAGTTCTGATTTGTTGGCTGCGGACTGTGGCGTCAATCTGGATGAGCGGGGCTTTATATTTGTCAATGATTTCTGTGAGACAGAGGTCGCGGGCGTCTACGCTGTAGGTGATGTGGTGCGTGGTCCGATGTTGGCACATAAGGGCTCTGAGGAAGGTGTGATGGTGGCCGAGCGCATCGCCGGCAAGAAAGCGCAACTGAACTATGAGTGCATTCCATCGGTGGTCTACACCCATCCTGAGATTGCCTGGGTGGGAAATACAGAACAGGAGCTGAAATCTGACGGCGTCAACTACAAATCCGGTGTGTTTCCCTTTGCCGCCAGTGGTAGAGCGATGGCAGCAAATGACACTGGGGGCATGGTCAAGATTCTGGCCGATGTGGAAACCGACCGGATATTGGGCTGCCACGTTATTGGCCCCAGTGCGGCAGATCTGGCGCAGCAAGCTGTTATTGCCATGGAATTTGGCGCCAGCACGGAAGACCTTGCGCTGACCGTATTCGGCCACCCAACCCTGTCCGAAGCGGTTCACGAGGCCGCTTTGGCAGTTGATGGACATGCGATACATATAGCCAATCGCAAGCCGCGGGGAAAATAAACCGCGCTTGATTTGCCAAAGAACAGGATATCGATGAGAATTACGCGCCTCTTTTCCAGCGGTGGCAAAGAGACGTTTATCTCCGGTGGCGCCCGCAGTTGGGTCGACCAAACTAAAGAACAGAAACCGAGCACTCGCGGGCTTGATCGCGATGTGAGGTGCACGTTACACACGAAAACCACGGTGGAATGAGATGAATCTTCACGAATACCAGGGCAAGCAATTGTTTGCAGACTACGGTCTGCCGGTTTCCCAGGGCATAGCGGTGGACAACACACGTGATGCTGTGGAGGCGGCCAAACAGATTGGCGGCGACACTTGGGTCATCAAGGCGCAGGTTCATGCCGGTGGCCGTGGCAAGGCCGGTGGGGTCAAACTTGTCAAAACCAAGGATGAAATTGCCGATTTTTGTCATCAATGGCTCGGTAAAAATATGATCACGTACCAGACTGATGCCAATGGTCAGCCTGTCAGCAAGATCCTGGTGGAAACATGCACAGATATTGCTGAGGAACTCTATCTGGGTGCGGTTGTAGATCGATCAAGTCGTCGTATCGTCTTTATGGCATCCACTGAAGGTGGCGTAGAAATTGAGAAGGTTGCCCACGAAACCCCAGAGAAGATACTGCGAGCGACTATTGACCCCATGGTTGGAGCGCAGCCGTATCAGGGGCGGGAGTTGGCCTTTCAGCTGGGATTAGAGGGTGAGCAGATTAAGCAATTCGTCAAGATTTTCGTTGGGCTGGCGCGTATGTTCGAAGAAAAAGATCTGGCACTGATCGAGATTAATCCCCTCGTTATCACTACTGAGGGTAATTTGCATTGTCTGGACGCCAAAATCGGGGTTGACAGCAATGCGCTATACCGCCAGCCAAAATTGCGTGAAATGCAGGATCCCACGCAGGAAGATGAGCGGGAAGCTCACGCTGCACAATGGGAACTCAATTACGTCGCACTGGATGGCAGCATTGGTTGCATGGTCAACGGTGCAGGTCTGGCCATGGGTACCATGGATATCGTGCAGCTGTACGGTGGTTCACCGGCCAATTTTCTCGATGTGGGGGGCGGTGCGACGAAAGAACGAGTTACAGAAGCGTTCAAGATCATTCTTTCCGATGAGAATGTGAAGGCTGTGCTGGTCAATATCTTTGGCGGTATCGTTCGTTGTGACCTCATCGCAGAGGGCATCATCGGCGCTGTGCAAGAGGTTGGTGTCTCAGTGCCGGTGGTTGTTCGACTGGAGGGCAACAGTGCTGAATTGGGTCGCACGGCGCTGGCTGAAAGTGGATTAAACATTATCGCCGCCAGCAGTCTGTCTGACGCGGCTGAACAAGCAGTAAAGGCAGCCGGGGGTGTACAATGAGTATATTGATTGACGCTGACACACGCGTCATATGTCAGGGTTTTACCGGCTCCCAGGGCACTTTCCACTCGGAGCAGGCCATTGAATATGGCACTAAGATGGTTGGTGGTGTTACCCCGGGCAAGGGCGGGCAAGAGCACCTCGGATTACCTGTGTTCAACACCGTTGCAGAAGCTGTGGCGGCAACTGATGCGAGCGCTTCAGTCATATATGTGCCTGCGCCTTTTTGTAAGGATTCCATTCTGGAGGCCGCCAACGCTGGCATTGAGCTGATCGTGTGCATCACTGAGGGTATTCCTACGCTGGACATGCTGCAGGCCAAGGTCAGATGCGACGAGCTTGGTGTGCGCCTGATTGGACCGAACTGTCCGGGTGTTATTACTCCCGGGGCGTGCAAAATTGGTATTATGCCGGCGAATATCCACCACCCAGGTAAGGTTGGCATAGTTTCACGGTCCGGCACACTGACTTACGAAGCTGTAAAGCAGACCACGGATGCGGGTTTTGGGCAGTCAACGTGTGTAGGTATCGGTGGTGACCCCATCCCGGGCTCCAATTTCATAGACATACTGACATTATTTCAGGCGGACGACGCCACTGAAGCGATCGTTATGATAGGCGAGATCGGCGGAACAGCCGAGGAAGAAGCTGCAGCTTTTATCAAGGAAAATGTGACCAAGCCAGTGGTTTCCTATATTGCGGGTGTCACAGCCCCCAAGGGAAAGCGGATGGGGCACGCTGGTGCCATTATTTCAGGTGGTCAGGGGACCGCTGATGAGAAGTTTGCGGCCCTTGAGGACGCCGGTGTGCGGACAGTCCGCAGTCTGGCGGAAATTGGTAGCGCCTTGACTGAAATTACCGGCTGGTAGCATTCGAGCGCTTAAAGTTAGAAGACAACCCTGTCGCTTCCTGCGGCAGGGTAACATCCCCAAAAACAACGCGCATATACTCTGTCACAGGCTTGAAAACAGCTTGAGCATCCCCATATCCAGTCGATACTGAACATTTACCTGGGGACTCTGCTATGACAGCTGACAATCGAACCGAAACACTGGGCTTCCAGACAGAGGCGAAGCAACTGCTTCACCTCATGATCCACTCTCTTTACTCAAACCAGGAGATATTTTTACGCGAGCTCATATCCAATGCATCGGACGCCATAGACAAGCTGCGCTTTGAGGCGCTGGCGGACAACACGCTCTACGGTGACGAGCCCGAATTATCTATTCAGGTTGATCTGGATAAAAAAGCCAAAATCCTGACCATTGCCGACTCAGGCATTGGCATGACCAGAGAAGAAATCATCGACAACCTGGGTACCATCGCCAAGTCGGGTACTGCGCAGTTTCTTGAAGCGCTCACAGGGGATCAACAAAAGGATTCACAGCTTATTGGGCAGTTTGGAGTTGGGTTTTATTCGGCCTTTATCGTCGCTGACAAAGTTGAAGTGTTCAGCCGACGGGCGGGAACCGAGGCCAATGCGGGTGTGCGCTGGGAGTCGACCGGAGAATCTGAATTCAGCATCGAACAGCACGACAAAGAAACACGCGGAACTACTATTGTGCTCCACCTGAAAGATGATTGTGCAGATTTTGCCGATGACTGGCGCGTTCGCAGTATTATTAAGAAATACTCTGACCATATCTCCGTACCTGTTCTTATGCTAAAGCCAACTCCTCCGGCAATGGAGGAGGAAGAGGAAGAAGCAAAGGAGCCCGCGGCCCCCGAATACGAGTCTGTCAATACGGCCACAGCACTGTGGACACGGTCCCGTTCCGAGGTGAGTGATGAGGAATACCACGAATTCTATAAACATGTGTCCCATGATTTCGAGGAACCACTTAGCTGGAGCCACAACAAGGTCGAGGGCAAGCTGGAGTACACTTCCATGCTGTTCATTCCCAAACGCGCCCCCTTTGATATGTGGAACCGCGATGTCAGTCGCGGTTTAAAACTCTATGTGCAGCGAACATTTATCATGGATGATGCAGAGCAATTTTTGCCGCTCTACCTGCGATTTATAAAAGGCGTTGTTGATTCCAATGATTTGTCATTGAACGTATCCCGGGAGTTGCTGCAACTGGATCCAGCGGTAGATTCCATGAAGTCGGCGCTGACGAAGCGCGCGTTGGATATGCTGGCCAAGTTGGCGAAATCAGATAGAGAGTCCTACGAGGTGTTTTGGAAGGAGTTCGGGCAGGTGCTGAAAGAGGGGCCTGCGGAGGATTTCCAGAACAAGGAAAAGATCGCCAAGCTGATGCGCTTCAGCAGTACTCATACGGATGACGAGAACCAGAATCAGACCCTGGAAGACTACGTTGGACGTATGCAGAAAGGGCAGGACAAAATCTATTACGTGGTAGCTGACAGTTTTAATACCGCGCGGAAAAGCCCCCACCTGGAAGTATTCCGCAAGAAAGGTATTGAGGTGCTGTTACTCAGTGATCGGGTTGACGACTGGGTTATGTCAAGTTTGGGCGAGTTTGATGGAAAAAGTTTCCAAGACGTAGGTAAGGGTGCTCTAGATCTGGGTGAACTCGACGACGAACAAGACAAGAAAGTGCAAGAAGAATTGGCCAAGCAGAATGAAGGTTTGATCGAGCGCCTGAAGACTGCGCTGGGTGAGCGCGTGCAGGAAGCCCGGGTCACCCACAGGCTGACGGACTCGCCGGCCTGTTTGGTAGTTGGCGAGTACGATATGGGTGCGCAGATGCAGCGTATTCTGGAGCAGGCCGGTCAGGCGGTACCCAAGTCTCTTCCCACCCTCGAAATTAATCCGGAGCACCCACTGGTCATGCGCCTTGATAACGAGGTGGACGAGGACCGGTTTACTGACTTGGCACTGGTGCTGTTTGACCAGGCGAGCCTGGCCGAGGGTGGCCAATTGGATGACCCTGCCACCTATGTGGCACGTCTGAACAAGCTGTTGCTGGAACTTAGTAACTGATAGCGCCCGATACGTTACACTGTGCCGCCGTGGACGGGTAGACGTACGTCACAGCAACCAGGGAAGCGTGTATGACAGGGCGGTACAGTGCAGCAGTGATTGGCGGTGGTAGTTTTGGCACCGCCATAGCCAACATCATGGCGCAAAACGGGCACGATACACGCTTGTGGATGCGCAATGCTGACCTCGCCGCTGAGATCAACGATTACCACCAGAATAAGGATTACCTCCCCGGTATGGATTTGAGTCCGTCGCTACAGGCGGGTTCAGATCTGCGTGTCGTCGTAGCTGACGTCGATCTGGTCTTTGTCGCGGTTCCCAGTCACTCTTTCCGCGCCGTGGCGCGGGACGTGGCCAGGTCTATTCCGGCCTCGGCAGCAGCCATCAGCGCAACCAAAGGTATAGAGACCGACCCCTTCAAGTTGATGAGTCAGGTGCTGGCGGAGGAATTGCCTTCACACACACTGGGTGCACTAAGCGGCCCCAATCTCGCTGGTGAGATCGTCAATGGCGATTTGACGGCGACTGTGATTGCCAGCGACAGCCGCGAGCTTAATGCCACCGTACAGAATCTGCTGCACAGCAAATCATTCCGTGTGTACGCAAGTCATGATATGTACGGGGTTGAATTGGGTGGAGCGCTTAAAAATGTCTATGCGATTCTGGCTGGGCTGTCCGCCGCCCGCGGGTTGGGAGAAAACACCCGGGGTATGTTGATCACCCGCAGCCTGGCTGAAATGAGCCGCTTCGCTGTTGATCTGGGTGCCAATCCCCTGACTTTTCTTGGTTTAAGTGGCGTTGGCGACCTGATTGTGACCTGTAGTTCACCGCTCAGCAGGAACTATCGGGTGGGGTATGCACTGGGCAGTGGCATGGCACTTGACGATATACTGGGGGAGTTAGGACAAGTAGCAGAGGGTGTAAACACATTGAAGACGATGAAAGAGGAGTCAGAACGCAGAGGAATTTACATGCCGCTGGTGAGCGGATTGTACGACTTGCTATATCGTCGCCGTAGCCTGGAAGATACCCTTGACGGTTTGATGCTGGCGGATCAGATTCACGACGTCGAATTTCTGGTCAGGGATTGAGAAAATGACTGGGCGGAAAATGGAACTAGCTTTGAGATGATGAAGGCCATATATAAAATGACTGACAACGACCGCAGCCTGCGACTTGTTTCCACAGCACTGCTTACTCTTTTGGTGATGTTTCACGGCGCTAATGCCAGCGCGGAGAGTAATCCGCTGTCTGCACTTAGCCTGCTACAGTGGTCCCATGCTACTTACCTGCGTGGACAGGACACCGCGGAAGCGGACTATCTGTTGGGACTTGGCCCGATGCGAAAAATACGCGGCCAGTGGGCACCGCGGGACAGTCTGCGACTGCGTGGACGATTGCAGCGTGCGACCTGGTTGATTCAGTCCGGCTATGCTGCAGCTGAAGGGATGGCCTGGATGGAAGAGCGTATCCGGCAGCAGATGGATTATGATGTCAAGGAACTGTTCCGCTGCGAGCGCCTGAACTGTGGAAGTAGCGCTGAGTGGGCCAACACCATTTTTGCTGAACGCGAATTATATGGGCCTGATCGAAATCAGGTGTATGCGGCATTTGAACTCAGCAACGACGATCAGGTGCATCATATTGTGTTTTACGCTATCCAGCGCTCCAATAGGCGGCAGTATCTCCATGTCGATGTTCTCACCCGCTCCCTGGCAGACGTCGAAGATAAGACAGATCCTTGATCAACCCGGCTGGAACTAAGGGCCCTCAACTTTGGGTTACCCTGGGGGATTGCCTGGATGATGTGCACCGGCAATTGGCCGACAGCGATTGCTTTTATGGCCACGGTACGGACAGTGCCTGGGATGAAGCTGTCGCGCTGGTGCTGGACAGCGTTGAATTGCCACCTGACAGCGGCGCTGAGGTGTTGTCAAAGCCTCTCGCTGAGTTTCCTGGAGACCCTTCAGAGCTTGTACGCACGCGCCTGATTACCAGAATTGCGCAGCGGGTTCCCTTACCCTACATCACGGGCAGTGCCTGGTTTGCGGGGCAGCGTTTTCTATGTGACAAGCGCGCCATTATCCCTCGTTCGCCACTGGCGGAAATGATTCACAATGGATTTCAGCCCTGGTTGCGTGCAGAGCCTGAGTGCATTCTCGATCTTTGCTGCGGAGGAGGCTGCATTGGGCTCGCCGCACTACGCCAATTCCCGGATGCTACGGCCCAGCTAGCTGATATTGATCCGGATGCTCTGTCATTGGCGCAGGAGAATATCGCTCTGCACGCAATGGAAGACAGAGCTGCAATCTTGCAGAGCGATGTGTTTTCCGCCTGTACTCTGGGTGCGTATGATTTGATTCTCTGCAACCCACCCTATGTCGATGCTGGAGAGTTGGCCAGCATGCCGAAGGAATTCACTCACGAACCGCAACTGGCGTTGGGTTCCGGGGCGGATGGGCTGGACCTGATCTCACGGGTGCTGGCTGACGCCGCCGACTACCTGACCAGTGATGGACTGTTGGTGGCGGAAGTGGGTAATAGCTGGGTGGCACTGGAGGAGCGGTTTCCCCGGATGCCATTCATGTGGCAGGAGTTTGAACACGGGGGACACGGTGTTTTCGTCATGGTCCGCGAAGAATTGCTCGCGAATCGCGAAAGCTTGCGCTGAAACCATTATAATGCGCTATTGATTTTTTTGGCTCGGAGCATTCATGTCCGGCAACACCATTGGAAAACTGTTTACTGTCACCAGTTTCGGGGAAAGTCACGGACCTGCCCTGGGCTGTATTGTGGATGGCTGTCCCCCGGGATTGGCCCTGAGTGAAGAAGATATTCAGCCCGATCTCAATCGCCGCAAACCGGGGCAGTCAAGATTCACCACGCAACGACGAGAGGACGATACGGTTCGCATTTTGTCCGGTGTGTTTGAGGGTGAAACCACGGGAACGTCTATCGGCTTGATGATTGAGAATACAGATCAGCGGTCCAAGGATTACTCGAACATCAAGGACACCTTTCGTCCCGCCCACGCCGATTACACCTACGAACAAAAATACGGTACCCGTGATTACCGCGGGGGAGGTCGTTCCTCGGCGCGGGAAACTGCCATGCGGGTCGCGGCGGGTGCAATCGCCAAGAAATACCTGGCCCAGCACAATATTGTCGTGCGCGGTTATCTCTCGCAATTGGGCCCGATCAAGTGCACCGCTGTGGATTGGTCGGAAATCGAGAACAATCCCTTTTTCTGCCCGGATCGCGCTCAGGTTGAACCGCTGGAGCAGTACATGGCGGCGCTGAATAAATCCGGTGATTCCATTGGCGCGCGCCTGACGGTAGTGGCCACCGGGGTGGCGGCTGGGTTGGGTGAGCCGGTGTTTGATCGCCTGGATGCCGAGCTGGCCCATGCCCTGATGGGGATTAATGCGGTCAAGGGTGTGGAAATTGGTGCGGGGTTTGCCAGCGTCGAACAGAAAGGCAGCGAACATCGTGACGAACTGACTCCGGATGGATTTTTGAGTAATAACGCGGGTGGAGTCCTGGGCGGAATTTCGAGTGGGCAGGATATCGAGGTGCACCTTGCGCTAAAGCCCACTTCCAGTATCAGGCTCCCCGGCCAGTCTATAGATCGGTATGGTAATGCCATCGAAGTGGTGACCCACGGTCGTCACGACCCCTGTGTTGGCATCCGGGCCACCCCCATCGCCGAGGCCATGGTGGCGATAGTGCTGATGGATCATCTGCTGCGGCATCGCGCGCAAAATGCGGACGTAGCCAGTAACACACCCGCTATACCTGCCCGGGCCAAGGGCGAAAGCTGAGAAAGCAGGAGACTATGCCCCGTCGCCGCATAAACTGGCGTACCCCGGTGCTGGCGCTGCTGGCGACCGGCACACTGGTGTGGTCGGCCATCACTCAGTTCGATATTCCCGTGGAAGAAATGGGCAGCATGCTGCTGATGAGTGTGCTATTTCTGGGAGTGCTGATTGCCGCCGCTCTGACGATGTTGTTGCTATGGAAGTTACCCGGCTGGGTAATAGCGCGGCGTCGGGAGCGAGACACTGAGGCCGCACCCGACGAGACTGGCTAGGGTATTCAGCTCGTTACGTGTTCAATGTCGATATCCAGCGTCATGTCGTTGGCAATACTGTCGAGATTATCCTCCAACTGATCCCGCGCGGCCGCACAGCCCAGGGCAGCGGTTACGGACGCGGAGAACAGCATTTCACCGGTCATGGGAGCGCTCTCCACGCTGGTCGTCATCTCGATAACATTCACGCCGTGGGCATGCAGCGCGGTGGAAACCTCCCTGACAATGCCCGGTCGGTCCGGCCCGATAATGCTGAGATTGAAATTCGGCTCACTGTCCACGATGGTGGACTCGATGCTGGGAGTAAGTCGAACACTAAGACCTTCGCGGTCAAGATCCTTCAGCTCTGTCTCCAGCGCTTTACTCTCGTCTGTTGGCAGGCTAATGAGTACAATGCCGGCGAATTTGCTGGATAACTGGCTTAACCTGCTCTCCAGCCAGTTTCCACCATGGGACGAGACGGTCGAAGATACTGATTCAACAAGACCGGGCCTATCGTCGCCAATAAAGGTAATCACGTGTCGGGATTGCATAGGTGTGCGTCCTTACAGTATGTTGCAAAGGCAGTGTACCCCCAGTGCGGGCTCGTCGCTATATCACCCAATATTTTCGGAATTCCATGGAAGACCAGGCCACCAGTTACGTAGAGATTCCACCCGGGCAGCTGCCCCCGGAAACCTATCGGCGTGTGCTGGAGGAATACATCAACCGGGAGGGCACTGACTATGGTGAGCAGGAGCTGTCTCTGGAAGCCAAGTGCGACAATCTGGCCCGACAGGTGGACAGCGGTGAGGTGGTCATTCTGTTTGATTTCACCACGTCGTCCTGTTCCCTGGTGACCCGTGAAGAGGCTCAGCGATTGGCTGCTGCAGTGCCCGAGTCGGATGATGCGCCATGAGTGACGCGGCTCCCCCAGCCACTGACCATGAATTGGATACCCAGGGCTTGTTATGTCCTGAACCGGTTATGATGTTGCACGGTATTATCCGCGACATGGCGGAGGGCGAAGTGGTCAGGGTGTTGGCCACTGATCCATCCACAACCCGGGACATTCCCAAGTTCTGCCATTTTTTGGGCCACGAGTTACTGGCCGAACACCACGACGACAGCCTCTATCGATATTACATCAGAAAATTGGCTGGTCAGGAGTGAACGCGTTGGACCGTATCCATCCCGCCGTGGAGGGCACACCCAGCGCGCAGGGCCTTATCGACCTCTTTAACGGCTTGTTTGAACAGAGTTGCCACACAACCCTGGAAGGCGGTGGGAGTGAACCCGTGTATATCCCAGGGGAAGCGGGCGTTGCCAACAGTCGGGTGATCTTCACCAGAGACTATTTTTCCAGCGCGCTGCACGAGGTTGCACATTGGTGTATCGCGGGAGCGGAGCGCAGAGCGCTGCCGGATTACGGTTACTGGTACGCCCCTGATGGTCGTAACGCTGAGCAACAAGTCGCCTTTCAATCGGTTGAGGTCAAACCCCAGGCGCTGGAGTGTATTTTCTCCCAGGCCTGCGGTATCTCTTTTGCTCCCAGTCTGGACAATCTTGAGGGTGAAGTTGAGGGCGCAGAAACCTTTGCGAGGGCCATTGCGGCACAGGTCGCACAATACAAAGACAAGGGACTGCCAGCGCGCGCAGAGAGCTTTCAGTGTGCCCTGGAAGCGTGGTCTGGAATTCAGGTGGCTCGCGTCATTACATCAGTGGAGTGGGAATGTGAACACGCCCGAGCATAGATACTTGATTGACGCGTCGATCTACATCTTCAGGTCCTACTTTTCCCTGCCAGAGGATTGGCACAGCCCCGAGGGTTACCCACTGAATGCGGTGTATGGATACACGCGCTTTCTGGTCGACTTTCTAACCCAGCAGGAGGTGAAGTACGTGGTGGCCGCCTTCGACGAAAGTCTGGGCACTGGATTCAGGCACGCCATTTATCCGGCCTACAAGGCGAGTCGGGAGTTGCCCGACGAGGCCCTGGCGTATCAGCTGGAAACCTGCCGACAGGTGACTGAGATGCTGGGCATACGCTGTTGTTCCAGTGAAGAGTACGAGGCGGACGATTTGATTGCCAGCCATGCAGCCCTGGCCAGACGCCAAGGCCAGCACAGCTGCATCGTCACGCGGGACAAGGACCTGGGTCAGTTACTGGGGACCGGTGACGTCTGGTGGGATTACGCCGGGCGCGATCAGTACGGCCCACCACAATTTGAACAGAAATTTGGCGTTCGCCCCGATCAGTTTGCCGACTATCTTGCCCTGACCGGGGATGCCGTGGATGACATTCCGGGTATTCCGGGGGTGGGGCCCAAGACGGCGGTACAGTTGCTCGCACATTTTGGGGATCTGACGACATTGCTGGACAACAGCGCAGCCGTGGTTGATTTGCCGATTCGCGGCGCAAAACGCGTTGCCGAAAAAGTCGCCCACCACAAAGAAGACGTACTTCTCTACCGTCAGCTCACGGGGTTGGTCGAGGAAATAGAGCTGGAAGAGGAGTGTGGACATGATTTTACCCGGGAACACTACGACGCCGTAACCGGGTACCTGGAGGAAATAGGCGTGGGCGGTCTGCGCACTCACTGCAAGCGATTGCTGCGACTGTTGCCTGAGTCAGAGCGGTAAGCATGAAGATCGTCGCAGATGCCAATATCGTTGGCCTGGATCACTACTTTGCTGATCTGGCGGATATCAAAGTCCTCGAAGGGCGCAGCTTGAGCAGGACGGATCTGCAGGATTGTGATTTGCTACTGATACGCTCCGTGACGCAGGTGGATCAATCCTTGCTGGAGGGTACCCCCGTTCAGGCCGTTGCTTCGGCGACCAGCGGTGTCGATCACATCGATCTACCGTATCTGGCATCTAAGGATATTTTTTTCTGCCATGCGCTGGGGAGTAACGCCGACTCCGTGGTGGACTATGTATTCAGTGCCATCGCCAGTTGTGGCGAGCACTTGGGGCGATTGCTGGAGGGTGGCAGGCTCGGCATCGTTGGTTGCGGGCAAGTGGGCCATCGATTACTGCGCCGGGCACAAGCGCTGGGTATTGCCTGCAGTGTTCACGACCCACTACTGGCGTCCGACAACTCTCTAACACTGGTCGACCTCAACGAGGTTTTCGGCTGCGATGTTATCTGTCTGCACACGCCTCTCACGCTGGGCGGTGAGTTTCCCACCTACCATCAGGTGGATGGAGAGCGTTTGGCGGGGATGACGGAGGGACAACTTCTGATCAATGCCGGTCGCGGGGCTACCCTTGATAACAGCGCGCTGACAGAACGGGTGTTGCAGGGAAGCGCACCTGATGTGGTGCTGGATGTCTGGGAATATGAGCCGGAGGTGCCGGCGGCGTTGTTAGAGAAGATACATCTGGGTACGCCGCATATTGCCGGCTATAGCTACTCAGCCAAGCGGCGGGCTACCGCCATGTTGCGGAATCAGCTACAGCAAGCATTTGCGCATTACCCGGTTCTCAAGCTATCAAACCTGAACGACGAAATGACTGCGCCGATAATAAACCTGGAGGCGGGGTTAAGTGACGCGAAGCTGCTTCGGTCGGCGATTCGCCAAGCCTACGATATACGCCGGGATGACAAAGCTCTGCGCGAAGAGATCCTTTGCCCCAAGGGTAGAATCAGTGCCTTTGACGAACTGCGGAGAAACTACCCGGAGCGTCTCGAGTTTTCAGATTACCGAATGCCACCTGACGCCAAGATCACACCACGGCAGCGCAAATTACTCAAAGCTTGTGGATTTGGGGACTAGCGGTAATGGTGGATGAGATCACTGCTGATGTAAATACGACGCTGGAAAGGCTGCTTATAACGCTTGGTGACGCCGATTGGGCAGAAGGAAAAGATGCGCGGAGACTGTTCCACGGCCGGGGGCAATGCTATCCGGGACTGGAGTGGATTAATGTTGATCACTATGGCGAGTTTCTACTCATTACCTTGTATAGACAGGCAGAGCAGGACTGGCTGCAAGCGCTGGTCAACGGGCTTGAGGGGAGGGGTTTGCGACCTGAGTCTCTGTGCGTGGCTGTACAGCACCGCTACAAGCACCCCGGTATAAACAGCAGCAGCAGCGTTGAAGTGCTAAGGGGGAAACTGCCTGAGAAACCCTATGCGATTGAGAATGGACTTTCCTTTGAGCTAAATCTCAGTGGGCAACAAAACACTGGCTTTTTCCTCGATATGGCGCCGGGGCGTCACTGGCTTGCTGAGCGGGCTGCTGGAAAACGCATATTGAACCTGTTCAGTTACACGTGTAGCTTCTCTGTTGCCGCCTTGGGGGCTGGGGCGAAGCAAGTGGTTAATCTGGACATGAGCAAAGCCGCACTGGCACAGGGCCAGCGTAACCATCAGCGCAACGGCCTGGGGCTGGCGTCGGGAGCCATTTATTTGCCACATAACCTGTTCAAGGCCTGGAAGCGCTTGTCGCGCTACGGTGGATTTGATGCGTGCATCATCGATCCCCCGAGCCGACAGCCGGGAAGCTTTGTGGCGGAGCGCGATTACGGGAGGGTGCTGACGCAATTACCGGAGCTGCTGATCTCTGGCGCAGACGTGCTTGTCTGCCTCAATGCACCCGGATTAAGTGAGGTTTGGTTGCGGGATCTGGTTCGCGAGTACTGGCCCCGGGCGGAATACATTGCCCGTCTGCGCAATCGCGAAGATTTTCCGGAAAGTGATCCGGAACGTAACCTGAAAATGCTGCACTACTGCTGGCAGGGGTGAGATGCCTGCCAGGGCGGCACCCTCAGGATTGCGCGATCCAACCGCCATCCACTACAACGGTTTGACCAATCACATAATTGCTGGCCGCGGAACACAGATATAGCGCAGTGCCGGCGATTTCTTCCGGACGCCCGACCCGGGGTATGGGTAGATGCCCCACCAGCGCTTCTTCGTCTTGCATCAGCGAGGCCGTCATATCGCTGGGGAAAAATCCGGGTGCAATGGCGTTCATATTGATATGGTCTCTGGCGATGTCAGCCCCCATATGTCGGGTCAGGTGGATGACCGCCGCCTTGCTGGAGCTGTAAGAGTAGGTTTTCATGCCGGGGTGGGTGATGCCGTTCATCGAGGCAATATTCACTACTCTCGCAGGGTGCTCTTCGATGCCAGCGGCGCGAAGGGCTGGAAGAAGCTTTTGGGTCAGGAAAAACACGGATTTCACATTCAGTTCCATAACTCTGTCCCAGCCTGCTTCCGGGAACGTGTCGACATCATCGGCCCAGGCCATGCCCGCATTGTTGATGAGAATATCTATGCTGGGCTCTTCGGCTTGTACCGCGGTAGCAAAGGCTTCCACACCGGCCAAGGTGGAAAGATCTGAGCGAATAGGGATGCAGGGGCCGTACTGGGATAAATCAGCGGCTGTTGCCTCCAGCTGTTCCAGGCTACGCGCGGTTATGTATACCTTGGCGCCATTTTCCAGGAACCCCTTCGCCATCATGACGCCTATGCCGGTTGAACCTCCGGTGATAACAACGACTTTACCGTCAACCGAAAATAAATTCTTCATGGTTTTGTCTCGTGTCGAGTTTTGATTACTTTGTGCTCAGCAGCGTGTGAACGCACTGCTTGACCATGATGGATGAGCTTTCCTTCAGTACAAGCCGAAGCTGCGCAATATTGGTGCGTGATGCCTCCATCACGGAGGGTGGAAGATCGGTGTCCTCTTCCTCAACGCCAAAAAACATTTCTGAACGCGAGGACAACAGTAGAAACCCACGTTCAGTCAGAACGGCTTGATCCAATGCCTCCTGGCGAATCGTTGTGTCATACTGGATATAACCTTGCTCTGCCAGCCAGATCATGGCACTGAAACAGGCCATGTGGCGGTCACTGTGCAAGCCGAAATCGTCTGGTGTGTCCGGACCATAGACATCATCCACGTAGAGAATGACCTTACGTGGGAACGCATGATATAGGCGTATCAATATAAGGGCTGCATCCTTATAGAAATCGTCGATATGTAGGTCTGACATGATTGTCTTGAGTCCTGCTGGTCAAGGCGATAGTGTACTAATTGCTGACATTCATGGATATGGGGTGGGACTGTATGGATCAAAAAAACGATGAGCAGTGGCGGGGTAAACTCAGTGCCGAGGAGTTTGCTGTTTGCCGAGAGAAGGGTACCGAGCGCCCCTTTACGGGTAAATACTGGAATTTCACTGAAGATGGCGTTTATCACTGTACCTGTTGCGGTGAGGCTCTGTTTGAATCCGACACAAAATTTGACGCTGGCTGTGGCTGGCCCAGCTTTTTTCAGCCCGCCAATGAGAGCGTGATCCTGGAAAGTCGGGATACCACCCACGGCATGATCCGCACCGAAGTTATGTGTAATGCCTGCGGCTCGCATCTAGGGCATGTATTCGAAGATGGGCCAGAGCCCACCGGTCTCAGGTATTGTATAAACTCCGTGTCAATCAAGCATAATTCGGACATGTAGAGAGAACCGTATTTGGTGCCCGGATGGGCTTGACGTTTGCGGCGAACATTCATAGAATGCGCGCCTCTTGACGGGAACGCCCAGGCGTTTTTAGAGGGAACAGCGTCCCCTTCGTCTAGTGGCCTAGGACACCGCCCTTTCACGGCGGTAACAGGGGTTCGAACCCCCTAGGGGACGCCATAATCATCTATCCGGTCAGGCCGGATTGCCTCGCGGGAATAGCTCAGTTGGTAGAGCGCAACCTTGCCAAGGTTGAGGGGGGACGCCCAGTCTCGCCGGTTCCGGCGACCAGTACCACTGGTATAAAATGGTTTGATGTACAGCGGGAATAGCTCAGTTGGTAGAGCGCAACCTTGCCAAGGTTGAGGTCGCCGGTTCGAACCCGGTTTCCCGCTCCAACTCTCTAGGCCTATATTGGTAAGTTGAAGCAAACAAAATACAGGCTGGGTGGCAGAGTGGTTATGCAGCGGACTGCAACTCCGTGGACGTCGGTTCGATTCCGGTCCCAGCCTCCAATTCAAAATCAGCATATATTGTTGATTTAATTAAATAAACTTTAAGGGTGGCTGCTATGCTGTACGCAGTCAGAACCTACTGGACAGACTACAACGTGGTCTAAGCGACGTTTCAGCCCATCAGAGTTTGTAAGTTCATCTGATTACCGTAATATATCTCGCGACGCATCGCCAAGGTGTCTAGTTTAATCTGCTGTCGTCGGTCCAGGGTCTGCTGTCTGCGCCCATAGCAGACATCAGCGGTTGCTCCCGAGTGATTTTGCCGAGGCGGGTGCGTTGAGTGCCGCGTTTTGCTAGTCATAGAAATTCTAGAAACGATTCCACCACCATAGGTGCATGTTTGGACATTGAACTGAGTCATAACCTATCACAGGGTGTTGTTGCCCACTTCATTTGAGTTGACCGCTCAACCATAAGGGCCTGGTGCAAGACGTCACTACCCCATAACAAGGCTGGTGGAGCGCTCTCCTTTCACCTGGCAGTAACCATATACTGGCGTCTTGGCGCCAGGCTGGCGAAACGGGTACGGCATGGTCCGACTAACTACCAGCAGATAGCAGTGGGCTATAGTCGCGGCCGGGATTTCGAATACGTCTGACCCATTTAAGAGCAACAATGGCCACAGAAATCCCGCAGTAGCTAACCGTTTCGGGTTATATCCAGCATAGCACCCCCGCGCTACAGTGGTGGTATTAGTCGAACGAAGACGTTTTCATGCGATCAATTATTTTTGCCACTGCACTCATAATCGCCGCTTCTGCTATCGCCCAGGATTGTTATAAACGCTTGGCTCTTTATAACGCCGGCAAATACAGTGCGGCGTTTGCTTAATTCGAACCGTTAGCTGAACTGGGCGCAAATATGCGTAATAGACCGGCAGGAAAATGAATCACAACGACGAAGACGTACCGCAGGATTACAAAGCCGCATTGAAGAGGTACACCCTGGCAGCTGAACAGGGCAATAAATTTGCGCAATACGCCCTGGCGACAATGTATCGCTATGGCCAAGGCGTACCGCAGGATTACAAAGCGGCCGCGAAGTGGTACACCCTGGCGGCTCAACAGGGCGATAATTCTGCGCAATACGCCCTGGCGACAATGTATCGCTATGGCCAAGGCGTACCGCAGGATGCTAAAGCAGCCATAGAGTGGTACACCCTGGCGGCTGAACATAACGATGTAGGCGCGCAAACCGACTTAGGTTATATGTACGCCAACGGCGAAGGCGTGCTGAAAAATTTTGTGCGGGCTCATATGTTTTACAACATTGCGGCGTCTAATGGCAGCAATCTAGCTTCTGCAAATCGTGACGCTGTGGCTACAGAAATGACACCGGCTGACATTAAAAAAGCCCGGGAACAAGCCCGCAAATATGTTGCAAGTGGCTACAAGGAAAGTGGCTAGCAAAGGCAACCTGATACCGGAGTGGCTGCAAATTTGCAGTCACACACAAGCCGGTCAGAAGCCGCCAACTGGCACCTTGAAACTATCCATTCCGAGGCCTGTCTGGTTTCGGTTCGATGTCTAGTTAGTGTTCTGTGATTACGCACATGGTGCGCACTTGGGCATCAACGGGCTTTTAATTCGTGTATCCCCTTTTTTGTGCGCGCTATGTGCGCAGTGCTGGTGTATTTTGTTGTATTTTCGTGTAAATTGCCGACTCGCACAGTCAGCCATTGTGCTGGTTTTGGTAAAAATGGAGGTCAAAAGCAGGTCTGCAACTACGTGGACGCCGGCTTGCTTCCGGTCGTAGCCTCCACACTCCGAAGCCCTCCCTATGCCCGGGTGGCGAAACTGGTAGACGCAAGGGACTTAAAATCCCTCGGTAGAGATACCGTCCCGGTTCGATTCCGGGCCCGGGCACCATTATAAATCAATAACATACGTGAAATCCTCAAAGCTCTTTGAGCCAAAGAATCTGCCTGACTTTTAAAAAGGCAACACATTGGCAACAGCATTTAATGGTCATTTAGGCCAAAGAATCCCTTAGTAGTTGACCCAAACAGGCAATGCACAGGCAGTTATGTGCAAATGCGCTACACTGTCTGCATCTGACACGACAAGGACGTTTCGATGCGCTCTTTTCTCTTCGCCGCCACACTGCTAATCGCCGTTTCTGCTATCGCTCAGGATTGGGATTATGACGCCGGCAATTACAGCGAGGCCCTTAAAATACCCAGGTAGTGATACCTTCCGGGTTCGATTCCGGGCCCGTGCACCATAAAATTCCTCATGTGTTGACCGCTATTATGCTGTTTGACATGCTCAATGCGCCGATTCTGCAAGCTAGCACTCCGGCAGCTAAATAGTGGAGATAATTTATGCAAGCAATTGACGGTATTTACCCCGCTGAATCTGAAGAAGAGCGCAACGTGGTGTTTCGCTTACGCTACCAGGTCTATTACGAGGAGCTGGGTAGGTACGGGGACGTCGCCGACCATGATCGAAAATTATTGATAGAAGATATCGACCATAACAGTCGGTTATTTTATGCCGTCATGGATGGTAAGCCCGTGGCTGGTATGCGCCAGACCTGGGGCGGGGATGCACCGTTCACGAAGCGTCATATCGATCAGTATCAACTTCAGCCGTTTCTCAAGCGGACGCCGGCGCGTGATCTGCTGATCGGCGAGCGGCTTCACGTCTTGCCTGAATACCGTGGCACAGATGTGCTGTTCAGAATGTTCACAACAGCTTTGAGTTTCGTGAAGGAGAACAATGTCGAGCTGGTATTCGGCGATTGTGAGCCCCATCTGCTGAATCTCTATATGAGTCTTGGTTTTAGAACCTACTCAAAGAAGAACTTCAACAGCCCGGCAGCCGGTTACCTCGTATTGATGATGATGTTGCCCAAGGATGTGGATTATCTGCGGGCGGTGAAGTCACCATTTGTTTCAATTTTGGAAGACTACTCAACAGAATCTGCCAGTCTTGGTTGGGAGGATTTTCTGGCCAACGGCAGTGCCGTTAGTCAACAGCTCAGTTCGCCCGAGGTTTATTGGTCGGAAGTCTATGGCGCACTGAAAGAACTTGAGCATACATCCGTACATCCATTTGACGGGCTGACGGAAGAGCAAAGCGATATCTGTATTGATAAAAGCACGGTCATTGAATGTGCCCGAAGTGACCGTATCCTCAAGAAAGGCAACACCGCGCGAAATATGTTTATTGTGCTTTCAGGTGTACTGGAAGTACGCGCTGATGATGGTTCAATTCTAGCGGTGTTTACAACGGGTGATGTGTTTGGGGAGATGGCCTTTCTACTCGGTACGCCGCGATCCCAGGATGTGTATGCGGTCACCGATGACGTCAAGTTGCTCAGTCTGAGTGAGACGCAAATCAGGCGAATCATGGATGATCACGCTGACATCGCTGCCATACTACTGCTGAATGTATCCAAGATGCTGTGCATGCGGTTGCTGAGAAGTTGAAAAGAGATGCAGCGATCGATAAACCTGTTGAGAATAGAAACGGTTCTATGCGTGTCTTTTCTTCAGGCAGGTTTGCGCTCCAAAATCACGGCACCGGCTTTACCTTTTCCGAGCTTATCTCCCTCGTTGTAAATCGGGCAATTTTTCATCGACAGACAGCCGCAGCCTATGCAGCCGGTCATGGAGTCACGCAAGCGCTCGAGGTAGGCAATGCGGGCGTTGAGGTCTTCCTGCCAGCGGGCTGACAGTTTTGCCCAGTCCTGCATCGTTGGTGTTCTTTCTGCCGGCAATGCTTTAAAAGCACTCAAAATGCTTTCTAGGCTAATGCCCATTTTCTGCGCTGCTTTGATAATGGCAATGCGTCGCAGCACATCGGCTTTGTACCGCCTTTGATTGCCGCTATTGCGGGTGCTGTTTATCAGGCCTCTCTTTTCATAGAAGTGCAGGGTGCTTACACGTACACCACTGCGTTCTGCAACCCTGCCCACGGTCCAGTTTGCTTCTGCCATGTCGCTTCCCTCGAGTTGTGTTCAAAAAGTCATCACGACTTGTTGGAGCCTCCTGCCGGCTTGCGCCTGCTGTTGCGTTCTTCCAGGGTTTTCATCTGGGCCTCACGCCGCTTGCGCATACGCTCCTGATGACGTTTGGTGGGTGTGTAGGTCACCGGCCCGCCCAACCAGGAGTAGCCTATAGACAAGATAGTGTCGTCAAACCCTTGTGCCGTAATGCCACCGAGCGTCTCCAGAACACCCTTGTCGGCATACATCTCGCCAGCATGGTTTGTCACCTGAACAACCCAGCTGTAGTCACCACTGCGCGCCGCATTGGTGTAGGCTCGGCGCGCGCGGTTATCGCCAAGTAGTGCTTCAGGTACACGATATACCTGCTTGATGGAATGGGAGAAATTTTCCCCGGTCAGTCCATCAACCAGAGCGACGACGGGGTTTGCGGCCCCCAGCGCAAGGCCAGTTCCGCCGCCCACGCCACCTCTTACGATGGTTTGTCCCCAACCTTTGCCCTCCTTGCGAGCTTGCGCGCCTTCTTGAAACGCATCAATGCCAAAGCCCACGACATTGCCGAACTTATCCAGGCCGGACATCAGCTTCTCTGTCTTTACTGCGTCGGCAATGACGGGGAAGGGGTTACGTGTTGGAAACTGATCTGCATGCTTGATGGCCTGATCAATCTGATCCATGCGTTTCATATCCAGCGCTTTGTCAACGCCAGCGAAAAAACTGCCGGACAGAAAGCCGGGATTATCCGGCGTGAACAAATCCGCCGCCGGTTCACTCTGAGTGGGCGAGGTGCCCCAGGGATCCATAAACCGGATGGGGTTGTTATGGGCAAACACATAGGGATTGATGGTGCGCGGTTGAGGCACCTGTAGCGGATCACGAGTCAGAAAAGCGGCTGATTTGGCATCGTAGATACGCGGCCCCATTCGGTACAGGTCATCCCCTTCACTCAATACTCCATAAGCACCGTGATAAGTGAACGGATTGGCAGACTGACCGGCGTGAGACAACGCCTCGCCATAGGGCGTCATGCTGTAGGTATCGGTCAGAGCGCCATCAGCATCGGTCAGCGCCAATGTAGAACCGCTTTCGTCAAAGTGATAATAGCGGATGGATGTCCCCGTATCGTCCGCGCTGTGCAGCAGGTGTCCATTGGGCAAATAAACGTAAAACGTCCGACTGGTGCCGTCTTCGATCTTCGTCAGCGCGCCGGTACCCACTGCAAAATTACGCAGATACTCAACGGTGGTCTCGCCCTCGGTTCGGCTGATCGAGTTGCCGAACACATCGTAGCCATAGCTGATGTCGCCATTGCTTCCCTGTAGATTGGTGACCCGATTGGCACCGTCATACGTAAACCGGTGTTCTCCGTCTATCGTGCGGCGACCATCGTCATCATATGTCGCACTAGTTAATTGTGATGCAGCATCGTAGGAAAAAGCGCCGGCCCGAAGACTGGCAAGCGGGGGGGAGGCGGGCAGCACACGCTGGGCCGCAACAATGTCACCGACGGCATTCACGGTGAACGTGAGACTGGCAATAACATCCTCTCCCAACCGGTGGGAGATGCCCGTCAGGTAGCCGTCCTCATTGTAGGTGTATTCTGAAACCGTGCCGTTGCTCCGACTGATGGCGGCAAGTTGGGTCGCTTCGTTGTAGCTAATCGTTGTCGTAGCACCCGTCCAGTCCGTGATCAACTCGACCAATCCACATTCGTTGTAGGCGTATGAGACCTGTTTGTCGGTGTCATAAAGGATGCTGGTCAGTCGACCCACGCCATCGTAGGACATCCTCTGGCCGTTAGATGCCGAGATGTAACCACCGCTGTTGTAGGCAAGGCTGACACCTTCAGCCTCAATCAGGCGTGAAGCGCCATCATAGGTATAGGCAAGTTCAAGGCCGTCGCTATAGCTTCGAGATGCCACCCGGTCACCACCGTCATACCCCAGGGTGAGCGTACGACCTGACGGAAATGTGACGGAATCGTATCGTCCGCGCGAGTCATAGGTGTGGGTGGTGGTGCGATCCAATGGGTCGGTTGCGGTCTCAATGCGTCCCAGAGTGTTGTGTTGGCGCGACCAGTTTTCGCCATTGGGATCGGTGATCTGGCTCAGGCTGCCTTCGGCATCGCGTACGTAACTCACTTCAAGTCCTGCAGGTAAGCGCACGGCCGTGAGTTCGCCTACATCGCTGTATTCAAAATTCACTTGTTCACCCAGCGGGTTGGTGATGTTCGTCAGTTGGCCAGTACTGTCATGGGTGTAGTTCGTTAGGTTGCCGAGTGGAGTCGTCACCGCTGTAATCGAACCCATGTCATCTGTTTGCAGGTTCCAGGTATGCCCCATGGGGTTGGTAATACCGCTGAGAATACCGCGTTCATCGTAGGCAAAGGTCGAAGTAAACCCAGCGCCATCGGTCAGGCTCACAGGGTAACCGGCGTCACTCCACCCCATAACTGCTTGCTCATCAGTGGGCTGATTGACGCTGGTCAGACGTCCGCGCTCGTCATACTCATAGGTGGTGGTGCCAAGGGCGTCCGTGGCAGACGCAATGCGGTCGTTGCCATCGTAGGTGAGGGTCGTTATGTTGCCCAGCGGGTCAGTAAGCGTGGCCAGATTGCCGTTTCCATCATAGCCCAGCGTTTCTGTCTCGCCGTGTTCGTTGGTCTGGGAGAGCAGGGCATTGTTGTAGTTATAGGTGAAGTCACGGGTATTGCCATCGCCGTCGACAACCTGAGTCACGCGATTCAAATCATCGTAGAGCAAGGTTGCTGACTGCTCCCCGGCTACAGAAATGCTGGCCAACATGCCATCACCGTAGTAGGTGTATGTGGTGGTTTCACCCAGCGGCATTTGCTGACTGGTGACCTGTCCGCGGCTGTTGTAGGTATAGGTGGTTGTTTCCGCCAGGGGATTGGTCAGGGACAGCAGATTGCCGCGTTCGTCATAACTGAACTGGTAGCTGGCACCGTCATCCAGAGTATAGGATGCCAGGTTGTAAAAGGTGTGCCCGTGCTGAACCTGCGCCTCCCAGGCATAGGTTGTGGTAGCACCCGCCGCATCGGTGAACGAGCTGATGCGGCCAGAGGGCGCGTGATACACCGTGGTGCTGGTGCCGCCTCCCTGGTTGGTGAATTGCACGGGTCGACCTACCGTGTCATAGCTCTGCGAGGCGGCCTGTCCGCCGAAATCTGCCTCACTTTGCATGCCCCCGTCACTGGTGTGGTGTATGTCTCGGCTATTGTTTAGCGGGTCAGTGATGGTGCTGGTGTTACCGCTGTAGTCCAGCGTAAAGACATGGCCCGCCGCATCTGTCTGGGTGGCGACTCGGCCGTCAGTATCATAGGTTTGGCTGTAGCGTGTGTTGCCTTCCGGTGCTGTCTCGCTGAGCATGCGTCCGGAACTGTCGTAGGCGTACTGGGTGACGTTGCCCAGCGCATCGGTTACCCGGCGGAGGTTGCCGGAAAACTGTTGCTCAAAATTTATGGTACGGGTGCCATCGCTGACGCTGATCAACTCCTGGAAAAACGCGTACTGCAGGGTAAGCGCATGGCCAAAGGCATCACTGACTGACACCAGGTTCAGGCCGTCGTAGCCGAAGGTGAGCATGTTGTCGTTGCGATCGCTGAGTTCGGTCAATCTACCCGATTCGTCGAAACGCCAGCGCATCCAGTCCTGCGGGTTCATCAGAACAAAGTCATTGTCATCGGCTATCAACTGAAAGGGCGTTTCAAGCGGATCGATCAGCACCCACGATTCACCCGATTTTTCAAAGTGCAGGCCGAGCCCCCGCTGGAAGGCGATATCAATTCGGTCGTCGGTTTGCACCAGGCTTACTTCGTAGGCATGCAGCCAGTTACTACCCAGGGTGGATACAGCCTGGCCATCGTCTATAAGGCCGCTGGCATAGTAGCGGCTGAACACCAGGGGGATAACGGAGTCGATATAAATGTCCGCGGGAAAATCCTGGTACAGCTCACCGGTCCACATATTGATCGGGTCACCATGGCTGGTCGCCGAGGCGTGTGCCGCGGCGGAGCGACGCTCTTCGTCCGGATCAGAGACCTCTATAGAGAAAAAGCAGCTTCCACCGGCGTTATTAGGCGCGTACGACCAGTTCAGTGCGACACTGGTGGTGCCCGGTGCTATCCCTGTGACTGTAAACACCCCGCGCTTGAACTGAAGTCCGCCATTCGGTGGTGGCTCAACCAATGCGACGTTTGGGTCGAGATTAAACGACAGCTCGTAAAAACTCTCCTGGGATTCTGATACATCGGCGGTAATCGTGTAGCGCTTGATTCTCCCCGGGGTCAGCTCCATGTCTGTGAACTTGTCGCAGTCATGGGCGCTCGCCGTAGTGCTGAAAATCAGATCGGTCAGTAACAGCAGTACCACGCAGACGCAAGCCTTGAAATGTTGCACCCCAGATTTCATTCGGCCACCTCCACCGTGCGTGACAAAAGATTGCCGTTATTGTCATAGTTGTAGCTAATCGTAGAGCCACCCTGATAGCTCACCGAGATTAGTCGCCCGGCTTCGTCGTAGCTATAGACAATGTCATGACTGACGGTAGGGTTCACCGTGATCGTCACAGCGTCTGTCGAGCTTCCCAGGCTATCCGTGACGGTCAGCTCAAAGGCCAGCGTCAGGGCGGTGCTAGAGCGTGGTGCTGTGAATGATGGTGCCTCGGTGTCTGCATCGATCATTTCGACATCCGGTCCGGAGGTTTGCTGCCACGTGTAAGTTAGCGTTTCCCCCGAGCCGGTGCTGCTGGCTGTCCCATCGAGTGACACGTTGCTCAGTTGCACAACCTCTTGATCGGCGCCGGCGTTGGCGGTTGCGGGTAATATGATAGGCGTAACACGAATGGTCACCCGATCCGTTGCCGTGGCACCTTCGTTGTCAGTGACGGTGAGTTCAAATATAAAAAAAGCTTCGTCGGTGACGGTGGGAGCCACGAACGTAAGGGTCGGGGTAGTCGCAGCGCTGAGTTCTACGTGTGGGCCCTCAACCTGTGCCCACTGGAAGGTTACCGTGCCATCGCTGTCCGCGCCGGCTCCGGGCAGTAATACTGTAGCTAGCGAATTCACATGTTGAAATCCACCGGCCTCGGCTGTTGGCGTGGCATTCACCGGCTGCACAGTGATGGCGACGCTGTCGACTGCGGTAAGCCCATTACTATCGGTCACGGTTACTTCAAATACCAATATCGCCTCGGAGACCAGCGTTGGTGCAGTAAAAGTTCTGATGGGATTGGTCGTTTTTTGTATAGTTGGGTCGAACTCCACGGCTGTACCACTGAGCTGCGACCACTCGTACAGTTCTATGGTTCCGCTTGCGGCCGCACTACTTGAAGCATCCAGCGTCACTGTCACTTGCTCGTCGACCACCTGGTCTGCTCCTGCCTCGGCCTGGGGGGGATCGATCTCGGTAAACACGGCGGTGAGCGTTGGAATAGGAACACCAATTTCCGTATCCCAGTAGTTGACCCATACCGCCGGCACATCAAAACGACAGTTTGGCGGCTCGGAGAGGTGGCCACAGGATCCTTTCCAGTGTGAGAACTCCCATCCAGTTCGCGGCGTCGGTACATAGTTCACCAGATAGTCGCCCTGTATGTCATTTTCTGTGCACGCGATATCGGCCACCTGGTACTGCTCCAGCGTACAACCAAAGCTTGTGCCATTGAGATCGACAATATCGCCTTTGCCGACGATGGCCAGAGGGTGCCTGGATGCACCAAGTAAAACCACAACGATTATTGCGAGTGAAGTTTATATCGACAAGGTTCCGATTCCATTCGTAAAGCGATGACATATAGCCTAGCAGATTTTTCTGAATATGCGCGTAGGCCCATCCCTCAAGTGATTTTTGCCCAGGGTTGTGATTAGGGGTTTACGCAGGTACAAAATTACCAAAATTTTAATGTAAAAAACACTTTACCTTAACCTAACTTGAGGTAATAGACTACTTCACAGGCTGAACAAATTTGCAACAAAAGGAAAACATCATGATACGTTTAGAACACTTGAATATGGTGGTAACTGATCTCGAGGCAGCGGTCCAATTTTACGGCACAGCTTTCCCCCACTGGTGGGTACGCCAGCGCGGTGAAGGGGAGTGGTATGGCAAACATCGCCAGTGGCTGCATTTCGGGGATGACGATAACTACCTGACATTTAACAATGATGGTGACAAACCGATCCGTGATTTGAGTGGCCATCAGGTGGGCGTGGCACACTTTGGCTACGTGGTGGACAACATAGAAGCGCTGATTCAAAGAATGGAGGACGCCGGCTATGCACTGTCACACTGCGGCCGGGAAGAGCCGTTTCGCAAGAACTGCTACTTTATTGATCCGGATGGATTTGAAGTGGAGTTTGTACAGTACCTGAGTGATCTGCCGGAAGAGCGAAATCGACCCAGCGACGATTGATTTGAATCGGGCTCATCACATCACCAGAAAAATTGAAGGAGGACATCATGAAAGTATTAGCGTTTGCCGCGTCCAATAGTCGGCAGTCCATCAATCAGAAACTGGCGGCCTATGCCGCCAGTATGGTGGACAATGCCGAGGTCGAGATGCTCGACATAAACGATTATGAGCTGCCGCTGTTCAGTATGGAGCGGGAGGCGGAGCTGGGGCAGCCTGAACTGGCGCAACAGTTTCTGGATAAGATCGGCGATGCTGAGGCGCTAATCATCTCCTTCGCCGAACACAACGGCTCCTATACAGCCGCCTACAAGAATCTGTTTGATTGGGCATCCCGTATCGACACCAGGGTGTTTCAGAGCAAATCCAGTGTCTTCCTGGCGACGTCGCCCGGTGGTCGCGGCGGGGCAGGGGTGCTGGATGCCGCTGTGCGCTCCGGCCCGCATTTCGGGGCTGTAATAGTTGGCAGCGTGGCGGTGCCCGGGTTTCACAGTGTGTTTGATGTAGAGTCTGGTGTGCTGACTGATCCCGAACTGAATGCGGCGGTCCAATCCGCCGTTGCCAAGCTGTGACGCGGTAGGCAAGCGGCAAATGGTACTAGAGTTGTCGCGCGCTATGCTCTACCATTTCTCCCGCAAGGCCGAGGCAACACCCTTATAAGCACATAAGAACGGGAGTACTACTGCATGGCAGCAGCACGGGGAGAATTCAGCTCTCGATTGGGCTTTATCATGGCCGCTGCCGGCAGCGCGGTAGGCCTGGGCAATGTGTGGGGCTTTCCCACCCAGGCCGCCGGTAATGGTGGCGCGGCCTTTCTGCTGGTTTATCTGGTACTGGCTTTTTTTCTGGCCTATCCCGCCTTTATGGCTGAACTGATTATCGGCCGGCATGCACAATCCAATGCTGTGGCTGCGCTCAAGAGCATTTCCACCGGGCCTGTTACACGGCGGCTGGGTGTCTTTACCGGTGTTTATGGCGTAGTGATTGCCAGTCTGATTCTCACCTTTTACGCCATCGTGGCGGGGTGGATGATCGCCCATTTTCTGGAACCGGTTTTTTTGATGCTGGGTATGCAGGGCGCGGCGGACTGGTTGGTGGGCTTCGGGATGTCCCGCAATGTGCTGTTTATGTTGGGCTTTATGTGTTTGACCATTTTTGTCATTAACAGCGGCGTGCAGAATGGCATCGAGAAATGGTCCACCCGGCTTATGCCGGTACTGCTGTTGATTCTGGTATTGCTGATCGTTTACGTATTGACACTGGATGGGGCCAGCGATGGTTTGCGGGCTTATCTGGTGCCAGATTTCAGCCGGGTATTTGAGCCCAAGTTGATTATCAGTGCGTTGGGTTCAGCTTTCTTTTCCATGTCACTGGGTGTCGGCACCATGTTGATTTACGGCTCCTATATCAACAAGGAAGAAAACCTGCCGCTGGTTGGCGGCCTGGTGACTATGGCCGATGTCGCCATCGCGGTGATGGCGGGTTTCCTGGTTATTCCTGCCATGTATGTCGCCATGCACAATGGTGTGGAGATATTTGATGCCAGTGGCGCGCTGATTTCGGAAGACACGCTGATCTTCACCGTGCTGCCAGCCCTGTTCGACACCATGGGCCAGGCGGGGTTATTTGTGAGCTTCGCGTTCTTTGTGCTGATGAGCATTGCCGCTTTGACCTCATCGATTTCAATGCTGGAAGTGCCGGTGTCCTACGCTATTGAAAATCACGACATGACTCGTGGTAAGGCGGTGCTGGTGGCAGGCGGTTTGATCGCCCTGGGCAGTTTTGTGGTGCTGCTTAATTTCGATGAATTGTTTGGCTTTGTGGTCTCTCTGACCACGCGCTATAGCGAGCCAGCACTGGGCTTTATGTTCTGTGTCTTTGCCGGTTGGATCTGGCATCGAGATAGCATCCTCAAAGAACTTCAGAGCGGTAACCCCAAGGTCGAACATTCGTTGTTCTGGAAGATATGGCCCACCTACGTCAAGTTCGTGTGTCCACTGATGATTGCTTACATCCTCTACCAGAATATCTAACAGTTGAGCCATAGTTTCGTCGAACACTACACAGTTCTTGCGGTCCAACGACAAGCTACACCGCTTACACTTCAGTATGTGTCGGGTTGCAGGGATGACGGTTTATATATGATCCGCGCGTTAACAATCATGGTGGCCATTCTGGTGCTGCAAGCCTGCAAGCATCCATTGATTATTGTGGGCGAGGGTGATATCAACGAATTGAACGGCACCGGCCGTGGCTGCACGCTGGAGCAGTTTAATGCCGGTGACGTAGCCTGTACGGTTAACGAGACCACGGACACCTACGATGTTCGTTATGAACCCGTGCCCAGAGAGGGCTGGCGCTTTGTCGGTTGGGAGGGATTACCCTGTTCCTATTTCTCGGTAGATACCTTGTGTGAGTTTCTGTTTGAGGCCAATTTTGTGCAGGCCTTTGATGCAGCCTGGCCTGATTTCGATATGCCTCCATCTATCGCCGTATTCGAGGAGATTAACCCCGATGCCGACGATGACGGAGTGCCGGACGCTGATGATGTATTTCCCAACAACCCCACCGAATGGGAAGACACCGACCTGGACGGTGTAGGTGATAATGCCGATGCCTTTCCGCGCAACCCATTGGAAAGCACCGATTCTGATGGCGATGGGGTTGGCGACAACAGCGATAGGTTCCCCGATGATCCCCTGGAATCCGCTGACGTCGACTGCGACGGCATTGGCGACAACAGCGATGACTCCGTTGCCGACAACGTGACCACCATTCAGGGGGATCGCTGCGTAGCCGGTGTGCACCTGTACATACTCGCGGATGGCTATACCGCTGAAGAGCAGAACAAACTGACCGTAGATGGCGTCTCCTACCTGGATTTTATTCTCGAGGATGAGGGCATTGCTGCGTATGTGGCGCACTGGAATGTCCATGTGATCCAGACCATATCCAATGACAGCGGCATCGACCCTAAACACGGCATCGACACTGTCGATTCCGCGTTCAATTCTGGGTTCGGGTGTTTTGATGTGGCTCGTCTTATTTGTACGGATGAAGCTCTGATCTACGATGAATTACATACCGTGACCACCGATGCTGAGGCTATCCCGGTGCTTATGGTGAATTCTGAACAATACGGCGGATCCGGCGGCGACGTGCCAGTGTTTTCCATCGGTGCGACGGAAGTGGCTCTACACGAAATGGGTCATAGTTTCGCGAGTCTCGGTGATGAATACGTTGACGAGGCTATCGCGCCGACCTTTCTGCCATTCTGGCGGGAGGGCGAGCTCGGTAATCTGACCCAGTTTATGACCCCCGAAGCGGTGCCCTGGAGCCTGTGGATTGAAGATCACAACAATGTGCCCTCGCAGCCCAAGGAGGCGGGTGTGGGTATTTTCGAAGGTGGTTATTACCACGCAACCGGATTTTATCGACCCACCGAGGATTCCCGTATGCGTAGCAACGGTGCGGACTTTGGTCCGGTAAACTCCGAGGCCTGGATTCTTGCGTCCTACCGGGTCTCCGGGGTGGTCAGGGAGGCAACGCCAGCCGCAACTGAAATTGATGTCGCACCCGGTGAAGAGGTTACTCTGCGACTCGAACTGCACTATGACACCGATTTGCAGCGAGTCTCCTGGGAGGTGAACGGTGTGGAACAGTTGGTGGCCGCGGATAGTAATTCCGTCAACTTCAGCTCCGAGACCCCCGGGGCGTATCTGGTTGAAGTGGCGGTTGATGAGGGCTCGGGTGCCGTCAGAAACGATCCGGACAATCTTACAGCGTACAACCACGACTGGCTGGTCAGGGTGGTAGAGCCATGAAAAACAGTCGATTAATACCCATCAAAGCGATGCTGGCAGGATTGCTACTGCTGCCATTGGGGCAAATGGTATCCGCAGGCGAGGGCGTTCTGGTGCGCTATAACGAGGACGGGCATCGCATTGTAAGGATGTTGGCCGGCCGACCCCAGCATGCTCAGATGCAGCCCTCTCAGTTACAGCCCTCTCAGTTACAAGCTCAGCGTCGTCCGATGACGCTGGCTGTGACTCGTGGCCAGGTACGTCGTGATGGCAAGGTAGCTCTGAACATCCTGCGGCGGGATGGCCGACAGGAGCTAATCGAGATGGCCGACCCACGGCTGATACGTGCGCCGCTGCGTGCAAATGGACGCGGGCACGAGGCTGTTATGGTGAAATTCTCTGGTAGCTATGTCATTCCATTGACAGATTCGGCTAGTATCACCGCACTGGAAATCAAACTACCTGAGCTCAATGCCGAACCCAATCGCCGACTTTCGCAGTGACACCGTAACCAGCCCCAGTGCGGGGATGCGCTCTGCCATGGCGGCTGCCGAGGTGGGGGATGATGTCTATGGCGAAGATCCCACCATCAATCGTCTGGAAGCACGGGTTGCTGAGCTGGCCGGTATGGAGGCAGGCCTTTTTACTACTAGCGCCACTCAGTCCAATTTGCTGGCTCTGATGACCCACTGTCAGAGGGGTGATGAGTATATTGTCGGGCAACAGGCCCACAGTTATCGCTATGAGGGGGGAGGTGCGGCGGCATTGGGCGGGATACAACCACAGCCGTTGGAGTATTTACCCGATGGCACGCTTGATCTAAAGGCCGTATTGGCAGCAATCAAGCCGGATGACTCACACTATGCCCGTACGCGGCTGTTGTGCCTCGAGAATACCCATTCGGGGCAGGTGCTGAGCCTGGAATACCAACAGGCGGCCAGAGAGCTATGCGACGAGCAGGGTTTGGACATGCACCTGGACGGTGCGCGAGTATTTAATGCACACATTAACTTAAGCGTTCAAATAGCTGATATTACAAAGAAATATGATTCTGCAACCTTCTGTTTTTCTAAGGGCCTGGGTGCACCCGTAGGCTCTATGTTGTGTGGCTCGGCGGACTACATAGATCGCGCCAGGCGGTGGCGTAAAGTGGTTGGCGGAGGGATGCGTCAGGCCGGCATCCTGGCCGCTGCCTGTGAGTATGCGCTGGATCACAATGTAACGCGGCTGGTAGAAGATCAGCGGCGCGCTGAAGCATTGGCCGCGGGGCTGTCCGGCTTGTCCTATCTGACGTTGGAGGCGCAACACACCAACATGGTTTTTGTGCGGCTTGCCAGCGCCGACATGGTTGTACCCTGGCGGCAACATCTGGCACAACGGGGTATCGTGGTTTCCGGAGAGTACCCGGAGCGCATGGTTACGCATCTGGATATCGATGATACTGCGATCGAACGCACTATCGCTGCGGCAAATCAATTCTGTCCGAACTGACCCCAAACTGCTTTCGAACTAACAGAAAGACCAGAATATTGACCCGATTCACAGGATTTGCCGCATGCCATTACGGTAACCCGCGAGATTGTATAACCTTGCTGTCCATAAACCGAATCAAAATCGCCAGGAGCATTCAGTGAGATTTCATTACCAAATAGGCATGTGTGAGGCCGACCACTATCTGCCGCTCGCACGCGCCGCCGAAGAGGCCGGCTACCACGGAATTACCGTGCCAGACAGCATTTGCTATCCCAGGGAGGCCAGCTCCAAATATCCCTACAATGCTGACGGCAGCCGGGAGTTCCTGGAGTCTGTGCCCTTCATTGAGTCCCTGGTGGCGGTGACCGCCATGGCGGCGGTGACTGAACGGATTCGCTTTGCCACCTTTGTTTATAAGCTCGCTATACGGCAAGCTGCTATTGTGGCCAAGCAGGTGCAGGGTATTCAGCAATTGTTCGGTAACCGCTTTGATTTCGGTGTTGGCATCAGCCCCTGGGAAGAAGATTTCGCTGTCACTCAGGTCGCCTGGGCAAAACGCGGAAAACGGCTTGATGAGCAGATCGATATCATCCGCGGACTGGAAAGCGGCGACTACTTTGCCTACCAAGGTGAGCTCCATCAAATGCCAGCCGCCAAAATGAATCCTGTGCCAACGGTTCCCACGAATATTCTTATTGGTGGGCATACCGACGTGGCCCTGCGCCGAGCTGCGCGCAATGATGGCTGGATGTGTGCGGGAGCTGATATGGCTGCGTTGACCGCGTATATTGAAAAGATCACAGCACTGAGGGCGGAAATGGGTACTGAGTCAGCGCCCTACAAAGTATTCACCACCGGGTCTAATGCATTCACCCAGGAAGGGATTCGTCAGCTCGAAGACATCGGCGTGACGGATGTCGTCATTGGTTTCCGCAACTTGTACGAGATGGAACCCGACGTTGATGTGGACAAAAAGATTCAACAGTTGCAGTGGTACGCGAATGAGTTTATTACTGCCGTCTGATCATAAGACTGGATAACAACCATGAGTCACTACCAAAAGCTCGAACAACACTTCCGGGCCATTGCTGATCTCGACCACGCCCAGGCTATCCTGGGCTGGGATGAAGCCAGCATGATGCCCTCTGGTGGCGGCGAGGCCAGGGCTCGAGCTATGGCTGCGCTGGCGGTGCTGGTGCATCAACGCAAGACTGATCCCCTGTTGCGGGAGTGGCTGTCAGAAGCAGAGGAAGAGCGTGGCCTCGATGAGTGGCAGCAAGCCAATCTGCGGGAAATAAAACGGGAAGTCACGCTGGCAACTTGTCTGCCCGATGACTTTGTCGAGAAGCAGAGCCGGGCCTGCGCACGCTCTGAGCAGGCATGGCGAGAACGGCGTGCTGCCAATGACTGGGAGGGCATGAAACCCCTGTTGACTGAAGTCGTGGCGCTGGCCCGGGAAGAGGCCGCCATACGCGCCGATGCTACCGGTCTGGGCCGTTATGATTCGTTGCTGGATTTGTTTGAGCCCGACGTACGCAGCAGCGAGATTGATCGGCAGTTTGAAACCCTGCGCAACTTTCTGCCGGACTTTCTGAACGAAGTGCTGGATCATCAGGCGTCTAAGCCAATGCTGCCGTTGGGGGATCATTTTAGCGAGGCTTCACAACGAGAATTGGGCCTGGAAATGATGAAGGTGCTGGGTTTCGATTTTAAACACGGACGCCTGGATATTAGCCACCACCCATTTTGTGGTGGAGTGCCTGAGGATGTGCGCATAACCACGCGTTACAGCGAGGGCAATTTTTTGCAGTCCCTGATGGGTGTGCTGCACGAAACTGGGCACGCCATGTACGAACAGGGCCTGCCACAGGCGTGGCGCGACCAGCCCGTGGGAACCGCGCTGGGTGCCGGTGAGCACGAGAGTCAGTCTCTGTTGATGGAAATGCAGGCTTGCCGATCCCGGGAGTTCGTGACCTATCTGGCTCCTATTGCTCGAAACATATTGGTCGATGGTGGTGGCGATGATCAGGTCTGGTCCGTCGACAATCTTTACCGCCATTACACTAAGGTGGAGCGTGGTCTGATTCGCGTTGATGCCGACGAGGTCACCTATCCGTTGCACGTGATCCTGCGCTACGACATTGAGAAGCCCTTGATTGAAGGCCAGATTGAGGTCGACCATATACCGGAGCTGTGGAATGAAAAAATGCAGTCCTTTCTGGGGCTGGATACCCGTGGCGACTATAACAACGGCTGTATGCAGGATGTTCACTGGATGTGTGGATTGTTCGGTTACTTTCCCACTTACAGTCTGGGCGCTATGATGGCGGCACAGCTATTCGCCGCAGCCAAACGAGCCCGCCCCGCCATGCTATCTGATTTACAGAAGGGGGACTTCAGTCATCTACTGGCGTGGTTGAGAGAAAATGTGCATAGCAAAGGTTGTTTACTGCCTGCACCACTTATGCTGGAATCAGCCTCTGGCTCAACGCTGGATGCCGGCGTTTTCGTAAATCACTTGCAGCGACGATATCTGGCTGACTAGCACTTGGCCCATCACTCAAAGCCTATTTAAAAGGACCAATGGACGTGCGACCCCGTCGATCCTGCTTGTATATGCCCGGCTCGAATCAACGTGCGTTGGAAAAAGCGCGTACGCTCGCGGCGGATGCGGTGATATTCGATTTGGAAGATGCGGTGGCACCTACCGCCAAATCACTTGCCCGTGAGCAAATTCTGCAAGCGCTGAAACAGGGCGGTTACGGGCAGCGCGAGTTGGTGGTCCGTATCAATGCCGGCGATACCGAATGGTATCTGCAGGATGTGGCCGCGCTCGCTGACGCGGGCGCGGATGCACTGCTGCTCCCCAAGGTGAACAACGCTGCCGACATCCACAAACTAAGCAGTGATCTGGTGCAGAACACCAGCACTCCACCGGCATTATGGGCCATGGTAGAAACGCCCCAGGCGATCACCCAGATTGAATCTATTGCGGCGGCGGGATCTGGGCTGGCTGTGCTGGTCATGGGCCTGGAGGATTTGTCCAAGGAAACCCGTATACCCCATACCGTTGGTCGATGCGGTTTTCAGTACGCCCTCAGTCGCACTGTGATGGCGGCACGAGCGGCGGGTGTTGATGTGCTTGATGGGGTCTACACTGATATCGCGGATTCAGAGGGGTTTATGAACGCATGCGAGCAAAGCCGCGCCCTGGGATTTGATGGTCGATCCCTGATTCATCCCAGCCAAATTGATGTGGCTAATGACTGCTTCGCGCCGGATGAGGCGGCGGTTGCGAATGCCAGGGCGATACTGGAGGCCTGGTCCCAGGCTGAAGTAGCAGGCGCTGGCGTCGCCGTATTGAATAACAGGTTGGTGGAACAGCTACACGTGGAGCAGGCAACAGCGCTGTTGCAGATCCATCAGGCTATTACCGCACTAACTACTGAGAACTGAGAGACCTTTCAATGAAACAAGCGTTAGTCACCATGCTCACCATGCAGGACCGTATGAATACCCGTGTGCATCCGACCTGGATAGAGCAGAATTTCGAGTGGTACCGCGCGGCCTGGATTGAGTGCGGCGAACTGATTGACCACTACGGTTACAAGTGGTGGAAGAAGCAGGTGCCGGATATGGGGCAGGTTCGACTGGAGATCGTGGATATCTGGCATTTTGGCATGAGTGCGTTATTCCGTCCCGGGCAATCGATTGATCAGCTCGCGGACGCCATCAATGCGGATATAGATAACTGGCAGGCGACCGGAGCCGACGTGCTGACGGCGACGGAAAGCCTGGCTCAGTCCTGCCTGGAATCGAAGAGCTTTTCAGTGATCTGTTTTCTTGATTTGATGGCCGCTGCCGAGATGGATTTCCCCCAACTCTTTAAACAATATGTGGGCAAAAACGTACTCAACTTCTTTCGTCAGGACCATGGCTACAAAGAGGGGCACTACATCAAGACCTGGCAGGGGCGGGAGGACAACGAACACCTGACGGAAATTCTGGATGTCCTCGACAGCTCCCAGGCCGATTTTTCTGATGAAGTTTATCGGCAGCTGTCGCAGCTATATCCATGCGACGAAGAGGGTACCAGTGGCTGAAGGCGACAAAAAAATATCCACCTCGGCGCTGGCCCGGGCTCTGGATATACCTGCGCAACAACTGTTTGCATCATTGCAGGATTACGGCTGGATAAAGCGCATTGATTCTGGTTGGGCTCTGACAACCAAGGGTGAGTTTGAGGGCGGCAGCTATATCGAGAGCAATCGCTACGGTCGCTACATTGTGTGGCCTGCTGATCTGGAACAACATCAGCTGGTGTCGGCCATTGAGGCCCAGCAGAAACTCACCACTGCTGGAGTGGCGCGCTGTTTCAAGCTGCACCCGCGTATTGTTAACCGCGCTTTCGCAGAATTGGGTTTACAACAACATACCTTGCTAGGCTGGGAGATTACAGGGCGTGGTAAGACCCTGGGGGGCGTGCAGTCAGAAAGTGAAAATTCCGGTGCCCTGTTTGTTCACTGGCCCCGGGACATTGTGGACGATGAAGTTATCAAACGAGAATTGCAGAATCTGTCTCATTTTGAGGTGCAGCCACTTGCTGTTGAGGATATGTTCGACGCAGCTGTTTCGGAGGATTACGTCGCCCTGGATGGACACCGTTTGCCCTCGCAGCTAGCACTGCATGTATGCAACTGGCTTTACTTGGCGCAACTCGCCCACGCCCACGCCCGACGCTTGCCCACTACAGACGAGCTGTATGCGGACTTTTATCTTCCTGGCGCTGGCGTTTACATCGAATGTTGGGAAGAGCAGGAAGAGCACGGGTCGCTTTCGCTGAAACTGGCCAGGCAGGAAGTCTATCAGCAGCAGTCACTGGAGTTTATCGATGTTCACGCCCGGGATATGGGACGTCTGGATGATGTTTTGGGGCGCAGGCTGCATGAGCTGGGCTTGCGCTGGTAAGTCCAGCCGCGTCGGAATCTCAGTCGCGCCGTGCCAGTAGCAGGCCACATTCCAAATGGTCGGTATAGGGAAACTGGTCAAAGGCAGCGATTCGGACAATCTTGTGTGTTTTGCAGATTGTTTTTAGATTGTCGCACTGGGTCTCCGGATTGCAGGAAACGTACAGGATGTTGTCATAACGGGTAACCATGGTCTCGGAATGCTCATCCAGTCCCGCCCGGGGTGGATCAACGAAAACCGTGCTGAAATTGAAATCTTCGAGTGACACATCTCGCAAGCGTCGAAACTGCCTGACGCCTTCCAGCGCCTGGGAGACTTCTTCCGCTGAGAGCCGTACCAGCGTCACATTG
Organism: uncultured Halieaceae bacterium; assembly: GCA_938074045.1. Taxonomy (GTDB): domain Bacteria; phylum Pseudomonadota; class Gammaproteobacteria; order Pseudomonadales; family Halieaceae; genus CALJGI01. Next base: position 82,366 of record CALJGI010000017.1, read on the forward strand.
TTCACCTGGTTTACGTCGGCGTTGTGTTTGGCCGCCGCGATGGAAGACTTGGCAACCTCAGTGGCGAGCACACGATCAAAACACGCAGCCAGAGGCAGCGTGAAGTTACCGTTACCGCAGTACAACTCCAGCAGGTCGCCGCCGATGTCCGCCGCTGCACGGCGAGCCCAGGCGATCATGGCCTGGTTCACCTCGCCATTGGGCTGCGTGAAAGACTGTTCGTATTGACGAAAGTAAAACTGCTCGCCGTCAACCTGCAGACACTCTTCGACGTGATCGGCACCGATCACAATCTTCTGCCTACGGCTGCGACCAACAATATTAACCGCCAGATTTGTCGACAGTGTCTCAGCCTCGATTTCCCAATCGGTTTCCAGCGGGCGGTGGTAAATCAGCGTGACCAGCATATCGCCCTTGAGTGTGTTCAGAAATTCGATCTGGAAAAGCTTGCGTCGCAGGGCAGGGTTGTCCTGCAGAGCGGCCAACAGTCTTGGCATAAGTGCCTGAATCGCCTGGCTTGCCACGGGGAAGTGAGTTATTGCGATGGGGTCCCGGGGTTCGCCGGGTCGGAACATCACATAATTCAGCGCATCGCCTTCGTGCCACATGCGAAACTCGGCACGTAGCCGGTAGGCCTCAGGTGAAGACGCGACGGTGGTCCAATGCTCCGAGCCGTCACAGAAGGGCGCTAGGCGTTCACGCAACACATCGATTTTCTGGGCAAACAAGTTGTCATAGTTTGCCGGAATGATGTTACTCAGTGGCATGTGTTTTCGTTTATTACAGACAGTTGTCGGGGCGGGGTAAGCCCGCGATTTTTGCCGCCAGCAGGGCGGGGCTGCCCGGAAATAGTTTCAGCAAATACACGCTGCGAGCCTTATTAGCCCCCAGCGAAATTTTGATGAACTTGACCAGTGCCCGCATCGGCGGTGCGTGGTCGTAGTCTGCATAAAACTGCCTAATGGCGTGAATTATTTCCCAGTGGGGCTCCTGCAGTTCGATACCTTCGGCGCCAGCCAGGGCGGCGGCTGTGTCCCTGTCCCAGTCATCCAGGCATTCGAGAAAGCCTTCCTCATCGATGGCGAGCTTGCGTGCGCCGACATTGAGTACAGCTGTCCCCATGACTCAACGCCAACTCACACAGGGCGAGTGCGATTCCGTCAGCTCAACAAAGCCATCGACAGCGATGGGTTGAACGTGCTCGGGACAGCGAGCGGTCAGCCCGCGGTCGGCGAGATCGTCAGCCAGAGCGAATAGTTGGCCATGAAAGTTCTCCAGTTTGTTCTTGCCGCTTACCAGAGCGTAAATGCCGTCCTGTAGAAACAATACCGCATCTTTGGCACCGGCGTGCCTGAGGCAGTTCTCAAGGCTGGCTGAGTCCGCGTGCTGTATCAGATGCAGCGTCACAGGCTTAAAACCTGCTCAGCGTTAGCCAGGATGGCCGCTAGCTCTTCGGCGCTAATGGCGGTCACCCCGTCGATAAGGTTACCAGGGCTTAGCTCGCGGGCGTCCAGTGCAGATTGGTCAGCATATACCAGGTCGATATCGTACAGCGGAAATGCTGCGAGTAATTTGTCATGCTGTTTGTTGCCACTGTTCGTAGTGTCCTGTCCTCGAACAAGTTGCCAGACGCCGTCACCCGTGAACACTACTTTCAGCTCGGATAGGTATACCGATGCCGCCAGGCAAAGCTCTATGCCTTCCCGGGCAGTGGCGCTGCCATAGGGAGGCTGTTGGCACAGAATGACAATATTTTTTTGGGTCAGTTCTGGCATGATCAAGAAAAGGTAATCAATCGATCACAGGTCTGACTGGCTTCGACCAGCTGTCCCAGCCCAGCGATTTCAAAAGCGGGGTGCAAGTTGTACTGAGATTTACTGTAGCGTTTGGCTTCGGTTTCATCCAGTAGTCCACGGCGCAGACTCGCCCCTACACAGACCAAAAGCTCGGTACCGTTGTCAGCCACCAGCGTGGCCCATTCAGAGGTGAGGTCTACCTCGTCCTGAGGGGCTACAATCAGGGCGGATGCGGCATGGACAGCATCGCCGTAAAAGAATACGCGCTCAATCTTGTGTCCCCGGGCAACAGCAGCCCGTGCGAACAGCAGTGCGCTGCGGGCGCCCTGGCTGGAATGGGCGGGGGATAGGACGAGGAGAGCGTAGTTCATATCTGGAGTTTAGCATCGGACCGTATTTTGTCTGCCCCTTAAAAACAAAACCCCGGACTATGCCGGGGCTTGGATGCCTACCCTTGATGGTCAGTCGTCGCCAAACGCGGTCAGCAAATGCAGCAAATGGATGAACAGGTTGTAGATGTTCAGGTACAGAGACATGGTAGCGCGGATGTAGTTGGTTTCTCCACCGCTGATAATACGGCTGGTATCAAACAGGATCAGACCAGACATAATGAACACCATGGCAGCTGAAATCGTCAGCTGCAGTGCCGGGATGGCCAGGAATATATTGGCAATCATGGCAACAACGGCAACCAGCAGGCCGACAATGAGGAATCCTCCCATAAAGGAAAAGTCCTTTCTGGTTGTGAGTGCATAACCGGACAGACCAAAAAACACCAAGGCGGTGCCACCCAGTGCCTGCATAACCAGTGCAGGGCCGTTAGGCAGGGCCATATAAGCATTTAACATTGGCCCCAGAGATGCTCCCAGCAAACCGGTGAAGGCAAAAATAGCGTAAATACCTTTTTCGTTATCGGCATTGCGATTAACCACAAACAATAGAACGAAGGATGCCAGCATCATGATCAAGGCTGTTCCCCGGCCGATATTCATGGCCATGGCTATCCCGGCAGTGACGGCGCTGAACACCAGTGTCATTGACAGTAATAGATAGGTGTTGCGCAGTACCTTGTTGGTGGCTAGTGCGGAATCAACCGTATTTAGGCCGCTCTGATGAAGACTGTTGGGTTGCATGTTTCTTACCTCCAAATGAAATCTGGCGAGATCGCCGACTACTTTGACAATATATAAGGCCGAATTACTCAAAAATCAAGATTGGTACCGAAAATCTGACAGTAGGGATGGTAACAAAAAAAGGGCCCGAAGACCCCTTTTAGTTGTATGGCGGAGGAGGAGTCCGCCGTCCGCCATCTTCATGAGTGATCATAACTTCCTGAAATATGTAACAATACAATACATTTAATCTTTATTAATCAACTAATTAGATATCCAAAATCTCCCCTTTCCTTTCTCACCTTGTCTCATTGAATCTCATTGGAGATCACTGTATATTGCACCTATTCGTGAGTAGGTTCGTGGGTACATTAAGACATGCCAAAGATAGTAGCGCCGTTAAGTGATATGGCAGTGCGTAAATTATCAAAACCTGGAGTTTACACTGTAGGTGGCGTTACCGGCCTGAAGTTACAGGTATCGAACAGATTAGCTCGTTCCTGGATATTGAGGGCCACCGTAGCCGGTAAAGTTAGAGACATTGGATTAGGTGGGTACCCCACAATCACCCTAAAAGCAGCACGTGACCTTGCCAAAGAAATGCACCGGCAGATCCAAATAGGGATAGATCCAGTAGCAGAACGCCAAAAGCGCAGAGACGAGTTGGCAGCTGCCAGAGCAAGCCGTAAAACCTTTGATGAATGCGCCGCAAGCTATATTTCATCAGTAGAGAAAAAGTGGAAGAACCCAAAATCCGAGGCGCAGTGGAGAAGCAGTTTGCAAACCTACGCCAGTCCCATAATTGGTAAGTTAGCCGTATCAGATGTTTCTACAGAACATATCGTAAAAGTACTGGAACCAATATGGACTACCAAAACTGAAACAGCCTCCAGGGTCCGAGGTAGAATTGAAACAATACTGGCCTATGCCACAACGAGAGGCTTCAGGACAGGAGATAACCCAGCCAGGCTAAAGGGACACCTTGACACACTGTTGCCTCAGGCCAGCCTTC
>CALJGI010000018.1 GCA_938074045.1 uncultured Halieaceae bacterium
AAAACGGCAAATCGTTCACAACATATAGTTTTCCAGCAACAGTGTGAGGAGATCTTGCGCGGGCTGAATATCGCCGAGAAAACCACCGCCGCTGTGCGGCAGTTGTTGATTCAATCGGCGGGTGACTTCATTGATATCGCACAGACGGCTGAAAGGCTGCACGTGAGTGAGCGAACCTTAAGGCGGCGACTGGAGGCGGAATCAACCAGTTTCAGAACTATTTTCGATGAAATCAGAGATCTGCTGGCCCGGCAGTATCTTGCAGCCACCGAGCTAACCGTCGCGGATATTGCGCATTTGCTGGACTATAGTGAGACGGTTAACTTCCGCCGCGCCTTTGTGCGGTGGAATGGGGTAACTCCCAGCGATTATCGTCAGCGGCTAGTGGCATAGCCCGACGCAATGTATGTCCGAATATGATTCGGACGCTCGCATTATTCCGGGTACAGTAGCGACCATGACTTATAGTGCGCCTTACACCCCACGAGAAGAGTTCGCGAACGCAATGACTCATGGCATTGGATGTCTGGTCGCTGTTGTGGCGTTGTACTACATGATTAGCATCATGCCCTTGCATTTAACCGGGTGGCAGAAAGCCGGCATTGTCATATATGGCATCAGTTTAGTTTTAATGTTCCTCTCATCGACCTTGTACCATGCGATTTCTCAACCGAATGTAAAACATATTCTAAAACGCTTTGACCACTGTGCTATTTACCTGCTTATAGCCGGCAGTTTTACGCCGTTACTGACAATCACCATTGATAGCCTGTCATCCAAAGTGGTGTTGTCTGCTGTTTGGGCAATGGCGATCATTGGCTTGGTATTCAAAGCATTTTTCGCAGGTAGGTATAAATGGATTTCTGTCGGTTCTTATCTACTGATGGGATGGTTGTCGGTGGTAGTCATTTACCAGCTGTACCAGGCCTTGCCATTGGCAGGGTTCGCTTTGCTGGTGTTCGGAGGCCTGGCCTATAGTGTTGGTGTCATGTTTTACCTGAACAAAAACATTCCTTTTAATCATGCGATCTGGCATTGCTTTGTCTTTGCTGGTGCGATGAGCCACTGCGGGCTGATTGCCTTGTACGTTTTGACTGGAAACTAACTCTTTTGGCAGTTCCATTTTTCCAGCTGGCTATCGATTCACCAGCTGAATTGCTGGATTGGCGCTCACGGTCGATTAACAACAATGTCGTCACTGTCGACAGGCAGTTCAAACCACATCAGATCTTCTGTGAGTATCACGTTGTCTGGCGCTCCGCGCATAAATACATCTTTCAGCAGAGAGTTTGGCGGAACAGGGACAAGATGATAGAAGGCCACCATATCTACGTCGGACTTCTCACTGAGTTCAATCAGGGACTCCGCTGACGCGTGGTAGTCCAAGACATCTTCAACGATTTTGGATTGTCGCGGTTGGTTTGCGGCGGCCAGGGCTGCGGACAAGGCCGAAACTGTCGGCACTGACAACGCATCGTGCAGCAGCAGATCAGCGCCATCCACTATTTTCATGGTGTCGTCGTTCACGTTGCTGTCTCCAGAGATAACAACGCTGCGACCGCGATAGTCGAAACGATAACCCATGGCAGGTTCAATGGGTGGGTGCTCACCTGAATAGGCCGTTATCGTCAGATCTCCGTCCTCAAGAATCACGCCCTGAGTGATAGTTTTATGCTCCAATACCCCGAGCGCCGGCGGTAGCAGGTCGGCACCGTGGTGACCGGTGCGGTAGATGCGATCCTGGCGGTAACCAGCATTGACGGCGTTGGTGATTTCTTCTACGCCCTGCGGGCCGATAATCGTCAAAGGTTGTGGTCTACCCTGAACCCAGGAGTTCAGGTTCACCTCATAGATTTCGGCTATATGGTCAGAATGAAAGTGGGTGAGTAGTAAACCGTCCAGCTGACTTATCGGCAAGCCCAGGCGACTGATGTTGTCGGTGGAGCCCGCGCCGGAATCGATCAGGTAGAAATGTTCCGGGGTAATCACCGCGATGCAGGCTTGAGCCTGGCCCATTCCCAGCGGCGATGCGCTGCCACATACATAGACCCTCAGGCTTTCTGATTCGGGCAAGGGAATTGCGCCGCGCTTGGCGATAGCTGCCGTGCCGCGCTCGAGTGCCGCATCCTGTATTGCGGGTACTTTAAGTAGCCCCCGGCCTATACCGACAATGACCAGAAAGCCAAAAATTATTATCAGCACTTTTTTCATCGGGTTCTCTCCTTTGTAGCGCTTTGAACCGAATTGGCGTTTGCCGCCTTTACTCAGCTGAACTCCAGTTCCTTATCGTTCAGACTGCCGAGGCGCAGGCTGATGAAGTCTCTGATGTAGTTCTGGTAGTTCTTCCAGGGCAGCCGGTCGCCATTTTTGGGCATCATATCCCTGGCCCGGAGGACATATCCAGCGTCAAAGTCTAGCATCGGCACTTCGCCGAGTTCGCCCTTTATCTGAGGGGTAACACTTGAATAGCCACCACGAGTCATCTTTTTTAGCAAGCGACATACATATCTACCCGTCAGGTCGGTCTTGAGGGTCCAGGAAGAATTCGTATAGCCCACGGTAAATGCCAGGTTGGGCATCCCGGAAAACATCATGCCGCGATAGATAAACTGGTCGGTTAAGTCGCGTACTTTGCCGTCAATGCTGTACCTGATGCCGCCGGCAAATTTCAGGTTCAATCCCGTCGCCAGTATCACTATGTCTGCATCAAGTTGCTTGCCAGATTTCAGTTGGATGCCGCCCTCGTTAAATTGAGCTATATGATCTGTCACGACTTCGGCGCGTCCTTTGCGGATGGCGTCAAACATGTCACCGTCTGGCACAGCACACAGGCGTTGATCCCACGGATTGTAAGGCGGGGTGAAATGGGTATCGACGTCGTACTCCGGGCCCAGTGCTTTGCGTACTTCTCCCAGCAGGAGCTCGCGCAGTTCCTGAGGCTTTCTACGGGACAGCTTGTAGACATAAATTTGAAAGAGTACTTTTTTCCAGCGCGTCAGGCGTATAGCGCAGCTGTCTGGCAGCCACTTGCGCAGCTTCCTGGCCATCATATCTTCGGCGGGGACGGTGGCGATGTAAGTGGGTGTGCGTTGCAGCATGACGAGGCTGGCAGTATCTTCAGACATGGTCGGAACCAGGGTGACGGCAGTCGCACCGCTGCCGACAACAACAACGCGTTTGTCCTTGTACTCCAGGTCTTCAGGCCAATGCTGAGCATGAAATAATGGACCTCGAAAATTTTCAGTGCCAGCAAACTCAGGCGTATAACCCTGTTCGTAGTCATAGTAGCCTGTGCAGTTAAAAACAAACTTGCAGCGTATGGTGACAAGCTCAACCGTGCCTCCGTTGGCATTGTCATTGCTACGTTCAGCGCTTACCAGCCAGCAATTGTCAGCGGAAGACCAGTCAGCTGATACCACCTTATGACGATAGCGGATGTGCCTCTCTACATCATATTCTGCCGCTGCCTCGCGGATGTAGCTGAGAATTTTGTGGCCGTCGGCAATGGTCGACTTGTCCTTCCACGGTTTGAAGCTGTAACTGTAGGTGTACATGTCACTGTCTGAACGAATGCCGGGGTAGCGAAACAAATCCCAGGTACCGCCACTGACGGCACGTGATTCCAGAATGATAAAACTGTGGTCGGGGCAATGGCGGCGCAGCTGGCAGGCGCCGCCAACACCAGCAAGGCCGGCACCGATAATCAGCACATCGACGGATTCAAATTGTTCGCTCATAGGGTTCTCAGTTTAAGAAGTTGCTGCCGTTACTTGTTGCGCTGTACCAGATGGGCGAAGACCACGCTCGCTCCTGGATAGTGGCTGCGAGGTCGGATCGCGGTGATTCGCCTGAACGTATGGCATCCCAGGTAGACCAGCGGCAGACGGGGTTCTCGAGCACACGCACGTAGTAGAACGCTTCTTGCCCGGGTGTGAAGTCGGGGTCCTGCCACAGGGTTTTTAACTCACCCGCGCCAACATTAGCTGTTCTTGAGCAATCTTCCAGATTTACCCTGGCTCCGTTATCGGGGCATCGGTTGGTTTCGGGGTCTACCGCCAGGCCATCTGAGCAGGCCACGTCGTAGACCTGTTCCTGATGTTCGCCATCTTCCAGCCAGCCTTTGATTATTTGCACGCGTTGCAATTGGACAGTGTTTGGATCGGCCATGGCCCAGGTAAAAAAGGTGGGTTGCTGCTCGCCGCTGGCCTGAAGTGTGCCGCCCATCGTGGTGCCGCTTTCATAGGCACCTCTTATCAGTGCGGGATCGTCTATTTCAAGGTCGCGAAAATCGTAGCCAGCGAAAAAGCGAACTTTGATGCGGGTGCCGCTGGTGGCAAAGGTTTCCTTGCGGCGTAGAGCATCGTAAATTGCCTCACGGGTATTTTCTTCCGCCCAGACACCGGCGATACCCGAAGCACCCCAATACTTGTAGCCGGAGAAATCCAGATAAGTTTGGCCATCCACTTCCTCGGCCATATCGGGTGCGCCAATTTTGATCATCGCGCCGTACAAAAAGCTTGCTGGAACAGAGCCACGTTTTTCTGCCGTGCTGTCAAATGCCCCGACTTTCCCAAAATAGTTGTCCTCTTCCAGTGAGGCGGCACCGGTATGCGTATCGCTGGAACCGATCACGCCGAACTTGTAGGGGTTTACACCGTCGCTTTGCTCCATGGACAAACCGCGCTGCCAGGCGTTTCGCACATAGCTGCCGGGTGGATCACTGAGTATCTTGGTGGAGGTTTGCATGGGGAAAATTTCGAAATCAGACCACTCATCGTTGGGTGACAATGCGGGGTGGGTTTCAGAAGTGCCTTTGACCTGAGTGATCTCGGTCAGCGGCTCGTTACGCCGGCGTCGGTCGGCATATTCCTGGTCGATGGGGTTACCAGCCCAGTCGGTAAACATAAACATCGCACCGTTGGAACCGTTACTGTTGTGCGGAATAGCCAGGCTTTCTATGCCCTGGTCCCGCATGCCATCCATCCAATCCCAGAGTCCGTCCGGATTGATGCTGGTAAACCGCGAGAACGGCACTGCGGGCAAGCGCTCGGTGCCGCGGAACACAACATTGCGATGTAAGCCCGATGAAGTGTACTCATAGGCCGCAAACGTGGTGAATGACCCCGGTCGATAGGCCGCATTCGCAGCTTCGACGGTTTTTGACCAGGCGGACTGAGTGATGTTGTTGACGAAGGCGTTGTCTATGGTGCCGTCCAAAAGATTGGCCACTATATCGCTGGTAAATCCGTAAAAAACTTTGCTTCGTTTTGCCAGGTCCAACAGACCGCCATCGATCGAGTCATTAATGTCGTGATAGGGTTCGGCAAAATCATACTTCGACACTTCTGTGCTGGTATCGGCGGCCTGGTTGATCAGACCAAGAAAAATTGCATGATCAGTAACGCCGTAAAAATCCAGTGGTTGGGACAGCTGTACTTCAAAACCACTGGGATGTTTTAGCGGCTCACCCTGGGCGTAGCGGTAGGCGTCTGCCGGAGTGGCCGTTGTGCCAAAGGCTGAAGCATCAAACGAGAACTCCGTGTGTACATGCAGGTCGCCAAAGTAGGCATTGCGGTCGGGATTGGGAGCAGGGCGAGTATCGGTAAGATCGGACCTCGCCGGAAACGTGATGATGTCATCTCTCGCAGGTATGATCGAGTTGGTGTTCTGATAATGTTCCCGCGCCTGCGCGCGCCTGTCCGATTCGGCTTGGTCGCCGGAGCAGGCGGAAATGAGTGTAATAGCAACAATCGCGGTAACGCGGTGCATCATTGATCTTGGCCGTGGTTTCCTGAGGCTGGCATTATCGCGATAAACCATGAAAAGAGGGAATCATAATCGGCCAGAATGACCATTCAGATCAGGAGTGTTCGAGCCTGTCCCTGCGCCACAGCCGCGAGTTTTTAAACACCAGGGAGTTCTCTGGCTGTCTTGGTGTAAATGGTATTGCCTGTTGGCTCAGCCACGTTGCCAGTTCGGTCCGTTGCTCCTCACTTGCTTCTTCGACGGGTTTCAGTACGCGCTCATACATCCATTGGCTGTAGGGGGTGCACAACCTTTTGCCTGCCGCACCGTTCAATTGGTAGTCCGCTTTTCCAATGAAACGGGGTAGTGTGTCTACTGAGGGGTGTTTTTCAATCCACTGTGTTGTTACATCCATTAACTGGTGAATATGGGGTAGCTGATCCCGACACTGCCACTGAAGAATCGGAACGAGGGTCTCGGGAATGGTATCGCCAGGCAGCCATTCGCCGATGCGCGCTGGGGTTTCATTCATTCGCTGTAACCAGGCTCGCACATGCTTTCTTGGCTTGATCAAATGCTCTTTGGGGTAGGGGTCTAGTGCCAAGTGAGCATGTAATGGGCCGTACAACGAGAAATCTCCGTAGCAGGGTCGGCTGCCCAGCAAAAAATCATGCTCTGAGAAATGGAGGTCCAGTTGCTCCAGTAGTTGGTGCGTCCATGCCTCCAGCGCAGGCGTGTTTGACCTGTTGATACCCAGCATTAACCGGGGAACCAGACCGAACTTCACGGCGGATTTTATACCACCCAGCCAGCGGATAGCCTTTGGCCAATGTGCTTTGCGGGTCTGACCAAAGGCATTGAGAATGTAGCCGAGATTGTGTCTTTTAAAGTTCCAGCGGTAATGCATTGCCGGAAAAACCAGCCATTCGTCACCCAGCAGTTCAAGCATTGAAGACGCAACCCGCTGCTTAAAGCCGGGTGGCGTAATCGAACGCTCCGTGTGAGCAGACTCCAGGTCATCCAGAATGATGCTGCTGTCCTGGATACAATTTCCGTCGGGTGTTTTTAGAACCGGAACAACGCGCCAACCGCCAGTAGCGGGTTTGATCACTTCGTTGGCAATTTTTTCAGTCGCTCGAACCTGCCGGAAGGGCAGGTCTTTGTACAGCAAATAGGAGCGAACTTTGACGGTGTAATACGACACCGGTGATCCGTAAAGGATATAGCCGCTGTCTGCTGAATCGTCTGAATTCACCTGAGAATTTTGTCCGGTATGCCTGGCCTCTGTTGGGCAGTGTCCACGATCAGTTATCGGGATCAAGCCAGATAGGGCTGGTCCATGCTCGCTCTCGAATCGTGGCTGGCACACGAGGGTCGGGGTCGCGTCCCAGGCGAATGGCATCATAACTGGACCAACGACAGGTGGGGTTCATCAATACGCGGGCATAGTAAAAGGCACTCTGTGCTGGGTCGTAATCAGGATCATGCCAGAGGGTTTTCAGCTCGCTGGCGCCAGAGTCTGTGCTGAAGCTGCAGGTGTTCAGATCAACACTGGCGCCATTGTCTGGACAGCGTCCGGTACCAGCGTCTACCGACAGTCCATCGGCGCAGGCAACATCTACCACCTTTTCCTGGGCTTGCCCCTGCTGATCCAGCCACCCTTTGATTATCTGTACGCGCTGTAAGGGTGCATCTAATGGGTCGCGGCTGGCCCAGACATAAAATCCTGGGGAATTTTCCCGGTGGGCATCAGATCGCAGCACACCGCCCATGGGGACGCCACTGGCTGCGGCCGTGGTTTCATTAATGTCCCAGCCTGCATGGAGTCGCACTGCCATGCGTGGACCTGATGTAGCGTAGGTTTCACGGCGGGCGAGGGCGTCAAAAATCGCCTCACGGGTATTTTCAGGAGCCCATACCGCAGCCAGACCGCCTGATGTATTGAATTTTATCTGCGTTTTAAAGGCTGGTGTGGATTCCTTGGTCGGTCGCAAGCGCCGGGCCGCAGAGGATGTTATCGCACCTACCGCGCCGGGATAATCCCACTCTTCTACATCGCCGGGATTGGAGTTGTGACTGTCGGTGGCGGCGATAAAGCCGGTCTGGATAGGGTTAAACCCCAGCTCCTGCTCAAGCTCCAAGCCAACCTTGAGTCCCTGGCGGACGAAGCCGGTTTCAAAGGCACAACCGGTTGTTTCTCCCGGCTGGCAGGGTTCGAAAACCTGTTCGAAAGCGCATTCTTCATCGGTGGCGCCTACCCCCAATGCACACTCCTGTGCGCCCTTGACCTGGAAGATTTCTGCCAGGGGTTCGCGTTTCTCACGGAGCTCCCAGTCAGCTTTGCTGTATTCCTGTCCGTCCCAGGTGAATCTCGAATAAGTGAGTCCCCAGGCCTTGTTGGGGTTATGCGGTATGGTCAGGAAATCGCAATCATTCTGACAGCCGGCTTCCAGGCCTTTCCATAGTTCTATGGCGTTGGGTACATCCAGGCTGGAAAGGGCGCGTTCAGGCACCATGCTGGAGCGAAAAATTACATTGCGGTGGTGTTTGCCCTGATTGGGCATGCCGGGTGAATACTCATAGCCAATCAACGTTGTAAGCTTGCCTGGCTCATAGTACTGGTCGGCAAGCTGTACATAGCGTTCCCAGTCGACCATGGCATTTTCAACACAACGTTCCAGCGCTCCTTCACCAAATCTACAGGTGGGAAAAGCACCGGGCTTGAGAGGTTTTCGCGGCGCTTTTTGATAGACGCCTGCCGGCTTGGATGGGTCGCCGGGGATGATTTTACCTCTAGCCTTCTTGGTCAGAGTCTGAAAAATCATCGGGTTAGGTTCGTTCACCAGCCAGCAGGCCGCGCGCTCGCTAAGCGAAAGGTCAGAGCTGGTGCAATGAGTTCGGGTGCCGAAGCCTTCGGCATGGTCGGTAATTGCCACAAAGTCCAGCGGGCGACTTAGTTGCATGACCTCACCACTGGGACTGTTTAAAGGTTCGCCGCTGGCAAAGCGGTAGGCATCTTCAATTCCCAGTGTGGTACCGAATAATGTGGCATCGAAACTCTCAGCGGTATGCAGGTGCAGTTCACCCCAATACAGATTGTGGTCGCGGTTGGGGGCAGACTGGGAAACGGCGGGTTGCGGAGCAGGCCGTGTCAGCTTGCTATTGTCTTGCAGTGCGTAATCGCGAGCTGCGGTGGCCGGGCCAAACTTTTCTGCTGATTCCTGCAGAGGCAACAGTAGAGTGACCCAGACATACCCGATGCCCGCAAGCAGCAGTACAATCAGACCTATACCGATTTTCTTGAGCATGTTTTGCTTCCTCGATACTCCAGATACGCACGTTGCCCATACTGGTTGTCAAAACTATAGAGTTATAGATGGGCAATCGAGGAATCATATTCGGTCAAAAGGCGGCTACAGTGAAGCAAGTACCGTCAACCCGATGCCGGCTATCAGCGCGGCAATCAGCGCGTACGGAATCTGTGTGAGTGCGTGCTCCATAACACCACAGCCACTCCCTTGGGCAGCCAGCACAGTCGCGTCCGAGTAAAAGCAGGCGTGACTCCCAAAAGCGCTGGCCGATATCAGCGCACCGATGGCTAATGGCGCACTCACGCCCACAGTGTCAGCAAGCGGTAAGACGATGGGAATGGCTATAGCAAATACGCCCCAACTTGAGCCGGTGGCAAAAGAGATCAGTGCCATCGTAAGGAACACGACCAGCGGCAGCAGGGTGGGGGTCATATAGGGGGTCACGTTCTCGATTACATACGAGGCCAGCCCTAAACGATCGTTTATCTCCTTGAACATGAAGGCCACTACTACAATGGTCAGTGCAGGGACCATGGTCTTGATGCCGTCCAGTACGGCGTCAAACATCTCTGTCCAGGCGATCAGCCGTTGCATGCCGTAAAGCACAATGGTCACAGCCACCGCCATAATGACACCTATCTGAACATCCAGGTCGTACCACAGGCTGAAGCCGATCAGGGCTACTAAAGGCAGCATAAAGTGGTAGATGCGAACTCGACCGGCATCTTCAACAGGCTCGACGACGAATTCGTTGGCATGTGTTGCATTGCCATGTTGCGCGGCTTTCGCTTCTGCGGTTTTCATCATGCCCAGGGCCGGAATCTTTCCCATGGCGACCAGTGGCACCATGATTGCGGCCACCCAGGGGTAGAGCATGTAGGGGATGGCACTCAGGTACAGCGCCATGCCTTGCCCGGGTTCAGCGACATCCGAGGCCTCCAGTACTCCTGAGAAGAATACAGCCCAGGTGGAAACAGGCACCAATACGCAGACCGGTGCGGCCGTGGAGTCCACCACGTAGGCGAGCTTTTCCCGCGATACCTTGAATTTGTCGGTGACTTTGCGCATGGCGGATCCCACCGCCAGGGCGTTCAGGTAGTCGTCAATAAAGATCAGCAGGCCCAGCAGCCAGGTGTAGAGCAGTGCGCTGCGCGCCCCTGTGGCCTTTGCTGCCAAGGCATGGCTGAACGCATCTGCAGCGCCTACGCGCATCAGTAAGGTAATGAGGCTGCCCATTAGTCCGCAGACGATAATCACCCAGGCGATGGTTTCATCCATCATGACCTCGAGCAGGACAGACGAGAAATTCGACAAAGCGGTGGTGGGTCCTAGCAATAGCAGGCCGGCGAACACTCCAGCCAGGAGAGACTCTATAGGACGACGACTGAACACCGCAGTCAGTATGGCTACGGCGGCGGGTATCAAAGAAAGCCAGCTGGGTTCAGTTGTCATCGGTGTAAGTTCATCCCTTGTGTATGTCTATTTATGTGGCCCCGAAATTAACCGGGTCAATCCCTCCCTCAAGATAAGAATTCGCAGGGCACACCGTCTCTTTTTCTTAGTCGCTAAATTCCCACCCAATGATCCTTCGCTGCCAGATCGAAATCCCAGTGCACATGCTTTATTTCCACAAAGCTGTCTAGTCCCTCCATCCCGAGCTCGCGAGCATTGCCGCTCATTTTCATGCCTCCGAAAGGTGCAGCGATATTATCCGGCAATGGGTCGTTAATCCAGATCGTCCCCGCCTTCACATTCTCGTAGAACTTCTTTGCCAATAGTGGATCTCCAGTTCGACAACAAGCACCAAGGCCAAAGAGTGAGTCATTGACCAGTGCGATCGCCTCATCAAAGTCATCATAGGCCATAACGGAAACCAATGGCCCAAAGGACTCCTCCCTCATGCATAGCATGTCGTGATCAACACCAGATAATACAGTCGGTGTATAGAAGTGGCCTTTTTCGAAGTACATTGACTTTCCGCCACCAGTTTCCAGGATGGCTCCATTCTCCAAGGCATTCGAAATGTGTTTGTCGAGCTTCTCATGTGCCTTAGCGCTAATCATAGGTCCAAGATCGAAGTCTCCCTTACTGCTATCCCCCAGAACTAGCATTTCCACTCTAGAAACCAAGGCGCGTACGAATTCGTCATGTACACCACGTGGTACATAAACTCGCTCAGTGGAAGTACAAACCTGTCCGCTATTGTAGAACCCTGACCATGCTATTGCTGAAGCGGCGAGTTCCACATCGGCACCAGGGGCAATGACGAAAGCGTCTTTGCCACCCATCTCCAAATGTAGTTTTTTGTTCTTCGCCGCTGAATCGCGGATGATATTGACTCCGGTTTCTGTCGAGCCAGTGAATGCAATTACGGGAACGTCATCATGATTAACGAGTACCCTACCCACATCTGCAAACCCCGTCACACAGTTGATCACACCCCTTGGGTACTCAGCGAAACAAAGTTCCAGCATTCGTAGAGTACACAATGGCGTCAACTCTGAGGGTTTGATAACTAAGGTATTTCCCATAATCAGCGCTGGAGCCATTTTCCACATAAGGAGTAGCAAAGGGTAATTGAATGGGACGATTGCGCCTACTACCCCGTATGGTTCCTTAATGATCAGGTTTAACTGCGTATTCCCGGCTGCGGGCGCAATACGACCCGATTCGTTCTTTGCAAGTTCCGCATAGTAAGTCATCGTTTTCGCCGTCCACTCTACTTCGGCCCTGGATTCGGGGAGCGGTTTGCCTTGCTCTCTACTCAGCAGCTCCGCAAGTTCTTCCAGGTTTAGAAGGATGGCTGCCGCTGCGCTGTGCATATAGGCGGCACGTGTATCCACGGGTTTCCGTTTCCATTCGCCAAACGCGCCGGAGGCAGCCTCTATAGCCCTAATCACATCGGCCTCGCTTGCCTGTGAGACGGACGCGATCACCTGTTCGGTGGCCGGATTGCTAACCTCGAAGGATTGTTCAGCTTTGACCCACTTTCCACCTATGTACAACTGATAATTATTACTCAAGCCATTACTCCTCAAAGATTAATAGATAAACAAGCAAAGTCTCTGGGCATACGAATCTATTACATGTTAGGAATTTCCGATAAATTCCGGAAAATCGCTATTGAACCAGGTACGTAGTGGGGCAAGCTCGTCACTATCGAGATGTGCTTTCAACAAGCCGAGTATTCTTGGTAGATGCTCTATATAGACACCTTTTCCATCACGCTGCAGGAGTCTGACGAAGATTCCCAATACCTTGCAATGCCTTTGAGCACCAAGAACCCGATACCACTGCATAAAATGTGCAAATTCCTCGTCGGCCATTTGCATTCCATAGCGATATCTCTCAAGCATTGTCGTAGCCAGGCCCGAACCTAAATCTCGCCTTGCATCCTCCAGAAGGGAAACCACATCGTAGGCGCTCGCACCGAAAAGAGCGTCTTGGAAATCCAGGAGACCACATGCAGCTACTCCATCCCTCCCTGGCAAACGCATTAGGTTGTCCACATGAAAATCTCTGAGAACAAGCGCAGTTCGCGGTTCCTGCAGCGAGGAAATCACTTCACACCAGGCGTTTGCGTAGCGTCCTTTGGCGTCCCCATCACATTCATTACCTGTCAGATAGGGCTGATACCAATCGACGAGCAGGTTCGCCTCTTCGATCAATTCACCAACGTTGTACTCCGGTAGCGAAATCTCCAATGCCTGTTCATGACTATGCAACGTGCAAAGAGAATCAATGGCAAGCTCGTAAAGACTCTGTTCGTCTTCACCAGAGGCGAGCAAGTGCGTATAAGTATCATTGCCAAAGTCTTCAATGATTAAAAAGCCCTGTGATTCGTCACAATCCATAAGCTCTGGGGCACTGAACCCCAAAGTATGCAAATGACGTGCGACGCTGACGTAGGATCGGATGCCTTCTCTCGGTGGCGGCGCATCCATAAGTAGCGCACGACGGCTATTATCGACCAGGCGAAAGTAACGTCGAAAGGACGCGTCTGAAGACAACGCCTCCACTTCCGCAGTGCGGAAGCTACTGTTCTGCAGAAAAATCGCCCGGGACTCAGCCCTGGCTGAGTCTCCAGTCATACGCTTACACCGCGAATCATATAAACTTTTCGCACAGTCTGGGCTATACGACAGGTTCCTCTCCAATCCTTTGGAAAAAAGGCCAGTGTGTCCGGTTCAATTTCAATAACCTCTCCAGTCTCATGCACATATGTACAATTCCCCTCGATAAAATGGCAATATTCATCACTAGTGACATGACAGTTCCAATAACCAGGCGTACATATCCATACTCCGGTTTCCGACTCTCCTGATGGCCTGCGGTGCAGCAGAACGCCACTGGTATGTGACTCGCCCTCTATCATTGTTGGAATTGGTCCCCAATCCTTAACTTCAATAATAGACATTGGGTCCTGTAGCAGGTGAGCTTGTGGTTTTTCATCCGCAGAGGTACGACCCACCAACATGTAGGTATTTCTTATCGTTTGATGAACAGTGCACTCCCCGGACCAACCTGACTCGAAATGTACAACACTCCCAGCGCTAACCTCCGTCATCTCCCCGCTATTGCTGTGATACGTGCATTGCCCGGAAACGAAATAGCAAATCTCATCCCCAGGGATTTCAAGTGTCCACTTTCCTGGTGTGCAAACCCACAAACCGCTCTCGATCACTTCATCATCTGATTTGTATAGTAACAAGCCGCTGCTGGCAGAGTTGCCTGCCACTGCATTGGGTTGCATGCCCCAGTCCATTAACTCTTCCACGGCGCTGGGAGCTGGAATATACCCCACGGATTGTTTTGTGTTTGGCATTCTTGCCATCGCAGTATACTCAGTGTTCTGTTCAAGAATTTGGGCGTGGATTGTTCAGCTATTACTGACAATAATAGTATAGTGTACTAAATAATATTGTGTACTATCCTGCATGTCAAGCCTTCTAGAAAAGTAGCACCAAATGGGCGCTAGCTACATCAGAGTGCTGTACAATAACCGATTTTGTTGCACCTCATTTGGGAGCACTATGCGGAATGGAATTGAAGAATCGGAACTTCAGTAAAAAGGCAGTTGGTAAACTGGGCACACGAAAAAAGGGTCTGGAAACGCGTCAAAGGATTATCGATGTAGCACGCAATATTCTAATAGAACAGGGTTATGAGAATTTTGTTCTTCGCAATGTCGCTTTAGAGGCAAATATTAAACCCGGCAACCTACAGTATTATTTCGCCAGCAAGAAAGAGCTACTTGCCGCGGTGCTTTTGCCCGAGATAGGGCGATATGAAGACATATATAGTCAGTTTTCCGAGCGAGGGACCGGCGTCGATCGCACAGTCTCTGCGCTAGTAGACTTTCTTCTCAAAGAAATAAAACTGAAGTCAACCACGAATATCTGGTACGTAGTATGGGCCCAATCGGCGCACGATGACGATCTTGCAGAGATTATGGACGAGTGGTATGCAGAGTACATGGGGTCTCTGAAAGCGCTTTTCCAGGACATAGTGCCTGGAATATCAAGCCAACGCGCCGGACATGCTGCTAGCATACTCACTGCAGTGATGGACGGCCTGACTAACCAGATTGGGCATGCTAGAAAGCGGCACCGTATTCATGACAAGATAGACCAAACCCTTAAGCAAACTCTGCTAGATATACTTCAGTCACAGGCTCGAGATTGAGCCGTCCTAAGGGCAGTGACAGTTCTGCTCCAGACCCCCACTAAGTGCGTACGGTGAAGACCTACTTACAGCGGCTTGGCTATCTGCTTTTACTTGTGTCTATCCTGAGTTGGTTCGCATTGCCTGTGATTTCTTTTTTATCGATTACAATTAGAGAAAAGGTCGCTTACAGTTCAGCGCTGTTTATTTTTGCAGAAATAACGTGGTGGCTTTCAATTCCTCTTTTGGGAAAAGAATTTGTCGAGAAAATTAAGGCGCTATACGCGTACTTAAAAGCTAAACTGACAGGAAACGATGGTAGCGGCGATGACTAGCGAAGATACCGGGCGCTCTGACCACAGATTATTGCGGGCCACACTACTTTGCCACCAGGATATCGAGGTTTTTGGCGTGCTGTGCGCGAGTCAATCGATAGAACAACATAGCCCATATGGACATTAGGCGAAACGCACCTAGCACTATGGCGTATAGCCAACCTAGCTGTGTCACGACTTGCTCTGGCAAATCAGCGGCTGTCGTCTCGGCAGGAAAGTTAATGTAAGCGAGTAAGAAGCCACCGGTCCAAACTCCCGCGCCACCTGACACTTTGCCGATAAACGACAAAACCGAAAGTAGAAGGCCTGCCTCATGCCGGTCCGTCTCCACCGCGCGCGCATCGACAATATCCGCAATCATCGAGCCGCTGGTCGCCACCGTCATTATAGCCAACATTGCCTCAGCCATGCCGAAGCCAATCATCGTGTAGAACAATTTGGAACTACCTTTGGACGGAAAGCACTCATTGAGGCTCAAAATCACAGGCGCGGTGCTGACAACGATCAAGCCGATAGAAAGCCAGATCATTACGAGTTTTTTTTCTCGTCCTCTGCTTACCAAGGGAATCGATACAAAAGCCAGGACCGCAGCTACTAAAAACGAGGCGAGCATGACACTCATCTCTTCGGCTCTAAACCCCCAGAAGTAAGTTTGCATGTAGGCCCATAGAGAAGCGTAGGTACCCATGGCCATGGCGCCGGCCAACCCACTGAGAGCCATCCCTACAAAGCTGCGATCGCTAACTGTTTCTTTGGCTTGAGAGAAAAGAATCTTAATTTCACCTGTGATCGACCTGGTCGGTTTGAGCGAGTCGTCGATCGCCCGCGGCGGGGCTCTTTTGAAAGTACCGAAGGCAGATATCGAAAGGCACAAGAATATGATACAGGCGGCTACGAAGTTGGCATCGATATACCCCGATTGTCGGAGGATCCCGCTGCCCGGTTCTTCACCAGGTGCATCGACCAGCCAATAAGCGTACATCAACAAAGCGAGCGCAGTACCCGAGAAATATGAGCCGGTAGTGACCAAATTCATCAACCGTGTGCGATCTTCGTAGTCAGATGTGATTTCAGGCAGCAGGGCAGTGTAGGGGACGACATGCAGTGTCAGCGAAAGCCTGAGCATCACCGTCAAGCTAAGCATATAGATGAATAGGCCGGATTGGGAAAGCTCCGGAGTGTCCCAGAGAAAAAAATAGATCACCGAAATTGGCAGTATAGAGGCGAATAGAAACGGATGTCGTCTGCCCCAGCGCGAACGGACACGATCCGACCATGCGCCGATTAATGGGTCTGAGATCGCATCGAAGACCATTGCGATCATCATCGCTAAACCTGCGAGAGCCGGGTCCAGCCCAAGGACCTGGCTGTAATAGATCAGCAGAAAATAGGAGAGTCCATTGGCGATTAGGCCTTGTGCAATTCCCGATGAGGCAAAACTTATAGTGATGAGGCGCGGGGACATGGATGAATTAGGAACCAAAACCGATACCGAGCCTGTCTAGTGTCTTTAACATAAGCGAACGTCTTCCTGTTTTGTCTTCGTGTGCCAGGTCGTTTTGTGCCCACTTCACGGCGAGGGTCCGCAGTGGCTCTGGCGGGAAAGGAACGGGGTGGCTGCGAATCATACGAAGTTCTGTGCGCTCGGTTTTGACATTCTGAAGCATATCCAGCATGGCCAGCGCGGCAAAACGTGTCGCCGAAACTCCTTGGCCTGTAAATCCAAGTGCGTATGCAAGCCTGCCCTGCATCGCCATGCCAACGAAAAATGTGAGGCGGGCAGAGGTGTCGATGATACCGCCCCACGCGTGAGAAAACCCGACATCGGGCAGCGCAGGAAAGGTTTCGCGAAAATTTTCCTCCAGACGCCTATAGCTTTCGGGACGATTCTGCAGAGCTTCGTCACGCTTGTTGCCAAAGTGATAAATCGCGTCGTACCCGCCCCAAAGAATGCGATTGTCGGCAGTCTTGCGGGAATAGTGAAACTGGTTGCCACTGTCGGCAATGCCATGACGCCCCTGCCAGCCAATGGCGCTAAGCTGCGCGTCGGTCAGTGGTTCTGTCACCAAGGTATAATCGAAAATCGGAATAATCCGTGACCGCAGGCGCCTGAGCAACGGCGTGGCGGCATTGGTCGCCATAATGACCTGTTTGGCGTTGACCACAGCGCTGGCTGTCGCCAAAACGACGTGGTTCTTAGCCGGGGCAAGGCCGGTAACGGTGCTGTACTGGTATATTTCAACTCCCCTTTTCAGGGCCGCACTCGCTAGGCCATCGACCACCTTGGCCGGGTTGAGCTGTGCATAATCCGGCTCGAACAAGCCGGCAGAATACTTGGGGCTGTTCAAGCGCATTTTTAGCGCATCACCTTCCAGGTAATCAGCCTGGATGCCGCACCTCGCATAGGACGCCTTAGTGGATTTTAGCCCCTCGATCTGCCATGGCGTGGCGGCTACATTCAGCTTGCCTTCCCGTTCGAATTCGCCGTCAATACCATAACACGCTAGATCTTCTTCCAGCTCGTCCAGATTCCGGCGTCCCAGCTTGATCAAGGTGTCGGCCTCGGCGGGCCATCGGGCGAGAGCGTTGGACACGCCGTGCGAAATACTGGGCGCGCAGAACCCGCCATTGCGTCCGCTGGCTGCATTGCCGATGTTTCCCGCCTCTAGAATCACGATACTTGCATCTGGAAACCGTTCCCGGGCTTTCAGAGCGGACCAGAGACCGGTAAAGCCACCGCCGATGATCGCCAGATCGCACGAGAGATCTGCACTCAGTTGCTGGCAGTCAATCTTTGGCGGTACTGTCTCACTCCAGAATGGCGATTTCCGCGCCTTAGTGAAATCAGAGTGTTTTGTCATTGCGAACACCCTTGTATCGACGGACCCGTTGCGTTGACATCCTGTTATTGAGACCGGCCAGCCAGCTGAACCAGAAGCTTTGCAGCCTTTTCTTGGCCGTTTTCAGATTGCATATGCGCCGATGTTGCATTGAGTTTCGCTGCCAGGGCTGCGTCGTTCAGGCACGCCTCGATTTTTTCAATCATTTCTTCGTCCGTCCAGTCATAGCGATCCGAACGGAATCCATGCCCAGTTTCCTGCACCCGCATGGCGTTGTCATGGCCGTCCCAGACATAGGGCATGATGATCGCCGGTTTGCCGAAATAAAGGCACTCGGTGAATGAGTTGTTACCGCCGTGGTGAATAACCGCATCCATTTTCGGGATCACTGAAGGTTGCGGGAACCATCTGTCGATGATCACGTTGTCGGGAATGTCCGAATAATCGTCCTTGTAATCGCCCACATTCACCAACGCCCGGTACCGGCTGTTGCCCATCAGTGTTATGAGACGGTTGAGAAGATCGGTGTCACCCGCTCCTAGAGATCCGAAAGAGATATACAGAAGCGGACCGTCATTGTTCTTTTTGAATGTCGGTACCTCGTATGCATCTTCCTGACGCACACAACCCTCAAGAAATTGATACTGCGCCGGATCCAGCGGAACAGAGCGTTTGTAACGCGCCTGTCGTGGATAAAGCATTAAGTTGAGGTGGGGTGAGGCCTCACAGAACTGCCCGATTGGATAGGGCTCTTCGTTGTTCTCCGCCAGAAAGGTATTGAAATCATCGTGAATGAGTTTAATCACTTCGTTGAATTTTGCGCGGAACGCCGCGTGACCTTCACTGTCATTTTCGGACATGCCGGACAGGTGCGGGGGAATCGCTTCATCTTCGATCTCATTTTCCGAACAGGAAATGATTCTCACCCACGGAACACCGTGCTGTTTGATGGCCGGGAACAGGATGACATTGTCGACGGATATAACGTCCGGCTTTATCTGGGCGAGAATGCCGGGCAGATCTTTTTGCGCCCATTTTGCGCTGTCGACGATGGCCTCCCAGCATTCCTTGACGTAGTTGTCGATCTGGTCGATTGGCGCTTTGCGGAAATTGGGAATGTGCTCGTTGATAAAGTCTTCCCAAAATTTCGCCATCTGCTCGGCCGGCATCGGCTCTGACAGGTTCACCCCGTGTGCTTCGAAACCGTAGTCCTTGTAGACGCTCACAAATCCGGGGTCGGATAAAAACACCGCCTTATGTCCCATACGCTCGATTGCCTGGGCGATGCCAACGGAATTCAGAGCCGGCCCAAAGGCTGCCTCAGGGAAAAAGGCAAAGGTTTTCTGCTGCATGAAAGTCTCCTGTGCTGTCTGCTACTCGAACAGGGTCTTCGGGCTCTGGTACTCGTAGAGGCCCAACGGACCGCCCGAGAGATTCTCGCCCCGATGTTGATAAAGGGCGTATCCGAGTAGCTCCCGAGCCTTTTCCGGCCACTCGCGCGCCTCCTCAACTGAGCTATGCAGGAAGTGATTTTCATACGTCCTCAGCCAACCCAGTGCGTAGGACGTGACGATGCCCCTGCGCACCGAGCCGTCGATGTTGGCACCACCAGCGTGCAAGGTCTTGCCAGGCACCAGTACGATACTTCCGGAGCGCATAGTTGCCCGCGCAACCTCTTCGGGCCTGGCCTCTCTTCCATGTTCCCACTTGTGGCTATAGGGAACGACGTGAGTCGCGCCATTAGCCTCAGTAAAGTCGTTGGCGGCCACCAGCGTATTAAACTGCAACAATTTTTCCGGCATCCAGGAATGCACCGGCCACAGAATGTCGTCTCTGTGCAGGTCCTGCGCTGTCTCGCCACCGTGTATTTCGGAGATCTCGCTCGAGCTCAACTGGAACTGGCCACAGTTGGGTCCGAGAAAATGATCCATCACCCCGAGCAGGCGTGGGTCGGTCATCAGCTCGATGTAATTTGGTGCCTTACGTGGCAGACCGGTAAGCCGAACGGTGTGGCGCCCAAAGAACTCTTCATTTTCTTTAAAAGGTGTATTGCCCTCCATTTGGGTCTTGACTGCGGCGTTGAACTCGTCGAGCCATGATTGACTTACAAAGTCATCCACAATAGCGGCACCTTGCTCCTCGATCACCTCAATGATGTCCTGAACCGAGCAAGTGCCAGGTAAATGTGTTACTTCGACCATAACTATCTCCTCATGATTGATGGCTATTAATGACATTTAGAAAATCGCACAATGCCGATTAAATCCAATGCCCTTTTATCACTTTTGCGACAGAACGGCCGCTAGCACAGGCTGCCCCGGTATGTGCACCAGCAACGTATTCTCCTGCTAAATAAAGACCTTTTCGTCCTTTCCGTTGCTCCCGAAGGACCTCTGCCATTTGATTGACATAGCCCACTGGTATGTGAATAAGACTATCGCTAGTGTGGTCGACGATATCCACAACGTGAGCTCTCTCAAGTTGTGGATAGAGGTGCTTGATCATCGGCCAACAAAAATCTTCAATAGCCATATCGCTGTTTTGCCATTCGGGCGTGTGCCGTCGTGACAGGGAATAGCGAACATACGGCGGTTGATTGAGCTCCGGATGGCCCTGCATTGCTAACCAATGATAGGTTTTGGCTTTTATCGGATCTGGATGGCCCGAAATGTAGGCGCCACTAGCGAATTCTGTGGGCGCACTTTTCTCATCCAGAATCCAGTAAACGACAGGCTGCTTGGTGAAAAAGCAATTCTTTGCCAGCGCTTCTTGTTTCGGCGTAAGGCCCTGTACCATTAAATCCAGATACTTCCCCTCTACTGCACAGACAACGACATCCGGGGTGACACTCCGCCGCTCCAGGTTTGCGTTCAAGTAATGGACGGTATGACGACCGTTTGCATCCGGGGGCGTGACATAGCGTACTGTGGTGTTGTTCTGCACAGGAAGTACTGAATCGAGTTTACGAGTCAACGCTCCAATACCACCATGGGGATAAACAAACTGCTCTTTGCTGGCAAGCCAGGACAGAAGCGCAATTTTGGACGTCGTGTAGGGATCCCACCCCCAGCCAGCACAGGAAGTGTCGATTTTATATTTTATGATCTCTTTGCCAGCAGTCTTGCCCAGCACCCGCTCGTAGTAATCACCCACACTTTCATTGTCGTAGGCCGTACCGGTTTCGAGCAGACAGGGGTCCACCGCCGCGTTGATTTCATCCATATCCGCTTGTAACCGTGGCAGTGCATTGATCGTCTCAGGACTTAACCCTGGAATCTTGAGGGCATTTTCAATATTGAAGTTGCTCATGCCACCGGGGTCGTAGAGGCCGTGGCCGGTGTCAAGACCGAGACCGTCGTCGGGATTCCATACCTGATCATAAGCCTCGCCACGGACCTGGTTTTCGATGCCCAACTCCGCCGCCAGTGCAAACATATCCTTACTGGCGTTAAGCACGCCCTCGGCGTGGGTAGCCCCGAACAGGGGCCCCATCTGCGATTCCACCATCCGGCCGCCGGTGAATTTTTCCTTCTCAAAAATTGAGACCTGAAACCCAGCGTTGCGCAGATCCCAGGCTGCTGAAAGACCGGCGATACCGGCACCGATGACAACAGCGGTCGGCCCGCGTCCGGCTGCAAACAGACTCCCCGGCATCACCGATGAAGCTACGGTAGCGGCTGCAAGTCCCTTCACCAGGTTACGTCGCTGTTGATCTACTTTGAATTTTTTGTCGCTCATTTGTCTGCCTTCTCTTGACCAAACTCGATCTCCCACCATTGGCGTACGCTCTTGCAGGGTTCTGCGTCAATTGTGGCGCAGCGCTGTCCACCCGCATGGTTGGGAATCTCCGGCGAAAAACTGCGGACGTTGGCAATGTTGTAAATCACTGCATTGTTCTCGGCAGAATCACCCATCGCGAGTCGCCGGATCAGTTCCTCGTACTTCGCTACATTGGGCCGCACATAGCCCCTCGCGTGGCATTTCAAACAGCCATTTTCCGCCAGTCTTGGTAGTACGTTAGTTTGAAAAAATGCCTTCCCTTTGCCGAAATTGTTGCCGGCATTGTCGACGTAATCGTTATCATCTGCTTGAACTGTCAGGCATGTCACCGCGAGTAACGAACTGGCAAGAACCATCCCAATGTCAGACTTGAAGTCAAACATATCCCTTCCTATCAAAGTTAAAAAAACATACTGGTGTTTTCGACCCCAGCATCGGTCAACGCCGCAACGAGCGGAGCGCACTCTGCTTCATAGTTCCGCCATCTACCAACAGAAGACGCGTATAGAGGACTGCGGACTTGGAAAGCGCTCGCAGTGGCGGTGGGCATAGCATTGCTCTCAAACTGCAGGCAGGCAGGCTCCCACTCAAGTTCGAGAAAAGAAACAAGGCTCTTGACCTGGCTCTCAAAATCGCCAATTAGTGATTCATAAGAGACCACGCGAAGCGCATCCCCGTCGACCTCTTGCCAATGACGCATCAGCCGATCGAAGCTTGCATAATAGGTAGCGAGCTCATCAAACCGGTATGAGAACGGATACGCCCCAGCAAAGAGAGTCGTGAACATCGCCAAACAGTTGTCGATCGGATCCCTTCGCACGACAATGATTTTAGCCGTGGGAAGCGCGCGCAAGATGAGGCCGATATACAGAAAGTTCAGCGGCATCTTATCAACGAAATAGGCATAGGCACCAACTCGACGGCGCTCGGCAGCACTATAGGCATCGCCGAGTTTGGCGAAGTCGAGCGCCACAGACTGCTCAACCGCTTGCGAACGCGATAGTCGCTGTCCAGGGGCGAACTCTTGTACCGCACCGCTCAGTGCGTGTGTGAAAGCGGAAGACTCCCCTACGGATGTCACCATTGAGTGGCTCGACAGGATCCGCTCAACCAGTGTTGTTCCAGAGCGCGGCATCCCGACGACGAAGATCGGTCCGTTGCGGCGACTGGTGGTGCTCTGAGGGCTGCCGTTTTGAAACACCGAAGCGATTTGGTCCATCACCCTGACATCGTCCTCAACCTGATAGCGGCTCTTCTTTCGCTGCATCAGACAGCCAGCCTCGAACTCGCGAAAGGCGCGGCTATAGTCGGACAGGTCCTCGTAGCTCTTGCCAAGCGCAAAGCGCAACGCGACGCTCTTAGCGACCTCGCTGGAGCCACAATTTAACAGAGCGGTCTCGATGGCAGGAATGACGTTACACTCCTCGGTCTGCCTCTGGTAATACGCCAGCCCATAGAGCGCCTGCGCGTAGTTCGGATCTTGTGGTGAAACGGAGCTGAAGACGGTTCGAGCAGCATCAAAACGTCCTAAGGAGATTAGAGCTTGCGCATATTTTGCTGCTATCCCTGGCCTCTCGGGATCTAGTCCGAAAGCGATCTCGTAGTATTTATGCGCATGACCCAGCTCTCCCGACGACCTGAAGAGGGACCCTAGCCACTCAAGAGCCTGAGTATCTTTGACATCAGCCGGCTCAACCTGCAAGGCGAGTTCCAATGCATCGCTTAACCGCTTCTGTTTCCAGGCTTGATGAGCCAATCGTAGAGCATCAGCTACGTCTCTTGCCATACCAATATGCTCGACTAGTTTATGGGCCATTAGGACACTGCTGTCAGCCTTCTGTTCTTGAAGTCTTGTACCCAGCGCTACTGTAGCTAATTGCTTTCGCCAAAGGCGTAGCTGAACTTAAGCCCGATCGTGCGTGGTCGGGTCACGTGCTCGTATGCAAATTCGTTGAGGGCATCGCCAGGATAGAGAGTTTCCTTCGTTGCCGATACGCCTCGCTCTTCGAAGATATTGTCGGCAAACAGTGCAGCTCGCCAACGGCCGGACTCTAACGAAAAGGACGCGTTGACAATCATAAAATCATCGATCACCGGCACAGGAGCAGCCGATCCACCCCTGAGCTCTGTGTTCGCTTGATCACGATAGCTCATATTGATGTTAAGCAAACCATCGATGTCTCTACCCATCAGGTTTGAGGTGTACCAATCCAGTGATGCGGTCAAAGTGTGCTTCGGTGCCCCAGGGAGCTGTTCTCCAGACTCGCCGGTCATATCGAAAAATCCCGCTTCGGGATTGCCGGTCTCGATGGAAAAGTCCTCTGATAGCCTCGCATCGACGTAGGCGTAGCCTGCGGTGAGTGACACACTGTCGGTAACTTGGCCACGAACCTCGAGTTCGACCCCAGTGCTTTTCGCCTCTTCTCCATTCACTACCGCGTACCAGGAGCCAAGTGGGAGTATCTGCTCGATCTGCACGTTGTCCCAGGTCATGTCGAACACCGACGCCGTATAGAACCATCCAGCAATTGTTCCCTTCACGCCGATTTCAAAGGAACTGACCGTGTCTGGCTCGTACGTTTGCAGGGCCACGGGTTCCGCGGAAGGACCCGCAGTAGCGACTCCATTCGCTCCCCCGCGCCTGAAGCCTTCTGCCCATGTCACATAGCCCAGGGTGTTGTCGGATATCTGGTAGTTCGCAGACAGCCGGAAGACCTCGTCATTGAAATCGCTGGAAGATTCAACGGGAAACCGGCCGAACGGGCTAACGCCGTCCTCGGCACAAAACGCGTTACAGTGATAGAGCTCGGAGACAGCTGATACCGCCAACTCCTGATCAAAAACACGCACGCCTGCCCCCACCTGCAATCGCTCCGTGATCTGATAGTCAACATCAACGAAGCTGGAAAATTCCTCAAAGTCGAGAGATCTGTCGAACTGCCAGGTC
This sequence comes from uncultured Halieaceae bacterium, assembly GCA_938074045.1. GTDB lineage: Bacteria > Pseudomonadota > Gammaproteobacteria > Pseudomonadales > Halieaceae > CALJGI01. The sequence continues at coordinate 24,623 of CALJGI010000018.1, forward strand.
AAGTCGACAGGAATACCTGGCGGGTCGATAACCCCAAATCCTGAAGCTTCTCGAAATGGATAAGACGATCCAGCTGCATCTGCGTATTCGCGTATTCCCGGGAGGAAGAACTGGTTTTGGAAGACCTGCTTCTGATCGGAATGGAAAGCTCCGATGACCCAGCTCAAGGGCCCGTCCCCATTGGAGCTGAGCTGAACTTCGAGCGTGTCACCTTCGGACTCACTGAACCTGAAGCCTTGGACCATGAAACTGGTTGGGAACGCATCTCCGTAAGGAGTGTAATAGAAAATGTCAGCGAAGTTTAACCACAGATCCGTCCCGTTGGCCTGGCCGTCGTAACTGTCATCGTAGGTCGAGGCATTGACGGTCACAGTCGCGAAGCCAAAATCAGCCTCGACGTCAAATCGCGTCAGTTCCAACTCGCGCTCGGAAGGCAAGAGCTGATTCTGAGTGGCTTCGTAGTCACCGATTGATCCGTTAAAATTTGGGTTTTCGACGCTGGTGGTATCGGCATCAGATTGCTGACGATCGTGGGAGAGCTCTAGCGTAAACCAGTCGCTTGGCTTGAACTTCACTGACGCGCGGTAGTTTTCGCTTGTCTGCTCATTCGCGTCGGCGTGACGGGTAAGCGTAAATGGGGTTGAGAGATCGCCAGGGTCACCGGGAACTGAGAACCCGGGTGGTTTTACTGCTTTGGGTTTTCCGTCCAACTGTATAATGCGCTGTTCATCAATGTAGCCTGCATACTGCCTTCGGTCGGCGAGTAAGCGCACGCCGAGTTTGTCCGAAAATCCAAGGTTGGCAACGATTTCGTAAGCGCTATTTAGATCGTCAGAGTGGTTCGTACTCGATCCTTCCGCAGAAATACGTGCTGAGTAGCTGCCCAGTTCGACCGCCTTGGGCACTACCTTGAGCGTCCCGGAAAGCGAACCAGAGCCATATAGCGTTCCCTGGGGGCCACGCAGAACTTCTACTCGCTCTATATCTGCCAGGTTAAGCATGGTCGGCAGGGAAGCACCGCCGTAATAGATGGCGATGGATGCTGGTGAAACATTAGGAGAATTTGCAGAAAGACCATTCGCGTTCACCCCTCGCAAGACGGGCACATTACCACCCCAACCACCTCGAGTGGGGTCGAGATTGGGAATGCTAAGCCCAGGCACTACCTGAGCCAGGTCCTGAAAACTGTATATACGCCGGCGGTCGAGGTAGTCCGACTGGTAAGCAGCAATGTTAGAGGGAACATCCTCCATAGCTAGCGATCGCCTCGTTGCCGTAACGATAATTTCCTCAATTACCACAGCTTCACGCGCATAGGTGTTTGTCACGCCGGATGCAGCTGATGCCAACGCGACCCCAAGCACCAACGGCTTTAGATTGAACTGTGTCATATCGCTCTCCATTCTTATTTGTAGTATTTCTAAGAAAAAATTCTGGGTCACAGGCCAGCTCTGACTCGGTCAGAAAACCTATTACGGCGTGAAATCTGTGCCCTCTCAACTCGATCTAACTTATAGCATATTGTACTAAATAGTATGATGCACTAAAATAGATGTCAAGCCTTTCATAAAAAGTGTGCCTGGAGCAGCAGAACATGACGAACTTCAAGGCGATGAAGCAGGCCCAGAGATTCGTGACTGCCCATGCCGCTGTTCAGAATCCGTTTAATTTATGCAGACCCCTGGTCAGGGCGCAGCATTACCGGGATCTGAGGACAGGTGCATTTGAAGAATGGAGTAGGGCGGATTCCTGAGACCTGATACCAGGGTTCTCTGATCTCGAAAAGTTAACTTGCACTAAGGGAGCCACCATGCAAAACGATCAGAACGAGCTGCAAAGGATTTTTGCGCTGCAAAGGAAAAATCGCCAGGCAATCAAGCAGACGACGGCGGCAAAACGCAAGGAAAAACTACAAAGGCTGAAACAGGTAGTGCTGGATCATGCGGAAGAAGTGGCTGATGCACTGGCCCAGGATTTGCGAAAACCCAGGGAGCAACCGATCTCGCTGGAGGTCGCGACCGTTGTCATGGACATTGACCACGCGTTGCAGCATCTGGATGATTGGATGAAGCCGCAGGATCTGGGAGAATCCAAGGTCATTCCAGGCGGCAGAATTGGCATTCTCTATGAACCCCGCGGGATATGCCTGTTGTTCGGACCTTGGAATTTTCCGTTCCAACTGGTTTTTGAACCATTGGTTCCAATCATCGCGGCCGGGAACTGCGCTATTGTTAAGCCCAATGAAATGGCAACGGCGACAAGCATTGTTTCCGCAAAGATTATTTCCGAAGTTTTCGATCCGGACGAAATCGCTGTATTCGAAGGTGGCGTCGATATTGCCAACGCCATGCTTGATTTACCGGTGGACCACATTTTCTTCACCGGCAGTCCCAACGTCGGCAAGATTGTGATGGCAGCTGCCGCCCGCCATCTGGCTTCGGTTACATTGGAGCTGGGTGGCAAGTGTCCTGCCATTGTAGACGGCACCTATGACTTAGCGTCCGCAGCGGAGCTGATTGCTACATGGCGATGCTACAATACTGGCCAGCTTTGTCTTTCCACAGACCATGTTTGGGTACGGGAAGACCTTCGAGATGAGTTCCTGGCGCTCCTGACGGCCAGCTTAAAATCCCAATTCTATGAGAATGGCCGTATTGACAAAAATGTGATTGGCAAGATCATTGATGAACGCAATCTAAAACGCGTTTCCGGCTACGTCGAGGATGCTGTGGAACACGGAGCCAGTATCGCATTTGGTGGCGAAGTGGAGGTTGCCGATCGGACCGTGCATCCCACTATCCTTATCGATGTGCCGCTCGAGGCGCAGGTGATGCAGGATGAGATTTTCGGGCCGGTCTTGCCGGTACTCACCTACAAAAATCCTCAAGATATAGTGGACGCTACCGATAGAATGGGAAAACCGCTGGCATTATATATTTTCAGTGAGGACGAAGAATTTATCGATTGGATCATCGCCAATACATCGTCTGGTGGCGTCACCGTGAATGGCGTGGCGGACCATTGGTGGGAGCCGGACTTGCCGTTCGGCGGAGTGAACAAAAGCGGTATCGGCCGCTATCATGGAATTCACGGTTTCAAGGAATTGTCTCATGAACGCTCGATCTTTCGCAAAACGCCTGAAGCATAGTTAGTTTGAGGAAATTTAATGGATTTTAATTTCAACGACAAAACACTGGGTTACATAAGCAGACTGAATGAATTCATGGCTGAATATGTGTATCCGAATGAAAGTACCTATTATGCCCAGATCGATGCCCAGGAAGATCGCTGGAATATTCCGCCAATCATTGAAGCGCTTAAAGAAAAAGCACGGGAGGAAGGTCTGTGGAATTTATTTCTACCAGAAAGCAGCAGTGGGGCTGGACTAAGCAATCTCGAATATGCGCCCTTGGCAGAAATCATGGGTCATTGTTGGTATGCCCCCGAGATTTTCAACTGCAGCGCTCCAGACACAGGCAATATGGAGGTATTGGAACGCTATGGAACTGAGGCGCACAAAAAGCTATGGCTGGAACCCTTACTGGATGGCAAGATTCGCTCCGCGTTTCTCATGACCGAACCGGATGTTGCCTCCTCCGATGCAACCAATATTCAGTGTGAAATTATTCGCGATGGCGATGAATACGTTATCAATGGGCGTAAGTGGTGGAACGGTGGCGCAACGGATATACGGACCAAAATCTTTATCCTGATGGGCAAAACTGACCCGAATAATGAAAACATTCACAAGCAGCAGTCCATGATACTGGTGCCACGGGATACACGCGGTATAACCGTGAACAACCTCCCCCTCTTTGGCTATGATTACGCGCCTCATGGACATGGTGAGGTTGTACTAAAAGACGTGCGCGTACCTGTGTCCAATATGCTGCTTGGAGAGGGAAGAGGTTTTGAAATCGCCCAGGGTCGACTGGGGCCGGGACGTATCCACCATTGCATGAGGACGATAGGGGCTGCAGAACGCGCATTGGAACTGATGTGTCAAAGGCTTTCAACCCGAGTCACCTTTGGCAAACCCATTATCAGCCAGGGTAGCTGGATGGATAGAATCGCGGATGCCAGAATAAGTATCGAGACCTCCAGGTTACTCACACTTAAAACTGCCTTCATGATGGACACGGTGGGAAACAAAGAAGCTAAAGCTGAGATATCAATGATCAAAGTCGTAGCACCCACGATGGCACTGAAGATAATCGATGAAGCCATTCAGGCCCACGGCGCACACGGTGTCAATGGCAATGAGTTTCTTGCCAGAATATGGACATGGATACGTATTTTACGCATTGCCGATGGACCGGATGAAGTACACCGGAGAACTCTTGCCAAATTGGAACTGAAGAGGCAGGGAATTCATCTTTAATGATGGATTACTACTGATTATCACTGGTGCAATTGCGTGAGCCGGTGAGTAAGAAGGTGGTTTATTCCGATGCCGCCTATATTTTGAAACTGTCGCTCAACCCAATTCCTTCAGCGCCGCCTCAGATTCCCTATGCATTGATCGCGGTTGTTGTATCGGGCGTTGCGCTGACGATTATCGCTGCGCTATAAAAACAGGATTAGCTTTATGAAAACCATCTACAGCGAACAGCACCGATTGCGGGACGCCAAAACAGAGCTCTACGGGGGGGAACTTGTCAAACCCTTTGAGCGACCATCACGCGCCGACATGGTCATCAAGGCCATAGGTGAATCCGGGCTGGGTAAGATTTATGACCCCGAGGAGTTTTCCCTTGATCCAGTACTGGCGGTGCACGATGCCGATTTCGTGACATTTCTGGAGACCGTTTGGCAGGAGTGGCAGAAAACCGGTTATACCGGCGAGATAATCGCCAATGTCTGGCCTGCCCGGCGCATGCAATGCAGGGTGCCGTGCGACATCGAAGGCAGGGTCGGTTATTACGCGTTTGCAGCGGAAACATCGATCTCCGAAGGTACCTGGGAAGCCGCGCTGGCCGCTAAAGATGTTGCGCTAACCGGGGCACAGGGCCTGCTGCATGGAGAGAGCGATATATTTTCGCTGTGCCGCCCGCCGGGTCACCATGCTGCACGCGATATGTTTGGCGGCTACTGCTTTTTGAATAACGCCGCTATCGCAGCACAATACCTGCGCGATAACGGCGCTGAGCGCGTTGCCATTCTGGACATAGACTTTCATCACGGCAACGGCACCCAGGATATTTTCTACGAGCGTGACGATGTGCTTTACTGCTCACTGCACGGCGATCCGGAAGACGCCTTCCCCCATTTTCTAGGCTATGCCAACGAGACGGGATCCGACGCAGGTACGGGCTATAACCGCAACTATCCCATGCCACCGGGAACGCCCTTTGCCCAGTGGCGCGATTCGCTGACAGATGCACTGGCACACATCGAAAAGTTCTCACCGCGGTACCTGGTAGTGTCCCTTGGGGTGGATGCCTTTGAAAATGATCCCATCAGTTTCTTCAAGCTGAAGTCTGACGATTTCTATACTACCGGCCAGCTGATCAGTGAGCTGGATATCCCGACTTTATTTGTTATGGAAGGCGGCTACGATGTGGCCGAGGTGGGTACTAATGTTGTCAATGTTCTTAAAGGGATTGAGGCCTAAACGGGCGTGGGTGGCGTACCGTAAATTTAGCAGGCACTACCCAATTAACGAAAAAGCTATTCCGGCGCTGGACCGGGAAACTGTATACGCAGGTCGCGTTTGAGGATCTTACCGCTGGGGTTGCGGGGAATTTCATCCACAAATACCGCATTCTGAGGCAATTTGAATCGAGCGAGTTTGCCGTTGCAGTGGGCCAGTAGCGATTCTTCGGTCAGCGAGTCGGACTTGCGAACGATTACGGCAAGTGGACTTTCGCCCCACTTTGCACTGCCCAGGCCAATCACAGCGGCGTCTGTCACTTCCGGATGCTGTAGCAGTACGTTTTCAATTTCGGCCGGGTAGATATTTTCACCGCCGGAAATAATCATATCCTTAATGCGATCCTGGATAGTGATAAAACCTTCCTCGTCCTCGATTGCCACATCACCGGTATGGAGCCAGCCATCCTTGACGGTCTCGGCTGTGGCTTCCGGCCGGTTCCAATATTCCTTCATAATGTGATCGCCGCTGACCAGCACTTCTCCGGCCTCACCAGCCGGAAGGTCTTTACCATCGGCATCGACGATACGAACCCGGGTGTGGAAAAATGCCTTGCCGGTTGAGCCGATTTTTCGGGTCGCGTCGTCCGGACCGATCAGACAGGCCGGTCCACCACTTTCGGTCAGCCCATATACCTGGTGTATTTCGATGCCCAGTTTGCCATAAGCCTCGATGATGGATACAGGGAGCGGCGCGCCGCCACTCATGATCCAGCGCAGCGTCGACCAGTCGTTTTTCTGGAAGTCGGGTACCTGTAACATGGACCCGAGCATTGCCGGTACCGCCATCGTCGTCGTGATCTGTTCCTCCTCAATCAGGGACCAGGCCTTAGCAGGATCAAAATTACGCAAAATAGTCAGACTTTGTCCACCGTAGACACCTCCGATCAAGGGTGCCAGTGCGCCCACGTGAAACAAAGGCAGTAAGACCAGGTAGCGATCGCCAAGGCGGGTGTCGGCGGAATTGGCTATGCTAAGCACGGCCCAGAGTACGGTCTCGTGGGTGTGGACTACCCCCTTGGGCAAGCCGGTAGTACCCGATGTATACATGATGAACAGATTATCGGCTGGTCCAGCCTTGTCGGCAGGCTCGTCTTCGCTTTGGCTGTCCAGCAACTCCTCGTATGGCAACGCAAAAGTAGCCGCATAGTCACCTATACCCACCCAGTGTTTGACCGCGCTACCCTCAGTTCCTCTAGCGTGGATATCCTGGACTACGGATTCAAAATCTGCATCGTAGATCAGTGCTTTGGCACCGCCATCCTTGAGGATAAATGAGAGTTCATCAGCGGTCAGACGCCAGTTCAGCGGCATGATAACCAGACCGGCTTTCGCTGGACCAAAAAAGCTCTCTATGAATTCGTGGCCGTTGTACGCAAGCACCGCAACCCGGTCACCTTTCGTGAGGCCGAGAGACTGAATAGCTGCGCATGCGCGATTTGCTCGTGCGTTTATTTCCGCAAATGTAAATCGACGATCCGCCAGGACATCATAAAGTGCTTCTTTGGTAGGATTGAGGTGGGCACGGGTGGTGAGGAAATCACCTACATTTACTGAATAGCTCATTATTTCATCTCGCTATGGAATGGTTTGCTACCTGATCGGTCTGCTAGGTTTGTAAGGTCTGTTCTTCCACCGCTCGCCAGGCCGCATCAAAGGCCAGGTTCATCAGTGCGGTAGCCTCGGAATCGGTATTGGCAATAGAGATACGTCCGAATTGCGCGCGGCCTATCTCGTGGGGCGCCTGGCCTTCCTCCCATTCAGGGTCATACAAACCCAGGTAAGCGTAGGCGTAGCCGTGGGGTATGCGATTGACGGTAATGGCGCGGATATCGGTCTCGTGATTGAAACCGTGCTGTCCCAGCATCGATTGTAATTGATCGCGTATCTGTTGTTCGTAGTCGGCGAAGCTGGTGTTATAGATGTTGTGGCGACCAAACCGCAATTGGTCGCGGCAAGACCCGGGCTGTTCCGGTCCGGTCATGGGTGAGTGCATCATGAACATAACCATGGGATCGTCCGGCCCACGAGGAGGTTCATAGCCGCCGATGTGGCTGTTGGGTGAAGTACTCACCCACTGGAAGGGGTCATAAGGACATTGGAACAAGCTGGCGTTCAGTTTGGAGTATGCGTGGCCATTGTCCAATTGCACGTTAGCGTATACGAAAGGGGTTTTCACGCCGTAGCTCAGACCCTCTTTTTGGGCCGCAGACATCTCCGGGCAGAGATGGGGGATCAGTGCGTTGTAACAGGCCAGCACACAGTGATCTGCTGTTACCCGCAGGGCTTTGCCCTTTCGAACGTAGTCCACTTCTACCTGGTCGTTGCCATTATCGCGTACACCCACAGCAGTACTGTTTAGGCGTAGCCTTGTGGCGTTGCCATCCTGGTCCAGGACACTGTAATCGAAGCGGGCGATCGCTACATCCTGCGGCCCTTGCATATTTGGGGCAACAGCGGGAATCAATTTTTGCACCAGCAGGCGCGCGATGGAGGCATTGCCGTCGGGGAACATCTGCACATCCAGCAGGCTGTCGAGTAGCATCTCGGCCAGATCTGCTGTGGCCTTGCCCACCCAGCCCATTGACTTGATGCCGGAGCCACCCATTGTCATTCCTTCCAAGACCGTCAGGTTCCACCCCGAAACCCCGGTAAGGTGGATAATCATAACGTTCAGTATGGGCAGGGTGTCTTCGGCCAGACCAACCTTGTCCACCAGATAGCGGTTGTAGCTGGTGGAGTTTATGTAATCCCATTTTTCACTGAGAGACAGGCCGTGCAGAAAATCCCGGTTGCCGGCAAAAAAATCGATAAGTTTGTCTTGCTCTGTTTCGGATAATGGCAGTGAGCGTACGGCTTCCTCGTGGTCTTTGCCGCCGAACATGCTGGCAAGCCAATTTCCTGTTACAGTCACATGGCCGTCTGGCCCTGGTATCGCCACACCGTTGTCGGCGTCAAGTTTGCCGGCCAGGAATAAATCATCCGGCGTGCGCCGGTCCATATCCTGCAGAAATTCAGCATCCACCCCGATGTCTTCCATTAACCCCCTGGCGGCATCGCTGTAGCCACTCTGGGCTTCTATATTTTGTGCCCCACCCAGGCTGAGCATCATCCTGCCATCCTGGTGGAATTCGTTGCGTTTGGCATGGCCGCCGAAGTCGTCGTGGTTGTCCAGGATCAGAATGCGGGCATCGGCCCCCATTTTCTTGCGGTAGTACCAGGCCGCGGCGAGGCCACTCACGCCAGCACCGACCACTACCAGGTCATAGTGCTCGTTCAACGCTTGGTATTCGTCAGGTTTCTTGCCGCGCCAGGCCAAATCGTGCGCTACTTCAAAGGAGCCTTTGTGGCTGCCTCGCATACCGGTGAGGGTAGGCGGATAGTAGGCGGAAGAGTCCGGTGGATTAAAGACGGTAGGGTTGTCAGGCCAGAAGTTTTCTGGTGCTGGTACATCGCTGCCACAAGCATGCAATAGCAAGCCGCCGGTGCCGATGGCTACACCATTTATAAAGTCCCTGCGGGTTACCCGTGCTGCCATTTTTATCCCCGCCTCGTTTGTGTGTCTCGTGCCATGTTCTAGCGTGTCATCCAGCCTAACCTTATTCTTCCTCTGTAATCCCGCTGTGGTGCAGGGTAACGATTTTCCAATTGCCATCAATTTTCTGCCACACGTCAGTCTCGAACGCATTTGTTGTAGACGTCGTTCCGTCAGCTGCACGTGTGCGATTTTCGATGAAGGAGGTCGATACAGCCGCATTCCCACCGGGCATGACCTGCACTTTTAGATCCGACATTTCGTTCAACTCAACACCGCCGCCAGCTGCCATTAACTCGGTCCACATGTCGTGGTACGCATCGATATCAACTCTAGCGTTACCGAAATACACGTTTGCACCGTCGGCGTAGAAACTGAAATATTTTTCGACCTCGTTATTTGCATAGGCGCGGTCAAACGCGTGGATCGCAGCGTAGAGATCGGCGTTATCGACACTTTCGTTCATAATCACCAGTAACTCGCGGTAATTTCCCTGCATCTCCCAAATTCCTGTGAATCCCTTTGGTACCATAACGCTGTCGCCGACTTCAAAAACTTGCGGCTCTTCCCCTGCAACCGTAAGAATTAATGTTCCACTGATAACTGTTACAAATTCGTCGACTGGAAAATCGTTGACCTTGAGTGTCAAGGGTTCTGATTCGTAGATCTCCACATAAATATCACCTGTGTACAGTCTTTTGTAGCGATGCACAGATTCGCCCGAAAGGATGACTTCTTTTGGCCAGGGCGGAAAATCAGTGCTCATTTCCGAGTAAGGTGAGTCTGTTTCAAGTCTCACAGGCGTTGTTGATTTTTCATTTTCTGCACTGAAAGTGGAGAAAGAAAGACCACATAAAAAACTGAAAAGCATCGCGGTGAATAGTTTCGACATGGTCATCTCTCTTATCCTCTAAATATCTGTAAGGTTAACGGGTCAATATTGGCTTACTTTTTTTGGCTCATGGCAGTTTGCTCTTCCACTGCTCGCCACGCTGCATCGATAGCGGCATCCAGATAGGCGAGGGCTTCGGAATCTGAGTTAGCAATAGAAATTCGTCCGAACTGCGCTCGCCCGATCTCATGGGGGGCTTGTCCTTCCGCCCACTCAGGGTCATCCAGTGACATGTATTCGTAGGCGTAGCCGTGAGGCCAGCGATTGACAGTGATCGCGGTAATGTCGGTTTCGTGATTGAAGCCGTGTTTGCCAAGTACCCCCTGAAGTTGATCCCGGATCTCTTGCTCATATGTGTCAAAGCTCGTCCGGTAAACCTTGTGGCGTGCAAGTCGGCACAACTCACGACTGTTCTCATTGCCGGTTGACTCGACGCTCGGGATTCCCAGCATATGCGCTACCATGGGGTCATCCGGGCCGCGAGGAGGCTGGTGGCCCCCTGTTGTTGTGGGAGGTGCAACGGTTATCACGACGTAGGGGTCGTCGGGGCAGGACACCGAGCCCGCGCCGAGCTTCGACCATGCCTGCCCATTCTTTAGAACGACATTGGCCCATACAAGCGGGACTTTCGGGCCATAACGCAGCGCGTCTTTTTGACTCTCAGGTAATGTCGGACACAGATACTCGATTGCGCCGTTGTAACAGGCAAGTACACAGTGATCGCCTGTGACGCTAATGGCATTACCGTCGTCGACGTAATCTACCGTGACACGATTGCTGTCGGTTTCCTGGACGCCAACTACTGTACTGTTTAGTCGTAGACGGACTGGGTGATCGGTCCGGTCCAGCGCGCTATAGTCGAAGCGGCTGACAGCGATATCATTGAAACCCTGGGTATCAGGGGCCACTGCGGGTATTAACTTATGTACCAACAACCTGGCCACGGATGCATTGCCGTCTGGAAAGTACAGTGTCGACTGATCGCCGGATGTAATACCTGCAATCATCTGTTCTTTCACTTCCGATAGCCAGCCCATTCCCTGTATGCCGGGACAGCCCATGTAGATTGCCTCCAGTACGCTGGCTCTTATGCCAGCAGGGCCAAACAGCAGTTTGGGGACCGGGAAGAACATCGGGATTGTTTTTGCAGAGAGGCCGACCCGTTCAGTCAGGAACTCGGCGTAGCTGGTCGACTCGACATAGGTTTGTTTATCAGCCAGTGACAAGTCGTGGAGGTAGTCGCGGTCGCCGCTGAGAAACTCGATCAACTTGTCCTGTTCCGATACGGGCAGGGGCAGGGCCCGGACGGCTGGCTCGTAAGCGCCGACGCCGAGCATGAATAATGACCACTTGCCAACGGTTGCTACATGGCCGTCAGGGCCGGGAAGCGCCAGCACACTGCCAGTAGCGGAGCTCAATATGCCGAACTCATCGATATTGGTTTTCATGGCGTCGAGATCAATACCCAGATCATCCAGAAGGCCTTTAGCTACGTCACTGTAGTCACCGGGATGATCTACGTTCACCGAGCCACCGACGCCCAGCAGCATGCGCCCATCCTGGTGAAACTCGTTGCGTTTGGCGTGCCCGCCGAAGTCGTCATGATTATCGAGTATCAGGATTTTCGCCGCGGGTCCCATGCGCTGCTGGTAGAACCTGGCCGTGGCAAGACCGCTCACACCCGCGCCCACAATCACCAGATCGTAGTGCTCGTCGAGTTTGCGGTGCGTCGCAGGTTTTACTCCACTCCAGGCGAGGGCGTGTGCTACCTCAAAAGAACCAGGGTGATTGCCTCTCATCCCCGTCAGTGTTGGCGGGTAGTAGGCGGGGGATGCATCTGACGAACCTTGCGCGAATAGTTCACAGGGGGTCAGTAAAGTTGCGCTGGTGCTTAATGCCACACCATTCATGAAATCCCGGCGTGTTATCTCCATTGCCATAATTATCCCCGTTTGCTTTACACGTCAGTCGACATGCTCTAGCATGTCAGACGACATGTCAAATCATAAACTCTGTTGATAAAAATTTTGGGGAAGCCTTGAGCAACATACAAACACTTGATTACCAAATTGATCGATTTGGGTTTTGGTCAGTTATCGTCGTGGTTGCGACGGCCATTGTCGCCATGTTCTTCCCTCTGGATGCCCCCAGTGGTTACACCGTGGAGCACGCCGATCGTGTGGCATGGCTCAGTGCTAACAGAGGGGCTTTTATTGCCGGCTGGGTAAACCAGATAGCTGCAATGTTCAGCTTGTCAGCCGCCCTGGCTTGCGGCGCCTGGGTAGCGGCACGCAAAAAACCGCTTCACGCAATACTCGCGGCGCTGTTTGTTGCGATGGCTACGATGGCGTTTATCATCCCTAAATTTATAGCGGTATGGACTATACCCCAGCTGGCAGATGCTATTGTCAGCGGAGCTGTGGGTGCCGAGTTGGCCGACCCACTGCTGCGCCTGCTGAACGTTTCTGTTCCGTTTTCCCTCTACACTTCTTTTGATTATCTGGGTTTTTGGTTGTACTCGGTCTTTGCTCTGCTAGCGGCTGGTTCATTGTACGGCGACACCATGAGCGCGAAAATAGCGGCCATTGCTCTGGGTGTGTTCGGTGTCGTTTATCAGATACTGATGGTTGCTTTGCTCCTTGGTGCCATAGCGTCGGTCGATATTGAAGCCTATTTCATAGGCGCCTCCATGCTGTTGGTGATTCACTTGGTCGCTATGGCATTCGTGTTTAGAAGATCGATGTCCGACGCGTCGTAATGGGTTGTCACAGTGATTGACACCCATACCTGGAATGCCTCAGGCGAGGAGTGACGCTCTATGACTGGCGAGGTGAGCCTACTGCAGCACAGGTTGTTTAACGGCTGGCCATTTTTCTGGTTGGTTGCAGTTTTGACCTTCGCGGCCATGATCCTGGGTTACCTGATGATAGGCGTCACCACCCCGGAAGCGGCGATCAATATGATTCGCCTGTCAGTACAGCTCGCCTCACCATGGGTGTTTCTCGCTTTCGTTGCCACGCCCATGACGAAACTGTTCCCTGGCAAATTGTCGAAATGGCTTTTGCGGAACCGTCGTTACCTCGGTTTGTCTTTTGCCGCTGGTTTTGGCTGGCAGGCGGTTTTTATTGGGGTGCTGCTTGCCTTGCATAATGCCTATTACTGGCAAGAAATGCACAATGACATTGACCTGCTGTTGAGAATGGCGAGCTATGTCATTCTCTTCGCCTTAACCATCACCTCGTTCTTTCCGGTGCGTCGCAGAATGCTCCCGGAGCACTGGCGCTGGTTGCACCTTGTCGGCATCTGGTATTTCTGGGCGGCCATCTGGGCAAGCTACGCACCGATGGCGCTGAGCAGTGACGCCAAGACCATTGACGTTGTGTACACAGTCATCGGGCTTGTTGCACTTTTGCTGCGTATCGCAGCTTATCTAAAGGCAAACGGTCACAACCTATCTGAGGCGAAGGTATTACCATGATAAATTCAATCGGACAGATTCCGGCTTTAGCAGCGCAGCGCTATGGGGATAAGACTGCACTGATCGTTCCCGGTCGGGAGTTAACCTTTAATGAACTTGATGCGCTTAGCAATCGCTGCGCTAGTGCTCTGGTTGATCTCGGTGTACAACCCGGCGACCGGGTGACCCTGTATTCCGGGAATTGCTGGGAGTGGATAGTCAGCTATTACGGTGCCCTTAAAGCTGGCGCGGTGATCAATCCTATCAACGTCATGCTGACCCCGGGTGAAGTGGAATTCGTGGCGAACGACTGCGGCGCCAGTGTGATTATCGCCTCTTATGATAAGGCGCTCCCTCTCAGCGATGTTAAAGAGAAATCGAAAGTCAGAGAGCTGATCGCCTTTGGTGACGAGTCCCTGCCCGAAGGCATGCTGTCTTTTAACGCATTGTTAGCGGAAAGTGATGACTCGTTCGAGATGCACGAGATCGACCCTGATTCTCTGTCGACCATAGGCTACACCTCGGGCACCACCGGTCACCCCAAGGGTGCCTGTCTCTCGCATCACAACATACTGTTGAACGTGGCGATGACGGCCCTGATGCATCAGCGCAACGAAAATGACACGGTGGTTACCGCATTACCGTGCCCCCATGTCTACGGCAACGTGGTAATGAGCGGTGCCATACAGAACGGCATGACCCTGGTGCTAAATCCGGCCTTTGAAGAGAAGGCAATTATGCAGAGCATCCAGGATCACCGCGCGACGCTGTTCGAAGGCGTGCCCACCATGTACATGTTTATGCTCAATCACCCGGAGCTCGATAACTACGATCTGTCGTCATTGCGCTGCTGTACTGTCGGCGGCCAGACCATGCCCATCCCAAAAATGGAAGAGGTCGAGCGGCGCTTCGGCTGCCCGTTGATCGAGCTGTGGGGCATGACGGAAATCGGCGGGCTGGGGACTACCTTTGCCTCCAACGGCCCTGTGAAGCACGGCTCGATTGGCGTGGCCCTGCCTTACACCGAGGCGAGAATAGCCGATACCGAAGATGCCAATAAGACGCTGCCAACCGGAGAAGTCGGAGAACTGATGATTAAAGGTGGCATTGTGATGCAGGGCTATTACGGCAACCAGCAAGCTACCCGGGAAACGATTGAACCTGATGGCTGGCTGCATACCGGAGATGTGGCCTCCATGGATGAAGACGGTTGCGTTTTTATCGTCGATCGCAAGAAAGACATGATTCTTACCGCCGGCTTCAACGTCTACCCCGCAGAGATCGAACGTGTCGTAGCGGGCCATCCCGATGTGGCCCTAGTGGCGGTGGGTAGCATCCCGGATGATGAAAAGGGCGAATTGGCCAAGGCCTATATCGTGCCGAAAACCGGGACCACCCCCAACGCAGATGAGGTTATTGCCTATTGCCGTGAGCACCTGGCGGCCTATAAGGTGCCCCGCGCCGTGCAGTTTGTTGATGATTTACCCAAAACCAGTACCGGCAAAGTGATGCGTCGGGAACTGAAAACATTAGATTAATACACTTGATAAGTGAGGCTGTAATGAAATTTGATTCCGATTATGTGATGACCATCAATGGTCAGGCCGTTACTACCGAAAACACCCAGCCGGTGTATAACCCGGCTACACGTTCAATATTTGCCCAGGTCCCTGATGCTTCAAAGGCACAGCTGGATGAGACCGTGGGAGCGGCGCGCCAGGCCTTCAACAGCTGGAGCAAGACGCCAGTGGAGGAGCGCCAGGCAGCGCTCGAACGATTCGCGGACTTGCTGGAAGAAAATGCAGAGGAATTTATGGCGCTACTCACGCGCGAACAAGGCAAACCGCGTGGAGGTGCTGAGTGGGAGGTCTTCGGCTCGGCGACATGGATGCGGGCTGTTGCCACCCAGCGATTACCTGATGAGGTGGTTGATGAGACTGATGAACGACGTGTTGTTACACGATTTACACCGGTGGGTGTGGTTGGAGCGATCGTACCCTGGAACTTTCCGATACTACTGGCCGTGTGGAAAATTGCACCGGCGGTGATGGCGGGTTGCACCGTGGTGCTGAAACCTTCCCCCTACACGCCGCTTTGTGATCTCAAGTTGATTGAGCTGGCACAACAGGCCTTCCCGCCTGGTGTGCTCAATGCTGTCAGTGGCGGTGATGACCTTGGCAAGTGGATCACCAGTCACCCCGATATCAACAAGGTGGCATTCACTGGTTCTACCGAAACCGGTCGACATGTGATGCGCTCTGCGGCGGACACAATCAAGCGGGTAACCCTGGAACTGGGGGGTAATGATCCTGCCATTGTGCTGCCGGACGTTGATGCCAAGGCGTTGGCGCCGGAGCTGTTCTGGGCAGCCTTCCAGAACAACGCGCAGTTCTGCAATGCCACCAAGCGTCTGTATATTCACGAAGATGTGTACGACGAAGTGCGCGATGCTTTGGCAGACTTTATCGCCGATAACGTCAAGGTCGGTGACGGTGCTGATGCCGACACAGACTTGGGACCTATACAAAATTCCATGCAGTACGGTAAAGTTCAGGACTACTTTGCTGACTGCCACAGCAATGGCTATCAGTTCGCTCTGGGTGGCGACATTGACGAAAACGCGGCAGGGTGGTTTGTGCCCGTGTCCCTGGTCGACAACCCACCGGAGGATTCCCGGATTGTACGAGAGGAACCCTTTGGCCCGATTTTGCCGCTGTTGAAATGGTCAGATGAGGCAGACGTGATTGCTCGCGCCAACGATACGATCTATGGCCTGGGCGCCTCTGTGTGGGGTAAAGACCTCGAAGCGGTTGAACGCATTGGCAGCCAGCTTGAAGCGGGAACTGTGTGGCTGAATGAGGTGCACCAGTACTCGCCGTTTCAGGCCTTTGGAGGCCATAAACAATCGGGCCTTGGCTGTGAGAATTCCCTGCACGGTTTGATGGAGTACACAAACTGGCAGACAACAACGCTCAACAAAACACATGCCTGAAATTATGATCATAAAACGGAGCAATACTGATGAAATACCTCATCGCAGGTGTCATTTCGTTTGTAGTATCTTACACAGCAATGGCCGATAGTCCGATGGCGAAGTTACCCGTCGAGTTGAGCAGGGCAGATATTGCCGGGGAGATATACAACCGCGAAGACGTGAATGAAACCACGCACAAGGACGGTCATGTCACCCTGGATATCACTTCTTTGATCTCCAGTGACAGAAAATTTTCCACCGGGATGTACAAATCAGGCAAGACTCGCATCGAGATTAACGAACCCTACGGCGTGGATGAATTCATGTACTTTCTTGAAGGCGGTGTCACCCTCACCTCAAGCGATGGTACGGTGCAGACGATCGAAGCCGGGGAGGGTGTTACCGTACCAAAGGAATGGACCGGCATCTTCGAAACGGACGGTTATAGCAAAATTTGGGTGATCTACGCGGACCAAGCATCGGGTCAGTAGTTCCGAAACTAAGACAATCAAAGATTTCACTGCTATGTCTAGTCCAACCGCTCCCCGCGTGATCTTCAATGAGGCCATAGAGCTCATCGGTGCTGGCAAACCCAATGAAGCGGCACAGTTTTGCGCCAACTCGCTGCAAAAATTTCCCAATGATGTCAGCTTGCTCGGTCTGCTCGGTGTTATTTACGTGAAGATGAATCAGCCGGTTGAAGCCGAACGCTATCTGCGAAAAGCCATAGAATTAGCGCCTTCCTTTGCCAAGCCACACGAAGATCTTGGTATGTTGCTGATCAACCTCAATCGCCATGAGGAGGCCGTACCATTGTTGCAGAACGCAACTCGCCTCGATCCCACTAGCGCAGATGCTCTCTTCAATCTGGGCAAAGCCCTGGCCAAAATTGGACGTGGCAAGGAGGCCGACGAAGCCTTTGAAGGCGCGTTTGAATTGACCCCCTCGCGCAAATTGTTAGCCGATGCAGCGCGCTTGCACGGGGAAGGTAAATACGATGAGGCGGAACGCGTTTATCGTCAAATATTGAATACAGAACCTGACAACGTCGACGCCCTGCGGATGTTGGCCATGTTGGCAGCGACGGCGGGCAACTATGACGATGCAGAAAAACTGTTGCGTCAGGTAATCAGATTGGCACCGGATTACTTTACGGCACACATGGACCTTGGCCGAATTCTGAAGAATCAGGATCGTTTTGAGGACGCTATTTTTGCTCTTCGCGCTGCACTGCAAATAGAACCTAATAATGCAAACACGTGGTTTATGCTGGGTGCCACGTTAGCTCCTGCAGCAATGACCTATGAAGCGGTCGAGGCCTACCAGAAGAGCCTTGAGTTGCGCCCGGATGTACCTTCGGTATTGCTGGGGTTGGGTCATGTGCTTAAAACTATCGGTCAGCAGGACAAGGGTATTGCCGCCTACAAACGCTGTATTGAACTAAAACCCGATAATGGTGAAACCTACTGGAGTCTGGCTAATCTAAAAACATTTCGTTTTAACGATGCAGAACTGGCTCAGATGGAGCAGCGCGTTAAGTCCGGTGAAGTCGATCACGCATCCTCCGAGGTCAATTTTCACTTTGCGCTGGGTAAGGCCTATGAGGATCGCAAGCAATATGATCTAGCGTGGTATTGGTATGAGACCGGGAACCAAAAACAACGACAACTAATCAGCTACGACCCAGTGGAAACTGAAGTCACTAACGACGTCCTCATTGACGTGTTTAACGAAGATTTTCTCCAGCAAATGGCTGACCGGGGGTGTAAGGATAGCTCGCCTATTTTTGTAGTGGGTCTGCCGCGGTCAGGCTCCACGCTCATTGAGCAAATTCTGGCCAGTCACTCGATGGTGGAGGGTACCAGCGAGCTGCCTTATTTGGTTCGGGTCAGTGGTTCTCTAAACAAAAATCGGGCCGATGGTATCAATTACCCGGAGGCGATGCGTGAGTTATCAGGGAGCCACCTCGAGTCATTGGGTCAGGACTATCTCCAGTATGCGCAGATGCACCGAACCGAAGGGACACCGCGCTTCATTGACAAGATGCCCAATAACTTTCCCAATCTGGGCTTCCTAAGCCTGATCCTACCCAATGCCAAAATAATTGATGCGCGTCGACATCCGTTAGATAGCTGCTTGGGGAACTACCGTCAATTGTATGCCAAAGGCCAGGATTTCACCTACGATCAGACTGATATCGGTGAATATTTTTTACAGTATCAGCGTTTGATGGACCATTGGCACAAAGTGCTGCCAGGAAAGATTTTGACTTTGCAGTACGAAGAAAATGTTCTTGATCTGGACAATCAGGTAAAACGTCTGTTGGAATTTTGTGAGCTACCGTGGGAGGACGCTTGCCTGCGTTTCTATGAAACAGATCGTCCGGTGCGCACCGCTAGTTCAGAACAGGTGAGGCAACCCATCTATACCGATTCCATTAACTTTTGGCGACATTACGAGGATAAACTCGGAGAGTTAATCGAGGTGTTGGAGCCGGTCCGTGACCAGTATCGTCGGTTCGAAACTATCAATCAGTAGGGCCAGACTTCCAATCCGTGTATGGCGTTGCGCACATCGTGACTGAGTATCACGCTGCGTATCGTTTTTAATGAATCTAAATCATGCAGCGAAATAGTCGACGGAGAAGAACCCGCTGCAAGCAGGCTGTCATCAAGGGCACAAAGACCACGCCCGAACCCCGGACGAGCGACACGACTATCATCCACGTCGGCATGTGTTAGCAATTCAGGTGGGCAGGAGGGTACGTCAAAACTGCGTTCTCCGGCAGGATTGATAAAACGCACACGGTCTGACTGAGTATCGTTAAATAACACGCCATCCAGGTGTGGGCGCGCATTGTGCACTCCCGTTGGTACATTGACCCATGACAGTATTTCGCGGCCGTTAAAAACTAGCACCGCGGCAGTTTTTAGCCCGCAAATAAATAAACCCTTTTTCTGCGCTGACACTGAGTTCAAGTGCAATTGATTGGTGGGTGCTGGTCCTGAGGGAGCCTGGGGATCGAAGGGGTTTCCCTTATAACCATCGCCAAATCGACTGATCTGCATGCCCCAACTAAAACGTCGTTTGTCCAAGTCAAAGCCCAATATCGCATCAAATCCGGTTGACGTCAGGTACAGTCTGCGTTCATGAACGGATATTTCGTGACAGTGCTTCAAATAGGGATTGCTATATGAGGCCAGCAATTCAAAGTCTGGGTTGTAGACAAATAGCTCATTACTGGCGGCGATGAAAATATTGTCTCCATCGAAGGCAATACCGCGCAGGCCGCGGTCCCAACCGCGACCCTGCCAGTCTATGTTTGCTCTGTTCCAGTCCAGTTTGCAGGCCGCGGACTCCTGATCGAAGTCCAACAGATAAACCCCACCGTGGCTTTCTCCCTGCTGGCTGCCGCGCACCACCGAAGTGGCTAATAGCTGTTTCATTCGTTTTCGCTTCTTTCAATCATGAGCAACAGAGCCCACCTGACTGGCTGGCATATAGTCAAAAATAAACGTAATGCGGTCTTCAGCACCTTTATTCATAACGCTGTGTCGCAACTGGTTGTTTACCTCGTAGGCTTTGCCGACCTCCAAACGATGGGGTCTACCGTCGATCATGAAGCGCACCCGCGAATTTGTTGTTATAGGTACATGAATGCGATGTGCGTGATGAAAGGAAGGGTGTACGTCTTTATGTGGTTTTATGACGCCCCCTGCCACCAATTTTGCCGCCATAGCTCTGATAACCGTGCCCCCGGGGCTATAATGCTGAGCAATAATGCCCTCCATTAATGGCACAGCCACAGCACTCAACGTATCCCAACCAGATTCCTTGCGGACTTCAAGATTCGGCCATTTAGATCCTTCGGCAAAAATCATCACGATAGACTGCGTCAGATGATGCACATCGTAAGTCTTCTGACGGTACTCCTGGTCCAGCCACGCCTCATCGTCTTGTGCCAATATAACGTCCCGCAGCGCCTGCATGGGTACGTTATTCAGGTCGCGTAGAGTTTCCGTAATATCCATGAAATATATCTGCAGCCTCTTTCTACTTTGTCGGATCTAGATTTGACGTGTCAACTGACATGTGTATATTATACTTCTCATGGCCTGTCGTGTGACAGGTGCATGATAGCTATCCTACAACATTATGGTCTCAGGAGTGCATTTGTATGACGACTCTTTTTTCTCCAACACCGCCGCTCTCAATGACATTATCGAGTAGCAGGCGTGCACTGGCTCTGGCAGTATCCACCGTTGTCACCGGGACCGCGTCAAGCGCCAGCGCTCAGGATGTGGTCCTCGAAGAAGTGATCGTTACGGCTACCAAGCGATCCGCTAACATGCAAGAACTGCCGCAATCTATACAGGCCTTTACCACGGAAGACATTGAACGTCGTGGGTTTACCGGTATAGATGATTATGCCAAGCAAATTCCTGGTATTGCCTTCAGTCGCAGAGAACCAGGCGGCACATCCATTATTTTCCGCGGTGTCTCCACCTCCGGTTTTCAGTTTGGTACCAACGCATCTTCCTCTGTCTATTTGGATGAACAACCGATCACCACGGCGGGTCTCAACCCCGATCCGCGCTTGATTGATGTTGCACGGATAGAGGCCTTGAGCGGCCCGCAGGGCACATTGTTTGGCGATGCCAGTCAGTCGGGCACTCTGCGTATTATTACAAACAAACCAGATACCAGTGAATTTGCCGGTTGGATAGATGGCAGCTTCCATAGCGTGGATGACGGAGATACCGGTTACGAAGTCAGTGCGATGGTGAATATTCCGGTCTCTGAAAATGTTGCCATACGTCTCACCGGCTTTACTAACAAAGATGCGGGCTATATCGACAATATTTTTGCGGTCAGCCAGGGTGGTACCTTTGATAACGCCGGCTTGGTTGAAGACGATATTAACTCAAGTGAAATGAGCGGCGGCCGAATCGGTGTGCGTGCCAACCTTAGTGAAGACTGGACGTTGGATCTGATGGCTGTCTTTCAGGATAAAGAAACCGACGGCTTCGGGGATGTGAATACTAGTCGCGACGACCTGGAACAGGCGCGTTTTAACCCTGAAACCTTGGACGAGGAGTGGTACCAACTGGGCCTTACGCTGGAAGGTAGTATGGGTTGGGCGGACGCTACTCTTGCGCTGTCTTACTTCGATCGTGATTTTACCTATAACGCAGATAATTCAGATTACCTGTTTGATATTTCCTATCTCAGCAACAGCTTCCCGTACTACAACTTTTACGACTTCGGCGACACCAACGCGACTGCCTTCAGTAATAGTGAACAGGAGCGCTGGAGTGTGGAGGCGCGACTCACCACCCCGTCTGATTCCGATAGCAAATGGGCCGGATTGGTTGGAGCGTTTTACTCCAACACAGAAAGCGATGGTCTTTTTCGCGGCGATATGGTCGGCTTGACTGACACTGTTGGAGGCCGTTACATACAGTATACCGCGTACTTCTATACAGGAGTACTGCCGGGTGCCTCCCCCAATTTTTGGTTCGGCGTGTACGAGAACGAAATACAGCAAACTGCAATCTTTGGCGAACTCAGCTATGACGTCACCGAGAACCTCACCATTACCGCAGGTGGCCGTTGGTATGAGCTTGAGGAAGATCGCTTTATCTGGCAAGGCCAGTTAGCGCAGGGAGAGGTTCCCGTGCTATCAGATTACACGCTAACCTTTGATGGTAACAAAGCAAAGGATGACGGCTTCGTTCCCAAGATCAATGTCACGTACAACATCGATGATGACAAGCTGGTCTATGCCACTTACTCCGAAGGATTTCGCCGGGGTGGTGTAAATGTATTGCGTGATCGTTCGATTATCGGTCGTTCGTATGATTCGGATATTCTGAAAAATTATGAAATTGGGGCCAAAACCACATGGGCCAATGGCACCGTGCGTTTGAATATTACGGCTTACCAAATGATTTGGGAGGATATTCAGGTACAGGCCAGTGATCCACAGCAAGGGGTTTATGCTCTGGGTGTTGTTAATGCTCCCGAGGCAGAGATTAACGGGTTTGAAATGGACTTTGCCTGGGCTGTGACAGAGGGGCTGACTATAGACGGCACCTACGGCTGGCTTGACCCTGAAATTACCAAGGGCGATGATATTTTCGAATCCGAATGCCAGAATGGTACGCTCTGTGATCCCCTGCCTTTGGAGCCCGGAACACGGCTGCCGATTTCACCGGAGTGGAAAGGCAGTCTGGGCCTGGATTATCAATTCCAGGCCGACTTGTTGGGCGGGCAACCTTACCTCAGATTGGACTGGTCACACGTCGATGAATCGGTTAACGGCTTAAGTGGCTTGTCATCGAACGAAATTAAAACGCATGGCTCCACGCAGACTACTGACCTGAAAATTGGGCTGAATGCTGATGGTTGGAGCGCGGTTTTTTATGTGAATAACTTGACTGATGAGCGCTCTGAGTACTTCTTTAACAGTCGCTGGGGTGACAATGCGGAACGGTTGAGTATTAGTCGCCCCCGCACCTATGGCGTGTCGTTTAGGAAATCTTTCTAGGAAGACTTTTTTAGTTCTCACCTTGCCGAATGGAGTACACTAGCTGATAGGCCATAACCGGTAGGAAATTCTGTGCAAGAGATGAGTGAACGCAAACAGCAGATACTGAAAACGGCGCTCGAAATTATAGCGGACGAGGGTTACAGCGGGCTAAGTATGCGTGCGCTGGCCCGAGCCAGCGATATGAAGCTGGGTGCGCTCCAATACCACTACCGCACCTGGGAAGACTTGCTGCGGGCGCTCGTGAGCTACATCGAGACAAAGATTCTTGAGGGATTTGAAGCAAGGAAGCTGCATGAAGACTCGGCGACGGTTGGGGAAATCGCGGCGTTCATGCTGGCCGATAGCGCAGGCACCGAAGATGCGATGCTCGGCGACCGGCTTTGGCCACAACTGTGGGCTATGGAGCAGGTGGAGCCACTGGTGTCAGACCTGCTAGAGGATGTCTATGAGCGCTATGTCGCAATCATCGAAAGGGCAATCGAAAAGGCGGGAGGAAACTCACCGCGGGCGGAAGCGCTCTGTCTGATATCAATGCTGGAGGGTGAATCGCTTTTCACCGGTAGTGGAAGGCGCTGGGAAAGTGACAGAAAAGTCGTGCGCGAAACGATCTTGAAATTTATTGATGAAAGATACTGAACAAGAAAACAAGCCGTTCACCAAAAAAACTCGTACATGTCGTCAATTTAATCCCTGGATTCTGTACGCCGCAGCTATAGCATTTCTGTTTTTACTAACGGCCTATACGTTAATAACGGCCTGGGAGAAACCGATAGACGCTTTGCTCTTTCATACTCGCTATACGGCTCGTGCTTCATTTATTTTGTTTTTGCTACCTTTTATTGCCCGTCCATTGGCTCAGCTTGTAAACATTCCAGCAACACAGTGGCTATTATGTAACCGACGCACCCTTGGTTTAACCTTTGCTATCTGCATGGCTGGACACTTTGTTCCTACCATGATTTTACTGGCCATCGAAGAAGAAGCCTCCGATATCGTAACTCTGATTCTAGGACCCATTGTCTATTTTTTTGTCGCTCTTATGGCTCTCACTTCGTTTGATAAATATAAACGAAAAGCAGGGCGTCACTGGCGGACGTTGCACAGCACAGGTAATTATCTGATTTTGTCGATATTGATTTTTTCTTATGCGTACGTCTTTTTTGTTGGTGCCGAGACACTTGAAGAATTTGGTGGCTCGGTCACGTCAAGCCCACTCCACAACATATTTTTGTTTATCATAGGTATCACTCTTCTGATCCGAGTTGCCGCCTGGCTGAAGACTGTAAGAGCCTGATAGATGTGTCCATATGCTACGCTATTGCTTCATCAGCGGGACAAAGTCTCGCATGGCAACGCCAGGAGCCTTAAATAATGCGCATTATGATAACCGGTGGCACCGGTTTTGTCGGTTACCACTCGGCCATCGCCTTGATGGATGCAGGCCATGAGGTCTGTTTGCTGGTGCGCAGTGCCGCCAAAGCGGAAAAGCTATATGGTGACAAGGCCCCGGATTACGTAGTCGGCGACATTGTAGACGCCGCTGCCATTGCCGAGGCATTACAAGGCTGTGATGGAGCCATCCACAGTGCGGCCATGGTATCTACCGACGCGAAAGATGCGGATCTCGTCTTCAATACCAATGTAGATGGCGCGAAGCTGGTGATCAATATGGTGCTGGAGCAGGGTGTTGAGTCGATTATTCATGTCTCCAGTGTTACCGCGCTATTTGATAGCAAAGCAACATCACTGGATGGCAACTCACCACCGGGTACAGCCAGCAGCGCCTATGGACGCTCCAAGGTAGCCTGTGAAAAGTTTGTTCGTGGTTTGCAGGACGAGGGTGCACACATCTGCATTACTTATCCAGCCTCGGTAATAGGGCCTGATGACCCGGGTATGACAGAGCCCCATGAAGGTTTACAGACGTTTCTGACCCAGTTTATTCCTGTAATGTCATCCGGCAATCAATATGTGGATGTTCGCGACGTGGCGGAGGTGCACAAACGCCTGCTGTGTGGCGATATCAAACAGGGTCGCTATGCACTGGGTGGTCATTACTTACCCTGGCGTGAACATCCAGATCTATTGGAACAGCTTACCGGACGAAAGCTGACTGCCTTTCCTACGACGGGATTTATGATGCGTGTCATAGGTCGTATGGTAGATGTGATAAAGCGTTTCAAAACCGTTGATGTACCCATGGGTTACGAGGCCATGGTGTACGCTACCCGGTGGGTGCCGCTGGACAATACCATGGTGGAGCAAGAGCTGGATTTTGCATTCCGGCCATTGGAGGAGTCCCTGAGTGCTGCCATACAATGGTTGTATCGAGCGGGTCATATCGATAAGGAGCATGCCGGAAAGCTAGCCGAAGCTGTATAGTAGCGTTCGCCATTTGGCAGCTCCGATATTACTTGTACGCACTTGGTGTTATCCGATAGGAACAAGCTGATCAGCAATGAATACAAAAACCTCTCCATTTGACTCAGTCACGATTGGGCCTCTGGCGCTGCGTAACCGCTTTATCAAGTCGGGTGCCAATGAAGCCATGAGCAAAGATGGCAGGCCCACCCACGCGCTGGTCAAGCATCACAGGGAACTGGCGGCCGGTGGTATAGGTATGACCACAGTTGCCTATATCGCCGTGTCAAAAATAGCGCGCACTTTGCCCAATCAGATCTGGATGCGATCAGAAATTGTGGATGAACTCAAGGTGCTCACCAGTGCGGTCCATGAGGAGGGTGCTGCCATCTCCGCCCAGATCACCCACGGCGGATCTTTTGTCACGGGGATGCACGTATCCCGACGCTTGATAAGTGCCTGCTCGGGCTTTAATCCCGCCGGCATGATGAAGGGCAATTTTTTTACACGGGGTATGAAGCGGGCCGATATGGATCAAGTCATAGCGGAATTTGTAGCCGCCGCCAAGTTGGCCCGTGACGCGGGATTTGATGCTGTCGAGCTGCATATGGGTCACGGATACCTGCTGAACCAGTTTATTTCGCCTCTGAATAACCGACGCCAGGACGAGTACGGCGGCCCTGCCGAGAACCGCGTGCGTTTTCCCGCTGAGGTGTTGAAGGCCGTTAAAGACGCGGTGGGAGAAGACATTGCTGTTTTGGCAAAAATAAATGTGTCAGACGGCATCAGTCGCGGCGCGGATGAGAACGACGCCATTGTCACCGCCAAAGCGCTGGAAGCCGCGGGCGCTGATATGCTGGTGCTCTCCGGTGGCCGCAATGTGGAATCCACCTGGTTTATGTTTGGCAGCAATATGAATCGTCAGGTCGTCGCCAATATGCTCCGTTCACAAAAAGAATGGATTACGGCATTTATGATGACGGCGGTTGCCGGAACTGAACGCAAGATTACCTTCAAGGAAATGTACTTTCTGAAATATTCCCGTGCCATTCGCCAGGCCGTGACGGTGCCGCTGGCTTATCTGGGTGGCATAAAGTCTCTCGCCAATGCCGGGCAGGCTATGGACGAAGGCTTTGAATGCGTTGTTATTGCCCGGGCACTGCTGCATGAACCCGCACTGGTCAATAAGTTTCAGTCCGGGGAGCTGACTGCCTCTGGCTGCGATAACTGCAATGCCTGCGTCGCCTATATCTACCACCCCGATGGTACCCGCTGCATTCATCGACCTGAAAACGACCCGGCGCTCAGCGTTCCGGTATCTATCGCATTTTAAGAGGGTGCCTGGCAGGCAGCCGCCTGCTGGTATCGAATCCTGGAGAATCAGTGGCGCTGCCAGCGCGCCACAGGAGAGAATTAAAACTATGGCCGAATTGAAAAGTGATATCGATCCCGGTTCTGAATCCTTCCGCGCCAATGCCGAGCTTATGCAGGCCGGGGTGGATGAGTATCGCCAGGTGGAGCAGGGGGTGGTTGAGCGTGCCAATGCCAAGGCACCTCGTTACATTGAGCGTGGCTTGTTGCCTCCCCGTGAGCGTCTTAGTCGTTTGTTGGACCCTGGCCGGCCTTTTCTTGAGCTGTCCACCCTGTGTGGCTATATGCAGGATCAAGACACGGATGGGTCTTTTGCCGGGGGATCGGTTATCGCTGGCATCGGCTACATAGAGGGTACCCGCTGTGGCGTGATGGTGGACGATTACCTGACCAAGGGCGGCATCATGACCACCTTTGGTGGCAAGAAGCGCACCCGTATGCACTTGATCTGCCTGAAGGAAAAACTACCCATGGTGACTCTCGCCCAGAGCGGCGGCGGCAACCTGACCACGGCGGGGGATA
This sequence comes from uncultured Halieaceae bacterium, assembly GCA_938074045.1. Classification (GTDB taxonomy): domain Bacteria; phylum Pseudomonadota; class Gammaproteobacteria; order Pseudomonadales; family Halieaceae; genus CALJGI01. Next base: position 51,940 of record CALJGI010000018.1, read on the forward strand.
TCTTCGGCGAATCAGGGAATATGTTTGCCAATCAATGCCGCTTGTCCGCAGCCGGTGTGCCCCAGATCACGGTTGTGCATGGCAGTGCAACCGCGGGCGGTGCCTACCAGCCCGGCTTGTCCGATTACATTGTTATGATCAGACAACAATCCACGGTATATCTCGCCGGGCCACCGTTGTTAAAAGCGGCCACAGGTGAAATTGCCACGGATGAGGAAATCGGTGGGGCGGAAATGCACGCGTCAGTGGCGGGCACAGCGGATTACCTGGCTGAAGATGACGCTGACGGTATTCGCATCGCCAGAGAGATAGTGCGCAAGCTGGGTTGGAACGAGGGTGCGGGTGTGCCATGTCACACTGAAAATGCCTATCGCGAACCTTTGTATCCTGCTGAAGATCTGCTGGGCATCGTGCCGGCCGACCCCAAAACCCCCTATGACGTGCGTGAGATTGTTGCTCGCCTGGCTGATGGCTCTGATTTTCTGGGTTTCAAGGACGAGTTTGATCTGGGCACGGTGTGCGGTCATTTTGAGATAAAAGGGCGCCGCTGTGGCTTGATCGGCAACAACGGGCCCATTACCGCCCGGGGAGCAGCCAAAGCTGGGCAGTTTATTCAGCTGTGTGAACAGTCGGGTACGCCTATTCTGTTTCTGCACAACACGACTGGATTTATTGTGGGCACCGAAGCCGAGCAGGGGGGCATCATCAAGCATGGTTCCAAACTGATTCAGGCGGTTACCAATAGCACCATACCGAAGATCAGCATCGTTGTGGGTGGCTCCTACGGGGCCGGCAACTATGCCATGTGTGGCCGCGGTATGGAGCCGCGTTTCATGTTCGCCTGGCCCCGCAGCGTGGTGTCCGTCATGGGCCCTGCGCAGGCTGGACAGGTTATGCGCCAGGTCTGGGCAGCGCAGATGCAGCGCGCTGGTGGCGTCGACGAGGCGCAGTTGGATGTCATGGAGGGGGAGGTGAAAGCCGCCATGGAAAAGACCTCACACGCACTCGCGAACACCGCGCGGGTTTGGGATGACGGCATTATTGATCCCCGGGATACCCGGGAGGTGCTGGCGTTTGTGCTGGCTGTTTGCGCGGAAGGCGATGCGCGCTCGGTCAACACCAATACATTTGGCATAGCGAGGTTCTAATGGATTTTCCAGACACCGACGATTTGATATTCAGCGAGCAGGGCGGTGTGCTCAGCATCACCATCAATCGACCCCACAAGCGCAACGCCATGAATGACGCCGTGGTCGGCGGCATTATGCAGACTTTCACAGCGATCGAAAACAATCGGGATATTCGGGCGGTCGTACTGCGGGGAGCTGAGGGGCATTTTTGTTCCGGTGGTGATATTTCGGGGATGAAAGAGTCTGCCAGTCAGGAAGAGGCGGAGAAGATGGCCTGGGAGTTCAATCGTGTCTTCGGCCGCATGTGTACACAAGTAAACCGAGCACCCCAGGTCGTGATTACTTGCCTGGAGGGGGCGGTGCTCGGTGGAGGGTTCGGTTTGGCTTGTATCTCGGATGTGGCCATTGCCGATACCAATGCAAAATTTGGCATGCCCGAGACCGGGTTGGGCATCATCCCCGCACAGATCGCGCCTTTCGTGGTCATGCGGATCGGACTGACCCGGGCAAGACAACTGGCACTGCTGGGTGAGCGTATTGATGGCAGGGCGGCCCTGGACCTGGGTTTGGTGCATTACTTGACCGATGGCGCCGATGCTATGCAATCGAAGCTGGATGAAGTGCTGGGCAAGCTGAAGCGTTGTGCACCCAACGCGACGGCTGTCACCAAGCAACTGCTATTGGATGTGGGCTCGGTACCGTTGGAGCAATTACTGGACCGGGCGTCAGATGATTTTACCGCGGCCATCAACAGCGCTGAAGGCGTTGATGGCACCACGGCTTTCATACAAAAGCGCTTGCCGGCCTGGGCTGAGAATTGAGAAAAGAGAACTGAGGATATTGCATGACCGACTTTCATAAAATCCTGATAGCCAACCGCGGAGAGATCGCCGTGCGGGTCATTCGCACCGCTCGCGAATTGGGCTATCGCACCGTCGCGGTATACAGCGAGGCGGACGCGGGGGCACTGCACGTATCGGTGGCGGATGAAGCTGTATGCATCGGCCCGGCCCCGGTGGGGGAATCTTATCTGCTCGGCGACAATGTGCTGGCTGCTGCGCGTATGACCGGCGCCGATGCGGTGCATCCCGGCTACGGTTTTCTATCGGAGAATACAGAGTTTGCGGCGGCCTGCGCTGGCGCTGGTATTACCTTTATAGGGCCACCGGCGAGTGCTATCGAGTTAATGGGGAGTAAGCGGCTGTCCAAAATCGCCATGTTGGAAGCGGGTGTGCCCTGTATCCCGGGCTATCAGGATGCCGATCAGTCGGATGAAACCCTGCTGCTGAAAGCGGAGGAAGTTGGTTTCCCGCTGATGGTTAAAGCCTCCGCCGGGGGTGGTGGCCGTGGCATGAGGCTGGTGCTTGATCCCGCCGAACTGGCAGAGCAAATCAAAACCGCACGTTCTGAAGCGGAAAACGCCTTTGGCAATGGCGAGCTGATTCTGGAGCGGGCGGTACTTGAGCCGCGCCATATCGAAATTCAGGTATTTGCAGACAATCACGGCAATGCCGTTTACCTGGGTGAACGAGACTGTTCCATTCAGCGACGGCACCAGAAAGTCGTGGAAGAGGCGCCTTCACCTTTTGTTGATGAGGCCTTGCGCAAGACCATGGGGGAAGCGGCGGTCAACGCGGCCAAAGCCTGTGATTACAGGGGTGCGGGCACCGTCGAATTTTTGGTGGACAAAGACAGGAATTATTATTTTCTGGAGATGAACACCCGCCTGCAGGTCGAGCACCCGGTGACAGAGATGATTACCGGTCAAGACCTGGTGGCCTGGCAGATTTCTGTAGCGGCGGGTCTGCCATTGCCGCTGGAACAGAGTGACATCGAGTTAAATGGCCATGCTGTGGAAGTGCGTCTTTACGCGGAAGATCCGCGCAACAATTTCCTGCCCCAGACCGGTGAAATTCTTGCCTGGGACTATCCGGAGAATGTTGGGTTACGGGTAGACCACGGCATTTGCTCCGGGCAGGACATCTCGCCCTTCTATGACCCGATGATTGCCAAGGTCATTGCCTGGGGTGAAAACCGCGAGGTGGCCTGCCGACGGCTGGCCAGCGCGCTGCAGGACACCGTGCTGCTGGGCGTCAACAACAACAAGTTGTTCCTCAAGAATATTCTTCGGAATCCAGTTTTTCTGCAGGGTGGGGCGACCACTGCCTTCCTTAATGATCATTTCACCGGGGATATCAGCGTTGCTCGGACAGAGCCCGCGGAATCCACTCTGGCCCTCGCCGCTGCCCTATTCTACAGGCTGGACGGCAGTGGAGAGCAGAGTTGGAACAATCCAACGGCGGCCGGTTATCACTATCAGTTGGCCTGTGATGACCAAAGCTTCGAACTTGACCTGCTGCAGGATGCAGATGGCTACCGGGTATCACTGGGCGAGTGCGAGGAGGAGATACAGATCATTGATCCGGGAGCCAGCCGCTGCGTGGTAATCCAGGGTGGCGTGCGCCGGGAGGTGTCATATGCCCGCCATGGCAACAGCCTCTGGCTGGATGATGGTAGCGGCCATTTCTTCATCAGTAATGAAACACATCTACCTGCCAGTGCCCTCGCCGCTGCTGGTAGTGGCGAGGTGTTGGCCTCGATGGACGGCGCCATCGTCGACGTGATGGTTGTTGCTGGTGATGTTGTGACAGCCGGACAGACCCTGGTGGTTCTGGAAGCCATGAAAATGGAGCATCCCCTCAAGGCAACCATTGACGGGGCGGTGAGTGCCGTCAATACGCAGGTGGGCGACCAGGTTAAATCGAAGCAGCTGCTGGTGAGTATCGCCGAACAGGAGAGCGTCGCATGAGCAAGACCATTCGTATCGGCTGTGCCTCCGGGTTTTATGGCGACAGCCAATTAGCGGCGCGGCAACTGGTGGACAAGGGCAACATCGACTACCTGGTGTTTGATTACCTGGCTGAAATCACCATGGCGATACTGGCCAAGGCGCGAGCCAAAGATGACCGGCTGGGTTACGCCGTGGATTTCGTTACCGTGGCCATGAAAGATGTGCTCGCGGACTGTGCGGCGAGGGGTATCAAGGTGGTCGCTAATGCGGGTGGGGTAAATGTGCCCGCTTGTATTGCAGCGCTGGAGCAGCTATGCAGTGAGCAGGGTTTGGACCTGAAGATCGGTGGTGTCTACGGCGATAACCTGCTCGGACGCGAAGATTTGCCGGTGTCAGATATGATGGAAAATCAGTCTGGTGATGCTTTGCCTGCGCGACTCGCCAGCGTCAACGCCTACCTGGGAGCACGCCCGATAGCCGATGCTCTCGCCGCAGGCGCCGATGTGGTGGTCACCGGCCGGGTGGTTGACAGCGCGGTGATGCTGGGGCCATTGATTCATGAGTTTGGTTGGGGCGAGGAAGAGTACGATCAATTGGCACAGGGCTCGCTCTGCGGTCACGTGATCGAGTGCGGAGCGCAATGTACTGGTGGTAACTACACCGACTGGCATACCGTACCGGACTTTTCCGAGATCAGTTACCCGGTGGCGGAGGTTAGCGCCGATGGTGCCTTCGAGATTTGTATCCCCGAGGGTACCGGGGGGCTGGCCACAGTCGGCAGTGTGGGCGAGCAGGTGCTGTACGAGATTGGCGACCCGGCCAATTACCTGTTGCCGGATGTGGCCTGCGACTTCAGTCATGTGCAGCTGGAACAGGTGGCGGAGGACCGGGTCCGCGTGAGTGGAGCCAGGGGTCGAGCGCCGGGAGAGCAGTACAAAGTGTGCGCTACCTGGCGCGATGGTTTTCAGATAAAAGGCTGCATCATGATCGGCGGTCCAAGGGCGCTGGACAAAGCCAGAACGGCGCTGGAAGCCTGGATAAAACGGGTGCGCAGACACTTTGCCGACAACGGCATGGCGGACTTTCGCGAAGTGGACCTTGAGTACCTCGGTGCTGAACATACCTATGGCCCCCATGCCACCGACGCAGCAAAGGTAACCAGGGAAGTTGTGGCCAAGTTTGGCTTGCACCACGACGACCCCAATGCACTGCAATTCGCCGCCAATGAAATGGTCTACCTGGGCACGTCCGGTGTTCCCGGGTTCTACGGTCTGGGGGGAGGGCGAGCGCGCCCCGGTGGCCTGATGCGGGTGCATTCGACCATGATCGATAAAGATAGGGTGCCTGTTACGGTACAGGTTGGGGAGGCTGTCATCCATGAAACAACCTATCTGACACAGGCGAGCGAATTCGCTGAAAGAGCCAACATGGCAACTCCATCGGCGGATTCCAGCGCGGATACCAAGCAGGTGTCCCTGGAGCGGCTCGCCTTTGCGCGCAGTGGAGACAAGGGTAACAACGCCAATATCGGCATCATTGCGCGCCAGCCGGAGTTTCTACCTTATATTCACGAGCAGGTGACGGCGGAGGTTGTAAAGCAGTATTTTGCCCACCTGGTGGCGGGAGATGTCGATCGCTTTGAGTTGCCAGGCTTTAACGCCTATAACTTTTTTATGACCGAGGCACTGGGCGGCGGTGGGGCCGGCTCTGTGCGTACCGATGCGCAGGGTAAAAGCCTTGCCCAGCAATTGTTGTCGTTGCCGATTACGGTCCCGGTGGGTCTTCTATAGTTGTCAGGGGAGTGGTACTCGACAGCGCTATTTAAAGTGTTTGCTTTAAGCTCGGACGCTGCTTCAGGTAGGTAGTATGCTCTTCGTAGGCCAGGGCAAATTCCAGTACCTGGCGATCACGCCCAATGGGCCCCATAAACTGGATTCCCATCGGACGTCCCAGAGCGTCAAAGCCTGCCGGCAGGTTCACCACGGGGATTCCAGCCAGTGTGCCACCGATAACGACCTCCATCCAGCGGTGATAGGTATCCATGGGTTGGCCGTTGATCGAGTCCGGCCAATGGATAGCAGCCGGAAACGGAAACACCTGTGCGGAGGGCAGGGCGAGTAAATCATACTGTTCAAACAGTTTGTGCAGCGCGCGATACCAGTCTGACCGACCTTTGACCGCCTTGTTCAGCCTGGCTGTTGTCAGACCCAAGCTGCCCTCAATCTCCCAGACCATCTCGGGCTTCAATAGCGCTCGCAGATTTTCGTCATCGTACAGGGGAGTGAACTCACTCAAGGCCCAGTGTCGCAAGCTGAGCCAGGTTTCCCAGAGTCGGGACATATCATAGTCGGGTAGACAGCTTTCAACCTGGGCGCCGCCATCAGACAGCTGTTTGAGGGCGGTTTCGCAGAGCGCTGCGACGCCGGGCTCCAGGGGCAGGTAACCGTGGTAGTCGCCCAGCCAGCCAATCTTTAGTTGGCTTAGACCAGAAGAATGGAATTCGTCATAGGCTAGCAGGGGGTCACGCATAGAGAGTGGCGCGCGGGAATCCCAGCCAGACATGGTATGCAGAAGATGGATGGTATCTTCCACCGTACGGCCCATCGGCCCAGCCGTTGCCAGTTGTTCATAGTACAGGTTGGCGTCATTGGAGGGACTGGGAACACGCCCGTAGCTGGGCCGAAAGCCCACGACATTGTTGTACGCCGCGGGGTTGCGCAGTGATCCCATCATGTCACTACCATCAGCCACCGGAAGTAGATACGCCGCCAGCGCGGTAGCGGCGCCGCCACTGCTACCACCGGCGGTCAGCTCCGGGTCGTAGGCGTTGCACGTAGTGCCGTGTACCTCGTTGTAGCTTTGCGAGCCCAGGCCGAATTCCGGTGTGTTGGTCTTACCCACGAAGATGGCTCCCTGGGCACGAATACGCGCGACGTGGAGGCTGTCCTCCCCGGCGATCGTGCCGGCGAGAATACGCGACCCATAACTGGATTCCAGCCCTCGGACATCCGCCAGGTTTTTTACCGCGTGGGGCAGACCATGCATCCAGCCCCAGTACTCACCGGCCTGCAGAGCGCGATCAGCCTGTTCCGCCTGGCGCATGATTTCAGCGTCGTCGACCATGCTGATGATGGCATTGTAGACCGGGTTATAGCGGTGGATTCTCTCCAGATAGGCCTGCATGACTTCGACGCAACTCACCTCCCGTTGCTGGATGGAATGCGACAGATGGGAAGCGCTTAGTCCGGTAAGGTCGTTGGCCATGGTTACTGGCGAGGCACGTGTGAGATGGGAGGACTGTTGCCCGGGTGACGCAGTCCTGTGCCGTGTTATTTGGACGGCTTAACGAATTTCAGCGTCATGCGATCGGACTCGCCGATGGCGGTATATTGTTCGCGGTCCTGGTCACCCAGTGCCAGTGACGGTGGCAGAGTCCACACACCCTCGGGGTGTTCGTGGTCGTCGCGTTCGTTCCGGTGCATGTCTGAGCGGGCTTCCAACGTAAAACCGGCCGCCTCGGCCAAGGCAATGATCCGTTGTTCTGACACATAGCCGTTGTCGGCATCGGGGTCTTCTGTCGCGGGATCAGGCCAACGATGGTCGACAATACCCAGCACCCCACCAGGCTTCAGCGTATCAAACATGGTTTCGAAGGCGAGGGGTCCAGCCTGTGTTCCGTAGCCCGGATTGACCCAATTGTGGGCATTCCTGAAGGTCAGCACCATATCGGCTGAGCCCGCTGGCGCGATATTGAGTTCATAGGGGAAATCCAACGCGGTAATCTTGACGTCCCTGTAGATATCGGGCTTTTGTCCCAGTTTGGTCAAGAATGCGCCGAAGTAGCGACGCTGGTAGCCGTATGTTGGGTTAACCGTATATTGGGCGGCGTAGAGCGTACCGGACTCTTTGAGTACGGGAGCTAAAATTTCGGTGTACCAGCCACTGCCGGGCCAGATCTCCACCACCGTCATGTCTGAACGCAGCCCGAAGAACGCCAGAGTCTCTTTGGGTTTACGAAACGTATCCCGCGCCTTGTTGGCGTCGCTGCGATGTTCACCGCTGATCGCCTTGTCCAATGCGGCGGAGGTGCTTGCATCGAGGCTTTTGCTTCCCGCCCATGACGGCAGGCTGATTAAGGCAGCAATGATGAGTGCAGACAGTTTCGTTGTGGTTACGGCAAAAAGCGTTAAGCGGCGCATATCAGGTTCCCGAAGATCAATATCTCTCTAGCTTCTCATATCTGGCGGGGACAAGGTAGATGGGGTGGGCTCTCAGCTGAGGTGGCGGATCAATCCATTTCCAGAGGTCCGCGGCCGCTTTTTACAATCATGACCTTGTAGCTGCCTTTCGGGCCGATAAAGCTGGAACAAAGGCCGCTTACCAGACTGACGATGATGGCGCCGAAAACAGAGCTCCAGAAGCCGACCACATCGAATCCATCCACAAACCAACCCGCCAGATTCAACATGCCGGCATTGAGTATCAATAAAAAGACCCCCAGGGTCAGCACGGTAAAGGGCAGGGTAAGTATCACCAGGACGGGACGCACGAAAGCATTGATCAAACCCAAGGCTATCGCGGCCCAGATCAGCGCCTCGGTTGAAGAGGCAGTGACTCCGGGAACGATATAGGTTGCCAGCCAGATGCCAAGTCCGGTGATCACTGTTCGTATAATAAGTCCAATCATAGGGTCAAGTTACCACTCGCTGACTTTGAGCGCCATGCTGGGGTGATTGGAAGGGCCGTCACTTGAGAAATTTTGCCATATTTGTCATAACCTGATCATGCAATCCAGCGGAGTCACGCTATGTCCATCCCAATGTCGAGCATGTCGGAAGAAAAAATTGCCGAATTTTTAGCTGAGCAGCGATTCGCCGTGGTGGGTACTAACAGGCGGGACGGTCCACCCCAGCTAACCCCGGTGTGGTATCTCCACGAGAATGGAAAGATTTATATTTCTGTGTTGCTCAACGGTGCCAAGGCACGCAACTTGCGGCGTGATCCGCGCATTGCCCTGTGTATTGCCGGTTCCTGCCCAGATGCGCGATCAGTGATGGTTTACGGTGAGGTCGAATTCATGGATGGCAGCGAAGCTCGCGCGCAGGACATAAACTGGAAAATTACCCGCCGTTATTATGAGAGCGATGAGGCCGCCCTCGAATACTTTAAACAGGCCACGGATAATTTCGTGATAGTGACCATCACGCCGGCACGTATTCTTGCGGAAGACTATAACAACTAGCGTCAACCACGGCTCAAGCATGCGATTACGCTGGCATAGATGCTTTAAAAGACTTAATGAGATACATCTGGAGGTACAGCTTTTCATTCCAGCACGGGTCAAACACTCGATCTCTTTTGCATCGACACGGTGCGCGGACTATGCTTTGCCAGTGTCATCACGTCCACAGCGGGAAGAACCGTGGACGTCTGCCTCGTCAGTTACAACGGAGATGGCTTATATGTACGATCTGGTGATAAAAAACGGACGCATTGTCGACGGTACGGGAAGCGACGCTTTCAGCGGTGATCTTGCGATCAAGAACGGTGTCATAGCCGAAGTGGTCGACGCCAACAGCGGCATTATTTTGGCTGAGAAAGCAGACAATGTTATAGACGCCGAAGGCGCTATCGTTGCACCGGGGTGGGTCGACACCCATTCCCATATGGATGGTCAGGCCACCTGGGATCCCTATTGCAGTCCTGCCAATCATCACGGCATTACCACGCTGGTGATGGGCAACTGCGGGATAGGCTTCGCACCCTGCAAACCGACAGAAGATGCTCATCAACAGTTGATCGAGGTAGTGGAAGATGTAGAAGACATTCCCGGCGCCGCACTGGCTGAGGGCGTTAGTTGGAATTGGGAAAGTTTTCCGGAATATCTCGACGCGCTGGATCAGATGCCCCGGGCTGTCAACGTCGCAGCGCAGGTTCCGCACTGCGCAATACGCACCTATGTCATGGGCGATCGCGGGGCCAACAATGAGCGAGCCACGCCGGAAGATGTCCAGAAAATGGCTGACCTGGTGGCCGAGGGCATAGAGGCCGGTGCGGTCGGATTTACTACCTCCAGAACTGAGCTTCATAAGACAAGAAACGGATTGTCCATGCCTGGCACTTATTCGGAAGAAGATGAGTTGTTTGGCATTGGAGCCAAGCTGGGTGAACTCGGTAAAGGCTTTTACGGCATGGTATCGGACTGGGAAGATGATGCCTGGCGCGAGGAAATGGAATGGATGAAGCGTCTATCGATAGAGAACAATTGCCGCTTTAATTTTATTCTGTTTTACCAGACCGATGACCAGTGGCCGCGAGTCAAAGAGCAGCTGGAGTTCGTAAGAAAGGCAAACGAAGAGGGTGCGCAACTGGTCGCACACGTCGGCGCTCGCCCGGTCAACGTGCTGATGAGTTTCCATGGCACTGTGAATCCGTTTTTCCTGCATCAGAATTTTGCACCGTTGATGGCACTGTCCCCGGAAGAGCGGGTAGAGAAACTACGTGACCCTGAATTAAAAGCGGCCATCCTGTCTGAACCGACGCCGAGTATGGGCATTGAAATCGCCGATCGTATGGTGACTGATTTTGAATTGATGTATGAATTAGGTGAAGTACCCGACTACGAGCAGGGTGCGGATCAAAGTATCATGGCGAAGGCAAAGGCGGCGGGTGTAACACCTCAGGAATATGCCTACGACGCCTTGTTGCAAAGAGACGGTAAGGCGATTTTGTATTTTCCGTTTATGGGATACGACCAGCACAATCTTGATCGACAATTCGAACTGCTCAAGGATGAAAATTCTGTCATTAGTCTGGCAGATACGGGCGCCCACTGTGGGGTGTTATCCGATGCCTCCATGCCGACCTTTTTATTGACGCATTTTGTCCGCGATCGCGAAGGTGAGAAATTCAGCATCGAGGAAGCGGTGAAGTTGCATGCCAGGGACACAGCGCGAGCGGTTTCCCTGGAGGACCGTGGCACCCTGGAACCGGGTATGCGGGCCGATATCAATATTATTGATTTGGATAGTCTGACGTTGGGAGCCCCTGAAATCATTTACGACCTGCCGGCGGGTGGTAAACGGATGTTCCAGAAAGCCACGGGTTATCGCTACACGCTGGTTGCGGGCGAGGTGATAATGCGGGATGGCGTCGAGACAGACGCCATGCCAGGACAACTGGTGCGCGGGGCGCAGCCACCCCCCGCTCAGGAATGGCAGCCGGCTGGGTGCTAGGGCTGTTTAAACACTGGAGAGCGTTTCTCGAAGTATGCAGTGATAGCCTCTACCTGGTTTGGACTTCCCAGTAGGTGTTGGGTTGCCGATGCCTCCTCTCGCAGTCCGGTGGCCACATCGACGAGAGCCGAGTTGTTCAGTATCTGTTTGGCGTAGCGAACGGCCTCGGGATTTTTGCCTGCGATGGTAGCCGCCATCGCGAGTGCGTCATCGACCGGCGTCTCGCTTAACTCGGTCGCCAGGCCATATTGGTAAGCCTCTATCCCGGTAAACCGTCGCCCCGTTAAAACCATCTCCTTCATTCGATCCAATGAGACCAGCCGGCGCAGAGATTGCGTCGCTGACATATCTGGTAGCAATCCCCAGTTGATTTCTACAAAGCCGACTTTGGCTGCGGGATGCATTATTCGAACATCAGCACCCAGCGCCAGATTGAGCCCGCCACCCAGTGCGGCACCGTGGACAGCAGTAATAACTGGAATCGGCACTTCCTGCCACAACCAACCTATCTGCTGTGCTCGGTTGGCGCCGGCAGGACTGAGATCCCGCAGGGCGTGTTTGACGTTTTCGCTGTCACTGGAGAGTTCGCCACTGCTCATCTCCGCAAATGACGATATGTCCAGACCGGCGCAAAAACTGCCGCCATTTCCGGACAGTACAATCACACGGACGTCGCCGGGGGACATCATCTCGTACGCGAAATCAACCAGGCCGCTCATGATGCTCCCATCAATGGCATTGTGTGCGTCGGGACGATTTAGCCTGACGTGGGCAACATGATTGTCTGTATCAATATGTAGGGTGTCACTCATAAAGTTTACTTTTCGCTCGATTCAGGTGTGTAGAAAATCGGAGAGGTATACGCTCGTTCCTGCAGCGTGGTGGCTTGCCCGGTATCCGCCGCTGGAATGTTCAAGGCGATGGCATCCAGGGTCGAGTGGCGTGGGGTGGGCAACTCCAGCACTCTGACGTAGTAGAAGGCGGCCTGCTCGGCATCAAAGTCTGGATCGCTCCATACGGCTGACAGCATTTCAGCACCATGCTCATTGGAGTAATGGCCGGTTTTCAAGTCCACGGTGTTCGCCACAGCGGTGATGTTGCCCGCGCTATCCCTGTCGCGTGCTCCGGACCAGGCGATATCGAAAATGCGTTCCCTGGGCTGCCCCTTCTCCAGCCATCCTTTGACCATTTGAATCCGGTCGAGGTGGGCGCTGATAGGATCCTTGGCAGCGTGAACGAGAAAGGAGGGAGCAGATTGCAATGCGCTTAGTTCTCCTCCCATCGGGACGCCTCTGGCAGCGATGGCGGCGAAATCCGGCGTATCCAGGTCGGCTTCGACAAAATCAGCGCCCGCATAGACTCTCACGGCAATGCGGGGTCCCGTGGTCGCGTATACTTCCCGACGTTTGAATGCCGCGAAGATTGATGCCCGGGTATTCTCCTCTGACCAGACGGCGGCCAGACCAGAGGCTGACATGGCCCAGCCCAATTTTTCAATATGGCCATTGGCTGTCGCTTTGTCTTCCGGCTTGGCATCGGTGGCCATTTTTCCCCAGAAGTTGTTTTCTTCCGCGGTGGCGAGGCTGGTGTGAGAATCAGTGGAGCCGATCAGACCAAATTTGTAGGGGTTCACCCCGGAATCCTCGGCGATGGAAAGGCCTGTTAGTAGAGCAGGTCTGACAAAATCGCCCTTGCTGGCCTTATAGCTACCAACACCAGGTTTCAGGTAGTGAGGAAAGGGTTCAAAATCCGCGAATGGGTCGTCAGGTGACAGCGAGGGATGGGTTTCGGAGTCTCCCTTGACCTGGGTAATTTCAACCACATTTTCATAGCGGGCGCGTAGCTCACTCCATTCCGGAGTAATGGGCTCGTCCCTCAGGTTTCGTTGCTCGGGAAACATGTATCCCCTGGAAATATTGGAATTGTGGGGAATCGAAATAAACTCTGCGCCCGTTTTGCCGGATACGTCATCCAGCCAGCGCCACAGGTCTTCCGGATAGTTGCTTTCTGATGAGGCGAAGGGAATCCACTGCTGCGCAACACTGGCATCTGCTGGTGTGAATACGACCCGATGCAGATTGGCGCCCGCCGGAATGGAACTCCACTCCCAGCCAATAAAAGCTGAAAACGCTCCTGGTTGGTTATTGATGTCAGCTGCTTCTATTGACGCTTGCCAGGTATCACCGCGGATCACATCGCTACCGGGAATTGGCAGGCTTGGGGGTATCTTGGCTGACTCCACCACATCGGTGGTTTCAGCTGTCGCATATTCCATAAAGTAGTTGATGTTCTCCGGGTTGCCCGCAAGAAATGCCATGCCTTTTTCGGCCAGCCACGCTATGCCGCTATCGACTACACCCAACTCACCACGGGGAATATTTCCTTCGGCGGCCGCCTTGAAGACGCCCATGCTTTCGGCGTGGTCTGAAATCACCAGGAAATCCAGAGGCGTCTCAATCTGTACGCGGGTTCTGGTGGAGGGATGGATCACCGGGTATCCCATGGCAAATCGGTAGGCGATATCAGGTTTTGCGCTGAAGTTTTGGCTGAGGTAGGCATCCGGCGAGTAGGCGGTATGCAAATGTGTGTCACCCCAAAGTAGTTTTTTGTCCGTGGCTGCGTCTGCGGACATTACACACGTGGCCGCAATGACGGTTGAGATTTGGACAGCTCGGCTAATCACGTATGCAAATTCCTGTCTTGATCGAGTGGATTGAAAAGTCGGCAATAATTGCGGGCACTGGGAAGTGTAGCGTCATCCATGGTGGCAGAAAATATACCAGAGAAGGCTTTGTGACCGATAAGAGGCGGTGCGACTGGTGTATTGAGCTGTGTGAAGGATCTAATATAGCTCTCTGAGGATTACCGGCGTGGTGTTTGCAACAATGTGCAGATCAAGCTTCAGCAGTACACTCGGGTTTGCCGCATGTATGTTACTGACGGCCTGTGGAAGCGAGGCCCCCTCTGAAGACTTTGTGGTGTCAGAACAGGCTCGTGTTGCGCCGGGGTTGAGAGAACCTTGTGCCGATATCCATCCTCTGAGGTCGGCCTATTTTGGGGATCTGCATGTACATACCGCCTTATCGAATGATGCCAATTCATTTGGTGTTCGCTCCTCCCCCAGCGATGCTTATCGCTATGCTTTTGGTGCGGGCAGTGTTGAGTTGCCGATAGATAAGGCCGGCGAGAAAGGTACGCGAACAGTGAACATCGATCGGCCCCTCGATTTTATGGCGGTGACAGATCACGCCGAATTTTTAGGCGAACAGACCTTGTGCTCAGATCCCAACAGTGCGGTTGCCGACGCCGATTTCTGTCGAGCCTTTGAGGCGGGGGAAGGTCGCAACCCTGGGCTGCTGGCCAAAATTTTCAGCCCTTTTCCCACCAGAGATGAAGACGTGTGCGGAGAAGACGGATCGCGTTGTGCGGAAGCGGCACTAATACCCTGGAACCAGACTATTGATGCCGCCGAGGAATGGAATGACACGACCAGCAATTGTGAGCGCACTGCCTTCGTAGCATTTGAATACAGCTCGGTGCGATTGGGTAGTAATCTGCATCGCAACGTAATTTTCAAGGGCACAACGGTGCCGAAGAGGCCTATTAGCTACCTCGACGCAAACAGGGAATGGCGCTTGTGGGAAATTCTCGATAAGGAATGTATCAACGGCGCTGGGGATTGCGATGCGCTGGCGATACCGCACAATTCCAATATCAGCAACGGCAGGATGTTCGCCGTTGATTATGCCGGGGCGTTCAGTGAGGACGAGCAGGCAACAAGGGCACGACTTCGCATGAAGCTTGAACCCGTCATAGAGATTATGCAGCACAAGGGTGACTCGGAATGCAGGAACGGATTATCAGGTGTGTTGGGCGGGGAAGATGAGTTGTGTGATTTCGAGAAGTTCGAAGATCTCGCATTCAAGGGTGTCACCGGAGAACCTGTGGTGGACGATTGCTACAACGGCCCGTTGGCTGATTATATGCCGCATAAGGGCCCCAATTGTCTGACCCGCAACAGCTATGTCAGGTACGCATTGATAGAAGGCCTGAAGGAGGAGGAACGCATAGGTGTAAACCCCTTTAAGTTTGGCATATCGGCATCCACGGATACACACAATGCCACAGGTGGCGGGGTGGAAGAAAAAAGTTACCCCGGTCATCTGGGCTGGGGTGACGGCACAGCGCAGAATCGCGTCACCTACGAATCACAAGTTCCCGGTAATGCCAGTAATAACCCGGGTGGTCTGATTGGGGTATGGTCGACTGAAAACAGCCGCGATGCGATATTCGACAGTATTCGAACAAAAGAGGTTTTTGGCACCAGCGGTCCGCGTATCAAACCGCGATTCTTTGGCGGTTGGGACTATGGGCAAAATTTATGTGCGGATCCCGGGTTATTGGAGAAGGCTTATTCCGGTGGTGTACCCATGGGCAATGATCTGCCGGACAAGTCTGGTGATGCTCCTGTATTTTTGGTGAGCGCGATCAGTGATCCGGGTACCGCTGCAGCGCCAGGTATGCCGCTACAACGATTGCAGGTGATCAAAGGTTGGTATGATCATGATGGCGATCACCATCAGCGGGTCTACGATGTGGCTGGAGATTCTGTGTCCAGGGGTAGTGTGGACGTGAATACCTGTAAAACCTCTGGCAGCGGTTATGAACAGTTGTGCAGCGTGTGGAGCGATCCTGATTTTTCAGCTGAGCAGCGCGCGGTTTATTACATGCGTGCGGTAGAGAATCCCAGTTGTCGATACTCCACTTGGCAGTGCAACGAAATGCCCGAAGCAGACCGACCATCGCACTGTGCCAACAATGAAGTGCCCAAAGTGATTCATGAGCGGGCCTGGACGTCGCCTATCTGGTACACACCCGCCGCCTGATGCAGCACTTCAAAGGGCTGCGCTGCATCGTTAGACTGTGACTATGAATTATCGAGATGAATATCAGCGCTCGCTGGAACAACCAGAAGCTTTCTGGGCTGAAAAAGCGGAGCAGATAGACTGGTTTAAGCCACCGGCGAATATACTCTCTACGGACGATAATGGTGTACACCGCTGGTTTGCAGATGGCGAATTGAATACGGCCTATCTGGCGCTGGATTATCACGTGGACAACGGCCGGGGTGAGCAGGTCGCGCTGTATTACGATTCCCCGGTGACCGCCACCAAAGCCGCTATCACCTATGCCGACTTGCTGGACCAGGTATCGCGCTTTGCCGGAGCCTTGCGTGCTCGCGGCGTCGAGAAGGGCGAGCGCGTGATTATCTACTTGCCCATGATTCCCGAAGCGGTCATTGCCATGCTGGCCTGCGCGCGGCTGGGTGCTATTCACTGTGTGGTGTTCGGTGGGTTCTCGTCTGCGGAGCTTGCTGCACGCATTGATGACGCCACGCCGCTGATACTGGTGACAGCATCCTGCGGGTTAGAGGCTGATAGGGTGATTCCCTATCAGCCACTCTATGAAGGGGCGCTGGAATTGAGCCAGCATCAGCCGGATGCCTGTATTGTTGTGCAGCGGGATCAGCATCCCAGTCAACTTGCCACGGATCGTGACTGTGACTGGCACACGGAGTTGGCCACAGCTAAACCCGCACCCTGTATCCCAATAAGGGGGTCCGACCCCATTTATATTCTTTATACGTCTGGGACGACGGGGAAGCCGAAAGGGGTGGTGCGTGACAATGGCGGTCACGCGGTTGCACTCAAGTACAGTATGAAAGCCATCTACGATATGAATCCTGGCGAGGTGTTCTGGGCGGCGTCGGATGTCGGGTGGGTAGTGGGTCACTCGTACATTGTTTACGCACCGCTGCTGGCAGGGCTCTCAAGTATTCTTTACGAGGGAAAA
>CALJGI010000019.1 GCA_938074045.1 uncultured Halieaceae bacterium
ACACCGAACTGATCGGGACGAGATTTACCAGTTACTAAGTTACACCGACGAATTGGACATCAAAAAAACTGGCGGAGTGGGAAAATTTCTACAACTTTACTCGACCGCATTTCGCTTGTAATGGTAGAACACCCTACGAAAGTCTCCGAGAAAAGCTACAATGACCAACGGGCAGGCTGTCCCGCGAGGTATGCAACATCACAGTCTCGTGATTTGACTATTACGACTTGTTGAAGGGTAGATCACATGAAAATACAAATAATAGAATAGATGAATCGATCTATATCAATAATTTCCAACGGTGGGGTATTGCGATGCTGCCGGGTGAAAGGACATGTAGTGTCCTGCCCTGCCCAATGTAACACCGGGCATATGACACTTACGTCAAGGTCTATTCCCCGTCTACGTTAACCCGGGTTTGCTTCGCCATGGTGAAGGTGGTGCTTATATGCTCGGGAAATGTCTCCCGGTAGGCCTTGTCGTTCAGGCCGGCAGAATCGTTGGGGCCGTAACCGCTATTGGTGAGGTAGTCGGAGGAACCGATGACCTCCTCTTCATCGTATTTCATACCCAGGATGTTAACCCAGCGAGCCATCTGGTTAAAAAACCCCGTCAGCGTGGCTACCAGGTGGATGGTGTGGCCATTCCAGCCGGCGTCGTAGCAGGCGTCGACATCGGCCCGGGTAACACTGTCAGCCTTGGCCGTCGCCTTGCGTATGATGTGCAACAGCGGGCGGAATCTGGCCTCCACACTGAGATGTTCGGGGTCGCGCACGAGGTCTTGTATTAACCAGCGTTGGCCGCCCAGCAGCGAAAAATTGCGCGAGTGAACATTGATAGGTTGCTGTGCATTGTTCAGGCTCAGGCAGAAAGCCGCCATCATTTCCCGTTCCATGTGGGTTAACTGAGATTCGCTGCGCAGAATGGAACGCCCGACTTCAACGAACAGGCCGGGAGTTTCGACCTCTGTGCCGTAGAGAAAGTCCTGCATATTGGCATCGCTGAATTCACGTAAATAGGACATGTGGTTCTCTCGTTGGGTTACTGTCCTGTGTACTCTAGGTCCACCCCGGAGTCTGCGCTATAACCCGGCAGGTAATAAAATTATTCAGGTAGTCTCCAACCCGCGGCCTGGGCGGCCTGCAAAAAATTATTGGATTCCTCATCGGCCGGGAACGCGTATTCAATGCGCAACTCCTCCAGGGTGACGTCGCGGGACCAACCCAGGGTTGCCACGGCCGTGACCACGTTGACGACGTGTTGGCCATTGTTGAGACGAATTGGAATGAGCAGATGCGGGGATTCAGCCATTGACGAATCGTTGTTTCGGTCCAGGCTCAGGGGTCGGAGGTTTTCCAACTCCTGTGCTACCTGCATGGACTTTCGGTCGTATTCCACCACCTCGAGATAGCGGTGTACCCGACCCAACTGCATCTGGAATACCTCCCCGGGGTTCTGCATGGAGTCGAGTAATCCGCTGGGATGAAAGTTGAGGCGCGGCATGGTCAGGGGCTCGCTGCGCAATAGATTTGGGTTGCCCGCAAAGTGTTCGATGATGAAGTCCATTGCACGATTTGCCATGACAATATTGAGGTGGGCA
Source organism: uncultured Halieaceae bacterium (assembly GCA_938074045.1). Classification (GTDB taxonomy): domain Bacteria; phylum Pseudomonadota; class Gammaproteobacteria; order Pseudomonadales; family Halieaceae; genus CALJGI01. Next base: position 1,601 of record CALJGI010000019.1, read on the forward strand.
TCGACGATGTTGGCCGGGTAGGGTTCAGCAGCTTTCAGGGCAAATTCCAGCACCCGCCTGGCGGCGCTGGCTTCCTCCGCGGAGAGATCCAATTCCCGGTAATGGACGGCGTGACCTGAGGCAGCCAGGAGGGCGTTACGCGCCCGGTAGGTGAGATCAAGTTCCTCGCCAAGGCGCTGCAGGAGATCACTGCTGCCGCGAGTCTTGTCGTTTTCCAGGAAATTCATGTGGCGAAAGGAAATATCCAGGCGGTCCGCCAGGGCCATCTGGCTCAATTGCCGTTTTTTGCGCCAAAAGCGGATGATATCACCGGCTGATCTCTCCATAGGTAATAATTTTATAACTAGTTCTGCGTGTAGCTCAAGTACTTCCATCGGGCTGCCGGTGCGCTGTCAGTCATGGCATTCGGAACCTGAGGTCAAGCGTTGTACCCGACAGCCTGCGTATAATATGGTCCACAGATTGAAAGAATTTTGAGAACCCATGTTGTAACTGGTAGTTGGGTCTAAAGGAATGCTGAAGCGAGGATTGAAATGAGTTCAAATATTAATTGGCCGGCTTTTAACTGGGAAGATCCCTTCCTGGTGGAACAACAGTTGACCGAAGAAGAGCGCCTGGTGCGCGACACCGCGCGCAGTTATGCCCAGGACCAACTTGCACCCCGGGTGCGGGAGGCCTACCAGCGGGAAAGCACCGATCCATCGATTTTCCGGGAGATGGGTGAACTCGGCCTGCTGGGTCCCACCATCGAGGGCTATGGCTGTTCAGAGGTGAACTATGTCAGCTACGGGCTGATTGCCCGGGAGGTCGAGCGGGTTGATTCCGGCTACCGCTCGATGATGAGTGTGCAATCCAGCCTGGTGATGTATCCCATTTATGCCTACGGCAGTGAAGAGCAGCGGGAGAAGTACCTGCCCAAGCTGGCTACCGGGGAATGGATCGGTTGCTTTGGCCTGACCGAACCCGATGCAGGGTCCGATCCCGGGAGTATGAAGACCCGCGCCAGGAGCGTCGACGGAGGCTATAAACTCTCCGGTTCCAAGATGTGGATCAGTAACTCGCCTATCGCCGATGTTTTCGTGGTGTGGGCCAAGAATGATGAGGGCCGGATTCGTGGTTTTGTTCTCGAAAAGGGCATGAAGGGTCTTAGCGCCCCCAAGATCGAAGGCAAGCTGTCCCTGCGTGCCAGTGTCACCGGCGAGATCGTAATGGACGGGGTGTTTGTGCCGGAAGAAAACCTGTTGCCCAATGTCGAGGGCCTGAAGGGTCCCATGGGTTGCCTTAACAATGCGCGCTACGGTATCTCCTGGGGTGTCCTGGGAGCGGCCGAGGCCTGTTGGCACGCGGCGCACCAGTACACCCTGGACCGCGTGCAGTTCGGCCGCCCCCTGGCCGCCAACCAGTTGATCCAGAAAAAGCTGGTGGATATGCAAACCGAGATCAGCCTGGGTTTGCAGGGCTGTCTGCAGGCGGGTCGCCTGAAGGACCAGGATTTGCTGGCGCCTGAACTTATTTCCCTGTTAAAGCGCAACAATTGTGGCAAGGCGCTGGACATTGCCCGCAAGGCGCGTGACATGCACGGTGGTAACGGTATTTCAGACGAATTCCCGGTGTTTCGCCATATGTGTAACCTCGAAACGGTGAACACCTACGAGGGTACCCACGATGTGCACGCGCTTATCCTGGGTCGGGCACAAACGGGGATAGCGGCGTTCTGAATCATGTCCCCGGTCACCCGACAATATTGCCAGCGTTATGGTGTGCGGAGTATCACCCTGGAACTACAAAGCGGTGTTGTGCCCAATGCTGAAGAGGTTTGCCACCTGGGGCTGGAATTTGAAGCGGGCTACAAGGTGCAATTCAAGTTACAGGGGGCGGATGCACAGTTGGGTGAGAAGCTGTCGCGGTTGCAATACGACGGCGAGATCACACCCAGCGATGCGGTCGACACCGGGGCCCTTGAGCAGGAGTTGGAAGCCTTTTTCAAATCCATAGAGGGGCGGCTGGAACGGATCCGGCATGAAGAAGATGTGCAGAACATCGAATACCTGGGTAATACCTTTTGCCTGAACGGAAAAACAATCTTTGATGTGGTTGCCGATGACGACGGCAAGTTGACGATCCAGATGCACAGGGGTAATGAGCGCAAGGGGGCCATGCTGCTGGCCAGTTCATTGCTGGACGGTCTGTATGACGGTTCTATCGTCCCCGTCGCTCACCCTGCGAAAAACGCCACGGGGACCAGCGGGACAGGCAATAAATTGTAACCAGCGGGGCCAGCACGACCAGCAACAGGGATGTGGTTGCAGATTGTTCAGGCGTTCAGGGTTCCAATCTTCCAACCGGTCGTGAACCGTCGCGTGGGTGCCCAGCAGGAAATTTATTCTGGTCGACATTTCCTCATCTTCGAACACCTTTCTCGCGAAACCAATGAGATCTGTTACATTGGTACCGACTAGGTATTGCGTCTGCGGCATGAATTCCGCCGGCGCTTTTTTACCGCGGATGAGGAGCAGGCTGGTCACGCCCAGGGCCCGGGCTCCGAGCAGGTCGCTGAGCAGGGCGACCCGATTGCGGTTGCAGCAGCCTAGTTCCATTATCGGATCAATCCCGTTTTCCAGCAGTATCGCTGCTGCTGCCAGAGGTGCCATATGCTGTTACTGCTCGACTAACTTTAGCAGTGCAGCAGCTTGGCAAAGTCGATAGCTATCTCCATCTTTACGTTCGCTTAGGTAGATGATTTTTACCGACATAGGAGCACTCCTCGAAAATTCACCTCAATATGAAGACCATGTACCCCGTCAGCACCAGCGGGGACATGATGTTGTAGCTCAGCTCGCGACACCGTCCATGCAGTATCTGCAACGTACGCTGGCGACCAAGGTCTATAAAACCGTGTCCGTCCGAACGTTCGACAGTACCCTTGAGGTGACAATCGATCATGTCCCAGTGGATAAACTCATCGGCGATCCGTTGACCGCTGACGGGATCGTTGAGGATAAGGTTGTCCAGGGTTTGGTCGGAAAACACAACGCCCCAGCCAAAGGTATCGTCGGGTCGATTGCGGTCATAAGACTCGACCTGGTGGTCGGGGTTTTTGAGCTTCATCGAAAGGGCCAGATACAACCCTGGGGGGCCGCCGCCCAGGCAGACAATTTTCATCGGTGGCACCGCAATCCGGACATGACTGACTCCGTTGGCCAAGTCGCTTTCAATAGTTTAGGCTTAAAACATGATGAAAGTATATCGCAAACATTTTAAATATAAAATATTATTGCCCCATGACCGCTAAATCCGAATACACAGCACCGGTGGACCGTGAAACCCGCCTGCAGGAGGATGACCATCACTCCATCAAGCTGTGGTTGCGGTTGCTGACTTGCTCGAGCCTGATCGAAAGCCAGATACGTGGCGCTCTTCGGGAACAGTTTGATACCACCTTGCCGCGCTTTGATTTTATGTCCCAGTTAGAGCGGCATCCTGGTGGATTGACTATGGGCGAATTGTCCAAACGTATGATGGTCTCGGGGGGCAATGTTTCAGGTATAGCCAGTCAATTGGTCAAGGAAGGTCTGGTTGACCGACGTCAGGTCCCGGACAACCGGCGGACCTATATGGTGAAACTCACGCCAAAAGGACGTCGGGATTTTGCGGATATTGCCGCGCAACATGAAGAGTGGATAATCGGCATGTTGGGGCATCTCGATGGCGATGAAGTCGAGAGCCTGATGGTATTACTGAAACGAGTCAAAGACGGGATGTAATCATTTCCCCTGTGGCATTGCTGTACCTCTTGGGGGGGAGTAGCATGTGCGCGGTACCGGGACTTTGGACCGGTACGTCAATATAACAGCTACAAAATGGGGTTATTTACATGAAAGTTTTCAAGATTTTGGGCACCTTGTCTGTTTTTGCAGTATTTCTGGTTGCCTGTGGTAGCGATGGTGGTGATTCCTCCGCCGCTGCGCCTGCAGCACCAGAGGCAGCTGTTGAAGCGGCTGAGGAAGAGGCAGGCGGCATGGCTGGTGCCCTGGAAGGCATGGCCGAGGACGTTAAGGCAGAAATCGGCAGTGCAGCTGACGAAGTGGCCGGTGCAGTGGAAGGTGTAGCTGACGACCTGGCTGCAGCGACCAGTGAGGAAGATGTTGATGCAGCAATGGAAGAAGCTGAAGACAAACTCAAAGATGCTGAAGATGATGCCAAGGAAGGACTCGAAGGTATGATGAAGGAAGGTTGAAGCCTTTTTTCATTGACCAACCGGTCGGGCAGGTATCATCACTGCCAGACCGGAATGCCCCCAAAAACTCCGTTCCTATAGCGACTCAGAAATACAAGTTATCTGGCGTTGCCGAGAAATTCTGTGCAAGCGCGATAGAGGTGATAAACATCCACTTTTGAGCTGATACTCATCGGTGTGTGGATGGACAACACGGGCACCCCAAAATCAATCACTTCCATATCCAGACGTGAGAACTCTCCGCCAATAGTGCCGCCACCGCGTTGGCCGACCTTGTAGGTAGTGGTCTGCCAGGGTATAGCTGCGTCGTCCAGCAGTCGTCGAATTCGTGCGGTAAATTCTGAATTGGCACTGAAACCCTGGCCGTACATTTTAAGATTGACGCCGTAACCCAGTTTCGGCCCGTTGCTCTTTTCGTAACCAGCGGGATTCTTGGGGTTGATACCAGGATTGACATCAATTGATATCATTTCACTGGCGGCGAGGGCCCGGCGCAGGGCCAACTCTTCGTAGGTACTGCTGTTCTGTGCTGACATCAACGAGGCAATCAAGGTGGTAAAGAAGGTCGACTTCGCACCCGTGTTGTTGACGTTGCCCACCTCTTCGTTATCGACCAGATAGGCAATGGCGGTTTGTGCCGGCTTCTCCAGTTCCATTACCGCTCGCAGGGCGGCGTAGGCTCCCAGCCGATCGTCCTGGCCATAGGCGGCGATCAATGCTCGATCAAAGCCTACATCGCGGGATTTCAGTGCTGGCGTGAGCGCTAGTTCTGCGGATACCAGATCGGCTCTGGTGATGCCATGCTCGGATTTGAGAAAAGCCAGTACCTGGTCCGCCACATCCTTATCCGTTGCTATGGGTCTCTGTCCCGCAATGGGGTCCAGTTCCTCGTGTTTGACCTGATCAGACACCTTTTTATTGGAGTAACCGCGATCGGTATGAGGTGACATATCCGGAATAATAAATATCGGGTCATCATCATTCATACCCAGGTTCAGATACACCGTTGAGCCGTCCTTGCGATCTACACGACCGGTCAGCTCCAGCGGCAGATTCGTCCACTGGTAGGTTTTGATGCCGCCGTGAAACTGTGTCTGGAACAGGGCAAATCCTTCCTTTTCATACACTGGACGGGCCTTTAACTCGAGTCGGGGGGAGTCGATATGAGCGCCCACTACCCGCACACCCTCGGTCATGGGCGTTTCGCCAATGACCATCAGCGCAATAGTGCGATCGCGATTGATTGCATAATAGCGAGCTCCGGCGGTCATCGGGCTGTCAGTTTGCAGTGCTTCGAATCCAGCCAGCCGGGCCATTTTTTTAGCTTCAGCGACGAAGCTGAGTTCTGTGCGGGCCAGATCAAGGAAATTTTTGTAGTCATCGCCGTAGCGAAACACGTGCTTATTGTCATTGGCATTCAACTGCAGCCAGGAGGATTTGCAGTCAAGGGAGTCAGTGCAATCACTGTCGGCGAAGGAGTTGCTGGAAACAAAAACCGGCAACAGACCGGTGATCAGGAGAGTCAGGTAAAACGTGGGAAACGCGATTTTCATGTTGGAAGATTCATTGATTGTTATCTGTGTGTACAGCTTAGTCGAGCGCTAGTCGATTGGCCATGACAGAGCAGCAGCGTCTTCTATCTGGTAGCATCGGCGTGTTTCCTCTGGTTCTACCGTCGATCCGCACCACGGGCATATACTCC
>CALJGI010000020.1 GCA_938074045.1 uncultured Halieaceae bacterium
AGTCCGGCAATGGCTATACCTATGACATCACAGAACAATACGGCCACATTTCCGGTGCCAACCTGTTCCACAGTTTCGAGTTGTTTTCCGTGGGGAAAAATGAATCCGCCAATTTTTCCAGTGCCGTGGGGGGCATCGACAACATCCTGGCTCGTGTGACCGGCGGTAAAGCATCTCTGCTGGAAGGCCGCATGTCTTCGACAATAGATGGAGCAGACTTCTGGTTTATCAACCCGGCTGGCCTGATTGTTGGTGATGGGGCGTCACTTGACTTCAGTGGTTCCATACACCTTGCGACTGCCAGCTCCATCGAATCCAGCAGCGGCGATAAGTTCAGTGCTGTTAATCCGACGGACGTGGGTTCATTGGAGTTTACGCCGGCTGCCTTTGGATTTGTTGGCGCTCAGGCAGCTACTTTGCAGCTCGAAGGTACAGAGCTCTCGTTGGCGCCCCGTCAAAAACTGCTGCTGGCAGGAACAAATGTGTCTGTGAACGACAGTGAGATCGAAGGTGAGCAAGCGCTTGTAGCGCTGGTGGGGGTCGGTTCTGGCAACAACAGTTTGTCAGTATCTGAGGTATTCAATGGCAGCGGTGGGGGCAGCGGTGCGGTAGATCTGGTCGAGTCTGATCTGGATGTTTCCGGGCCCAGCGGGGGCCAGTTGCTGATCTCCGGCGGTGCACTCACGGTAAATGGGACAGATTTGGCCAGTGATGCCGATGATGATTTCGTCCCAGGGATGAGCCAGGGCAGAATAGCCCTCAGGGGTAATACGATTTCGGTCATGGGTGGCACCGATATTGAAAGCAGAGCAAGAGCGGCTAACCACACGGCGGATATTTCGCTCATTGCGGACAGCAGTATCACCATCAGCGACACCTTTACCTCGGTAGTCTCGTTACCGTTTCGGGCGGGATCGACCGGCGGGGACATTACGTACAAGCACCTAGTGTTACAGTTGAAAACCAGGCAGAGGTGGCTGGTAACGCGCGCCGCGATGCCCGCGGTGGCAACTTGACGATAACCGCGGATACGCTGGTGGTCAGTAATAACGGTGATCTTAAACTGGATACCAGTAATACCGCCCAAGGCGGTGTTTTATTGATCAATGCGAGCTCGCTGCTGGTAGAAGATTTGGCCAATATAACCACGGATGCCTTTGCCGAAAGCCAGGGGGCGGAGCTTATCATCAACGCCGATACCGTGACCGTGTCAGGTGGTGAAATCACCGCCCAGACGACCGATGGTTCCGGTTCCGGCATGACGCTCAATGTGGCGGATTCCTTGCTCATTCGTGAGGATGGAGCGCTGGCAACCGAATCCTTTGGTAGTGGCCCCGGTTCTGATATCACAGTGAACGCACAATCAGTCACTCTGCAGTCTGGTGGTCAGATAGATTCAAGTGCGCTGAACAGCGGCCGTGGTGGCAACGTCGTTTTGCAGGTTGCGGAGACGGTAACGGTATCGGGGGCTAGTGAGAATCGTCGCAGTGAGATCAGTGCGCAGTCAGGTGATCTGGACCGGGAGTCTATCCTCGGAGATGTACCCGGATACGGTACTGGCGAGGGTGGTTCAATATTTGTCGGCGCCAATCAAATACTTATCGATCAGGAGGGCCGTATCAGCTCCCAGGGTATACGCGAAGGCAATGCCGGGACTATATCCCTGGTTGCAAACAGGTTGGATATCGACAGCGCGGGAATTGAAACCAGTGCACCACAGGCGGCGGGCGGTAATGTGGATATCCGCGTACGAGACTTCATTGGGGTAGTCAATGGGCGGGTGACCGCCAGCGCGGGTGGCGTTACTCCCGGCGACGATGGGGGCAATATTTTTATTGATCCGGAACTTTTATTTCTTGATCAGGCGACGATAAGCGCAAACGCCAATGCGGGGAATGGGGGCAACATCACAATTATTGCCGCTAGTATTCTACGTAGCCCAAAAACGACAATAGAAGCAAGTTCTCGCCAGGGTATTGACGGGGATATCACGATTGACGGCGTGGTGAATGAGGTAACCGCGCTGGAGACTTTAGCGGTAGAGTTTGATGACGTGGCCAGTCTGCTATCTCAGCGCTGCACTATCGCACAGTTGGCCGAACGTTCCAGTTTTGTGGTGCAAACAGCGACTTCCGCCTCTGGCCAATCTGTTGGATTTAGAATGGCACCGTTGGCAAGTACCGACAGTGGCGGTGGGGAAGAGGGATTGGTAGCGTTCTCCGAGGCACTTACTCTGCTTGCGCCCGGGTCAGACCCATCATTCCACGGATTTGATCTGGTGGAGTGTCCGTGATGAAAAAATATCGTGAAATAGGAATTTTGATGGGCTGCTCTCGAATCAAGTCAGCTTTACCAATGCTTTTGTTACTTCCTGCGCTGGCGATGAAGCCAGTGTTCGCGCAGGAGGGTGAGGAGAAACGGGGTATCAGAATAGAGTCCAACAATTCTGTAGAGCCGATTTCCAGACCCTTTGTGCAACCGCACTTTGAGGAACCCAGATTTACCAGGTCCGCTGACGAGGTTGTTGGTGATGTGCGTGTGCTGCCAGAACCTGAAGCAGTCGCAGTAGAAGACCGGCGGGTTGAAAACGCCACCACCATGGATGTCGCGAGAATTGAGCTTAATGGCTGTTCTGTATTTTCAGCTGGGCAGATCGAAGAATGGACTGCTCCCTATAGCGGGCGAAAAGTGAGTGTAGACGAACTACAAAGCCTGCGTCAGTTTTTGTCCCTGCAATACCTGCAGCTTGGATACGTAAATTCAGGGGTGATCATTCCGGAACAGTCGATTGCTGATGGCGTGATTGTATTTGAAGCGATTGAAGGACATCTTGATCAGGTAGCGCTTACAGGTAACGATGATATAGATAGTCGCTATATCGAGCATCGTCTGCGTAAGGGGCTCGCCAGTCCCTTGAACGTCAACTCATTGCAGGATGCGCTGCGTTCATTACAGCAAAATCGGCTGATCGGTAAGGTCGATGCCCAGTTGAAACCGCTGACGGGGCTGGGAGAAGCGGAGCTCGGCCTGCATGTCGTCGAAGCACCCAGCAGGGATCTGGCCGTCGCAGTCAGTAATCATCGCTCCACCAGTATTGGCAGTGGTGTATTAGAGGTAGCATACACAGACCATAATTTGACCGGAGCGGGAGACCGGCTGGATGTGCAACTGGCACTGACCGAAGGGCTGGAAGAGATTGCACTGGCCTATGCGTTGCCCATACCGGACACCGACTTGCTGATTACCTCATACCTCTCAACCAGTGATTCGGAGGTGGTTGAGAAGCCTTTTGAACAACTCGATATTGAATCAGAGTCCACCAGCTATGGTGTCAGGTTATCCGGCCCGATACGGTTTGCTGAGCAATTTCCGTTGAGTGTGTATGTCGGTATGAATCATCGCGAGAGTGATGCATTCCTGCTCGGACAACCCTTTTCTTTCTCCTCCGGCGCTGTGGACGGTGAAAGTAGCTCGACGACAATCGAATTTGGCGCGGATTTTATCGCGCGTTCCTCCATTCAGGTCCTGGCCGCAAATTTGTCAGTCAGGCAGGGCATTGATGCTCTGGACGCCAGTGTGTCAGACAGCGGTGATATCCCGGATGGCGAGTTCACGGCGATTTATGGGCAGGTGCAGTATGCACTTCGAATGGAGCAAATTGCCGGCAGCCAATTGATTGTTAGAGGTGCGTTCCAGAATAGCCTCGATGCATTACTCCCCCTGGAAAAAATCGCTATAGGCGGCCACAGTACAGTCCGGGGATACCGTGAAAACCAACTGGTAAGAGATAACGGCGTGATCCTCTCTGCTGAGTGGCGGGTGCCTGTTTTCCAGTCAGAACAGTCGACGCACAATCTGCAGGGGATTTTATTTGCTGATTGGGGTGAAGCCTGGGATGAGGATGTACCGGATCAGGAGGATGAGAAAATCGCGATTGGTAGTGTGGGGGCGGGCTTGCTGTGGACGCCACTTCCTGACCTGGAGTTTGAGCTTTTCTGGGCAGAAGCGCTTGATGATGAGATAACGGATGGCCAGATGGGCAAGTGGCAGGATGACGGTATTCATGTCGCACTTAGATATGGAGTGTCGTTCTGATGAGTCTAATGAATTGTGTGCCAATCAGAGGAAAGTCGGTGTTGAAGATGTATAGCGCGAGCGGGAAATATCTGGTTTCGATACTTGTATTGCTATGTGCTCTCTCTACGGCTTCACAGGCAGCGATAAGAAGTGATGTTCACGGCATGGTTGATCCTCTCGACCGGATTAACTGGTTTGAAATGCATCGCCAGGCGTTGGAATCCGCACCTCCCGATGGCGACTTGTTAAGCGTGTATCAGAAGGTAGGCCGGGCGTACTATCAGACGGGAAATACGATTATTGCCGGCAACCTGCTGCGCAGTGCTCTGGGTCTGTCCCAGCAGCTGGCGGTAGGGCCGAGACAACTGGCCCAGTTACACAATGATTTGGGTCTGGTGGCCATAGCACGCAGCGATTTGGAAAAGGCCTTGGGGTATTTTGAGGAGGCCGCCAGGCTCGGCGCCTCGGTGCAGGCGTCGGAGCTGCAGTTCGTCAGCGGCATTAACGTGGCCAGAACACTGTTGGGTCTTGGCCGTTCCTCGGCACTGGATGGGCATCTGGAGGCGGCGGCTCTTCTGCTCGACCGATTGCCTGATGGCGCAGGCCGAGCTGCGTACGAGCTGGAACTGGGTGAGCTTTACCAGCGGGGTGTTAAAGGCGGTGCCCTCAAAGGCGAGGCCCGTTTGGAAGCCCTGGCTAATTTTCAAAATGCCCTGAGCATGGCAGAAAATGCCGGTGATGATTTGCTTCGATCCCGCGCTCTCGGAAATCTCGGTGCCCTGTATGAAGACGAACGCCAATGGGCTGCCGCGCTTACCTATACCAGGCAGGCAATTTTTGCGGCGCAACTGCAGGCGAATGACCTGTTGCTCTACCGTTGGCAGTGGCAGTTGGCGCGACTGCAGCGTGCAAGCGGGGAAATGGAGGGAGCAATCGCTTCCTATCGAGATGCTGTTGCCACCCTTACCCGTGCCAGACCACAGCTACTCAGCGCGGTAACTGTTAATCACCGGCAAGAAGTCAGCCCAGTGTATTACGAATTGGCAGATCTTTTGTTGGATGATAAGGGCAGCGCAAGTAGTTCAACAGTGGCTTCCGGGGACCAGGCTATTCTGCGTGAAGTCATCGATGTTCTTGAAGCTGCAAAATTGGCGGAAGTTGAAGACTATTTCGACAGTGATTGTGTTCTGCTGCCCGAAAACAGAATACAGCTGAGTGCAGTCATTGCAGATAGCGCAGTGATTTATCCCATATTCCTGCAGGAGCGAACAGAAATACTGGTACAGACCGGAACCGGTATCAGGCAGTTTACGACGCTTGTCTCAGCGGCGGATATGAGAAATGAAATCCACCGGTTTCGCACCACGATTGAATCTGTCAGTTACCAACAGAATTATCTCGAACCAGCGCAGCAGCTTTATCGTTGGCTGGTAGCACCCGCAGAAGCTCTGCTCGCATCTGAGGAAATCAAAACGCTTGTGGTTGTGCCCGATGGCCCGCTGCGCAGTGTTCCCGTGTCGGCGCTACATGATGGCGAAGGGTTTTTGATCGAACGCTTTGCCATAGCCACGACGCCGGGTATCACCCTGACTGATCCGCAACCCCTGAATCGAGATGAAATCAAAGTACTGGCTGGTGGGCTTACAGAGGCCGTGCAGGGTTATGTTGCGCTGCCTGCGGTTGAGGGAGAGCTCAGGGAAATTTCCGACTTATACGCGGCCAAGGTGCTGGCGGACGACAAATATGTACTCGATGCGGTTTCCAGAGAGCTGGCCGGGGGCGAATACCAAATAGTTCATTTTGCCACGCATGGTGAATTCAGCAGCGATCATACCCAGTCATTCTTGCTTACCTACGATGACAGATTGAACATGAGCACCCTTGAAAATATTGTGGGTCTGCGCCGTTTTCAGTCTGAACCGCTTGAACTTCTGGTATTGAGTGCCTGTCAGACAGCCGTAGGTGACGACAGGGCGGCACTGGGACTGGCAGGGATTGCACTGAAGGCAGGAGCGCGCAGTGCTTTGGCAACCTTATGGTTGGTTAACGATGAAGCCACGGGCAAGTTGGTAGGGGATTTTTACACCCAGTTACGTGATCCGGGAACCAGCAAAGCTCAGGCCTTGCGCGCGGCTCAGCTGAATCTCATCCGCGAGACTGGCTACCGACACCCCAGCTATTGGGCTCCGTTTTTGATGATCGGGAACTGGCTGTAATCTGTCGCTGGCAAAGACCACCAGCAATCTCAGTTACTCCACGGTTAGCGCAAATCTTTCTCCCACTCATCCTATCCAGGCGCCGATTCCGAGTCATAAAGCAGATTGAACACGTAATTAAATAGATAAAGCGCACTTACTTCGCTGACCGAATAGCCGAACTTTTCAACCATCATAAAAGCGGCGAATACATGAATATATGACGCCGGGCACCATTCATAAATATCAGTGCATAGTACAACCAATAACGTGAGCGCATGATCAGACGTGTGTTCCGCGCTACAGCAGGTTTGAAGCGTGGAAAGTAAGACCAGATGCCGGTGGATACTGCCATACCCACTCCGCCGGCCAGCAGGTACATGGTTTTGTAGCTGACATCCAGTTGGCCCATTAACATCCAGATCCCGCCATAGGCCAACATGAAAGCAACGGCTTTCATGGCCATCACCTGACCCATAAACTGTGCGGTGTCAATGTGAGGCAGCCACTGTAGCGTCAGTGATTCATTGATAGCCTCGAAATAGCGGAAGACGATCGATATGATACTGGTCGTGATATACAGCCCCAGTGCACTGGAGTAGTAAGCGGTAACTGCCTGAACCCGTGGTCGTGGCTGTCAAATCAGCAGACGGTTCGGTCAGTCAAATGGTGATACTGGTGGGCCATTCGGTATTTCTGGCGGTGCTGGGTCCTGTGAAATGCCGGGGCAGTAGTAGTCTCCTACTATCTCTTCACCACGAAAGTCGATCGTTTAATATCCCATGTGGCAGCGGAGTTGCCCTGCTCGCGTAATTTGAATTTCTGAATTTTCTGCGTCGGGGTATAGGGAAGTTCGGATACAAATTCCATATAACGTGGTACAAAAAAGTGCGGCGCGTTCAGATTGATAAATTCGCAAATATCCTCTTCTGATACTGATTCACCTTCGCGCAGCACTACGCTGAGCTTGAGCTCGTCCTCGGATGCGATTTCCCGGGAAGGAATGCCGTAGGCCGCCACGTCCGCAACTGCTGGATGGCGGCGCACAACGCTCTCCACCTCCATGCTGGAGATATTCCTCCCGGCGAAACGTACAGCGTCCTTTTTTCGGTCTGCGAAAAAATAAACACCTGTTTCGACATCAAATCTGGCGAGATCACCGGTTAAAAACCAACCATCTCTGAACGCGAGTTTCGTCGCTTCTGGATTGTCGAAATAACCTTTGAAAATTGTATGCGGCTCAATTTCTCGCACACAGATTTCCCCGGTATCACCTTTTGCAACAGGCTGACCATTGTCATCGAGTAGCACCACGTCTATATCATCCGGTGGTAACCCCAGGGAATAAGAGGGTGTACCGGGAGGGCAGTTGTTGTGGTTCATGATCATCAGGCACTCACTCATACCCAGTCCTGAGGAGAGCAGCTTCAGGTTGAAGCGTTGCTCAAAGGCGGTCCAGAGATTGGGAGGCATGGGCACTATATAGGCCGTGGAGAGCGTGGTCAGGGCATCACTGGGCGACGGCGGCGAATTCATTAAAAAAGCGCCCATGGCGCCTATAGCAAAGGTTTGTGTAGCGCCAAAATGATTGATTCTTTCCCAGAAACGGGACACCGAAAACTTGTCTTCTATGACACAGGGAATGCCCTCAATCAGTGCCCGGTACACACACGTGATCCACGCCGCAGAGTTGTACAATGGCAGCGGGCAATAAATGATGTCATCCGCTGTTGAGGCGTAATGTACACTTGCGCCCTCTACAATTGCTCGAATCCAGTTGTTGTAACTTTGTACAACGCCCTTTGATTTTCCTGTCGTTCCTGAGGTCCACAAAATGGCACAGGTATCGCCGTAACTCTGCTCGCTGTAGTCCGATTTAAGAGGCGTGCTACTCAACAAACTTTCGTAGGGCACCGCTTGTGGGATTACGTTTTGCTTGCCTACTTCAATAATGCGTATGTCCGCCAGGTCGGAGGTTACTTCAACAACCCTTGATCCGAGCTTGTCATCAGTGACGATCAATGTAGGTTTACTGCCGGTAATAGTATCTGCCAGCCAGGCACCTCGAAACTCCGCATTAACGGGAACCCACACAGCGCCAATTTTGTTGCAGGCCAGAGTCATTAATACAGTTTCAGGACGATTTGAGAGAAAAAGCACGATGCGATCACCTGCCCGGACACCGAGGTCATGTAGTCCGCTAGCCAGACAATTAGTATCCCGCTCGGCCTGAGAAAAGGTTACCAGCTGGTCGTCAGTCACCAGAAAATTGACGTCAGGCGATGTCCGGGATTGCATACGCAATATTTTGCCGAATATTCTTTCTTCTGAGTGTTCAAGCGCTAGTTTCATTGTTATTTCCTGTCCAGAAATTACCGGTGGAATTGCGATTCGTGGGGCTCTTACTTACCGCTCCACTGGGGAGCGCGCTTCTCGGAAAAGGCCCGTGGGCCTTCCTGGGCATCCTCGCTATGATAGCAGCGCTCGGACGCCTGCCGGGCCGCATGCAGGGCTGCGGTGCGCCCCAGTTCAGTCGATAGCATGACGGTTTCTCGAGCGGCATGAACCGAGAGCGGCGCACCGTCGAGGATATCCTGGGCGAGAGTCAGGGCGCAGTCCATTAATGCCTCTGGCTCAGAGAGCCGATTTACCAGGCCTATCTCATAGGCGCGCTCGGCACTGATGGGCTTTCCGGTCAGCAGGATCTCCATCATGATTCGCTGTGGAATCATGTGTATGAGGGGAGCAGCCCAGGGAGAACTTCGGCCAACCTTCACTTCCGTCACAGCGAATCTGGCGCTGGTGCTGGCGACGCATAGATCACAGGCCTGCGCGATCATCCAGCCGCCCGCAAAGGCGACGCCATTAACAGCAGCTATTGTGGGTTTGCTGAGGTTTATATTGTCACCCGGCATGGGAAACATGTCCGGTGGTGGTGTCTTCAGCTTTTTTTCCACCATCTCTTTCAGGTCACCGCCCGCGCAAAAGGCTTTTTTACCCGCACCAGTCAGAATGGCGATGCGCAGTTTATCGTCGCTTTCAAAGCGCTCCCATGCCTGGTACAGGCCTTTTCGTATAGCGGGGCTGAGAGCATTCCGTGATTCAGGCTCATTCAATGTGATAACCACGATTCCGTCGTCGCGTGGTTCGAAAAGTACGGGATCATTCATAAGTCTTGGCTACCTTGGAAGTACTCTTTTTGATTGTGGTCCAGTCAAAACATGAGCCGGTCATTTATGATACTGATGTGGGTGAATTGACCGCCTGCAAATTAACACATGATTCTATTAACGATTTTTCTTCAGACTATTGTCTCCGTTATAGTTGCTGTATGGTAGTGGCCCGGTGAAATGGCTGATTGCGGCGACGAATTCTGAGTTGGCAGTACAATAATGCGTCATAAGTGTACCCATAAACTCGTTCAGTGATTATATGACGAATCTGAAGAAGTGTTACAACATTGCTGATCTGCGTAAGAAAGCCCGGGCAAAATTACCGGCGCCGATATTTGATTACATCGACGGTGGCGCGGACGATGAGTGGACCTTGCGGCGCAATACAACGGCCTTTGAAGACTATCAGCTGATGCCTCGCCAGTTATGTGATATCAATCATACTGATATGAGCAGCACCTACCTGGGTTGTGAACTCAAATTACCGTTTTTTCTTGCTCCTACAGGTATGTCCCGCTTGTTTCATCATGAGAAGGAATTGGCGGCCTGTCGAGCGGCTGCTACCCATGGAACGATTTACTCTCTTTCCACGCTAGCAACAACCAGTCTGGAGGAGATTGCGGCTCTGACTAAGGCGCCCAAGATGTTTCAAGTCTATATTCTGCGGGACCGTGAGCTGACGCGGGAGTTTGTCGCCCGGTGTCGAGAGTCCGACTATCAGGCTCTCTGCCTGACCGTCGATACGGCGCTGGCAGGAAATCGGGAGCGGGATTTACGCAATGGCATGACGATGCCTCCAGAAGTGAACCTGTCCAGTTTCTTCAGCTATTGTTCCAGCGTAAATTGGCTATTCCACTTGCTGCTGGAGCCTGAATTCAAATTGGCCAATGTGGCGCATCGGGTTGATGCCCTGGGTAAGGGTTCCATGGGATTAATCGATTATGTGAACAGCCAGTTTGATCGCACAGTCACCTGGAACGACGTGGAGTGGCTGATCCAGCAGTGGAAGGGACCTTTTGTGATTAAAGGTTTGCTGTCGATCTCAGACGTTGAGCGAGCGCGGGACATCGGTGCGAGCGCAGTCATGTTGTCTAATCATGGAGGGAGGCAACTAGATGGGACACCTGCGCCCGTTGATTGCATCGCTCCAATTCGGGATGCAGTCGGCCCAGATATTGAACTGATCGTCGACGGAGGTATCCGTAGAGGCACGCACATAGTGAAAGCCCTGGCTCTGGGTGCTGATGCCTGCTCTATCGGTCGTCCCTATCTTTATGGGCTGGCAGCCGGTGGGGAACAGGGCGTTGATAGAAGCCTTGAGATACTGGCTTCAGAGCTCGAGCGCTCAATGGCGCTTTTGGGCTGTAGCTCTATCCAAGAGTTAGGTAGAGAACACCTGCGGCACATTCAGGAATTGCAAGCACAAACTTAACCCTTTTCCGGGTTTGGATGTCAGGAGAAATCATGTCTCAGAGTAACACAGGTCAGGATACCAATCGGCGGGGTGACGCCATGCGAATTGCTATTATTGGTGCCGGCCCAGCAGGTATCGCGACCGGTCGTGAACTGCTGCAAAAAGGTTTTACTGAATTTACCATTTTTGACGCTCTGGATGCCCCCGGCGGAACCTGGCGCTTACATACCTATCCCGGGCTGGCATGTGATGTCTGGGCTCACTCCTATACGTTTTCCTATGCACCAAACCCGGACTGGACAGCCAGTTTTGTGGATCAGCCTGAGATTCAAGCCTATCTGGCTCGTTGCACAACGAAATTTGGGTTGGACTCGCACCTGAAACTCAATACTCGTATTGTGAGTGCACGGTACTTGGCCGGGGGAAGCTGGCGAGTGCGGACAGAGTCTGGAGATGACGATGAATTTGATATTGTCATCAACGCAATGGGCAACCAGCACACACCGCTATACCCCGATGTGCCAGGCATGGATACCTTCAAGGGAGACAGTTTTCACGGTACCCGCTGGAACCATGATGTGGACCTGACCGACAAACGAGTAGTAATTGTTGGTTCCGCGGCCAGTGCTGTGCAAATTGTGCCGGAGGTTGCGCGTATAGCAAAGCACCTTACGGTATTGCAACGTTCTGCCAATTGGATCATGCCGCGTGGCAAAAAACCGTACTCCCCGGCGCGCCGAAATTTGGTGCGCCGGTTTCCGTTTTTAATCAGTCTGACCAGAAAATGGCAGCAATTACTGATGGGGCAAGTGGAGTATGCTGTCACCATTGGCCACAAGCGAATGGAACAATTTGAGGCGATGGTGAAGAAATTTATCGCCAAGACAATCACTGATGCTGATATGCAAAAAGCGCTCGTTCCCAGCACGCCCTATGGTTGTCAGCGCGGTTTGGTGTCGGACGATTTCTACCCGGCCCTGGAGCGGGACAATGTGGACTTGATTGCGTCCGCGTTGCAGGAGGTTACGCCCACGGGTGTGATTACCACTGATGGTCGCCAGGTCGATGCGGATGTGATTATTTTTTGCACTGGTTATCGTATTCTGGACTATGACCGTATCGAAGTGACCGGTGCCAGCGGCAAGTCACTGGCAGATACCATGGGCGGTGATCCCCGGGCACATAAAGGCATTTCCTTACCTGATTTTCCCAACTACTTTTTTGCGGTTGGCCCCAATGGACTTGTACTCAATGTGTCGTACTTCTACTCCGCAGAACAAAATATTGCGACCATCGTCCGCTTGCTCGGTGAACTTCGACAAAGTGGGAAAAAGGCAATTGAGACGAGGAGAGATGTGTTTGAGCAATACAATGCCTGGATGGGTGAACGATTTGGTCTCTTTTCCTGGGGATCCAGCGATTGTCACAGCTATTATCGAAATGCAGCGGGGCATGCACCTTTCTTGTTCCCCGGAAATTTCAAGGAATACCAGCGCCTGCACGCAGAGTGTGACCTCCAAGAGTATGAACTCATTGAATGAGACAATGTTAAGGCCTTATTAACCAGGCCTTTTCAAGGGCTTCGCAGCGACCCTTCAGTCCGCCAGGTACAGAGTCGCAGGAGAGTTGCCTGATGGCGCTGGCTGAGGCATACCTGCTCCTTACCTCGTCATCTGAAATAGAAAACGGCGGACCTTTCATTTCTCGTTGATCGTAATCCAATGTGACGAGAAGTTGCGGTGCTGACTGGCTTAGAGAAAGTATATGCGGAACATAGAGTGTACGAGTCTGCTCGGGTAGCGCTACAAGTGCTGCCCGGTCATACACCGCATCAACATGACCCAGATCCGCACTGGTTAGATCAAACAAATCACCCACGAAAATATCAAGGTTATCTGCTGTGAAATGCAGGTAATCTTCAGTGGTTTCCATGTTGGGTGTAAGTCCCAGCCCCGCAAATAAATCGGTCACTGCCACGTGACTGAGTTCACATCCCACTACCCTTTGCCCCCGAGCTAACAGCCACCCGATATCCATCGTCTTACCGCAAAGTGGAACAAACATCCGCCCACCCTCTGTTAACGGAAGCTGATCGATATGACGACATAAAAGAGGGTTAACGACTTCTTCATGAAATCCAATTTCGTTGCGATCCCATTTTTCCAGCCAAAAATCTCGATGCATTGGGTGCCTCACCACTCGTCATTTTTGCGCTTTTTATACGATGGGTCCGGGTGCAGTGGGCATCGATCTAGAGCGTCTGCAATCCGGTGTTCTCTATCAGCTGCTGCTGCCACAGAGCGATGGTTTCCGTATCGTATTCTGGACCTGATTCTAGATTACCCCAGACCGGGGCGGGCCAACAGGCGTCAGTTTTTGAACGGCCGATAACATGTAAGTGCAGTTGGGGAACAAGATTACCTATGGCGCCAAAATTGATGCGGGGGTAGCCCAACACATTTTTTACAAACCCTGCGACAGACTGACTTTCCAGCACAGCAGCGTGCATCGCTGCGGGTGGCATGTCCAGAAAATCGATCAGATCCGTATCGGGTACCAGAATGAACCAGGGGAGGGTGGCGTTTTTGTTGATGAGCAGTATGCATTGCTCGTAACAACCCATTATGTGGCATTCGCCTTTAAGTTGTGGGTGTAGCTGGCGGGTAAGGGTTGCCATGGCTTATCCTGAATCGAGCATGATGGATTCTATGCCATTACAGAGCGTATCCACAAAGGCGTCCCATTCGATAGCCTGGTTATTAGTCAGTGCCGCCGCCATTCCATGGTGTAGCATCGATTGAATGAGCAGCAATTTCCCACGCAATTGCTGTGGGTTACGGGATGGCGTAATTCGTGCAAAAAGCTTCGTTAATTGTACTACTTCTGGCATTCCCTCCTGCCTTTGCGGGGCAATATGGGTAAGTGGGGGTGAAGTCAACAATTGACAGCTTATCAAGAGAAATGCCAGTGCATTCGGGTTCCCGCGGACATGTTCCGCGACGGGGTGAACAAATATCTCGACTAGTTGCCGCATTGACGGGACCTGGCCCTCCTGCAGTACGTCGAGCATGTGCTGCCTGCGCTCCCCGATCATCTGAGTGTGCCGGTCCAGTACAGCGTTGACCAGGTTGGTCTTGTCACCGAAGTGGTATTGGGCTGCATTACGATTCTTTTGCTCGGCGGTTCTACTGATGTCCAGTAAACCGACATTGTCTATTCCGCGCTCTGCGAATAACTTCTCGGCCGCGTCTATCAACATGCGCCTTGTTTCAAGTGTGTCTTTTCGCACTGGTCTGCTCTTGAGACTGTGAATCGTCGGGTTCAGCCTTCTAGACTAGCATATAAGAACGAATCATTAAGTTAACGCTTTCTGATTAAGTCAGAGTATAGTTAATACTCAAGTTTTATATCAGGTGATTCAATATGGGTAATCGTGGTGAACCTCTCTACAAATCTCGTCCGCATGCACCGGAGGCCGCACGATTTGGAAGATGTGAACGGATCAATGATTTCATCTGTATGTCAGAGGGAAATTCAAATTCGTATCTTATCGAGACCAGCGAAGGCAATGTCCTGGTTAACACCGGTATGGGGTTTGAAGCACCGGTGCATGAGAAAAACTATCAAGATTTGCTGGGGCAGAGTGACCTGAGCATCCGCTATATCATTTTTACTCAGGGTCATGTCGATCATGTAGGTGGTACCCGCTATTTTCGAGAAAATAACCCACTTGCAGAAGTGGTAGCCACAGCAGACAACCCGGAGCACCAGCAATATGATGCGCGTCTGCAATCTTTCCGTTCATCTCGCTCGGCATTTCGATTTCTCGACTCCTTTACCCAGCTTTTTAGATACTATGCCGATTCCGGATATAAAGACTTTCCAGCGCAGGATCGCCCGGAAATAGATATTGGCTTCGATGACGAATTTTCGTTTGTACTCGGTGGGCTTGAAATCATCTGTATGGCGCAACCAGGAGCGGAGACTAACGATTCGCTGATCATCTGGCTCCCTGAGCAGAGTATATGCCTGACCGGCAACCTGTTCGGTTGCCCCTTTGGCCACTTCCCTAATCTGGTGACCATCCGTGGAGACAGGTACCGCGATGCACTGGTTTGCGCGGCGGCGGCGCAAAGGGTGTTGGAACTGCATCCGGATATTATTCTGTATGGCCATCACGCACCGGTCACGGGTGCTGATGTGATTAAGCGCGAAGTATCCGCGTTTCGTGATGCCACTCTGTACGTACACGACGAGACCGTTGCCGGGATGAATGCCGGCAAGTCCGTATATACCCTGATGAATGAGATTGCGCTACCTCCTGAATTTGAAGTTGGGCAGGGCTATGGCAAGGTAGCCTGGGGTGTTCGAGCCATCTGGGAACATTATGCGGGTTGGTTTCATCACAGTTCGACAACCGAGTTGTACAGCGTTCCAACCTCGGTCATCAGTAGTGATCTGGTCGAATTGGCGGGGCCTGATGCGCTGGTGCAACGAGCCCGTGAACGATTTACTGATCGTGAGCCCGAAGCTGCACTGCACTTGCTGGATGTTGTTCTGCAGGTTTGTCCGGATCATGATAGTGCGAAACAATTGTCCGTTGTCGTGCATAAGTCGCTGCTGGAAGATGCTCGCACTTTTTGTGTAACGGGCAATTTTTGGCTCGAGGGCTGGTTGGAGCATCAGCTTAAAATACTGGGCGGAGATACTGCCGGGTCGCTGTCCGAGATAATCAGGTAATCATCCATTCGGATTCCAGTGGCAGGAGAGATAGAAAAATGGAGAAAATCAGAATCGAGGACCTGGCCAATCCGGTGCTCAGCGATCTGCAGAAGCAGGTTCTTGCCTACGGGGAAACGCTGACAGTTGACTTCGACAGGGCGGGAATTTTAAGCGAAGCCACCGAAGAAGTGGGAATGAGTGACTTTGGTAAGCCGGATTTTCTTGGGCGGCTGGATCTTATTTGCGAGGAGTGGGGGTCAGATGCAGAATTGACTGGCATAGGTCGCTACAGCCTGCGCAGCAGGCTGGTGGGATACGCCAGAAATAGACTACTGATCCAGGATATTCTCAACAGACATCCGGAAATTCGGCAAATAGAAATTGCGAAACCTATCATAGTTGTTGGCTTGCCCCGCTCAGGTACCACGCATCTGCTCAACCTACTGGCGGCGGATTCCAGATTACGTGCCATGCCACTGTGGGAGTCATATGAACCGGTACCCAGACCAGGTGAACAGCCCGGGGCCGGGGAGGTGGATCCCCGTTATCAACGTTGTGCCGATCAGTGGGAAATGATGCAGCAAACAGCGCCACATCTGGCAGCGATGCATCCCATGGATCCGGATCACATCAATGAAGAAACCGAACTGATGCTTTCCAATTTTGCCTCATACAACTTTGAGTGGTTTACGCATTCTCCGCGGTATCGAGATCATTATTATGCCATGGAGCAATTACCGCACTACGAATACATGAAAACTGTGATTCAGGTTATGCAGTTTCAGCAGACAGCGGACAGACCCAGGCAATGGGTATTGAAATCCCCGATGCACCTGGAGAATCTGCCCGAGTTACAGCAGGTCTTTCCAGACGCGACTTTCGTGGTTACCCACCGGGATCCGGTGTCGGTTATTCAATCTACTATAACCATGCTCGCCTACGGTCAGCGGCTCAATCGAACTCGAGTGCTTATCGCCGAGCTATTGGAGTACTGGGTGGATCGTATAGAACACCTGCTGAAAGCCTGCGTAGCACAGCGCCAATATCTGCCACCGGAGCAATCGATCGATGTGCCGTTTCATGAGTTCATGGCCGATGACATGGGGATGGTAGAGAAAATTTATGCGCGTACTGATCTGAGGCTGACTACAGCCGCTCGGGCTGAAATGTCAGACTTCATCCAGGCGCATCCGCGCGGTAAGCACGGTAGTATGGTCTATGATCTGGCCGGGGATTTTGGTGCAGACCCAGCTGCTTTGCGCAGGCGTTTCCAGTTCTATTATGATGCCTTCCCGGTGCGTGTTGAAGGTTAGGTGTACGGTACGGATATTCCGAGAGTGGCAGGTTAAATGGCAAAAGGTACGGCGACATACGACTTTGAAGATGCGAGAGTGCTCGTAACCGGTGGTACCAGTGGCATAGGTCTGGCTACGGCAAAGGCGTTTAAGGATGCCGGTGCTCAGGTGGTTATTACCGGTACGCGAACTACATCGACGGATTACGATATCGATCTGAGTGGGCTGACTTATCGTCAGCTGGACATTGAAAATACGGTAGAAATTCTGGCGTTGGCTGATGGTCTCGATGGACTCGACGTGCTGGTTAATAATGCCGGGTCGGTAAGAATCGCCGCTCCAGATGAGGCGATCGACGCCTTTGAGCAAATGGTTCGCCAGCACCTGTTCGCAGCTCATCACCTGTCAGACGCGTGCCTGGAATTATTGACTCAGAGCTCTCTTCCTGGAGGCGCCAGTGTTGTCGGTATTGCCTCTCTGACGTCCTACATGGCCAATCCATTCGCACCGGGATACGGGGCCGGTAAGGCTGGTATGATGCAATTGGCGCGATCTCAGGCGACGCTGTGGGCACCCCGGGGAATTCGCAGTAATTGCGTTGCGGCAGGCAATACGGCAACGCGAATGACCGCGCCAATGGTAGAAATGGAAGCTTTGAGTGCGACTATGATGGAACGCACCGCGTTGAAGCGCTGGGGACAGCCCGAGGAAATTGCCGATGCGGTATTATTTTTGTCCTCTGATCGGGCCGCATTTATCACGGGTGAAACTGTCTTGGTTGATGGCGGTTACCTGTTCAATATGTAACGCTGATTGTACGTAAACAGGGAGAGAGAAAATGGGTGAAGTTACCGGGGGGAGTGCCGAGGAAAAGGTTCTTGATGGCACAGCGTGGGCCGAGTTTTGTGATGCCCTTAAAGAGGCTGGACAGCTGTTGGAGGCTGAGAAAGCGCCGCAGGATGCTTTCAATCGTGCCGAGGGCTATCGCTACCTGACACGCATGCTCCGAGCTGGATTGGAGAGCTTTATTGAGTATGCGGACAAGGATTTTCCGGTGTTGCGCTGTGGAGCGCACACAACCATCAAAATGGGAGCTGACAACCCTGACAACCGCTATGAAAGTGCATCCCTCAACCCGAATCACGACTATCGAATAACCGGAACGCGCGGGACGGTTGACTATCTGGGTATCAGTACGGTGGCCAACCGGTACTCTCAGGGCAAGAGCATGGAAACCACCGGTTTTATGGATTCACGGGATATGGAGATTGCCGGCGATGGGACTATCGAGATTGTACTCAGTCAGCGGGAGCACTCTGGCAATTGGGTACCCATGACCGAGGAAACCAATCAGGTTAATGTTCGTCAGACCTTCCAGGACAGGGTCAACGAACAGCAGGCAGATCTGCAATTGGAGCGTATTGGGGCAGCTGGCGAGCGGCCGGAACCATTTTCTGCTGAAAAACTGGTGCGTGGACTCGAAGGTACAATGCGTTTCCTCCACAACACCACAGGCATGTTTGAAAACTGGGCCGAAAGCTTCCTGCCCATTGAAAATCAGATGCCGCATGCGGATCAGGCATACTGCCAACTTATCGGAGGCGATCCCAACATCCATTATTTCCACAGTTGCTGGAAGCTGGAAGACGATGAAGTTCTGGTATTGAAAGCCCCTGAGATTCCAGAGTGCCAGACCTGGAATTTTCAGCTGGATAATTGGTGGATGGAGTCGCTGGATTATGTGAACCATCAGATACACGTCAACAAACACTCGGCACACTACGAAGCAGGTGGTGGAGTTGTGCTATACATATCGCACAAAGATCCGGGTCATCCCAACTGGATTGAGACGGCGGGGCACAACAACGGAACCATGTGCTGGCGATGGATCGGTGCTGATGTGCATCCTGATGTGCACGCCAGCGTCGTGAAATTTAATGAGATACCCCAGTTATCCAATCCATGACGGAGTAGCCTGTTGATGAGTAATGATATGTCTCTGCAGGCCATGCTGGATGTGGCATGTGATGCGGCCGAGTTGGCCGATTTTGGTGACAGCAGGTTTAAAGATGGACTGGCCCTGTTGCTGGAGACCATTGATCGCAATCTGTCCGCGGATGCGGCAGCCTACCAGCGGCAGACATTGGCGGGTCGCCTGATCACCCGTCTGC
This sequence comes from uncultured Halieaceae bacterium, assembly GCA_938074045.1. Classification (GTDB taxonomy): domain Bacteria; phylum Pseudomonadota; class Gammaproteobacteria; order Pseudomonadales; family Halieaceae; genus CALJGI01. Next base: position 19,048 of record CALJGI010000020.1, read on the forward strand.
AGATGCGCGACGCCATCAATCAGCACCCTGAAATCCTGCAGCAGGAAATTTCCACTCCCATGTTTGTAACCGGCTTGCCGCGGTCGGGAACGTCAGCACTGTTTAACCTGCTCGACAGCGATCCTGCGGCGCGCGGATTGTTGCTGTGGGAAACGACATTTCCACAGCCGCTGCCTGGCTTAAAGCCCGGACAGGATGATCCCAGGATGTTGGCAATGGCGGAAAAAATGGAGGCTGCTCGCAATCCGGAGTTCGATAAGATCCATTACTCCAGTGCGACCACACCCGAGGAATGTTGTCTGTTGTGGGTGTATTCCTTCGATGGCGTTTCCACTGGCTGGGAGTATCTCATGGAGCCCTATGGAAGCTGGTTGCGAGGTAGGGATGCCACGTTTATGTACCGGGAGCACAGGGAGCATCTGCAACTATTGCAGTGGCAGCGTCCTGGCACGCGTTGGCTGCTCAAAGCTCCCGCGCATATGTGGGCCATTGATACTATATTCGATATATTTCCCGACGCACATCTGGTGTGGGGGCACAGAGAACCCATCGCCGTAGTGGGATCGATTTGCAGCATGACTGAGATGGTGTACACCATGCACTTTGGCGCGCAGAGTGAAGCAGACATGGCTGAGCTGGGCCCCCGGGTCATGGATTGGTATGCAAGCTCTCTGGAGCGTGGGCTGGCGGTCCGGGAGCAATTTAAACCAGAGGCATTTGTGGACTACGGATTCGATGAATTTGTCCAGCATCCCCAGCAGATTATTGAGCGCATCTACACCAACTTTGATCTGCCAATGCCGAGTGCCACAGAGAGCGCGATTGCAGGCCATATAGCCAAGCACACCCGCGGCAAGCATGGAAAGCACGATTACAGACTTGAGCGCTACGGATTGACTCCAGACATTGTTTGCGACCGCTTTAGCTTTTACCTGGATCATCCCCTGGTGTAAATAAATAGAGTGGCAGTTTGGCCGCGGCCATCGCAATTGCTATATTGCCGGAATGGATTGCAATGATTCGATTGACAACTTTTGCTATTGACTGAGGTAATTTGTGAGTTTTCGAAAAGTATGTGGTACGGCAATCACTTTGGGGTCGATGCTAGGCGCTTGCCAGATCATCCCTGAAGAATCATCGCTGTCGCAGTGCGGGGCAGCAGAGCAGGCACCAGAGCGGCTATTGCTGCAACAGGTGAGTGCAGATGGTATTACATTGAAGTGGCGAGGCGCCGCCGACGCAGTTTGCGTAGGGGCGAGTGCCGATGCATTGGATACCTATGTGGCAGCAACCCAGGAAGGAGACTACAAGATCGCCCGCATATCCGGGTTGAATCCTGACCACCGCTATTTCTACTCGATTGGGGCGGCGAGTCGGGCGCCTACCGGGCAGTTTTTCCAGACGGCACCACCTAAAGGTAACACAGCAAAGGATGGTGCCATCAGGATGTGGCTGCTCGGGGATTCGGGTACCGCTTCAGATACCAGGAATGGCAAGAACAAATACGCCGGTCAGGCGCAGGCAGTTAAGGAGGCATTTTTTCGCTACAACCGGGAGCAGGCCGATAACCAGCCGATCGATTTAATGATTCTGCTCGGTGATAATGCCTACACAGCGGGAACAGATCAGCAGTGGCAGGCGGGGTTTTTTGACGTTTATCCGGAGATGCTTTCCTCTGTGCCGGTGTATCCCACTATTGGCAATCACGAAATGGGTTATGCACTGGTTGATTACTGTGGCTGGTATGATCTACCGGTATGTGCTGAAGGTCCCCTGTTCCACTATCACGGGGGCATCAGTCAAAGTGCAGACCCTGATAGTTTTGACGGTGATATGGATGGCAAGCCGGATCAGACAGGCCCACCATATCTTGAGATATTCAGCCTGCCAACACGGGGGGAGGTAGGTGGCGTCGCCAGCGGCACCGAGCAATACTATTCAGTAGATTACGGGAATGTACATCTGGTCAGCCTTGATTCACAGCTGACGCCCTATGATGAGGGGCAATTGCAGGCGATGCGGGACTGGTTGGTCGATGACCTGAGATCGAACCAGCAGGATTGGACCGTTGTTATTTTTCATCACCCACCCTATTCCAGAGGCATGAATCATGACTCTGACTATGAGGGGGCACAAGTTTCAATGCGGGAGACTTTTGCTCCTGTGTTTGAATCGCATGGCGTAGACGTTATTTACAGCGGTCATGCACACTCCTACGAACGTTCCTGGTATCTGACCGGACATCACGGCTCCGCCGCCTCATTTGATCCCGGGAAACATACTGAACTGAACGCAAACGGCGATCCGGCCCTCGGGCAGACGGATAGCCCCTATCAACAGATCAGTCGCTCCAGTGGTGTGGACGACAAGGCTGTTTACACGGTTTCGGGTAGCGCTGGAAAAGTCACTACCATAAAGGGGCTGGCACCCTGCAAGGCTGGACAATTTGCTGGTTGCAATACAGGTACCTGGCTGCAACATCCTGCACATCGTACTTTTGATTCGTCGCTTGATGGGTATGAGCCCAATGGCATCGCTCGACTGGGATCTGTAGTGCTGGATATTACCGCTGATCGACTGGTGTCACGTTTTGTCGATGTCGAGGGAAGTGTGCTGGATTATTTTGTTATCGAGAAATGAAGCGATTTGCACTAGGGTTCTATATTTGTCTGCAGGCCTCGCTGTGCTGGGCTCACCCGGCTGGCCATCAGCGCATAGCGCAACTCGATGATTTGCTAGCGGAGCAGGGTGGGTCTCACGCTGTGTATGTGGCGCGGGCGCTTGAATATTTGTCGCTGGGGGAATGGACCGCTGCGCTGGCTGATCTCAACCGGGCGGCGGAGTTAGGCAACTCTGTGGCTCTGCAGATGGCGCGCGGTAAGTATCACGATTCGTTGGGTGATCATGCGACCGCCGCCAGCCTTTACCGGGAGCTGGTGCTGGGAAATTCAGGTGGTGCAGAAGCCCATCTTAATCTCGCACGATCCCTGGCGAGGGCCAACCAGATTGATGCATCAGCGGCGGCCTACGATAGCTACTTCGCGCTGTTGCCCGTCTCACATCCAGGGGATTACCGCTCCGCAGCGGAGCTGATGGTGAGCCGGGGAGAGGAGGGTCGTCGTGCGGCGCTACGGCTGCTTGATGATGGCTTGATTCGACTCGGTCCGAATTCACAACTGCAGCGCCTGGCAGTGACACTGGAACAGGAGTCCGGCCAACACGACCGGGCGCTGGTAAGGTGGAACACCATGGGGCCGACCCTGAACCACAATTCTTTCTGGCAATTGGAAATGGCTGTTCTCGAACAAAGCGCGGGTCATATGCCCGCCGCTGAGAGACGTTTACAAGCTGCGATGACCGAGCTGGAAAGTCAGCGCAAAACCCCGGCCAGAATGGGTCTTCTGAAAGAAGCCGCTGAGTTAATGGCTTCTATCAGAGCGATTCGCTGACCCGCAGAACGATTTTTTACACGTGCGTCACCATTCTCAATGTGCTCGTGTGCGACAGCTGCCTCGGACAGCGTCAATACTTTCCATATAATGGGTTCGATACGTTGCCCTGATAGGAGGGTAAACAATGCGGTCAGGTCCTCAGAGAACCAGGCAGGCTTCTCGATTCTAAAATCAGCTATGGAATAAAACGAGACCTGCCGGGCATCCTCGGGAAACCAGTCCCACATCAGCTTCTGCCACTGCCAGGAAATAAATTCGAGGAGCATCCCGCACATTGGCTTCGTCCGGACCAGTAGCGGGTAAGTTGGGCTTTCTTATGAGTTGGCAGTTATTGGCGTCACCGTACTCTTTGATAATCATTTGCTGATAATCGGCCTGCACACTGATGGTAAACAGCAGGTAGACACTAAATGCAATCCGTGCAAATACAGTGAGTATCAGTGGTCATCTGTCAGTCGAAAGCCCGGGGCATTTCCATATTCAGTCTGTTCATGCCGCCATTGATGTTCAAAATGTCTCCCGTGATATAGGAGGCAGCTGGAGATGCCAGGTAGAGTGCTCCCAGTGCAATGTCCTGCACTTCGCCGAGTCTTCCCATGGGTGTCAGTTCTACCATGGTTTGCTCTATCTCTGGTGTCAAAACGGTATTCAGTGCCTCCGTGCGGGTGGAACCCACGGCGATAGCATTCACCCTGACCCGGGGTGCGAATTCCTCAGCTAATTCGCGTGTCAGCCAGGACAGAGCGCTCTTGGCTGTACCGTAGGCGGCAAAACAGGAGGATGGTTTGTGCCCGGCCACGGAGGAAATATTTATGATGCTCCCTTGCCCACTTTTATTCGCTACCATATGCGGCACACACAGACGTGTCAGTGCAAACGCAGTGGTTACGTTAAAGTGAAAAGCGCGATCAAATTCCTCCGGCGTGGTATGCAGCGCCGGCTTTGGCGGATATCCACCTGCGTTGTTTACCAGTATGTCCAGCGTTGAAAACTGTTCCAGTGCCATTGTCACCAGGTTTTCCAACTGGTCGTTCTTCATAACATCTGTTGGAATGACGACGGCCTTTCGTCCCAGCGATCTTACGTGCTCAGCTGTTTCTTCCAGCTGCTCCGGTGTGCGTGCCGCCAGTACCAGATCGGCACCTGCTTCCGCGAAGGTACGGGCAATTGCCGCACCGATTCCTCTTCCTGCGCCGGTAACTACGGCTACCTGGCCGTCCAGACGAAATTGATCAAACAAATTTGGCATGATTAAGCTCCGAAATAAGCCAGGCCGGTTGTAGGCCTCAACTGGTGTGTGAATTGATGACCTGTTTCCCCAACGCCATTTGATGAACCTGATCAGGCCCATCAGCCTGCCTGCACCAGCGCGCATAATTGAAAGCCTCAGCCATAAAATAGTCTTCTGTCAATCCGCCTGCGCCGTGCAGCTGCATGCAGCGATCAAGAATATTCTGCACCATCAGTGGTACTGTTGTTTTAGCCGCGGCGATGAGGTCACGGGCTGCTGATGCGCCCACCTCATCCATGCGGTGGCAAGCTTTCAGCACAAGCAGTCGCGCCATCTCTATCTCAGAGAAACTTTTGGCAATGTCTTCGCGAACGGATTGATGCTGGCTCAGCGTACGGCCGAATGTGCTGCGTGATACAGCCCGTTGGCAGGCGTGCTCCAGACCGCGCTGGGCGGCGCCAATCAACCGCATGCAATGGTGCATGCGGCCTGGTCCCAGCCTGCCCTGTGCTATCTCAAAGCCACGACCAGGACCCAGTAACACGTTGTCCAGCGGTACGCGTACGTCTTCGAACCGAATTTCCGCATGACCGATGGGGGCGTCATCATAGCCCAGCGTAGTCAAAGGACGTATAACGGTGATTCCCGGCGTGGATTTTGGCACCAACACCTGGGTTTGCTGGAGGTGTCGGTTGGGATTGTCAGGATCTGATTTTCCCATAACAATAAATATCTGGCAGCGCTCGTACATAGCGCCAGTGATGAACCACTTTCTGCCATTCAATACCCACTCTTCATTGTCCTCGACGATGGAAAGCTCAATGTTGGTGGCATCACTAGAGGCCACCTGGGGCTCGGTCATGGCATATGAGGATCTGATTTCCCCAGCCAGTAGTGGAGTGAGCCACTGTTCACGCTGGGCCGGTGTGCCGTACTTCATGAACACTTCCATGTTGCCGGTGTCAGGGGCGTTACAGTTGAATACTTCTGGTGACCAGAGTACGCGCCCCATCATTTCTGCTAACGGAGCATAGTCAAAATTGCTGAGACCACCGTGGTCGGAGTATTCGGCGTGATTGTGGTGGATGTAGAGATTCCACAAACCGGCGTCACGAGCGAGGGCTTTGAGGTCATCCATCAAGGGCAGGGCGGCAAAACGGTTTTCCGCCTGGTGTAACTGCTGGGCATAAGCTTCCTCATTGGGGTATATGTGCGACGCCATAAAGTTATGCAGTCGAGATTGAAATTCCTGAGAAGTATTACTGAACGTGTACACATGTACTCCTTTATATAATGAGCTGTCATAATCTCCCTTTATAACAGAATTGTGGCATGGAGAGTGGGATGTATATCAATGGAGTATGGCAATCCTGTGAAAATAATTTCGACGTGTTCAACCCGGCAACCGGTGAAAAAATTGGCGAGGTTGCGGACGGTGGCGTTCAACAAGCGCGTGCCGCTATAGACGCAGCTGATGCAGCATTTGGAGAATGGTCCAGAAGAACCGCTTATGACCGAGCAGAAATCTTGTACAAAGCCTGGGAGTTGATGATGGCGCGGCAGTCTGAACTGTCGGAACTGATGACATGCGAACAAGGGAAACCACTGAAGGCTGCACGCAATGAAGTAAAGTATGCCGCTGACTTTCTACGCTGGTTTGCCGAGGAGGCTAAAAGGGTATACGGCCAGACTATCCCCTCTGCAAGACCAGACCAACGATTCATTGCGTTGAAACAAGCGGTAGGGGTCGTGGCGGCTATTACACCCTGGAATTATCCTATTTCCATGCTCACTCGAAAGCTGGCGCCTGCGCTGGCCGCTGGTTGTACGGTGGTACTCAAACCAGCGGAATCCACGCCACTATGTGCTATCGCAGTCTTCAAGCTGCTTGAAGAGGCGGGTGTTCCTGTGGGCGTGGCGAATCTGGTGACAGCCTCACAGCCTGCGCCGATAGGACGGGAATTTTGTGAAAACTCATTGATCAGGAAGCTTACATTTACCGGTTCTACGGCCGTAGGCAAGTTGTTGGCCAGGGACGCGGCTCCGCAATTAAAGCGAATCTCGATGGAGTTGGGTGGGCATGCTCCCTTCATCGTCTGCGAGGACGCAGATCCGGTACATGCTGCCAAGGGTGCAGCCCTGGTCAAGTTTCTTAATGCCGGGCAGGCATGTATCAGCCCCAATCGCATTTATGTACACGAATCCATTGCAGAGAGGTTCCTCGAAACGCTGACCGAGCGAGTTGCCGGATTGCGCGCAGGAAACGGAATGGACCCGAGTAACAGTATTGGACCACTGGTTGCGGAGCCGGCACTCGATAAGGTGGCGCGCCAGGTTGAAGATGCGGTTGCCAAAGGAGCGCATCTGCATACTGGTGGTTCCCGTATCCTTGAAAACGGTTTGGAAAAAGGATATTTCTATGCGCCTACGGTACTGAGTGGCGTAACGGATACGATGCAGATATATCGCGAGGAGACCTTTGGGCCTGTTGCCCCTGTGGTAATCTACAATGATCAGGATGATATCTTGGCCTTGGCCAATGATACCAACTATGGACTTGCGGCGTATGTTTACACGCAGAATATCAGCCGGGCTATGCGGCTCTTCGAGGGGCTTCAATTTGGCATTATCGGTGTAAATGACATAAATCCAACCAGTGCAGCGGCTCCCTTTGGTGGCATGAAAATGAGCGGGATGGGTCGGGAAGGTGCCCAGGAAGGTATTGAAGAATACCTGGAAACCAAATTAGGCGGGTTCAGCGTATAGTGGGCGCAGGATATCAGCCCGCCACAATAAAAAGGGGAGCAGTACATGAGTTCCAGTGCTAGAGAAATCGAAAATCTGTTGTATCTGTATGCCGAACGTCTGGATCTGGGTGATCTTGAAGGTATGGCCGCGATGTTCGCCGCGGCTGAGTTTGTTGGCCCTGAGGGAGAGGTACACGGGCGAGGTTGCGATGCAATCAAGGCGATTTACACCGCCTATGTCCGCATATACGCCGATGGCACGCCGATGACGCATCACGTAACTACGAATGTCATCATTGAGGTAGATGATGAAGCTGGAACCGCGACCAGTCGCTCCTATTTTACCGTGTTTCAGGCAACCGATGAATTGGCTTTACAGCCTATCATTGCTGGCAGATACCACGATGATTTCACTCGTAGCAATGGTCGGTGGCAGTTTTCAAGGCGGCAGATGATGCCCTGGCTAGAGGGAGATATGAGCCATCATCAGCAGCGGAACTAGTGGTGCCGCCGCCAGCTGCGGAAGTATCACTGCGGTGGAATAACTGTTTCACTGGTAATCCAGGGGTAGGGCACAACTGTGGCAGAACGCCGTCCTGCTGGGGTTTGCACATGGACAACCGTGCCTTCCATAGCAGCGTCGGCAGGTAAATTCGCCAGTCCGAGATTACGTTTTAGCCGCGGTGAGTAGACGGCTCTCGTAATGTGCCCAATGGAAGTCTCCCCCTGTGTGACGGGCCAGAAGTCTTCGTTACCAGTTATTGGGTCGCCTTCGATTTCGAGGCCGACCAACAAACGCTCGGGGCCCTTTGCTGCAATTGCCTGCAGTGCGGCTTTGCCGATGTATTCGACATCTGTGTCCAGGCTGACCAGTCGGCCCATACCAATAGTAAATGGATTGTCTCTCCGCTGTATGTCCGAGGCATAGGATAAAATTCCGCCTTCAACTGTTCGAATCAAAGAGGGGCAGGCGGGTTTGATACCGTATGGTGCACCGGCGGCCATAATCATGTTCCACAGTTCGGTGCCGCGACTACCGTCCCGGAGATAAATCTCATACCCCAATTCGCCACTCCAACCTGTGCGACTAATGACCACAGGTATTCCCTCCAATTCAGTTTGCAGCATGTGGAAATAACCCATCTCCAAAGCCACGTCGCCAAATAGCGCATGAGCTACGGCTGGTGCCTTGGGTCCCTGCAGCTGAAGCGGTGAAGCATCTGGTTCAATTACGGTAATGTCCATATCACTCATCGTGGCGATGCCCTGGGCCCACAACAAAAAGTCACCATCTCCCGGAGAGAGCCAAAAGTGATCCTCCGCCAATTTTAATAACACCGCATCATTGACGAGACCGCCCTCATTGTCAGTAAACAGGACATAGCGGCAGCGATTGACCTGTAGCGTTGATATGTCACGACACGTCAGCCATTGGACGAAACGTGCGGCATCTGGCCCGGTGACCTCAATTTGTTTTTCGCAGGTGACGTCCCACAGGGTTACATCCTCAACCATGCTCCAGTATTCCGCCACTGGATCGCCAAAACTGGTGGGCATGAATGTGTGATTGTAGATAGTAAATGAATTGACGCCCGCGTCGACTGTCGCATCATAAAAAGGCGATTTGCGCACCCTTGGACCGATGGAAATAAGCGGCTTGAAATTATTCATGATTTACCCCGATTGTAATGCGATAAATTTAATTCAGGAAAACAGTTCTCGTTCTTCCTGTATTTGGTTGACCAGCCAATTCCTGAATGACTGGATTTTTTCGGTATTTTCCCGTCCTTTACGACAGACGAAATACCAATCGTCTAAGTGCTTTACCCGCTCCCCTGGGAATAACTCGATCAGGGCTCCGGAAGTCAGGTCTCGCCCCACGTAAGGTTGCATGGCCAGAGCAACGCCCAGGCCCTGAGCAGCAGTCGCGAGTGCATGGTCATAACTGTCAAACTGAAGACCAGCGTTGGGGTCGATATGGTCAAGTTCTTTTGCTTCCAGCCACAAATCCCAATCTTTGTGGGAGGGGTAGACTTGCAAAAGCGTGTGCTTTTCAAGGTCCTTCAGTGCTGTGACTCCAGGTTGTTCCGCCAATAGCTGCGGACTCGCCACAGGGAATATTTCAGTGGAAAAAAGAAACCCGTGATGCAGGCCTCCGGAGGATGAGCGGCCGATACGAATGCAGGCGTCTACATCGTCGTGATCAAAATCCACATCTGACTGAGATGTGTTCAAGCGCACTTGTATATCCGGGTACACGGACTTGAACTCTGCCAGTCTGGGAATAAGCCAACGGATTGCCAGCGTGGAGTAAATTTGAACGGTGATCACGCTAGGACTGTTTGGCGCCAGGATACGATTGGTAGCCTCGAGAATCTGGTCGAAGGCCTCGCGAAGAGCCGGATAATAGGCCTGACCGGCGCTGGTCAGCTCAACAGCGCGTGCTTTGCGGGTAAACAACTCTACGCCCAGATGTTCTTCCAGTAGTTTAACCTGGTGGCTGATGGCAGAGTGGGAAACGCACAGTTCGATGGCTGCATTCTTGAAAGAGCAGTGACGGGCCGCAGCTTCGAAGCTGCGCAGAGCGTTCAGGGGTGGCAGTTTGCCGGGCATATCCAGTTAGTTTTATTCATGTTTAATTCGACTGGCAGTCTGGAGTCGAACTCGCGTTGTGTCAATATTACACTTGTATTTCAGAGCACCCAGTCTGGTTTAATTAGCTGAGAAAATTTGTAGCATGGATTAATAATACTTACTCATAGTCTGCCTTGGGGTGCCGCATCGTCCGGTGTACACTGCAGCAACGACGAATTTGATTATGGGGATTATTTGGTGTCAGCTGAATTTCCAGGACTGGGAGCGGACAGTGTTGTTCTGATTACGGCCGCGGCAAGCGGTATCGGGAGTCATATGGCAGAGGCCTTCAGCCGCCAGGGCTGTGCCGTCCATGTCTGCGATATTGACGAGCCGGCACTGTTGAGCTTTTTGGCTGATCGCCCAAAATTGACCGGAACTCACGCGGATGTCAGCGATCCAGACCAGGTAACCAGTCTTTTTGCTGATCTGCTCAAGGCATATGGACGTCTGGATGTGTTGATCAATAACGCTGGGGTGGCCGGCCCTGCCGTACCGGTTGGACGGATTACTACAGAAGACTGGATTCGCACCCTGGATGTAGACCTGAATAGTGTTTTCTACTGCACCCGGGCTGCTTCAGAACTTCTGGTGGCATCAAAGGGTGTGATGATCAATATGTCGTCGACAGCAGGGGAATTTGGCTGTCCCAACCGGTCGGCCTATGTGGCAGCAAAATGGGCCATTCGTGGCCTGACGAAGACCTGGGCGATGGAGATGGGACCTGACGGCGTGCGCGTAAACGCACTCTGCCCTGGCAGCGTGGCGGGTCCCAGACTCGATGGCGTTATAGAGAGGGATGCCCGAGAGCGTGGCTTGTCCCGAGAAGAGGTTGCGGATATGTACACCGCACAAACTTCCATGCGGCGTTTTGTGGAAGCAGAGGACGTGGTGAATATGGCCCTGTTTCTCGCCTCAGACCTGGGTCGGCACATATCGGGGCAGTGTATTTCAATCGATGGGCATACAGAGTCCTTGTCCGATGCAACTGCACATATTCAAAGGGGCGCGTAGTGAAAGTTATCTGTTTTGAAAAATTTGGCGCAGCTGCTGAGGTACTGCAAAGTCGTGACTTCGAAAAACCGGAGGTAGGCCCCGGCGAGGTGCTGGTCCGCGTGCACACCAGTGGTGTCAATCCTTCTGACGTAAAAAAACGTGCGGGTGCGTTTCCGAACCTGCTGGATGATGGCCCCGTTATTCCACATAGTGATGGGGCGGGTATTATCGAGGCTGTGGGCGATGGCGTAGCTGATACCCGACTGGGTGAGAGAGTGTGGTTGTATCAGGCACAGTTTGGACGCCGCTTTGGCACACTTGCTGAGTATGTGATGATTCCATCTGAAAGAGCTCCGACGCTACCTGAACAAGCGAGTTTCGAAGTTGGTGCGTGTATGGGCATACCGGCTATGACGGCGCATCGATGTGTCACTGGAGATGGGCCCGTTTCCGGCCAGACGGTTTTGGTCACCGGCGGGGCGGGTCGGGTCGGCTTTTATGCCATCCAGTGGGCAGTTGCAGGTGGGGCCGAAGTGATCGCGACTGCCAGCAATGCCAAAGACGAAAGCATGTGCCTGGCGCTGGGAGCGAAGGCCGTATGCAATCACCGGCTGGCAAATTGGGGCAGCGAAGTTCTCGCCGCCAATCGCGGTCAACCGGTTGACCGCGTCGTCGACGTTGAATTTGGCGTGAATCTCCCCGAAGTGCTTAACTGTATTCGAACGGGGGGTACGATTTCCACCTATTCATCGACCCAGGAAAAGGAACCCAGTATTCCTTTTTTACGCATGATGTATCTGGATCTGACTGTACATATGGTCATTGTGTACGACATGCCAGAGGCAGCAAAACAGATGGCAGTTGCCGACATCAATGAAGCACTTTTACGCGAGACTCTCGAGCACAGGGTGGCGGAAACTTTTCCCATGTCCCGTGCTGCTGCTGCACATGAGCTTATTGAACAGGGGTCGATCCGTGGTTGCGTGGTGATTGAAACCCGGGAGTGAGCCAGCTACGCGATAATTATCGATGGTAGCGCTGGAGAAAGTCCCAGGCAAAATCCAGACCCCAGTCCGTGTAAGTCCGTCCGATAGGTGCGGGACAAAGGTCGATGGCGGGCATAGAGGCCTGCTGTTCCGCTGTGACACAAGTGGCGGGCACGCCGGTAACGCGCTGACCGGGAAAGCGATGCCCCTCGGTCGGATCGATGCAACTTACCACCTCCTGATTTCCGGTCCGACAGTTTTGCCTGCTGGAGCAGTCCAGTGCATGTGAGTTGGCAATGGGGTGCCTCAGGGGGGTGGGCGCAGCGCAGTCCATGGCATCCGCCCAGATATTTACGGTGTCCGAAACGCTTTCGTAATAATAGCCAGAGCCCAGTCCTCCGTCCGGCCGCACAGCGTTGTCGCGGCCACCGGCTACATGTAGTAATGGCAGATCGCTGCTCGGGGCACAGCCATGCCCTGGCGCTAATTGTCCGATTACTGCCACGACCGCGCCAAACAGTTTAGACCTGGCACATCCCATACGCAGTGCCATCATGGCGCCGTTGCTAACACCCAGCAAATAACGACGTGAGGGATCGGTATTGAATTCCTCATCTACCCGGGTTGCCACTTCCTTGAGAAAGCCTACATCGTCGTAGCAGGAGGTCCAGGCACAGCGGGTACATGAATCACATTCCGGCGGGCAAGGTGCGGGCTGCAGCGTATCCGGACAATGCCTGCGTGCATTTTCCAGCTCGATGTTGCCAGCGAGATCGTTCCATGAAGTGATTTGTTGGGACATTTCACCGGTACCAGTAAAAAAGTGACTACCCTGGGGATAAACAGCGATGTATCCGGCTTTTTGCGCGTGGTAATTGGAGCCGTGGTAGGCCTGATATCCCGTAGCCGTAGAAGTGTAGCCGTGGAGGTGAAACAAAACAGGTGCGGCTACGTCCTCGTCACGGAGTTCAGGTGGGACGAATACGAAATATTCCCGCGTGACTCCCTGGTGGGTGAAGGCCCGACGTTCCATTGGCTGAAGCTCATGATCCAGCCCGGACAATGATGGTCCAGTGTAGGTCGTGCAAGCTGCCACCACTGCCATGGCCAGTACACATGCGATGCGACGCATTGTCATCACGGTATAATGATGGATCTCAGGGCGTTAAGGACTGCATCCGGTTTTTCACTAAGCATTGAGTGACCACACTCGGGTATCGCGATTGATTGACAGTCCCTGATGGTTGCTGCAACTTTTTTAGAATTTACCGGCTGCGTCATCAAGTCGCGCTCGGCGATGATTACCAGGCTGGGGCAGCCGACTTCGGCCGCCATGGCTTCGCCGTTCGCAAATTCATTACAGGCGTTCAGGTCCGCGAAATACACGTTGTCCGCCGCTCTTTCCAGCAGACGTTCGCCACCACCCATCATCCACATTCCGGGTACTTCGTTGCCACCCATCTGGCCATGCCGACTGTGACTCCAGGTGTTGGCCATGTCGATGGCAGCGTGACTGTTATCCCTGGCGGCATTCAGCAATGGATCTGAAACCAGCATGGGGGTTGATGTACCCAGGAGCACAAGTTTCGATGCGACATCGGGATAACGAGCCGCCAGGTTCAGCGAGATCAGCGAGCCCATACTATGGCCCACTATGATGGCTTCGGAATATCCGCAGGCATGCAGAAGCGCGACTATCCAATCCGCCATTTCATCGATAGTGGTCAGCGCATTTCCCCCACTGCGACCATGGGCCGGCAGGTCGGGGGCGATGACATTGTATCCGTGGCGAGCAAAATGTCGCGCTGGCATGACCCACACCGTGTGATCCATTCCCGAACCATGCACAAACACCACCACTGGTGCATCTGGCTTGTGTTTGCCGCTACCCGTCGCGAAGAAGGCCCGCGCGCCGTCAACTTCAATATACATAGAAAGTACCGTATCGCTGTGACTATTATTTCTGGGAGGATCGCAGTGCGCGACTGAGATCACCGATCAGGTCGTTGGGGTCTTCAAGGCCGATGGACAGTCTTATAAGACCTTCTGATATTCCTGCGGCGGCCAGTGCGTCCTCATCCATACGGTGGTGTGTTGTACTGGCCGGATGGATAACAAGGGATTTGGCATCTCCTACATTGGCAAGATGCGAAAAAATACTGAGGGACTCGATCAGCTTGCGGCCTGCATCTCTTCCTCCTTTAACGCCAAAACTGAATACAGCACTGCACCCTTTGGGCATAATTTCTGCTGCCAATGCATGATCGGGGTGATCGGGTAGATCCGGGTGATTCACCCATTCCACCGCTTCATGGGAAGCGAGAAACTTAACCACAGCCCGGGTGTTGCTGATGTGCTTATCCATGCGCAGGGACAGCGTTTCTATACCCTGCAATATGTGAAAAGCGGTCGTGGCCGACATACAAGCACCAAAGTCCCGCAAACCTTCTTTGCGTGCCCTCGTTATAAAGGCTGCAGGGCCAAATTCTTCGGCGAAGTTCAGGTCGTGAAATCCTTCATAAGGTTCGCAGAGAGTCGGAAAACGCGCGGATGATTCCCAGTCGAATACGCCCCCATCGACGACGACTCCACCAATAACCACACCATGGCCGCTGAGAAATTTGGTCGCCGAATGCATGACCAGATCCGCCCCCAGACTTATTGGCCGACAGAGATAAGGTGTGGTGAATGTGGCATCGACCAGCAGGGGTAGGCCAGCCTCATGGGCAACCGCAGCGACAGCTGGTACGTTGAGTACTTCAAGTCCGGGGTTTCCCAGCATTTCTCCAAACACTAATTTTGTGTTCTCCCGAATGGCATTCTTGAATGCCGCGGGATCACGGGGATCGACAAAAGTGGTTTCTATACCAAAGCGAGGCAGAGTATATGCGAGCAGATTGTGAGACCCACCGTAGAGACTGCGGGAGGCGACTATATGGTCGCCCGTACCGGCGATGGTGCAGATAGCGAGATGTAAAGCGGCCTGTCCACTGGCGGTGGCTATCGCGCCTACACCGCCATCAAGCGCCGCCATCCGTTCCTCGAAAACAGCATTGGTCGGATTGGAGAGTCGCGAATAGACATGTCCTGCCCGTTCAATGTTAAACAGGCCGGCTGCATAATCGCTGTCTTTGAAGACATAGGAAGCTGTTTGATAAATTGGTGTTGCCCTGGCGCCGGTGGTTGGGTCAGGTACCTGTCCCGCATGCAGTGAGAGGGTGTCGAAGGCGATTCCCTTGGGTGAAGCCATGTCTGTTACTCCTGATCATTCAGGCCGCATAGTAGCGGGCTTGCGCACCCAAATCCATGGCGTTTCAATGCGGGTTCCGATGGCATGTTGAACCGGTTAGCTATTTTCAAGCTTAAGGCTGTACGGGAGCGTACCGTGTAGATAATCTGAGTCGTGTGAGAATGCGAACCGCAGCTGCCCTGGGGAATCGCGAGGAGATCTATGTATGAATGAATTATCCACCACGGAAACAATCCGACGCACATGTCCCACCTGTGAGGCATGTTGTGGGCTCATTGTCGAGGTGGATCGAACCAATAACAGTATTGTGTCGATCAAGGGTGATCCGGATGACACTCGCTCACAGGGCTATGTGTGCGCGAAATCGCAAGTTTTCAATCATGTTTACGAAGATCCGCAACGCCTGCGACAGCCAGTACTTAAAACTGCAGAGGGTTGGCAGCCAATAGGCTGGAATGAAGCGCTGGCAATGGTCGCCAACAAATTCAGAGGAATTATTGAAGCACACGGCAAAGATGCCCTGGGTATTTATGTAGGCAATCCTCTGGGTCATGATTTTGCCGCGGGTATTTATCTGCAATCGCTCATGGCTGTGGTCAACACCGAACGGTTTTTCTCCGCTGGCACTGTTGACCAGCATCCGCAACAGTTGGTGTGCTGGGGGCTGTTGGGTCATGAATGGCTGTTTCCCGTGCCAGATCTGCATCGCACTGATTTGTTTATATGCATGGGCGCTAATCCAGTGGTTTCTCAGGGAAGTATTCTGGGTACACCTGATATTGAAAAAACCTTGCGTGACCTTCAGGAAAGAGGAGGGCGTTGCGTCGTCATAGACCCGCGTCATAGCGAGACGGCGGCTTTGGCTGACCAACACATCTTCATCAGGCCGGGTACAGACGCCTGGTTTCTTCTTTCATTTGCCCATGTGCTGGTTGAGCAGAAGGCAGTGGATACTGGCCACGTTGCCGACAATATTGACAATCTGAACGCATTTATTGAGTTGGTACAGGATTTCCCACCGGAAAAAACTGCTTCGGTAACCGGAGTTGATGCGGCGGCATTGCGCGAGTTGGCTGTGCGCTACGCCCAGACAAATCGAGCCGCATTGTATGGTCGTATTGGGCTTTGCACCCAGGAATTCGGGCTGGTTTCGCATTGGTTACTGATGGTGATCAGCCTGATAAGCGGAAAGTTCGATACCGCTGGAGGCATGATGATGGCCACGGCACCCACCGGTGGCAGTGGTCCGGGTGTAACCGGGGAAGTAAAACCGTACGGGCGTTGGAAGTCCCGCAAATCTGGTGTCCCTGAAACCTGTGGTGAGTTGCCAGCCTCGCTGCTGACTGAGGAAATTACTGCCAGCGGTGAAGAAATCAGGGGTTTGCTGACCATCTGTGGTAATCCGGTGTTGTCGGTACCCGGAGGCCGACAGCTCAGAGATGCACTGTCATCAGTGGATTTTATAGTCTCACTTGATATTTATATCAACGAAACTACCAGTTGTGCAGACCTGATATTGCCCAGCTCAGTGCACCCCGAGCACAGTAATATTGATGTGACCTTTCAAAACTTTGCCACGCGAAATTTTGCTTCCTACTCGCCGCGTCTGCTCGAACCAGAAGCCGGAGTGCGGGATCTGGGTGACATTATCCTGGATATTGCGGCGCGCCTCTCTGGATTGGAGGCTGCCCAGTTGGATGAATTCATCCTGGCGGGTATGATTGACACGGTTGTAAAGCGCGGAGAAGACAGTGGGTATCAACTGTCAGCCGAACGCATCCGTGATCAGTGTGACGGTGACACCTCCGCAGAGACCTACGCTGATCTTCTGATGCGCTCAGGGCCATATGGCGACTGGTTTGGTGCTGAACCGGATGGCCTGTCACTGGCCTCATTGAAGGTCCATCCCCAGGCGACGATTGACCTGGGAGCACTGCAACAGCGCTTGCCGGGGATATTGCGAACGCCGGGGCAGCGCATAGATTTGATGCATGAGCTGTTTACACTGGATCTGCCCCGCTTGAACAAGCGCTTCGAAGAACTGCTGGCACAGGATAGTTCCGACAAGGGAAAAATGCTGTTAGTCGGTCGTCGGCACATTCGAGATATGAATTCCTGGTTACACAATTTACGGGCCTACGTGCGGGGTCGAAACCGTTGTACGCTCAAGATACATCCCGACGACGCCCGCGCACTCTACCTGCAGGAAGGGGTGTTGGCTGCGGTTCGTGGCGAAGCAGGTACCGTTGAGTTGCCTGTAGAAGTTACCGCTGAAATGATGCCCGGAGTGGTGAGTATTCCCCACGGTTTCGGGCATTTGTATGAAGGCTGCGAACAAGATATCGCTGCTGCATCTGCAGGTGTCAGCTGTAATGATATTATCGGTACGGGCCTGGACATCGCCTCCAGTACTTGTGTGGTCAATGGTGTACCAGTGACAGTGTGCCGGGCCTGACAATGGCCAACATGCAAGGATCCCTTGAGTGCGCAGATCGAATTCTGCGGACAATGCATGTATTTGTACCTGCACCAGTGTTTTGTCTGGAATTCACCACCAGTTTTGGCCCGTTTCCACTGGTGATGTTTTAATGGTTTAAAACGCAGTAGCTGGAGAAGCAATATGGGAAGATACGCTATTACGGGGGGCGCGTCTGGAATAGGTGCGGCGCTGCTGTCCAGTTTGGTAGACGCCGGTCACAGCGTTATAAATATAGACATTCGTGATGCCGACCTAATCGCAGACCTGACCACAGAAGAAGGGCGGCAGGGGGCTATTACTGGCGTGTTGGAACTCGCACCCGATGGTCTGGATGGATTTGTCCCGCTCGCCGGGATTGCAGGTGGAGCCGCCACTGGGCGAGTCATTACAGCATTGAATTACTTTGGTACTGTTCGTCTCATTGAGGGTTTGCGTGGGGCGTTGGCGAAAAATTCTGGTGCCATCGTAATCTTGTCTTCCAATTCCGCTCCCATGGAAGTAGGTGGAGAGGCGCTGGTGAGCAGTTTGCTGGCAGACAAGGAGTCAGCCGCGCTGGAAGTTGCAGATACTATCGCCGAAGGCACTCACTACATGCTTACCAAAAGAGCGCTGGTGTTCTGGATGCAGCGGAACTGTATGGACTACAGTCGTGCTGGAATCAGAATGAATGCAGTTGCTCCCGGACCTGTGTTGACACCTATGACGGAGCCCTTATTCAAGAGTGAGGAATACGCGCCGATCATGCAGGGATTACTCGATGCCACTCCCATTAATCGTGCGGCGCAGCCTGAGGAAGTTTCATCGGTTATTGAATTTTTGTTGAGCTCCAATGCCTCTTATGTCAATGGATCTTTGCTGTTCCTCGATGGGGGTTATGACGCCAATACTCGACAGAATCACATCTAGAACTGAAGGGGGAACTCGTCCTGTCCGAGTTCCCCCCACGTGTTTTGCAGTATGGTGGTGTCACCCTAGATGGATGGCGGAGATGCTGGCGTTGTTGATTTTTTCGATAGCGCGATCAAGCGCTTTCTCGACACACACCTTGGTATTCCGTGACTGGTGCAGTGAGCCGGGCTCGCGGATATGTGGTGAGCCACAGGCTGATTCCGCAGCACGGTTGAGACGTTGGTAGAATTTTTCCCGTGCTTCAGTATCTGACAAATCTTCCATGGTGTAGGGAACCCGGACCACATCAGGCTGTTCAGCCTGAAAACTGGCATGTGAGTTCAGTGAGGCCAGGGAGATTGCCAGTGTTATGGCGCCGGTGAAATAAGTACATGTATTCATAGTAATCATCCTCAAGTTGATATTGGGCGTGACCCACCTTGTTGTGAGTCACAACTATGAAGACGCTGGGAGAACAGTTTGGTTCTGCAGCTGGACGTGATTAGCGATGAAGTGCCGGTTTTGTGCGTTGAGTAGCAAGCTCTGCGATACTTGTCAGGTGCATGAACGCTCTTCATGGGGGTAGCATGGCTTCACAGATAGAACTGGATCGAGTCATCCTGCGAGCGCGGAAGTGCCGCCTGTGCGAGCCTGATCTTCCCCTGGGAGCAAGGCCGATTATTGCAGCCCACAGTGAAGCGCGGATATTACTGGTCGGACAGGCGCCGGGCACCCGCGTTCACGAAACGGGGGTAGCCTGGAATGATGCGAGTGGCGAAAGGATGCGGCAGTGGTTGTCTGTCGATGCCGATACGTTTTACGATCCACGCCAGTTTGCGATCATCCCTATGGGGTTTTGCTATCCGGGGCGAGGACGCTCGGGTGACAATCCACCGCGGCCTGAATGTGCTCCGCTCTGGCATGATTTGCTGCTGGAACAGTTGCCCGATATCAGACTGACGCTGCTGGTTGGACAATATGCGCAGGCGCGTTACCTGACAACTGGTAAAGGAAAGAACCTGACCGAAACGGTGAGGAGCTGGGAAGAATCCTCCAAAGGTATTTTTCCACTGCCCCATCCCAGTCCGCGCAATAATGTTTGGTTGCGCAAGAACCCGTGGTTTGAACGGGACCTGGTGCCTGCGCTGCGCAGGTGTGTTGAGCAAGCCCTTAAAAGTTAATCAAACTATGCACATATCTGCGGAACAATTTTTGGTACCCATTGATCTTGCCGCTTTTGGGATCAGTACCGCGACACGCCTGTATGTGGCTCGTCTGGATCTGCTTGATGATATCGCCCCAGGCAATAAGCGCTTCAAACTGGCTCCGCATCTGCAATGTGCCCGAGAAAGTGGAAAATCCGGATTGCTCAGTTTTGGAGGCTGTTGGTCAAATCATCTGCATGCTTTGGCGAACGTTGGAGCTGCGGCCGGGTTTCGCACACACGCCATGGTTCGGGGTGAGAGAGTCGCTGCGCTTAGTCAAACCCTGCTGGACATGGAGCGCTCAGGTATGGCGCTTGAGTTTGTTGATCGAACGACTTATCGGCGTCGCAATGACCAGGACTATCTGGACGAGGTGAGAAAGCGCTACCCAGACTACTGGGTAATTCCGGAAGGGGGTGCCAGCCTTGTGGGTGCGCGGGGATGTGCCGCTATTGCTGGATTAATACAGCGCTATTGTCCCGACGTGCAGATAGTGGCTGCCGCCTGTGGTACGGGCACCACTGTGGCAGGGCTCGTATCGGCGGGAATGTGCGAGGTCCGGGGCTATTCTGTCTTGCGTGACGGCGGAAGCATTGCAAAACGAGTACGCGAGTTCCTGCAGGAAATGTGTTTGGTCGAGGAGGCAAACTGGAGCATTCAGTCCAACGCACATGGGGGCGGCTACGCCAGACTACCTGATGCGTACCGGGAATTTTTGCTGCGCTTTGAGCACATCACTGGCATTCCGCTGGATCCTGTATATACAGTGAAGATGCTCGTGGGGTTGTTGGAAGATATTGAGTACAGCAGGTGCGGAGACGCCAAATGTATTGTTGCTTTGCATGGCGGTGGTATGCAGGGGCGAAGAGGATTTACGTCACTCCCGCCAGCCAGTTATCTGGAGTGACAAAAAGCCGCCGGTCAGGCCTGATCCAGCCGTCTTCTTGTTCGCAAAGTACCAGAAGTTGAGGTCGTCCGGTAGATTGAATTTCCATCTCCAGATCCCTGAGTAAGGTAGCATGATTATGGTTGCGGGAGTCGAACTGATCCGGTCTGGCGCTGATCCATTCACTGCGGTTTAGTAATTGCCAATTTTCCGCTGAACTTACATCTTCAATAAAGTCACGCAGTCGCATCCAGGTGTGTACCTGTTCCTGGTCTGCGATGACACTCGGCAGTGGCCTGGAGTTATACTGCGACCGAAACAACCAGCCCCGAAAAATCATCGCCTTCCGGTACTCAGAAGTGCCTGCCTTGACCAGTACATTGGTCCCGGCGGTCGTACTTCCCAGCTCCAGTTGATGTTCAATCATGTGCTGCACTTTTCTTTGCAGTGAATCCTTGCCGTCGGGACCAATCCAGTAGGAATCTAACTCCTGCGTTGGTTCGGGTATCTGCAGGTAGTACTTGAGAGCCAGTTCCAGATGGTATGTCTCTCCATCGATCCTGTCTTCGACGAGGAGATCAAATTCACCGAGAGTTGATCCTTTGTCGCGCACCGGCAAATTTGATGCCAGCACAGCGAAATTGTGGTCATGCTGAAAGAAAAATGACCATAATCTCTCGAATCTGATTCCCAGCCGCTGTGAGTTTCGAGACGCCAACCACTCCAACAGCGGTGCGGGATAGCTGTCCAGTTCCTGCAGCCATTCTTTTCTCTCGGGTGTGAGGAGAACATGAAAATCAATGATTTCATCTGTGTCTGACTGGTAATCACCAACGCGTATCAATGGGGGCGAGAAGCAGGCCCAGGCCAGTTGTTGTACCGCTGGATTATTGAGTGTTAAACAGTCCATGTGTAGACGTGACTTAAGTAGAGTGTGACTATACTATCAGGAGCCGTTTGAGTAATGGATAGGGCATGAATCAGCAATTCAGTCGCATTGGCCTCATAGGACGTGGCCAGAACGAGCAGTTTCGTGAATCATTGCAGCGCCTGGTGACTCTGATCACCAATCGCGGGCAGCCGCTGCTGGTCGAGAGCGCGCTGGCGGATCTGCTACCCGAGGGGAACGTACCTGCTTGCAACAGGATGGAAATTGGCGACTCTTCAGATCTCGTGATTGTTCTGGGGGGCGACGGCAGCATGTTGAGTGCTGCCCGGGATCTCGCACATCATCAGGTTCCCCTTCTGGGGGTTAATCGTGGACGATTGGGATTCCTGACGGATGTATCGCCGGACGAAATCGAAGATCAGGTGTCAGCTGTTCTTAATGGGCAGTACAAAATGGAAGAGCGGTTTCTTTTGGACGTCGAAGTCTTACAGGGAGAGCAGGTTGTTGACACCGCTGGTGCTCTGAATGATGTAGTTGTCAGTTCTGGTACCACAGCACGTATGATGGAATTTGATCTCAGTGTTAACGATGTATTTGTCTATCGACAGCGGGCGGATGGCATGATTGTTTCTACCCCGACCGGCAGCACAGCATATTCCATGTCCGGGGGAGGTCCCATCATGCATCCTTCGCTGGATGCAATTCTTCTCTTGCCAATGTATCCGCATACCCTGAGTAGTCGGCCCATTGTTATAGATGGTAATAGCGACATTCGAATCACCATCGGTGAACACGACAGTGACAGTATCCCGGTAACCTGTGATGGTCAGGACAAGCTTAACGTCTCGGCTGGCAATGTTGTTCGAATCAATAAAAAGAACGATAAACTGTTTCTGGTGCACCCTCAGGGGCATGATTTTTACGCCAGCTGTCGGGACAAGCTAAGCTGGAGCAGTAGTCTGGTCCATTGACGAGCATCAATACGCAATCAGAGTCGCCAGCCGCTGCCACAGTGCGTTGGCGTGGCCGGCCCATTACGCTGACCCTCATAGGACTGAGCGCGCTTGGATTCCTGCTGTTTTCGGTGGATGGTGATCTGCAGTGGGTGCGGTTTTTCACCTTCACAGGTTTTCAGATCAGTGGTAACTCAATTCTTTTTGAGGAACGGCCCTGGGAGCTCTGGCGTTGGCTTACCCCGGTATTTCTGCATTTTGGTTGGCTCCACCTGGTATTCAACAGCCTTTGGACTTGGGATCTGGGTGGCAAAATAGAGGAAACGGGGGGTGGCGCTCTGATGGCCGCTCTGGTTTTGTTAAGCGCTGTGGGATCTAATTATGCCCAATTTTTGGCAAGTGGCCCCAGTTTGTTCGGCGGCTTGTCTGGGGTCGTGTATGCCCTGTTGGGATTTTCACTGGTCGTGCAATATGTTCTTCCTTCCTTTGGAGTTCGAAATCCACCAGCGGTTTACGTCATGATGCTGATATGGCTGCTGCTTTGTATGAGTGGTGTTATCGAGGTACTGGGGTTTGGTGCCATCGCGAACGGAGCTCATCTCGGGGGACTGTTGCTGGGAATTGCCGCGGGTACATTGTATGCCTTGCCGAGGCGCTTTATTTCGAGGGGGACGTGATGGAATTTGCGGAACTGATCAATAACCTCGATGCAGATACCTGTGATCGATTGCGGCGAGCTCTGGAACTCGGCAAGTGGCCGGATGGCCGGCTGCTGTCAAGAGATCAGAAAGAACTGTGTATGCAGGCTGTGATTGCCTTTGATCACAGACATAAAGAGTTGAAACAAAGAGTGGGTTATATAGATCGAGGTAGCAAGGCGGAAACTTTTTCCGGGTCTGACCACGCCGAAACCTTGATCTGGCGTGAATCAGTGGATGAATCATCATGATCTGGGATGCCGCGTTCAATCGTGGATGGGAGGTTAGGTAATGAGTGAGTGTCTGGCAGAAGGTAGCGTCAGCAAGATGAAGACCGCGCTGACAGGTCCAGTGGAATATAAACTACCGATTGGAGATGAGTTAGTTCCGCTGAACGCGTTGATCGGTCACAGCTTGCAAATAGACAACCTGGGGGTGATCAATTGTATCCATTGTGGACGCGTTACAAAAAAGAGCTTTAGTCAGGGATATTGCTATCCCTGTTTTTCATCACTTGCCCAATGCGATAGCTGCATCATGAGTCCCGAGAAATGTCATTTCGCCGCTGGTACCTGCCGGGAGCCAGAGTGGGGAGAAACCAACTGCATGATTGATCATGTGGTTTACCTGGCCAATTCTTCAGGTCTAAAAGTTGGTATTACCCGAGGAACGCAGATTCCCACCCGCTGGGTAGACCAGGGAGCAATTCAGGCGGTGCCGGTATTGCGCGTCGCCACACGTCATCTCTCAGGTCTGGCGGAAGTTGTATTTAAAGAACATACCGCAGACCGAACCAACTGGCGCGCCATGTTAAAAGGGGAGGTTGCAGAGCTCGATATGATCGCGGAGCGGGAACGTCTGCTCAGTCTATGCGAGAACGCGCTCAAGGCATTGCAGAATGAACACGGTTTGCTCGCTGTACAGCTAGTGGCTGATGCTGATGTTATCGATATTGAGTATCCCGTGGTAAGGCATCCGCAGAAAGTGGTCAGTTTTAATCTGGACAAGACTCCCAGTGCTGTGGGGACACTCGAAGGCATAAAAGGCCAATATTTGATGTTTGACACCGGAGTCATCAATATTCGGAAATACGGCGGTTATCGGCTGCGTTTAACCAGTCTCTAGACGGAAATAAATATGAAAGATGCACAACCTCAAACCATATATAGACGTGACTACCAGCCGCCAGGCTACCTCATTGACGAGACGCACCTGGAGTTTGAGTTGCACGAAGAATTCACGATGGTGCACTCCCGACTTTTGATGCGTCGCAACGCTGCGGCCCCGGGCGCTGCACTCGAGTTGCAGGGGAAAGAGCTCGAATTGATAGAGCTCCGTATCGACGGAAAAGTGCTCACCGAGGCTGAGTATACCGTGCAGGAAAATACGCTTTTCATTGCCCAGCCGCCAGATACTTTTCAGTTAAGCTGCGTGAATAAGATACGCCCCCAGGAAAACACGGAGTTGGAGGGCTTGTACAAATCCAGAACTATGTTCTGCACCCAATGTGAGGCGGAGGGATTCAGACGCATTACTTATTTTCTGGACCGACCAGATGTGATGTCTGTGTACACCGTGCGGATCGAGGCTGATCGAGATCGTTATCCACTGTTGCTAAGTAATGGTAACCGCTCCGCCGGTGGTGATCTGCCCGGCAACCGTCACTGGGCCGAGTGGCATGATCCCTTTCCGAAGCCAAGCTATCTGTTTGCAATGGTGGCGGCAGATCTGCAGGTGATGACAGATTCATTTGACACTGCCAGTGGTCGGACCGTGGAACTCAATATATATGTAGAAGAAAAAGACCTGGATAAGATTGACCACGCCATGACCGCATTAAAGGATTCCATGCGTTGGGACGAGGAGGTTTATGGTCGGGAATATGATCTGGACTTATTCAATATTGTTGCTGTTGATGACTTTAATATGGGGGCGATGGAAAATAAAAGCCTTAATATATTCAACACTTCCTGTGTGCTTGCACATCCTGAAACTACCACGGATACCAACTTTCAGCGCGTTGAGAGTATTGTTGCTCATGAGTATTTCCATAATTGGTCGGGAAACCGTGTTACCTGTCGAGATTGGTTTCAGCTCAGTCTCAAAGAGGGTTTTACGGTGTTTCGTGATGCCGAATTCTCGGCCGATCAGGGGTCGAGAACGGTCAAGAGAGTTGAAGATGTCAATTTTCTCAGGACCGTGCAGTTTGCGGAGGACGCCGGCCCTCTGGCGCATCCGGTGAGGCCTGACTCCTACCTGGAGATCAACAACTTCTATACCACCACCGTATATGAAAAAGGGGCGGAAGTGGTGCGTATGCTGCATCAGCTGCTCGGGCCAGAACAATTCAGGGCCGGTTCTGACCTCTACTTTTCCCGCCACGATGGCCAGGCGGTGACCTGTGATGATTTTGTGTGCGCCATGGAGGAGGTTTCTGGTCTGGATCTGGGTCAGTTTCGACTCTGGTACAGCCAGGCTGGAACGCCGCGTTTGCAAGTCAGCAGTAACTACGACGCCGAATTGAAGCAGTACACCCTGGCGATAAAGCAGTCCTGTCCATCGACACCGGGTCAGCCTGTCAAGGAGCCTTTTCACATCCCATTGTCTATGGGTTTACTGGGCGAGGCTGGTGATTTGCGACTGGAGATTGCCGGTAAAGATTCAGATCCTGAGTGTAGTGACAACACTACCTGTGTACTCAATGTAACCCAGGCGGATCAGGAGTTCGTTTTCGCTGGTATGCAGGAGCGTCCGGTACCTTCGTTGCTGAGAAATTTTTCCGCGCCTGTTGTGCTGGATTACGACTACAGCCGAGAAGAATTGGCTTTTATTATGAGTCGCGATTCCAACGGCTTTTGTCGCTGGGATGCTGCGCAGCAACTGGCTATTCTTGTGCTTCAGGAGCAGATCGAGGCGGCAGGGCTTGGTGTGAAACTGGGTGTTGATGAGACCCTGCTCGATGCGGCTTCCATTCTGCTTAGTGATCGTTCACTTGATCCGGCCATGGTGGCTCTTATGCTGCAGCTGCCTGGCGAGACCTATCTGGCGGATATGGCGGAAGAAATAGATGTCATTGCCATCCACAGAGCGAGGAGAAAGGTTGCAGTAGCGCTGGGTCTTCGCAATCAGGGGCTACTGATGGATCGCTACACTGAATTGACCAGCGATGAACCGTATGCGCCCACGGCCGCGCAGATTGCCCGGCGTAGCTTGCGCAACGTCTGTCTCAGCTATCTCGTGATTTCTGAAACAGCGGGGGCAATACCACTGGCCGCAGGTCAGTTTGAGAGTGCGAGTAATATGACTGATCAACTCGCGGCGCTGACGACTTTGGTTGACAGCGAGGATCGCGCAGGCGCAAACGTTGCTCTGGGACAGTTTTACGATCGTTGGCAGAATGAGACGCTGGTAGTTAATACATGGTTGCAGGTTCAGGCTCGGTCCCGGCACACGGATACCGTGGAAAGGGTGCGCGAACTGACCCGACACTCTGCCTATGAACGCACCAACCCCAATCGAGTGCGTTCGCTGTATGGCGTGTTTGGGCGTGCGAATCCCGTAAATTTCCACCGCGCAGACGGGGCGGGTTATCGACTACTGAGTGACACGGTGATCGAACTGGACCCTATCAATAGCAAAACGGCCGCGGGCTTGCTGGATCCTTTCACCAGATGGCGTCGCTATGGTGCCAATGCCTCATTGATGGAAGCCGAGCTACAGCGCATTCTTGCAGTCCCGAACTTGTCCGTTGATGCCTACGAAATCATCAACAAGTGTCTGGCTGCTCCCGCCGGAGAATAATCCTACCTTATATTTGATCAGGCGGGCCGCTGGCAGGTGCAGGCCACAGCGCGAACCTGCGCCATCGCCACGCAATTCGCGATGAACAGGCCTCTTCCTCAACTCCCAATACCGAGGGTGAATGTTTGGAGTTCACACCTGCGGTTGCGTACGCCATCAACGAATCTGTGGCGCAGCGCGGTGCCCACAAGATACCACTATAGCCGGATTTGAAGGTTGCCCTGCAATTTACGACCAATAACAGCTGGAGGGTATCGGTCAGTTACGCATTTTTACAAAGGGTACAGACTGCCAGATTCCCAGCTCGATCAATGGTGGTAAAGGCCAGGTAGTTTTAACTCCGATTGCGTGCCCCCGGTGGCATATTCGCGACGAAATTGCTCCAGGTGGGCCAGCAGTATGCTCAAGTCAGGTTTCAATGTATCAGGGCCATACAGAGAATTCTCCAATGCCAGCAGCTGGCTCTGCAGTTCGCTGTCGCCGCTGACTCTGCCAAGCCCCTCTATACCTTCTGAATGGCCATCAGATACGACGTGCGTTGCCCATGCCTGCAGAGCTGTGCGAACAGCGCTGAGATCAGCGTCCTGAATCGCGGACTTTAATCGACCCCAGGATTCTTTTTCATCCGAACCGTCATCACCTGTCTGGTCAAGTCGCTCTTCAGAGCGATTTCTGCGCTTGCGATACAACAGCAACACGGTAACTGTCCAGCCCAAACCCATGGTGATCGCTGCAACCTGCCACCAATTTGTCTGCCCGGCTATGTTTGCAGCAGCGGCGCTTGCCTCACCTGTGACAAGATTGTTTGCGGGGTAGGTAGTTTCTTGTGAACTTGTATCCTTCTCTGGGATGGGCACATTAATGACGCGACCTGGGACAACAATCCATTCATGTTGGTTTGTGGCTGTGTTCCACCAGGGTATGCGAAGCTCGGGAATCTCAAAGCGCCCGGGCCGGGTCACTACCACAGCGGTGGTCTCAACACGACGCCCACTGACGCCATGTTCAGCGTCAACATCTTCTATCAGGGGCTGTTCGGGGTAGAATTTCAAACCGGGCTGTTCCGTCATGGCCAATGGCGGCAGTTGTGCTCCCAGAACGCCATCTGCGCTCAGCGTAAGGACGCGGGTGGCAGATTCTCCAAGCTGCAGTGTTGCCGGATCTTTTGACCAGCTCTCATCTGCAGAGAGCTGGAGGGCCGGCAGCCATGAACCAGAGGTCCAGGCAGCGGGAACCGGTGCCACTTCAACTTCCAGTTCTGCACTGATTTTTTGATAGATTCTACCGGCGCCTCGATTGAACAGATTGCTACTGCGGCGCCCTTCTGTAGCTCGGAATGTTTGTGGGGGAATGATCAACACGCCACTCTTCTGCGGAAAAATTGCATATTTAAACTCGTAAACTCCATGCAGGATGCCATTGATCCTGGTCTGAAAACGATTCTCCGCCACCACCTTGACCAGCGCATCGTCGATGGTAAGGTCACTGAGGGATGGCTCGCTGAGGTTAACGCTGTGAAAAATGCGTAATGTGTAAAGCACCTGTCCCTGTACATAAATTTCATTGTGATCTGTTGAGCTGCTGATAAACACAGGTTCCAGCGTTCCGGGTACTGCCTTGGCCGGCTCACTGACTTTGATCGTGAGCTGATTGGATTCCTTTCCATCCACCGTCGCAGGCCCTATGACGATGGTGCCGGTTGTGGTCGGAGACATGGTGATGATGAGTTCGCTATAGCTCTCCATATTGCCATTTATCAGAGAAGTACGGCTGTTGGTACTTGAGCCCAGTATCTCGAAAGCGTCCCGCAGATCGCCCACCTCAGCGTTACTCAGATCTTCACCATCAGTCACCCGAAGCGTCAGTGTCACTATGTCTTCCAGCGTGACATCGCTGCGGTCAGTTGAAAGGATTACCGCTGCGCGACCCGTTGTTGCCTGCAACAGCAACATGAGAGTCAGTCCCCAGAGTAATGGTCTACCAGAGTTCTTCTTCATTCCCGGTGTCTTCTCCACGCCGTCGTCCGCTCTCATATCTGAATTTACGTCGCAGCAGCCCCGAAGGATCATCCGGCACTGTACGCAGCCATTGCTCTGTGGCCTGGTCTTCCTCCAACTGTTCCGGGTCTACCTCCGCAGTGGAAACCTTTTGCTCCTGCTCTTGCTCCTGCTCCTGCTCCTGCTCTTGCTCCTGCTCCTGCTCCTGCTCCTGCTCCTGCTGCTGTTGTTCCTGTTCTTGGTCCTGCTGTTGCTGTTCCTGATTCTGTTGACCCTGTTCCTGGCTCTGTTGCTCCTGGTTCTGTTGCTCCTGGTTCTGTTGCTCCTGGTTCTGTTGTTCCTGATTCTGTTGTTCCTGTTCCTGTTCCTGTTCCTGTTCTTGGTTTTGCTGCTCCTGATTTTGCTCTTGTTGCTCCAGAAGCTTCTCTACCAACTCCTTGTTAAAGCTGGCGTCTCCCATATCGGGCTGCTGTTTCAGCGCTTCGTCATAGGCCGCGATGGCTGCCTGGAGATCACCCGAGCGGGCAAGTGCATTGCCACGATTATAGTGGCCCCTGGCGTGATCCATCGCCTGGTAACTTTTTGCGGCTTCTGAGTAATCTCCCTTTCGATATTGCGAGGCCGCAGACCACTCGGGATGTTGAAACAGTTTTGCCGCGGTTTCATGATCTCCCTGCCGATAAGCGCGTGCAGCTTTTTGATCAGATGTCAGCCACAAATCTTCCCATTCAAGTGCCTCGACAGTGTGTGAAGGGAACACACATACAAACGGGATAACCGCCATTAGCCAACCGCTTCTGAAAGCGCTGAGGAGAACTGGAATAAGCAAAAGAGCAAGCCAGTATCCCTGATCCTGCCACTGATCAAATTGGCGGGATGTCGTGGACATCTCAGAATCCAGCGCCAGCGGATCGATCTGCAACAGGCTTTCGAGATCCCCGTCTCCCGCCTCCAGCGTTCTGTATAAACCCCCATTGGCTTCAGCAAGACTACGCAGATTGGTGTCGTTTAGCGACGAGAGCACAATTTCTCCGTCGTTGTCCTTGATGAATTGACCATCGGGTAAAGGAATAGGGCTGCCTTCGGTGGTGCCCACACCAATCACCGAGAGTGAGTGAGCAGAATTATTCATAAGTTGAGCAACGCGCTTCGCGTTGGCGTCGCTTACAGCATCGCTGATAAGAATTATTTGGCCGCGGTCGATGAAGGATGTGGCCAGGAGGTCCAGGGCGGCCTTCACCCCCCCTGCTGTGGAACTGCCCAGCCTTGGCATAATAGAAGGTGAAAGAGCGGGTACAAGGTTGGTAATGGTGGCTGTGTCATCAGTCAAAGGGCTTACCACGTGGGCATCGCCAGCATAGGCTACCAGGCCCGTTACGCCTTCTTGCCTCAGTTGCAGTATATCCATAATTTTGTGCCTGGCCCTGACGACGCGCGACGGCTGAATGTCCTGGGCGTACATGGATAGCGATAGATCTAGAACTACAACTAATGCATCTACCTTCTTGTGCACAGGTTGTGGAGTGCGCTCCCAGGTGGGCCCTGCCATGGCGATTGTGGCAGCGATCCAGGCCAGTAGTACCACAATCAAGGGTATGCGAGTGCGGTTGCCTTCGGATCCCTCCATCAGGTGTGGTAGTAGTTCGGGATCAATGACACGGGACCACCCGGCAGATTCACCGCTGCGCTGCCACAGTAAAACGGCCATCAGACCGGCTGGTACCAGGACCCAGAGCCACTCCGGTCGGAGAAAGTGAAAGGCCACCAGGGCGTCACTCACTTGCGGTTCTCCATAGCTTGAATTGCTGCCTCACGTCCGGCCATGCTGTGCGGCTAGCTGCAATCACAAAACTTAACAACAGCGCTAGGCCCAATGGCCAGAAAAACAGGGCTTTTGTGGGTCTGAAGGTCAGTTCTTCCTGTTCTACGGGTTCCATGTTATTGATTACATGATATATCTCTTCCAGTTCAGTGGGATTACGCGCTCTGAAATATTTACCTCCTGTGGCATCGGCAATGCGCTGAAGGCTCTCTTCGTCGAGATCCCGGGAAGGGTTTACCCGCCTGCTACCCAACAATCCCCGCACGATCATTTCGTCAGCGCCGATACCCACGGTGTAGATGGTGACGCCTAATTTAGCTGCCATGTTGGCCGCGTGAAGGGGATCGACGCCGGTATTGTTCGCTCCATCCGTCAGCAGGACAATTACTCTACTTGCAGCTGGCCGATCACGAAGCCGTTTTACAGCCAGGCCAATAGCGTCTCCGATCGCCGTTGCCTGTTCGCCGGCAAATCCTATTTCCGCCTCATTCAGGAAGCGGCCGACTGTATTTGTATCAAAGGTCAGCGGTGACTGGATGTAAGCGTTTTCTCCGAAGAGGATCAGGCCAAGACGATCGCCCTGGCGTTGATCGATAAATTCCCCCACTACGTTCTTGACCACAGTTATTCGCTGGACCTGGGTTTGACC
Organism: uncultured Halieaceae bacterium; assembly: GCA_938074045.1. GTDB lineage: Bacteria > Pseudomonadota > Gammaproteobacteria > Pseudomonadales > Halieaceae > CALJGI01. The sequence continues at coordinate 50,611 of CALJGI010000020.1, forward strand.
AATCCGCATATCTTCCTGCCGCATTGAGCCGGAGATATCTACGGCAACAAGTAAGTCTCTGCCTTCACTGGGCAATGCTATGGGGTCACCAACCCACTGTGGGCGTGCAGCGGCCAGTAGCAGCGCCAGCCACATCACCACACTCAAAAACTTCATTAGAGAGGAGTGTTGTGTTCGCGAATTTTCCGAACTCCCCGAGAGCTGGAGCCACTTTGCAGCGAACGGTGCCCTTAGTGCTGCTTGCTGTGTTCTGACGGGTGGTAGCAACCACCACATCAGCAGCGGCGCCGGCACCAACAGCAGCATGTGAGGCCAGAGGAGCTCTATCATTGGTTGATCCGATGGCGCTTTATCCAGTGCTGTGTCGCCCCGTGAATTGCCTCTGCGTCTGTTGAGGCGGTCTGTGTGGCGTAGGGGGCGTGCTGAAAACTATCTCCGAGGTCGGCAAACGAATTGTCTCCCGTCACTTTTGCGTCCAGAAACTGTGTCCACTCCTCGCCAGTTAAACTGGCTACGCCCTCGTTGCCATAGTTCTTCAGAGCCACGCGCCGCAACAATTCGTGACAACGCTGGATAAACAGTTGAGAGTCGCCCTCACTAGCAAACTCCTCATAGTATGAGTGCAGCAGTTGCAAAGCGACACGAGCGGGTGCCTTGCGCTGCTGGTAGCGAAGGATTGCCGCTGTGCCAAAACACAGCAGCAAGATAGTTGCTGTAGCCAGTATCCACCACCCGATTGCCGGTGGCCACCAACCTATGTCCGTTGTCAGATGGATGTCTCTGAGATTCTGTAGTGGATCAGCAGCGGGAATGTTCAAGGCATGCTTCCCCGTACCGTTTTTCCATAGTACCGCTGGAGCACCTCCAGAGCTGCGCTCCCTGAATCCAGTTGCAGGAAAGGCGCACCAGATCGGTTCAGTTGATCTTTGAGAAGATTGGTTTCCCGTTCATGATCGTCGCGATAGCGACTGCGTGCCGCAGGGTTGCCGGTGGCGACCTCTGCTCGCAAATCACCTTTTGACACGGTGTAACGTCCGCTGGGTGGAAGCTCCCGCTCCAATTGATCGGAGACGTGTATAGCCGTCACCTCTGTGTGACGGGATAGTTGGTGGAACTGTTCACGTGCTTGCTCTGAGTTCGCGCCGTTGAAATCACTGATGATAAAGATAGCGGTTCCAGGTCGTGCTATACGGCGCAGATCCCGTAACATGTCGGAGAACTGAAAAGGGTCAGGTATGGCAGGGTGTGGCAGTGCCTGATTCATAGCAGCCAGGTGATGCAAGAGAGCCAGCACAGACTGACGACTTCGTTTTGGACGTATTTCGTGATGACTGTTGTCGCTGAAGATCAATCCTCCGACCCTGTCGCCAACCTGCAGTCCGCTCCAGGCCAGTATGGCGGCAATGTGAGCGGCGGTCACTGACTTGAAACAGCCCCGGCTTCCAAAAAACATGTCAGATCGCTGATCGACCACCACTAGCAGCGGGCGCTCCCGTTCCTCCCGAAACAGTTTTGTGTGTGCACTTCCGGAGCGGGCTGTAACGCGCCAGTCTATGGTTCTTATGTCATCGCCCGGCTGATATCGTCTGACCTCTTCAAAGTCTATGCCGCGTCCGCGAAAATTGGTTTTGTTCGAACCGGCAAGAAGAGAGAGCGCTTTCTTTCGCTGTTTCAACTGGAGTTGTCCACCCTGGAAGCGCAGTGCAATCAGCTCTTCCAACTGACAGTAGACGCCGCGCGGCTGCAGATTTTTGGTCGCTACCATGAACAGACTAGCTCACTGGAACTTTAGTGATCAGCTCAGCAATGGCGTCATCCGTACTAATGCCATTTGCTTCGGCTTCAAAACTCAGTATCAATCGGTGTCGCAGTACATCCGGCAATACGGCCTGTACGTCATCGGGGGTTACAAAGTCCCGGCCTCGCAACCATGCGTGTGCCCGGGCGCAGCGGTCCAGTGATATTGTGGCTCTGGGACTGCCTCCATATTCCAGCCAAGCATCCAACTGTTTAGAGTAAGGTTCTGGGTCTCGGGTTGCCATCACCAACTGGACGATGTAGTCCTCGACCGGTTCGGCCATATGCATTTCCAGTACCTGTTGGCGAGCAGAGAAAATTGACTCTTGCGCCAGCGTGGCTTCCTCTCGCGTGCCTACCCTGGTGTCGGCTTCACCTCGCACCAGGCGCAGTATTTCCTTCTCGGCACCGGAAGATGGGTAGCCGACATTTACATGCATCAGGAAACGGTCGAGTTGAGCCTCGGGGAGGGGATAGGTACCTTCCTGCTCGATCGGGTTCTGTGTGGCCATAACCAGAAACAGTGGTGGGAGGTCCAGGGTATCACTGCCAACACTCACCTGGCGCTCAGCCATTGCTTCGAGAAGTGCGGACTGTACCTTCGCTGGCGCTCGGTTGACCTCATCTGCCAGCACCAAATTATGAAAAATTGGCCCACGCTGAAAATGGAAGCTCGAATCCTGGGGGCGATAAATCTCGGTGCCGGTAATATCGCCCGGTAGGAGATCTGGCGTGAATTGTATACGCTGGAAGTCTCCCTCTACCCGGTCGGCAAGCGCTTTGATCGCTTTTGTCTTGGCCAGTCCAGGGGCGCCCTCCACCAGCAAGTGGCCGTCTGCCAGCAAGGCGATCAGCAATCGCTCTACCAGATGGTGTTGACCGACGATGGTCTCGTTCATTGATGACTGTAGTGCTGCGAAGGTGTTCGCTTCCACGCTTGAAAATCCCCATGTAAAAAGTGCGGTGCATTGTAACCAAACCGCTGTTCCAGTCCAGCTATCAGCTGTTGAAATTGACAAGCTGACGGGCCTGGAGTTCCCCTGGACGTATTCCAGCCACAATGACATATGACGGGGCCCCACCTTGGTCTATAGTAGCAACACAAGTACGTGAAGGTATGGCATGGGATGGGAAGAAGAAAAACAAAATGTCCTTGGTCAGCTTGACGACGAGATACAGCTAAAACTCCCGGGGGATTCCGCAGAATCAGTACGCGATTTCGCTGTTCAGTTCTATCGTTCTTTTCCCGCCGAAGATCTGCAGGACCGGCGCGTTGCAGATATATTTGGAGTAACCTACGGCAATTGGCAATTCCTGGCCAGGTATGACGGCCAGGAGGCCAAGGTTCGTGTCTTCAATCCGGATTTTGAAAAGCACGGTTGGCATCTCAATCACACAGTTGTCGTGGTTTTGTGCCGAAACATGCCATTCTGTGTCGATTCAGTGCGGGGTGAGCTGAACAGACGTCATGTTGCTGTCCATGTCCTGCACAGCGAAAATTTTCGCATATTGCGGGATAACGAAAAATTTCAGCGTCTGTTAGCGCCCGATGACTTGCCGGATGAGTTTTCTGCGGAAAGCTTGCTTTATCTGGAGATTACTCGGCACAGTGATCAGGATGTTTGTTCTGAGATAGCAGAAGCCCTGGTTGATGTTCTCCGTGAGGTCAGGCTGGCTATTGAAAGCTTTCAGGCTATGTGCGATCAGGCTATTGCGGTAGCCGAAGCTGTTGCCTCTGCTCCCAACGGGGGGACTGAAGAAAAGACTGAGGTTGAAGCCTTTTGTCGCTGGCTGGTGGATGGACATCTTACATTTCTTGGCTATGAGTGCTTCAGTATTGAGTATACCGACTCCCATCTGCAGCTGCGTAGTCATCAGGACAAAGCACTGGGTCTTCTCGCTAAGCGCAAAACTCGTGGTGAAGAAACTCTGGCTCACCAACTTACGGGTAGAGAAGAGGGCGGACTCAGACAGCAACTGACCTTCTCAAAATCATCCGTACGTAGTCGCGTTCATCGCACGGTGTACCCGGATTATATCGCGATCAAGGAATACGATTCTGATGGAAAGATTTTGCGTTGGCATCGGTTTATGGGCCTTTTTACCTCCCTTGTTTACACACAGAGTCTGGATCAGGTGCCGGTCATTGCGAGCAAAGTCGCGGAGGTAATAGAAGCTTCGAAGCTGGATCGTAATAGCCATGAGGGCAAAGAGCTGCTGCGCGTACTGGAGGTTCTGCCCCGGGATGAGGTTTTCCAGTGCACTGTTGATCAGCTCACGCGCACAGCGCTTAGTGTGGTGCAGCTCAAGGAACGGCGAAAAGTTCGTCTTATCATGCGCAGAGATTCCAGTAGTGCATTTTTCAGTTGTTTGGTTTTCAGTCCACGGGATAGTTTTAATACCGAGTTGCGTCTGAAAATGCGCGATATCCTGTGCGATGCACTGGGAGCACTTGAGTCTGAATTTACAACGTTTTTCAGCGAATCGGTGCTCGCAAGAGTACATTTTGTTATTCGCGTTGACCCACAGCGCGAAATCTCCTTTGATGAACGAGCGCTGGAGCGTGCAATTTACCAGGCGAGCCTTTACTGGCCGGACCAATTACAGACACTTTTGGTGGAAGAATATGGCGAAGAATTGGGAGACAGCCTGGGTAAGGAATTCGCAGAAGGCTTTTCTCCTGGATACTGCGATGATTTTGAGCCGCGTGTCGCCGTACATGACATCGCACGGATTCAGAAGCTGGAGTCGGAAAATGATATAGCCATGAGCTTCTACCGTGTTATCGGGGAAGCGGAGCAGGCGTTGCATTTTCGATTGTTTCATCGCAATCACCCACTGTCCCTGTCGGATGTAATGCCCATTTTGGAAAATCTGGGTATGCAGGTCGCCCGCGAGACGCCTTATGAAATCCTTGGAGCTCAGGGTCAGGTCTACTGGGTGCAGGATTTCAGTCTGGTGTACGCATTGGACTCTGAGGTTGAGTTGGAACATGTAGAGCAAAAGTTCAAGGATGCCTTTGCTGCGGTGTGGTATGGGCAGTGTGAGAGTGACAGTTTCAACCGGCTGCTGGTCGGCACACAGCTCACTTGGCGTGAAATTTCAGTACTGCGTGCATATGCCCATTACATGAAACAGATACAATTTCCCTTCAGCAGTGAATTTATTGCTGACACTCTGTCGAGACATTTACCGCTGACTCTAAGATTGTATAGCTTATTCAGGGCACGCTTTGAGCCCCAATCAGGTCTCCAGGAGTCAGAGATCGCAGATGAGGTGCTCGCATCGCTGGATGCGGTGGCGGATCTCTCCGAAGATCGGGTGGTCAGAGAGTTTTATCTGCTTATGCGAGCCACCGTTCGCACCAACTACTTCCAGTCCAGAGAGGACGGCAGTTGCAAGCCGTCCCTATCGTTAAAATTACTACCCGAGAAAATAGCAGACCTGCCACTACCGCGTCCGCGGTATGAAATTTTCGTATATTCGCCGCGTGTTGAAGGCGTTCATCTGCGTGGTGGGGCTGTAGCACGTGGTGGATTGCGCTGGTCAGAGCGCCATGAAGACTTCCGTACAGAGGTGCTGGGACTGGTCAAGGCGCAGCAGGTTAAGAATGCCGTGATTGTACCCGTGGGTGCCAAGGGTGGTTTTGTCTGTAAACAAATGCCCACTAATGCGAGCCGGGAAGAAATACAGGCCGAAGGGATAGCTTGCTACAGGCAATTTATAACAGGTCTGCTGGATATCACCGATAATCTGGTCTCCGGAAAGGTGGTAGTACCCGCAGATATGGTTCGACATGATGGCGATGACACATATTTGGTGGTAGCCGCTGACAAAGGTACCGCTACCTTTTCCGATATAGCGAATGGAATTTCAGCTGACTACAATTTTTGGCTTGGCGACGCATTTGCCAGTGGCGGTAGTGTGGGCTATGACCATAAGAAAATGGGCATCACTGCTCGCGGTGCATGGGTTTCAGTGCAACGCCATTTCAGGGAATTTGCCTGTGATGTACAAAATCAGGATTTTACTGTCATAGGCATCGGTGACATGGCTGGTGACGTGTTTGGCAATGGCATGTTGCTGTCAAACCATATACGTCTTCTTGCGGCCTTCAATCACCGACACATATTTATAGATCCGAACCCGGACCCGGCTTCCAGCTATGTCGAGCGTAAACGGCTGTTTGACACGAGTGGAAGTGGTTGGGATGACTATGACGCAACGCTGATCTCAAAGGGTGGAGCGGTATTTGACCGCAGTGCCAAATCCATCCAGATCTCGATGCAGATGAAACAATGCTTTGCCATTGATGCTGACAGCTTGACGCCAGCGGATTTGATCTCTGCACTGCTGTGTGCGCCTGTTGATCTAATCTGGAATGGAGGAATAGGCACTTACGTGAAGTCATCCAGCGAGTCTCACGCTGAAGTGGGTGACAAGGCCAATGATGGTTTGCGTGTTAACGCCAGGGATCTGCGCTGTCGGGTTGTGGGCGAGGGCGGTAATCTTGGCATGACGCAACTCGGGAGAATTGAATTCGCTCTGCAAGGTGGTCGGGTCAATACTGACTTTATTGACAATGCAGCTGGAGTTGATTGCTCTGATCATGAGGTCAACGTCAAGATATTGTTGAACACCTTGGTGGCCGCGGGGGACATGACCTTTAAACAACGCGATCAGTTGTTAGTAGATATGACCGAGAACGTAGCCGATCTGGTGCTGAGAAACAATTACGCCCAGGTACAGGCAATCAGTCTCGCTGAACATCAGGCAATGCGCAGGGCGGGTGAATTTCGCCGGCTGATCAGCCAGATGGTGGAGCAGGGTAAACTTGACCGTGGACTCGAATATCTGCCCGAGGACGATGCTCTGGTGGAGCGAAACAACCACGGTATGAGCCTTACCCGACCAGAACTTTCTGTGCTTGTTTCCTATAGCAAGGCGGACCTAAAAGAAGAGTTTATGGACTCGGTAGTCGGCGATGATGCATTGTTGGGAACATTCGTCAGATCGGCGTTCCCCACCCAGGTGGTGCGACAGTTCGATGACGAAATTGGAACTCACCAACTACGTCGGGAGATTATTGCGACACAGGTGGCCAATGATCTCGTCAATCATATGGGTGTTCATTTTGTCCCGAGGCTGGCTAATTCTACCGGCGCATCACCCGCCATAATTGCGCAGGCCTATGTGACCGTTCGTACTGTGTTGGGGGTGGCCGGCGGATGGCAGGCGATTGAAGCTTTGGATTACAAGGTTGATAGCGCCATCCAGTTGGAGATGATGCAGGATATACGGCGATTGGTGCGTCGTGCGAGCCGTTGGTTTATCCGCAATCGCCGTACCAAACTGGATCCTGCCAGAGAAGTCGAGACTTTCAGTGACCCGGTTGGGAAGCTGGCTGTTGCGCTGCCAACGCTGCTCCAGGGTCACCTAGAGGAGACCCGGCTGGAGCATCGCCAGCGACTGCTGGTGGCGGGAGTGCCAGAGAAATTGGCTGATATGATGGCGGTGTTGCAACATCGATACTCTTTGCTGGGTATTGCCGAAGCAGCGCGCGATCAGAACGCAGACGCACACGAGTTTGCGCAGTTATATTTTAAGCTGGGCGAGTACCTGGAGATCGACTGGTTCGCCAGTCAGGTGCTGAAGGCCAAAGTGGAAAATAATTGGCAGGCTATTGCACGGGAGACTTTTCTCGACGACCTGGAGTGGCAGCAACGTCTTCTGACTGTAGGTGCACTTCAGCATATGGAGCAAGAAAGAAACGCTGATGAATGCATTCGCATATGGGCTGAACACCAGTCCAGATTGGTCGACAGGTGGCGCCTGCTCATTCAGGAAATGCACACCCTGCAAATACCGGAATATGCCATGTTCTCTGTCGCTATTCGCGAGTTAATGAATCTGGCGCAATCGAGCGTGCACTGAGAAGGCAGGCGGGTTAACATCGCGCACCCGCGCCATGATCAATATTCTGTGACTTTGACTACCATCCCAGCAGAAGGCCAAAAAACTTATTTGAGCTTGTCTGCATCGCATCAATTCTTTGCTCCATGCCCGCGCGGGCTGGAGGGACTATTGCGTGAAGAATTACTCTCGCTGGGGGCTGAATCCGCACGTGAAACTGTAGCGGGAGCGTATTTCGAGTGCTCGCCCCCTACTGCGTGGCGTGTTTGTCTTTGGAGTCGTTTGGCCAATAGAGTGCTCTATCCTGTATATCAGGGCACTGCGACGGACGCCAAAGAGCTATATGCGGCGGCTGCCTCGGTTGACTGGACCACGCACTGGGACGGCAGGGGGACGCTGGCGGTGGACTTCAGTGGTCGAAATGATGATATTCGGCATACTCAGTTCGGCGCGCAGACTGTCAAAGATGCATTGGTTGATCACTACCGTGAACTCACCGGGAATAGACCCGCCGTTGATAGAAAATCGCCTGATTTATTGATCAATGCACGGTTACACAAAGGCGGGGTGAGTCTGGCCATAGATTTCAGTGGGCACAGTCTTCACCGGCGTGGCTATCGCCAGCAGGGTGGGGCCGCGCCGTTGAAGGAAAATCTTGCTGCAGCGCTTCTTATCAGGTCGGATTGGCCGGGTCTTGCCGCGCGTGGAGGGAGTCTTGTTGATCCCCTGTGCGGCAGTGGAACGGTAGTTATTGAGGCCGCAATGATGGCTGCAGATGTAGCGCCGGGGCTGTGGGCTGAGCGCTTTGGCTTTGAGTCCTGGTCAGGTTTCGCCGCATCGACCTGGAAGGAGCTACGCGATGAAGCTGAAGCGCGGGCAAATATCGGTCGCCGCCGCCTGCGTAATGTGATCGCGGGTAGCGATCAGGACTCCCGAGTTGTTCAATTTGCTCGCGCTAATGCCGCCAGGGCGGGATGTGAAAAGCTGGTGACGTTCAGCTGCGAGACACTGAGCCAGGTACGGCGCCCCAGCGGTGCTGAGCATATAGGCCTGGTGGTAACTAACCCGCCATATGGCGAGCGTCTGGGTGAACAGGAGTTACTCAAACCACTCTACAACGAAGTGGGAGATCTACTGCGCGCTGAATTCAGGGGTTGGCAGGCTGCGTTGTTCACAGCCAATCGAGATTTATCGCGCCATGTCCGACTGGTAAACCGAAAGAAGTATTCGTTGTTCAATGGTGCAATGCCTGCACACCTGCTGCTATACGAAGTACCAGTGGAAGCTGAAGAAAGCGCGCAGCTGTCAACGTCCCGGTCTCCAGCCTGGTCAGAGGGTGCCACGATGTTTGCCAATCGACTGCGGAAGAATAGACGGCGCCTCGGCAAGTGGGCGCGGCGAGAGGGCCATGAATGTTTCAGGCTGTATGACGCCGATATGCCTGAGTATGCAGTTGCGATTGACTGCTATGGCGATGAGATACATGTTGCTGAATACCAGGCTCCGGCGGGTGTCAGTGAAGATGATGCTGAGCGACGACTCGCCGAGATCATATCCGTGGTGCCAACGGTTCTGGAAGTCGAGCCTGGCCATGTCCATTATAAACAGCGGCGGCGTCAGCGCGGCAGTGAGCAGTATCAACGACAAACTGCACCGGGCTCGGCGGAAAAACTATATACGGTGAGGGAAGGCGCGGCAAAATTTCTGGTTAATCTGGATGATTATCTTGATACAGGACTTTTTCTCGACCACCGTCCATTGAGGCGACAGTTGCATGCAACAGCCGCTGGCGCCCGCGTGTTGAATCTTTACTGTTACACAGGATCCATGACGGTACACGCTGCTTTGGGCGGGGCCGCCTCAAGCGTGTCTGTAGACCTTTCACCCAGGTATTTGCAGTGGGCCAAGCGTAATCTGGAACTCAACGCGGTTGACGTCTCGCGCCATCGACTTGTGCGATCTGATTGTCAGGAATGGCTACAGTCGAATACCGATGAATTCGACCTGATCATCCTCGATCCACCTTCCTTCTCCAACAGCAAGCGCACGGATACGACGTTGGATATACAGCGAGATCATGGGTTGTTAGTCGAACTGAGTATGAAGTGCCTGGCAGCCAGTGGTCGGCTGTTTTTTTCCACCAACAAGCGAGGTTTCCGCATGGAACCAGCACTCATGGATCGATTTGCTGTGGAAGACCTGGGATCAAAAACGATTGATGAAGATTTTCGTCGACGACCCAATATCCACCGATGTTGGCAAATGAAGCACCAAAATGGCGACTAGAGAGACCGATCCGCCTGTTCTGCGGGGTCAGTGTCTACCAACTTGAAGCAGTTTCTTATGCACAGTATCGCCAGAGCGACGCAGATTCTGCTGCTTCGTCATTACGGGCGATTTAAAACGCTGTAAAAAATGTGCTATGTGATTGATATATATGAAAATATTAGACTGTATAAATTTTGATCAATACGTGATCAGGGCAGTTTTTTCAAGGCGCTGTGGGCAGAAATTGCAATTTATCCCCAGATTTATCCACAGAATCTGTGGATAAGATTGTAGGGTCTCATCGTAGCTCAGTCTTGTGACAGTGATAGGATCTGTTTCCCCTGGTTTTCCCCACTGAACAGCCGCATCAAAGTCGCAGGAATATTCTCAAACCCAGACTGAATGTCCTCTCTGTACGCAATTTTGCCCTCCGCCAACCACTGCCCCAATTCTGTCATACACTCCTCAAACCGATCCATATAATCCAGGACAATGAATCCCTCCATTCGCACGCGTCGCGCAATCAGGTTCATCAGGTTTTTAGGTCCTGGACCCGGAACTACTTCGTTGTAGCCGGAAATGGCGCCGCAGAGTACGATGCGGCCGTGATCCGATATATGCTCAATGGCCGCCTCGAGGGTGTCGCCACCGACGTTGTCAAAAAATACATCGATTCCCTCGGGGCAGAGCGACGCTAGCCGGGTTGAGATATCTTCCAGCTTGTAATCAATCACATCATCCACTCCGCAGGCGTCTTTCAACCATTGACATTTTTCATCTCCACCGGCGATACCAATCACTCTACAACCTTTTATTTTTCCGATTTGCGCGACAATTGAACCTGTCGCGCCGGCTGCTCCAGATACCAGAACGGTCTCACCGGGCTGAGGTTTGCCGACATCAAGCAAGCCGAAGTAGGCGGTGGCGCTGGTGGCACCGAACAGGGTCAAGGGCAGGGTGGCAGGTGTACCCTCAGGCAGTAGCTGTGCCGGGATGAAATCTTTAGGCCCGCATAGCGCGTACTCCTGCCAGCCCAGCATGCCGTGCACCAGTCCTCCCACGGGGTAGTCACTATTGTTGCTGAGGGCCACCGACCCCACCGCCGCCGCGCGCATGGTCTCCCCCAGACCTACCGGAGGCAGGTAACTGGGTTTGTCTTCTATCCAGCCGCGCATGGCAGGATCAAAGCTCACGTATTGCACACGAACGATATATTCACCCTCGGCCAGCATTGTGTCATCGATGTCTTCAACTACAAGGGCGAAATCATCTGGTGCTACCATGCCAGAGGGTCGCTTTTGTAATACCCATCTACGATTCACTATTGCCATGATATCCTCTTCATCAAATGTACAGCGTTGGCCGGGCATGCATTACAGCATTGGCATGTGGAGCGATCAATGAAAAAAGCTGAAATCAGTGTTGACTCACAAAGTCCGGTAGCCGTCTTATCTAAAACATCCAGCAAGCGCCTTTTACTGGGAAAAACCTTGTTGTTCTCAATTCGGACGGCGTTTATAGCCGCGGTACTGCTGGTTTGTTTTCTGGCTTTTGGCCCGGCGCTTGAGGTGGTTCCGGGTGGGGACAAGGGCAATCATTTTCTTGCCTTTCTGGTTCTCTCCTTGCTGCTTGATCTGTCATTTCCCGAGTCTGGCCCGGGATTGGTCAAAGTCGCAGTCCTGGCCGCGTTTGGGGCGTCGATAGAGTTCATTCAGCACTATCTGCCGGGAAGAGATATGTCGTCACTGGACATTCTGGCCGATATACTGGGCATAATTGCCTATGTATTACTCTGGAATCACGTTGGGAAGCTGGACTGTGCTTTACGGTTTCGAGAATTACTTTGTAAGCCACGGGTCGCCAGAGCATGAAGCAGCTACTGATTCTCTATCACAGCCAAAGCGGCAGTACCGAGGCGTTTGCTAGAGCCGCCGCGTCCGGAGCAAAGGAGTTTGACATTAAAGTAAAATTACGGAGGGCTATGGCCGCAAATCTGGAAGATATTCAGGCTTGCGATGCAGTACTGTTCGCTACCCCGGAAAATTTTGGCACGCTGGCCGGCGGCATGAAAGATTTTTTCGATCGTACTTACTATCCCGCTCTGGATTTGCAGCTCAATTGTGCTTATGGAGTTTTGGTGAGTGCCGGGAATGATGGGCGGGGTGCCGTATCACAACTTGAGCGAATCGTCAGCGGGTACCCGATGAGGCAGGTAGCCGCGCCGGTAATACTGCGCGGTGGAGCTTCCAATGGCACGCTGGAACAGGCACGGGAACTTGGGCAGACGCTTGCTGCTGGTCTGGAGTTGGGTATTTTTTAGGAGGAGAAATGGAAGACAGGACAGCTGAACACTCTGCTCCCGGCGGATATAAAGCTATGCCTCCGGGGCTTGGTTTTATTGACGCTATAAGTCCGCTGTACGTGAACAGGGACGGGGTCTGGCCCGCATACGGGCTATTTGTTGCTGAGCAGCACCTCAATCTAATAGGTATCTGCCATGGTGGAGTACTGATGACGTTACTGGATGTCGGTCTATCCAGTGCCCTCAGAAGCGCTGGTGGCAGTGACAGTGGGGTTCCCACCGTATCGCTGAGTGTCGACTTTGTTAACGCCGCAAAACGGGGTAGCTGGCTGGAATTCAGCGCAGACACCGTAGAACTGAAACGGCGCTTTGGTTTTGCAACAGGAAAAGTGGTTTGCGATGGTCGTCTTATCGCCACTGGCAAGGGCGTTGTCTATGTACCTGACAAGGGCTTCGCGCTGGATTCAAGGGCGCAACGAGCTTTTGATGTTACGGCTTAATCGCCTCCATTTGTAGCTCCCGGATGAACGCACTGGCTGCATTGGACAGGGAGCGCTTTCGCAGGTATACGAAACCCAGTTCACGATGTAGCGAGGGTTCTCCGAGAGCAATTGAACGTATGGGGGATTCCAGCATTCCGGCGGGAAGAATACTCCAGCCCAGGCCGATGGAAACCATCATCTTGATAGTCTCAAGATAGTTGGTTGACATACTTACATTCAGCTTTAGCCCGTGTTTGTTGAATAGATTACTGACGATTTGTCCTGTATAGGTGTTCAGGCCGGGAAGGATTGCCGGATATTTGCTCAGGATCGACAGGGCTACATCTTCCAGTTCGAGTAGGGGGTGATCTGCCGCCAATGCGAGGTGAAGCGGATCGGGCCATATGGTCTCGGCATAGAACACCGGGTCCAGGTTTGGATCCAGTGTCACCACAGACAGTTCAATTTTCCCACGGAGCATCAGCTCGTAGGCACGTTCTGAATCCAGAAAGTCTATGTCCAGGCCGACATCTGGATACTTCTGGGAGAAGCGGCGCAACACGCTTGGCAGTTTATGCAGTCCGATGTGATGACTGGTTGCCAGGGTGAGTTTTCCCGTCACAGAGCCGGATAAATCCCTCACCGAGTGTTCGGCTTCTATCATAGACTGCATAATGCCTTCAGCGCGCGGCAGCAGTGCAAACCCAGCCTCTGTCAGGGTTACTTGTCGCCCGATCCTGTCAAACAGGGGGGTATCAAGATGATGCTCAAGGCCCGCCACCCGCTTACTGACGGCTGGTTGCGTAAGCCCCAGTTTCTCCGCAGCGATTGAGAACGACCCGCATTCAGCAACTTCCAGAAAAGCGCTCAGTGACTGTCTGTCCATCGTTCCAGTGTACTGTTTAGTATTCTTATATGGAATACGAAATATGATAAATATGAATTTGTTTTATCTGGGTGGATTATCTACACTTTCCGCACATCGACAGTAATAAGGGCGAAAACATGACGGCAGAAACACTTTACGACAAATTGTGGCGCGAGCACCTCGTGACTCAGCGCGAAGATGGAACAGCGCTCATCTATGTAGATCGCCACCTTATTCACGAGGTGACATCTCCGCAGGCTTTTGAGGGCTTGCGAATGGCGGGAAGATTGCCCTGGCGGCTGGATGCGAATCTGGCCACCCCCGACCACAATGTGCCCACCACCAGCGCAGAGCGCGCGACGGGCGTCGAGGGCATCCTCGACCCTGTGTCCAAGCTACAGGTTGCCACGCTGGATGATAACTGTCGGGATTTCGATATCGTCGAGTTTGAAATAAACGATGCGCGGCAGGGCATTGTTCATGTCATCGGGCCAGAACTGGGAGCGACGCTGCCGGGAATGACCGTGGTGTGTGGTGATTCACATACCTCTACCCATGGAGCGCTTGGTGCCCTGGCGCATGGCATAGGAACCTCTGAAGTCGAACACGTACTCGCTACCCAATGTCTGGTCCAGAAAAAAATGAAGAATATGTTGGTCAAGGTGAATGGACGTCTGGGTGAGGGTGTTACGGCGAAGGACGTGGTGCTGGCCATTATCGGCAACATCGGCACTGCAGGCGGAACGGGTTACGCAATTGAATTCGCTGGCTCAGTCATCGCGGAACTGTCCATGGAGGGCCGCATGACTGTCTGCAATATGGCGATAGAAGCGGGTGCCAGAGCCGGTATGGTTGGTGTAGACGAAAAGACCATCGACTATGTTCGTGGCCGGCCATACGCTCCGACGGGCGAGATGTGGGAAACCGCGGTACAGGCCTGGAGCCATTTGCACACAGATGCTGGCGCGAGATTTGATCGGGTAGTGGAATTGGAAGGGGGCGAGATCAAGCCGCAAGTTACATGGGGAACGTCCCCGGAAATGGTATTGCCGATTGATGCCTGTCTCCCTGATCCCCGTGATGTTGAGGATGATGCTCAGAGAGAGGGCATTGAGCGAGCGCTCTCTTATATGGGGTTAAAGGCGGGCCAGCGGCTCACAGAGATTCAATTGGATCGTGTGTTTATCGGTAGCTGTACCAATTCACGCATTGAGGATATGCGCGCTGCGGCGGCAGTGGTGAAAGGGCGTAGGGTATCCGCCACTGTGAAACAGGCGCTGGTTGTGCCCGGTTCACAAGCGGTGAAGCGGCAGGCGGAGGAAGAGGGTTTGGACAAGATTTTTGTAGAGGCCGGCATGGAATGGCGGGAGCCCGGTTGCAGTATGTGCCTGGCGATGAATGCCGATAAGTTGGGGCGCGGTGAACACTGTGCTTCCACGTCCAATCGTAATTTTGAAGGTCGCCAGGGCATTGGCGGCAGAACTCATCTGGTGAGCCCCGCAATGGCGGCCGCCGCCGCAGTGGCCGGACACTTTGTCGATGTGCGTGAGTTGAAAACACAAGGAGCACAAATATGAAGGCGTTCACAGTATTGGATGGCTTGGTGGCGCCTCTGGATCGCGCCAATGTGGACACAGATATGATTATTCCAAAACAGTTCCTTAAGTCGATCAAACGCAGTGGTTTTGGTCCGAATCTATTTGATGAATTGCGTTATCTCGATGAGGGATATCCCGGACAGGATACTGACAGCAGACCCGTAAATCCGGAGTTTGTACTCAACAATCCACGTTATAAAGGGGCCAGTGTTCTGCTGGCCCGGGAGAACTTCGGCTGCGGCTCCAGCAGGGAACATGCCCCATGGGCTCTGGAAGACTTTGGCTTTCGCTGCATAATTGCGCCGAGTTTTGCGGATATTTTCTTCAACAACTGTTTCAAGAACGGCGTTTTACCCATTGTACTCGATCAGGCTCTGGTGCAGGAGTTGTTCGATCAGGTAGAGCGGGAGCAAGGATTCAGACTGACGATTGATTTGAATACCCAGACAATCAAGAGAGCTCGCGGTGCTGCTATCGAGTTTGAAGTTGAGGGTTTTCGCAAGCACTGCCTGCTGCATGGACTTGATGATATTGGGCAGACACTACAAGACGCAGACGCGATAAGGGAATACGAAGCCGCGTGCCGCATGCGCTCACCATGGCTGTTTGACAGTATTGCGGGAGTACAGCAGTGAGCAAACAGATTCTCATTCTTCCCGGTGACTACATCGGACCAGAAATCGTCACAGAGGCGCGGCGGGTATTGGACTGGGTCAATAAACGCTACATTCTTGATCTGAAATTTGTCGATGGGTTGTTGGGGGGCGCCGCCATTGATGCGTGTGGCAACCCTTGTCCAGAAGAAACCCTCAATGCTGCACGGCAGAGTGAGGCCATTCTTCTGGGGGCGGTGGGTGGGCCAAGCTGGGACGATGTTGATCGTCATATCAGGCCTGAGCGCGGCCTGCTGCAACTTCGCTCTGAACTGGAACTGTTTGGCAACCTTCGCCCCGCCTTACTTTATCCACAACTCGCAGAGGCTTCCAGTCTGAAAGCCGAGATCGTTTCTGGTCTGGATATTCTCATTGTCAGGGAATTGACCGGTGGTATCTACTTCGGGGAACCCCGGGGGATACGCACTCTGGAAAATGGTGAGCGAGAGGGCTTTAACACCTATGTTTACAAAGAGTCGGAAATCGAACGCATCGGACATTTGGCCTTCGAGTTGGCGCGTAAGCGAGGCGGTAGATTGTGTTCCGTTGATAAATCCAATGTGTTGGAAGTGACCGTCTTGTGGCGTGAGATCATGACTGATATGTCAGCACAATATCCCGATGTGGAATTGAGTCATATGTACGTAGATAACGCCGCTATGCAATTGGTGATGGCGCCAAAACAGTTTGATGTGCTGGTGACGGGGAACATGTTCGGCGACATTCTCAGCGATGCCGCGGCCATGCTGACGGGGTCAATCGGCATGCTCCCCTCGGCCTCGCTGGACCAGAACGGTCGAGGTATGTATGAACCCTGTCACGGCTCAGCACCGGATATTGCCGGTGAGGGCAAAGCTAATCCACTCGCAACAATACTGTCAGTGGCGATGATGATGCGATACACGCTGGCTTGTCCTCAGGCAGCGGATGCCATTGAGGCAGCGGTCAGCAGAACCCTGGATCAGGGTTTGCGAACCCCTGATATCGTCACTGCCGGCAGTAATTCAGTCTCGACTTCACAAATGGGAGATGGCGTGGTCGCCGCTCTTGAGGCCCTTGCCGACCAATAATTTTCACAACGGAGAACGAACGTGTCTAAAACATATGATGTAGCAGTGGTGGGTGCCACGGGAGCAGTTGGTGAAACCATGATTTCAATACTGGAGGAGCGCAATTTTCCCGTTGGTAAACTTTATCCTCTGGCCAGTGAACGTTCCGCTGGTAAGACAATCATGTTCAGAGGAAGCCCACTGGTCATTCAGAACCTGGCCGAATTTGATTTTTCCACAGCGGATCTCGGCTTGTTTTCAGCGGGCGGCAATGTGTCTGCAGAGTACGCTCCTCGTGCCGGTGCGGCCGGATGTATTGTGGTGGATAACACCTCTCATTTTCGTAATGAACCAGATATTCCGCTGGTGATTCCGGAAGTCAATCCCCACGCTATAGCGGACTACGGGCCGCGGAATATCATTGCCAATCCCAATTGCTCGACGATTCAGATGTTGGTGGCGTTGAAGCCCATATATGACGCGGTGGGTATCAAACGTATAAATGTTTGCACTTATCAGGCCGTGTCCGGCACTGGCAAGGAGGCTATTTCTGAGCTTGCTGATCAGACCGCTAAATTGCTCAATGGTCAACCGGCCGAGTGTAATGTCTATCCAAAACAGATTGCATTCAATGCACTGCCTCACATCGATACCTTCCAGGACAACGGCTATACCCGTGAAGAAATGAAAATGGTTTGGGAGACGCAGAAAATATTTGAGGATCCAGATATTCAGGTAAACCCCACCTGTGTGCGAATCCCTGTTTTCTATTCACACTCTGAAGCTGTACACATTGAAACGGCACGCAATATTACAGCCAGTCAAGTGCGTGAATTACTTGCGCAAGCACCGGGGGTGGTGGTGATGGATGAGCGCTGTGACGCGGGTTACCCGACTGCCATTGGGGATTCTGCCGGCGAAGACCCGGTATTTGTCGGTCGCATCCGCGAGGATATCTCACACCCCAGTGGTATCAATATGTGGGTGGTCGCAGATAACGTTCGCAAGGGTGCTGCTCTGAACTCAGTTCAGATAGCCGAAGTCTTGATAAAAAACTACATATAATGAATACTTGCGGCAACTAGTAAAGGGATATTCTAGCTTCCGAGAATAACTCATCACACGGGGATCGCAAAAGTGAAGGCTAAGCTGGGAAGGATGTCGCAGTGGGTCGGCGTGATAGCGCTACTTTATACAAGTAGCGCGATCGCGGTGGGGCTGGGTGACCTCAGGTTGGAATCGTATTTGAACGAACCTCTGCAGGCGCAGGTCGAACTCCTCAGTATAGAAAAACTGGGTGAGGAACAAATAAAGGTTTTGCTTGGTTCCGAAGAGGATTTTGATCGTGCCGGGGTGCCCAGGGACTACTTTCTGCTCGATCTTGACTTCGAAATTGAGATCGACACTGATGGCCGTGGACAGATACTGATCACCACCGAGAATCAGGTTCATGAGCCCTACCTCAATTTTCTCATAGAGCTGCGCTGGCCTACAGGGCGATTATTGCGTGAGTACACCATTTTGCTGGACCCGGTAGTTTTCAGTGAAGGGTATGATTCGCCCGTCTCAGAAGCAATCACTCAGCGTGTCGTTCCAGCTGCGACAGACACGAGACAATCGAACGCCTATCCTCCGTCTAGTAACGCTTCTCAAAGCTCTGCACCAGCGGCATCGAGTGCAGGCCAACGCTGGGGTGATGAGCTGGGCACTGATGAATTAATGGTGCAGCGGAACGATACTCTCTGGCGCATCGCGGAGCGTGTGCAGCCAGAGGGTTATAGCGTTCAACAGACGATGTTAGCGCTACAGCGTCTTAACCCTGATGCTTTTATTGGCGGCAACATTAATCGGTTGAAGGCTGGCTATATTTTGCGCGTGCCCGATGATTCCGAAGTGGCTAGCCGCGACAGAGAATTTGCCGTCGCCGAGGTTAAATCGCAAATACAGGACTGGCGGGAAGGTAGGAATAGCGGTCCGATTGAGGATGTGCTGCGTCCCCAACTCGATGCTACTGCGGATGAGGGCTACCAACCTGCAAACGATGGAGATGGTGCGGAGGGAGTTCTGGAAATAGCCAGTGCGCGGGATACCGAGGATCCATTTAGTGGAGATGATCTTTCCAATGAATTGATTGCCAGTTACGAGGATGCGGACAAAACTCGCCGCGATCTTTTGGATTTGCAGACCCGGGTCGCTGAGTTAGAGGAACGGAACAGAACACTTGCGCGCCTCAATGAATTGAAAGATGACCAACTCAAAGCGTTGCAGGATGAGCTTGGCCGCGATCCATCTTCAGCCGATCCTGAAGCGTCGGATCCCGTGGAACAGCCTGGCGGCGACAATCAGGCAGTGGCTGACAGCAGTGGGTCTTCAGATCCGCCCCAGCAAGCAATCCCAACCAGCGCCGCTCAAGCTCCCGCAGAACGCGGGATTTTTGGTTTATTGATGGACAATTTGTTACTCATTCTCGGGGTACTTATCGCCATCATTGTCGCAGCGTGGTTATTTGTTCGTCGGCGTTCACAGGGTGATGAACGTGGGGATGGTCAGCGCCGTCCAGTTGGTGATGAAGATGCCTTTGCCGACGTTGAGCTCGGGGACGAGGGGCTGATTGTCGATGAGTTAACAAGCGATAACGTTGCGCCTCAAGC
Source organism: uncultured Halieaceae bacterium (assembly GCA_938074045.1). GTDB lineage: Bacteria > Pseudomonadota > Gammaproteobacteria > Pseudomonadales > Halieaceae > CALJGI01. The sequence goes on from CALJGI010000020.1 coordinate 70,192, forward strand.
AGCTCTGATGGCTGCGGCCAAGACTGACGATAATCGGGATTATGGCACTCAAGTGGAAGATGTCGACGCACTGGCTGAAGCAGATATCTATATCGCCTACGGACGCTATGAACAGGCTGTCACTGTTCTGCAGTCTGCCATTGATACGCACCCGGAAACCCCAGCATACTGGCTTAAACTATTGGAGGTTCACGCTGCTACCGGCGACGCCGCGGCCTTTGATGCTGACAACGCGCGCTTACAGGCTCTGGGAGATGTATCGGCAAACGCTCAGGCAACAGCACTCCGCGCTGGTTTGGCTGAGGGCGGTAGGCGGGAGAATGATATATCGGCCGCAACCAACGACACCGCGGGCGCTATGGATGTTGAAGAAGAATTCTTGCTGGGCGTTGAGCATGATCAGGGGCCTGCTGAGGACACTGTGGCAGATGAAGTCGAAGAAATACTTGATGTTGATTTGTCACTGGACGACGAGGACCTGGACCTTGGCGCAGAGGCAGACATTGAGGAATCATCCGACCTCGATGCGGAAGATGATGATATAGGCCTGGAACTGGATGAAGATTTTCTTGCGGACCTCGGTACTGAAGACGGTGCTGATGCGCTGGCGGAGGAATCGGCTGAGGAGTACGAACTTGAACTTGACATGGAAGTTGAGGATGAATTCGATCTTTCGGATCTCGGTGAAGAGGAGGCTGCGGATTCAGCTGATGAGAGTTCAGAGCTGGAATTCGATGTGCTGGAAGAAGACGACATTGATGAACTAGCGTTGGATGACTCTGATGAAGATCTGAGCGAATTTGCGCCAGATGATGAATTGGCTACCAAATTAGATCTGGCACGAGCCTATATTGATATGGGAGACACGGATGGTGCTCTTGATATCCTGAAATTGGTGTCCAGCGAGGGCAGCCCAGAGCAGCAGAAGGAAGCTGAAGAGCTCCTGTCCAAAATTGACTGAGTAGTCGAGTCAGTTATCAGGAGCACAATGCTGTGCGTCAGCCCTTTTCAAGTGATGCACTGCCTGCAGGGCAGAGAGTGGTTCTAGCACTAGAATATGTAGGTACGGATGCTTGTGGTTGGCAGCACCAGGCACACACCTCACGCCCTTCAATTCAACAACAGTTGGAAGATGCTCTGGCCATCGTCGCCGATGGTGGAATCAGGTGTCATTGCGCCGGTCGTACCGATGCGGGTGTGCATGCAACCCATCAGATAGTGCATTTTGATCCAGAGGTAAGCCGTAGCCCAAAAGCCTGGGTGCTGGGGACCAACATGCATCTACCTGATTCCATTGCTGTAAAGTGGGCGCAGGGAGTAGATGGTGATTTCCATGCACGTTTTTCAGCTGTAAGGCGGCGCTACCGCTACATCATCCATAATTGTGAGCACCGCCCGGCCATTGGGTCAGGCCTGTTGTTGTGGCACCGGCAATCACTGAATGAGTCCAGCATGCATGAGGCGGCGCAACAACTGTTGGGTGAGCAAGATTTTTCCAGTTTTCGCGCATCGGGATGCCAGTCGCGCACGCCGATGCGTCGCGTGGATGCCATCTCCGTTACCAGACAGGGCCCGCTGGTCGTCATTGAAATCGTGGCGAATGCATTTTTGCACCACATGGTTCGCAATATTACGGGGGCCCTTATAGAGGTTGGCCTGGGGCGAGAGTCATTGGCATGGATGGGGGAATTGTTAGCCTGCCGAGATCGCACTCTGGGAGCTGCGACGGCACGACCGGATGGACTGTATCTGGTCGACGTGGAATACCCGGAGAGATATGGTTTGCCCGCGAATTACTCGCCGGGACCTCTGTTTGTAAATTAGTACCTGAGGGTCTTCGCTGCTGATGTCAGCGGTTCTCCTATCTGTTAACATAGCGCGCTTTTTTCGCTCTGGGCCATTCTTTCGATCATGCACCGTACGCGTATCAAGGTTTGTGGGATTACTCGACGAGTAGATCTCCATAACGCCATATCGGCAGGTGTTGATGCGGTGGGATTGGTGTTTTATCCGCCCAGTCCGCGGTCAGTGACGCTCGAGACTGCCGAAAAAATAAGCACTGGGTGCCCGGCGTTTATATCAGTGGTGGCGCTTTTTGTCGATCCAGATTCTGAGCTGGTCGATAACGTAGTGAAGTCTGTCAGGCCACAATTGCTGCAGTTCCATGGTAGCGAAACAAGGGATTTTTGCGAGCGAAGTGGGTTGCCCTATATGAAAGCCCTGCGTGTTGCAGAGGGTGTAGACTTGATGGCGCTGGCGCAATCCTATCCAACAGCTTCTGCACTTCTGCTGGACACATATGTGCGCGGAGTGGCTGGTGGAACTGGACAGAGCTTCGACTGGGGAGTGATACCAGAGGATTTGTCTGCTCCTTTGGTGTTGGCGGGAGGCTTGGCTGCAGAAAATGTTGGCGCCGCTATATCCGCAGTTCATCCATACGCTGTTGATGTGAGTGGGGGTGTCGAATCTGAGCCCGGTTTAAAGGATATCAACCGGATGCACGCCTTCGTCAGCGCGGTACGCGCTGCCGACGCTGTTTGAGAAAGTATCATTTAAATGGAGTAAGAAGTTGACCGAATTTAAGGAAGTCGAAACTACGGAATTGCCTGATTCTCGTGGTCATTTTGGGGCATACGGTGGAAGATTCGTTGCCGAGACCCTTGTCTCTGCGCTTGATGAGCTCGATCGCGTCTATCGGATGCTCCGGGATGACGCCGATTTTCAGCAGGAGTTTGACTGGGATCTGGCCCACTATGTGGGTAGGCCTTCACCTCTGTATTATGCAGAGAGGCTGTCACAGCGTGCTGGCGGAGCAAGGATATTTTTGAAGCGGGAAGACCTCAACCATACAGGTGCTCACAAGATTAATAACACCGTAGGACAGGCTCTACTGGCGAAGCATATGGGGAAGAAGCGGATTATTGCCGAGACCGGAGCAGGGCAGCACGGGGTCGCATCAGCAACCGTAGCCGCTCGCTTTGGCATGAGCTGTCATGTGTTTATGGGTGAGGAGGATATACGACGCCAGTCACTAAATGTATATCGTATGAAACTGCTCGGCGCTGAGGTCATTCCTGTGACCTCAGGTTCGCGCACGCTCAAGGACGCAATGAACGAAGCGATGCGTGACTGGGTGACTAATGTTGATGACACATTTTACATTATCGGAACCGCGGCTGGACCGCATCCGTATCCGATGTTGGTACGCGATTTTCAATGTGTTATTGGCCGGGAAGCCAGAATGCAGTGTTTGGAGCAAGCCGGGCAATTGCCGGATGCACTGGTCGCCTGCGTGGGTGGTGGTTCGAATGCCATAGGACTGTTTCATCCGTTTCTGGAGGATGAATCCGTGGCAATGTACGGTGTCGAAGCTGGGGGACTGGGACTGTCCACCGGTAAGCATGCTGCGCCACTGAGTGACGGCAGGCCCGGTGTCCTCCACGGTAATCGAACTTACCTGATGGAAGATGAGAACGGACAAATTTTACATACGCATTCGGTCTCGGCTGGGCTGGATTATCCGGGTGTCGGTCCCGAGCACAGCTGGCTGAAGGATTCGGGGCGCGTGACTTATGTTACCGCCGACGATGATGAAGCAATGGTTGCATTCCACAACCTGACGTTGGAGGAGGGCATTATGCCCGCACTGGAATCCAGCCATGCTGTGGCGTACGCGATGCAGTTGGCAGGTCAAATGCGGCCTGAGCAGGTAGTGGTGGTCAATTTGTCAGGGCGCGGAGATAAGGATATCCATACGGTGGCCGAACGCGACGGCCTCCAAATGTGAGGGGAAGACTGTGAGTCGCATCGAAAATAGGTTCGCTCAGTTGAAAGCAGCGGGACGCTGCGGACTTGTGCCATACATAGTTGCCGGTGATCCGGCTCCCGGATATACCGTTGCGATGATGCATGCTTTGGTCGCCAACGGGGCTGATATCATCGAGTTAGGGGTGCCATTTTCAGATCCCATGGCGGAAGGCCCCGCAATCCAGCTGGGGCATGAGCGTGCTCTGATGCATGGTGTGGGTCTGCGAGACGTGATTGCAATGGTAGGGGAGTTTCGCGAGACTGACAGCGTGACGCCGGTGCTGTTGATGGGCTACACCAATCCCATTGAGGCCATGGGTTACAGCCACTTTGCCAATACTGCAAGCGTTGCCGGTATAGACGCTGTACTGACTGTGGATATGCCTCCTGAAGAACTTGAAGGCTTCGACCGGATATTGCGGGACCACGATATAGATAATGTGCTTCTTGTTTCTCCTACCACGTCCGACGAACGTATAACCCAGATTGTCGGATTGGCTCGCGGCTTTATTTATTTTGTGTCACTCAAGGGCGTGACCGGCGCGGGTCATCTCGATGTTGAAGCGGTGGCCGCGGATTATCAGCGTTTAAGGGCGCAGACCCAGTTGCCCCTGGCGGTAGGGTTTGGTATCAAGGATGTGGCGGCAGTGAAGGCTGTTGGCGCAATTGCAGACGCCGTGGTGGTGGGCAGTGCTCTGGTAGAGTTGATGGGTGCAATAGACAGAGATTTGTCTGCAACGGAAGCGGTGATAGATATTGCCCGATTGGTGAGTGAGATGAGAGCTGGCCTGGACACATTGGAAAGTGCAGAATAGCGTCTGGTCCGGCAACTAATCTAGTGACGGGGAGTATGCCACGCGATGAGCTGGCTCGATAAGATAATACCTAACGCAGTTCGTTCCGAAGTCAAGGAAGAACGGCGATCGAGTGTGCCGGAAGGGTTGTGGAAAAAGTGTGTCAAGTGCGAAGCGGTACTCTATCGCCCCGACCTGGAAAGAAACCTCAACGTATGTCCCAAATGTCAGCACCACATGCGAATTGGTGCCCGGCGGCGGCTCGAGATTTTTCTTGACGAAGGGGATCGAAAAGAAATTCACGTCAATGTAGAGCCCATAGATCGCCTTAAATTCAAGGACAAAAAGCGGTATCGAGACCGACTGTCTGCCGCTCAAAAATCTACCGGGGAGCGGGATGCGCTTGTGGCGGTTGAGGGAAAGTTGTTTGGAATGCCCGTGATTGCAGTGGCATTTGAGTTCAACTTCCACGGTGGATCCATGGGCTATGCAGTCGGTGAAAAGTTCACCCGCAGTGCGCAAACAGCGCTGGAAAAAAATATTCCCCTTGTGTGTTTTGCTGCTTCCGGTGGTGCTCGCATGCAAGAGGCGCTGATTTCTCTCATGCAAATGGCAAAAACAAGCGCCGTACTGGAAAGGATGAAGCAATTCTCCATTCCATATATTTCGGTTATGACAGATCCATTATATGGTGGTGTTTCAGCCAGTCTGGCACTTCTTGGCGATATAAATGTCGCTGAGCCTGATGCCCGGGCCGGTTTCGCCGGCCCCAACATTATTGAGCAGACCATCAGGCAGAAGCTGCCCAAGGGCTTTCAGCGTAGTGAGTTTCTTCTTGAACACGGTGCCATTGATATGATTGTTCCGCGGGGTGAGCTCAGAGGAAAATTGGCTGGAGTGCTCTCCAAACTTACCCATTCGGCCATGAGCCCACGGGAAGAAGAACGGCAGATAGACGTGCCTGTCCTGACGGAAACTCCCGCTGTTTTTGCAGCACTCGAAGGTGAATTGGTGGTGGCGGATGATGATCTCACGGGAGATAGTACACTGCCCAGATCCGAGCCGTGACGTGTTGCCGGAGTCCCTACCGGATTGGCTGAAAAAGCTGGAAGCCCAACACCCTGTTGAGATTGAGCTTGGGTTGGAACGCGTTGGCAGTGTCGCGCGTGCTATGGGTCTTACCGAGCCGGCTTATCGCGTTGTTACGGTTGCTGGCACGAATGGGAAAGGGTCTGTTGTAGCCGCTCTCGAGCAGATCCTGTTGCATGACAATGTTCACCTGGGTGTATACACGTCGCCACATATGTTGCGGTTTAACGAACGCGTTCGTGTTGATGGTGTCGATGTGAGTGATGAACAACTATGTCATGCATTTGCGCAGGTGGAGCGTGCCAGGGGTTGTACATCACTCACTTATTTCGAATTCACTACTCTTGCGGCGCTGGTGATCTTTAGTGAACAGAGCGTTGAGATCGCCGTGCTGGAAGTAGGGCTGGGTGGGCGCCTTGATGCGGTTAATATCCTCGACGCCGAAATCGCCGTCATTACTAGCATAGATATCGATCACGTCGATTGGTTGGGCTCAGATAGGGACGTCATCGGTGGGGAGAAAGCCGGTATTCTCAGAGCGGAGCGGACACTTATTTGCGCCGATCGTAATCCACCGGACAGCGTTCGTCGACGCGCAACTGAGCTCAATTGTTCGAGTTGGTATATAGGGCAAAACTACACGCTGGAGCGTGGCCAGACAGGTTGGTTCTGGCACGGAACCGATGTGACGAGCGCTCCACTCCATCTCTTCTTGCTGGGACAACCCGGCTTGCACGCTGACAGCGTTGCGGCTGCGATTCAGGTATCAGCGCTACTGGAACGTGGATATGTGCCTGAAACCCTGCCGAGTATAGTCGCGGAACTGCGACTTCCGGGTCGTGCACAACGTGTTCAGATGCAAGGGAGAGAGGTGTGGTTAGACGTTGCCCACAATCCCGCCGCGGTAGAGTACCTGTTTAATACTCTGCTGTGTAATTACAGCGCGGAATCGACCATTGCGGTGTTTGCCGCCATGTCTGATAAGGATATACATGGTATGATCGCGCCAGCATGCGATGCGGTAGATTACTGGTATGTCTGTGATCTGGCAGAGGTGCCACGGGCATATGCCGGTGAGGGTTTGGCTGAAATACTCACAACACTCGGGGTGAGAGGGGTGGAGTCGCGAGACAGTGTTTCATCGGCATTATCTGCGGCCTGTCAAACTGCGCTGCCGGGAAGTCGTATTGTAGTTTTTGGATCGTTTTTTACCGTTGCCGCAGCGCTTGCCGCGCTCGAACCGGAATCGGAAAGATTGACACGTGAATAGTGTACTGAAACAACGCCTGGTGGGCGCCCTTATTCTCATTGCGCTCGGTGCTATATTTTGGCCTGCCATATTTGTGAACACGGGCTTTTCTCCGGTTAGCACAACCACACAGATTCCCGAAAGTGTCGCGACCCGGAGTGTAGAGATTGCCGTGCCGCGGCCCAGTTCCGCGGTTCAGCCTGCACAGACACCCAGCGAGGCGGCCCGGGCGGACGGGCTGGATGAGTCAATGGCTGCCACTTCAGATCTGGAGCATGGCTCAACATCACCGTCGTCGGCAGCTCAAAATGTGGTTGCGCAGGACATCGACGCCGTGCCCCAGTCCTCCGATACTCAAAAACAAGCGATCTCAGAAAAGCATGAATCTCCGGAAAAGCCTGTTCAACCAGCATTGGATGGAGATGGGATACCAATTGCCTGGATATTGCGTGTTGGTAGTTTTGCCTCACGCGAAAAAGCTGAAACAGTGAAACAAAAACTTCTAGATATGGGCTACAAGGCAGACACCAGAGTCGTCAGCAGCGGGGGACGCAAACTGGTTCGAGTAACCGTCGGCCCCAAATTTGAGCGACAGACGCTGGTCAATTCCAAGCAACGTATCGATAACGAATTTAAGGTGATATCACAAATCGTGAGATATAGACCTTGATTGGTCTGGTTACCCTGCGATTCGACGTGGTAGAGCACTGATTATGGATGCCCTTATCTCAGAGTTGAATAGCGCGGACTGGGCTATGTTGGTGATCGTCGGTCTGTCAGCACTGGTCAGTTTGTTGCGTGGTTTTGTGAAGGAGGCGATGTCATTGCTTGCCTGGGTTGCTGCCTTTGTTGTGGCAACTACTTTCAGAGACGCGATGGCAGCTGTGCTAACGCCCGCCATTGCGAGCGCCTCTCTGCGGTATTTAAGTGCGTATGGGATATTGTTCGCGGCAACGTTGATGGCGGGTGCACTGGTAAACGTTTTATTGGGGCAGTTGGTCAAGGCTACCGGCCTGACATCCCTGGACCGCGTATTGGGCATGGGTTTTGGTCTGGCCCGCGGTGTTTTGATCGTCATGTTAATCGCCTATGTTTTGCAGTATCTGGTACCGATGGAAGAAGAAATATTGTGGCGCACCTCGACATTGATCCCCCATGTAATGGTTATGCAGGATTGGGTTGAGGTTGTATTCTCTGATTTGCTCACCAGGGTGAGGGTTTGACGCATGTGTGGGATAGTAGGTGTTGTCGGGCAACAGAACGTTAATCAGGAAATCTATGATGCGCTCACCGTTCTCCAGCACAGAGGACAGGATGCGGCGGGTATCATGACCTGTTTTGAAGGTCGTATACAGCAGCGCAAGAGTAATGGACTGGTCAGGGATGTTTTTCGCGAACAACATATGCTGCGTTTGCAAGGAACAATGGGGATCGGCCACGTTCGCTATCCCACAGCCGGCAGTTCCGGTCCCGCGTTGGCGCAGCCGTTTTATGTGAATTCTCCCTATGGCATTGGACTGGCCCACAATGGCAATCTGACCAATACAGAGGCGCTAACCCAGGAATTATTTCAATCTGATTTGCGTCACCTGAATACCGATTCGGATTCCGAGGTGTTGCTCAACGTTCTTGCACACGAACTGCAGAAACTCGGTAAACTCCAGCCGAATGCTGAGGACGTTTTTGCTGCTGTTGCCGGCGTTTACCGGCGCTGTGCCGGCGGTTACGCGGCAGTGGCGATGATAGCGAACTATGGTGTGCTCGGATTTCGCGATCCTCTAGGCATTCGCCCATTGGTTGTCGGTGAACGCACTACGAAGAATGGGATCGAGTATATGCTGGCGTCGGAAAGTGTTGCACTCGATGTGCAGGGCTTTACCTTGCTGCGGGACGTGCAGCCTGGCGAAGCATGTTACATCGATGTTGACGGTGAATTACATATGCGGGTGTGCGCTGAACACACTGCACTAACGCCCTGTATCTTCGAACACGTCTACTTCGCACGCCCAGACTCATTGATGGACGGTGTGTCAGTATACAAGTCCCGTTTGCGGCAGGGTGAGCGACTGGCGAAAAAAATTCTGCGCTTGCGGCCTGATCACGATATTGACGTTGTCATTCCCATACCGGATACAAGTCGCATCGCTGCACAGAGTATGGCCCACCAGTTGGGTGTCAAGTTCCGCGAAGGATTGATGAAAAACCGCTATATTGGTCGCACTTTCATCATGCCAGGTCAGAGCCAGAGGAAGAAGTCGGTTCGCCAAAAGCTTAACGCGGTGGGATTGGAATTTGCCGGGAAAAATGTACTTCTGGTTGACGATTCCATAGTGCGGGGCACTACCTGTAAGCAAATTATCGAGATGGCGCGAGACGCCGGAGCCGCCAAGGTGTACTTCGCCTCCGCCGCACCCCCGGTGCGCTACCCCAATGTTTATGGCATCGATATGCCCTCGGCAGATGAACTTATTGCGCACGGTAAAACCGAGGAGGAAATTCAGCGGCACATTGGCGCAGACTGGCTTGTTTACCAGGATCTGCCGGACCTTCTGGAGAGCTCGATTGAGGGAAATCCCGCTATCGAGTCATTTGAAGCGTCAGTCTTTGACGGCAGCTATGCCACCGGCGATGTTGATCAGGTGTATCTGGACAAAATCGACGCGCTGCGCAACGATCAGGCTCAGAGTCAGCGTCGACAGGGCGAAGTCGAAGACGGCGACATTCTCGGTATACATAACGACACCTATTGAGCATGACTATGGAAGACTATGATCTGGATATTCTTCTGCGGGATGCGGGCCTGGACACTATCGCCGTGCGCGGGGGACAGCGGCGTAATGCGGAGGGAGAACATTCGGAGGCACTTTTTCTTACCTCCAGCTATGTGTTCCCCGACGCAGCTACAGCGGCGGCGAGGTTCAGTGGCGAGGAAGAGGGTAATGTGTACTCTCGTTACACCAACCCTACGGTACGCAACTTTGAATCTCGAATAGCGGCGCTGGAGGGGGGTGAAACGGCGGTGGCCACAAGTTCCGGGATGGCGGCCATCATGAGTACGTTTATGGCGCTGCTGCAAGCAGGCGATCATGTTGTTTGCTCCCGGGATGTTTTTGGTACCACGACGGTTCTGTTAAACAAGTTCTTCGCCAAGTTTGGGGTGGAAGTGACTTTTGTCTCACTCACAAGTCAATCCCAGTGGCGCGAAGCGGTGCGGGAAAATACCCGGATTTTGTTCCTCGAAACACCGTCAAATCCGCTGTGTGAAGTCGCTGATCTCGGTTTCCTCGCTGAACTGGCGGAAGCAGTTGGGTGTCTGCTGGTTGTCGACAACTGTTTCTGCACGCCCGCCCTGCAACAGCCGCTCAAGCTCGGTGCTGATCTGGTTATACACTCGGCCACAAAATATCTCGATGGGCAGGGACGTTGTGTGGGTGGTGTTGTCGTCGGTAGGCATGAACTCCTGAACGAAGTGACGGCCTTTATGCGGGCCGCGGGGCCAACCATGAGCGCATTCAACGCCTGGGTATTCCTCAAAGGTCTGGAAACGCTGCGCCTGCGAATGGAGGCACACAGTCGCAGCGCCATGGACCTGGCCGTTTGGTTGCAGCAGCAGGAAGGTGTCGAGCGGGTTTACTATGCTGGCCTGGACGATCACCCGGGGCATGATCTCGCGTGTAGACAGCAGCGCGATTTTGGTGGTGTTTTGTCATTTTGCGTCACCGGCGGGATGGAGTCTGCCTGGAAGTTTATTGACGCAACACGTCTGGTTTCTCTCACTGCAAATCTTGGCGACGCAAAAACGACCATCGTCCATCCTGCAACCACCACACATTCACGATTGTCCGAACAAGAGCGCGAGTTGGGGGGGATCACGCCCAACCTGATCCGGGTGGCAGTCGGACTGGAGGACGTTGCCGATCTTAAGACTGACATGGAAAGGGGCCTGGGTGCGTTGTCCGGCCGATAAGGATATATGAATAATCACATAGAGGCGGCAGTCCAGGAGATTGGTAAGGTTTTGCTGGGAAAGGAGGAGCAGATTCGCCTCTCCCTGTGCTGCCTTTTATCGCGGGGTCATCTGCTGATAGAGGATTTGCCGGGAATGGGAAAAACGACATTGTCGAACGCCCTGGCCAGCGTTCTCGGCCTCAGCTTTAACAGAGTTCAGTTTACCAGCGATCTTCTACCGGCCGATATTTTGGGGGTGTCAATTTATGATCAATCCAGCGGTGCTTTCAGTTTTCTCCCTGGGCCTGTGTTTACGCAGGTTCTACTTGCGGACGAGATAAATCGTACCACGCCCCGCACACAGAGTGCATTGTTGGAGGCCATGGGAGAAGGGCAGGTTACTCTGGAAGGTGAAACCCGCGCCTTACCCGAACCTTTTTTTGTCATTGCGACGCAAAATCCCGTATCCCAATCCGGCACCTATCCTTTGCCTGAGTCACAACTGGACCGGTTTCTGATGCGTATAGAATTGGGCTATCCCGATCCGGCGGCTGAGCGCGAACTCTATCTCAATCCCGTGAATGCGTCTCAGGTCAAAGATCTACGAACCTGTCTTGATCCTGCCCAATTGACCGCCATCAGCGCACAAGTACAGCAGGTACATGCCTCAGACAACCTGTTGGATTACTTACAGAGACTGGTGGCATATACCCGCAATAGCGCCGAATTTGCCTTTGGTCTGAGCCCGCGGGGCGCGTTATCGCTTTTGTTGGGAGCCAAAACCTGGGCTGTTATGCATGGCCGTGAGCATGTGCTGCCCGAGGATATTCAATCCATACTGCCCGCAGTCGCCGGACACCGCCTGCAACCAACCCGGGATTTTGCCGGTGATAGTGCCGCTCTCGTCCGGAATTTGCTTGCCAATGTCGATGTCATCGGCGGCTGAACAGAATCCTTCAGGGGTTCGTCGAAGCAAAGCGTGTTCAGCGCTACGCTGAAACGTGTCAGGGAGCGTCAGAAAGCCCGTTTTAGTGCGTGGATGAATCGCCGTATTCCTGCGGCTCGGGAGGTGACGCTGGACCAAAAGAGAATATTCATCTTCCCCTCGCGCACGGGTTTGTTCTTTTTGCTGGTTTTACTGCTGATGCTGGTTGCTTCAATCAATTACCAGAACAATATGGGATTCGCGCTTACCTTTCTGCTTGGTACTGTGTTTGTCATTGGCGTGTTGCATACCTACGCTAATTTGTCGGGCTTAACACTGCGGGCTGTACGAGCGGCTCCGGTTTTCGCAGGCCAGCTCAGCGAATTTGAGCTTCTCGTATCGCGGCCTCATCGCCGACAACATTACAGCTTGAACTTTCGGTGGTGTGATGAAACCGCCACCATTAACCTGGATCATGGCAAGGAGGCAGAGGTCAAACTTTATCTCCTGGCGCCGCAACGGGGGTGGTACAACCCCGGACGCTTGTCGCTACAATCATATTATCCATTGGGTTTGATCCGTACCTGGACCTGGATTGATCTGGACATACATGCTCTCGTATACCCGCGCCCGGTACAGGGCCCGGTGCCGGCGGGTGATCCCTCGGACTTCCCCGATGGAGACACCATTCCTGTAATCGGAAGCGACGATTTTTATGGGCTGAAGGATTATCAGCAAGGCGATTCACTTAAACATGTCTATTGGAAAAGCGTCGCCAAGGGACAGCCCCTGCAATCCAAGCAATACAATGCCTATGCAGATAGAAGTGTCTGGCTTGACTGGGACAGTTATCAGGGCTTGCCCATAGAGACCCGATTATCCCATTTATGTTACTGGGTACTCCATTTTGATGCAGAGGGAGAGGAATACGGCATGCGGTTGCCCGGGTTTTCTGCGGATCCCGGCAGCGGTGAAGAACATCGCGATCTGTTGCTGCGTCAATTGGCACTCTTCGGTGTTGAACCGGAGTCAGGAACAGTATCAGGCGATTCGCCCGTAGAGCGGGAGGCTGCATGAAGATTGAGCAGCAAATACCGCGCAATGCACTTTTCTGGATATTGTTGGCGCAGTTTTTCCTCTTGCTTCCTCACATAGCCCGTTTGCCGGGATGGGTGTTCGTTGTGTATCTCATCGCGGCGTTCTGGCGCATCATGGTTTATCGAGGACAGTGGTCATTTCCACCGCGTTGGCTGAAATTGATCTTGATACTGGCTGGTTTTTTTGGCATTCAGGCCAGTTTTGGATCAATGCTCGGCTTGGAACCTACGGTGGCTCTTCTGTTGGTGGCTTTTGCGCTCAAGCTCATCGAGCTGTGTGAGCGAAAAGATGCCTATCTGGTCATTTTTCTTGGATTCTTTGTCTGTCTCACCGAGTTTTTGTTCAGTCAGGAACTATTGATTGCCGCCTATAATCTGGTCTGTGTGATTGTGCTGCTGACGGCCTTGATTGCGCTTCATCAACCCGGTGAACAGAAACTGCAATTTGCCCCCCTGCGACGAGCCAGTCTGTTCGTCATACAGGCGTTTCCGCTCATGGTTGTGCTGTTTGTCATATTCCCCAGGCTGCCGCCTTTGTGGTCTGTTCCTTTAAAGAGTAATGCGGCAAAAACCGGGGTAACGGATTTTATGTCCCCTGGCGACATCGCTCAGCTCAGCCGTTCAGATGAGGTCGCTTTTCGCGCGGAATTCGTTGGTGATATTCCGCGGCAATCGGAGTTGTACTGGCGCGGTTTGGTCTTCTCCCGATTTGCAGGAAAGACCTGGAAACCAGTCGGCTGGCAAGATACACCAGCATTGGAGCGCCGTCCCCAGGCGCCTGCGGGCGAAATGGGAGAAGGACTTGAGTACACGGTTATCATGGAACCGACCCAGCAGCGTTGGCTCTATTCACTCAGGTACGCCTGGGAGCATTCTCGCAATGTGACTAAAACGGGTGATTTTCGGCTGGTTTCTCCCATCACTGTGCAAGATCAGTACCGCTACAGTGCAACCTCCTACCCCGGTGCAGCACTGGAAACAGATCTGAGCGACTGGCGGCGTGAATTGGAACTTGAACTACCAGTGGTGGGAAATCAGAGGGCCAGAACCTTCGCCGTTGAGCGCCGGAATCAAGCCACAAGCGATTTGGCCTATGCCAATGACATTCTCGATTTCTTCAATGAGCAGGGGTTCAGTTATACATTGACGCCCGCGTTGTTGGGTGACAATACGGTAGACGATTTTTTGTTTAATACCAGGGAAGGCTTTTGCGAACATTATGCCAGTTCGTTTGTCTTCCTGATGCGCAGTGCAGGTGTTCCGGCCAGGGTGGTAGCCGGTTATCTGGGAGGGGAATTGAATCCCGTCAACAGGACGGTCATTGTTCGCCAGTTTGATGCCCACGCATGGGCTGAGATCTGGCTCGAAGGACGCGGATGGACCAGAGTCGACCCTACCTCCGCTGTTTCCCCGGACAGAATAGAATGGGGACTGGAAAGGGCGTTGGCGGGAGAGGGCAGTTTTCTCGCTGACTCGCCACTCTCGCCTATTCATTTTCGAAATATTGATTGGCTGAACAAGATACGTCTACGCTATGACGCGATCACCTATGCCTGGCAGCTCGCGGTGCTGAGTTATGATAGCGATGAGCAATTTCACGTGCTGGAGGAATTTCTCGGTGAAATCACACCGCAACGGGTGATGCTGTTTATCCTGGCGGCGGGTATCCTGAGCTTGCTACCCATGATAGGTGTACTCCTATGGCAATCGCGTTCGCATCTGCCCAAAGAAGTGAGAATCTATAACAAGTATTGCCACAAACTGGCTCAGCTGGGTACCCACCGATTTCCGCAGGAATCCCCGGGAGATTTTGCCGAGCGTGCTATTTTAGTTCATCCGCAGCTCGAGTCCGAGATACGCCAGGTGACAAAATTGTTTGAAACCATTGCCTACAGTGGCCAGCCAGGCAGGGTAAGCCTGGCTGAGTTGCGGCACTCGGTGCGGCGTTTCGGAGTATTACGCACCTAGCAGGCAGAAATCAGACAGCCACCTCTTCAATTTGCACCGCTGCTATCCGCGAGCCTTCTTCGGCACCGCGCTGAAACTCCTCAATCTGGTCGAAGTTCATGTAGCGATATATCTCGGCTGACATGGAGTCCAGGCTGGCGGTGTGTTCCAGGTATTCTGCCGGCGTTGGCAATCTGCCCATGACCGCACCCACGGCGGCGAGCTCTGCTGAAGTCAGATAAACATTGGCCCCGTCGCCCAGGCGGTTGGGGAAGTTGCGCGTCGAGGTCGAAAGAACGGTAGAGCCGGCGGCCACGCGGGCCTGATTCCCCATGCACAGAGAGCAACCTGGCATCTCTGTCCGTGCGCCTGACCGTCCAAAGATATTGTAGTAGCCTTCCTCCATGAGCAGATGCTCATCCATTTTAGTGGGTGGTACGATCCACATGCGTGTGGAAATACCACCCTCGTGTTGATCGAGCAGTTTTCCAGCGGCGCGGAAGTGACCTATGTTGGTCATACAAGATCCGATAAAGACCTCATCCACGTGATCACCAGCTACCTCGGACAGCAGGCGAGCGTCGTCTGGATCATTGGGTGCGCAGACGATCGGCTCTTTAACATCAGCGAGATCGATCTCAAGTACGGTGGAGTATTCTGCATCTGGGTCGGCACTCATGAGCGTGGGGTTTGCCAACCACTCTTCCATCTTGGTGGCGCGGCGTTCCAGAGTGCGCTTGTCACCGTATCCTTGACTGACCATCCATCTCAGCAGTGTGATATTGGATCGCAGATAATCCGCGACTGAATCTTCGCTTAGTTTGATGGTACAGCCAGCGGCAGAGCGTTCTGCGGACGCATCAGACAATTCAAATGCTTGCTCGACGGTGAGGTCAGGCAGGCCTTCGATCTCCAGGATTCGGCCCGAGAAGATATTTTTCTTGCCGGCCTTTTCTACCGTCAACAGACCTTCTTTGATGGCGTAGTAGGGTATGGCGTGGACCAGGTCGCGAAGAGTAATGCCCGGTTGCATGTCGCCCTTGAATCGAACCAGCACGGATTCAGGCATATCCAGTGGCATAACCCCGGTGGCAGCGGCAAACGCGACGAGTCCGGAGCCCGCCGGGAAGGATATTCCCATTGGAAATCTTGTGTGTGAGTCTCCACCTGTACCTGCCGTGTCAGGTAAGAGCATGCGGTTAAGCCAGGAGTGGATGATACCGTCTCCGGGCCGCAGTGATACACCGCCGCGTGTCATGATGAAGTCGGGCAGGCTGTGTTGCGTATCAATATCTACCGGCTTGGGATAGGCGGCGGTGTGACAAAAAGACTGCATGGTGAGGTCGGCGGAGAACCCAAGACAAGCCAGGTCTTGCAATTCATCTCTGGTCATGGGGCCGGTGGTGTCCTGAGAGCCTACCGTAGTCATTCGGGGTTCACAGTAGGTTCCGGGTCGCACGCCAACTACGCCACAGGCCTGTCCAACCATTTTCTGAGCGAGGGTGTATCCGGCGTTGCTCGCCGCCGGCTCTGCCGGACGACGAAAAATTTCAGAGGGCTCCAGTTCGAGTTCTTCGCGAGCCCGAGCGGTCAGACCTCGGCCTATGATCAAGTTGATGCGCCCGCCTGCTTGAACCTCATCCAGCAGGACGTCACTCTTGAGCTCGAATTCACTGATTGTATTGCCGCTACCATCCAGAATTTTTCCTTCATAGGGTTTTATTTCGATCACGTCACCCATATTCAGTTGTTCAACGGGCGCTTCAAATACCAGCGCCCCGGCATCTTCCATGGTGTTGTAAAAAATGGGAGCGATTTTGCCACCTATACAAATTCCACCACCACGTTTGTTGGGTACACCTGGAATATCATCACCTATATACCAGAGCACTGAGTTGGTAGCTGATTTTCGGGATGAACCGGTGCCTACCACATCACCGACGAAGGCGACGGGAAGTCCGCCGGCTTCCAGGTCTTCGATCTGCTGCTTGGAATTGGTGATACCTTCCCGTGGCATTTTGTACATGGCAAGGGCGTGCAGAGGAATGTCAGGCCGCGACCAGGCATCAGGAGCAGGGGACAGATCATCGGTGTTGGTTTCCCCTGATACTTTGAAAACTTTAACTTTTATAGAATCTGCAACCGCCCCCCTGGTGGTAAACCATTCCGCATCAGACCAGCTTTGTAAAACTTCCGCCGCTGGCGCACAGCCATCCTTCGCAAGCGCTGCGACGTCGTGAAAACTATCAAACATCAGTAATGTATGCTTTAGTTCTGCAGCTGCTTGTCCCGCAAGTTCAGGATCCTCCAGCATTTCTATCAGTGGCTCGATGTTGTAACCACCGTGCATGTCGCCCAGCATACGCACAGCACGTTCGCGATCAATCAGTGGGCTGCTCGCCTCATTTCTCACCAGAGCAGCGAGAAAGCCCGCCTTGACGTAGGCTGCTTCATCCACGCCAGGTGGAACCCTGTTAGCGATCAGATCAACCAGGGTATCCTCTTCACCTGCGGGTGGGGCTTTGAGGAGCTCAATGAGCTCAGCGACTTGATCGGCGCTCAAGGGGGTAGGGGGGATTCCCTGTGCAGCTCGTTCGGCAACATGACTACGATAGGCTTCCAGCACGTTTTTATCCTCTAGACATTGTATTGAGGGAGCGCAATTGAGGTGGCTCCGACAGAAGGTGGGGGATTATAGCCAAGAAGACACGGCAAGTTAAATTGACAGTACAAATAGCGGCTATTGGCTGGTCTATCCGATGTAATTTTCTACCCGGGCTGCGAGGTCTCGCGTACACTGAGTGGGCTGTTATCAGGATAGGAATCCTCATTTGACCCACATTTCGACACCTTGCATTGGCATTTGCTCTACCGGCATCGGTGGTGATGTGTGTCGCGGGTGTAAACGTTTTGCGCACGAAGTTGTCGCCTGGAATGGCTACTCAGAGGAGGAAAAGGCAGTTGTCATGGAACGTCTGTCCTCCCTGGCCGCACAGGTGATAGCCGATAAGATCAATGTAGTGAATGCTCAATTGTTACAGGAGCAGCTGGATCAGCGGGGCATTGAGGTGTCACACCCGGGCGGAGATACGCAACGCGTACTGGCGCTGCTGCGCGCAGCAGCAGGTCAGCTCGATATCCCCGAAAACTTTGGTCTGAAACTCTCTTCTGAAATGGCGGCTTTGTCTCCACTGCGAATGCGAGATCGAATCGATACCGATTTCTATGAACTTTCAGAAGCACATTACGAACGCTATATTAAAGTCTGAAGTACTGGAATGGGTAAATCCTCCAACATGCAGTTCCGGCGTGAAGCGGGCAGGAATTAAGGAGCACAGTCAGTATGAAGGCCGCTACCACAGACCTGAGTGATATTCTGGAATTTCTGGGCTCGCCCACGCCTGCGGCCTGGCTGGAGACGGCGGCTCGGCCCCGTAACCTTCCTCTGTTGCTGATCGATCACGCCAATTGTGAAAAAAAGGCAGCCTCTACAGCGCTGAATCTCATGTATCGCTATGTTGAGCATTACCCTCTGCTGCACAAACTTTCGCGCCTTGCGAGGGAGGAATTGAGGCATTTCGAACAGGTCATCACGCTGATGAAGCGCAGGGACATCAACTATCGACAAGTTAGTGCTTCGCGCTACGCAGGAGATTTGCGTGGATTGGTGAGGACGACCGAACCGGGAAGGCTGGTGGATACCCTGCTGGTTGGTGCCTTTATCGAAGCGCGGTCCTGTGAGCGATTTGCGGCCCTGGCGCCGCTCCTGGAGGACGAACTGGCAGACTTTTATCGGTCTCTGCTCAAGTCCGAAGCCAGGCACTATAAAGATTATCTGCGTCTAGCTGAAGCCGCTGCCGATGGGCGTGAGATTGAGGATCGTTGTGTTGAGATAAGGAAGCGGGAAACAGAGTTGATTGAAAGCGAAGACGCTGAGTTTCGTTTTCACAGCGGTGCGCCAGCTACTAGCTCGTCACGCTGATATTTGAAACCTGATGAGATCGATTTCGTTGTCACTGACCCGCAGATAGTGGGAGCTGCGATGCCAGTCCCCGAGCACGATTCTTTCGCTCGGCCCATGGCTGAGATTCAGGGGATGGCGCTGTGGCCGGTGTGTATGCCCGTGGATCAAGAGCGTGGAACCGTGTGACTCCATCACACTCTGCACTTCGGATTCAGTCACATCCATGATATCGGCTGGTTTGTTACTCGTCGCCTCTGCACTCATGTCACGCATTTTCAGCGCCAGCTTGCGCCGCTCTTCCAGTGGTTCGGTCAATATCCTCGCCTGATAGGCGGGGTCTCGCACCTGTTTGCGAAATGTCTGATAGGCCTGATCCTGAGTACACAGGCTGTCGCCGTGTAACAACATCGTTTTGTGGCCCGCCAGGTCGAAGGTGTAGGGTTCGGGTAACAGTATGACAGCGCTGCGCTCGCAGAATGCCTCACCGACGAGAAAATCCCTGTTGCCGTGCATAAAGTATACGTCGGAACCGGTGGCGTGGAAGGCTTTCAATGCTCGACTGACACGACTGCTCAGCGGGCTCTCGTCGTCATCTCCTATCCAACTTTCGAACAGGTCACCAAGAATGTACAGGGCTTTGCATTCTCCCGCTGCCCTGTGGAGAAAGTTTAGCAACGCATGAGTGACTTCTGGTCGAGATTCATCAAGGTGGAGGTCCGAGATGAATAAGGAAGTCACGTCGGCGCCGCTTATTCCGCGATTGAGACCGACTCAATCAGTACATCATCCAGCGGAACGTCCTGGTGCCCGCCACTGGATCCGGTTTGTACTGATTTGATCTTTTCGATCACGTCGTTGCCTGAAGTAACCTTCCCAAAAACCGTATATCCCCAGCCCTGGGAATTCTTCGCTGTGTGATTCAGGAAGTCATTGTCTGAAATATTGATGAAGAACTGGGCCGTTGCCGAGTGGGGGTCCATGGTTCTCGCCATGGCTATGGTGCCCGTGTCATTGCGAAGACCGTTGTCTGCCTCGTTCTCAACAGGGGCCCCGGTAGGCTTCTGGGTCATACCGCTTTCGAATCCGCCACCCTGAATCATAAAATTGTTGATGACGCGATGAAAAATTGTCCCGTCATAGAACCCATCACGCGCGTACTGCTCGAAATTCGCCGCTGTTTTAGGCGCATTTTCGTGATCCAGCTCCAGTTCAATGGTGCCGTAGTTGGTCTTCATTATGATCATTTTGCTGTCCTTGCCATGTTTTACGGGGGCCATCATACGGATTTTTTCACCGCCGTGAAACACGAAGCGCCGCCTCGATGATGGAAATTGTGACTGATTTCGCGTGAATAGCACGAATGAGCCAGTACTACGCTGCAGCCCGTCCCGCTATAATACGCCGCCCACCGCGTCGCGCTGGGTTGAATCAACCCAATTGGACTGACATAGACATGAAGGAAAGCAGGGAAGCCAGTAGCAATTTTCTGGCAACTATCATCAATACTGATCTGGAAAGCGGCAAGCATGACGTCGTGGTAACGCGGTTTCCGCCTGAACCCAATGGATACCTCCACATCGGTCACGCGAAGTCTATCAGTGTGAACTTCGGTCTCGCTGAGCAATTCGGTGGACGCTGTAATCTGCGCTTCGATGACACCAACCCGGAGAAGGAGAATCAGGTTTATATCGATGCTATCCAGGATGATGTGCGGTGGCTGGGTTATCAGTGGAATGATGAGGTGCTCTACGCTTCCAGCTACTTTCATCAGCTTTATGAGTGGGCCAAATGGCTGATCAACCAAGGCATGGCCTATGTCTGTGATCTGTCCGCCGATGAAGCGCGCGAGTATCGGGGTACGCTGACTGAGCCGGGCCGAAATAGCCCCTACCGGGAGCGCACCACAGAGGAAAATCTCGCGTTACTCGAGGGTATGAAGGCTGGTAAGTTTGATGAAGGCAGTCGGGTGCTGCGCGCTCGAATCGATATGGCGTCGCCGAATATAAACATGCGTGACCCGATTCTTTATCGCATCCGCAAGTTGCACCACCATCAAACAGGAAATGAGTGGTGCATATATCCGACCTATGACTTTGCCCACGGGCAGGAGGATGCCATAGAGGGTATTACACATTCGATATGCACACTGGAATTTGAGGACCACAGACCTTTGTATGAATGGTTTTTGGACAACCTTCCAGTGCCCTCGCGGCCACGGCAGTATGAATTTGCCAGATTAAACGTGAACTACACCATCACCAGTAAACGCAGGCTGAAACAGCTGGTTGAATCCGGGACCGTTAGCGGCTGGGACGATCCCCGTATGCCCACGATCAGCGGTATGCGGAGAAGGGGATATACACCAGGTTCCATCAGGACATTTTGCGATATGGTCGGCACCAATCGCAGTGACGGTATTGTTGACGTCGCCATGTTGGAACACTGTATTCGTGATGACCTGAATGAAAATGCGCCCCGGGCCATGTGCGTGCTGAATCCGCTTCGCTTGATCATCACCAATATTGCCGAGGGACATGTAGAGCAAGTGTCAGCGCCCATACACCCTAATCGAGAGGAAATGGGGCAGCGCAGCCTGCCTTTCAGCGGCGAACTGCTGATTGATCGGGACGATTTCAGGGAGGAAGCCAATAAGAAGTTCAAGCGGCTGGTACTTGGTAAGCGTGTGCGACTGCGAAATGCCTACGTGATTGAAGCTGATGAAGTTGAACGCGATGATAACGGTGAGATTGCCGCGGTGAAGTGTCGTCTTATCGAGAACTCCCTCGGGCAGGACCCTGCCGACGGCGTAAAGCCCAAGGGGGTGATACATTGGGTGTCGGCTGCACAGGCCAGCCGCGTTGAAATCAGGCTTTACGACAGGCTGTTCAATCACCCCGCACCGGATCGTACCGATGAAGACATGATGGTGCACATTAACCCGGATTCGCTGGTAACCATCGATGAAGCGTGGCTGGAAGGCGGACTGGAAAACGTGATGCCGGAGACGGTTTTCCAGTTTGAACGCGAAGGTTACTTTGTCGCTGATCGTTATGAATACAACGCAGAACGTCGGGTCTTCAACCGGGTCATAGGACTGCGGGATAGCTGGGGAGAAGGAAAATGACGCTGCACATCTTCAATACCTTGGGGCGGACCAAGCAGCCCTTTGAACCGGCGGATCCTGAGCGGGTGACCATGTATGTATGTGGCCCCACAGTCTACAACTACGCGCACATTGGCAACGCCCGCCCCGTGGTGGTTTTCGATGTATTGTTTCGCCTGTTGCAGACACATTACGACGACGTTGTTTACGCCCGCAATATCACGGATATCGATGACAAGATTCTTGCGGCCATCAAGGCGAGTGGTGAAGACATGGGTGTGTTCACCGAACGGTTTGCGCAGCAGTATGAAGAGGATATGGCGGCTCTGAACGCCTTGACCCCCACCTTGCGCCCGCGCGCGACGGACAATATTGAAGCGATGCTCGCGTTTATAGAAGTGTTGATTGCCAAGGAGCACGCCTATGAGTCACAGGGCCATGTCTTGTTCGCGGTGGAGTCCATGGCCGAATATGGCGCGCTGTCCAATCGGTCGCTGGATGACATGCTCGCCGGTGCCAGGGTGGAAGTGGCTGACTACAAACGCTATCCCGGTGATTTTATTTTGTGGAAACCATCTGTCGAAGATGAGCCAGGTTGGGACAGTCCATGGGGCAGGGGACGACCGGGTTGGCATCTGGAATGCTCCGCCATGATTCGTGAGCACCTGGGCGATAGCATCGATATACACGGTGGCGGCCAGGATCTGATTTTTCCACATCATGAGAATGAAATTGCCCAGAGTGTCTGCGCTCATGGGGGCGAATATGTGCGCTATTGGATGCACAACGCATTTCTCGACATGAACGGTGAGAAAATGTCCAAGTCCATTGGGAATGTGGCGACGGTGAATGATCTGCTAAAGAGTTACCGTGGGGAGGTGCTGCGCTATGCCTTGCTAAGCGCGCATTATCGTTCTCCACTGGATTTCACGGATGAATTGTTGTCCAACGCTGAAAAATCATTGAATAGGCTTTACGGGGCATTGCGTGCTTCTGCCGAAGTGGATATAGACATGGAAATCACCCTGGAGGGTGAAGCGTTCTATACCGCCTTGAATGACGATCTGAATACCCCTCGGGCTATTGCTGCACTGCATGATCTCGCCAGTGAGCTGAACAAGGCTGAACATGACGAGAAAGCATTGTTGAAAGGGCGCTTGTTAGCGGCCGGGGATTTACTCGGAATGTTATGGCAGGACCCCGAAGAGTGGCTCCAGGGTGGTGCTGCGGAACACGCGATATCCGGGGACGAGGTAGAGCTTCTGATTGCAGAGCGATTGGCGGCGAAATCAGCGCGAGACTATGCTCGCGCCGATGAAATCCGCGAGCAGCTCACTGCCGCGGGGATCTCGTTAGAGGACGGCAGAGATGGCACTCAGTGGCGTCGACTCACGCAGTCGTAATCGAGCGCTCTCCAGACACGACACTCTGCATAATAAGCGTATTGATGGTCATGGGGCCGACGCCACCGGGTACTGGTGTGTACGCTGCTGCGCGTTCCGTGAGGGGACCCAGTTCAATATCTCCCACGCCACCGGGATGATAGCCGGCATCAATAACAACGGCGCCGTCTTTTACCCAGTCAGCCCGGATAAATTCGGGCTTTCCTACTGCGCCCACCAGTATATCAGCCTGGCGCACCAGGTCAGGCAGATTTTGTGTTCGTGAGTGACAGATGGTCACCGTTGCGTGTTCCTGCAGCAGCATCATCGCCATGGGTTTGCCCAGAATAGGACTGCGTCCTACGACCACGGCGTGCTTGCCTTTAATTGCGATATCATAAGCCGCCAGGATACGCATGATGCCCTGTGGCGTGGCGCAGCCATAGGCCTCTTCACCCATGGCCATGCGGCCAAATCCCAGGCAGGTTACTCCATCTACATCTTTTTCCAGCGCAATAGCATCAAAACAGGCACGTTCGTCGATTTGTTCTGGAACGGGATGTTGCAACAGAATACCGTGGACATCCGTATTGGCGTTAAGCGATGCAATTTTCTCCAGTAATTGTTTCGTGGTGGTGCTCGATGGCATTTCCACAGCCATTGATTCCATCCCTACACGGCGGCATGCATTACCCTTCATTTTTACGTAGGTGGCCGAAGCTGGGTCGTCGCCAACCAGAATAGTGGCAAGAATCGGGATTTTGCCGCCAGATTTTTCTTTTAGAGAAGTGACCCGCTGACTCATTTCTTGTTCAGTCTGCTGGGCCAGTGTTTTTCCGTCGAGTACGATAGCTGGCATTGCTGGAATCCTGTTCATTTAACGTGCGGCGCATTCTCGCACCTGAAATTCTGTCGCGATAGTGGTAATTGCGCCGCGATAATGGGCATTTACGACATTGACGATGGGTTGGGTGCCGAGTATGATTCGCGCTCCTGAATCATGGGAGATACGCCACCGCAAATATTTGGTGGTATAGGCGTCGGGGTATAGCGCAGTCTGGTAGCGCGCCTGCTTTGGGAGCAGGATGTCGGGAGTTCGAATCTCTCTACCCCGACCATTTTTTCCAAGTTTTCAGGACATGTCAGTATGGTGGCCGTAGCTCAGTTGGTAGAGCCCAGGATTGTGATTCCTGTGGTCGCGGGTTCAATCCCCGTCGGCCACCCCATTTTCGACTGCCCTCTCCATGCGCCCATAGCTCAGCTGGATAGAGCAACGGCCTTCTAAGCCGTAGGTCTCAGGTTCGAATCCTGATGGGCGTGCCAATCCGGGCAGGGTGTATTCCGGTGAAACCGGAAACGCCGCCATGCTCATCTTTAACTACATCCAACGCCCGACGGGACATTAAGATTTACATTCGCTAGACTCGGGCTATGAAAAACCGGGAAGTCCCGACTATGGTGACCGAACGCAGACTGCCTTTTCGATATCAGCTCGATGCCCCTTGTGAATTTAGCTGGGAAACCTTAGCGGCGACACCAGTCTCCCGGACCGCACGAACGGTCAACATCTCTTTAAACGGTGTACTACTGAGTTGCGATCACGAGTCAGCGGAGCTTTTTATGCAGCAGCAGGCGTATCCTCCGGAAGCCTGTATATCCGTCGAACTGCCGGAGCGCGCGGGCACTGTAGTGGCACAGGCGCGTCAGGTGGTGCATCGCCGACTCTCCCAGAATATTTTCTACCTTGGTCTCGAGTTCACAGGTTTTGAAGACGGCTCTAAGAAGGTGTTAAGCGACTATTTGATGCGCATTCATGGCTAGTATCGATCCACAAAGAACACCTTAAAAGATGCGCGCTGCGATGGCTTTCAGAGTACTATTTCCGCCATCGCCGTCAGTAAGGCCTCATCCCCATGAACCAGTAAGGTGGTGACTGGTGTTTTTTTCCAGTCCTGCAATTTCTCTGCGATTCTCTCTCGTGGACCAACCAGCGATATTTCGTCGGCAAATTCGTCTGGCACGGCCGCAATAGCCTCATCTCGCTTACCGGCAAAGAACAAATTCTGCACTTCCTCAGCGGCATCGCCATAGCCCATGCGATTCATCAGCTCTTTATGAAAATTGCGTTTTTTGGAACCCATACCACCCACATAGAATCCGAGCATAGCTTTCACGGGATACAGGGCGGCCTGTAAATCGTCATTGATGTCTACGATGGTGTGAACAGTTATTTCAAAATTCTGACTGGCACCCACGAGTTGATCCGCATAGACCTCGGGTCGATAGGGTGAGTAATACAATGGCAGCCAGCCGTCGGCGATCTCTACTGTCTGGCGCACATTTTTCGGCCCCTCCGCGCCAATGAAGATTGGTACGTCGGCTCGCAGCGGATGAGTTATAGATTTCAGCGCTTTGCCCATACCCCAGCTTCCCGCTCCGGAATAAGGTAGTGGATAGTGTGGTCCGTCAGCAGTGACCGGTGCCTCACGCCGCAAAACCTGGCGGATAATGTCAACATACTCGCGTGTGCGGGAGATGGGCTTGCTGTACGGCTGACCATACCAGCCCTCTACGACCTGCGGGCCTGAAACACCCAGGCCCAGGATCATGCGGCCATTGGAGAGATGGTCCAGGGCGAGCGTAGCCATGGCGCAGGCGGTCGGCGTGCGGGCCGACAACTGGGCCACACCTGTGCCCAATCTGATTTTCTCTGTGTGTGCGCCAATCCAGGTCAGCGGAGTAAAACAATCATTCCCCCAGGACTCCGCGGTCCATACCGAATCATAGCCCAGCCGTTCCGCGGTTTGAGCGGCTTCTACGTGGGCATTGCCAGGCGCCAGCGCCCCCCAGTATCCCAACTGCAATCCCAATTTCAGATTTGTCATGGCTTGTGTTTCCTGTGTGTTGTTGACCAGAAACATTAAAACCGGAGTGATATCGAATTAATAGCTGGAGCGGTCAATATGTTCATACTGGGTCAATTGTTGTCTGCGGTGGTGGGGAAGTGGTTGCGAGCTGTATAATAGGCGGTTTGGGAAACAGGGGTGGTCGTGAACGATCTGACGCACATTGATAGTGACGGAAACGCCCGGATGGTGGATGTGTCAACCAAGGCAGATAGCCGGCGGGAAGCCTGTGCCGGTGCCAGGGTGCTCATGCAACCGTCTACTCTGGATCTGATCATCAATGGTGGCCACGCCAAGGGAGATGTATTCGCGACAGCCCGAATTGCTGGTATCCAGGCTGCAAAGCGTTGTGCTGATTTGATCCCTCTTTGCCATCCGCTGCCATTGAGCAGCGTTGAGATCATACTGGATGCAGACCGGGAAAACTCCAGCGTCATAATCGAGGCCCGTTGCGTTGTAACCGGTAAGACCGGGGTAGAAATGGAGGCGCTGACGGCGGCCAGCGTAGCCGCATTGACCATTTATGATATGTGCAAAGCCGTTGATCGGGGCATGGTCATTGAGCATATATGTGTGTATGAGAAGCGCGGGGGTAAATCCGGGGATTGGCAGCGGGATGAGTTGGGTGAGTTGAATAATGAAGATTGATGTCTTGTTTTTTGCGCGTATTCGCGAACAACTGGGCGTGTCGAGATTGACGGCCCAGGTTGAGCAGGATATTACCCTGGAACAACTCCAGCTATGCCTTGCCGAGCAGCACGCTTCGCACTGGAGTGAGGTGCTCGGTGGAGAAAACGTCGTCCGCGCGGTCAATCAAGTTGTTGCGGAGAACGACCAGGTTCTGGCTGAAGGGGACGAAGTGGCGTTCTATCCCCCGGTTACAGGTGGATAACGATGACAGCCTTCCAGCCTGATTGTGCAGTTGTCATCACCCGTGAAGATTTTAGTCAGGATGCGCTGCAGGCTGAGATATTCGCTTGTGGCGGCAGCGCCGGGGCGCTGGCTACCTTCGTCGGACTGGTGCGAGGCGCGGGCCCGAATGGCGTAATTGAAGCGATTGAGGTGGAGAGCTATCCCGGTATGACTGAGTCCAGCATCGCGGCCATTTTTGAAGAAGCTGCGCAGCGCTGGTCCTTGCTCGCCGTGCGGGTTGTGCACAGGGTAGGTCGTCTCGAAGCGGGTGAGCAGATAGTTTACGTAGGTGTCAGCAGTTTACACCGGCGGGAGGCTTTTGCCGCCTGTGAGTTCATTATGGACTATCTCAAAACCCGTGCACCCCTCTGGAAAAAGGAGCTTGGCACCGGTGGAGCGTGGTGGGTTGAAGCGCGTGACACCGATACAGAGGCGGCAGAGCGCTGGGGGCTTTGATCGCGCTGTAGCTGTATGCCCCCCGGGGCTAACGTTCCATGGACATTCATTTTCAGAATCACATTAATTTATTTCAGGTATAGGTATGAGTTTTGATCCCCGTCTTTTCCGTGATGCGCTGGGCCAGTTTCCAACTGGAGTCTGCGTTGTGACCGCCAGCCCGGCGGGTTTTGCTGCATTCGGCATGACTGTAAATTCCTTCGCGGCGGTGTCCCTTGATCCGCCACTTATTTTATGGAGTCTGCAAAAGGACAGCGAGCTTGCTGATGCCTGGTCGGAAACGAATGTATTTGCTGTCAATGTCCTGAATTCCGGGCAACAGGACCTATCCAGCCGATATGCTCGCAAGAACGAACATGACCTCCACCCGGACCACTACTTTATCGGTGAGGCAAACGTGCCGGTGATAAAGGATGCTGTCGCTTCCTTCGAATGTGAGCTTGATGCCAGACATGACGGTGGTGATCATCTGATATTGGTTGGTCGCGTGGTCGAAATGGAAAATGGTCCTCACACCGAGCCGCTAGTGTTTCACGGTGGTCGGTACCGGGTGCTAGACTAAGTCTCACAGGAAGCGGAGACCATCTGAGTGAAATTTTGTAGTTATTGCGGCGTTGTTGTAACCCTGCGAATTCCGGAAGGCGACGATAGGAACCGATATGTCTGTGACGCTTGTGGCGTCATACATTATCAGAATCCCCGGGTCATCGTTGGCTGCCTGCCTGTGCACGAGGACAAGATTCTACTATGCCGACGCGCCATTGAACCACGCTATGGTCTGTGGACGTTACCTGCTGGGTTTATGGAAAATGGTGAAACCACCATGGAGGGCGCGGCCCGTGAGACCTGGGAGGAAGCCAGGGCCACCGTGGTAGATCAACATCTGTATCGAATATTTGATATGCCCCAGATTAATCAGGTTTATATGTTCTATCGCACCGGGATTGTGGATGGCCAGTTTGGCGTGGGACCCGAGAGTACTGAGGTGGAGTTGTTTGCCGAAGATGACATTCCATGGCAGGAGATGGCGTTCCTGCCGGTTACACAAACTCTCAGGGAGTTCCTGGAGGATCGAAAGGAAGGTAACTTCCCAGTCAGAGTCTCCAAATTGGTACGCTGAGACTGAAACTATCTGTGCAGGGACTTTTGCGCCTTATCGGCGTAGCGTATCATTAGCGCGTCAATACCGCCGGACCGTTCATTGAATCTAACAAGCCTTATTGCTGCGTTCGAATCACAGCCAAGTTTGTGGTTTGTGATCGCCGTGTTTTTTCTGGTGCTGGCAGTTTTGCAGTTATGGCTGGGGCTCAGGGGGCGCGCACTGCTTGAGCACGCTCGGGAGCGCGAGCTGAGATTGGAACGTGAGCTCGTCAGGCTGGAAGATGCCGAGAATAATTTTGTTGATGTACAAAAGCAGTTGTCTGATCTGCGGTCCACGCATGATGAGGTCAGAAGGGAGAACATCCGCCTGGAGGAACGTCTTCGGCATGAGGTCAAATCCGGCGAGGAACGTATTGCACTTGTCACCGCCGCGCGCAAACAGCTGAGTGACGAGTTTCAGGCATTGGCGGGAAAGATATTCGAGGAAAAGAGACAGCATTTTTCGCGTGACAGCAAGCAGGTGTTGGACGGCGCTCTGTCGCCGCTGAAGGAGCAACTCAAGGATTTCAAGCGCAAGGTAGAAGACGTTTACGAGAAAGAGAGCAAAGAACGCCAGTCATTGCTGCATGAAGTCGGGCAGTTAAAGAGCCTCAACACTCAGATGAGCCAGGACGCAGTCAATCTCACCAAGGCACTGAAAGGGGACAAAAAGGTCCAGGGAAACTGGGGCGAGGTGGTTCTGGAACGTGTGCTGGAAGAGTCCGGTCTGCGCAAGGGCCATGAATACATCACCCAAACCAGCTATAAAACCGAGGATGGGCGGCGTCGCGTTCCCGACGTTGTTGTTCGCTTGCCGGAAGAAAAAGACATCGTGGTTGACTCTAAGGTTTCGCTGGTCGATTACGAGCGGTATACGTCGGCTGACAATGAGGAGGATCGTAGCCTGGCTTTGCGAGCTCATGTACAGGCAATTCGGAGTCACATTGATTCCCTTAGCTTCAAGGATTATGAGCAGCTGGAAGGCTTGCGAACGCTCGATTTCGTGCTGATTTTTGTGCCGATTGAATCTGCCTTTATGGCAGCATTTGATGCCGACCCAGAAATGTTCAGCCGGGCCTATGAGCGCCACATTATCGTCGTTAGTCCGACCACACTGTTGGCTACATTACGCACAGTGACGAGCATTTGGCGCTATGAACAACAGAATCAAAACGCGGAAAAAATTGCCGCCCAGGCAGGCGCGATTCACGATCAGTTTGTGTTGGTGGTTGAATCTCTTCTGGATGTGGGCAGGCAGCTTGAAAAATCACGGGATGCCTACGACTTGAGCATGCGTCGCCTCACTACCGGTCGCGGTAACCTCAGTCGACGGGTAGGTCAGCTTGAGAAATTAGGCGCGCGCACCAAACGGCAGATTCCCCGGGAAATATTGACAGATGAAGATATCGAGGGCAGTGATCTCGCTGCGGGGGATCTGTCCCTCGAGCATGACGACCAGATCGATTAATGACATACCACGCAATAGAGGAGAAATCCATGGCATTTCCAAAGATTGGCAATATGGCTCCAACGTTCACTCTGCTGAATCAACAGGGCGAGAAGTTTGTCCTCAAAGACTGGCGGGGTAAAAAAAATGTGGTTGTTTATTTCTATCCCAGGGCGTTGACACCTGGATGTACCACACAGGCTTGTGGGATAAGGGATTATCGCAAGAAATTTGCCGCTGCTGATACCGTGGTGGTAGCAATCAGTCCGGATCCAGTCGCGAAACTGTCCCGGTTTGATAATAAGTACCAATTGGAATTTGACCTGTTGTCAGATGAGCAGCACAAGGCGATTGAGAAATACGGTGTGTGGGCAATGAAAAAGTTCATGGGACGAGAGTTTATGGGCGTTTTGCGGACCACGTTTATTGTCGGCAAGGATGGCCGGCTAAAGCACGTTATAGACAAGGTTAAGACCAAGAGTCACCACGAGGACGTCCTGCAATGGATAGATACCAATCTAACATGAAACATTGGTATCTCTGCCTCGAAAGGTAAATCTTAAGTATTTCTTCTAAGTGGTTGAAAAATAAACGGTTCGGACTATACTCGGAGTAGTCTTAATCGAAAAAAGAGTGGGGGGAGGTTGACTAGACCGGTAAACCCCGCAAATATCATGTAGATAGGCGTCAGTCAGCGTCGTGAGCGCAGTGATCTTAGGGACAGAATAATGATTTATCGACTTCGCACCGCCCCGTTTGAAACCCTGCAGGTGGCACTTTTATCTCTTGTTCTCACTGCCTGTGGCGGTGGTGGGGGAAGCGATGGTGGATTTGGCTCCGCGCCTGACAATACCCCTGATACCCCTGTTATCAGTACCTCGGTTACCGCAGCTATTGTGAGTGAGAGCGGAGAAGCTGTTGATTCCGAGATTGAAGCCGGATCTACGGTGATCGTTCAGATTACAGTCAACCAGAATGACGGCATCACTGATTCGCCTTTGGCGGATGTAATCGTTAACGCTTCGAGCTCGCTGGGGACAATTGATCCTCCTTCTGCCAGTGGGCTGACCGACGGATCTGGTCAGGCAACGCTCTCTCTCAATGTAGGTGAGGTTCGCGGAGCGGGTGTGATCACGGTGTCGGCTGAGGGTGCCAGCGAGAGTGCAACGGTAAATTTTGAAGTTGTAGAGCCCAGCGTCCCTCTGGGAACCGTGCTGGAGATTCAGTTTTTTGATGCACAGGGCGCCGAACTTGCCTCGGATGTCGATCAGGGTGGGACAGTCACAGTGCGGGTGAAGGCCATACAGAGCGATGGTGCGGTGGAAAATCCGCTGGCGAATCGACTGGTCAGCGCCTCAACATCGCTGGGATCGATACAGCCGGGCAATGCTACGTCACTGACTGATGCAGGTGGTATCGCCATATTTCAGCTGGTCGCAGGTGATGCACTGGGTGCAGGAGCCATCAGCGTCTCCATTGAAGATGATACCGCCACCGCGGTTAGAAACTTCCAGGTTGTGGAACCAGCCGTACAGTTGGGAATCATCGTAAATCTTGAACTACTCGATACCAGTGACAGTAGCGCGGATCCTGTACTGGCCGGTCCACAGATAGAACTGGGGCAAACCTTCACACTGCGCGCAACTGTGCTGCTCAGTGGTGGCGCTGAGCCGATACCACAGAGCAGTGTAATTGTTTCAGCCGGCACCACAACAGGAACTCTGGAACCCTCCTCGGGAAATGTATTGACTGATGCAAACGGAGTGGCTGACTTCTCGATTACCGGCAGCGGTGCCATTGG
>CALJGI010000021.1 GCA_938074045.1 uncultured Halieaceae bacterium
CATCATAAATCGGATCATTGCTACTGAACGCACTGGGCACATCCACCACACCAAACTCGGTTTCCAGAATCCAGTCACCACCGATGCGCCCGTTACCGGTCAGATTGCTCGACGCGGCGATGTCGGCCGCCGTAACACCAGCAAGTCGATCGATAAATTCAAACCCGACTTCGCCGGATGAGAGATTACAGCCGTAAAACAGGATGTCACCGTCCTCAGAAAGAGACTCACCCCACGTGCGCAGCAGCGCCTCGTACTGACTCAGGTTGCTGCTATTCAGATCGACGTCGCCCAATTGCAATTCACCGGCCTGCGCGTGGCTCAGGACATGCAATGCTGCAACATCCTGCATCTCACCAAGAATACTGGCTATTTGTTGCAGACTGTTTGTGGAACCGCCATCACCCAACAGCACAACCGTCAGGCTGGAGTTTTCACCTTCCCAGGTGGCCATCTGCGACTTGGTACCGCTGATGCCCTCAAACTCGAGATCGCTCAGCAGAGGACCCATAAAACGGTCCAACAGCAGATGATAGTCATCAATACTCGTGTCGACTACGACAACCTGATGACCAGACAATTGCTGTACGTAGTAAATACCTTCTTCGGAGGGTGCTACATAGCCGTCGGACTGTTCTTCGTCATTACTGGCGGCAAAGAGTTCCGGTAGCGCTTCGCGCTGCAGAGTGGGTACATCGTTGGCGATTTCGGCCTCGAACAAGCCATTTTCAATAACCTGTTGCACCACCTGTTGGTGATCGAGGTGTTCGCGCAGCATCTGGTCCCCGGCAAAGGGTGCAAGATCGGCAGACAGGAGGTATCTGGCCTCCATTTGTTCGGCCAGGTAACGATTCTTTCGTTTAGCTTTTGAAGCCTGAGAATTCCAGAGAAATTTTCTCAATTCCCGGCCGCGGGCGAATCGGGATTGAAATAATCGCGCGAATAAGTACTTCATATCAGCTATACCTTGACCGGTCCTCCTGAACTGACTCCGGTCGCTTGACATAGCTTCCGGGATCAAAAAATTAAGTCCTGAAGATGGCGGTTCTACCTGCTAGTTCAAATTAAATTCCATTTTTATCCAACAATGTCGCAATTGCCTTACTGCAACCAGCGACTCACTTCAGCGAGGTCTGGTTCCACCAGCACTCCTGCAGCACGTTTAAGCTTTAAAATATTGATCGCGAAATCGTAACGGGCACCGATATAATTGCGCTGCGCATCAGCCAGGTCCCGCTGGGCATCCAGCACGATAAGCATGGTGTAAAGACCGGCCTGCTGGCCTTTCTTTTTATTGCGTAACACTTCTTGCTGGGAGGCTACCGTTTTCTCCAGGGCCATTACCTGGGCTATGTTGGCGACCACGCCCTGATACGCCGAACTTACATCCAGCTCAATGGCACGCATGATTTGAGTGAGGTCTTCCTGAGCCTTGTGCATCCGTTTAATGGCTTCACGGCGCTTGGACGAGGTATCACCACCTTCGTAGAGTGGAAAATCCAATTGAATGGCTGCTTCATCACGGTCGATTTCGCTGCCACCGCCAAATTGTGAATCACTCTGCTTGTCGGTGAACTTGCGCAAAACCAGATTCAGGCTCGGGTAGTGTCCTGCCGTCTGGGCCTTAACCTCCATCCGGGATTCATCAAGACCGAACTGTTGCGCCAACACATCGGGGTTGGTTTTCTGTCCAAGTTCAATCCAGTGACTGGCATCTTCCGGCTGCGGCAATTCCATCGGCATATCATCACGCAGAGGCCGCAATTCTGGAGGCAACTCTCCTGTCATCTGCATCAGATTAAAGCGAGCGTCGTTCAACGCTTTGATAAAGGCAGCTTCTTCAGCAAGAGCCGTAAAGTAGCGGGCTTCGGTATCGACCACATCTGACAGCCGACCCAGTCCCGCACGACGACTCTTCACCGCATAATCCATATGACCTTCCAGT
Organism: uncultured Halieaceae bacterium; assembly: GCA_938074045.1. Classification (GTDB taxonomy): domain Bacteria; phylum Pseudomonadota; class Gammaproteobacteria; order Pseudomonadales; family Halieaceae; genus CALJGI01. The sequence goes on from CALJGI010000021.1 coordinate 1,946, forward strand.
GCTTTCTTTTCAGCCTGGATAGCGCCCAGCTGTCCCTTCGTTTTCAAAACGACCAGGTATCGCTCGGCCACATTCAGCAACATATCCTGTCGTGCCTTGTCATACTCCACATCCGCGCGATTACGTATCACTTTGGATTGGCGGTAACGCACCCAGTCGGCATGGTTGTATATCGATTGATTCAGCGTGACGGCGGTATTGGTGGTGTTGTATTTGAGCTCATCGAGATCGAGAACGAGAGTCTCTGATTTAATATAAGTGTCTTTGTTCTCTGTGCGCTCGGCGGTAAAGGCCAGGGAGGGAAGCAGTCGGGACCGGGCCTGGTTGACACTCTCCGCCACCGCATCCCGTTGATGGCCCGCCCCAAGAAACGCTGGATCAGCCCGCTTGGCCTTTTCGAGAACTTCCAGCAAACCTTCAGCGCCCTGGGCTGTTGCAGCGATGAAAGACAATATTACTACGGCGATTAAACCCGAGAATTTTTCACGCATTACGACCCTTCCCTATTGTTAAAATGCCCCGATTTCAGCCCCCTGGGCTATTGTTAAGCGGGGTAGCGCCACATCCATTCTGATGCGAGTGACACAAAGATATGTAACTATTTGTTTTATATACTTTTTTATCGCTCGCATTGTATGAATCGAAAGCGCGCGACACTCCAGTATAGACTCTGAACAAGCCAGATTCCTACCCCTTTCGTCACTTTTTGGTCAGTCTTTTGTATAACGTTACAAGGGTTGAAAATTTATACTGAAACGCGCACTTTTGTTGACGATCTGGGACTTCTTGGGACTAACTTCGTTGCGAGATTTGCAGCTATCGGATTGTGGGCGTCAGCGCAGCCAAGACCAGGCCGATTTCATCAGCCGTGTTATATATGTGCGGGGAGAGACGAAAGCCGGTGCTGCGCTGATCATAGGCCACGCCTGCTGCGCTCAGACGCTCCGCTACAACATGATGACCCGCGACCGGATTGACCACAGCGGTACCACCCCGTTCAGCAGCAATACGTGGAGAACCGATACTTTCCGCAGACAGTGCATTGACCATAATGTCCACCAAGGCCTGATTGTGCTCTCTGATAACATCAATTCCTCGCTCAAGTGCATGTTCTATAGCGGCACTGGCAACAGAGAAGGGTAATATCGAGGGCGTCCCTCCCCAAAATTTCAAGGCGCTGTCATGATACCGGAAGTCGTCCAACTTGAACTCAAAGGGATCAGCATGGGAAAACCATCCCACATCGCGGGGTTCCAGCGTATCGAGACAGCCTTCAGACACCCACATAAAGCCGGCTCCCGGCCCCCCGCATAGCCATTTAACACAGGATCCCAGCACTATGTCGCAGCCCCATTCTGAGACGGAAATTGGCACAACCCCCACGGATTGCGCAATATCCACTACGCTGAACGCACCCCGCTCCCGCAGCAGTCTGCAAATTGCCGCGACAGGTAGCAATTGACTGGTATTCGAATGTACATGGGTCACCAGCCCCAGTCGCACTCGCGCGTCAATATAATGACGCCAGGTTTCGGGGTCCTGGGGATCTGCGTCTGCCGGAATGACCCGCAGCTCAAACCCTTCTTTTTCCGCCTGACCGAGCACAAACCCCATGGAGGGAAAATCCGCGCCGTGGCACAGCAAAACGTTGCGCTCCGTGTCCAATGGTGTTGAATAAACGACCTTGGCCAGAGCGCTGGAAAGATTGGCCTGCGGACAGATCAGGCGAAACTCTGTTCCCAACAGGCGCGCCACGGCACGCCGGAATTTATCAATTGCTTCAAACCAGGCCGGCCACACATCACCGCAAGCATCTATCCAGGGCACAAAGAAATCGTTGTTCGCTGCCGCCATGACCCGCAGTGGCGGCCGTCCAACCGAGTGATTCAGCAGATAAATGCCGGGGAAATCTGCGTATCCCGATTCACGGTAGTCAGCCATGCGCTTCGTCCGGCGTACCTGCTGCAATCGCCACCTGAAACTGTTTCAGTAAACGCAACAGAGTATCTCGCTCACCGAACGCCATGTGGGCACCTACCCCGGCTTCCAAACCTGCAAGTTTATCCGCCTGACGTCGCACCACGGCTTTCCCCTGTCGTGTGAGATAGACGGCCCGCGCCCGTCCATCACCTTCGTATGGCTTTCGCTGTATCCACTGTTTTCGTTCACATTGATTGAGTAATGGAACCAGCGTTGAGCGATCAAGCTTGACACAGGATGCGAGGGTCGACTGCTTCTGCCCCGGGTTTTTGTCGATCAGAGCCAGAATCATATACAAACCAGGTGAGACGCCATCCATACTATCCGCAGTAAATGCCTGTTCAGCCAAAATCTGGCAAATACGCAGCTCGACAATGATCTGTTCCGGCAACTCGCCGAGATCAAGATCTGTTTCCGCGAGCTTCACCATCACTCACATACTATTTAGTTTGATATCAAACATGTTGCAACCGTACTACATAGGGTTGATACTCACAAGCTCGGCAGTACAGAATAAGAACCATGAGGCACCGCAAACCCATTGACGAGCTTACGGGATTTCAGGTCTTGGACAACTTCCAGACCTTTGATCAGCGCAATGATATTTACTGCCGCTCCCAGTGGGATCCGGAAATCCAGTCAGACAAGGCACGGGCTTTTTTTGAAGGCTATTTCATGCCCAACGCACGCTCCCGACGCACGGACGGCTTCAGCCAACGGGACTATGCGCTGCGCAATGCCGCCTGGCATGTCACCAATATTCTGCGGGATGTAAATCGTGAAGAAACCGGTCGCAAGGAAGGGTTCTTTGATCACTTCACATCCCACGAGGAAGGCTGGCCAGAACCCTACCCATTCGAGTCGACTGAGGAGGCCACTGCGGACCTGAAAAAGATAGCGCACTTAAGCGGTGCAGATTTATTTGGTGTCTGTGGCTACGACGAACGCTGGATGTACAGTGGCATCTTCGACGAGCGCGTTCTTGACAGCAAACCGCTGGATATTCCCGATGACCTGCCACACGTTATCGTGATTGGCGAATCCATGGACGTTGATTTGACCCGCACGGTGCCTTCTGCACTGTCGGGGAGTGCCACGGGACTCGGTTACTCCTATGACGCACTGACCCTGCTGACACTGGCACAATACATACGCAATCTGGGCTACCGCGCCTACGCCACAATGAATGATTCATCATTGGGTATTCCCCTGGCGGTACAAGCAGGTTTTGGCGAGGTCGGGCGTCACAGTCTGCTGATTACCCCGGAATATGGACCGCGTCTTCGCCTCGGACGAATCTTTACCGATTTGCCCCTGGACCATGACACACCGAAAAAATTCGGCGTCGAAGCCTTTTGTAACATTTGTGACCGATGTGCAACCGGGTGCCCGCCCAAAGCCATACCTTTTGAGCCACCCTCGGACAAGGTTCACAACCGCTCGAATTTAATCGGGGTCGCAAAATGGACGGTAGACGCGGAAAAATGCTTTAAATTCTGGGTCAATCAAAACACGGATTGCTCAATTTGTATTCGCGTGTGTCCCTTTAATCGCGACTATAAACGCTGGTATCACCGACTCTGGTTACGCCTGGCAGGTTCCCCGTTGCGCCGCCTGGCGCTGTGGCTGGATGACAAACTGGTGGATAGAGGGCGGCATAAATCAAGCTGGTGGTGGCAATCCAGTTAAGGAGAAGACCGGTGTTGAAAACTTCTGTGCGCGGACTGTTTTGCAGTTGCCTGTTATTTGCGACCGGTGCATTTGCCGGAGCGGCGCAGAACGATATCACCTTCGTGGTTGCCGGAAAAACGGCGAATTTCACACAGGTTGGCGATAGCGATCCCCGTGTGCTCAACTACCACTTCTTTGCCGAGATTTTTCTAAAGGCCAACGGGAAGGTAAGCGATGCCAGCATCCGCACACCGGGAGTGACCGGCGAGGAGGCGGCTTTTGAAGACGCTGGTTATGCCCTGGAATGGCATGGCGGCCGCTACCGCAGCGAAGCAGAACTGGAACAAAACTACCCTGACGGAGACTATCGCTTCCGCTATCACACGCCATCGACCGGGACGACTGAACAAACCGTCAACCTGATCAATTCTCGCAGTGCTGGTTCAGCGCTTCCCAGGGCGCCCAAAATTTATCTGTACCAGAATGACGTGCGCGTTGCGGTGGATGGGGTGAACCCCGAACTGGATCTGGAAGTTCGCTGGAGCAACTTTGAGCACGGACGCGCCGACCCCCTGAACATCATGAATGACCTCTTATTTGTCATCATGGGCGACTGTCACGGGCAACGGCAAGCGCACAGTGGTCGACCCTTTGAAGGAACTCCCTATCTGGATTTTTCGACCACAAGTTATACCATCCCGGCGGAAAGCCTGATCGCGCAAAGTGCCTATCAACTCTCCGTCGAGCACGCGATCCTCGATACCAGCATACACCTGGGTGTACCGGGGTTCGCCACCTTTGCCACCACCACATTTATCGAACTTTCTACTACAGGAATCGCTGCGCCGGGCACCGCCTGCCCAAAGCTGCTGCAACCCTTTGATCCCGGTCAGGCCGATCTACAATCACCCACAGACAATGACCCACAGACAGTGACCCACAGTCAATGACGATCAATTAGATGAAATCGCCCGTCGCGATATTTCGTAATCTGGTTGGCCCTACCGCCGTTATGGCCGCCGGAACCATGGGCGCCGGAGCCGCCTCATCCCTGATATTGGCCGGTGCCTGGTTTGGCTATAGCCTGCTATGGGTGATACCGCTGATGTTGCCGCTGTTCGTCATATCGGTGGACTCCGCTTCGCGCATCGGTCTGTTAAACCCTGACAAGGGAATGTTCAGGCTGATCTCGGAGCGCATACACCCAGGCATCGGCTGGCTGATTCTGGCCATCAATGCGCCGGTACACCTGCTGATTGCCATGGGGCAAATGTCCGTCATCACCTCGGCTCTGCTTTCGCTCGCCGGCCTACATCCGCCTACTGGCGCAGAACAGGATACCGCGTACCAGGATACCTATCGGGTTCTGGAGATTGTGCTTTCCCTGGGTATGGGCGCGCTGCTGGCCTGGCTACTGACCAGTGGCGGCTATCAGCGCATGCAGAGCTGGATGACCGCACTGATGGTACTGATGTTTTTCACTTTCCTCATCGTGGCGATCAGCGGCCTGAGGGAGATTCTTGCGATTGCGCAGGGGTTTGTTCCCACCATTCCTGCATCTGTGATGGATCCGATGTCCGGAGAAACACGCATGGCGACCAGTTCCATCATCGCCATTATTGGCAGCGCGCTTGCGCCCGCGGCGCTACTGGGTATTCCCTACATGAGCGCCGAGTCCAGCACGGGCAACCCGGATCTCGCCTCTGAGACCCGCAAGTCGGTGATCAACCTGGGGGTGATATTTGGCTGCTACTCTGCCTTTGTCATCATTGCCGGAGGCTACGCACTTTTTCCGCTCTCGAATCATGCCGGCATTGATACCGTTCACGAAGCCGGTCAGGTACTGGTGCACGCATTCCCCGCCGCCATAGATTTTCTGGGTCCGCTGGTGTTCACAGCCGGTCTGTTGGTTGCTGCCCTGACCACCTTCGTCGTGGTGGTGCAGGTAATGTGCTACTTCTGTCTCGACATGCTCGGGCGCGACTGGCACGATCGCAAGGAGAACCCTGGATTCAAGAGAGCCATGCTGGTCTGGGTGCTTCTTCCCGCCCTGCTCGCCCCCTTCTGGTCATTCCCGGCGATGTTGAAGGTGGTTCTGCTGATGGGCTTTAACGCCATTGTAATACCGCTGGTGCTGGTTATCGTTATTTATCTCGTCAATCAAAAAACACTCATGAAAAACGGCCTTGCTGGTCCTGGCCGCAACCTGATTCTGGGAGTAACCCTGCTGCTGGCCCTGTGGCTGACGGTAGAAAAACTGCCGGACTATTTTCGTCTTCTGGGCCTTTGAGTTTATGTCACAGAAACAACTGTCCCTCGCCCTGCAAACTGACAAACCCCTGCCCCGATACGGCGAGTTGGCCGCGGCGGCTGAAGCCTGGGGCTTCGACCGTATCAGTGTCTACAACGACCTGCTCTATCAACCCGCCTGGCTACCACTGATGGAGATAGCCAGACATACCACGCGGGTAGAAATCGGTGTGGCGGCCGTCAACCCATTCACCTGCCACCCCATCAATATTGCCGGAAATATAGCCCTGATAGACGAGGCATCCGCGGGCCGGGCATACCTGGGTCTGGCCAGAGGCGGCTGGTTGGAATTTCTCAATCTGGACACGCCACCAGCACCAGCTGCTCTGTGCGAGGCTCTGCAAATAATCCGACATCTCCTGCAGAAAAACACCGAACAACTTACACTCGAGCATTTTTCCCTGGCGGGTGGAGACAGCTTACGCTGGCCCATATTGCGCCCTGATATTCCCTTCCTGCTTGGATCCTGGGGGGCTAAAACCATTGGCACATGCATTGATCTTGTCAGCGACATTAAACTGGGCGGCACCGTCAACCCCAGGATCGTGCCCCACTACAAAAAACTCATGAGAAATGCAACGGATGGAGAACTCCCACAGCTCACACTGGGTGCAGTGACGGTGATAGATGACGACGGCCAGGCTGCACGGAAACTGGCCAAACGGGAAGTGGCTCTTTACCTGCCTGTGGTCGCTGACTTGGACCCGACACTGGACATCGACCCTGGCTTGATCGAACGGTTAAAGCAGCACGCATCGAAATTTGATTTCGTAACCGCGGGCGCTCTTATATCAGACGATATCTTGTCACTCTTCGCTCTGGCTGGCACACCTGATGACATCGCACAACAGGTGGAGGCGATTTTTGAAGCCGGCGCTGACCGCATAGAATTCGGCACGCCCCATGGCTTAACTCAGGACAATGGTCTCAAGCTTCTGGGGGAACAGGTTCTGCCCGCGTTAAGGGAGACGCTCAAATGACAGATAACAATCTAGATGACGAATTCGTCCTCTACGATCTTTGTGTAGCAATCGAGTCTATTGAGGGTGATTGCACTTGTTCTATGTCTGTAGGCGATTGCTTTTACCTGAGAAACGGTAAGATCTCCCTGCCTGACGGGCAGGACTTTTGCCTCTATGCCCTGCAATCAGTAACACCATTGCTGCCCGCCAAACAGCGTACCCTGCACCCGGCAGACTGGATGGAAACCGATACCCGCGCTGTATGTCCGGACCCTCACTGCGGGCTGACCATGCATATTGATCGACTGAAAACCCGTCGCCTGAAGCACGATGATGTAAGCCCGCTTAAATGGGATCTGAAAAAAAACGACTCCTGATTCTTATAAAATCAGGCAGAAAAAAACCCGGCAAAAGCCGGGTTTCTTATCTGATCTACCACTATCAGAAACTGTAGGTCACGCTGCCACCAATAATGCGTGGGTGAGGACGAAGGCGCATACCGCTCACACCAAAGTTCTCCTGCGTGCCGGTGTAGTACTCTTCCTCATTGGCGTTCTGGATGTAACCAACAATTCTCCAGTTCTCCATATCGAAGCCCGCCCGCACATTCCACAGATCGTAGTCCGGGGTGCGGAAGGGGAAATCACCGTGGGTAGCAATCGAATTACGGGCCGGGCCACCATTGGGTGAAGGGCCATCCGTCTGCTTATAGGTCAAACCTTCGATGTCCGAGAACTGACCATCGCGTTTGATAAACTCAACCTGCACCCATGCTTCATGGTCGCCTACAGGCCAGCGGTACTCACCGCTGATATTGAAGGTCATTTCAGGTGCCTTTGGAATCTCCAGGCCACCCAGGTCAACCGTGAAACCACCGGTGATTTCAGCTCGTGTATCGCTGGTGATTTCAGTGTCGAGGAAGCCAAGACTTGAAACCACGGTGATGCGGTCAGTTACCGCAGCCAACAGTTCCAGCTCTATCCCGGTTGCTTCAGCATCTTCAATATTAATGGTCTGTTCAAAGTTGGATGACAAATCACCCGGTGTGAGGAAGCGGAAAGATTCCATCTGCAGGTCTTCCCATTCCAGACGGAACAGAGAGGCGTTCAGGCGTACCCGGTTATCCATCAACTCGCTCTTGAAGCCAATCTCATAGTTCCAGAGGATTTCTTCGTCAAAGGGACGCGTGAATCCAGGTTGTCCGTCGGCGTTGGTGTTGTTACCCACCGAGGTACCACCCGCCTTGTAGCCCTTAGAGATTGAACCGTACACGTTAAAATCATCTGTAACCTGATAGCGCACAACGAAACGCGGTGATATATCGCTGAAGTCGTCATCGCCACTGGCCGGTGGTCGCGGTGAATTGGCAAAGCTCTGGAAGAAGTCAAAGCCGGGCCCGCCAGGATAGCCGGGTGAACCGGGGAAGCAACAGGTTGGCCCGATACCGAAAGCCGTCACTTCGTTGGTGACATCATCCTGGGTATAGCGAGCGCCAAATATGACGTCCAACTGGTCATTCACATGCCAGTTGTAATCAGCAAAAATCGCGAGGCTCTCGACTTCCCAGTTTTTGCTGTTAAGCGCCAGGCCCAGACCTTCAGGGAAAGGAGGTAACCAACCAGCACCACTGACAGTCGCCGTCGACTGGGTAGAGATAGCCACGTTGTTTTCCTGTTCCTGATCGTCTTCGGCGTACAAGATACCCGCTACAAAATCGTAGTTATCTTTGCTGATCTCAAGTCGCAGTTCCGTGCTCCAGCTCTCACCGGTGTAGGAGTTGGTTCTAATCAGCGTGTCTGCGCCACCGGCCAGATCGTTATCAAAAACGCGGTCTAACTCGGCATCGATAAAGCCGGTGATAGATTTCAGCCGGGTATGCTCATTAATCTGATGCGTAATATTCAGAATGGCTACCGTGGACTTGTTGTCGGTACCCTCATTCAAGTCGTGACTGAGCTTGTCCTGGTTGTAAGGCCAGAATCCCGTTCCCGGATCAAGCGCGGCGCTGAGTCCGAAACTGTCAATAGAGTCCAGATCCATCACGCCAGAGGGCACGTTCTCATCTGTTCCCTGCTCTTCGTCAGTGTAAAAAATAGACATCAGCACAGAAGTGTCTTCGGTCAAATCCCAAGCCGCATGCCCGCGCAGTGCCATTGTGTCATGACCACTGTCAGGCGCTCCGTTGGGCGTAAAACCATTTTCAGCTGCCGCCGGGCAGGAGGCACTGCCCTTGCCACGCGCACATACGTTACTTACGTAGCCATCACTGTCTTCATAATAGACTGAACCGCGTAACCTTAAGTTGTCCGTGACAGGCAAATTCATGATTAGAGTAGCGTTGTACTGATCACCGGCATCCTGGTAGGTCTCACCGCCCAGAGTGGCTTCAAGTTCGAACTCATCCGTGGGCTTTTTGGTAGTCAGGTTAAGTGCACCACCCAATGCATTACGGCCAAAGTAGGTCCCCTGCGGGCCGCGCAAAACTTCCACTCGCTCCATATCGGCAAGGTTGGGATTGGCTACCTGATTGGGCACCGATGCCACACTGAACTCATCCAGGTAAATACCGACCGAGTTTACGAAGGCGTTCTCGCCGGATACCAGATTATTGATACCACGTACCGCGATACCCAGACCACGACTACCGGTCTGGCCGTCTTCGGTAAAGCTCACATTGGGAGTAAGCGCCAGGTAATCGATAGCGCTTTTCACGTTGCGCTTCTCCAAGGCATCGCCCGTGAAGGCGCTGACGCTTATCGGCACCTCCTGCAGATTCTGTTCGCGCCGCTGGGCGGTCACAACGACTTCTTCAAGTGTGATCCCGTCATCCTGGGCCAGAGCTGGGCTTGCCTGGAGCACCGCTGCGGTGATCAGCGCTAGGGGAAACACTTTTCGCATTTGTGTGTGCATGATCGATGTCCTTCCTTTATGAGTTATTTTATCGCTTTTCACTGCGCTAAATCTAAATATAGCAATCCAGTGGATTGTACCCAACGGTGCAGCGCCAGAACGTGAATAGTTCATACGATTCGCGCGTATTCTTGTACCAGCCGCGGTCAGCGCCGCATCTTGTGGGGTTTCAGAAGGGCCGACCAGATACCGCACACACCGACAGTCCAGCACAACACATCGGATTAAATCCTATGATATAACCACTGTCAAGAATATTAACAGAGGCATCATATGAATAGGTTACCTTCATTATTACTTATAACTATTTGATGTATATATTTTTTTGGTTGTTTTTATTCGAAAAGACCCGTTTTCTATTTATCCCATAATTAAAACTAATTTCTCGAGATCAGCTCAGGGCAGCAGTAACCATTACCCCAATAAAGGTAGCGATGACATAACCGAAAATACCGCACATGATTCCCGGTGTGACGAGATGTTTCCAACCGCGAGAAATAGCAATAGCCGCGGTGACCGCGGGACCAACAAGTGCTGCCCCGGATGCAACGACAGCCTCAGCCAGATCAATGCCCAACAGCCTGGCACCCAGCAGGACAATAGCCAGGTGCGTCAAAATGATGATCATCCCGTAGAAAAACAGCACCACAGCATCACCGAGAAACGAGGTGGCATCGGTACCCGCACCCACTATCACGAAAAACAGGTACATCAGCAGCATACCCACCTCGAATTCCCCCTCCAGCTTGTGCATAGCCCCGGGAAACAGATTGGCGACCACTATCGTCAAAACGGTAATAAACAATATGGTGTATTGGCCCATGCCAAGCGCGCCAGCGATTGCATCCGCACCAGCACAGATGGCAAAACTCAGGGCGACCGCGCCAGTTATATGGGTCAAGCGGACTCGCGGCGCGTCATCAGCTTCTGCAGTAATCCCTGAAGCTGTCGACTGACTCTCCTCCGACAGGGGTACGAATTTCTGCACCCAGGACAGCGTGGGAATCAGGATAAGCAACATCAAAGCGGTGATACTCACTACACTGCTCGCGCTGATGGCGACGCTGAACTCTGTCGGGGTCATCGCCACGGCTTTTGACACAGCGAGGAAGTTAACTGCGCCACCGATCCAGCCACCGGTGTACACACCCGCTGCCTTGGGGCCGATTTCCCCCAGGTCCAGCATAAAGAATCCCAGCAGGACACCCACCACCGTGGCGGAGCTCGCGATCAAGAAGGAAATCATCACACCCCCACTTTCGCGAAAGATTTTGCGCAAATCCCCCTTCAGTAAAAGCAGCGGAATTGCCAGGGGCACAAGTGATCCGCCAACAAAATCGTATACCGGACTGGCCAGTGGTATCAGGCCCAGATTGGAGCACACCATGGCCACCACCAACACCCAGACCACTCCGGAAGTTTTCTTACCGATGGGATGCCCATCGATCCAGAAACCCAACCAGGCCAGCGCGAATACGGCGGCACCCAGGGCGAAGATATTATCTGCAGAAATCAGGGGCATGGGGAGGCTCCTCCGGTCCAGTCAAACAGTATGCCGACAACGTTGTTGCGTGCCGAATCCGCAAGCTCATATGCGTAACGGCATTCTTCCGGCTGAAACTCTCGCTCAATTAAGCCATCGAGTGTGAAGCTGCCGCCAGTCACCTTCGAAAAAAAGTGCTCATCCACTCTGCGCTGGCTCCACCCGTCGCGATCATGGCTGTCGTGTACTGCCTGAATAGTTAACCCTTTCGTCATCACCGCTGAGCTGAGACACTGCCGGGAAGGGTAACCTGTATCACCAAGCAGAACGAGCTTGCCGAAACGAGCGGTCACACTCAATGCCTCACAGAACACGGCTGGGTTACCGGTACTGTCTACAATAATGTCAGGACCTGCGCCTTTATTGATGCCGGCGACCGCCCCGCAGCAAACCTCAAGTCCACCCGCTACAATCATGTTGGCGCCGCCGCGCCGCGCGTGTTCGAGGCGGTGCTCTGACAGGTCGGACACGGCTATGGTGGCGCAGCCCACCGCGGCAGCCCATCTGACCGCCATCTGCCCCACCGGGCCTGCACCTACGATCAGCACGTGCGCCCCCGCCGCAAAGGGCGCAATCCAGGCAGCACGAAAGGCGGTCTTGGCCAGCCCGGCCCAACAGGCCTGACGTAAATCCAAATGCGCCGGAACCGCCGTACACTGGTCCGAGTCTATGACATGATGCGAGCCATGTCCGCGGCGAAGGAATACAATATTCCCGGGCGCAAATTCCTCTACGTTATCACCGACCTTCTCAACGACAGCGACAGTCTGCACGCCAGTCTGCAATTGGGGAAATGAAAACATATCAGCAAAATGCGTTTCCGGGTCGTAGCGTCGATGCAGAATTGTGGTCTCTGTGCCCGGACTCATCAGGCTGTATAAGGAGCGCGCGCTCACCTGATCGGGATCTGGTTCCGATGGTCGCCAGCTGACCAACTCCACCTGACCAGGACTCGGGAAAATAATGCGCCTGGCTTCAGGGGACATAGTCGATCCGGCACACACCACCCGTGTGCTGCATGCTTGATTCTGTGTATTGATGCAACTCGATGAATACACCATTGGGGTCGTTCAGCGTCACCATCAACGTGTTATCGCCACCCTCAATACAGTCACTCACTTCGAGTCCGCCAGCCAACAACTGCTCGCGAAACTGATCCAGGTTATCCACCTCCAGGGCAAAGTGGGCCACCGCGCCCTGGTCCCGGGGGGCCGCCACCTTGACCAGCTCGATGTAACTTTCACCACCAAACCGCATGTACATGCCGATCAAGTCATCAGCCAGGTTTCGAAATTCAAATTGCCTTCGTGCACCCAGCAGTTCATAGAAGGTCTCACTGGCCTCCAGGTCAATCGTTTCAACACAAATATGCGCAAGGCGTCGCAACATACGTCAATCCCTATCCTGCGGAGTTTCGCCCTGACTCCACCACTGCGTTCCTCCTGCCATCTGCAGAAAGGCATCTCGTTCCTGGTCAGACTGTGCATGCAATGTAGTCAGCACATTTAGTGCAACTTCGTCCGCAGGCCAGCGCAGCTGACTGCCATCAGCGTCTGCCACCTGGAGCAACAGCTGTGCCATATCTTCAGGGGCAAATGCACTTTGCAGGCCCTCAAGATTTTGTGCCCGCTTAAAAGCCACCAGTTCGGAGTAAATATCTGCCGCTGCATCCTGACTCTCGCCATCACTGTCGACCGCATCAAATAGCTGTGTGGTGTATTGTCCCCCGAGTACCAAGGCGACCCTGACCCCCCACCGATCCACCTCGTGGCGTAACGCTTCAGTTGCGCCTTCTAAGGCAAATTTGCTGGCGGAGTAGGCTACATCGCCAGCCAACCCCGCAATTCCGGACAGGGAGCTGATCATGATAATGCAGCCACTACTTGCTCTTCGCATAACCGGGAGAACAGCGCGGGCCAATAACATTGGACCGAAAAAATTGGTTTCCATAACAAGCCGGGCATCGGTTTCGGAGATTCCCTCCCAACTGCCGTTACGCAAAACACCGGCATTATTGACCAAGACGTCAATCGAGCCGGATTCTCCATCGATTTGGCTCACAACGCTGGAAAAAGATTCCGGCACGGTAACATCCAGCAGCACTGTTCTGACATCCAGCCCCTCCTGCTGTGCAATGCTCTCCAACTGCTGACCACGCTCCTGCACTCGCACCCCGGCGTATACACGATCTCCTCTTCGCGCAAAGGCAAGCGCACTGGCCAGACCAATACCACTGCTCGCACCTGTTATCAGAACGATGGCCATGAGGCTCAACTCTCCCCTTCGAAGTGAACCCGATTTGCCTGTAGCATTTCCACGGTCAGGCTGTACGCTGACTTTTCCTTGCCAGTGGCAATCGCAAAGGCTATCTGATGGTGACGTTCCAGATCAGCCGCATCCTCTTCTACGGATACCGATTGCCCCATGCGGGAATGGGCTTTCAAATAGGCAGCGATGGCATAGCGGAAATGATTGAGTACTTCATTATGGGTTGCCCTGAGGATGGCCGAGTGAAACTCGATGTCGGCTTCCAACCGCAGTGGATCATCCGCCTGCGCCCCAGCCATCTTCTCGTAGCTGGCCAGTATAATGGCCACATCGTCTTTTTCCGCCCTGACGGCGGCCAGCTCAGCCGCCCTGGGTTCAACGATACGCCGCATCTCAATCAGGTCGAGCATAAAAGAGGCACTGGCGGTGTCCGGATCAGAATGCCAGCGCAAGACGTCGGGATCGAGCATATTCCACTCATCTCGTGGACGCACCCTGGTCCCGGCGCGCGGCGCCGTGGAGATCAACCCCTTGCCCGAGAGAACCTTGACCGCTTCCCGCAATGCATTTCTTCCCACTTCCAGGCTGTTGGCCAGGTCCTGTTCTATAGGAAGGACTTGACCGGCGGCATAGTGATTGGCTGCGATTCTGTATCCCAGCGTGTCGACCACTGCTGCCACCTGACCACGACTGGATTTTCTGGTGCTCATATGCCGACTCACATAACGTTTCCAAACAGTGTAGTTGTTTTTTTAATGGGATTAAAGCCGAAACTTCACGCATAAAAAATTCCAGATTATGCGCCCAACTCATCCATTTCCGCATGGAATCACGCGGATTTAGCCAAAAATTTCTCGACTCAGCTATAGACTAAGGCAAATACCGCTAGCACTTGCATATTTTATTAATGGGATGAATAATATCGCTTTCCCGAGGAGGAACTATGACAGACTACGATGTAATCATCGCGGGTGGGGGCCACAATGGCCTGATCTGCGCGGCGATGCTGGTTAAAAACGGATTGAAAACCCTGGTATTGGAGCGCAACGACTGGGTTGGCGGCGGCGTCCTTACGCGGGAACTGACCGAACCAGGATTCAAGCACGACCCCTTTGGCTCGTCCCACGTATGGATACATCTCAACCCTGACTTCCAGGCCTTGCAACCGGAGCTAGAAAAATACGGCTTGCGGTATATCTGGTCTGAGGATCACATCACGGGACATCCGAACCGCTATGAAGGCCAGGGCATCATCGTATACAAAGATGTCAACAAGACCTGTGACAGCATTGCCGAATACTCCCCGGCAGATGCGCGACGATACCGCGAGATTCACGATGAATTCGGTGAGATCAAGGACGGAGTTGTCAAAGCAATGTTCGCGCCCCCTGCTCCACCGAGTTACCTGTTTCAGGGTCTGGAAAACAATCCTGAGGGTATGCGCAGACTCAGGGAATACCAACTGAGTTCACGCCAGTTTACCTTGGATAATTTCGAAAACGATCATGTGCGGGCATTCATTCTCGGTTGGGCCATGGCGCCACAAACGCTGCCAGATCAGCTGGGCACAGCGCAGGGTTTTTACGTGATGATTCCCAGCATTCACTATTATGGGCAAGCCATACCCGAGGGCGGCAGCGGTATGCTGTCTGAGGCACTAAAAGCCTATGTGGAGGATAACGGGGGCGCCGTCATGACCGGCGCAACCGTGCGCAAGTTCCTGACTGAAAACGGCGCGTGTACCGGCGTACGCCTGGAATCAGGCGAGGAAATCATGGCCCGTACGGGGGTAGTCAGTTCCCTGGACCCCTACCAGACCTTTTTACAGGGCTTCGATGAAGCGGATCTCCCATCCGGATTTGCAGAGCAGATCCGGCGTTTTAAATTTGGCGACATTACCATTGCCAGAGTGCACTACGCCCTGCACGAGGCACCGCGCTTTAAAAACGGTGCGGAAATGGACAAAACCGCCTACCAGCGAATTTTTGGCAACATGGCAGATATCGACAGGCAGTACCTGGAGATCGCTGCTGGCAAAGCGCCCTCGGATCCGTTCCTGTGGACCGCTGCCTGGACGCAAATGGACCCCACCCGGGCGCCGGATGACAAGCAAACTCTGATCATGGACACCTTTGTACCTGTGGACCTGGCCAGTGGAGAAGACTGGGAAGAAATCGGGCCGGCGTATTGCCGTGATGTATTACTAACTCAGCTGCAGCGGTACACCACCAATATGAAGGCGGACAACATTATTGCCGAATACGTAGAGACCGGGCCCTCGCTGGCGCGGGCCAATCTCTGTTTCCATCGCGGCGTGACCACCGGTGGCGAGCGTACCCTCAGTCAAATGGGTGCATTTCGCCCGCTGCCAAATTATGCCAACTACCGCGGCCCGGTAGACCGATTCTATATGACCGGTCCCTCATGCCACCCCGGTGGCGGAATTTCGGGTATGGGCACTATCGCTGCCCGGGAAATATTGCAGGACCTTGGTGCCATTGACGACGATGATGACTTCGATTTCTGATCACAGGATACAACCATGAGAGAACGTGTAGAGCCTTATACAGCGCTGCTGATTCAGCCAGAAGTCACCGTGGTACAGGAACGCGCTGATATTCAAAAAAACCTTGATCGGGTCATGAACCTGATTCACTTCGGCGTTGGCTACTTTTGGGAAGTTCCGGTCAGACTGGTCGTACTCCCCGAGTATTTTCTGCAGGGCGTAGGCACACCGGGCAAAGGCGAGAGCACCATCGATGATCAGATGAAAAAAGCTGTCACCATCCCTGGCCCCGAGGTAGATCAACTGGGAGAAATTGCCAAGCAATATGGATTATATATCTGTGGCGGCGGCGTGGTGGAGGAGGTGCCAGAGTTTCCAGACCGCTGGTTCAACACCAATTTTATCGTCGGCCCCACAGGAGAAGTGGTGCTCAAATACCATAAATGGCATATCAACGCGTCATTGGGGCTGGGTACCAGCCCTCATGATATTTTTGACGAGTACTGTAAATACTACGGGGGCGGCATCAAGGATTTGTTCCCCGTCATCGATACCGAGATCGGCAAGCTGGGCACCATGACATGCCACGACGGCTGCACGCCGGAGGTATCTCGCGCCCTGGGCTATAACGGCGCAGAAATCATCTGTCATCCAGGTGCAATTCAGGAAGTTGAAGGCGTCTCTGAACCCTGGGATTTCTGGAAATTCACCCGCCGAACCCGAGCTCATGACAATATGTGCTACCTGCTGGGCGCCAACTGGGGCAGTGTCAACTATGATTACTACCCCAAGGGGTTCTGTCCCGGTCACTCCTTCGCCATCGACTATACGGGTATGGTATTGCGGGAAGCGCCCTACCCCGCTGAACAGGTGCTCTCGGTCACCATAGACATCGAGGCCCTGCGACACTATCGCACACGCACCAATCACAACTGCTGGATAGACGTCAGAACCGAAGGGTTCCGGGATATGTATACGCGACCTATTTATCCCCCCAATCGTTTCCCGCCGGGTAAACCACCTCGCGCCCTGGTAGAAAAAATCGAAATATGTAAAGAAGTTTTTGATGATCTTTATGCACGGGGTCAGTTCACTCCGCCTGCAGGCATGGAACCGCATGAAGTATCCGGGCTATTGGCAGAGCGTATTGAGTATGCACAACGTACCGGACGCCTTAAGAAGACCTGATGCCATGAAAGTAAAAAGCAAACTGGCTGATATCGATTTCGAATTCGGCCACTTCGAATACAAAAAAGACCACCTGATCGTGCACAGCCATGAGAGCCAGAGTATGCAGAGCAAGGTTTACATCAGCCCCAATGACGTCGTCTCAGCCCTGAGCAAAGCTCTGTCCAACCCCATGGTCTGGGTTTATCTGCTGGCCTTTCCGTTTTTTTTAATACGATACCGACGGCGCCATGCGCGTACCAAGGAGAATAAGTCGTGAGTGAGCTGACCGGTGCACAGTCCATCGTCAAATCCTTGAAGGTCAACGGTGTAGACACTGTATTTGCGCTGCCCGGTGGTCAACTCGACCATCTTTTTGATGCCCTCTATCACGAGGGAGAAGACATAAGACTGATTCACGCCCGTCACGAACAGGGTGTAGCTTACATGGCCTATGGTTATGCGCGCTCAACTGGCAAAGTCGGCACCTGTGCCGTCGTGCCGGGCCCAGGACTGTTGAATGCCAGCGCCGCCTTGTGCACCGCCTGGGCCAACTACACACCGGTGCTATGCATATCCGGCCAGATTATTTCCGGGGGTATTGGCAAGGGCTATGGTGAACTGCACGAGATTGATGACCAACTGGGCATGATCAGCCATATCACCAAGTGGGCAGAGCGCATCGACAGCCCTGGGCTGGCACCTGAGAGCATAGAGCGTGCCTTTCAACAATTGGAGACAGGTTGCCCGCGTCCAGTTGAAATCGAAATGGCCATGGATGTCATGGGCGAAAGCGCTGAAGTCGAACTCCTCCCACGAAAGACAGCTGCAGTAAGCGACACGCCCAGCGCGCTTGCCATTGCAGCGGCGGCAGACATACTCAGCAGCGCAAAGCGCCCGCTTATCTACGTAGGATCAGGAGCAATGGCCGCCTCGATGGAAGTGATAGCCCTGGCCGTGCTGTTACAAGCTCCTGTAGTCGCCTTTCGCGCTGGCAAAGGCATAGTCCCTGACGATCATTATCTGTCAGCAAACCTGCCTATGGGGCACTCACTGTGGGGCGAATGCGATGCGGTTGTCGCCGTGGGAACCCGTCTACACTGGCCATTGGTGATGTGGGGCAAGGATGATGATCTGAAGCTCATCAGAATCGACATCGACCCGGAACAAATATCGCGTATATGCGAACCTGAAGTAGGTATTGTCGCAGACTCTGCCGTCGCCCTGTCAGCCATCACCACTCTGTTAAAACAAGCGTCATATGAGGCCGACTCACGGGAAGCAGAGCTCGTCGCACTCAGATCCAGGGTTGACGCTGAAATTCGCACCAAGGTCGGCCCGCAAATGGCCTACCTGGATGTCATTCGAGAGGAGCTGCCCCGGGACGGCATATTTGTCGATGAAGTCACCCAGGTGGGTTTTGTCTCCTGGTACGGCTTTCCTGTTTACGCACCCCGCCAGCATATCAGCGCTGGTTATCAGGGCACCCTGGGCTATGGCTATGCCACCGCTCTCGGGGTGGTCGCGGGCAATCCGGACAAGCGTGTCATTCAGGTCAGCGGAGACGGCGGCATCATGTTTACTATTCAGGAGCTCGCCACCGCTGTGCAGTACCAACTGCCACTGGTGACCATTATCTTCAACGACCACCGCTATACCAACGTGCAGCGGCAACAGAAAGAATGGTTCGACGGACGGGTTATCTGCTCCGATCTGCATAATCCAGATTTCGTGAAACTGGCGGAAAGTTTCGGGGCGACGGGTATCAAGGCACACGACCCCGAGTCAGTGCGCAGCGCAATCAAACTGGCGTTTACGATCGATGGCCCCGTCATTATCGAAGTTGAGTTGGAGGAATTTTTCCCCGCTCCATGGCCATTTTTGATGTTGCCACAGAACCGTCGAGAGGTATGCCAATGAGCATGGAGCCGCGAGCTGGCGTTCTACGCCTCGCGCCCTACCAGCAGGGTCAAAGTGAAATCGAAGGCGTGTCTGAACCGATCAAGCTGTCCTCCAATGAGTCCTCCCATGGGCCCTCCAGAGCCGCTTTAGCTGCCTACAGAGATGCAGCGAGTCAATTACATCGCTACCCCGATGGTTCGCAACGCTCCCTGTGCAATGCGATTGCAGAGGTGCACGATCTGAAGCAGGAACTGATTATCTGCGGAAACGGCTCGGATGAATTGATCCAACTCATGGTGCGCTCCTATATCGGCGAAGGTCACGAAAGCCTGCAGAGTGAAAACGGTTTTGTTATGAGCCGAATACACTCAATAGCCCAGGGTGCGGACGTGGTGATCGCTCCGGAGAAAAATCACCGTATTGACGTGGATGCCATGCTCAGCCGGGTCAGTGATCGCACCCGTTTTTGTACCGTTGCCAATCCCAATAATCCTACGGGTACTTACCTGACTGAAGATCAAATTCGGCGTCTGCATGCGGGGCTGCCTGATAACTGTCTTTTCCTCATCGATGAAGCCTATGCGGAGTACGCGATGGCCCCGGACTACACCACAGCGCTCGCCATGGTAGAGGAACATGACAACGTCGTGGTCACGCGCACATTCTCAAAAATATACGCACTCTCTGCACTTCGCATCGGCTGGGCCTACTGCCCCGCCGCGATATACGACGTGGTGCAGCGCATTCGTACGCCCTTTAACACCAACGGGCCAGCACTGGCCGCGGCGGAAGCCGCGATACGAGATACTGACTACATCGCGGGAATCGCCAGTCACAATGCCCTGTGGCGGGATCGCATTGCTGATGAATTAACAGCAATGGGTATTGAAGCCATTCCCAGCCAGGCCAACTTCTATCTGATGAGATTTCCGGACGATTCAAACAAGAGTGGCACCGGGGCGGCGGCCTTTCTGCAATCCCGGGGCATCATTCCCAGACCAGCCGGCAACGGTGATCAGTTTCTTCGTGTCACTATCGGTCTGGACGCAGAGAATGAAGCCGTTTTGAGCGCACTACGAGACTATATGGCAGCCAATGAGCAGTGACACCTACACACCTACCCGCCAGGCAAGCGAACGACTCTCTGGTACACAGAAACTGTATATCGGCGGGCAATGGCAAGTCGCCTCTGACAATAACGTTAGCGACGTCTACAACCCTTCCTCCGGTCAGGTCATCAGCCATGCGGCGGTGGCCACTACGGACGATTGTGAAAGGGCTGTGGCGGCGGCTCGACGCAGCTTTGATCAGGGTGTCTGGACACGTTTAACTCCCGCCGCCCGAGGTAGAATACTGTGGAAACTGGGTGATCTGCTGGAGGAGAATGCTGATGAAATCGCCGAGCTGGAAATGCTCGATGGCGGCAAGGCTTTCGACGGCGCCCGTCACGGTGAGATACCCTTTGCCGCAGAATGTTTCAGATACTACGCCGGTTGGTGTACCAAGATCGAAGGCAGTACCAAGCAATTGTCGACGGTCGCCGACGCTGAATTCCACATTTACACCAAGCGCGAGCCTATAGGCGTAGCGGCGTTAATCGTACCCTGGAACGGTCCACTGGTGCAGGCCGCCTGGAAAGTGGCACCGGCACTGGCCGCCGGTTGCAGTTGCATATTAAAGCCCGCCAGTGAAACCCCTTTGACCGCTGTGCGTCTGGCTGAGCTGGCGGCGGAAGCTGGAGTCCCCGATGGCGTATTCAATGTCCTGCTGGGCGGCGGCGCCAGCGTAGGTCAGTATCTCGCCGAACATCCACAGGTCGACAAACTTTCTTTCACCGGTTCAACCGAGGTAGGTAAAACGATCGTTGCCGCTGCCTGTAGCAATTTGAAAAAGCTGTCGCTGGAGCTGGGAGGGAAATCACCGATGGTTATATTTGAGGATGCGGATCTTGAGCAGGCCATCCCCGGTGTTGCGCAAGCCATTTTCTCCAATGCCGGCCAGGTCTGCGTAGCGGGTTCTCGTCTCTATGTGCAGGAGTCAATATACGAGGAAGTCGTAACTGGCATAGCCGACATTGCCAAAGGCATGACCGTCGGACCAGCCACCACCCCGGGGTACGACATGGGCCCGCTGATTTCCGCGCGCCATCTAAACAGCGTTGAACAACTGATAGAGCGCGGTCGCGAACAGGGAGCAAAACTTATTGCAGGTGGCAGCAGGACGGGCAATGGAAGCGGCTATTATCTGCAACCCACGGTATTTGCTGATGTAAACGGTACGATGGATATCGTGCGGGAGGAAATTTTTGGACCAGTGCTGGCCATACAATCCTTCAGGACCGAACAGGAAGCCGTACAATTGGCCAACGCCAGTGAATACGGACTTGCCGCCAGCGTCTGGACTCGAGATATGGGCCGCGCCCACCGCACGGTTGGCCAGATTCGTGCTGGCATTCAGTGGATTAATTGCCACGGCATACCTGACATGGCCGTGCCCTTCGGTGGCTACAAACAATCCGGCTGGGGTCGAGAGAACGGCTACGAGTCTCTGCTGCAATACACTGAACTGAAATCAGTTATTGCCAGCCTTTAGCACGCCTCGACAAATCCAGCCAGATGACCATAGACTGACACAAATTGTAAACCTGAAGGTCAGACAACATGGCGTCGTTCGAGGAACAGTTTTATCTCGAAAATCCAAGCCGATGGGATATCTTTAAAAGAGACCTCAGGCTCCTGCTCTACCTGATCCGCCCCGCTGTCGATTGGCTTGTGCGCGGCACCTTGATCAGACGCGCCTTGCGCAGGGCAAAAAATTCAGGACAACCCATGATACTTGAGGATGTGATCGATGGGCCGGCTGAATAAGTCCTCCTTCCCTTCTCCGGAGCTCTCCTTTCAATACAGAGAGAGACCCCGCTCTGGCAACGAGATCAACGGGCTGGGGGAGGCGGTGGTGCGACGTGCCGTGCCCATCTTTCATGGCTCCGGCGCTCGCAAGCTGGAGTGGCAACACCTCGAAACTTTCTTCGCGCTGATCAATCCCTGGCGCGTCTACTGGTTGAATATTGTCAACCGCTGGATGTTGAGAAATGCCGATGGCCCCATCGCCGAGAGGCAAGAGATAAATGCCGACCCGCGGGCGATGAGCACAGAGATTAAACAAACAGGGTGTTCCCTGGGCGCTGGCAAAATAGGCATTACCAAACTATCTGAACACGCACTTTATGAAGGGAAAACACCTGACTACAAGAACGCGATAGTCATCTTGTACCCCATGGACCCTGACGAAATGGCACATATAACCCAACCCAGAGCGGGCCTGGAAACCATGCGGGCTTATAACGAGATATCGCGGGTGACCATCGCCCTCGCCGCGCATATTCGTGACAAGGGGTGGCGTGCACGAGCCTACTGTGAGGCTGCTGACCTGCTCCACATCCCGCTGGCAATTGATGCGGGCCTGGGCCAACTGGGCAAACACGGCTCCCTGATCTGTGCTGAATTTGGATCCAGTATGCGGATCGCAACCATTCTGACAGATTTGCCCATGGAGGAAGATCAACCGCTTGACCTGGGTGTTGAAGACCTTTGCGCCGGTTGTCGGCGTTGCACCATAGACTGCCCGGTTGATGCCATCAGTGACGAAAAACAGCTGGTCCGTGGTATCGAGAAGTGGTACGTCGACTTTGATCGATGCGCACCGTATTTCACGGCTACGGTAGGATGCGGAATCTGTATCGAGGTATGCCCATGGACCATCCCGGGACGAGGTCCGTCGCTGTCAGCGCAGCTGCTGAAAAAACGCGACAAAAAAGATCTTCGAAATATGGAAACGGTCAGGTCAGCAGATTGAAAATAAAAATAGCGCCTATCGCGACGGGCGCTACGATCCTTATTGACCACAGCCAGAGTAACCAACCGGTGCGGGACTGAACACCCATATCTGTCTGCATAGTTGACTCCTTGATAGCCCATCCGGCGAACAAGGCTATCAGCAGAGCATTGAGCGGCAGAATAAAATTCGACACCCCGTAGTCAAGAATCGAAAAGACCGTCTTGCCCGCTAACTGGGGAATCATGTCCAATGGCGTAAAATCCTTCCAGATATTGAAAGAGAACACAGCGGCGAAACTCAGCAACCAAACCATAAATCCGGTTAATGCAGCCGCCCGGGGTCGGGTCAGCCATTGCTTTTCCTCTGCCCAGGAAACAAAGGGCTCCATCATGCCAATGCCGGAAGTGAAGGCCGCAAAGAACACTGTGAGGAAGAAAAGCGGCGCTATAATTTGCGATCCTGGCATTTGTGCAAAGGCAACAGGCAGCGTAATGAATACAAGGCCCGGCCCTTCACCGGCATCGAATCCGGCAGCAAACACAATGGGGAAAATCAGCAGACCCGCCAGAATTGCCGCTGCCGTATCTGACAATGCGATAGTCCAGGCGGCTGCTCCGATAGATACTGAGCGCGGCAGGTAAGCCCCATAGGCCAGCAGTGCACCGGTGCCGACCGCAATGGAAAAAAGTGACTGGCCCAGTGCAATCAATATGGCGTCGGGACCCAGCCTGGAAAAATCCGCTTCAAACATAAAGGCCAAGGCCCGGGCGGAATCCCCGGTAATATTCGCATAAATCGCCAAGCCGACCAATAAAACGGCGAGCGCGGGCATCATAAATTTAGCCACGGTTTCGATGCCGCGGCGCAAACCACTGCCCACCACAATAGTGACGCCAGCTATCATTAAAGTAGCCGCAATTTCCATACTCACCGGCGAGTTGAGCGTATCGGTAAACAGCTGCGCCGCCTCTTGCTGGCTGGTTTCTACAAAGCGCCCGCGGGCCGCTTCCAACAGATAGGTCAGGGACCAACCGCCGACCACAGCGTAAAAACTCAATGCCAACAGGGGCGCTACAGAACTCATCCAACCGATCGCGCCCCATGAGGGGGACCTGGATTCCTCGGCGGCCACGTTGAATATTGTAGATACAGGGCTGGCCTGGCCACGACGGGCAATGGTCAGTTCGGCCATCACCAGGGGGACCCCAACAACAAATACAAAGCCCAGGTAAACCAGAACAAAGGCACCACCGCCATTCTCCCCCGCCACGTAGGGAAAACGCCAAAGGTTTCCCAGACCAACGGAGCAACTGATCGTTGCCAGCAAAAATGTGGTGGGGGACGACCAGGTTTGTTCCTTGCGTACACCGCTCATGCAGGTTGCTCCGACGCTCTATCGGTGATTGGCAGAGCCCGGGATGTCAAAGGGTCGCAAAAACCGCACATTTTTATCGCTACCTTGTTGTTCTATTATGGTTAGCCCATGTCAGGCAATGTAGCATATACATTCTATGAACCCCATCCTGTAAGCGAGAGCGTATAGCCGCTATGTCCGAACCTGTTAGCCCCCGACTGAAACCCTACCGAGTAGATTTGGTAGACGGCGAACGTTATAGCTGGTGTGCTTGCGGGCTTAGCAAAGCCCAACCTTTTTGCGATGGTTCTCACCGGGATTCGTTCTTCAAACCCTTGCAATTTCACGCCAGCACGACAGGACCTGCAGTCTTGTGTGGTTGCAAGCAGTCAAATACTGCCCCACATTGCGATGGCAGCCACAACAATCTCAGCGAAGCATACGAGGAGGATGAGCGCTCGGTGGCGGAGTTACTCAGCCTGACCTCCGAATCGCTGTTCAACGAGCAAGGGCGAGCGCAACTTGACGGTGGTTGCTACGTGCAGAGGCCCGAGGGACTTCAGTGGCACCTCATGGGCGGGCTGGAGGTAGCTCCCGTGATCACCAGTGTCGATGGCGCAATACACTTGAGCCAATATGCGGCGCGTCTAACATCAAAGCAAACAGAACACCTTAGCTGTGGTATGGGCGCAATGGTGATGTACGTGGATAAGGGTACGGTGACCTTACACCTGGAGGGCGCGGAGCTACCTCTCACAGAGCGAACGGGGGTTTACATCAAGCCCGGTGAAAGCTTTAGTCTTGAAGGCAGCGGCGAAGAAGCCGCACACTGTTTGTTCTGTATCTGCCCAGGATCCTTTAGTCTACAGACGGCGGAAGTGTCGAACAGTGGTGGCGTCGATGAACTGTCGAAGCGAGTGGTAGCCTATAATCCTGTGCTGGTTGAAGCGATGGCCGATCGGTTTTACCAGGTGCTGGTTGGAGAGGCCGTGGGCAGCAACGATATCAGCCAGTTCATTGGTCAAATTCCGCAATCCAAGGCCGTCCCCCACCGGCATCTCTACGAGGAAACCATACTGATTCTGAGTGGTCAGGGTATGTTGTGGACTGAAAACTATCGAGCGGCGGTGGCCCCCGGCGATTTTGTATTCTTACCGGCACAGCAGGAGCATTCTCTACAATGCCACAGCGAAGCTGGAATGGAACTGGTCGGACACTTTTACCCGGCTGGATCACCTACCATCAACTACTAGCACCCCCAACTGCGCACTACCAATAGTAAACCCAGCGCAGAAAAACCCGATCTGTACCCCCTGTGGTCGCCCTCTCAACCACGCTGAGCATCGGTATATCAATCGTACCGTACTCCTCACCTATTCCCCCGGTCGTTAACGTCATACCAAAATCAAGTCGCTGATTGTCGGAAGGGTCGATACTGATGCTGGTTTGCCAAAGGGATGAGTCATCATGCAGATTTGTTATGCCAACCAGAGTTTGCGTGATCAAAGGATGCCATTGGTAGGTAAAACCAACCGACAAATAGTGCTTCATCAGGCCAAATACTTCTCCTGCACTCAGCCGTGTTACCAGCGCTTCAGGCATTTGCGCCAGATTGATAACATCATCTTCAATACCGAATCCGTTGCGGTAATACTCCGCAAAAACATAGGCAGATCGTCCCGCCAGTTCAAGGCTGTAGTCAACACTGACAACCCCGGACAAGGCCCAGCCGCCGTCATTTTTTGCATCGGTTGCCAGCCAATCTGTCGACAGCATGGCGCCCTGCAGGGGTACTCTGTAACTGAGGCCGACGATGGTTTCATCGCGATGGCGACCAAGGACCAGGTCCACCTCCCTGTCATCCAGTAGCATGTGCCACCTGGTACCGTAAGAAGCTGATTCAATATTTCTATGGCCATCTCGGTCGCGACGTAAAACGGCCACCGCCTGTACATCATCTCCACCATCAAGCAAGCGATCCAGACGCACCAGGTCATCGCCCGGCTTAAAGTCGCGGTCCAGTGTGGTGGGAGCAAACGGCGAAAAGAGATCCATGGGGTTAAAGACCTTGCCGTTCCCCCAACTCAGGGCGTCACGCCCCACGGTAAGGCTGGTTTTCTGGCCCTGAAAAGTTATGGCTGCACGATCAATGCGATGCGCAAATTGATGTCTTGCCCCATCATGCAGTTCCCAACTGAGATCCAGAGACCGGCTATTGTCGTCCAGTGTTACCTGGTCAAAACCAAGTTCACGGATGCCTGAGTCGAAGAAACTGTCACCGGAGATCAGCAAGGTCGTGTGATGCAATTCATAGGAGAAATTTTCACCTTGCCCACTAAACATTAAGCGCAGATCAGCACTCCCATCAATGGCTGGAGATCCTGTTTGCGCGCGTTGAATATCTGTGTCGGGGAGACTGGCAACCGCGGAGAAGAGCTTCACACGGGCATCGAATTCCTGGGCGTGCACGGTCTGTGAGCAGGTCAGCGACATGCCAGCAACAACAGCGACTATCCGGCTGCCCCGCGGGCGCGGCTGACGGCATTCAGCCCTGGTCACCCGCCTGGGTATCACTGACAATTTTGCCATCCTTTAATTGAATTCTACGCCTGGAAAAGGCCATCACGGCAGGGTCGTGTGTAGCCGTTATAATGGTCATACCCTGTTCTGTATTAATTTGTTGCAGCAGGTTGAGCAGATCAGCAGTGGCTGCGGAATCGAGATTGGCGCTGGGTTCATCCGCCAGCAGCAATAAAGGACGACTGACTATCGCTCTGGCCACTGCGACGCGCTGCTGCTGTCCTCCCGAAAGTTCTCCGGGCCTGCGGGTGGCGAGCTCGCCTATCCCGAGAGCCTCCAGCATAGCCTCCGCTCGGGTATGCCGTTCCTCGGCATGAATGCCCTGCAATTGCATAATGAATTCTACATTCTCCAGCGCCGACAGAACCGGTATAAGATTGAATGCCTGAAACACAAAACCAATTCGAGACAGCCGCAGATCGGCGAGGTCAGAACTATTGAGATCTCCAAGATTCACTCCGCCCACTGACACGCTGCCACTACTGGGCTGGTCAAGGCCGCCTATGCAATTAAGGAGCGTGGATTTCCCCGATCCCGAGGGGCCAGCGAGGCTGACAAACTCACCAGATCTTACAGTGAGGTCGACGTCGCACAATGCCTCTATGGTGTTGGAACCATCGCGATAGCTGCGACCCAGTTTGGCGGTCTGCACAATGACTTCATCCCTGGACATTACTTTCTCATCGCCTCCAACGGGGTTATTTTCACCGCTCGCCAGGCGGGGTAAGCACTGGCAACAAGACCAAAAAAGAAGCTGGCTGACCCCACCATGACCAGATCCCTGACAAACAGTTTTGGCACAAGAAAACTCGATATATGGAAAGCTTCAACTCCCATCGCCCACTGGGTCAAGTCTATGCCGTCCCGTAACAGAGCAACTAGTCCCACGCCGATCAGTAATCCCAATGCCACGCCCACACAGACAATCATCAAACATTCAAGAATGACTTGTGAAAGCACCGCTGCGGGTTTCATTCCAACAGCCTGCAGCATTCCTATCTCCTTAACACGTTCCAGTACAGCCATAACCAGCGTGTTAATCAATCCAAACGCAAGTGCGGTCATCATAATGGCAAACCATATGAGAATCGCAAAATCAGCATATTTGAACAGTGCCGCCGCCTGGGGCTGTAACTCGTCCCAACTAAGAACCGACATAACTGAGAATTCATCACGCATAGAATCAAGTAAACCTGGAAGATCGACCTCAGAAACCAGCCGGATCGAGATTTCAGTAACCTGCTCACTCTCCAGTAAGTCTTGTAGTGCGCTTCTTCCCGTTATGACAAAGGTTTTTTCAAGACCAGTTCCTTCGGCATCAAATACGCCAGCCACCCGGAAACCAGCCTCCTTGTTCTTGCCGTCCGCCCCACGACTCATCAAAACAATACGCCGGCCGGCGGTCGTTTCGATCCTCTCTGCCAGTGCCTTACCGACCAGCACGCGGCGATCCTCAGCTGACTTCAGCGATTCACCCGCAATTACCATCTCACTGAAGACGGACATACCCTCCTCTCGCAAAGGATCGATACCCAATAATTCTACTCCCCGGGTTTCACGCTCTGACAGAATCACCCCGGGAACCCTGACTCGAGTAGTCCAACCCTTGATACGCTCAGATGCCAGAGGCGGTTGCCACTGCTCTGGGACAGAAAAGGACTCCTCCATGGATGGATCCGACTGATAACCGCTTGCCTGCACTTTGAGGTGGCCCGTGAAATTACCTATCACCGCATCGACCATATCCACCTGCCAACCGCGTATCAATGCATTAGCCAATACGATAGTCGCTACCGCTCCGAGAATGGCCAGAAAAATCATTCCATTACGTCTTCGTTGACGCCATACATTGCGCCAACTCATCTGCAACAGCAACTGCAGCGGTAACACTCGCAAGCTTTTATCACTCACGGCGCAGCGCTTCCACAGGATCTATGCGTAAAATCCTTCGTCCGGGGATGATAGCGGCAAGTTGGCACCCGAGGACAAACACTAAAGGGACCAACAGGAACTCTATTCCAAGCACTGCACCACGTATATGTGTTGGCAGCACAATGCCCTGCATCATCTCCTCCATTCCATCAATTGGAATCCCCTGCAGAACCAACCAGACAAGGAGCGGCACAGCCAGCAGCACGCCGATTAATCCGCCGATAATCGCCAACCAGAATGCCTCGATCTGCAGCATGCCGACAACACGCCAGGGCTTCATTCCGATCGCCATCAACATGCCGAGCTCTCTGGTTCGCTCGTAGAGAGTCATAATGAACGTGTTCACAATACTGAACAAAACAATGCCACTGATAATGGCGTACATGATCCGCGCACTGATACGATCCAGTGAGATGCCCTGAACCACCTCCGGCAGCAGTTCCTGCCAGGTTCGTACCACAGCGCCTTCAGGTATCAAAGTGGATAGCGCGGGTGCAACCATCTCGGCGTCCGAAACGCTTTGCAGATTGATCACGATATAACTGGCAGAGTTACCAAGAAAAAAGCCATCCTGGAAGGTCTGTAAGGGTATCTGCACCAGGCTGCGATCCAGTACCGCCTGTCCAGATTCAAAAATTCCCACAATATCTACTGCCAACGCAGCTACTCCACCTTCGGGTCCGCTGCCGAGAATGACAATTTCGCTCTCCAGGCCAACGTTCAAATTTTTCGCCAGCAGTGCTCCCATAACAATTTCGTTGCCAGCTGCCAGGTAACGGCCTTTGACAATCGCCGCCGGGAGCGATGACATCTCTAACTCGCGCTCTGGTTCGACCCCTATGACCTGAACCCCAAAACTACGCTCACCAACCGAGAGCAGGGCAAAAGTCGCGGCTCTTTGCGACACCTGAGTAACGCTAGGATGGCCCAGAATGCTCGCAGCCAATGCCTCACTATCATGCAGCAGATGTTCTAATCTGGGATCATCCAGATACTCCGGCGCTTGAATTTGCAGGTGGCCACTAAGCAGTTCAGTTGTGGCTTCAATCTGAGCAACGTAACTTCCCAGCTGCATACTGCGGGAAAACAAAAGCAAGACACAGGCAAATGCCACGCCCCCAGCCGTCAGCCATGTACGCCGCGGATTACGCCATAGATTACGCCATGCAATCGCTGTAGCGGAAACGCCCCAGTCACCCCGAATTCCACCAGTTGATCTGGCTTCTGAATTATCTTTACTCACCTTGCTACTTCCGACCCACCGGAGCGCAGGGAATAAACAGTAAACACGGCATCTTCAAGTTGCAGATCAAATTCTGCTTCCTGGTAACTGATTTCAGTCCAACGGCCCTCCTCGTCAAATCGGGTCATACGCATTCGCGTCGCAAAGATTCGACCGCCCAGTTCAGCTATATCTATTGCCTTCAGGGACTTGATAAGGGCCATCTCCTGATCATAAAAATTGTGTTCCAGTAGTACGTAGTCTGACCGGAATACAATCACTTCCTTGCCCCACACGACTGGCGCCGACTCGTGTGGCACGGCTTCTATGGTGAACACTGTTACCCCATCATTTTCCACCGCGCTTGTCAGACGATGCTCATAATCCCTGAGCAGTGCATCGGTACGGGACATATCGTTGTAGGAAAAATCGGACCCGGCCCATCCCTGCGACATCATACTGTAGGGAAGTCTGATGACCCGATTGAGCCGAGGCGTATAAGTCCACATTTTCTCGCCTACCTTCAAGGTCGCGTTCCCCGCATCTCGTGCGGGCGCAACAAAGCGGATATAGCCTTCTTCACGGCCACGCGTCCAGGCTTCCAGTGAGCTGGTGCGCTCCCAATCCGGCCTGTGAATGGTCATTGACATTCGCACGTAGGAAGTCAGACCCCGGGTATGATCGATCACCCGCTCCAGCAGCGCGCGCGGATCTACAGCAGGCTCACCTTTGACTTCTGACTGAGCCCCAGGAGTCCCTGCAAAGACCAGAAATATCGTCAGTGCCCAACAAGAACACGGCAAAAACCTCACTAAATGAACGCTCCTATAAAATCGTGGTGCCATTTTTATATGATTGTATCGGCAATCAACAAATTTAACATTGTACTACCTCAAACTCTCCAACACAGAGGGCTGCGAGGTATGATAAATTGGCTAACTTCACTATCAGGATACGTTCTATACAATCTGTTCGCTTGGCCACTACGCAGTGCCGTACCACGAATAACATAGCTGAAAATCTCGCTCAATTGGTTTCCCTTATTGAGCAAGCGGCTGAAGTTGGCACGCAACTTATCGTCACACCTGAGTTTGGCAACCGCACCATTTTCCATACGGATCAAAAAGAGGCCTGGGAGGTGTCTGTTACTCTGGATTCAGACTACGTCAGGACGGTGCAGGAGGCCGCTGCCACATCCGGCATCCATGCCGTCTTTAATGCCACGCGGCGCGGTGAGGACTCCCCTGAAATTTGTATCACCAATGGACACAACTCCTGTGCACTTGATGAGCCTTACAACCATATTCCGGTGCGAGCGGCAGCGATCACGCGACAAGGACTTGTTTGGCTTTGATCTGCAGGCCAGAAGGCGGCACGAGTTACACGACACCTTTCCTACCGTCTAACCACCAACGATATGGTCAACCCGCTTTAAGCAAACCCTCGCTGCGCAATTCCTCAGTAGCGGATGCGATACCGCGTCGGAGTGCGGTAACCAGATCATCAATCTGTTCCGTCGTGATTATCAGTGGCGGTGACATCACACAGAGATTGATTAACGGCCGCACCAACAAGCCGTAATCGTGACAGTGACGATCTACCAGTTCACCTATCGCGTAATCTGTATCCAGGTCACCCTCTTCCTCTCCCGGTCGAATACGCAAAGCGACGGCAGCCATCAGCCCAACCCCCCTCACCTCACCAACCAGTGGGAGATCTTCCAGGGTCTTTAACTGCTGTTGGAAATAAGGTCCAACCTCACGAACATGGGATAACAGGCCTTCACTCTCTATGATGTCCCAACTTGCCAGCGCAGCGGCACAGCTCACGGGATTGGCGGACCATGTATAACCATTGGAATAGGCCACGCCACCCGCCTTTTCACCACTGATAGCCGCCATAAACGCGTCCGACACAGCGTAACCACCCAGGGGCACATAGCCAGAGGTAACACCCTTGGCGAAGGTAATGATATCCGGTACCACACCAAAGACCTCCTCGCTGGAGAACCAGTGTCCGAGGCGGCCAAACCCTGTTACGACCTCATCCGCAATGAACACAATGTCATACTTCTTAACCACCTCATGACAACGGCGGTAGTAACCTTCCGGAGGCACCAGTACGCCCCCGGACGCCAGAATTGGCTCGGCAATAAAGCACATGACATTTTGCGGACCAATCTCCAGTATTTTTTGCTCCAATTCATCGATGAGCAGATC
This sequence comes from uncultured Halieaceae bacterium, assembly GCA_938074045.1. Taxonomy (GTDB): domain Bacteria; phylum Pseudomonadota; class Gammaproteobacteria; order Pseudomonadales; family Halieaceae; genus CALJGI01. The sequence continues at coordinate 34,309 of CALJGI010000021.1, forward strand.
GCAGTACTCAGACTCAGTGCACTCCCCCTCGTACAGGTAATAACTGGGAGCGCTGACAAAGTGCACCGTGTCCTTGATGCTGTCCATGGCGGTTTTGTCACGCCCCTTGCCGGTGACAGAAGCAGCGAGATAGGTACTGCCATGGTAAGCCCAGTCGCGGCTTATGATGTGCTTACGCTCCGGCTTGCCCTTGATATTATTAGCGAGCTGACAGAGGCGAAGAGCGGCATCGACGGCGGTTGAACCACCCGTGGTGAAAAATATCCGGTTCAAATCCCCAGGGGTCACACTGGCTATGCGCTGCGCCAACTGGGTCTCTACAGGATTAATCACACTGAATGGTGACGTGTACCCCAATTCCATTATTTGCGCCGCCACAGCATCGGCAATCTCCCGACGGCCGTACCCGGTCTGCATACACCACATGCCCGCCGGCCCATCGATCAGCTTGTTCCCCTTGTCATCAAAAATGTATATTCCTTTGCCCTTGACGATAACCGAGGATGACTTATCTTCTCCCAGCTCGGGTAAATTAGCCCAGGGGTGGAGTACGTGCCGGTTGTACTTGTCAAGATTGTCTGATGCTGTCATAGCGTTGCCTGTTTAAGTGTATTCAGGTACCAATCAATAAAGCACATTACCGTCTCTTCGAACTCAGGATGGTAGGGACCCGGCTCAAAAAACTGTGAGTTCACGCCTTCACTGTTTCTGGTAATGATGTACTCATCCTCCATTGATGTTTTATGCCAGAGAGAAGTCAATTTCTCCAGGTCGTAATCAATTCCCTCGACGGCATCTCCCTTGACAAACCAGACCAACTCCATGTCGGTGGCCGTCAAGCCACGGGGAATAAAGCGATACAACACACAGTGATCCGGGTAGTTCAGCATCGCCGCCATTGGTCCGAGCTGAAAATCACCGTAACCGCCATCATAGTCCTTGAACTGTCCCATTAGCGGAGCCAGAGGTAAACCATCCTCACTGCCAGTCACGTAACCGTCGTACAACGCATAGCGACTGGCATAAACGCAATTACCGAATCCCTCAGCGTTACCGTAAACGCGGCGATAGTAGTTGGTAATACCCTTAATGCCTGTGCGCTCTTCCGCTCGCTCAAATACAGCCTTTTTAAGATCAGCCACCCGCTCATCGGGCTCGCGCATGGAGTGCATCTTGGCATACGCACGGTGAGCATTTGTACAATGGTAGCACTCCTGATAATTCTCCAGACAGAGTTTCCAATTCGCATCAATGCGATAGGTGTGCTTATGCGCAACCCTGGCATCACTCAAACCATAGGCGCCCAACTGGATCTTGATGTTGGACAAGGGGGCAGCAAAATCATCTGCATCGGGGTCACAGTTAACGAAGATCAAGCCCTCGAATACTTGCAGGCGAACTGGTCGCAAACTGTATTCAACGGTATCAAATCCGTCGCGGACTTCCATTTCCCGGGCCGCCCGCAGGCTGCCATCCAGGTTGTAAACCCAGCCGTGATAGGGACAAACAAAGGTCTTGGTGTTACCCATGGCCGCGTCGCACACCCGCGCCCCACGGTGACGACAGACATTCATAAATGCCCTTATGCTGCCATCGGCACTCCGGGTAATCAGGATGGCATCCTCACCGACCTCGAACTGGACAAAATCGCCAGATTTGGCTATTTCAGAACAGTGGGCGGCGTACAACCAACTCTTGAAAACAAGCGATGAAAGTTCCTGCTGATAGACCAGATGGGACCGGTAAAAATAGCCGTCCAAACCAACACCACGGCGACCCTCCTGGGCGGTGATCTGTGCCAGCAGTCGCTGCCGTGAATCGTCGACTATAGTGCTTATAGTTTTCATCGCTACGGGGTGATCAACCTCTCGCTGTCTACATATCCAACGCTGGCGTTTGACGACGCCTGGCCGGATCGAAAAGCGGTTTTTCCAATACGGTGCAGGGCGCCATAACCTTGGTCCACTGCAGTTCACGCTGATAATAAATTTCAGCGGTGAGTTTTTGCCCGGGCTTACCATAGGCGTAATCAACCTGCGCAAAAGCCACGTTTGATTTCACCGTGGGACACCAGGCGGCAGAAGTCACGGTACCCACCACTTTGTTCCCAGCCATAATAAATGAATTGTCGGCGGGTTTATTACCTGCAATATCGAGAATGACGAAACGATAGCGCGAGCCTTCTCGTTTCTCCTTAAGCAACGCCCGGCGTCCATTAAAAACTGGTTTTTCAAGGTCAACCAGCCAATCCAGTCCCAGCTCAAAGGGTGAGCGAGACCGCCCCGGCCGTACGGTGTCCTCCGCGGGAACAAAGTCAATTCCCGCCTGCAGGAATCCCGCCTCAATACGGGCAAGCTCCAGAGCGTGGGCACCGAATGGTTTGATCAAGTATAGCTCGCCTGCCTCGAAAACCGCATCCCACAATGCTTCCGCGGCTCCAGCATCGATCCACAATTCATAGCCAAGGTCACCGGTAAACCCCGTGCGACTCACCATCAGAGTTTCTCCGGCAAACTCAAACCAGGCGATGCCAAATGGCTTCAGAGCATCCAGGCCCTGCAAACCCATTGCCTTCAGCGTTGCACAGGATGTCGGCCCCTGCACGGCGAGCGCCGCGACCTCCGCAGATTCATCAGTGATTTCCACATTAAAACCCAGTGCCGACCAACTAAGCCAATCGGTCATGCGCGCATATGCACACAGGCGATAATCGTTTTCTCCGAGATGAAAAATAGTACCGTCGTCCATAACCTGGCCGGCATCATCACACCACACGGCATAGCCCACCCGGTCGCGACCGATTTTGGCGACGTTTCGAGTAACCAGACGGTTCAGGTACGCTTCCGCATCCGGACCGGTGATCCTGTACTTGTGCATGGGGGACAGATCGAGAACACCCGTGGTACTGCGTACGGCAAAATATTCCAGCTCCATATCAAAATAGGTATTAGGGGTTGTGTACCCCATCCACATACCCCAGTCGTTGGTAGCACAGGCAGCAGCTACCCGGCTATGAAATGGAGTTTCGAGAACCATCGGCTCACTTGGATTTGCCATCATGACGGCTTTCCTCCGTTTAAGATTTCCGCAGCGGCATTGTGGCCGGCCAATCCCATGAGGCCTCCCCCCGGGTGTGTCCCCGCCCCACACAAATACAGCCCGGGTACAGATGTTGCATACTGGCTTGCCCCGGGGAATGGTCGCATCATCAAGACCTGATCGAGACTGAGCTCACCGTGATGCCAATGACCTCCGTTTATGTGGAACTCCTGTTCGATGTCCAATGGTGTCAACAACTCACTCGCTGTCACCAGATCAGCAAGGCCCGGCGCATATTGATCCAGCTGAGCAATCAGTTTTAGCACCAGCTGCTCTCGTGCGCCGTCCCAACCACCCCGCAATTCGTAGGGCGCATACTGCACAATGGCCGACAGTACATGTTTTCCCTCCGGAGCAAGACTGGCGTCATGCACAGTAGGGATACTGATATCCATGGCAGGGGCGATGGAATATTCTCCGTACTTGGCGCTGTTAAACGCACGTTCGAGATAATTCATATCCGGTGCAATCACCAGCCTTTGCCCATGCTCAGCCTCTGACAAACCTGTAAATGACGGCATTTCGTCCAGCGCCAGGTGAAGCTTGGCAGCGCTCCCCTGCATGCGGATCTGACTGACCCGGCGAGCCACGCCTGCCTCCACATGACGGAATCCCAACAATTTTTTGAACGTGGTAACCGGGTCAGCGCCAGAAATCACCAGGTCAGATTTTATCCTGTCCCCTGTAACCAGAGTTACCCCACTCATTTCACCCGCTTCCATATCTATAGAAGTAACACGTGACGCGAAACGAATTTCGGCACCGGCCGCCTGGGCGGAGGCAGCAAGCGCTTTACCCAGCGTGCCCATGCCGCCTTCTACCACCGCGGGACCCGCATAGCCAAATACCTCACCCACCCGACGATACAGGTAGGTGAAAACAGAATTGGGGGAGCGCGGCCCCATATGGGTGCCAAGAATACCGTCGATACTCAACAACGCCTTTAGCTGATCATTGTCAAAGCGCTCTTCCATTACGTCATACATATTGATCAGGATTAGGCGCATAAACTCGCTCATGTCCTCGCGACCCATGAGCTTTAACCCGAGCCCCAGTTTGAGCATATTCCAGCGATCGCTGAGATTGCCCTCCACTACGGCCGGTGGACGGACAGCAAATAGTTTGGCCAGCAGCGTCGAGAATTTATTCGTAAGGCGATTAAACTCCTTCAGCGCAGCCTGATCTTCAACCGTTATCGAAGCACCAGAAACGGTGTTCCCGGACAGTGTGATATGTCCTCCATCACTACCGAGGGCAATCGAATCCAGATTCTGAGCTGCCAGTCGTAGTCCATGGCTACCCAGTGACAACTTTTTCTCGACCTCCGGGTTGAACTGATACAGCCACTGGGCACATCCGGAAACCGAGAAGCCGTCGGCAAATTCGCGGGTTACCGCGGCGCCACCGGGTGTTTCATTCGCTTCCAGCACCAGTACCTTGCGTCCAGCCCTGGCGAGTTCAGCAGCGCACACCAGACCATTATGGCCCGCCCCTACTACGATCACATCATAATCAGTCATCGGGGTAGCCCTCCGGTACGGTGTTTGTTCGTCGTAGATCGTGAAGAATTTCACGGGCGGCGTTAGCTCCCGGCGCCGCCATCACTCCACCACCGGGATGGGTACCCGATCCGCACATATACATCCCCTGTACGGGTCCACGATATTGTGCGTAACCCGGGAATGGCCGGTTAAACAACAATTGGTCAAAGGTCAGTTCGCCCTGAAAGATATTACCCTCGGTCAGCCCCACTTCTGCTTCAATCTCACGGGGTGTGCGAGTCTCACAATGCAGAATCAGGTCGCGAAAGTTTGGTGAGTATCTGGAAATCTGATCCAGCACCGACTTTTCAAAACCATCCTTGTCTTCATCCGTCCAATCTCGCCCCTCTATCTTCGGGGGAGCATACTGAACAAACACAGACATCATGTGCTTTCCTGGCGGTGCCATGGTGGGATCCGCCATAGATGGGATCATCATGTCGAGATATGGATCTTTGGACCAGGTCCCGTCTTTCCAATCATCATAGGCCCTCTCCATCCGCTCCATAGTGTCGGAGAAGTGCATATCCCCATACATGAGATTGCTCTTTGGATCGATACCATTGAACGTGGGCAATCCATCCAGTGCTATATTCAGTTTGCCTGAGGATCCCCGGATCTTGAAATTCTCGGCCTTTTTGATCACATCTTTCGGTAAATCGACAGGATCCATAATATCCAGAAATGTGCGCTTGGGGTCCAGATTGGAAACCACAATATCAGCAAGGTACTCGGTACCATCTTTAAGCGCTACGCCACGAGCATGACCGCCGTGGACAATGATCTGATCGACATCGGCATCGGTGGCTATTTCACCGCCGTAAGATAGCAAAGCCTTGGTAATTGAAGCCGATACCGCGCCCATTCCGCCGCGAGCGTAACCCCACGAACCGACGTTTCCATCAACGTCACCCATGTAGTGATGCAGTAAAACATATGCAGTTCCCGGTGAATAAACGCCCAGAGCTGTGCCAATGATTCCACTGCCTGCCAGATGCGCCTTTATGACATCTGTTTCAAAATACTCATCGAGATAATCCGCAACACTCTTGGTCCAAAACCTGAGTGTGTCTGCAAAACCCTCTTCGCCCAATTCCAGAAAGGCACTGGCAAACTCAGTCAGATCACGTAGATCACGGAGTTTTAATGAGGTCGGATCCGGAGGTCGACGCAGCAGAAAGGAACGAATCAACCTGGTCTGCTTCATAACATCGGCGGTGTACCGTTCATAGGCATTAGCATCACGCTTGGAAAACCTGGCCATCTCACGATACTGCCGCTCATGATCAAAATGGTTACCGAAATGGTCACCATTCTGCATAAATGTCACACCACCCCCATAAGGGACAACCTGCAAGCCGTGACGAGGCAATTCCAGGTCTCGGGCCAATTCCGGCCGTAAAAGACTGCACACATATGAGCAGTTGGAATACGTCCAATCCGGATGTAATTCCCGGCTGACAGTGGCGCCACCCACGTAGGCATTTCTTTCCACCACCAGCACGTCCAGCCCCGCCTTTGCCAGGTAGGCCGCATTGGTCAAACCGTTGTGGCCGGCACCAATCACTATGGCATCGTATTTCTTCACTACCCACTCCGTTGCGGTTCGAACACAGGTCCAAACCATGCTGATATCGACAGCGTTACAGCATGCCATGGAGAGTGTAAATTGTCTAGATATGAATGAATGATCATTCATTGCTAATTTAGAGGAAATGGCGTACTGTTAAATTCCTGACTGACAGCGAATCTGTCAACTCTATCTCAGCAGCGGGACCCACCTCGATGGCAACGTTTCAGCAATCCTCAGACCTACCCAGGACAGCAGCTAAACGCTCCCGGCCACCGGCTCGCACCTCACGGCGCTCTGAGCCACCCGAGGTAAGACGCAAGCAACTTATCAGTGCAACGATGCACAGTATTGCCAAAAACGGCCTTAGCGGCACGACCATGGCTACCATTACTCAAGAAGCGGGCCTCAGCCTGGGCATCGCCAATCTGCACTTCAAAAGTAAAGAAAAACTGCTCCTCGCTACGCTGGAAGCTATCGCCGGTGAGTACAACTCTGGTCAGGCTGCCGTGCTCGCTGATCGCGATCACGAGAACCTGGTACACAAGCTCAACGACCTCGTCGATTTCCATTTCAGCAAGAACATTACTCAGAAAAACAAACTGGCCGTCTGGTTCGCTTTTTTTGGCGAATCCAAGGTAAGGCCTACCTATCAGCGAATTTGGTCCGGACACGATATCCAGTCAGTAGCTGCAATCCGCGATTTTTTTGAGCGTATAGTCGCAGAAGGTAACTATCAAACTGCACATGCAACATCGATAGCCCGGGGCTATACCGCCATGATCGATGGCCTGTGGCTGGACCTCCTTATCGCACCGCGGGAATTGAATCGCCTTCAGGCCAAGCAGGTTGCCTGTCATTATCTGGCAAGCGTCTTTCCAAATCATATGAGTATCGGATCGGAATGACCTGAGCACGCGGAAATTTTTGGTAGACTCTGTAAACACGCACCATCAGGCGCCATATTGGCATTCCAGGGATTTAAATGACGACCAACCCCCGCTATGAAGTTCTGTTCGAGCCAGTTCAGATCGGTCCGGTAACGGCTCCCAATCGCTTTTACCAGGTGCCCCATGCCAGTGGCATGACAGAAGCAAATCCACGCGTGCGCGCAGCCTTCCGTGGCACCAAAGCTGAAGGTGGCTGGGGGGTGGTATCAACCGGTGCTGTTTCTACCCACCCCTCTTCCGACGACAGTCCCCTCCCCTTCGCGCGACTCTGGGATGACAACGACATTCGTTCCCATGCACTGGCCTGCGATGCGATACATGAGCACGGTGCTCTCGCTGCAGTGGAACTCTGGCATGGTGGAGCCGCCGTCATGAACAGGACCTCCCGCATTGCACCCTACTCGCCCTCAGGCATTCCCTGGATGGCCACCCATGTCGGCTTCATGGGCAATCAACGCCCCCGCACGATGTCCGCCGAAGATATTCGCCAAGTTCTGAACTGGCAGGCGCAGGCGGCCAGAAGAGCACACAGTGCTGGCTACGACATCGTTTATGTCTATGCGGGAATGGGCTATCTGGGCTACGAATTTTTGCTTGAGGAATACAACCATAGAACCGACGCCTACGGTGGTAGTGTCGAAAACCGTGTGCGCTTCGTCAAAGAGCTATTGGAGATCAGCAAGGAAGCCGTCGGAGAAGATTGCGCTGTGGCGCTGCGCATCAGTCTGGAAGAACTGCGTGCAAAGCCCAGTGATAATTATGCCTCCCAGGCACATGAGGTAGTCTCCCTTATGAGCGACATTCCTGATCTATGGGACGTAAAAATGGATTCCAGCCCCACCGACTGTGGTGCCTCACGCTTTCGAGCGGAGGCCGCCCACGAGCCGGTCATCGACTTTGTAAAACAGGTAACTGATCGCCCTGTCGTGGGCGTCGGACGCTTTACATCTCCCGACACTATGGTCTCGCAGATAAAGCGCGGGGTCCTGGATTTGATCGGGGGTGCGCGGCCCTCTATCGCTGATCCCTTTTTGCCCAACAAAATTCGGGAGGGGCGTGAGGACGACATCCGGGAGTGTATTGGCTGCAATATCTGCATCTCCAGTTGGCATGACGGTGTTCCAGTGCGCTGTACACAAAATGCCACCGCCGGCGAGGAGTGGCGTCGGGGATGGCATCCTGAGCACTTCACCCCTACGTCCAGCAGCGCAGCATTGCTCGTGGTCGGTGGCGGTCCCGCGGGACTGGAAGCAGCTCTGATTGCGGCTCGGCAGGGTTTTTCCGTAACGCTGGCAGAGCGAGGAACAGAGCTGGGGGGCAGACTTTTGTTCGAAACTTCCCTGCCCGGCCTGAGCACCTGGGGCCGGGTGCGGGACTACCGACTGCAAGCCCTGCAACAAATGCCCAACGTAAATCTGTACCTCGACAGCGAATTATCGGCTAAGGATATACTGGAACTTGAGCACCAGCATATCGCCATTGCAACGGGAGCGCGCTGGACACGAATGCTATATTCCAGCCTGGAAATTCCTGTGGGGCACCTGAATGTGCCTGGCGTATACACTCCCGATGATCTTGCTGCAGGAATGCTACCGCAGGGTCCCACGCTGGTTTACGATTTCGACAACTATTATCTCGGCGGCGTTATCGCAGAACACCTGGCCACCCTCGGAAGAGAAGTTAGCTACGCTACCCCGGCGGGGCACGCCTCAGCATGGACCATCATGACCAATGAGCAACCGTTTGTTCATCAGGCGCTCCATCAGCATGGAGTAAAGGTTCACACGCTACAGTTGCTCAAAAGTTTTCACAATGGGGAAGCAGAAATGGCGAATATCTTTACCGGGGATACATCGCAATACGCCTGCCAGTCCATCGTGATAGTCGGCCACAGAAGCCCACGAGATGAGCTTTACCAGCAACTACAGTCAAGCTCTGGGGATTTCGAAGCAATGGGAATACACTCTGTCAAGGTCATTGGGGACGCACATGCGCCGGGAGCGTTGGTTCACGCGGTGCACTCAGGCCATTCTTTTGCCAGGTCATTAGAGCAGGATTCCGATACGTTGTATTTGCGGGACATTCCGGTCACTGACTTTCCACCTGGACACGCGGCCACGTAAGCTCAGTGAGAAGTGTCTGACCCTATTGGATGTGCCGGCATATCAGTCAGCGGCCGTAGCGTTGTCCAGAGTACCGAGGATAAATGCGAACTCCCTGGCGTAAGCCCATTGCGCCTGATAACGCCCGCCAACGCCCGCATGCCCACTGGACATATCCGTTAACAACAAAAGCTGTTTGTCATCTGTTTTATGGGCACGCATTTTGGCCACAAATTTTGCCGGTTCATAGTACTGTACACGCGCATCGTGGAGACCAGCATAGACGTACATATTGGTGTACCGCCGACGCGCGATCTGATCATAAGGGGAGTAAGACAGCATGTACTCATAATCACTGCGTAATCGGGGATCTCCCCACTCCTCATACTCATTGGTCACCAGTGGAATGGATTCATCCAGCATAGTGGTAACCACGTCCAGGAAGGGTACACCCAGTATAACCCCGCGATACAAATCCGGGCGCTGCGTAGCTACTGCACCCATCAGTGTGGCCCCGGCACTGGCACCACTGGCAAAAACCTTGCGTGAATGCGCATAACCACGTCGGACCAATTCTTCGGTCACGTCGATAAAATCATTGATCGTGTTCTTTTTATTCCGACGACGACCCGCTTGATACCAGTCTGGCCCCATCATACCGCCACCACGCACATGCGCGATGGCAAAAACAAAGCCGCGATCAAGCATTGGCATGATGGCAGGCCAGAAATTCGCTTCCTGATTAAGTCCGTAGGCGCCGTAGGCATACAGATACATGGGATTGCTGCCATCTTTGTGAAAAAGCTGCTTTTTGTAGACTAAAGAAACAGGGATGGCGGTATTGTCTCGCGCGGGCAGGAACAATCTTTCACTGGTGTAAGACGCTGCATCAAATGATCCTCGGACGGTAGTTTTCTCGATCAAATTGCGCTGGCCCGTTGCAAGATCAAATTCATATAAGCTGACCGGAGTGGTCAGGCTTTCATAAGAGACAAGCAATTGCTGACTAGATGGTTCCAGATTGAGTTCAGTAATCGCCGCTGTTTCTGTATCAGCGCCAATGTAGACGGCATAGGCGTCTTCATCGAACTCCAGTAGCTTTTCTTTACCATTATGTCTGTCGATAACCCGAAACTGAACTTGTGCATTTGTTCGCTCCTGCAAAACAATGTGGCGGTCCAATACCAGAACTGTTTCTAAAATTACGTCCGGGCGGCCGGGAACAATTTCCTGCCAGGTCGAACGATTGGTTCTCGTTGCTAAATCCACTTTCATCAGGCGAAAATTTCCTGCCCCCCAATTTGTGCGGATAAAGTAATCCGATCCCGATTTGTAAAATTCGTATCTGTGTCCCTCTTCCAGAGGTATAAACGGCTCAAAACTTCCCATCGGTTTATCAGCCGGCAGTATAGAAGCGCCTCCCAGAGTCACGCCCTGATGATAGATGTAGATAAGCGAGTCATCAGCCGATTTGTAAAGCCAGGTATGCAAGCGTTTGTCCTGCTCTTCGTATACCAACACATCATCATCTTGGTAAGTGCCCAGCGTGTGTCGATAGACCTGATCACCCAGCAGGGTCTCCGGGTTTCTTTTGATGTAAAAAATTGTTTGATTGTCATTCGCCCACACCACTTGAGACACCGTGCCTACCAGGGTTTCAGGGAGATCCAAACCGGTTTCAAGGTCACGAAATCTGACGGTGTATAGCTCTCGACCCAGATTGTCGACGGTGTAGGCCATATATTGATTGTTCAGCGTTATGCTATATCCACCCAGCGCAAAATAGTCATGTCCTGCCGCCAGCAGCGCTTCCCGAAGAATGGTTTCTTCGGCTGCGGATTCCGCGTCAATCGCCAAGATTTTCTGCCGTGTGTGTACAGGATAATCCGCTCCCTTCTCATAACGCTTCCGGTAGCGATAACCGTTTTTTTCGACTGGCAACGTAAGTGGTGCACTAGGTAGCAGATTCACTATTTCGGTATATAGCTGTTCCTGCAGCGATTGCACGGGCCTGAGCATCGCTTCTGCGTAACTGTTCTCAGCTGCAAGATAGCCAAGGACTGCCTCGTCAGAGCGCGTATCATCCCGCAGCCAGTAATAATCATCGATCCGATGTTCCCCATGAACCGACACGTTGTGAGGTATTTTCTTGGCTATAGGCGTTTGAGGGCGGGTTAGGCGTGCATCGGTCGTAAGTATCGACGAATGGCAGGCAGCAAGGTACGCAGCGCCAAGCATGACCGCAAATCGTTGCACTTTCTTCATATTCAGTGCCGAGTATCAGACAACCTGCGTATCAACTGATACCAATGTTCAAGATCGGCATGAAAGGATTCAATGGATTGTCTTTCATCCTTGCCATGGCGACGTGCGTCTCCCGATTGAAATGCGTATCCCGAAATACCCAATGTTGGAATACCAGCCCCTCTGAAGAAAATAGCGTCACTGGCACCGGGGCTCATCTCGGGCGTAATTTTGATCTCACCAAAGCGATCTTCAATGACTTCCGCAAGGGCGTCCATGACCTCGGGAATCATTTCCGAGGAGGAGTTAGGCGGGGACACGTAATATTCCTTGAATTCTACACCCCCACCTCCCGCGGCATTCTTGAGCCGCTCCCGGATCAACTTTACTGGCTCATCGGGATAGGCTCGACAATTGATCACCAGTTCAACGCTGCGGGGTTGTGCATTGCGCCCATGTCCACCGGAAATCATGGTGGGAATACAGGTGGTTCGTGTTCTTCCCACCAGTTCAGGCACATTGAATAAAACATCTGCTGCGGCTTCGTCATCAGGATTATCGGCGTAGCGACGCATAGCTTCGCCTACCTCACCTTCGTAGAGATCGGCATTATCACGCAAAAACTGCAGCGTCGATGGCGTGCGTCGCGCCGGGAAGCGATAAGCCTGCAAACCCTTGATCACATCTGCAATATCGTAAATAGCATTCTCCGGCTTGGGCCGGGAACTGTGACCGCCCGGGTTACGTATTGTCATCGCGAAATCAAAATAGGATTTTTCTGCAACTTGCACATAATAACGCGTACCTTTGCTGGTATATCTGGCACCGCCGCCATCTGCACTCAGCGCGTAACCCGCATCCACCAATGCGCGATGGTCACGCACGACAGTTTGCGCAGCTCGGCCCGTGGTTTCTTCATCGCCAGTAATCAGTAAGATAAAATCCCGACTTGGCACAAACCCTTCCTTACGCAAGCGCAGAAAACTGACCAGCAGTGCAGTAGCGGGCCCCTTATTATCTAGCGACCCGCGACCATGCAAATAGCCATCTATCTCCATCAACTTGTATGGGTCAGTGCTCCATTCGTCTGCCACCGCATCCACAACATCCGAGTGTGCAGCCAACAGCACTGGCGACCCGCCTGAGCCATTACCCCGATAGCGCACAACCAGGGCTGAAACTTCGGGCTCAGTATGGATCAGGTGAACATCAGCCGGATCGAAGCCACCTGCCAGCATCCGTTCAACCAATTTGTGGTGCAAGGCATTGACCTGATTCTGACCTTTTACGGTGCGGTATGAGATCATCTCAGCCAATAATTCGCGAGCCACCTGCTGATAATCGGTGTCCACACCCGCCCGGGCCGGAGCGACGACAAAAAAAACCTGGGACAGTAAAACCGCAAATGCCGTGTTGCGTACCCATTGTTCTGCAATTACTTCTCTACATCTCATTCAACTGCTCCCATCGGCCAGATTCTGTCTGGAAAATTCGTCATCAAGTTCAGCCCATATGGCTTCTACCCAGCCCTTTATGGTCAGAGCCTCCTGCCAGCGGTCAGAAAGCTCCATTCCTTGCGCGTCGGTGATGGCATAAGGAGGAGGTCCCAACTCGCAGAGAAAAACTAATGTGGCGTCAGCAGCATTGCGCCGCCGCCATTGCCGAATTCCGGATTTCCACCAATCGCGAAATATGTTTACCCACTCCTGATGCTGGGGAAAATCTATTTGAATCTGAACTTGTTCCCTGTTCGCAATCCGTCCCTGAAAACAATCTGACCGTTCAAGAATCCGCTGTACATAGGCCTGGTCTCGATCAGGTACCGGGCTCCAGAATTCTCTATCTACTACAAAATGCGAAAGATCAGCACACAATCTGAGTTCGGGTATGGAATCAACCACCTGCAATGTGTAATAGAGATCATTGAGGATGCCGTCCCGGTGCGTCTCAAGCAACAACGGCATGCCCAGATTATCCGCCTCTTCCATCCATCGATAAATTACAGGAATGGCGCCGGCGAGCGTTATCGGCATAACACCGCCAATAACGTTAACCATGCAGGCATTAAACTCTTTGGCCATTTCGAGTACCGGTTTGAGGTCCTTCACCCGATAAGGGAATGCATTGACCATACAGCCGAGTTCAAACTCGTCAAACAATGTCTGTTTTTTCAGAAATTCAGGGATTTCGTCTGCGGAAAGATCAATACAGGCACCGTCAAAACCTGCTTCTCGTATCATGGTGAAACAATCGCGATCTGATCGTTCTTTCAAACCCGGCTGGCGTAGCTCCATCCCCCAGAGTGACTGATACACCTCGAGTTTTTGCATATCAAGTAATTCTCTGGAGGTTCAGAAGGAAGTCAGAAATGAAGCGGCATTGCCCCCATCTACTTCCGCACGCTGCGCTGCAAGCAAGTAAGGGCGTCCAAATGGGGCGTCTTCACCCAGGTCCGTATGAAGAATGCGAGACACCCTGCAGCGATGAAACATCACCAGTTGCGGCCATAGCGGGATAACCGTGGCCGGATTGTCGCCAAACAATTCCCGATGCAGTTTTGGCAACTTGTACCAGGGGGTGGTTGGTCGCGCATGATGAGCATTGTGATACCCAAAGTTCAGAATAATCCAATTCGGCCAATCATACTTCCAGGAAATAATCGGGCTGAAGGTATGCTCCTGTTCCCATTCAAGGTCACCCTTGTGTTCTGATACAGGCCCCTCGAACAGATTGGTGTGGTATCCATAATCATGCTCCAAGCCATCCACAAAGCGCAGTATTGTCATCATCAGGATATAGGCGACCACGTATAGAATCGCCACCTTGGGGAAAAACCACACCAGAAACGCAAAAATACCGCCACGTAAAATCAGTGATATAAGATTATGCCGGCGTTGGTCACGGCGAGCGGGTATGAGAAAAGAGGTAAAAGCCATCATACCGTGCATGATAAATTCATGGGCCGGTATGTAGCACCATTCCAGTGCGCAGGTGATCTTGTAGACAACAGGATAATCCACAAACAGTTTCTCGTAGTCGAACCACACCACATCATCGTTATCAACGTGATGCCGGAAGTGCTTGTAGCGAACATCTTCGTAGGTACCGTAACTGGCTCCGCACAACCACAACAGGAAAGCACCCAGGCGCGCATTATCGACCTTTTTACGAAACACCGTGTTATGACCACACTCGTGCACCAGGTATGCGGCTATAGTCATCGAATGTCCCAGCAATAGTGTTGAAAACAGGTTCACTACCCATGAATCTGCGAACAATCCAGCAAACCCCGCCACATACCCAATGACGGCATAGCTCAAGGCGAGCCCGTGATACAAGAGGCCCGCTGGTTCTTTTAGTCGACTGATTAGAGTACTCATCACTACATTCTGTATAACATTAGTTCCTGCCATGATAGCGCAGCCATCAGGTTACCTGCCAGCGCATTGGTGCTAATATCCCTGCTGCAAATTACCCCGGATTGAGTACCGACCCGGCAGCAATTCGTGCGTGACCATCGACAAAGGAATATAGAAATACATGAGTAGCGAACAGTTCCAGCCATTACCGCAGATCGCCGATTACCTGAAAACGGCCGAGTACACCGAATCTGGTTTGCTTAAGAATTTTGGCACAGCCCGGCAACCCAGCAAAAATCAGGTGCAGACAATGCTTCACCATACTCACCAGGCCTCAGCATTGAGCGCACTGGTGCGCCTGTTTCTGCTGGCGCTGGACATACCAGCCAAGACTGCAAATGATTTGCTGGGGTCAGACTTTCTTCAGCTCTGCGAAAAATTCGATTTCGTTCAACGGGATGAAGAACGCGTACGACCACTGGTTGTCATCACACCACTGGACGATTTTCTGTTTGTGTCCGATTCTTACCACAGCCTGGCATCAGACGAAGCAGCCGAATTTGTGCTACCCGCAAGTACCCACTCAGCCAGTTTTCTGCGGCAGTTAATGATCAGGGAGCCAGTTGAAGACGCACTGGATCTCTGCTGCGGCTGCGGCGTGCATGCCATTTATGCCAGCACCTTCAGTAAGCGGGTCGTCGCCACCGACATCAGCGAGCGAGCGCTGGGTTATGCCAAGATAAACGCCAGCCTGAATTCGCGGGACAATATTGAGTTTGTAGCCGGCGACCTGTTTTCCGGTGTCGCTGACAAAGCTTTTGATCTGATTGTTTCTAACCCACCATTCGTGGTTGGACCCGCTCAGGAGTTCGTATACCGGGACAACCCCATGGTTCTGGATACTTTCTGCCGACACTTGATCAAGGATGCCCCGCAGTTTATGAAGCCCGGCGCTCACCTGCAAATGTTGTGCGAGTGGGTGGAAGTAGAAGACCAGCCCTGGTACGAGAGACTGGCAGAGTGGTTTGCGGATACGGGATGTGACGCATGGATACTGCGCAGCTCTCCTCTACCCCCGGCGGGTTATGCAACTGCCAGGCTGAACGATATCACCGGACCTGGTATCGACCCGCAAATGGAATACGCCGCCTGGATAAGCAATTTTGCTGCACACCGGGTAACCGCCATCCACCCTGGCCACATCGTACTGCGCAAACGCGAGGGAGAAAACTGGATACATGCGCGCAACCTACCTAGAGACATCTTCGAATCTGCAGGCGGGGCTGTTTTGTCGGCTATTGCCGCCTGCGATGCTGTACAGGACCTTGGCTCAGATGATGTCCTGATGAATAGTACGCTCAAGCTTTCTGAACAACTTGACTTACAACAATCGTTTCAACGCAAGGAGAATCACTGGGCAATGGACAAGATTACGCTGTCTTTCACCGGGGTGCTGCCACTGGATGGAGAGGTCGATATGCCAGTGATGGCTTTTCTCAATCTCTTCGATGGTAGCGCGACCGTAGCGGAATGCCTGGAAAAATTCAGTGCATCTACCAAGGCAAACCCGGATCAGATCCGTAGCCAATTTCTGCCGATTATACGCCTGTTTGTCGGTAAGCAGTTTATTGAGGTAATAAGCTGACGCCTTCCGATACTCAGGCCGCTGCTCAACAAAGTGGTTTTGGCCAGCCCACAATATAGCCTTACATACAGACGACGCCTATCTCACACAGCACATCGTAAGAAATCCCATCTGTATTGGGAAATCAACCGGTACATTCTTCAAATAGCTGAATGCGGTAAGTCTGCTACAGCAATCAAAAAGTGAGAACTGATATCCAAGCTCGCCCCTTTTATAGTAGTAGCGGGCATGATCGAGGTTGGAAATAAAAGAAAAACAGCGGCCGAGGCCGCTGTTTCTTTGCGAGGGGTTCAGCTTGGCGTATCAGTGCCAACGATAACTGAAGCTGACGCCGTATTCGCGGGGTCGGTTGGTTGTAATACGGTCATTGCCGAAATACGTATTATGGAAAAAGACATTGTCATACAACTCGGCACGCTCATCGCTCAAGTTATTAACATAGGCCGTCAAATCCCACTGCTCTGTCGTCAATCCCAGTTTGAAGTCAGTAATGCTGTATGCGCCCTGTTCTCTATGGGGTGTTCCAGAATCCGGGGCGAACTCTTCGAGCTGATTCACACTCTCATCCTGATGGCTGTATTGCAGCCGTGCAAACATTTCACCACCATCCACAAGGTTCGAAGGCCAGCTGTATTGAGCGTAGGCATTCAATTTGAACTCAGGTACATTTGGCAGCCTGGTTCCCTTCTCAACAATGTCAGTTACTTCAAAAGTCTCTGCTGTTTCCGCCTCCAGGAACAACATATTCACACCCAATTCCCAATTCGCAGTGGGAGCGGCTTTGATATCCAGTTCCAGCCCGGACTGTTCTGCGTCACCCACATTACCCACAACAACCTGGAATGGCTGTGCACAGGAATCGATCTCTGGCACTTCTCCGGCTTCACAAGGCTGGAAGCTCGGATCGATCACTTCCACCTGATAATCTTCCCAGGTCATAAAGAAGTAGGTCGCATTGACCTGCAAGCGGCCATCCATCCACCGGGACTTGGCACCCACTTCATAGTTTGTCAGCGTATCTGGGTCATAGGAGTTGGGGAATTTGCTATAGGGCGTTCGGTTTCGGTTAATACCGCCTGCTCGGAAGCCTTCGGAAAACAGGGCGTACACCATTCTTTCGTCGTCAAAATTGTAGGTGACCGAGGCCTTGGTCACCACATCATCGGTTTTACCTTTGGAGATGAAGCGATCAGGCCAATTCGGGGAAATAATAAATGGCTTATCTACCCAGTAATTTCGGTCCTGCTCCACCTCAAACCACCGCACACCAATCTCGGCGGACCAATGCTCGTTGAAATCGTATGCAAAGTTGCCGAATACCGCTTTTTGCGTCCAGTCAGAACTATCTGCAGAGAGCCACCATGAGGGGTCAACGCCTGATGGCTCGTAATAGGTCAGCCATGATTGATAAGACAGGGTATCCAAAAATTCCGGGGTAATCGCCCGGTAAACCCAATCTTCTGACTTATCTTCGTAAAATGCACCCAACACCCACTGATAATTATCTTCGTTTCTGGATAGACGAACTTCCTGCGTGAAGCGGCTATTTTCCTGCTCCAGGGTATTAAAACCGACTGTATCTTGATCGTAACGGGTCTGGCCGGACCAGCAGTAGTAAGCGTAGTAAGGGCAAAAGTTGACGTTGAAGTATGCGGAGTATTCAGTCCGGTCAAAGACGTAGTCGATTTCGCGCTCGAAGTAACTCGTTGTCGACAATACATCGATATTACCGATGGTGCCTTCCACCGTCAGCGCAGTCTGCCACCATTCGTCATCACGGGTATCTTTGTAAAACTTGACCGTCTTGAGGTCGCCTACCAATGGGTCGTAGTCGTTTCTGCCTTCTGCCTCATGCTTTTGATACATAGCTGAGAGGGTTGCGGACCAATCGTCATTGATATTCCAGCGTGCTGAAACACGGCCGCCGCGATGATCAACGCTATTGATGTCCTTGCCGACTACATTGCTGTTGTCTTTGGTTCCAAGCTGTGGTGACACGCCAAACACATTGTCGACGAAACCGCCGTCTTCAGCGGAGAAGCCCACCAGACGTATCGCAAACTTGTCCTCTACAATCGGAATATTCAGGACCAGACTGACATCATGGCTTTCGGAAGATTCGGATCCGGTTTTGGCAGAAATATCCAATTTGCCCATAAACTCTGTGGGATCGGCCTTATTGGTGATGATACGCAAGGTGCCAGACTGTGAGCTGTCACCGTAGAGCGTTCCCTGAGGGCCAGCCAATGACTCTACCCGTTCAATATCTACCATGCGGGGTTCAGGGTTGATGGCAAACTGTGTAAGTGGTTGTTCGTCGATATACAGCGCGGCAGATGATGCAGCGATAAAGGTTTCAGCGGAATCAGAAACGCCACGGAAAATCAGCTTGTTCGCACCAGCGGTGCCGCCCACGTGGGATACGCTGGGGAGGAACCGTATAACATCCTCCATATTCTGGAGACCCTGGCGTTCCAATTCATCACCGGTAAATGCCTGAACACTGGCAGATACATCCTGCAGGCTCTCAGCTCGCTTACGTGCGGTTACGATAACCTCTTCGAGACCGCCCTGAGCACCCTCTTCCTGGGCGATGACAACACCGGTCTGGCTGGCGAGCGCAACGGAAACCGCCGCGGCCATGGTTCCTTTCTGGGGGATAGCTCCCTGCGTCATTGATCCACGTGCTTTACTATTCATGGGCAATACAACCTCAGTTGTTACAGTGACATTTAATCCTCCTTTATAGCCGATGCGCAGTCGACTGGCAATATACCAATGCCACTTATTCGACGTAATCACCTTAGCCCGTAAGTCTGACACGATCAGATAGCCTCTATTCCTCGATAATTATGGTAATTTTCACAATCTTCGAGTCATTCTCAGGTGCTGACTTATTGCTGGATGGACAGTACCATCGATCGCCTCCTCTGCGAATGAATCATCAGACCTTACATGGACATTGAACAACTCTGCAAAAGCCTGGGGCCCATCGATATTGACGACCTTCGCACCGCGATTCTCGCTGAAGCGCAGGAAGCCTGGTTCAGCAATACAGAACGGCAAAACAGCTATGAAGTGCATCGACAGACCAGATCGATGGTATTGGTGTTTTGTGATGGGCCAATGCATGACCTGGAAGTGAGTAAGGAGACTGCCTGGGACAGACTGGCGTCCTCCGCTGTCCCTGTTATGCACGAGTTAATAGCTCGTTGCTATCCTCCCGGTGGAACCATTATTCGTGCCATGGCGGCTAACCTGCCGCCCAAGGGGCGAATCAAAACTCACTATGATGCCCACGCCAGTTTTCGCTATAGCCACAGAATCCACGTGCCGATTACAACAAATCCACGAGTCCGTTTCATGATTGACGGACGTCCTCACCAGTTGTCAGTGGGCGAGGCCTACGAAATCAATAATCAAAAGATGCACAGCGTGATGAATACCGGTCAAGAAGACCGTATCACATTTATTTTTGATTACCTGCCTCCCGGGGCCATTGCTCAATCCCAACAATCTGCATAGTTACGTCTGGGTCAGTGTGGTAAAGCACTTTGGCTGCCACTCTTTCGGCAAATCTCGCAGCACGGGTTCGAGCACTTCAATCAAAGGGGCAAGATGCGCCTCAAAATTGCGCCAGGATTGGACCGAGGTGCTATAAATCGGCTGCCTGACCTGCTCAGAGCTGGCGGTCTTTACTGCCCGCTGGGTCTCATAAAATGCCAGGCAGGACTCCTCAAAAGGCAGGTCACAATACTCCAGGATACGTTTCACCTGCCCATCCAGATCCGCAACCACCTCCTCATACTGCACGCGCAACACTTTCGCCGGCAGCACAGACTCCCAATAATCCATGACCCGCAGATACTCCAGATAGAACTCACCCAGTTCGTAGAGATCGTAGGTAAAAGGCTGACCACGGGCAAACAGCTGTTTGTAACTGCCAAAACAACTGTCCAGAGGATGGCGCCGGGCATCGATGATTTTCGCGTTGGGCAGGGTAAGGTGAATAAAACCGACATGGGCAAAATTATTGGGGAGTTTGTCCGTAAATCGTGGCTTTTCCCCAGCGCGATGTCGCTGTGCTCGATGCACATAGTCCTCGCCAAGTGTAGCAAAGGCGCTAACATCCAGTGCCAGGACGCTTTCCGGGTAATTTTTACCCTCCTCGCTGAAACGCCTCGTTGTCTTGGCGACGCGACTCAACTCCGGCAGTTCATGGGTTCCCTCCACTTGGGAGTGACTCGCCAGTATCTGTTCCTGCAGCGTGGACCCTGAGCGCGGCAGCCCGACAATAAATATTGGGGCGTCTGCGGTGTGCCCGGCGCCCTGATGGCGCTGCAAAAATTCTGCGGAAAATACTTCGATAAACTTGTCGTGAGTATCCAGGGTATTTACCGGATCGTAGGACTCCCATTGCCGTCGAACTGCATTGCCTTCCTGGTAAAACTCGAATGACTGATCGTAGTCTCCACGGTCTTCACTGGCCTTTCCCAGCGCAAAAAGAATATTGGCACGGGGTTCGTCACCCAGCTCTGGTCGAGCAATCTGCTCTTCCATGGCGGCAATTTCAGCGTCCTCAAAGCGGAAGGTCTTGAGGTTTGCCAGACTCCAGTAAGCTTCTCCATGACCCGGATTATGCTGTGCACACCGCCGATACGCAGAAATAGCCTCTTCGTTGCGACCAATTGTCTTTAGCACATGCCCCATTCCGGCCAACGCACCGGCGTGTCCCTCGTTATGCACCAGGGCCTTGGCAAACATCTCGCTGGCCTCTTCCTGGTTACCGCGCAGGGCGGTAATAGTGCCCATGGCGGTATAGGCATTCGGCTTGCGCGGTTCCAACTGCAGCGCCCTTTGTAAGGCGGCCATAGCGTCATCAAGCTCATCCTGTTCCTGATGAGCGAGCGCCAGATCCATCCAACCCTGGAAGAAGTCCGGTGCCAGCGCCAGCGCTTTTTCCAACAATACCGCGGCATCACCCCATTGTTTGGCTTTCATGGCAATGCCTGCCATGAGACGCAGGGCATCGACATCTTCAGGGTTGCGGGCCAAAACCGAGCGGTATATTTGCTCCGCTTCGCGCGGATTTCCCATGCGCTGCTGACGCAAGCCCTCGATCAATTCTTCCCGGTACGGAGTGAGTTTGAAGGATGCCTCAAACGCCTCTCCCGCATCTTCGTCCCGACCCAGACCAGCGAGCACACGCCCCAGTTTCAACTTGATCGATCGACTATCCGGCTCAAGTTTTTCCGCCGCCAACAGACATTCCCGGGCGGCAGATAATCGACCCTGCAACATAAAAACTTCCCCCAGCCCTTCATGCGCCCGGGAAAAATCAGGAAACAACTTCGCCGCTCGTGACAATGGCCGCTCAGCCTGTTCTATTTTGTGTTGCTTGATAAGACTGGCACCGAGCAGACACAGGAGATTAGGGTCTTTGGGCGTCTCCTGTAGTGCTCTTCGGCACACCTTTTCAGCCGTCTCGGCGTCGCCGCCCTGCATAAAGGTAGCAGCACGCTCAAAAGATTGTCGAGCTAGCTGTTGTTCTGAATTGTCCACACTGGATCACTTGGCTATGTCGGGAGCCTGCAGATTCTATAGCATATTCGCTGTCGCGGGATATACTCTGAGCCTGTTCTTCATAGTTGGCGGTTCCACAGATTGAAAACCTTCACCCAGGCCCTCGATTTAACAGAGTTGGCCATTACGGCAGAACTGCCGCTTACACCGGACAGCGACAGAGCCTCAATTCTTCGTGAGATTGAGCCAGCGCGTTCGCTGGTGGACGCCGTGCACATCCCCGACAATCGATTTGGGCGAATCCATATGTCACCCCTGGCCGTCGCCGCAATGCTACTTTCGGAACAGATTGATCCGGTGGTGGAATTCAGTTGTCGGAACCGTAATCGCGTCGCCCTGTTAAGTGACTTATTGGGAGCGCGCGCTCTGGGCGTGACCAGTCTCATGCTGGTACGTGGGAAAAAAGCACCCCAGGAGTATATGCCCCAGGCGAAATACCTGGTCGATACCAACGTCACTGAACTGATTGAACTGGCGAAAAATGTATATGCAGATGAAGAGCTGGGGCACACCATCAACTACTTACTCGGAACAACTGCCACAGTGCACGAGCAACTGGAGGACTGGAATCCGGAAAGAATCGGCGCAAAGTCCCAGGCCGGTGCCGGATTCATTCAAACCCAGCCATGCTTTAACGCAGAGGCGCTCGCTGCCTATGTCCGTCACCTGATCACTCATCGCGTCACACACAACGTCAGTATCGTA
The DNA here is from genome assembly GCA_938074045.1 of uncultured Halieaceae bacterium. Classification (GTDB taxonomy): domain Bacteria; phylum Pseudomonadota; class Gammaproteobacteria; order Pseudomonadales; family Halieaceae; genus CALJGI01. The sequence continues at coordinate 57,107 of CALJGI010000021.1, forward strand.
GTCAGCACTACGCCACTCGCATCTTACGATGAGGCATTACAGCTACTGGATGGGAGAACGCACCTGCGTATTCCTGCCTCTATCCTTGACCGGCTGAAAAATGCCGCCAATCCCCAACAGGAAGGCATCGATATCTGTGCCGAGTTCTTACAGGAAGCTGCCGCGATTCCTGGGGTGTCAGGGGTTCATCTGTGTGGAACGAATTCACTGCAGTCCGTTGCTGAAACGCTGCTCCAGTCTGGGATCTGCCGGGGTGACTGAAGATCGCAGGCAGTCAGTAAAGGTGAGCTGGCGGGTGGACCACATGCTTAAGCTGACAGTCAACACCACGCTGGCACTCATGTCCCTCTACCTGCTCCCACTGCCAGGCTTCTGGAATACCGCCCTGTTGCTACTGGCGACTCCAGCAATAACCGTCTGGTGCCTGCGCAGATGGCCGCCCTGGACTTTTTCACAGAGTAACCGCATAAGTCAGTGATATCCGGTGTCGCGCACTGGGGCTGCGCTACTGATCATCCCGGGTGCGGTAATCACCAAACGCCTGATCACGCTCCTGCAAGGCGTCAGTAAGTTTGGTCCCGCCTTCAGTTGCCTCCAGGAATGCCTTGAACGTGGGTTGATGGGTAGCCAGGGCACATATTTCCGTTCCCTGACGCAGACCATCGCGCAACCCCATGATTTCCATTTGCCTGTGCACGGCTCGCTTGTTCAGCGCCAGGATATCGGCAGGTACCTGAGCTATTCTTTCAGCCCGCTGGAGCACATGGTACTCAAGATCTTCCTCGGGAAAGGAAGCGGTGGCCCAGCCGTAGTTCACCGCTTCTCGCCCGCTGATGGCATCACCAGTGAGTAGCATTTCCATGCCCTTGCGCATACCCACCAGCCATGGATGAAACTGCATATCAGGGACCCCGAAGCGCACTGCGGGATATCCAATCTGGGCGTCGTCAGCCACATAAACAAGATCACAGCCGGTAGCCAGTTCACTGCCGCCGGCGAGACAATAGCCGTGCACCTGGGCAATGACCGGCTTGCTCATGTCCCATATTTTCATCCAACCCTCCACCACATGTCGCGGCCATTGACTGTCACCGCCAGCCGTGTAGAAAGGATAATGTTGCCCCGCGTTACCGCCCCCGAGATCGTAGCCCGCCGAAAAGCAGTTGCCCGCACCACGGACAATCATAATGCGGACGTTTTCATCGGCGTCGGCGGTCTGCAACGCATGCAGTAATTCCCCGCGCAGCTGATGATTAAGTGCATTGCGTTTTTCTGGTCTGTTCAGCGTCATGCGCCGAACGCCAGCGCTGGGCTCATCGATCAGCAGAACTTCGTAGCCATCCTCCCCATACCGAGGGACACCGTGATCGCGACGCTTAGCGTGGTTAGAATATTCTTCTGTCATTTTTGTCCTCCAATTGGACAGTATTCAATGGATCAGCTCCCGGAGAGCCCGTTGGCGCTGCGGGTAATCCAGTTCGGCGAGAGCCTTACAAGCCAAAAAAAACTCCTGCATGGTCGCGCTGTTTGCCAGTAGCGCCTCGAACGGCGGCACCAGTTGATTGTAGGCCGCCACAGAGTTCAATTTGGCGTTGTTGATCGACCCGTTCACCCAGGCAGAGAAAGGCGAATCTCCTCCCCAGTTCTGGACCAATCGAGCATACTTTTCCCGGAACTCGTCTATGGTTTGCTTCTTGGCTTTTTCCATTTCAGTGAGCGCTATCGCTTCTTCAAACAGAACCGCCAGATCATCTCGGAGCTCGGCAACCAGTCCCGCAAACTCTTCTCGTTGGCGCCTTTCGCGCTGAAAGTCAGCGTGTTCCTGCGTCTTACCCCGTTTTATCAGCCACTGTCGAACCCCTTCTGCCGCGGTGGCGGTGGCAAAGCTTTCATTGAACGTGGTATCGCCCGCCACATATAGCACCTGGTGGGCGAGCTCATGGAAGATCAGTTCCGCCAGCCTGGCCTCACCTCGATACACAAAAGTATTCAGCACAGGGTCGCTGATCCAACCAAGAGTCGAGTAGGCTGCCACCCCTCCCACATAGGTATCAAGTCCTTCGCCTGCCAGAGCGCCTGCAAATTCCTCTGCACTATCCCGGCTGAAATATCCGCGATAGGCGGCACAGCCCACGATTGGATAACACCAGGTATGTGGGTCCAGAGAAAAGGCATCCGTGGCGAAAACATTCCAGACAACAAAGGGCTTGCCCGTGTCGACATAATTCATGTACTGACCCTCTGACTCCAGTGACAGCTCCTGGCTGGCAAAGGCGGTCAGCTCCTGGACCAGGCGGAGTTGGGTCCGAAGTTCCGTTTCGGTGTTCGGGTCTTCGAGCAGTTCCTGTATTGGGGTGGCAGTACGCATCAGGGCCAGTTGGCCCTGCAGGGCCTGACCGTAGTAACCCAGGGTTTCGCAGGCACTCAACCCCAACAGAACAGGCACCAGGAAAAGCAGTCGCAAGCGCGTCATAAAACCCGATTCACCACCAATGTGTGCAAGTCCACCCTGGCTCCCAGTCGACCCGCCATCATAAACATGCCACCCAATTTGCGATGAAAGAATACGCTCTCCGTGGGCGGTGCCTGCCACGCATCTCTATATTCCCAGGCCGATTCACCGAATTTATTCATACGTTCCGGCAGATCAGATGCTCCAAAGTCGTAGGCACCATCGAACAGCATCGGTTCCAGCGCCAATTCAAAAGCCGACAAAACAAATTCCTGATAATCCTTTTTGTCATCCTCCATCAGATAACCAAGCCTGGTTGCCGCACTCAGCAAACGCCCACGATCACCACTGAATGCAGCTTTCAACATACGTCGGTACCCGTTAACAAATTTGGCCTGGAATTTGCGACTTGCCCCAAAATCCATCAGCACCACGCGCCCGGTATTCGGCTGATAACCATAATTGCCAAAATTGGGATCTGTTTGCACCGTACGCAACTCAAAAAATTCGCGCAGCATAAGATCAAACATCACGGACATCACTTCGTCACGCACCTCTTGTGACATGGCATTCAATTCTTCTATTGGCGCACTCTCCACATAACCCATCGCAAGCACCGTTTCCCGGCTCAGCGCGGGGAACACCTCAGGTACAACGAATCGCTCGTCCTCACACAACCACTCGCCGAACTGGGCGAGATATCTCGCCTCTGTCAGATAATCTGCCTCTGCATGCAATTGCTCAGTAGCCGCCGTCAGCAGAGGTTCTAAATCGATGTTTTCGGGGAGCAATCCGGACAGCCTCAACAGCGCAGCAATATTGTTTACATCACTGTCTATGCTTGCCGTTACTCCCGGATACTGAATTTTCAAAACGATTTCCTGTCCATCCGGAGAATAGGCCCGGTGCACCTGCCCAATAGAGGCCGCCGCCAGCGGCCGGTGATCGAAGCCATAGAACAAGGTTTCCCAATCCTCACCATAGGCATCAGTCATCGTCTGGTTTAACTGTTGCGGTGGCATTTCGACCCCGTCGTCCCGCAATTTTGCAAGAATATCTGTGAGTTCACGGGGCAGGATAGTGCCAGTATCCATGGACAAAATCTGCCCCAGCTTCATGGCGGCGCCACGCAAATTTGCCAACTCATCAGTAAGACGCTGCGCATTTGCAGGCGTTAACAGCATGTCCCCTGCACTGGGGCGTTCTCCCCGTCTCAATCGACGCGAGCCCTCGGCCATCATGCCTCCGGCAACGCCCCCGGCGAGCTTTACTACCCGCGCGAATCGACCCAGCCTCGAACTGGGTACCCTGGATTGTTTCCTAGACACTCCCGCTGCCCCCGTCACAATAACGTTGTGCGATAGCCGCTCCGTCGAACTCAGCATTCAGGACGGCGATAAAGGTGAACACTCCGGACAACTTGCGGGTAATCAATGCGAAATCCCGCCCTGGCACGGTAAAATGCCTGGACATCGCATTCTCCGCCGCCTTTTTTGCCGCGCGATTCATTAAGCCGGATGTCGCCCACTGATAGTGGCCGTCGGCATTCAGACAGGACGCCGGAATTTTTTCCTTGCTCTGCAACGGTTCAAGCAGGTGTTCACAGAAATCCAGGAACAACTGCCGCGCCTCGGGCTCACTGCTGGTAGAGAGACAACCCAGCCCTATCAGGCCGTCGACAATCTCTTCCTCGTCCCCAGCCAGACCACTGACAATAACCCGACACAGTTGCTCCAGAAACCGCTGCTCTGGCCGCAACACCGAGCCGAAATCCAGCAGCACCAGTTCCTCTCCATCGGCAGTGGTACGTATCAAATAGTTGCCAAAATTCGGATCGGTTTGAATCAGCCCCCAATCAAATAGCTCGATGAAGAAAAGATCGAGCATTGCGCTACCCAGCTCGTTTCGAATTTTCAATGGCAGAGCCTGAACGTAATCGGCCCCCACGCGATAACCGTCGATGTACTCCAGCGCTAAAACGTGGCTGCCACTGTATTGCGAGTATACCTGGGGCACAGCCAACCTGAGACGGGATCGATCCAGCACCTGTGTGTATTGGCGAATCTCCCTCGCTATGGCCGCTTCCCGGTGGTAGTCGATTTCATTGTGCAAATGCTCCCGCAGAGAACACAACCAGTCATCAAAGTCTCTGCCAGCGGGCAGCCACTGGGCCAATTTCAGCAGTCGCACCACAGCATCGAAATCTGCATCGATGACCTCGGCTAATCCTGGATACTGAATTTTCAGGCAAATTTGTTCCCCCGTCGCGATGATGCATGCGCGATGGACCTGTGCCAGTGAAGCTGCCGCGATCGCCGATGGATCTATTTCAAGTTCATCTGCCCGATGGCCCAGATCGCGATCCAGCAATGGTTTGATCTGATCCCACGGCAATGGCTCGGTGTTTGTATCAAGATGATGCAGGGCCTCGGTCAGTACCGATGGCAGAAAATGTTCACCAAACAGCGCCATCATCTGGCCGACCTTCACATAGGTGCCCTTGAGTCGCCCCAGTTCCTCTACAAGGCGACGAGCCTCTTTCTTCGCAAACCTGGATGCATTCGCATCTTCAGCATTCTTACCACGAAGGCGCCGAATAACACCATCTGCTGCAAGTACGGTGCCGGCTCGCAACCCAGCCATACCCGCGCTCACATTTCGCGACCAGGCATTCCGATTCATTGGCCCGCTTGTCCGCTTCTTTTCATTCTTCGTCGACATGACGACATTATGCGGTGCGAGCCTGTGTTTGCCCACAAGATCATCAAACAAAGGGTCTGCACGGGCGGCAGTGAAACTCCAACCTCTGCGTGAGTACTGCAAACGCGACTCGGGTCAGGGTGAGTATCAACATGGACAGTGGGCTACACATATCCGGATGGGATAGCTTTGCTTTCGCTGGCTGAGAGCCAATCCGTCGAACAGTTTAAGTGTAGATCAATGGTTTCTTATAGACTGTCCCCGCAGCTCAGCGAGTAGGGTTCACCCCGTTCCTGGCTTTGCCTGCGTGTCAGAGAGTAATATCACTGGACCGTGTGGTTGCCAGCTCTTTCAACTGCACTGACCTATCAATCATACAGAGGTATAGCGAATGTCAGCTACGATACTTACACCTGTTTTGGCCCTGATCTGCTGGACTCTGCTGGTCTGGCTATGGATGTACGCCCTGCGTATTCCCGCCATGCAAGCGGCAAACATAGATCCAAACAACGCCCAACACCCCGGTTCACTGGACATACTGCCCAATCCAGCCAGACAGGTCGCCGATAACTACAATCATCTGCACGAACAACCGACGATTTTTTACGCCCTGATGTTTTACCTGCAGCTTTCCGGGCAGGCGGACAGCCTGGCAGTGACGTTGGCATGGGTTTATGTGGGAATACGGGTAATACACTCGCTGGTGCAGGGGACAGTGAATCTGGTCATGCTGCGATTCGGCATTTTTGCCTTGTCATCTATCACGCTCATCGTCTTGACCGTCCGAGCTGTGCTGGCTGCCATCTAACCTGGCCAGAATTACTGCATCCTACTGGCGTCGGCACCCCGGTAGGCTGCAGAGCATTTCGAAAACCATGTTTGCAGCCAGTAGCGCCGTGTTGCCCGAAGTATCGTAGGGAGGAGAAACCTCCACCAGATCACAGCCAATCAGATTCAAGCCCCAACTGCCACGAATAATTTCGAGGCCCTGGGCGGCAGAAAGTCCGCCAGGTTCGGGCGTGCCGGTGCCCGGTGCCACAGAGGGATCCAGACCGTCGATATCAAAACTCAGATAAACCGGAACATCGGTCCCTGTGCGCTGCCTGAATTCCATCATCAACGGGGCGAGTGACTGGTACCAACATTCTTCCGCCGGAACCACCTGTGCACCATGCCCCCGCGCCCAGTCAAAATCTTCTGCGGCATAGCCGGTAGCCCGCAGGCCAACCTGCATCATCCGGGTGGGGTCGACTAGTCCCTCTTCAATGGCGCGGCGAAAAATCGTGCCATGGGTGACTTTTTCACCAAACATCTCATCATTGGTATCGGCGTGGGCATCAACATGAATCAATCCCATCGGACCATGGACTTTGTGTAGCGCGCGAAGTATCGGCAATGTGATGGTATGATCCCCGCCCAGCGATACCGTTTTTACGCCGGCGGCAAGCACCTGATCAAAGTGTGACTCTATCAGCGCAACCGATTTCTCCAGGCTATAGGTGTTCAATGCAACGTCGCCGGTATCCGCGACCTGGAAAGAATCAAAAGGCGCTGCTCTGGTCGCCATACCGTAGGGCCTTACCAACACCGATTCAGCCCGAATCTGTCTGGGCCCATAGCGCGATCCGGTACGATTACTCGTCCCGATATCCAGAGGCACACCGACTATGGCGACATCCAGATCATCTGTTACTGGCTGGCTGGGTAAACGAAACATGGTCGCCGGTCCTGCAAAGCGCGGCATGTCATTCCCACTCAGGGGTTGATTAAAACCTGTCATCGCATCGATTTCCCGTCAGTGACCAAGCCAAACTCTGGTCTCATGCTACCCACAGTTGCTCCCGGTTCACATACTCAAGCGTATCCGCCAGAGCCAGGCTCAGCTTCTCCAGCAACTCATCTACTTGTTCCCGGGTGATGATCAGCGGCGGGCACAGTGCAATGGCGTTGCCGCCCATTGCCCGTACTATCAGCCCGTGCTTCTCACAACTTTTCATGCAGAATGCGCCGACCGTGTTGTCGGCAAAGGCCTGTCCGGTAGTTTTATTGGCTACCAGTTCAAGTGCACCTATCAGGCCTACACCGCGCGCTTCGCCCACCAGTGCGTGATCAGCCAGTTCCCGCAATTTTGACTGCAGATAGTCACCCACGGTGGCTGCGTGAGAAAACAGATTCTCACGCTCGTAAATCTCGATAACCTTACCTGCAACAGCACAGGCAACTGGATGACCGCTATAGGTATAGCCGTGACCAAAAACGCCAACCCCGGCACTCGCAGCCACCATGGGCTCATACATGTCGCCTGACACAATGGCAGCACTCAAGGGCATATAGGCTGAGGAAAGCGCTTTGGCCAAGGACATCATATCCGGCCTGAAGTCATAGCGTGTGGCACCGAAATCGGCTCCGGTCCTACCAAATCCACAGATAACCTCATCGTCCCACAGAAGAATATCGTATTTGTCCAACACCGTTTGTATCTTCTGGAAGTAACCCTCGGGTGGGGTAATTACACCACCTGCCCCACTGACCGGCTCGGCAATAAAAGCGGCAATCGTGCCGGGCCCCTCAGCCAGAATCAACTGCTCGAGCTCCTCTGCTCTGCGGGTAGAGAACTCCGCTTCCGATTCACCGGGAAGACTGTCCCGATAATGATGGGCCGACCCGGTACGCAATATACCCAGGGCATCGAAGGGCAGGCTGAAGTGGGTGTGATTCGGTGCGAGTCCGGTTAATGCAGCAGCCGCAACGGTAACCCCGTGATACGCTCGCTCCCGGGCGATGATCTTGTACTTCTCAGGCTTTCCGATGGCCTGAAAATAGTAGCGCAGCAACTTGATTTGCGTATCGTTGGCGTCGGATCCAGAACTACCAAAAAACACTCGACCATCGGCAACCGGCACCATTGCTGACAATTTGTCCGCCAACGCCATGGCTGCAGGATGAGTCTTGCCGCCAAACATATGGCTGTAGGTCAGTGTTCGCATTTGATTCGCAGCTGCTTCGATGACCTCCTCATTGCCATAGCCCAGCGCCGTGCACCACAACCCCGCGAGCCCCTCAAGGTACTGACGTCCCTGATTGTCGTAAACATAAACGCCCTCACCCCGTTCAATGACCAATTGTTCCGTCGCGGTCAGATTGGTGGTGGGATATATCATCTGGGTCATTACTGCTTCTCTCTAAATCAATTCAGGCCATCTGCCAACATGTAAAAAAGTTGCTCTTCGGCTGTGTGGATGCGAGTGAGGATTCTACACGGATTATTCCAGCAATCACCCGCCCCCTTACTGTCATTAATGGCCATCATCTGTACCGCGAGCTCGTCCCACAGGGCGGCAACCTGCCTACCCATGACCACAGCCTGCTCGCCGACCAGATCCCCCCGACGCTCGTGTGCCCAGACAAGAAATCCGGCGAAGAGATTGCGAAAAAAAGCACCTCCTGTGCCAAACCTTGCGATGCAGTTTTCAATATAGCGCGCATAAACAACTGCCTGCTCACCCTTCGGCCAGTTCGCCATGCTGCTGGCCAGCCGCTGAATACCCGCAAGCCCGAAGACAACGTCGGGAATATCGTCTATTTGCGCCATGTTCTCATAACGCTTCTCTCCGAGCATGCGACCCACGCTGCGTTCCAGGGCGATGCGACAGGCTTCCTCCAGGCTATGCCCTACCCGCCCCGAAGAAAATCTGCCCCAACGATTAACACTGGATAAACCAACCGGCGCGTTACGACTTAGCCGCAACGCCTGCATGGAACATCTTTGCGTTTCTTCATCGGTACGATCAGCCAGGTAGGTGCTCTGGGTGTCATCGTCATAGCCCAGCAGCACAAACCGGTGCCCGGGAAAATGTACCGTGTACTCGCGGTAATCGAGATAAAAAATATCTCCTGACAGCATGGTGGGTAGGCCCGCAGCAACTTCTGCGGCTACATCAGACCACGCTTTGTCGTCATCCGATTCCGTCTGCTCTGTGTAATCGAGATCCAGCGCTGTGGCCAGGTCAGTTTCCATCGACCCGCCACGACCGAAGAACATCAGCGGCGGCTTCTCACCGGGGGCGGGAATGTACATGGCGTCTATGCCCGAACCGAGCCCGAACACAACCGCTTCATCCAGCTCGAGATTACAGTAGTGAAAGATCAAATTGCGCATTGATCCGCTACCACAATGCTCCGCCGTGAGATTTCGATAATCCTCGATAAGTACCTTCACAGGGACCTTCAGGCGCTGACCTGCGCTGGATTCAAATCAGTATTCCCAACTTGCGGTGATACCGTAGGTAGCAGGGTCGCCCCAGGTCGTCCAGGGCGACAATCCGAGGAGACCGCCGGGGAACAGTTCCCGCAAGGAACCCGTGTTCACGATAATGTATTCCTCATCAGTCACGTTGCGACCCCATAGCGATACCCTCAGCTCACCACCTGCCAATTCTATTCCAGACAGGGTCAAATTGAGGTCCAGCAGGCCACGGGAATCGGTGGGCAAGTTGTCAAATTCGTTGAGTGATGTGACAGCCTCGTCCTGGTAGGCGTAACCCAGATGAAAGGCGAGCTCACCTATTGACGTCATGGTGCTGTAGTCCAGCGCCACTGTGTAAGAACTTTCCGGGGCATATGATATTTCCGATACCACTTCGGTAACCTGCACCGTTCCTGTAGACAACAAGGTTTCAACTTTATCAAGGCCCATCTTGGTATCCAGATAGCCGTAACCCACGCTCAACTCCAGGTTTTCGCTGACAAGAAATGTCAAATCAGCTTCCAGTCCATTAATTTCGGTACCATCGATAGGTGTGAAGTCGCGATCCCCAGCCGTACTTCCCGTTTGCACGCTGGCCTGCCAACCATCCAGATCCATCCGAAACAGCGCGGCATTGAACGCCAGTCGCCCATCCACGAATTTACCCTTTATTCCCAATTCATACGAGACTACATCCTCCTCCTCAAACCCCTGTCCAAAGGCCACCGGGTTGGCGGAACGCTGGGATGTGCCTCCCGATTTGTAACCGGTAATCACCTTACCGTATACGTTCAAGTCATCATTGAAGTCATAGGCAACTGTGAACGATGGATTGAAATTCTGAAACGATTCCTTATAGTCCGCACCCTCAACCGTGGCACCCGGTGTTGGCGGGCAACCAGCTCCCTGAAAATAAGGGTCAAAACAATTGGATTCGGTAAATCCGCCGAGGGCAGCAAAGGTCGGCGAATTCTCATTTACCCGAAAGGCCTGACGTTCGTCATCGGAATACCGCATACCCAGCGTCAAGTGCAGGCGTTCCATCGATTTCGGGGTATAGGTGGCTTCACCGTAGATGGCCAGTGAATCGTTTTCCGCTGACGTATAATCCAGCGGGCTCCTGGGACCCAACACAGAGGCTGCCGCCACAGAGGTTTGCTCGGAATCATCTTCGTAATAGTAGATACCACCCACGTAGTGCAGGCGACCATCCAGACCAGAGCCGATAAACTGCAACTCTTGGGTGAGTTGCTCAAACACCGTGTCACGAACGCTGGAACTGGCGGGATTGGAACCCAGTATATTTACAGTAGGCGTACCGTCGTGGTCCACCAGAGACTCAACTTCCCTGTACCCTGTAATCGCCTTGATGGTCAGATTATCTGAATAATCCCAGGTCAGAGTGAGGGTATGGCCGCTGACTTTTGCTTCGCTTGACCCAACGGGTCTGGCAGATGTCGCCTTATCTGGCCGACCTGGTATGGGTTCCGTAGTGAACACAGCCAGGCCCGCCGGATTTGTTGCGTCGTGAATCATCTCAAGGCGACTTGTGTCATCGATATCCGAATCATCAAAGGCATAATCCAGCATCCAGGTATCACTCAGGCGTGACCGGAAATCGACACGTAATCCGCTGCGATCCTCCACTGCCCAATCCTCACCCTCACCCAGGTTTTCAGTCATTCCATCCCGATCTGACACCAGATAGGAAAATTTGACGGCCGAGCTCTCCCCCAGGGGGACGTTCACCGATGTTTTGGACTTAAACAGGCTATAATTACCCGCTGAAAAACTCTGTTTAAAGCCAAACTCCTCAAGATCAGGCCGCTGGGTAATCATATTGACGGCACCACCCGTAGCATTGCGACCGTAGAGTGTGCCCTGTGGACCCCGTAAAACCTCTATTCTTTCCAGTTCCACGGTTTCCAGTCCCGACCCGATCGAAGTACCCACATAGACGCCATCGATGTAGAGGGCTACCGACGGGTCCTGCGTGAGTTGCACATCGTTTTGACCAATCCCGCGAATAAACAATCGAACTGTTGAAGCATCATTGTTGAAATGATTCAGAAAGAGATTTGGTACCTTGGCCCCAATGTCCTCCAATTCATCAATACCCATGGTTTCCAGTTTTTCCATGCCAAAGGCCGACACTGAAATAGGGACATCCTGAAGCGACTGCTCCCGTTTTTGTGAGGTAACGATAACCTCCTCCAGCACAAGCCCGTTATTTTGCGCCGCAACCTGCGCGGAGACGGCCATGACGGCAGCACTAAGGGTAATTCCAGCGAATTTTTCACTCAGGGACATAACACACCTCTTTGACGTAGTTATAGTTTTGGTCAAACACCGACTCGCTAATATGTTGACGCTATCATTGTCGGGCAGCAGGAGGCAATAACCTCTATTGGTCAAATTACGTGCGGGGGGTGTTCTATTGACAAAAAACGAATTCCGCACCTGCGGACAGTCTATCGATCAGGTCGTCCATTTCTTCCTCTCCCGCTTCCCCGGCAGGCGCCAGTGATGCACAAAGATTGAGAGCTGTGGGGATGGCGCTACTATTGCGGTTAAACATATCCAGGGCAGCTCCTCCACGACAGCGGATATCACTGGCCACCAGCGGCGAAAGCATCGCCATGCTTTCCCAAACCGGAAACTGTGCCACGTTGTGCAATGCAGTAAGTAGTTTGGGACCGAGGAATTGCGGTGGGATTGCACCGTCGTTCAACTGCAGCAGGCGAACCGCCGTCTCCAGGTAGAAGTCGAGAAAATGGTTTCCGGCACGAAACATCAATACAGCATTATGCACTTTTTTTCGTGCACGTAAGCGCTGCTTGTCGTCAGACTCAATCCACACCTCACGACCCAGCGCAAAGTCATCCAAAGGCAACAGCATGGCCGACGGATTGATGACCAATACATCAGCGTCCAACCAGACCACCGTCTCATAGCCCTCGGCTAGCGCGTCGCGCAGTGCATACAAACGTCCCAGGTCTGAGGCCACTACCGGTCGGTCGGCACACTTTGTCCGGATGGCATCCGGTAGGGGAGAAAACAGCTCGTCGTCAATATACCGGTAATCGTACCCGGCTGTTGTGGCCCAGCTATGTACAGATGACAGACAATGTGACAACCAAAGTGCCGGCAAGGGGTCACGGTGGGACTGAATAATAAGGGTTTTGTTCATCCGGGATTACACCACACGCAACGCGTTACCGAAATCAGGTCTGCAGCGTCTTGCGGGCGTTTTCCTTGAACTTTTTCTCGGCTTCGGGATCCTTTAGCAGACTGTCAATTTGCTCGGGTATCATTATCCCGCGGCGCAGGCCAGGTTTTTCCTTCATCACCGCCAACCAGCGATCGAGGTTTTCCAATCCATCCCGGCTAACGCCGGACCAACGATAGGTTCGCACCCAACACCAATTGGCAATATCGGCGATGGAATAATCATCGGCCAGATACTCGCTCTCTCCCAGTCGTCTATCCAATACCTCGAACAAGCGGCGACATTCATTCTGATAGCGGTCAATGGCTGGCTGAATGGTTTCGGGGAAATAGCGGTAGAACACATTGGCTTGCCCCATCATCGGACCCACCCCCCCCATCTGAAACATCAGCCACTGTATCACCCGCGAGCGTCCCTGCGGGTCAGTGGGCAGCAGTTTGCCGGTCTTTTCCGCCAGGTAAATCATAATCGCCCCGGACTCAAAAACAGCAAAATCATTATTGTCCGTATCCACAATGGCTGGAATCCGGCCATTCGGATTGATAGCCCGAAACTCGTCAGTGTGTTGATCCCCGGCAATCATATCAATGGGTACAACGTGATAGTCCAGACCCAATTCTTCCAGGGTGCAGGACGCCTTGTGCCCGTTGGGTGTTGACGCTGTATAAAGATTAATCATTTTTCTGCAGCCGTCTATTCAGAATTGTCCAACAGGATACGGGCCAGGCGGGTCCGGTGATGACGCGAATCTCCGTAGTATTGCTGGGACCACTGAGCACGGCGCAAATATAGTTGGGCGTTACATTCATAGGTAAACCCCATTCCCCCGTGAAACTGGATTGCTCGATCACCTGCATAGCATATAGCGTCCGTTGCCAGTACCTTTGCCATACGACAAGCGATCTCCGCATCATTATCCAGTGCATCGCTCCCCAGCAGACCGGCGGCATGATAAATATGAGAACGGGCTGAATCGACAGCATTGAGAATTTCTACTGTCGGGTGTTTTAGCGCCTGGTAGGAGCCAATCAAGCGTCCAAATTGTTTACGGATATTCAGGTACTCCACAACCGTCTCGAGACAGGCTATCGCACTTCCCGCTGCTTCCGCAGCAGTCAATAATGCCCCCAGCAGACATAAGTCTGCGAGCAAGCCGTCGGTGTCAGCCTGAGACAGAATGGCCGAGCTGGACAGATTAACCTGATCAAAGGAGATTTTTGCGGCGCGCTGGGTTTCATCGATCAGCACCTGCGATTCGTTTTTTGTGACCTGTTCCGCAGACACCACGGCAAGCACAGTTGACCCTTCGCAACGAGCGCTGACCACAAAAAATTCGGCGGTCGCACCGTGTGCAACAAACCATTTCTGACCGGACAAAATATATTCATCATTGCGACGGACCACCTCTGCTTCACATAAAGACCCGCCCCAGTCACCGTCGTCCAACAGCGCCAGGCTGGCCACTGTGCCAGTTGCCAGTCCGGGCAACCATTGCTCACGCTGCCATTCATCGCCGCCACGAAGAATGGCCTGCGCCGCCAGCGTACTGGCGATGAAAGGCGTAGTAAGCAGGTTTTTCCCCATTGCCTCAGCCACCGGAACAGAGCAACTTATCCCGAGACCCAGCCCACCATAGGCCTCTGGGATAGCCAGTCCCATCCAGCCTAACTGCACCTGCTCTTCCCATACGGCGGCATCAAACCCGGACACGCTATCCAACAAATTGCGAACACTGGGAATTGGTGATTTTTCCCCACAGAATTGGCGAGCCTGTTCCAACACCATCGCCTGTTCCTCACTGAAATCCATAGTGAGGTTGTGAGTTATCGGTTTTGCTTCTGCATTCATCACTTTTCTCCCCTCAGTCTTTGGGCAAACCGAGCACACGCTCAGCGATTATGTTGGCCTGCACCTGACTGGTACCACCGCCGATGGTTGCCGAGAAGCTGTTCAAATAGGAGCGCTGCCAGAAGCCGCCGTCAATAACATCGTCATCGCCAACGTATAGCGCTCCGTGATTACCCTGCAAACCGACGGCGAGTTTACGCATGGCGCGTGAATGTTCGGTAAATCGCAACTTGCGGGATAGCGGGAGTGAATAGGGATAATCTGCATTCAACGCTGAGATATGAACACGCCTATCCCCCAGGGCGATAGATTTTTCCCTGATCAATGTCTGTACCAGTTCATCTCTCACCTCCGGGTCCTCCAGAATTGGACGACCATCACGCTGCACCCCACGCAGGCTCTCAATCATCTCCCCCGCCGAGGTATGTACCGCATTCAACCCGCCAGCCGCCCCACTGGCAGCACCACGCTCGTATTGCAGGGTCTGCATGGCGACTTTCCAGCCATTGCCCTCCCCACCTATTACCGAACTGGCTGGAATACGTGCATCGGTAAAGAAAGTTTCAGTAAAACCGTACTCTCCCGTCAATTTTTGGATCGGCCGTGGATCAATCCCCGGAATTCGCATAGGTGCCAGGAAAAAGGTAAGCCCATCGTATTTACGCTCAGTCTGGGGTGCTGTGCGTGCCAGCAAAATCATGTGATCAGCAAAGTTGCCCATGGTGGTCCAAATCTTGGTCCCATTGACCACATATTCATCACCGTCACGCATCGCTCGGCACTGGGCATTACCCAGATCACTGCCATTATCCGGCTCTGAAAATCCCTGACACCAGATATCTTCTGCAGACAGAATCCGCTTCAAATACTTCTCTTTTTCTTCCTCAGTGCCAATATCATTGATCAATGGTCCAGCCCAGCCCAATCCTATAACGTTGAATGCGATAGGCGTGTGATGTCGCCTCATCTCCTGGTCAGCTATCCGCTGAAACGCCGGGGATACGCCACCACCACCATATTCTTTAGGCCAGGCCATGCCGAGGTAACCCGCGGACCAAAGCTTGTACTGCCATTCCCGCAAAAATTCCAGTTGTTGCTCGTTACCCACTTCCATAAAGGTCTGGGGTAACAGAAAACCCGGATTCCCAGGCTTGTTGTCCGCTATCCACGCGGATACCTCAGTCCGGAATTGTTCCAATTCCAGTTTGGATGCACTCATTTTTTTCTCCTACAAATGATAAAACTACTCGACCATACTAGCGGCCCGCTGAAATGCGGGGCGTTCAACCAGGCGGTTCAGATAGGCCTCGGTCTGCGGACAATACGCTCGGTCGACCACGTCACTCAGGTTCAGCGCCCTACCGAGGTACAGTGCGTAACCGACCGCGATATCGGCAACCGTGAAACGGTTGTCGCAGAGGTACTCATGTTCCAACAGGTGTTGATCAAGCATCTTGAGCCGAGCGAAGTACCACTTGGCGTAATCCTGAGCAACCGCCTGCTTCTCCGGCGTCGGCTCCAAATGGTAGTAACGCATAACCAGCGTTTGTGGAAAGGTCAGCGTCGCATCGCTGTGGTAAAGCCAGTTCAAAAATGACCCGTACTCGGGATGGTCTATGGCGACACCCAGTTCAGGATGACCGTGTTTTTCAACGAGGTAATGACAGATGGCGGAACTCTCGGTCATATGTGTATCACCATCAACATAATAGGGGACAGTTCCCAGAATATTCGTCTCATTATAGCCGGGGGCCAGAAACCTGGGGGGGAAGGGCAGAATTTCCAATTCGTATTCGATACCCATTTCTTCCAGCGCCCACAGCGGGCGCAGGGAACGGGCATCTTTGCAGTGCCAAAGTTTCATCGTGCTTCCTGTTGTCTGTTATCGGTAGGTGTTGTAGAGCAGTCAAAGTCCGTATTGCCTGGTGGCCAGGTCGCGCATTATCTCTTCCGAACCACCGCCAATGGCATTCACCCGTACTTCGCGATATATCCGCTCGACCCGATTACCGCGCATATAGCCCATGCCACCGAGGACCTGCATGGCCTCCCGGGCGCAAAACTCCATGGTCTCACTGGCCTGAACTTTGAGCAATGCTATATCGCCGGGATTGGCAGTACCAGCCTCTACCGCCTCATAACATGCTCGAATATAGGCCTGCGTCGCATTCAGGCGTTGCTTCATCTGGGCGATCTTGTGACGAATCACCTGATGGTCCGCCAGCCGCTTCCCAAAGGTGTTTCGATCCCTGGCCCACACCACCGCTTCTTCGAGGCAAACACGGCCCAGGGCTTCCATGGCAGAGGCCATACCCATGCGCTCGCTATTGAAATTAGTCATAATGACGTTGAAGCCCCGGTTCTCAACGCCGATCAGATTTGCAGCGGGTACCCGCACATTATCAAAATACAGTGTCGCAGTGTCAGATGCCCACCAGCCCTGCTTTCTATCCAACTGAGTACGTGAGAAACCATCCAGATGTGTGGGGATAAGCAGCATGGATACACCACCTGCACCCGGACCACCGGTCCGAACAGCGGTGGAGACCCAATTTGCCCTCATTCCACCGGTAATAAATGTTTTTGAGCCATTAACCACATACTCATCGCCATCCCGGAGCGCTATGGTCTGCAACTGTGCGACGTCAGAGCCACCCCCCGGTTCAGTAATACCCAGAGCGATATGACGGATTCCGGCAAGCACCGGCGGGGCGACCTCCGCCTTCATCTGCTCGGTCCCCCAGTTGATCACCGGCGGCAGCCCAATACCGTGCACCATCAAACTCGCCGCCACACCGCCGACACCAACCCGGGCAAGCTCTTCGTTAACAATCCAGCTATGCCATGAATCTATGCCATCCATTATGCCGCCGTACTCCTCTGGATAACCCATTCCCAGCAGACCAACGTCAGCGGCTTTGGGCCAGAGTTCGATGGGAATATGCCCAGCTTCATCCCACTCTTCGGCGAAGGGAACAATCTCTGCATCCACGAAACGGCGCAGCTGCGTACGCCAGGCTTCATGATCCGATGTAAGGTTGGGGTTGGGCAGGCGCGCCGAATCGAAATCCAGTGCCATTTATTCATCTCAATGCGGGTAATTCAGGGTTGCCAGCATACTAGGGAGTGCCCACAGAGGCGACCCCTGGTAGAGAGAATATGCCTTTCACTCGACCTTCATATAATCTACATAAAAACGAATCACAGTTCCCAACAAAGATTGCACATCGGGATATGCCTGATAAGAGTTACTAAGTACGATAGAGCTAAGTTCATCTTCCGGGGCATAGGCGAAGTCATTGAAAAAGGTGCTCTGCCCATCGTCGCCATTGCCACGCAACACCCAGGAGGTTTCACCCCTCACGGCTCAACTATATCCGTCCGTTCTCTAGCGGCGGGTTGAACAAACTTCCAGACAGGCAATCTTGTCGCGCCGCCAACTACGGGAAAAAACAACAGAAAAGTCAGTTTTTTTAATATCAAGCCCAGGCTGAGAAAAATCGACCCGCTTAACACTCAGACGTTGCTCACGCAAAAACACTTTTCTTCTGACAGATCACCCTATTCAGCGGAAACCGGCTTGACCACCAAATAGGTGCAGCGTATAAGATAGGCATGCCACCGACTTTCTCTTCAAGCAGATGAGCCCTGCAAAACAAGGGGACAATGACCCTGAAATGTCAGCAGCGGAGGCCGCCTCTCCCGCTGAATTTCCAACCCCGGACGCACTTTTTCTCCGTGCCGACACACTGCGTAAAGGCATCGACAATCATCGCGCCGATGTACAGCTGAGTCCGGCGTTTGTGTACACCCTCGGCGAGACGATCAAGCAGGTCCTGAAAAGAGCCGTTGAGGCAAAAACACCACTGCCGCCGAAAGCGGAGGTCTTTGATTCCCTGCGGGACAGTTACTACAACATGATTGTCCCGCTTATACACCGGACCAAACTAGACCTGACCGCAGAACAGGTACAGCTGCTCCAATACGCGATTATCAAGCACATTCTGCAGGAGGTACGACAGCGTCTGAACGATCTGGTCGCTGAGATGAAGGCCTCGGAATCGAAGTTGCGCAACAGTGGTTCACCCAAGCTACTCACGCTGCACCAGCAGGTCGTTTGGCTGAGCACCAACTATGCGGCAATCCTCTACAGCTGTAATCAACAGATATTCAAACAGCTCCAGAAAGTGGAAACCGGCGAGTTATCCCGCGCGCGCGCTCAGTATTTGCAAGAGGTACTACCCCAGCAGGAGCAAATCCTGTTCAACCCAATGCTCTGGTGTGCAAATCTGGCCCAGGAGGACATGTTACTGGCGCACTTCGCCCTGTGGGGCAATCAGGGGCAGGACTTTGATCGAATTAACGAGGAATGGGAGTCGCAGCTGGCCAATCATCTGGGCGCAGAGTTTATAGTCAGTCTCAAGGACGATAATAAGGTCGCCTCAGAACACACAGCCTTGTTCGATGAACTGGGCGGGCTACTGACGTCCCAAACGCTGCTGGGGATTGCCGACCATCAAACCGATGTTCTGTCTGAATCAGTAAGCTGGCTGGAGCATCCGGACAACATAGAGTTGGCGGTCACTCCGGCGGAAGGACCGGGAACGCAGCGGCGGATGGGTTGGCTTCGGGGACGCTCACAGAGACGTAAAAGTCATGCCCTGCTGAAAGCCATGACCCAATTTCTGCAACACGGCGACAGGATGCAACAGATAACCGCCTCCTGGTTCTTCAACAGCGTATGGAACCAGGTATTGGCAGAGCACTTTGATCCGGTACAGGTCTGCAGTCTGATCGCCGGTACCGCGCCGCGGAATCTGCAGAAACGCATGGAGGATGTGGCCGCAAAAAATCCCATCACCGCAAAAAAACTGCAAGCGGTGGCAAAACAGGTGGAAGAACTCTGTGGTCCACGCGCGGATGAATCCACGGTCAAAATCCTGCGGACGCTTGCCCGCTTTCGCCTCCATCTCAAATACTACAGATTCGCGCACCGCGCATTTAATGTCCTGTCGATACTGGAGAAGCGGTCAGATGTAGAACTCGCTGTTTCCGGCGGCAATCTCTATCGCCTTTTTGCCGACACTGAGGGGCAGGAGTACGAACGCAAGATTGCCCACCACACTATTCTGAAGGCGGACGTACGAGGATCAACACTGGTGACCGAAGAGCTTGCCAATCAGGGATTGAATCCAGCCTCGTACTTTAGCCAGCGCTTCTTTGATCCCATCAACGAGTCCCTTGAACAGTACGGTGCAGAAAAACTGTTTATCGAAGGTGATGCCGTCATTCTCAGCTTGACTGAGCCGGAAGGTAAACCGCAGGACTGGTTCTCTGTATCACGGGCCAGCGGACTGGCCAGAGAATTGATAGACGTGATTCGATTGAAGAATGCCTATTCGAAACGCACCGGATTACCGTTACTGGAGATTGGAATCGGCATCAGCTATGCCGATCACGCGCCGGTATTTCTTTACGACGCCGGACAACCCATTATGATCTCCGCCGCCATCGGTCGCGCGGACCGCCTGTCTTCATGCTCCTGGAAACTCAAGGCCGTTTACGATGCCAGCGTGTTCAATGTGGAGGTGTGTCGGATAGCGCGGGAGAATGAGGAAGAAGGGGGTGAAAAAGGACAGAACACCATTCGCTACAATGTGAATGGCATCCTGTTGGACGAAATGGCCTTCGCAAAGTTGAAGACCGAGATAGCCCTAAAGAAAACCAAAATTCGGATCGAGAATAAAACTGAAATAATCTACTTTGGCCAGTATCCAGACGTAGCTGGCAAACACCGCGATGTAGTCATCAGAGCCGGTCAGGTGCATCTATGGAAAAACGACACAATGATCGTAGATACCTCTGAAAACCCGGATTATTTCTACGAAGTTGTCACCCAGCGCTCGATCTTGAGCGCGGTGGGTGACAAACTGAAAAACACGGCACCCGGCGAGTAATTACTTCGGACCAGCCACGCTGTCGCTATCGCCCCAGGTTCCTGACCACACCTTGCCGTCGTGCACAAAGTAAACCGCATCATCGTGTAATACGCCTCGACTGCGATACAAATTCGACTGGCTGTAAGGGAACTCTTTGCTTGGCTGCTCCACGATCAGGGCTCCCGCTGCTGACAGCTCACCTGTTGCGCCATCCACGTCAAACATGTACAGACCCGTATCACTCCAGTCGTAGTAGTACCAGGGGTCTTCCACCGGATCGCCACCCCAACGATTGGGTGCTTCGTGTCGCTGCACCGGTATAGTAGCGCGGTAGCCATCTTCCGTTTGCAGCAGGGTCAGGGCGTGATGATCATCCAGCGCCGGGCTATAGCTGCCCCGACGGCCTATTTCCACCGTGCCCATGGAGACAGGCGCGCTGATATCCGCCACATCGAACACCTCCATCTTTACACCCTGTAAGGAATTGGGCAGCTCTTCGTGCACCGACTGCCCTACTCCTAGCAACAGGTTTTCACCCAGCGGCTGTAGCAGAGTCGAATAGCCCGGTATCTCCAGCTCCCCGGCAATAACCGGATTGGCAGGTTCAGTTAGGTCCAGCACATATAGCGGATCGATTACCTGAAACGTCACGATATACCCGCGATTCTCCAGGTAGCGCACCGAATAAATATCCTCACCGGGCTTGCCAATGTGGGCTGGATTTGCATCGTTCGGCAGGCTGGCAATCGTTTCCAGAGCGGTCTCTGTTTCTGATTCCCGCAACACCGTCAGGCGATGACGACCCAGATCGCGGGTGAGTTCCGTCTCATCGTTGTCCGCAGTTGCTGTTGTGTTAGTGTCCGCGTCGATTTCAGCCACCGGAAGTGGAAAAAAACGATTATTCCAGGTGGAACTCACCACGCGCAGGACACCATCATGCTCGCCCATCAGGAAAGAGGGATTGCGTGTACCGATATACCCCGGCACAGACCCCGACCCACGGTACTCTGCTCCATTCGTTCCCAAAGCAAACTTGTGGATCAGTGTCGTTTGATCGCTGCCACTGGCAGTCAGGTATATCGCATCAGTAGATGAGTAAAAACCACTGGTGTACGCATTTAAACAGGTCGAGGACATATTCTCTGGTGCTGTGAGATCAATGGCGGTAATGGTAACCAGGGTTCCGGTCACCGGCGGAACCGGCAACCCCTCATACTCGACGTTGGGTATATAGCAATTACCACCGTCAACCAGTTCTATCGGTGCGCCCTCATTGATGATGGCGTCGGGCATCAGTTCTTCCAGTGTAACACCGGCCACCAACTCACGATTTTTTGCAATCTGCTCATCGGTCTGTGGATAGCTGATCACTCCGGGAACCGACGGGGAGTATCGTGTCACAACATACAGCGTGTTATCAATACGCCGACTAGCCAGAAGGCTGCCCTGTAATCCTATGGACCAGCCGGGGGCTACAGCCGTCACGTCGGTGACATCGAAGGATTGAATAAGCGTATTGCCATTCTGCCAATAGTAGTCAGAGGCGAACAGCTCCCAGTAGACAAAGGGATTGTTCTGACTGACAGCTATCAACTGATCGGAGCCGCCGAATGTTTGCAGATAGAGTCCGTTTACAGAGCCTGCCCGATCGTCTGACAATTCAATGCGACCCACCTCTGTGACACTGGAGCTGGCCGGGTCAGTGCTGAGAATACGGACCGATGTCGGAGGTGCAACCATGTCCTCCGGCACGAATAATTCAGCAATCCCAACCTTGGCGTAGTAGCGATCTGCAGCGGGTGTATCCACCACGAACATATGCTCACCGTCATACTTGACCAGATCGGCCTCATCTACACCTGTCTCCTGCAGAGTCGTACCAGAAAATGCGGTTCCACCGGCCGCCGCCTTATTGGCAAAACTGAGCGCGGGGACCAGACCATCGGCATCTTCGAGGGCGAATACCCGATTGTCTGTGCTAATAAGGTACTCGGAGCCTTCCAGGGCATTACGAAGACTGTCACCAAACTCTTCTGCCGAGGTGACAGGAATCAACAACCCGGGGGGTGGCGCTGCCGGTGGTTCTTCGGCGGCCGGTTGAGACACGTCGCTGCCTCCACCTCCGCCACCGCAGCCGGCGGTTAACATCACTGACAGCATCAACGCTATTCCATATTCTGTCTTCACTTCATTCTCCTTGTCCGTATCCAGACCGCTTTTCCAGCGACGGGGATAGACTAGCGCGCGAGGTGGCTGCAGGCTGTATAAATTGTGCGTGAAATTGTTTTAAAGTGTAAATCAGTTTGATTCTACATTTGTTTACAGTTTCACAGCATTTTGTAACAGTTTTGGAACGACCTTTGTGGCAATCTTGTGTCCGGCTACAACCCCATTAAGGATTGCATGGTTCTGCTCCTTCGACAATCACTGCTGATAGTGCTGATACTGTTCAGCGCCAGCCTTCACGCTCAGGAAACGGGTGTGATCAATTGCGCTGTTCGGTCCGCTGGTGAGATCGAAGCGGCTGATATGCTGCCAGATTGTGCCAACTATAATCCAGAGACCAGTAACTGGCGCTTTGGTTTAAGCGCCGGGTACGGCCGGCGCAGTAACCCACTCATTAATTCCGATGATATTCCTGTGTACGGCATGATACAGCTGGCTTACACCGGCGAACGTTTTTTCTTCGATAATGGCGACATTGGCTATTTTCTGAGCGAAGGCAAACACTGGGAACTCAATCTGATTGCGGGAGTCGGTGGTGAGCGCTCGTTCTTCTCCTTTCTCAACTCCAGCGCAATCTCCTTTATACCCGAGAGCATCGCAGATAGCGCTGAACCGGGCCTGGGTTTGGATAGTGGTGGTCCGGTTCCCAGCAAAGAGTCGGGGGACAAGGATAGCGGCCTGCCAGAACCCGTAACGATCAGAGTCAAACCACCTGAACGTGACTATACTGTTGATGGCGGCATCGAATGGATTGTTAATCTGGATAACTCTGACCTTCAGATGCAGCTGCTCACCGATATCAGTGGGCGACACAAGGGCCAGGAACTGTGGCTATCCTGGTCCCGTCCCTTAGATTACGGCGCTCTGAAGCTCACCCCTTCTCTTGGATTTACCTGGAAAAGCGATCGGGCAGCCGACTATTTTTATGGCGTTCGAGACGATGAAGCGCATCAACAACTGCCGGCCTATAACGTGGGATCAGCCTGGAACCCCTTTGCACGACTCAGCTCCAGCTATCGATTGAATGAACAATGGAGTGTGGTCGCGGTGTTCCAATATGAGCGGCTTGACGACACGATAGCGGACAGCCCCATCGTCGAAGACAACCATGTGACCACTGGCTACCTGGGCATCTACTATGAGTTTTGAGCCGTGGTAGCCGCTATGAAGAGTCTGGTGCTACTGATGGCTGCGCTGTACAGCGCTGCCCTAATTGCACAGTCCGCGCCGTCTTTAACGGCTCGTCCCGGTCTTTGTATTTTGCCCTCTCCGGATGCCGAGCAGTGCACGCTGAGCGTTCAACTCGATTGGACTGCCGCGGCGCAGGTGGATATATGTCTGTATTCCTCACAAACGGAAAAACCGCTGCAATGCTGGCAGGGCGCGGATCGCGGTCGCATCATCAGCGAGGTAACCGCATCATCGGGTGTAGAGTTCTGGCTGCAGTATCCGGAACAGGCAGACCGCTTGGCAAAGGTGACCGTGCAGATTGTGCGATTAGCCCAACGCAATCCCGAGCGCAGGCGCAGGCGCCACATCTGGAGCGTATTGTGACCGACAGCCGGTCAGAGTCTGCCCTGTAATTACAGGGGCTGTGCTAAAGTTGAACCCATGAGCAAACCCAAAATACTACTCGTTGAAGACGATGAGCGACTGGCGAACCTGGTCTGTGAGTATCTTTGTCAAAATGACTTCGAGGTTCAGGTTCAGCATCGCGGTGATACCGCAGTAGCAGAGTTTGAGCCTGCCAACATCGCGCTGGTTATTCTCGACTTGATGTTGCCGGGGCTGGATGGACTGCAAGTGTGTAAATATATGCGGGAACGGTTCAGTGGCCCGATCATTATGCTGACAGCCAAGGGCAGTGATATAGATCAGGTCGTGGGACTGGAACTGGGAGCCAGTGATTATGTGGTTAAGCCGCTGGAACCCAGAGTACTGCTCGCCAGAGTCAGGGCGCAGCTGCGGGATCATATGTCCAACTACAACGGCAACGGTGACCTGAGGTTTGGCAATCTTTCCATTCGTCGGAGCGCCCAGCAAGCCTACCTCGATGGCAGCCCAGTTGCGTTGACGACCCAGGAATTCGAACTGCTGTGCCTGTTGGCGCAAAATGCGGGACAGGTCATGTCACGAGACGATATATACCGTTCGCTACGCGGCATCGAATACGACGGCATGGACCGAACCGTCGATGTGTGTGTCAGCCACCTGCGGCGCAAACTGGCCGATGATGCCGACCAACCGGAACGTATTAAGACCGTGTGGTCCAAGGGATATTTGTTTGTCGCCGAGGCCTGGACGTCCCAGTGACCACATCTCACTGGGTGTTTATTCGCGCCTATCTTGTTGTGGTCGTGGCGATCGTGCTTGGTGGTTGGGTACTGGATAGCTTTATGAACGCCCAGTATCAACGCGCACAGACAGAGCGAACCCAGTCGCAGTCTCGAGCTGGCTTTTTATACGTCGAAGGGCAGCTCTCCCGCACCCAGGATACCTCCATTGCGCTTGACCAGATCGAGTCAGAACTCGGCTATCCCGTCGCTATGGTCAGCCTGGAGGATTTCGCAGCCCTCGGGGAACGCTATGAGTCACTTAACAACGGACATACTCTGATCTTATACGACAACCAAGATCGACCAATCTACTATCGTCGGGTCGGCGACACAGACACGGTTATCACCATGGGACCACTACCCAATGTCGATCACCCTCCAGCACGCTGGTTTGTACCCCTGTTTTTGCTGCTGATTGCTGCGGGAGTGTATCTGTGGACGCGCCCTCTTTACCGGGACCTCAGCAATCTGCAGGAGGCTGCCAGAGCCTTTGGAAAACAGGATTTCAGCACCCGCGTCATCATCCCGGCAGGTTCCTGGCTGGCGCCTTTGGGAGCTTCATTCAACAGCCTCGCCGAGCGCATTCAGTGGCTGCTTTCGTCACACAAGGAATTGACCCATGCCGTATCCCACGAGTTACGCACGCCCCTGGCCAGGCTTCGATTTGCATTGGAAATGCTGGATTTGACGGCCAGCGAGATTAACGACAAGCACCTCGCAAATATCAATCGTGATATCGAAGAGCTCAATGAGCTGATAGAGGAAATGCTGAACTATGCCGAACTCAACGAGGAGAACCTCAATCCCCGGCTGGAACCTGTTTCTATTGTCAGCTGGATCAAGGAGAACTATGGGGCAATGCGCGAGGGAAATCAGCTTTCTTTAATGCTCTCGCTACCCGACTCTGAGGCTGACCCCATCATCGATATTGATACACGGTTAATGAAAAGAGCACTCGATAATTTGATCGGCAATGCCAATCGCTATGCTGACGAGATTATAGAGTTGCAGCTCACCCTGCAGGATAGAAAGTTGGAACTGTTGATTGCCGACGACGGCCCCGGCATCCCGGAAAGCAAACGTGAGGCGGTATTAAATGCCTACACGCGTTTGCCTGCCACTACAGGGCGAGTGAGTCATGGTTTTGGATTGGGGCTAGCCATCGTGAAACGCATCAGTGATTTACACGATGGCGAGATTCGAATAAGCGAATCCCGCCACGGTGGCGCTGCAATTGGAATTACATTGTGTCGCTAGATTCATAGTCAACGGAGCTATCTTCGACGCCGTTGCCATCCAGGACCAGTTCTATGCGACGGTTCTGCTGGCGCCCTTCAAGGGTTTCATTATCCGCCAAAGGACGACTTTCACCGTAACCCACCGCTGATATCTGCTCCGGATCGACACCATGATTGTCTATGATAGTATCGCGCACGCGATTGGCGCGGCGATCGGACAGCCATTGGTTATAAACCTCCGGACCAGTCCAGTCGGTGTGGCCCTCGATGGTAGCTTTTACGTCCGGATTATCTTTGAGGAACTGAGCGGCGTTGCTAATTTCTTCATCGTACTCACTGGTTATCACCGATGAATCAAAGGCAAACTCTACCCTGAGATCAATGGCGATAATATCGTCCCCAATCACGCGATAGCGATCGCTGTCGTCCATTAGCGAGGCAAACAGAGACTCTTTATCGATAACAAGCTTGGTGGGCGGTTCCGGCGGGCATACGTCCTGACCGGATTGACCTTCTTCCCTGTCGAATTCGAGGTCACTCTCAGCCTGCTTGGCAAGTCCATTAACATCTACCGAAGCCAGCAGTACACCCATATTGCCCAGCGTACGTGCCTGCGCGTCTATGAAGTCCTGTTCCGCACTGACCAGTGCCCGCTTGGTTTCAAAGTACTCATTTTCGGTGTCCAACAGATCGAGCAAGGTACGCTGACCCAGGTCAAACTGATTGCGGTAGGCCGTACGCGCCTTGTTGATGGACAGCTGGTTAGCATCCAGAAATTCAATGCGCTCGCGCAAACTCTCAATATCGTTGTAGGCAATAACCACGTTTTGCCGCACATTGCGGCACGCCACCATGCGCAGTTCCCGCGCCGCGTTAAGACGCTGATAATATTGTCGCTTGCGCGCACTGTCAGAACCGCCGTTGTACAAGTTGTAATTCAGAACCAATTCGATGGCCTCTTCATTGAACTGGCCATCTATACCCTCGATGTCGTGTTCAATTTCCTGACGCAGGCGCAGATCAAGGCGTGGGTACATGGGGGCATTCTGCGCTTTGCGCTCAGCCTCTGCTGCGCGCAATCGCTCGATCGCCGCATTCAGTTCAGGGCTATATTCGTAAGCCATCGACAATGCACGCACCCGATCTTCCGGGATCAGCCCGACAGGTAGTTCAGGATCAGGAAGTGCATCGCCAGGCAGTCGACCCACAATGCGTTGAAAACGAGCCCGCACATCATGCAGGTTCGTCATCTCTGTCAACAGATTGGTTTCCGCCAGAGCCAGACGACCACTCGCCTGTTCAAGATCAACGCCGCGGCTGACACCACCGCCGGCTCGTTCCTGAATCTGATCAAATATGCGGCGGTGCTCCACATAATTTCCTTCCGCCAGTTTGACCAATTTTTGGTAGCGCAACACGTCCAGGTAGGCGCGTGTGGCTTCATAGGCCTGCTCCTCTGAAACGCCGATCAGATCATAGTAGCTGGCCAGTTTCTGATACTCGGCCCGCTGCACTTCATAACGCGTCGCCCAACCGTCAAAGAGCATTTGCGTCAGCGTCAGGCGCTCAGTGCTGGGGTCATAATCGCGCTCCGCAGAATTCGGCGTATCCCGGCTCTCGGACCCAGCCTGCAGATACAGATCGAGATCTGGATAATAACCACCCTGCGCGACACGCTGCTCTTCTCTGGCTGCTTCGAACTCATACCAAGCCGCACTGACCGTGGGGCTGGCCGTCACCGCACCACGAATAGCTTGCTTAAGATCATTAACTGGCTGGGCTGATGCAGTGCCCACCACAATTGCCGTGGACAGTCCCAGCAAAGATCTGCATAGCTGCCTGATTATTACCACAATTTGCATAATATTCCCTGCTTCGTCTCGACCCTACATATAGAAACGAGCGCATAAAAAACCCGTAAGCTCATAAAATTTATAACTTTTGCAGTGCGAAAGGATATAAGTTTAATCAGCATCAATCAATCCGTAAATGTTACTGTTGTTAATCCAAATCAAAGTTTTGGCATTAATCAGCAGCGGGCCCACCAAAAATGTCGGTGTCAAAAAAGCCTGCCAGACCTTGATATCTACAGTAGACTGTAGTCTCAAACCTCAAATAAATGCCATGCGAAATAAGAAAATCCCAACAATCGCAATATTTTGCGGGGCTCTTATACTGAGTCTGGGAATGGTTGTGGCTGCCGATCTGGTACGCATGCAACAACTGGCCCAATCGCGATACGGCGCTCAGGCGGCGTATACGATTGGCGAGTGGCGCAACATGATGGACGAGGTACGCAATCTCCCCGAAAGAGACAAAATTGTACGGGTAAATGACTTTTTCAATGAGAGAGTCCGATTTATGTCGGATATTGACATCTGGAAAAAAAGTGACTACTGGGCTACGCCGCTGCAGACCATGGGGCGCGGCATGGGTGATTGTGAAGACTATAGCATTGCCAAGTACATGACCCTGCAACTGGTCGGCGTACCGGAAGATAAACTGCAGATTACCTATGTAAAAGCCAAAATTGGTGGCAAGTACAGCAAGATCACACAGGCACATATGGTGCTGGGTTATTACGCATCACCAACCGCCGAACCGAAAATCCTGGATAACCTGATTACCGAGATTCGCCCTGCTTCACGCCGGCCGGATCTGGCACCTGTATTTTCATTCAACACCAAGGGCCTGACTGTCGCCGGACAGGCCAAGCCCGCCACCCGCAATCCTTCGGCCAAATTGTCGCGCTGGCGTGACCTGTTGGCCCGTATGCAACAGGAGGGTTTATAGCCATGACGCATCCCTCCCTGGAGTTTGAACATGTCACTGTATAAACAACTCTGGCTCGCCATAGCACTACTGCTGACCGTCGCCTTCGGCAGCAGTTTTGTTGTCAGCAGTTTGTCCGCCAAGTCCTACCTGGAAGAGCAGCTGTACATCAAAAATTCGGACAATGCGAATGCGCTGGCGCTCTCGCTGGGGCAAAATTGCGAAGATGAGATGTTGTTGGAGCTGACACTGGCCGCGCAGTTTGACACCGGCTTTTATCAGTACATTCAACTGGTAGATCCAGAGGGCGTCCTCGTTCTTGAGCGGCGTGATGACCAACCAGTAACCGAAGCACCGCTGTGGTTTACGCAGATGCTGCCACTGGAGGTAGAGCCCGGCGTGGCACAGGTGTCCTGCGGCTGGACCCGCCTGGGCACCCTCTCTCTGGAAAGTCACGTTCGCTTTGCCTACCGACAATTGTGGGACAGCAGCAAGAAACTGGTCACGTATTTTCTCTTCGCCCTGGTCGGCAGCGGCTTGCTGGGATCACTGCTGCTGCGCGTTATTACCCAACCGCTGGGTGCCGTGGTTGAGCAGGCAGAGGCAATTGGTGATCGCCGCTTTGTTACCACAGCGGAACCTTCCACGCTGGAATTCAAAACCGTGGTGAGTTCCATGAACACCTTGTCAGGACGTATCCGCGGTATGCTGGAGCAGGAAGCGGCCCGCCTCGAGCAGTGGCGCCGCGATGTACAGATTGATCGGGTTACTGGGCTATTGAATCGCGGCCCTTTC
Source organism: uncultured Halieaceae bacterium (assembly GCA_938074045.1). GTDB lineage: Bacteria > Pseudomonadota > Gammaproteobacteria > Pseudomonadales > Halieaceae > CALJGI01. The sequence goes on from CALJGI010000021.1 coordinate 86,888, forward strand.
TTTGGCTTGCTGAACTCCGCCAGAGAGCGAGACGACACCTCTTCAACCGGCGTGATCACCATGATCCGTATCCCGGATATGAACAAACTCAACCAGTCACTGGGACGCGCGGTGATGGATACCCTGCTGGTTAGACTGGGCCAGACATTGAATCAAATGACCGCCGAAAAGGAAGGATGGGCTGCTGCCCGCCTGAACGGTTCTGACATGGCTGTGCTGAGCCCGGCAACTGACAATGCAACGCAAGTGGCACAGAAAATTCAGGATGCACTGTTGACCGTGGTGTCTGATCTGGCGATGTCTAACTCGATACGGTTACCCGGGGCCACAACACTATATGGTCCGGATGAAGAGCTATCGTCTCTGCTGTCCCGCATGGACGATATTTTGCTGGCATCGGAAAATACCGGTGGCTCCATGATGGGCGAATCCATCGGTGAGGTACATCTGAGCCACGACGACCCCACCACCGATGATGACGATGAACGCTGGAAGGGCATTCTCGATGCGGCCTTTGCCAGCCGCGACTTCGAACTGGCCTTTTTCCCGGTATCAGATCTGGAGGGTCATCACCTGCACGATGAAGCACCGGTGCGTTTACTAAAGGACGGTGAATTGCTCTCAGCCGGCCAGTTCCTGCCTTGGATCAATAGAATGGATCGCGGCATTCAGCTGGACAAAATGGTGGTTGAACTGGCGCTTGATCACCTGGCAGAGACGGAATCTTCGGTGGGCGTAAACCTGTCACCGGAAGCGACTGCCGATCCTGAATTCGCCACCTGGATAGAGAACAGATTACGCGAAAAACCCACCGAGGCCGGCCGCCTGTGGCTGGAGATTCCAGAGGCCGGTGCTTACCAGAATCTGGAGGGATTCCGCCACCTCTGTCAGCTGCTCTCACCGTTGAATTGTCGTGTCGGAATAGAGCACGTCGGGCATCAGCTGGCGAAAATGGGCCAGTTGCACGATCTGGGTCTGGACTACGTGAAAATCGATACCGCCTTTGTTCGGGATATCCATACTGACGAATCCAACCAGACCCTGCTGCGCTCACTGTGCACCATTGTTCACTCCATCGGTTTGATGGCCATTGCCGAGGGCGTACGTACCCAGGAAGAATGGGATATGCTGAGAAATCTGGGGATTGATGGTGCCACCGGACCGGCGGTATCTGAGCGCCGTTAGGCGAGAGCGTTCAAGGACAGAGGCAGGCGGACACCACACGTGGATGTCCGCCTATAGAATACCGTCCTCATCATCCAGTAATTGCATATCATTGGAGATCTGACTGCGCAGCTTTTTCCGCTGCATCATCTTCTCCTGAGCGGCCGGCGGCAATTCGGTAAACAGAATCAGATTTTTGCTGATCAGCAGTTCCACCACGTCTTCAATCACCCGTACCAGACTGAGATCAGTTTCACCCAGTGAGTTGTTGTCATCCGACATACTCGCGAGAAACTGATTCAGCTCGTAGCTGTCACCCTGCACGAACTCCTCTGTACCGGGAGTTGATTGCTCACTGACAGCTTCGATTTGTCCTTCTGTGTTTCGACGAATATACGGCACAAGTAACTCCGATGAAGATTAGACCCGCTTAGTATCACTCTACAGACACAAAAACGCCATCATCACATAAGCGATGATGGCGTTGAGTTTTCAGACAACCTGTTAGTCGGTGATCAGCTTACCAGCATCCAGCAGGCTCTGAATGATGGCGTCCTGATCCGAACCAGAGGTCAGATCAACACCTTCAACAGTGATAACCTGATCAACAGCGCTGGAGTCATAGCCACCGGCAAAACCACCACCGCTGCTGACTTCAATCACGGTGTCAGTTCCATCCGACGTGATATTCAGGTACTCACTCAGGTTACCGCCTTCAGCGTCCTCACCCACCAGCAGATCGCGCAGATCAATGGCATCACCATCACCGAAGTCGACAATGGTGTCACCCTCGACACTGTTATCCGCCAGGCTCCAGGCGAAGACATCGTCGCCATCGGTGCCGAGAAGGGTGTCAGAGCCGTCGGTGGCGTCGACAATATTCGCTTCTTCTTCGGCGGGGGCTGGGGCTGGGGCTGGGGCTGGAGGGGGCGCATTTAATCCACCGCCATCCAAAGCTTCTGACGCGGGATCGATCGACACAACAAAGTCACCACTTACAGGGTCGTTGTCTCCATCCAGGCCAGTATATGTGAATTCCACATTCAAGCTGTTTTCGGTGATCTCTACTGCTGAGCTTGCGCTGGCTACCTGGTATTTACCTGAGGTGGCCTGCAAATTGACTATCATTACCGCTCCATGATCTACAGAAGCTGTGACCTCGATAGTGGTACTCGCCCCAACAGTCACTGGAATCGGTGCTGAATCAGTGCCGTCCATGTACGTAACCACATAGAACGCTACGGCTGTACCAGTCAAATTGAATTGAGCAAAATTTGTGCCTGTTGCCGGATTGTAGGTGAATTTAAGCTGATCACCTGGATCAATTGTTGGACCAGCAGACCCAATACCCGTTTGGTTAGAATTTACCTTGTTGCTGGGACTATTATCAATCGGAGTAATCGTAGCAATCAGATCAGGATTGCTAAAGGTTTCTACATCCTTTGTAATCGAAGCCACACCCGTATCAGCATCAAAAATCAACGAGTACTGACTTTGCGCTCCGGCGGGCACACCCTCGGTCAAGTTAAAATCTCGATCAATCGTGAGATCTAGTGTTGAATCGAGTGTAAATGTGTAATCCACATCGCCACCATCCTCACCTTCAATGGCCGTCAGTGTAAAGACCGGCGTTCCATCCACGGTACTCCAAGTACTAGTGCCCGCGTCTGGGCTCTCGTTGAGAGCTACCCCACCAGCTCTCAATCCTTGAGATGCTACAAGACTGAAAGTTACATCGGATAGATCTGCACCATCAGCGCCCGTCAGAAACAAATCGGCAGCATCAAATGTAGTACTAGCAATATTGTCTCCCACCGAGTCCGTCGATTCATCGAGAGGACCATCATCCAATACAGAAACCGACAAGGTATCAGCCGGTGATACATCCCCATCGCTGTCCTCAACGGTGACTGTAAAGTCATCTGAGACACCCTCAGAGGTACCTGTACTTGGATTGGTAGGATGATCCAGTGTGTTATCCGTGAGCGTGTAATCCCAGGCATAGGACCCACCCGATACAGACACAACCAAAGTACCGTAGTCACCGTAAACTGTACCACCAGTGGTCACGTCTACAGGGCCGTCCTTTCCTTCTACTGACAACTTAGCAAGGTCGTCACCAGCGGTATTGATCGTGAAAGTTCCACTGTCAGTTAGGAGTGCCGCGTCGGCTGCAGTGCCCTCGGGCAAGCCTTTTTCGTCAACCTGACCATCAGAGACGCTGACGGTTGGCGTGGAATCTGCGCCAACCGTAATGGTTACGGTCGCGGTATCCGATCCACCATTTCCATCATTAATCGTATAGGTGAAAATGTCGTTGCCTTCAAATCCTGGATCTGGGGTATAAGTGATTGTGCCGTCATTGTTAACAACTACAGAACCATTATCGGGCTCGTCTCCCTGTGCAACACTCACCGTCAGAGCCTCTCCTTCAGGGTCACTGTCATTGTCTAATACATTGACTTTAACCGCAGTATCTTCATCCGTAGATTCAAAGTCAGGATCAGCCTCAGGCGGATCGTTCTCCGGTGTAATACTCAGCGCCAGGTCCGAACTCACCGTACTCTCACCATCGGTCACGGAGTAGCTCGCCGTCGGTACCTCACCATCGTAATCATCAGCCGGGCTGAACGTAAAGCTGCCGCCACTGGTGATCTGCAATGTACCCACACCTTGAATCTCCAACGTGTCGCCGGCCGAACCGGATTCGTCGCCCCAGCTGAAGACCGTGACCGTCGCATTGTTCGGACCATCCGGGTTGTCCGTGTTCGTCAGCACATTACCCGTCGCATCCGTATCTTCATTGGTCGTGACCGACTCCCCTTCGTCTGACAGATCATTGACCGGTGTTACAGCCACATCTACTCTGGCTGTTTCCAAATCTCCAGCTACATTACGAACGGTGTAGGTGAATGAATCACTGCCATTGGTATCAGGGTTCGGCGAGTAAGTTAAACCGCCGCTACCATCAGGCCCAACCGAACCACTGCCGCCCTGAGAATAACCAATAATGGTAGCACCCGGTTCGAACAAATCATTACCCAAAACATCGATATCAACCGGTGTGTCCTCATCTGTAACGACTACATCATCTCTGATGTCTGCCACCTGGTTTACAGTAATCGAAACCGTGGTGGAATCTGAGCCGCCTTCACCATCATCCACGATATACGTAAAGCTATCCGGGCCTGCGTAGTCCGGATCGGGGGTGTAGGTGAAAGTGCCATCGTCATTAAGTGACAGTGACCCATGGGAAACATCAGTATCCAAAGAAACCGTGAGTGGATCGCCATTGGCGTCCTGATCATTGTCAAGAACTCCAGTTAACTGTGACTGGGCGTCCACAACCAGACTGGTGTCTTCATCGGTATCATAGCTATCCGGAGCAGCCACTGGTGGGACATTAGCATCAAACAATGTGACACTAACCGTCGCTGTATCGAACCCACCATTGCCATCACTGATCGTGTACTCGAAGCTGTCACTGGTCACGTCGCTACCGTCATGGCTGTAGTTAATGGTGCCATTCGGATTAATCGTAACGGTACCACCGTTTGATCCCTGGGTTACCTGGGTAATGCTCAACGCGTCATTTTCTGGGTCGCTGTCATTTCCCAGTACCGATATATTAAGGCTGCCACCAATGGCCACTGTGGCCGCGTCTGCAACAGCATTTGGTGGATCATTTACAGGAAGAACGCTAATAAACAATGTACCTTCATCCGTCTCCTGGCCATCAGTCACAACGTAGTCAAAGCTATCCGGTCCGTTGTAATCTCCAGGCGGCACATAGGAGAATGTTCCGTTGGCAGACATCGTGATGAATCCGCCCGCGGCTGTTGTAAAGCTGCCAACTGTCGATGAGTGAACACTCAGGCTATCACCGTCGACATCAGTATCATTTGTTAGAACTGACAGGGTTCCAGACGATACAGGCTGGTCTTCGTTCACCACGATCAGGTCATCTACAGCTACCGGCGGATCATTCACGGGGGCAATTGAGAGGAATACGGTGGCTGTATCTTGTCCACCCTGGCCATCGCTAACGGTGTATTGAAAACTGTCGCCAGTCGTTTCGCCACCGTTGTGCTCGTACAGGAACGTGCCATCGGCATTTACCGACAATGTTCCGTTATTGGGCTGGGTGAAACTTGTTACGGTCAGCGCATCGCCATCGGCATCGCTATCATTCGCAAGAATACTCACGGCACCGCCATTGAGTACGGAAATTGTCCCGCCCTCTTCGCCGGATCCAGAATCATTTACCGCAATTGGAGGGTCATTCTCGCTGGATACGCTGATAGTGAGGGTGCCGACATCAGTCAGTGCACCGTCAGTAACCGTGTAATCAAACGTATCTGAACCGCTGAAATCGGCAGGCGGCGTGTAGGTGTAGTCGCCATTGACATCCACGGTGATGGAACCACCCTGGGTGGTTGCGAAGGTGCCTACGCTGCCGGCATCGACGCTCAATACATCGCCATCAATATCAAAGTCGTTATTGAGCAGGCTCAGGCTTGATGAAACCGGCACGTCTTCAGCGGTGGAGTTTGCATCATCAACAGCAACCGGGCCGTCATTTACCGGGTTGACTGTTACTGTGACAGTGGCTGTCTCCTGATCACCGGCCACATTGGTCGCGGTGTATTCAAAAGTATCCTGCCCGTTGAAATCGGGATCCGGTGTGTAGGTCACCGTACCGTCCGGGTTAATGACAACACTGCCGTTTGAACCCTGGGTGACACCAGATACTTCGGCACCGGGCTCAAAGCCATCGTTGGCCAGCACATCAACGTCAACTGCAACGTCTTCGTTGGTAACAGCGGTATCGTCAACGATGTCGTCAACCGGGTTAACTGTAATGTCTACCGTTGTCGTTTCCTCATCACCTACGCCATTAGTTGCTGTGTAGGTGAAGCTGTCACTGCCATTGAATTCAGGACCAGGCGCATAGTTGATGGTGCCATTGGGGTTGATCGATACAGTACCGCTGGCGCCCTGGGTTACTGCTGTGACCGATGCAGCTGATGCAAAGTCATCATTGCCCAGCACATCAACATTGACGTCAGTGTCTTCATCGGTAGTCGCGGCATCAGCTTCGATGTCTTCTACCTGGTTGACGGTGACATTTACCGTTGCCGTTTCAGTATCACCGGCTGCGGTTGTTACGGTATAGGTAAAGCTGTCGGGGCCATTAAAATCTGCGCTCGGCGTGTAGGTTACGTCGCCATTCGCGTCAAAGGTGACCACGCCATTACTGGCCTGGGTGACACCCGTTACGCTGGCGCCGGGCTCAAAGCTGTCGTTGGCCAGCACATTGACCGAACCGGCCACATCTTCGTCGGTAACAATCGCATCATTGGCGATATCAACTACCGGGTTGACTGTGACATCGACTGTTGTGGTTTCTGTGTCGCCTGCTTCGGTTGTCGCGGTGTAGCTGAAGCTGTCAGTGCCACTGAAATCGGGATTCGGCGTGTAAGTAACATTGCCGTCAGCATCAAAGCTGACACTACCGTTAGAACCTTGAGTGACCGCAGTAACTTCTGCATCAGATTCAAAGTTATCGTTGTCCAGGACGTTAATGGAACCCGCAGTGTCTTCATCGGTGACAATAGTGTCAGCAGCTATGTCTACAACCGGGTTGACTGTGACACCGACCGATGCGGTTTCTGTATTGCCAGCCAGCGTGGTAACCGTGTAGGTGAAGCTGTCAAAGCCGTTAAAATCAGGGTTCGGAGTGTAGTTAACCGTGCCATCGTCATTGAGGGAGGCTGTACCGTTGCTGGGCTGAGTCACGCTGCTCAGCGTTGCACCCTCAGGTACAGTGTCATTTGACATCACATCGATATCAACTGCGGTATCTTCATCGGTGGTTGCACTGTCGTTCTGAGCGTCGCCGGCTGAAGTCACATCGATAGTTACCGACGCAGTTTCGGTGTTTCCAGCTTCGGTTGTGGCTGTGTACTCGAAGGTATCGAATCCGGTAAACCCATCATCAGGTGTGTATGTCACCGTGCCATCGGGGTTAATCGAAACCGTACCGTTGCTGCCATCCGTAACGCCAGTAACAGTGGCGTCTGACTCAAAGTTATCATTGGTGAGAACGTCAACAACAACCGGTACGCCTTCCTCGGTCTCGCCGGCATCATCAAGCACATCGTCCACCGGTGTAACAGGCAACGAAACAGTCGCTGTTTCTGTGCTGCCATCTTCTGTTTCTACGGTGTATTCAAACTCAACGTCGCCATTAAAGTCAGGATCAGGTGTAAACGTTAACGTATTATCCGGATTGATCGTTACGGTACCGCCGTCAGGCTGGGTAACATCTACAACCGTCACATCGCCAGCAAAGTCATCGTTTTCCAGTACATCAATAACAACCACTTCGTCTTCCAGAACCTCAGGCTCTGGCAGCGCCGCGGTCTCGTCGTCGTCGTTGGCATCGTCTACCGGATTGACAGTCACGCTGACTGTCGTCGTTTCGGTGTCGCCAGCTACCGTGGTAACTGTGTAGCTGAAGCTGTCATCACCGTTGTAATCCGGATTGGGGGTGTAGTTGATGGTGCCATTTTCATTGATGGTGACTGTCCCGTTGGCACCCTGAGTAACCTCTGAGATAACCGCTCCGGGCTCGAAGGTATCATTTGCTGAGACATCGATATCGACGGGGGTGTCTTCATCGGTTACCGCACTGTCAGGCGCGATATCCACCACTGGCTCAACGGTGAAATCAACCGTGGCTGTTTCCTCGTCGCCATTGGCGTTGGTCACGGTGTAGGTAAAGCTGTCGGGGCCATTGTAATCGGGGTTGGGCGTATAGGTGAGGGTGCCGTCTTCATTGATGGTAACCGAACCGTTTTCACCCTGGGTTACACTGCTGATCGCAGAGCCTTCCTGGAAATTGTCGTTGGCCAGAACATCAATGACCGCCGCTGTATCTTCGTCGGTGCTACCTTCGTCACCGGCAATATCTTCAACCGGATCAACGGAAACGCTGGCCGTGGCAGTTTCCGTGTCGCCTGCTGCTGTGGTCACCGTGTAGGTAAAACTGTCGTCACCGCTGAAGTCAGGATTGGGCGTGTAAGTCACAGTGCCATCTGCATTCAGCTCGGCGGTGCCGTTGGCAGGCTGGGTGATACTGGTAATCTCTGCGCCCGGCTCAAATGTGTCGTTATCTAGCACATTAACTACTACAGCCGTGTCTTCCTCGGTGCTGGCTGCATCATCAAAAGCATCCTGAACCGGGTTAACGGTAAAAGATCCGGTATTAGTAGTGGTTTCAGTGCCATCGGTCACACCAAAGCTGAGCTCTACGTCACCGCTTGCATCAGGGTTGGGTGTGAAGGTAAAGGTGCCATCACCATTATCGACCAAAGTTCCGGCGCCGTTGGTGACCTGAAGGTCAACTACGGAGAGAACATCGCCATCGGGATCGCTTGAACCTACGAGGAGATCGGCTTCGTCAAATGTGACTTCGCTGTCTTCATCGGTATCGCCCAGCGCAACCGAGCTTGTCTCAGGGGCTTCATTATCATCGACGGGATCCACCACCAGAGCAGCGGCGTTGTCGACCGTTGAGAAACCATCGGTTACCTGAAAATCAAAGCTGACATTGCCGTTGAAATCTTCGGTTGGAACAAAGGTAAAGGTACCGTCGCCATTATCGGTTACGGTGCCATTGCCACTGCTTACAGTGACGTTGACGGCGGCGAGTTCGTCACCGTCAGAGTCGGTAGCACCGGCCAGCAGGTCAGACTGGGTAATGGTCAGTGAGGTGTCTTCGTCGATATTGCCCAGGCTAACGGGTACGACCTGGGGTGGGTTGTTATCAAAATTATCAGGATTTTCACCGCCTTCACCGGCGCCGACTACATCACCCAGACCGTCGGGGTCCGGGGTGCCTTCTTCAATACGATCGAGAAGAACAAAGTCGTGGCCTTCGCCCTGGCCACCGCCGCCGAGACCGGCTGCCGTTTCTTCCTGTCCATCGAGAATATCGCCATCACCTTCAAGAGCTTGCAGAATTGCATCAATATCGCTGGTCTCACCAGCCGCTGTGTCATCGAGGAGCGCGTCCAGGTCACCGCCATCCTGCAGTGTCTGGGCAATCGATTCTACGGTGTCGGCTTCTATAGCGCCCTCCGTAGCCGTGGGAGCCGTGCTCGCCATCAGGTCGGCGGTAATCGCCATTTCGGGAAGATCTGCGACCAACAGCGGGGTGCCGTCAGTCATCTGTAATTCAACCTGGCTCCCCTCGGGGGTGATCAGGGTTTCTCCTTCCAGCAGCACATCTCCCGGCTGCAGTTCTCTGAGTTCTCCCTCAGCATTCCGGGCGAAAGCAGTACCTGTGATAGCGACGACGTTTGCGATTGCGATGCCAGCCATGATGATTTCCTCTGATAGATCAGCCCCGTGGGGCGTTTGAAAATGGTTTTTGTTTGAATACGAAAAAGATAGTACGTCTACAGAGGGCGGCGCACATTGTACGAAAGGACAGGTAGGCGTCAGAAAAGTGTGAGCAGCGTCACAGAACCAAGCTGAAAACAGCGCTTAAGTCAGTATTTACAAAGGATTGGGCAAATTACTGGCTGCGGATTTGAAGGTGGGAACTGGTTCAAAAACCGACAGAAAAACCACAAAAAATTGGTCATTACTGGCCACATTTTGACAGGTGTGATTGAGTAACTATCAGTTGATCGTGGTGTCCGTGGATATATTGTTGACCGCCAGAGCCAGCTGAACCCGGTCACGAACAGCGAGCTTTTCAAAGATGGCAGAGAGATGCGCTTTGACCGTACGTTCAGTAATCTCCAGGCGATCTGCAATCTCCCGGTTACTGGCTCCACGGCCCACTTCCCGCGCCACCATCAGCTCGCGGGAGGTCAATTCGTTAAGCGCAAATTCAACCGTGGTTTCGGGTGGAGTCACTCTCACCGCAAGCCCCAGAACACGCTGCATGAGTTCCGGCCCAACCCACAGGCCGCCATGTTCAATTACAGTGGATATTTCGGTCAATTGTTCCGGGGCTGCGAGTAAATGACAGTACCCCATTGCGCCCTTGTTCAAAGCTTGTAGAGCCTCACTTTCCTGGGGATTTGCCGCCATAACCACAACCAATCCGCCGCAGGCTACCACGTTGGCAATCGCTTCATCGGCGGCGCTGGTATCTGCCTCATCGCAGTCAAACCACAGTATGCGACGATCGCCACTGCCCAGCGGTGTTATCGCAGTCACATCGGTGGCTAATAAGCCCTGCGGAAATGCCTGTATCCAACGTGTTTGCGCGGCTTCAACGGCGGATATCAATACGTGTTCCACGATAAATTCCCAAACTGATCCTTCAGCGTTCCGTGAGTGCATATTGCTTGGCCCGCAGCACGGGCTTCAGCAGATAGGCCATTATTGATTTTTTACCGGTCAGAATATCAACTTCTACTGTCATCCCAGGGATAATCGGCTTGTCTACACCGAGGCTGGACTCCAGCGTTCTGACCCTGGCAGTGTAATAGGGCTCACCGTCCTCGTCCATTATGGTATCCGCACCGATCTGTTCTACCACACCTTCTAAACCACCGTAGACGACAAAGTCATAGGCGGTGAACTTCACCATGGCCTCCTGCCCGGGTACCAGAAAGGCAATATCTTTGGGTTGAATCCGCGCCTCCAGCAGCAGCGTATCATCCAGCGGCACGATCTCGGCTATTTCACGTCCCGCCAATACCACCCCGCCTATAGTGTTGATAAACATCTGCTTCACGGTCCCTCTGACCGGTGACCGAACAGAGGTTTCGGCGGTGCGATCCGATACCCCGGTCAAACTCTCCCGCAGCCTATTCGCTTGCGAAAGGGTCGCCGTCAACTCTTCACGGATCAGTGTATAAAACTCCAGCTCAACGTTTTGCACCTTGCTTTCCGCTTCCTGAATGGCCGACTTGATACGGCCAATGGCCGCGAGTGCCTGCTCATGTTCACCGCGCAGCTGATTAACTTCGCGCTCCAATCGCAGCAATTCCACCTCTGACACTGCACCGGAGGCCACCATCGGTTGGGTAACCGAGAGTTCCTGTTGCGTCAGTTCCAGTGAACGGCGGCTCTGCCGACGCCTGGCATCAGCCTCATTGAGTTCCTCCTGCCGCTGGATCAACTGCTCATCGACAATACTCTTTTCATTATTCAAGCGGGCAAGATCCGACTGATAGAGTGCTTCTTCCTGAGCCACAATCTGCGGTACCGCGTCTCGCAGCTCTGCCGCAGGTTCGAAGGCAACACCATCGACCACCGCCTTGAGCCGGGCAGCTTTGATATCCAGCGCATTCAATTCGCTCTGCACTGCCAGCTGATCAGCGAGCGTCCGGGTTTGGTCGAGCATAACCAGCAACTGCCCCTGCTCGACGATATCCCCCTCCTCAACCAATATTTGCATGGCCTTGCCGCCATCCTGGCTCTGAATCAACTGCACTCTCTGGGATGGAATAACTTTGCCCGTGGCCCGTGTCACCTCATCGATAGTGGCCAGTGCCGACCATGCGATCAGCGCCACAACGACGATCCCCAGCACATACAACACGCGCTGGGCTCGCAATGGCTGTTGCTCGATAAAGGCCCGGTGAGCATCGTGATGCCAGTCAAAGGTATCCAGCTGATCCTGGGGTACCCAGCGTTCCAGCATACCGTCCATAATGCGCCTGACGGTACTCTTTCGCGGCGCTGGCGTATTCTCCGGGTCGCCGATCTGAATTTGCGGGGTTTCGGTATTCATGCTGACCTGCCGATTTTGCCCTGGCGCAAGGCAGCGACCACGGTCTCTTTGGGACCATCCGCGACCAGACGTCCATTATCGATAACGATGATGCGATCAACCATATCCAGCAGTGAGTTGCGGTGTGTAACCACCACAAAAGTACGCCCCACGACAAATTTTTCCAGCTGCGCCTTCACGGCCATTTCGGTGGAATGATCCATGGAGCCGGTGGGCTCATCCATCAGCAAAATGGGTGGCTCGTTGATAACGCCGCGCGCCAGCGCGACGGATTTGCGCTGGCCCCCGGACAGGGACTCACCCCGCTCTCCTACCGTCATGTCGATACCCTGGGGGTGCGTGTTGATAAACTCGGCCAGATTGGCAATCTCTGCCGCTCTGACCAGTGCCGCATCGCTCACATTGTCCGACGACAGATTCAAGTTTTCCCGCAGGCTACCATAGAACAACACAACGTCCTGGGGCACATAGCCAATGCGTCTGCGTACCTCAGCCGGGTCCAACTGACGCATATCGATGCCATCTATCATGATGGCGCCCTCAGTGGGCTGGTAAAGCCCCATAGCCAGTTTTTGCAGCGTAGACTTACCGGAGCCGACGCGTCCCAGAATCGCCACGCGCTCCCCCGCCTTTATCTTCAGAGACACGCCAGACAGCGAGGGGTTTTCGGCGCCGGGATAGGCGAAGCTGACGCCCTTGAATTCGATGTCACCCTTGAAATTGTCCCGCGAAAGAAATTTGGCACCGGCCGGACGCTCCATGGGCATACCCATAATCTCGTCCAGCGTCACCAGCGCCAGCTTGGCGTTGTGGTATTGGGTTATCAGGCCAGCAAGCTGGCCAAAGGGCGCCATTATCCGACCGGTGAGCATGGTACAGGCGATCAGGCCGCCCATGCTGAGCTCACCCGCCGAGATCAGATAAACCCCCGACACGATGACAAACATGATCAGCAGCTGCTGTACCCACTGGGTAACATTGATGCTGGATGATCCCAGCAGTTTCAACTGCACACCGACATGAGCGAGGAAGGCTGTAGTGTCCTCCCATTTTCGCTGCATGCGGTTTTCCGCACCCATGGATTTAAGCGTATCCAGACCGACCAGGCTTTCAATCAGCGTCGAGTTGCGCATGGCGCTGGCGCGGAAAGTCGTCTCGGTCAGCTCTTTCATTTTGCCCTGAGTGAGAAAGGCATAGACCAGCACAATGATTATCCCGATGACTATCGGGATAACGACTGGCCAAGCTATCCAGGCGATCACGATGAGAAAAATAATGGCAAAGGGCAAATCAATAATCGCCGTTATTGACGCGGATGCTATGAAATCCCTGACCGTCTCAAAAGACCGCAAATTGACCGCGTAGGAGCCAACAGACAGGGGGCGATGTTCCAGGCGCATACCCAGTACCCGCTCCATTATCTGGGCCGACAATTTGATGTCGATGCGTCTACCCGCCAAATCGAGAAAATATCCCCGCATGGTTTTCAGGACAATGTCGGCGAGCATGATGATGATTACACCGCTGGCCAGCATCCACAGAGTTTCTACTGCGAAATTAGGTACTACCCGGTCATAGACGTTCATCGTGAACAGCGGAATAGTCAACGCGAACAAATTGATAAAGAACGCGGCCAGCAGAACGTCTCTGTATACCGGAAGATTTTCCCACACGGCATCCCAGAACCAGTGGCCCCGTTCCGTACCCGCGGCTCGCGGCACTCGTAGATCAAACTGGAATCGCGGTCGGGCAAAAATGGCCGTACCGGAGTAGCGTTCTCCCAGCTCCTCCATGGAAATGGTCACCAGGGCTTCGTTCAGATCTGGATGAATTACGCTGGCCTCGCCAGATTGCGCATCCAGAGATTGCAGTATGCAGGCCCGCTCATCCTCCAGCAGAAGTATCGCGGGCAACAAATTGCGCTCAATCTCTGCCAGGGGTACGTGTATCACCTTGCTTGACAGCCCCGCGCGCGACGCAGCCCTTGAGAACAACGAGGGCGTGAGCTTACCATCCTGCAGCGGCAATCCAGCCGTCAGCGCTTCTGGCGTACTACCATCACCGTGAAACTTGCATAGTGCCAGCAAGCATTGCACGAGGGGGTCGTTTACAACTGTGGTCATCTATTTTTATGTTGCCGTGTGGAGCGCCGGAAGGCCCTCTGCCAAGGGGAATTAAACTAACAAAGAAGCCCGGTAATTGAAAGGCGAACAGCGTCTTCTCAGCCGATCAATGGACGGAGGGGTCGTCCGCTATAGGGCTGCCATTGCCCTTCGGTCTGTGCCAGGCGCTCAGCCACCACATACTGCACCACAGGATTGAAGGGAAATCCGACGTGGCTGGATAGAACACGTATGGTTTCTGTCCGCGGCGCCTCCGGCGGCATGGCGACTTCTGCTGACACAAATCCGTCGCTGTCGCTGTACAGTGCGGTCACCGGCACATCTGAAGCTTGCCTGCGATTATAGGCGTGCCAGGCATCAATATCCCTGGATTTGACTTCCCGTTTATACAACCGCTGCATAATCGACCATACCGCCGTACCGCGAGGATCGCCGTAAGGCGTACCCAGGGTAACAACCTGACGGACCAGGTGCGGGTGGCTTTGCGCAATGGAGGTCGCGAACAGGCCGCCGAGACTCCATCCGATCAGACTTAACTTCTCGCCACTGATGTCACACTGCTCGGCCATGGCCACGGCCAGGGCCGCTTCCGTATCTGCCCGATAGTCCAGCACCTCCTGCATGGAAGTGATACCACGTTCAGAGGTATTCCGACCTTTTCCCCAGGGAATTGCGCGATACCCAAGACCGGCAAGGAAGCCACGCAAATGTGTCGTGGAGCTATCCGCTGCCATAAACCCTGGCAGCGTCATCACTGTATGCCCATCGCCCTTGGGCAGCATACGCCGCAGGGGTTTCAGGGCATAACTGGTGCCGAGTTCACAGCACAGTCGCGCCACTTCGGTAAGGCTGTGAATAGTCCGCGGTGGCTCTGCGGCCGTATTCAGCGAAAATAGCTCGGACATAAAAATTCCTTGTGCTCATTGTTGTCCAGGACCCTGGCAAGTGCACTCATGGTACCGGCGGCCGCCGCGGACTGGTAGAGCGAAAGCGCACTGCGGCTGTGTTACACTCGTCGGTCCTTCGACAGCCCTTCCCTCCCATGAGTAACCGCGATTCCATCTTTGCCCGGCCCATGAACCGGATCGCAGATTTCGCCTTCGACGAAAGCGTGGCCAACGTCTTTCCGGATATGATTCAGCGCTCTGTTCCAGGGTACACCACCATTATCGCCAATACCGGACTGCTGGCCGGTCGCTACGCCGCAACTGACAGCAACTGCTATGACCTTGGTTGCAGTCTTGGCGCCTCCAGTCTGGCGATGCAGCGACAGATAGACGCACCCAACTGCAAAATCATCGGCATAGACAATTCTCCAGCTATGCTGCAGCGCTGTCAGGAAGCCATGCACCTGAGCCAGGGAAATACCGCGGTGGAATGGCGACTGGAGGACATCCGCGAGTCACGATTGGAAAAGGCCAGCGTAGTGGTGCTCAACTTCACCTTGCAGTTTCTGCCATTGGAGGAGCGCGACGATCTCATTACGAGAATTGCAGCCAATATGCTGCCCGGTGGCATTCTTATCGTCTCGGAAAAAATCCGCTTTGAAGATCCCCACGTGCAATCGCTGATGACCGACATGCACCACGACTTCAAGCGTGCCAATGGCTACTCTGATCTCGAGATAGCACAGAAGCGCGACGCCATTGAAAATGTCCTGCTCCCGGAAACGTTGGAAACACACCGACAGCGCATGCACCGCGCCGGCTTTTCCAGTTTTGATAACTGGTTTCAGTGCTTCAATTTCGCGTCCATGGTGGCCATACGTTGATTGACTATCTACCGCTGGTCCGCCGCTGGCTGGGTACCGCCCTGGAACCCTGGGGCAACCAACTGATTGAGCAAATCGAGAGCCGCTTCCACACGGAACGCTATGGCGACCTGCCTCGCTGGCAAGAAGCGCTGGATTCCCTGCCCTCTATAACGACCTCATTGGTGCATCTCGATTCGACGGCAGTGACGGTGGGACACCGGGACGAGATCTCCGACACAGATCAAAATAGCCTCGACCGCGCCTTACGCGCGCTTCATCCTTGGAGAAAGGGTCCTTTTAACCTGTTTGGTGTCAAGATCGACGCCGAGTGGCGCTCAGATATGAAGTGGGATCGCCTCAGCTCAGAGCTGGAGTCGCTGTCGGGAAAGCGGGTTCTCGATGTGGGTTGCGGCAGCGGGTATCACTGCTGGAGGATGCGGGGCGCCGGCGCAGAGGAAGTGATCGGCATTGATCCGACGCCTCTATTCATCTGTCAGTTCCAGGCATTACAGCGCTATATCAATGACCCGGCCTGCTGGGTACTCCCCCTCGGGATAGAGCATGTGCCGCTGGGTATGCGGGCCTTCGATACGGTATTCTCGATGGGTGTGCTATACCACCGACGCAGCCCAATGGATCATTTGATCGAATTGCGAGAGAGTCTGGTACCCGGCGGTGAATTGCTGCTGGAAACTCTGGTTGTCGAGGGCGGCAGCAACGACTGTCTGATCCCACAGGATCGCTATGCACGCATGGGTAATGTCTGGTTCTTACCCAGCCCTGACATGCTGGAAAACTGGCTGACAAAACTGCGCTTTCGCGACGTCACCCTGGTGGACGTCAGTGTCACGACCAGCGCTGAGCAGCGCAGCACCGACTGGATGACTTTTCACTCACTGGCGCAGTTTCTGGATCCGGAGGACCCCTCTTTGACTATCGAAGGCTACCCGGCGCCACGGCGCGCCATTATCCGTTGTCGCGCGCCCTGAAACTACCTCTCAGCAGCCTAATCCCTGACAGACAACTCCTCCCAGCGCTCATAGGCCCGCTCGCAAGCCACGTTCAACTCAGCTAGCTCAGCCAGCAAAGATTCCGTCTCGGTATGTGGGCGCTGAAAGAATGTCGGGGCTGAAACGGTTTCCTGCAAACCTGCCAGTTTGCCTTCGAGTTCTTCAATCCGCACCGGTAATTCATCCAGCTCTCGTTGTTCCCTGTAACTCAGTTTTTTAGCTCGCTGTGGTGCCGCGGCTACTTGCGTTGACGCAGCAGGTTTGGTTTCTGCGACTGATGGTGAAGATGTAGAGGCAGACCCGGTTACCGGCGTCTCCTGCAGGGACGTCAACTTACCGCCCCGGGCAACCCAGTCCGAGTATCCACCGGCCTGTTCATCCAGCCCGCCGCTACCATCCAGCACCAGCAACCCGGTGACTACCCTATCCATAAACTCCCGATCGTGACTGACCAGCAACACCGTACCTTTAAAACTCAGTAACAGCTCTTCCAGTAACTCCAGTGTCTCCACATCCAGATCATTGGTCGGCTCGTCAAGGACCA
This sequence comes from uncultured Halieaceae bacterium, assembly GCA_938074045.1. Lineage (GTDB taxonomy): Bacteria > Pseudomonadota > Gammaproteobacteria > Pseudomonadales > Halieaceae > CALJGI01. Next base: position 104,244 of record CALJGI010000021.1, read on the forward strand.
GCACATTGGCTGGTTGTGTGAACAGGCGCGCCAGAATGGCGCGGTTTTGCTCACCACCTGATAGTGCTCGCACCGGGATGCGAACCCTGTCCGGCGCAAACAAAAAATCTCCCAGATAGGAAATGGCATGACGTCTCTTGCCTCCCACCTCGATAAAATCCTGGCCTCCACAAATATTATCCAGCAAGTTTTTGTCGGGCTCGAGTTGGGCACGCAGTTGGTCGGAATAGGCTATCTGCAGCCGTGTGCCCGTCAAAACTTGCCCGCCATCCGGTGTCAGCTCACCCAGCAGAATACGCAGCAAAGTAGTTTTGCCTGCGCCATTCGGTCCGACAATCCCCAGCCGATCACCACGACTGATCAGCGTTGATATGCCTGAGAATACTGTCTCTGACCCAAAACTGTGGCGCACGTCGACCAATTCCGCGACCCGCTTGCCCGAGCGATCTGCATCATCCAGTTTAATGCGCGCCGTGCCTTCTGCATTTCGGCGCCGGGCTCGCTCTTCCCGCAGAGATTCCAACGCCCTGACACGACCCTCGTTGCGGGTTCGACGGGCTTTGATACCCTGCCGGATCCAGACCTCCTCCTCTGCCAGGCGCTTATCAAATTTGGCATTTTCTTTTTCCTCCGCGGCGAGCTGTTGATCCCGATACTCGAGAAAACCCTGATAATCCCCATTCCACATACGTATATGACCGCGATCGAGCTCAGCGATCCGCGTGGCAACTCGCTGTAGAAAGCGTCTGTCGTGGGTGACAAATACAATGGCACCCCGGTAACTCAACAACTGCGATTCCAGCCATTCGATCGCTGGGATATCGAGGTGGTTGGTAGGCTCATCCAATAACAAAATATCAGGTTCAGCGACCAGGGCACGCGCCAGCGCCACCCGTCTTCGCCAACCCCCAGACAGGGAATCCATAGGCGCATCGCCGTTGAGATCCAGCCGGCTGAGGGTGGTTTCGATGCGCTGTTGCAAACGCCAACCGTCCACCACATCCAGTTTCGTCTGTAGCGCTGACATCTCAGCCACGTCGCCCGATTGCGCACACTGATGATACCTGGCCAACAAATCGCCAATCTCGGCCAACCCGCTAGCCACCACATCAAATACGTCCCGCGCGTCAGCCTCGGGGAGCTCCTGATCCAGATAAGCGATTCCCCGACCGTCTTCCAGCCGCCGTTCTCCACTTTCCAGGGCAATTACGCCCTGGAGAATTTTCAGAAGTGTGGTTTTTCCCGCACCATTGCGGCCCAATAACCCGATCCGGTCACCGCTATTGATCTGCAACTCCACACCATCAAGCAACGCATGATGGCCATAGTGCAGTGTCGCACCCTTGAGATTCAGCATATGCCGGGGTGCCGCCTGTTATGATTCAATGAACTGACTTTCCTGCACGATTATGGTCAGCGAATACTACCTCAAAGACGTCGCGATAGGTTTTGGCATAGTGCACTGTCAGCCCTTCCCGCAAATAGTCCGGCAGCTCTTCAAAATCAGACTGATTGGCAGCCGGCAACACAAGCTCCTGAATGCGGGTACGCCTCGCAGCGATGACCTTTTCGCGAATGCCCCCAACGGCCAGAACATGACCGGTCAGCGTCAGCTCCCCGGTCATCGCCAGGGGTCGCTTTTTCCGTTCCTTGCGCGCCAGTGAAATCAGCGCCGTCGCCATGGTGATCCCCGCACTGGGACCATCTTTGGGCGTTGCCCCCTCTGGCACGTGTAAATGAACATGGGACAAATCAAAAAAGTCCGGGTCACATCCGTACTCCTTTAGGTGTGCCACCACATAACTGTAGGCAATTTCGGCAGACTCCTGCATGACATTACCCAACTGTCCGGTCAGTTTAAATCCGCGGTTCAGGCTGTGTACGCGGGAACATTCTATGGTCAGGGTTGCTCCGCCCATCAACGTCCATGCGAGCCCTGTCACCACACCCACACCCCGGGCGGGCCGCTCGCGCGTGAACACCGGTTTACCCAAATAGCTTTCGACCTCGCGTTTGCCTACACGGATACGTTCGATGCCCTCTTCCAGCATACGTACAATGGCCTTTCTGATGATCCTGTTAAGCTGTTTTTCCAGGTTTCGGACCCCTGCCTCACGACAATAGCCATCGATGATGGTCTTCAATGCCGCATCATTGACCTTGAGCTGTGATGCCTCCAGCCCTGCCTTTGGGAGTAACCGGGGGAGAATATGATTGCGGGCAATCGCCAGCTTTTCTTCCGCGATATAGCCCGCCAGGCGTATCGTTTCCATACGGTCCAACAAGGGACCGGGTATGGTATCCAATTGGTTGGCAGTACAGACAAACAAAACTTTGGACAGATCTACCCGCAGATCCAGGTAGTGATCCAGAAAATCACTGTTCTGCTCCGGGTCAAGTACTTCCAGCAGAGCTGAAGCCGGATCACCCTGGTATGAGGCGCCGATTTTATCGATCTCATCCAGCATGATGACGGGGTTAGCGACGCTGACATCCTTGAGTGCCTGCACAATCTTGCCGGGCATGGCACCGATGTAGGTGCGTCTGTGACCCTTGATCTCTGCCTCGTCACGCATACCGCCGAGGCTGAATCGATAAAACTCTCGACCCAATGCATCGGCAATGGAACGACCAATGGAGGTTTTACCAACCCCAGGAGGACCTACCAGCAGCAGAATGGACCCCGAAATCTCTCCCTTGAATGAACCGACCGCGAGAAATTCGATGATCCGCTTTTTGACATCGTCGAGACCATCGTGATGCTGATCCAGCACCACTCGAGCCTGAGCAATATCCAGGTTGTCTGCAGAGAAGCGGCCCCAGGGTACGCTGGTCGCCCAATCGAGGTAATTACGGGTCACTCCATACTCCGGGGATCCCGTTTCCAACATTGAAAGCTTGCGTAACTCATCATCAATGCGTCGTTGGGCCTGCTCAGGGACAACAGCGCCCTCCAGGCGGGCACGGAATTCCTCCACATCCGCGGTCTTGTCATCCTTGGAGATACCCAGTTCTTCCTGAATCACCTTCAGCTGTTCTCGCAGGAAGAAATCGCGCTGATGCTCCGATACCTGCTGATTCACCTGTTGATCAATGCGCGTTCTCAGCTCTGCCACATCACGTTCCTTGCGCAGCAGCAACATCACTTTCTCCATGCGCTCAAGTAACGGCAGTGTCTCCAGAATATCCTGTAGTTCAATCCCCCGCGCAGAGGTGAGCGCTGCGGAAAAATCGGCCAACAGGGAGGGCTTGTTGGGGTTGAACTGACCCAGGTATTGTTTTAATTCCTCGCTGTATAGCGGGTTGAGTGGTAATAGCTCCTTGATCTCTCGAATGATGGCCATCGCATAGGCGCGAACCTCATCGCTGTCGCGGTCTCCCTCACTACCGGGATACTCCACCCGAGCCAAATATGGCTGTTCCGCGTGCAACCACTTGGTGACGCGAAAGCGTCTGATCCCCTGGACTATAAATTGCCCTGGGCCATCGGTCTGATCCGGCAGTCGGTGCAGGCGAACCACGCACCCGATGGCAGGGAATGAGTCGACGTTGATACTGGACAAGTCATCCTCTGCCACAAAACTGAGACCCAACACCTGCTGTTTGTGCTGCGCCATGCTGGCCAACGTGGATTGCCAGTGTTCCATATTCACCAGCACCGGTTGTGCCTGGCCCGGGAAATACGGCCTGGAATTGATGGGCATGATGTGTAACTGCTCGGGCAGCACATCCTCTGGCATGGCAATGTCGGTACCGGATTCCGGCCCCACTACCTCCCCATTCATATAGTCATCTTCCGTCATCGTGGCCGGACACTCCTCAAGACCTTGTTCGCAACCAATCAAGGCCGCTTCTCTTTGCACTTTAATGGGGGCTGGACTGGGCAATTTCAATATCGACTCCCCAAACCGCCAAATTGTCGACAATTCCCGCATAAAGCGATTGCGACATTTGTGCGGGTGACGCTATTTTCCGTTCTGATGTACATATCGGGGAAAGGTCGTGTCAGGTATCGCAGAAACAACAAGTGCAGAGCTGCAAACTGCTCTGACAGTACTGAAACAACAATACAGTGAACTGGCGGGAGCTAATTTAAATCTTGACCTGACCCGGGGAAAGCCCAGTGAAGAACAGCTTCTGCTCTCCAATACGCTGGATGGAATACTGGCAGGTAATTATCAGGACAACCAGGGTATCGACCTTCGCAACTACGGTAATCCACTGGGTGTTATGGCCGCCAGAGAGTTATTTTCCCAGATTCTGGGTTCGAGCCCGGAAAACACCTGCGTGGGTGGCGCCAGCAGCCTGAATCTTATGTATCAGGTCGTGGATCACGAGCTGAGAAACCGTCCGAACGGTCAGAAAGCCAGATTCCTCTGCCCTGTTCCAGGCTACGACCGACACTTCTCGATCTGCGAGCATCTCGGCATAGAGATGATCACCGTGGACATGACCAGCACAGGACCTGATATGAATCAGGTGGAAGCAGCCGTCGCTGAGGATCCCTCCATCATGGGCATATGGTGCGTGCCGCGTTTTTCCAATCCCACCGGAGCGGTTTACAGCGACGAGACCGTAGCCCGAATGGCCCGTTTGCCACTGCTGGCAGATGCCGGGTTTCGGGTACTCTGGGACAATGCCTACGCGGTTCATAGCTTGTATCCCGACGCGCCCCGACTGGCTTCTATCTATGATCTGTGCCGGGATAACAACACCCTAGATCACGTGTGGTTGTTCGGCTCAACCTCAAAAGTGACCTTCGCCGGTGCGGGAGTCGCCTTTCTCAGCTCCAGCGCTGCCAATATTACCGGACTAATGCAGCATATAGGCATGCAAACCATCTGCCCCGACAAGGTCAACCAGCAGCGCCACGTTAACTTCCTGCAGAACATAGCCAAAATAGAGCAACACATGTCTGCCCACGCCGATGTGCTGCGCCCCAAGTTCGAGCTGGTGGATAAAATTCTCAAGGAAGGATTGGCAAACACTGGAATGGCAGAGTGGACAACCCCCACCGGGGGCTATTTTGTCAGTGTAGAGGTACAGACGGGGCTGGCGGCAGAAATTGTAAAGCTGGCGGGGGATATCGGCGTCAAACTGACTCCGGCGGGGGCCACCTTCCCCTACGGTAAAGATCCCGAGGATACTAATATCCGCGTGGCACCCAGCTACCCCATGCTGGAAGAGCTGGAGCAGGCCATGCAGGTACTGGTTTTATGCATCAAGCTGGCGACGGTACGGGACCAGCTCAATCGTCGCCCCCCTTCCGGGTAGGTGTAATGCCGGGTAAGGGGAAATTCGTGACTTTGCCCTCACCAGAGCCCGCTTCGGATATTTTGCTCACGCCCTGGTTCTCAACCTCATCTATTCGAATGATCGAATGCATGGGAATGTAGCTGCGCTTCACTTCCTTGAACTCGTTCTTCAGCTTTTCTTCCGAGGGATCCACGACCAACTGAGTCCGCTCACCAAAAACAAACTCTTCAACTTCGATAAATCCCCACATATCGCTCTGATAGATCGAACGCGCATAGATTTCGTAGATCTGTTTCTGGTTCTGAAAAATGACCTTGTAGTAAGGTTCTATTGCCATAGATATGCCGCCGATGCGTAGTGTGACCGATTCTGAAACTGATTATGCTGGAGGCCCTGCCAACCTGCTTCAACCCCCGGAAGACGCGGGCGCCAATCATAGCACACCTTTGCAGATATCGTGCAAAACAGCGGTAGGTTTTGCAATAACATAAAGCTATACTGCGCTCCCGTTTTTTCATGGCCAGAGCGCAAAGCGCTCCGGCTCAGCACCGAGGGCTCCATGACCGAAGTGGTCACCAGGAAATTGTTCATTAAAACCCACGGCTGTCAGATGAATGAGTACGACAGCGCGAGAATGCGCGATCTGCTCGAAGACAGTTGTGAGCTTGTCACCACGGATTCCCCCGAGGAGGCTGACGTGTTGCTGCTCAATACCTGCTCCATCCGTGAGAAGGCACAGGAGAAGGTCTTTCATCAGTTGGGTCGGTGGCGTAAATTAAAGGAAAAGAAACCAGGCCTGATTATAGGTGTTGGCGGTTGTGTGGCCAGTCAGGAAGGTCAGGCCATTGCTGATCGAGCCCCTTATGTTGACGTGATTTTCGGGCCCCAGACACTGCACCGACTCCCGGAAATGATAGACGCCAGCAACCAGAACGGCCCTGTAGTGGTGGATATCAGCTTTCCCGAGATCGAAAAATTCGACCGCTTACCTGAGCCCAAAGTCGACGGCCCCAGCGCTTTTGTTTCGATTATGGAAGGCTGCAGCAAATATTGCACTTTTTGTGTCGTACCCTATACCCGTGGCGAAGAGGTAAGCCGTCCCTTTGATGACGTCATAGCTGAAATTGCCAGCCTGGCCTCCCGCGGAGTCAAAGAAGTCAACCTGCTGGGGCAAAACGTCAATGCCTATCGGGGTGATAATCATCTTGGCGACCTAGTGGATTTCGCGGAACTAATCACCTATGTCGCTGCCATCGACGGCATAGAGCGTATCCGCTACACCACCTCCCATCCGGTCGAATTCTCCGATGCGTTGATAGATTGCTACGCCGAGGTCCCGGAACTGGTCGATCACCTGCACCTGCCTGTACAAAGCGGCTCTGATCGCATTCTGATGGCTATGAAGCGAGGCCATACCGTGTTGGAGTACAAGTCCAAAATTCGGCGACTGCGTCGACACCGACCCGATATCAGCCTCTCATCAGACTTTATTATTGGATTTCCCGGGGAGACAGAAGACGACTTTCTGCGCACCATGGCGCTTATTGACGACATTGGCTATGACCATTCATTCAGTTTTATCTATTCGGCTCGTCCAGGCACTCCGGCAGCAGATCTGCCCGATGATACGGACGAGGTGACCAAGAAGCAGCGACTAGCTATCCTCCAGCACCGGATAACCCAGAATGCCGAGCAGATATCCAGGCGCATGGTAGGTAGCCAGCAACGTGTCCTCGTGAGCGGGGTGTCGAAAAAGGACCCAGGTCAGCTCCAGGGTCGTACGGAAAACAACCGGGTCGTTAATTTCCGCAGTGACGACCATGCACTGATAGGGCAATTCGCTACTGTGAGCGTTTATGAAGCCCTCCCCCACTCACTCCGCGGAGACTTGATTTGACTACCGTGAGAAGGTGTATATCCTTAACTGACGAGACACTCCGCCCGGCGGACTGACCCAAGACCTTGACAACTGAACTAACCAGCCAACGTACGCTGGTTCTGGAGCCCGACGATAGCAGGTATCTCGCGGAGCTCTGTGGCCAGTACGACCAACACCTTAAGCAAATTGAAAGTCGCCTGGGCGTGACCATTCGCGCCCGCGGAAATCAATTTCACCTTGAGGGTCAGGCGGAGCGCATTGCAGCCGGTGGGCGGCTGTTGTCGGCGCTCTACACTGATATTTCAGACGGCGTGCGATTGTCACCTGAGACAATTCACCTGCACCTGCAGCAGGCCGGTGTTGAGCAACTCGCAGAGGACGGCGGTGAGGGGATCGAATCACTGACCGTGATACGAACGCCGCGGACGGTCATCAAGCCACGGGGACGCAACCAACAAATATATGTGCGCGCAATCAGGGATTTTGATATCAGCTTCGGCATTGGACCCGCTGGAACCGGTAAAACCTATCTTGCAGTAGCGGCGGCGGTAGAGGCACTGCGCAATGAGTCAGTGCGGAGGATACTCCTGGTCCGTCCCGCAGTAGAGGCCGGCGAAAAACTGGGATTCTTACCCGGCGACCTGGCGCAGAAAATCGACCCATACCTGCGCCCACTATACGACGCTCTCTACGAAATGCTGGGTTTTGAAACGGTCAACAAATACATAGAACGCAATATCATCGAGGTGGCGCCACTCGCATACATGCGCGGCCGCACGCTGAACAACTCCTTCATCATTCTCGACGAAGCCCAGAATACGACCCGGGAACAGATGAAAATGTTTCTCACCCGCATAGGCTTCGGGGCGAAAGCTGTTATCACCGGTGATGCGACCCAAATAGACCTACCCCGGGGCAATCAATCCGGCCTCACCCATGTCATGCGGGTTTTGGCCCAGGTGGAGCGTATTCACTTCTCTTACTTTCAGGCCCGGGATGTCATACGGCACCCCCTGGTGCAAAAGATTGTAGAAGCCTACGAAGAATTTGACGCCGAGAACCAGCCCTCGCTGGATAAGAATCAGCTATGACACTGCACGTCGATGTCGATCGGGCAAGCAATTCCCCCGCTCCTGAGGCCTCCTCAATCCGGCGCTGGATTGAAACGGCGTGGAAAGCAGCCGATATGCTCATTCATCCGGATGTCAGGCGCATTGAAGTCAGCGTGCGTATAGTGGACGAGAATGAAATGCATCTCCTCAATCGAACCTGGCGCGGGCAAGACAAGTCGACAAATGTCCTCTCTTTTCCATCTGATAACCCTCCTGCCGGCAAATTGTGCCACCTGGGTGATATTGTCGCCTGCGGACCGGTGATAATCCGAGAAGCCGACGAACAGGACAAAACGCTGGAGGCGCACTGGGCTCATATGTGCGTACATGGCACCTTGCACCTGCTCGGACACGATCATATCAACGCCGAGGATGCCACAGTGATGGAGGATCTTGAGACTCACATTCTGGCATCACTGAATTTCCCCAACCCCTACTCAGGAAAACTTGCAAGGGAAGACTTCAACACAGCATGAACGACGACAAAACCAGCCATGACTCAGGGGAAATGACCTGGGTCGAAAAAATAGCTCACGCTTTCAGTGGTGATATCAAATCCCGCAAGGAATTTCTCGACATTCTGGAAATGGCAAACCGCAATGAGGTGGTTGACGACGATGCCATGGGCATTATCGAGGGCGCACTCAAGGTATCCGATATGCAGGTGCGTGACATCATGATCCAGCGCGCGCATATGCAGGTGGTAAAAGCCGAGTCCAGCCTGGAAGAGTTCCTACCCCAGATTGGGGAGAGTGGTCACTCCCGTTATCCGGTGATTGGCGAGAATCCCGACGATGTCCTCGGAATTCTGCTGGTTAAAGATCTGCTGCCGAATATTCTCAACGCCGATCACAGCAGCTTCGATATCAGTCGCATCCTTCGACCAGCCACAGTAGTACCTGAAAGCAAGCGATTGAATGTGCTGCTGCGTGAATTCCGTGAAAATCGTAATCACATGGCCATGGTCATTGACGAATACGGTGGTGTTGCCGGGCTGGTGACCATAGAAGATGTGCTGGAGGAAATCGTCGGCGAAATTGAAGACGAGACCGATGCTGAAAGTGATGCATTTATCCGCCAGACCGGAGTAGCCACGTACCTGATCAAAGCGCTGACGCCGATCAACGAATTTAATGACAAATTTGGGGCCCAATTCAGCGATGATGAGTTCGACACGATCGGTGGTCTGGTGATGCAACAGTTTGGCTATCTCCCCAGTAACGGAGAGGCCACGTCTATTCAGGGTTTCGACTTTCAAATTCTACACTGCGATCAACGCAAGATTCATACATTGAGTATGCACAGCAGTCTGTTGGAAAACGGTTAGCCACTGTGCATCACTTCCTCCTCAGCAGCTCCATTGCGGTGGCGGCGGGCGGAATGACAACGTTATCACTGGCGCCCTACGCATGGTGGCCATTGGGTGTGCTCAGTTGCTACCTGCTGTTGTGGCTGTTAAAACAGGTGCACAGCGGCGCTGGTGCAGCATGGATCGGTTGGTTCTATGGAGCAGGTCTGTTCGGCAGCGGCGCCTCCTGGGTCTACGTCAGCATACACACCTATGGCAACGCACCCACCTTTCTCGCCGTGATTTTGACGACCCTGTTCTGTGGCGGTCTCGCTTTGCTATCGGCACTGTCAGCCTGGTTGTTCTACCGTTTTCTGCGCCAGGCCGGTCTGATGTCCTATCTGGGCTTCGCCTCCCTCTGGGTTATTTTTGAATGGCTGAGAAGCTGGCTGCTGACCGGATTCCCGTGGTTGTATATCGGCTATGCACACATTGACACCTGGCTGTCAGGCTGGGTGCCGATCACGGGAATATTCGGCATATCCTTTCTATGTGCTGTTACCGGCGCTGCCATACTCGGCTACCAAATAGAGCGTTCACGGCCATGTTTGGCAGCTCTCGGGCTGACTTTGGCCTGCTGGCCACTGGGATGGTATTTGTCCACCCAGACCTGGGTGCAGCAAGCTGACGCGCCGCCGGTTTCAGTTGTCATGATACAGGCCAACATTTCCCAGGAACTGAAATGGTTGCCAGAGTACTACCAACCCACCCTCGACCTGTACGCCACCATGACTGAACCCGAGCTGGGAGCTGATATTATCATCTGGCCCGAGGCTGCGATTCCCAACTATTTCCATCGGGCTTCCGGGTTTCTGGATCCCATGAGTCAGCAAGCCGCAGACACCGACTCTGCCCTGCTGACCGGTATACCCCACCTCTCCTCGGATGGCACGGGATATCACAACTCGATTGTAGGCCTGGGTAAAGCCAGCGGCCGCTACCACAAACAAAGACTGGTTCCTTTTGGCGAGTACGTACCACTGGAGAGCTGGCTAAGGGGCCTGATCGCTTTCTTTGATCTGCCCATGTCCCATTTCAGTCAGGGTCCTGCTGATCAGGCCCTGCTCAAGGTGGACACGATGCTGGTTGCGCCTTTTATTTGTTACGAGATTGTCTACCCGGAGCTGGTCCGCCAGCAGTCAGCGCAGGCCGACCTGTTGGTCACCATCAGCAATGACAGCTGGTTTGGTCAGTCCATAGGACCCCTGCAACACTTGCAGATGGCCCGCATGCGGGCACTGGAAAATGGTCGCTATCTATTGCGTGGAACCAACAATGGCGTATCGGCGATTATTGATGCCAAGGGGGCGATCATTCAGCAAAGCCCACAATTTGAAGCGACTATTCTGCGTGGCGAAGCGTTCAGAATGTCCGGGCAGACGCCATTCTCCCGCTGGGGAAACTGGCCTACGCTGATCACATGCTTCCTGATGCTGGCCATAGGGCACCGGCACCACCAGCGGTGCGCCGACGACAGCTGATCCATCTCGCCCCTCTCAGCATGTTTCAAAAAAAGTGTGATTCTGTAAAACTTTCTGCTGTGCCTCATCGTCATAGATTGTAAATTAAGATTAACTTTCTGGACGGGAGTCACACCCGGTGATTGGCGTCGACAGCGACGAAAAACTGATAGCAAAAGCGCTTGCTGGTTCTCAACGAGCCTGGTCAAAGCTGGTCGGCCGTTATGAATCGCGCGTCTACAACCAGGCCCTGCGCATGACTCGTCACCGCGCCGATGCTATGGACCTGATGCAGGAAATTTTCCTTGCTGTTTATCGCAATCTGCCAAATTACCGCCATGAGGGCAGTTTTCCCGCGTGGCTGTCTCGTATAGCGATCAACAGGTCCATCGACTACCAACGCCACCGAGGACGCCAGCCCGAACAGGCAACCATCGACGTAGCTGAGTTGTTGGGTGAAGACTCGCCACAGGATGCATTGGGACTGAGCCGCAGAAACACCGAAATCAGCCGCATGCTGGCCAACCTCAACCCGGATCAACGGGTCGTCGTTGAACTCAAGTTCTTTCAGCAATTCACCTTCGAGGACATTGCCCAACAGTTGGGAATTTCCTCAAATACAGCCAAGAATCGCCTGTACTCAGCGATAGCCCATCTGCAAAAATCCATGGAGATAAAAAATGCTCTCTGACGCCCTTCGAGACCAGTTGCTGAACTATCTGGATGGAAATATGGCCCCGGCAGACAGGGCCCGTCTTGAACAGCAATTCGAGACCAACAGCGAGCTGAACGCTGCCTGGCAGGCACTGCGGGAAATGCAGGCAGCGGGTCGCGACTGGGAGGATGTTGCCGTCCCCCAATGGAGTCGTCTAGCCGGTGTAACGGCAAGGCCCGGGAACACAGGTATCTGGCCTGTTTCACTCGGTTGGCTATCGCTGGCGACTTCTATAACGGCAATACTGCTGGTGTTGTTTCGCGCAGAAATTTCAGTAACTGAGCAGGGATTCAGTGTGGCATTTCACGAATCCGGACTCAACCCAACCACGCTGGAACAGCGACTCAGCGACCTTTCCGTGGCGCATGAATCTACCCTGAATCAGCGGATGGCGGCACTGGAAAAAAAGTCGCTGGAGATGAACCGGCAGCTACTTACTGCCGCCCTCAGCTATAGCCGGGATGAACGCAGACGAGAAATGACGGCACTGGCCACCAACTGGAGCCGCGCCCGCAGTTCAGATCTCATGCTGGTTGACGGCATACGAGACAATCAGCTGGATGATCGTCTGGCATTGAGACAGCTTTATACACGACTGCCACCTATCAACTGAACCACCCAGTTCACAGCAATACTCCGAGGTTATTACAATGAACAACACTGCGAAACTGATACTCCCTGCGCTCCTGTCTATCGGCATAGCCACCGCCGTGGCCGACGATGCTGATAGTTTTACCGATATACAGCGCGACGTAGAAGTGATGTCGCGGGCACTCCAGGCCGCGGCGGGCAACAAGGACCGAACTCAACCGCATCTGGCCAAAGTTGATGGTACCTATCTCGCTCGCCAGGGCGTGGTGTTCAGACTGTTCGGACGCGGTGTGCGAAGTTCAAGCGGTCATCACAGTTTTATAGATTCAGATTTCCGCGATTTCGGCGAAGACATTGAAATCTATGTTGATAGTATTGTCAGTGATGTAGAAGCCGGTCTCGCTCACCTCGGTGAGAGTCTCTCGGAAGTCGGCGAATCCGGCTCACTGCAACGCTTTATGGTGGTGGAAGAATTTGATGGGGACCACCACCACGATGAAATGGCAGAGCAGCTCTCTGAACAAAGTCGCCAACACTCCGCGCGGGTTCGGGAACTGCGCCGGGAGCGATCCAACGCACAGCGCCAGTACCGCGAAGCGCAGCGAAAATTTGAACGAGAGATGGAGCAATACGAAGGTAAGCTTGAAGCGGGTCAGGATTCTTCTGTGGCACAGGGTATTCTGGCCCAGGCGGAACAGGGCCTGAAGACAGCGCGCGATAAATATCGCAAGGGACGCGAAGCTTACGCCGACAAACTACAAGTCATTAAAGAAGAGCAGGAAAAAGAGCAATTGGCGCGAATAGGGACCCTGACCACCAACACTCTAGCGTCTTTATGCCGTTACGGTACGCAACTGCGCGCCCTGCCCGGCAACGAGCATGTCACCCTGGTATTTGACGGCATGGGCGCCAGGGGCGATCACCGACAGGATCTTTACTACGTGCTGACCAAGAAAGACTTTGATGCCTGCCTGACAGACAAAATCAGCAGCACCGAACTGGCAAAGCGCGCCACCCGCTATAGCTTCTGATCCCCCTCACGACCTGCCTTTACCTCAGTCCAACCGCTCAAAGGCAGGTCGTTCCACAACCCGCTGGAGCCGCCCCCTGATTACTTGTAGAATGCGCGCTCTTCGGGCTCACCTCTGTGAGCCATCGAAATCACGCCGGCGGAGCACACATAGAACACCATGGACGAGCAGTATTACCCAGAGCAGGTAGAGGTGAGGGCACAGGATCATTGGCGGGAACAGGCCAGTTTTCGTGTCGAAATGGATGACCAGCGGGAAAAATTTTATTGCCTGGCCATGTTTCCCTATCCCAGTGGCAAACTGCACATGGGTCACGTCCGCAATTACTCCATTGCCGATGTCATAGCGCGCTACCAGCGTATGCTGGGCAAGAACGTTTTACAACCAATGGGCTGGGATGCCTTTGGTCTGCCCGCAGAAAACGCAGCCATACAAAACAATGTACCCCCAGCGCAATGGACGCTGGAAAACGTGAGTTATATGCGGAAACAACTGGATCGTCTGGGTTTTGCCTATGACTGGTCCCGGGAGATAACTACTTGCCTGCCAGACTATTACCGTTGGGAGCAGTGGTTTTTCACCCGACTCTATAAGAAGGGACTGGCCTACAAGAAAAGTGCCGAGGTGAACTGGTGCGAAACCGATCAGACTGTGCTCGCCAACGAACAGGTAGTGGATGGTTGCTGCTGGCGTTGTGACCAGCCTGTCGAGCGTCGCGAAATACCCCAGTGGTTTATCAAAATCACCGATTACGCGCAGGAACTGCTGGACGATCTGGATCAATTGACAGAGTGGCCGGAACAGGTGCGCACTCTGCAACGCAACTGGATTGGTCGTTCGGAGGGCGTGGATGTGGATTTCGCCCTGGAGGACGGCATTCCCCTTCGGGTCTATACCACACGACCAGACACCCTGATGGGGGTTACCTATCTTGCCGTTGCACCACAACACCCGGTGGCAACGGCCGCTGCCGACACCAACCCTGCTTTGGCGGACTTTATCCGCGAACAGGCCGCCGTCAAGGTGGCGGAAGCGGACATGGCCACCATGGAAAAAATGGGCATGGATACCGGCCAGGTCGCCATCCATCCACTGACGGGGAATACCGTACCAATATGGGTAGGTAACTTCGTTTTGATAAGTTACGGTTCTGGGGCGGTTATGTCCGTGCCGGGGCATGACCAGCGCGATTGGGAGTTTGCCCGCAAGTACGGCCTGCCTATCGAACGGGTCATTGCACCCAGTGATGACTCTACAGACGGTAATCTCGAACACTCTGCTTTTGTGGAGAAAGGTCGACTAGTCAATTCTGGCGTTTATGATGACCTCGATTTTGACGCAGCTTTTGAACGAATATGTGGCGACCTCGAAGCCGCTGGCAAAGGCGAAAGAACCGTCAAATTCCGATTGCGGGACTGGGGCGTATCACGCCAACGTTATTGGGGCGCACCGATTCCTATCATCAATTGTGATACCTGTGGTGCGGTGCCGGTACCTGATGAAGACCTGCCCGTAGAGCTTCCCACCGACGTCGCATTTGAGGGTGTCGGCTCACCCATCAAGAAAATGCCGGAGTTTTACCAGGTGGCATGCCCGACCTGCGGCGCTGATGCCATTCGGGAGACCGATACCTTTGACACATTTATGGAGTCATCCTGGTATTACGCCCGCTTCGCCAGCGCAACCAACCACGACAAAATGCTTGATGAGCAGGCCGACTACTGGGCCCCCGTTGATCAATATGTGGGTGGTATCGAGCACGCCATATTGCACCTGCTTTATGCGCGATTCTTTCACAAACTGATGCGGGACGAAGGACTGGTCACTTCGAGTGAGCCCTTTAAGCGTCTGCTCACCCAGGGAATGGTGCTCAAAGATGGCAGCAAGATGTCAAAGTCCAAGGGCAATACCGTCGACCCCCAGGAATTGATCGAACGATATGGCGCTGATACCGTCAGGCTGTTCAGTATGTTTGCCGCACCACCGGAACAGTCACTGGAATGGTCAAACGACGGCGTAGAGGGCGCGCACCGCTTCCTCAAACGCCTGTGGAGACTGGTATCATCCCATGTGCGGCAGGGCGAGGCGCCACCACTGAATGCCGATAGCCTGACTGATGTGCAGCGTGACGTAAGAAGGAAAGTCCACGAAACCATTGCCAAAGTCAGCGATGACTATGGCCGCCGACAAACATTCAATACAGCAATCGCGGCGGTGATGGAACTGTGTAATGAATTGTCCAAACTGCCGGAAGGTGAGGGTCAGAGCCTTTCCGTGGAGCGCGAGGCACTGCTATCAAGCTTGTTAATGCTGGCGCCCATCGTTCCACATATCACCCATCAATTATGGAGTGATCTGGGACAATCGGGAGATATTCTCGATGCAGATTGGCCAACCGTGGATGAAAGCGCTCTGGTTCGCAGCAGCATCACCATTGTTGTCCAGGTAAACGGTAAGGTGCGTGGGCGGATGGATGTAGCCCCAGACACAGACCGCGAAGCATTGGAAAATTTTGCACTGGCACAGGACAACGTCGCCCGGTTTCTGGAAGACAAGACAATTCGCAAAGTGATAGTCGTACCGGGAAAGCTGGTTAATATTGTCGCCAACTAGGGAGTGGTCACTGTGAAAATGGCTCTGAAAACAGCATTTCTCTGCACGCTGCTGCTCACCGCGGGCTGCGGGTTTCACCTGCGGGGCACACTGGAGCTACCCCCTGGCTGGGATAGCATTGCGGTCAGCGGCGACAATCCCAACGGCGAACTGCAGCAGAATCTTGTGTCCAGCCTGCAATCAGCCGGCGTCATGGTGGTCGAGGATGCAGACCTTACTCTGCATGTCGAAAGCGAGGAAAAATCGCGCAGGAATGTCGCGATCGACAGCGCCGCGAGCGCTACTGAATTCGAAATTGAACTCGCAACCAATATCAGTCTGTCGGACGCGAGAGGTGAGTACCTGTTGGAGCCCACGCGCATTGCAGTACAACGCCTCATGAATCACAACCCAAACGACGTGGTGGGTGAGGCGGCCGAGGTACGCACCCTTGAGCGCGAACTGCGGGACGATTTGATACAACAAATTTTGCGCCGAATCCGTTTTCTCGCCAGTTCAGATGCAAATAAAACCTGATCAGCTCGAGCGGGAGCTGCGAGGGCAGCTTAAACCTGTCTACCTGGTGACAGGGGATGAACCTCTGCAGGTACAGGAAAGTTGTGATGCCATACGCCGCGCCTGCCGGGAGCAGGGCATATCTGAGCGCGACATACTGGATGTAGACCAACACTTCGATTGGAGTGAACTACTTTCCAGCTCAGCCAACATGTCTCTGTTTGGTGATCGCAAACTCATAGAGTTGAGAATCCCAAATGGCAAACCAGGCGACAAGGGTAGTAAAGCCCTGGTGCAATATACGGATGCCATCGATCCCGACAACATATTGCTGATTGTCGCCGGCAAGATCGAACCCGCCAGCAAGCGCAGCAAATGGTTTTCTGCACTCGACCGTACCGGCGCTATTATCTTCGTGTGGCCGATTGACGAGAGACAACTGCCCAGATGGCTGGTCGGCAGAGCGAAGCAGCGCGGACTTTCCATAGCCCCCGATGCGCTGACCATGATATGCGATCGCGTTGAGGGAAATATGCTCGCGGCTGTGCAGGAGCTGGACAAACTGTCTTTGGTCGCCACCAACAATACCATTGACCTGGAGCTGGTTACCCAATCGGTATCCGATAATGCCCGCTACAACCTGTTTTCCACCATAGACGCCGCACTCGCCGGACGCGCAGCTGATGCGATTCGTATGCTGGCAGGTTTACGCGCGGAGGGCACGGCCCCAATACTGGTATTGTGGGCCATCCATCGAGAGTTGAGCCTACTGCAACGCTGCCGGGAGATGGTTGACGCGGGCCAGCGAGTGGAGGCCGCGGTCACTGCCAACCGGGTGTGGAAAAACCGACAGCGACTGGTAAGCGACGTGGTATCACGCTGTGATCAGAAAACAATGAGCCACTTGATGTCCATGGCGGTAACCATTGACCAAACCATCAAGGGTATGCAACAAGGAGACCCCTGGCAGGTTCTTGCCGATACGCTGTTACAACTGGCCAACACTCCCCTGAATCTGGACACCCCAGCAGTCTGTTAGAACTGCCGTCAGGGTTTCTCGAAAACCAGGATAAAGCGGTGAGTTTTGCCTCGAATGGAGGGGTCAAAGACATTCACTGAGCGATCATCGGCGGGGTTTTCCAATCCACCCACCGACGCCACAAAGCGAAAACCATTGCTGACAATGTCCTCTCTCGCAAACGATTCATCAATGCGATGAAGGTCCTGTGCGGCGCTGCTTCCGGTACCTGCCGCCGCGGCATGATCGACAATGACAAAACGTCCGCCCGGCTTGAGCCCAGCAAAAATCTGACCAAGCACATGCCGACTGTCTATTTCCCTCCACCCTGTGTCCTGATCAACCATGTAAAAATCGTGATACGACATGATAATCATTGCCGCATCCAATGAATTGGCTTCAAGTTTCAGCTCCTCGACCTCCCGCTGAAAATCGATGATAGGTGGGGGGGGACCATCAGGGAATCGTTGCTGAAAAGCAGCTTTTACAAAAACCATGTAGGCGCCATTGTTATGCAGATAAACGCTGCCCTCCTCCCCCACGAGGCTGGCCAGCAACTCACTGTAGTAACCCCCACCCCCAAAAAAATCCAGTACCTTGTCACCCCGACTCAGATTAAGTTCAGGCAACACCAGATCAGGTCGACTGCGTGCATCCCGTCCCACATCAGCATCAGTGCGTCCTTCACGCGCAATAGCTGCCTGCACAGGATCCACTTCCGCGGGGGTTGAACTACACCCGGTAACAATCAGCGCCATCAGTGCTACAACCGCAAGCAAGCGGTAGTGATACTCAAAAATAGTGTTCATGACAGGTAATTCCTCAGTAAGGCGCTTCAATAGCCGCACATAAAAATTTCATCAGGGGGCTGCTTGCAGCATAGATCTTCGCTGCTGATGTGACAAACCGACTGCTATGCGCATTTTAAGCCGGACAATCAGCAACGGCGATAAAGTCTTTGCGCCGGAACGCCCGGCCACCCATTACACTGGCCCATTCTTCGGGACCTGCGCCTATGCGCGGCCCGACGCTTTGAAATGGTGTCCAGGCCACCCGATAACCGCGCCAGTTCCGGAGTTATGGCGACAATAAATCCAGGTCTGGTTCAAGAACCACCGATTCATACCTGGGTTTGTTGTCGGCAAACCACGCGCGATTACTATTGGCTTGCAGCTCTCTCAGAAGCTCAAAGGTCGCGGGAATGAATCCCTGAAACGGCACTAGTTATCTCCGTCGAGTAAGTCACCTATGCCACCGAGAACAGAACCTTCGCCTTTCCTTGAGCCACCCGCAGCAGGCATATTGGCCAGGATACGATCGGCCAGCCTTGAGAATGGCAGGCTTTGAATCCACACCGATCCCGTTCCAGACAGAGTCGCCAATGCCAGACCTTCGCCGCCGAAGAGCATACTCTTCAAACCACCGGCTAACTGGATGTCGTAGTCTATGTCCTTGGTAAATGCCACCAGACAGCCAGTATCCAGCCGCAGCATTTCCCCCCGCAGTTCTTTTTTGATCACGGTACCCCCGGCATGTACGAACGCCATGCCATCACCCTCTAGACGCTGCAGAATAAAGCCTTCACCGCCAAATAAGCCGGCGCCAATTTTCCGATTAAAGGCGATACCAATACTCGTGCCCAGCGCGGCAGCAAGAAACGAGTCCTTCTGGCAGATTATCTCCTCACCCTCGTCTGCCATGTTTATCGCTACGACCGAGCCGGGAAAGGGTGCCGCGAAGGCTGCCCGGCGTTTCTGGCCGCCCTCATTGGTGAAGTGGGTCATAAAAAGGGACTCTCCAGTTATCAGCCTTTTGCCAGCACCAAACATTTTGCCGAGAAACCCTTGATCCGGATCGGACCCATCACCCATTTTTGCCTCGAAGATAATATCCTGTTCCATATAATTCATCGCCCCGGCTTCGGCTATCACCGTTTCCCCGGGATCGAGTTCAATCTCGACCATTTGTAAATCGTGACCGATGATTTCGTAATCGACTTCGTGACAACGCATTTTAATACCCCCAATTTGATTTATTGTTTATCCTACCGCAATACCAGATGAAGACACTACCACGTCGGACAGTGAGTCATTTTGACATGAGCCGATCCCTGCAAAATCATGCACTCTCGCGTCGGGATTTTGTTGAGGAGGGCCTCGCAACGACCCTCCTTTGCACCGCTCCTGTCCAGCTGCTGGCAGCCGCACACGACACTACTGTGTCTCATTTGAAAGGACCTAATGTTCGGCTGGATATTGGTTATGCCGAGATCAACGTATCCGGCGAACGTCGGCGTGCCACGTCAATCAATGGTTCACTGCCCGGCCCCACCCTGAGATGGCGGGAAGGCGACCGCGTTAGAATCACTATGCATAACCATCTCGAGGAAACCACCTCAAT
This sequence comes from uncultured Halieaceae bacterium, assembly GCA_938074045.1. Lineage (GTDB taxonomy): Bacteria > Pseudomonadota > Gammaproteobacteria > Pseudomonadales > Halieaceae > CALJGI01. Next base: position 124,162 of record CALJGI010000021.1, read on the forward strand.
CCATTGGCAGGGCCTGATTCTACCGACTGAAATGGACGGTGTACCGGGCATCAGTCCAGGCCTCAGCGGGATTGCGCCAGGTACCACCTTTACCTATGAATTTGATATTCGTCAGACTGGGACCTATTGGTGTCACTCACACTCGGGCTTCCAGGAACAAACCGGTATGTACGGAGCCATCATCATTGAGCCCCGTAAACCCACCGCTACAATCTGGGATCGAGAGAGTATTGTCCCGTTATCAGATTGGAGTGATGAAGACCCGAACGACGTTTTTCGCACCTTGAAACGCAACCCGGAGAGTTTCAATGTCAACCCACGCACCCTTGCACAGACAATAGATGACTTCCGGATAGCTCCGGCAGAAACCTATGATGTCATCGTGGAACCCCAGGAGAGCAATACCCTTACCATTTTTTCCCAGGCTATAGATCACGGCGGCTATGCCCTGGGGACACTGACCAGCCACCCTGGAGAACAAGGGAGCGTGCCACCACTGGATCCACCGCCATTGTTACGTCACGCCGATATGGGGATGGAGAGCTCACGCGGAGCGCATGCCCCCTCGGGTGCAGATCCCGCGAATTCGCACCACGCGCATCATGTACATCATTCCGCCAAACCACAAATGGGCAGCGGTACTGTCGGATATGGATCAAACCTGCCAATTGAACACGACCCGGCGGAATATGGACCACATGTCGATATGCGGGCATAAGAGCCAATGTATCGTCTGGATGATCCCGAAGTGGGCCTGGCCCACACCGAGTTGAGTCTGAGATTGAAATACCTGATGACCAAATCATTTCATCCCCATATAGGCATCGTGCAGGAACGCGTTCATGGCAACACTGCATCCATGGTACGCGACGATGGCGAATCGACCTCAGCATCCATGTGGGTTCTTGGCTTTAATTTTTTGCTATGAGCATCGATCTTAATAACACTCTGCATCCGGACAAGACTATGAAACTACCAGTTAACATTTACCCTTGAGCGGTCAATACCTTTCACGCCAGTTACATAAATGGCTTTCGGTTATCATCGGCATACAGGCCGTGATCTGGTGTGTTTCCGGTTTCTACATGGTGGTGGTGGATATCGACTTTATCCACGGCGACAGCCTGGTTAAAAATACCAAACAGGGCTACTCTGCCTCCGTCGCTCCATTATTTAAACCAAACCTCAGCGAAAAGATAAACTCTATCAGCCTGCGGGAATCGATGGGCTCGCTGTTCTATCTCGAACGCGGTCCTGAGCATCAACAACGACGCGACGCCTATACCGGCGAAGTTTCAGCGCCGCTTACAGAATCAGAGATTCGGGTTCTGGCTCGCCATTTTTACGCCGGTGACGGGGATATAAAAAACGCCTTCGTGATCACAGAAAACCCTCCGGTGGAGGTGTCGTGGATACCGCTGCCGGTATGGCGAGTCAACTTTGAAGATCAACTCGCCACCAGTTTTTATCTGGATCCAATAAGCGGCAAACTGATCAGCCGACGGCATGACTACTGGCGCCTGTTTGATATTTTCTGGATGCTGCATATCATGGATTACGAGTACCGCAGCGATGCGCAGAACTTACTGCTGACTGTAGCCACTGGCGTCGGTCTACTGGCTGCAAGCACCGGACTATGGTTATTATTTTACCGGCTGGCTCACACGCTTCTGACCAAAAAGTGCAGCCTACCCGCCCGTAATATCGAATCCATCAGTCGCTTTCTTCACAAGTGGGTCAGCGTAGTTGTGGGCCTGCAGTTTCTGATATGGCTGGGCAGCGGGCTGGGGATGAACATGATCGATTTTGATGCCGCTGCAGGAAGACTGACAAAAATCCAACAGGCTGCTTCTGGGCCTGCCTCGGCCATACCCACCATTGGTTTCGATACGTTGTTACAGCATTACGCAGGTACACCGGTGCGTGAAATCAGCCTGCTGCGCTGGCAGGAGAAGCTGGTATACCGGGTGCAAACACTGGATCGCAGAGTACTGCATGAGTCCAGCGATGGAGACATTATTAGCATAGACGCCGACCTCGCACGTCAAATCGCCCAATCCTCCTATGCCGGTAAGGGTTCAATAACCCACCAGGAAAAGGTGACTGGATTTGCGGTGGAAACCCGTCACCACGATGATGATAGCTGGGCCTTTTATTTCGATGATGGAGCAGCTACCACCGTCTATGTTTCAGTAGAGGACGGTCGTGTTCTGGAGCACAGAAACAACAGCTGGCGCTGGTTTGATTTTTTCTGGATGCTGCACATCATGGACTTCGACCGTCACGAGGATATCAACAACAGTCTGGTTATCGGTTTTGCCACAGGCAGCCTGTGGCTCGCGTTAACCGGCCTCATCCTGGTTTTCACCAGCCTGCGGCGCTCCTCACTGATAGGCGTTTGAATTCAAAATTTTACAGGACTGCACACCCTTGCGCCCGGTGGCCTCATCGACGACCTGCAAATCAGAGCGGGCGGTCCACATACCCATTTTTACTTCCTGCCACAGAAAATGGTTCTTGCCGGCTTCAATGGTGATTGCCATAGAGGAATTATTTTCTGCCTTGGAGGTGATCGTATAAGTGCCAGGTTCCAATTGCTGATAAATATATGATTTGGCTACGGTGTCAGAGAGCAACTGATTATTCAGCAGGATGGACATTCTGATGGCTGCACCATAATTTTCATCTCTATAAATATAAAGATTTCCCTTATCTGCAGGGGCCTGGAACATTTTGGCCTCAGCATCCTGTTACTCAGTACCCATGGGCGCGCTGGCGCAACCATACAGCAGGCTCAGAAATCCTATCGTTACAATTTTTTTCCATGTGATGTGTGAAAAAAGCTTCATCGGTCTGTATTCTCCTTGTTTGTTCTATTCATCAAATGCTCACGACTCGTGAACAACCCAAGAATAGCAGGTCTCTGAAAAGATGTATGGGACTGTTTCCGAGCGCTGTCAGGGCTCAATCCGGGATAGATAATCCAGCAGGATACGGTTCACTTCATCGGACGCCTCCAGCTGCACCATGTGGCCGGCACGTGGAATCATCTGTACATCGCGAAGGTCGGGAAACTGTCGGCGCATCAGTGCAATGGGATCATCCCCATGGAAACCTTCCAGATCAACATCGCGCTCGCTGCCGATAAACCAGGCCGGAACCTGACTTTCGACTCCCTCGAATGCCCGCCGTTCCTGCCACTTGATATCCATGGAGCGATACCAGTTGAGGCCACCGGTGAAGCCGGTGCGAGTGTACTCACTGACAAAGTAATCCAGTTCGGCTTCGCTCAACCAGGCCCAGGGCAGCGGTGGCGGTTTCTCCATCGCGTCGATATAGCTGGTTCCCGGTGGATACTGAAATGTTTTGAAAAAATCGCATTCGCCACTCAGGGTCCAGAATACCTTGTGGAAAAATTGACGCGGCGCCGCGGCCAATTCACGGTCAGCACGATCGGGTTCGCGAAAGTACTCGATATGTAAAAAGTGCTGTTCACCCATGGCTCGATACTCAGTGAGGGGCGGCACCTCCGGGTTATGCGGGGCAGCGGGATTTTCCAGTCCAATAACTGCACGCACGCGTTCCGGCGCCAGCATCGCCAGGTCGTAGATGGCAAAAGCGCCGAAATCCAGGCCGACAAACGTGGCCTGATCGATACCCAGCGCATCCAGCAATCCCACCAGGTCGGCCGTGATAGCCGCCACACTGTAGTCCTCCGGGTCAGTCGGGGCACTGGTCTGACCCATACCGCGCATATCAGGTGCGATCACCCGATACCCCGCCGCCGCCAGCGCGCTGATCTGGCGGTGCCAGCTGAACCACAAATGCGGAAAGCCGTGGCAAAGCACCACCGGTGCACCGCTGCCCTGCTCTACGTGATGCACCGTGATGCCATTGATCCGGGTGTAGTGGTGTTCCCGGCCTGCCTCATCCGTAACCATGCATCGCCCCCTGTTCGCCCATGCCCGGGTAAAAAAGTTTTGTGCCAATAACCCCGTTTTGCTGTCACCGGCGTTTACCCCTGTGACAACCCACTGGAGGGCTACACCATGACACGTACAAAAATATTCTCAACCATCGCCATGATAGCTATTGCGGGCTGCGTCGCAGACCCTGTCGACGACGTTCAACCCGGACCAGCAACTGAGCCTGGCATTGAGGTCACAGCAACCGATGTTGAGACTGAGCCATTAAATCAGCTCGCCCACATCCGTCGCCAGGAACAGGAGAACCGCCGGGCAGAGCTGGCAAACGTGAACGATGCCGTGGCGAGTACCGCGGCCAACAGGGCCGCTGAACCCCATTTTTCGGTCCAGAAACACGCATTGAGGAGGCGTTCAGAGGCCGATATATCCTACGCCGTACAGGAGTCCGCCAGAATGGTTGCTCCCGCCCCGTACCCGGGAGATCACGTCGGCGGCAGCAACCAACATGTGCAGGATCGAGACAGGTACCTCAAGCTCAATGAAAATCGCATCCTGCAGGTAGCCGATGAACCGGTTTCAACCTTCAGTATCGACGTGGACACGGCGGCCTACAGCAACGTCCGGCGCATGCTGAATCGCGAGGGTCGGCTGCCACCCGAAGATGCCGTGAAAGTGGAGGAATTCATCAACTACTTTGATTACGCCTACCATCCCCCTGCCCGCGATCAGCAACCCTTCAGCGTACATACCGAGATTGCACCCAGCCCCTGGAATGCCAACACACACCTACTCAAGGTTGGCCTCAAGGGTTACCAGCCTGATATGGGTGAACGTCCGGCGGCCAACCTCGTATTTCTGGTGGATGTGTCCGGCAGCATGCGCTCCCCCCATAAACTGGGGCTGGTCAAACAATCCCTGCGTTTGCTGGTGAATCAGATGAATAGTGGAGACCGGGTTGCCATCGCGGTCTATGCGGGCAGCGCTGGGCTGGTTCTTGACTCCACACCTGGTGATCAGAAGGCGAAAATCCTGTCGGCAATTGATGCCCTGGAAGCCGGTGGTTCCACCAATGGAGGCGCAGGTATCAAGCTCGCATACAGCATTGCCGCGCAACACCTGGTCGAGGGCGGTATCAATCGTGTTCTTATTGCCAGTGATGGCGATATGAATGTCGGCACAGTGAACCATGAGGCGCTGGTAGACCTTGTTGAGCGCAACCGCGAACGCGGAATCGCGCTGACTACCCTGGGCTTTGGTGCGGGTAACTACAACTATGCTTTGATGGAAGAAATGGCCGACTCGGGCAACGGCAACGCAGCCTACATAGACTCACTCAAAGAAGCGCACAAGGTGTTGGTCAAGGAAATGGGCAGTACGCTGCAAACCATTGCCAAAGACGTAAAGATTCAAATTGAGTTTAATCCGGAACTGGTCTCTGAATATCGCCTTATTGGGTATGAGAATCGCGTGCTGAACCGGGAGGATTTTCGCAACGACAAGGTTGATGCCGGGGAGATAGGTGTCGGTCATACCGTCACCGCGCTGTACGAGTTGGCATTGGTTGGCTCAGGTGGCGAGCAGGTCGAACCGCTGCGCTATGGTGGCCGGGAAAACGAGGGCTCTTACAGCAAGCGTAACAACAACGAGTTGGGTGAACTCAGGTTGCGTTACAAATCACGGGAAGAGGCGGTGAGCAAGGAATTACGGGAAGTTTTTTATCGCAACGACGTCATTGAAGAGCTGGCACAGAGTTCGACAGACTTCCGTTTCGCCGCCGCTGTCGCGGGCTTTGGTCAACTGTTGCGCGGCAGCAAGCACACCGGAGACTGGGACTTTAATGATCTGCTGCAGTTGGCACGCGGTGCCCGCGGTGATGACAGGCACGGCTATAGAGGTGAAATGCTTGCTCTGGTAGAGTTGAGCCGCGACCTGAGTGGACCGATACTGGCAGCACATGACAGCTGAACACAACATTGCCCCGCCAGCGAACAGCGGTTTCCGCCGCCGCTGATGGGGCTACTGCACCGCCTGCGGGGTGACGAATCCCTAATGGAACTCTATGCCGGAGGCGATGTGGGCGCATTCAACGAGTTGTATTCACGCCACAAGGATCGCTTGTTCGGGTTCATCTACCACTCCAGCAGTGACCGCACAGCGGCTGAGGATTTGGCACAGGAAACCTGGAGCGCCGTCATCAGACAGGCCGATAGTTACCGGCCCACTGCGCGATTCACCACCTACTTATACACTATTGCCCGGCGTAAATTGATCGATCAACACCGGCGTTCAGCCACTCGACCCGTCGCTGACGCCGATAGTGATGAAACCCCTGCCGCCACCGGATCTGAACCAGATACCCATCTTGAGGTTGCGCAATTGAGGGCGGCTATCAAAGCCTTGCCGGCGGACCAACGCGAGGCGTTTGTGCTAAGGGAAGAGGGTTTCAGCCTGACCGATATCGCCGCCATCTCCGATGCCGGCGTAGAGACCGTAAAAAGCCGATTGCGTTATGCCCGGCAAACCCTGCGTCAGCAGTTCAGTGGAGGTCATCGCCAACATGCCTGATCCAAACGATAGCCTGTCCGAGCTGTACCACAGCACCCCGTCACCCCGCTCTCCGGCGGCTCTCGATGAGACCATTCTGAAAATGGCGGCGGATCATGCCCCGCGTGCCAACCGTCGCACCCCGGGCTGGCTACCCCTGGCGAGTGCCGCGAGCGTCGTCGGTCTGGTATCACTCCTTTTCCATCAAATGGCTGGTCTTCCCACCTCCACTGACCGCGCACATGCACCCACGGTGATTGTTCAGGAAAGTCAGCTACAACCGGCCGCTTCCCGCGTCGATGGATTTACCGGAAAAGTCCGCGCTGCCCCACAAGCCGAACCGATCGAGGTTTCAGGCGCCCTGCAAAGCCACAATGACGAGGCAATGGAACCTGAAGCAATCATCACGGCAGCCGACGCGGTGTCAAAAACTCTGTCCGCTGCGCCCTCCGCTGCCCAGTATCAGCAGCCATCGATAGAATCCCAAGAGCCTTCGGCCAGGAAGATCGAAGAGCGTTCAGCGATGGAAGCCGTCGCCCCCGCGCTCAAACAGCAGCGTGCTGAGTCCCGGTCACACGAGTCCCTGCGTGCCACGGGAGAGCTCGATATGGATGCCACACCTGCAGACGATGCCGTGAATGCCGAACAATGGCTGGAAAACATCAAAGACCTGCTGACCAATGGGGACAAGGAACGCGCTATTATCCAGCTTCAGCACTTCCGCGCCGCTTATCCCGAGCACCCCATCCCCGATGAATTAACCAGATTGACAGACGCTCCAAATTAAAATACTGTACATATATACAGTATTTTAATTTGGGGAAATATCCCCCGGGATTACACCGCTCCGAACATGGGCACCCTGATAGACAAACTGCTGCGCCGCGCCGATACCTGGCGGGGACGCGTATTCGACAACAGGCATGACGGGCTCGCCAGCGGCCACACCGACCTGGATCAACATCTGGTGGGCCGCGGCTGGCCCCTGGGTAACACGATAGAAATACTCAGCGATGGCGGTGGCCTGGGAGCTATGGGCCTGTTCCTCCACGCCATGGTCAACCTCAGTGGACAGGAACGCTGGCAAATGTTTATCGCCCCGCCCTGTATACCCTACAGTCCGCTGCTCGCCGCCCGGGGCATCGATACCCATCAGGTACTGCTGGTACACCCCAAATCCAACCAGGATTTACTCTGGTCAACTGAGCAGGCCCTGCGCAGCAACACCTGCAGCGCTGTTTTCAGTTGGTTGCCCGATAACGTGGCTTACAGTGATTTGCGCCGTCTGCAGTTGGCTGCCACTCATTGCGATGTCCTGGCCGTGCTGTTTCGCTCTCGGGCTGCAGCCAGCCAACATGCCCCCGCCAGCCTGCGTCTGGATATGCGGGACCCCAGTTCAATCCATATCCTCAAACAACGCGGGGGAGCACAGGATCTCGACATCACCCTTTCTTCTGACATCGAGATGCTGCAGCAGCCCCGACTCTGGGAGCTGCCATCCTACCCGGCACCTAATCACACCCAGGTGGATCAGATCGGTGCCTGACCACAGTAAAATGCTGTGGCTATGCCTGCGCTTTGATCAGTTACCGCTACAGGCCCTGCAACGGCAACACAGTGAACGTGCAGATGCAGAGTCTATTGTTGTGGTGGTGGAAAAACAGCGCGTGCTGCAAGGTAATCAGGCGGCGAGCGCGCGGGGTATACAAGCGGGACAGAAGCAGGCAACCGTGCGAGCCCTGGCCGCAGATAGCCAGATTCTGGAGCGCGATCCGGCACAGGAGCAACGCGCTCTGATCCGGCTGTGCTGTTGGGCCTACAGTATCAGTCCACGCCTCAGCTGCTACAGGGAGGATGCCCTGTTACTCGAAATAGGTGGCTGTCTGAAGTTGTTTGGCGGCCTGCACCGACTGCTTAACCGAATCAACATGGACCTCAGCAGCCGTGCCTGGCAGTACCGCGCGGGGCTGGCGTCAACACCCAGAGGGGCCTGGCTCTTATCCCACAAGGCTGATATTGGACTGCCATCGGGTGATCTGCGTCGGGATGTGGGCCCCTTGCCACTGGCCTTGCTCACAGATTTCCCCAGGCAAGTGACCTCACTGGGCAAAGCCGGCATGTATCGATTCGATGATATTCTCGACCTGCACCCCGCCACACTGGGACGACGTTGCGGCAAGGAATTCGTGCTGTTTTTACAACAACTCACCGGCGAACGGCCAGATGACGTGGTCAACTATCTGCCACCACCCGAATTTGAAGACGAGTATCTGTTTGGCTTTGACGTAAAGGACAAACAGGAATTAATGCCGGCCATGCGAGTCCTACTACAGTCGTTGTGTCAGTTTTTATTGGCAAGGCAATTGGTTTGCGCACACCTGAAGTGGGTTTTTTACGGCGTTAACCGGCATACTCAGGTGTTGACCATCAATTGCTCTGAAGCTCATGCCGACTGGCGTAGCTGGTATCGCCTGTTAAGCATAAAGCTGGAACGCTTTGAGCTGGAGCAGAGTGTGGAAGGTCTTGCACTGACCTGCCCGTCCCTGAGCGCTGCCACGGCCAGCAGTGGAGAATTATTCGCCGTACATGGCAACCGTGAGCCGTTGCACGGGATTACCGATCGTCTGCAGAGCAGACTTGGCAGAAAGGCTGTCAGCAGACTTGCATACCGGGATGAGCATGTGCCAGAACTGGCGGGAACTGTGACCAACATAAACCAGCGGCAGGATTCTCACTGTATCGCTGAGGGCATCTGCAGTGAACGTAACCGGCCTTTTTGGTTAATGCCAGAGCCCGAACCTCTGCGGCAATGGCGCGACCGTTTGTTCTGGCGTGGCCCTCTTGACCTGCTACAGGGCCCCGAACGCATCGAGGACAACTGGTGGTCAGAACCGGTCAGTCGTGATTACTATGTTGCAGCCAACCCATCGGGAGAGCGCTACTGGATATACCTCGACCGTTTGCGCAGTGGGTGGTTTATTCACGGCATATTTGCCTGAGACAAGTACGCACCGACAACATTGCCGCCAGTGCTGAGATAGCAGTATCATAAACACAGCTGAGCGGGATGCACATGAAGATCACAGACTATCTGAACAAAGAAGAAACGCGGGGGTTCACAGAACGCAGCGATTACCTCGCCGCCCACACTCTGCTGGTCACCTGGCTTGGCATTGTGCTGATATTTGCAGTCGTCGACATATGGACCAATCCCTTCACGATAGTTATGGCGTTGATTTTACTGGCCGGCCGTCAACTGGGTCTGGCCGTCATCGAGCACGAATGTGGCCATCATACCCTGTTCAAAACAGAAGCGCTGAACCGCTTCTGTGGACAATGGTTGGCGGCGAGGCCGGTTTTTGGCGACATGCATAGCTACTCCCGGGATCACAGTGGACACCACCAACTCGCGGGTACTCAGGAAGATCCTGATCTCAACAATTATCGCAACTACCCTGTCACAACCGCGAGTTTCAAACGCAAGGTAATTCGTGACCTGACCGGACAAACCGGCTACAAACTGATGCACTATGTGCTGACTATGGCTGCAGGTATTTTTTCAACAGACGCAGAATCTCGTTCACGCGCGCGTCCTTTTGTAGCAGAGATCGCTGTAAATATACTCCTGGCCATCGCAATAGGAATCGCATTCCAACCCTGGATGTATTTGCTGTGGATAGGGTCATTTATGACCACCTATATGCTGATCGTCAGAATTCGTCAGGTAGCCGAACACGCCGCAGTGCCTGATCTTTACGATAGCGACCCCCGCAACAACACCCGCACAACCATACCCAGATGGTGGGAAAAACTGCTGGTTGCACCCAATCAGGTTAACTACCATATGGAGCACCACCTGATGGCCAGCGTACCCTGTTACCGACTGAAAAATTTGCACCAACTTCTCGCCATTCGCGGGGCCTACGACGAGACCCCGGTATTCAGAGGCTATGGTGAAGTTTTGAGACACACTGTAGTAACGGCATGACCGCATACGCTGCGCTGATTTTCGAATCACTATGACCAATCGCCTGGATTGAACACCCAGGCCGCACCGGACAGAAATCCTATGGAAGACACATTCAAGTCAGAGCTGGAAACCGCGCAAAAAATCTATGACGTCATGATGGAATTTCTGGTGAACTACAGCTTCCAGGTTGTGGGTGCCATCATCATCCTGATTCTGGGTTGGTTTGCGGCACGTTGGATCAGCGCCTGGGTCATCCGCTTCTGCGGCAGAAAAGAGGTCGATGTAACCCTTGCAAAGTTCATTGGGTCAACCATTTATATTCTCGTTCTCACCTGCTTTATCATTATCGCGCTTGGCAAGTTCGGCATTTCAGTAGCACCCTTTGTCGCCGCTCTCGGCGCATTGACCCTGGGTGCAGGGCTGGCCCTGCAGGGCCCAGTTTCGAACTATGGCGCCGGGTTCATAATCATCCTGACCCGTCCTTTCGTCGTGGGCAATACGGTGTCCATCAGCGGTGTATCCGGCATCGTTGAAGAAGTGCGCCTGGGTATGACCATGATGCGCACCGAGGACGACGAGTTGATCGTGGTACCTAACCGCCACCTGATTGGCGAGGTTTTATACAACTCTTTCGAGTGCAAAATTGTCGAGGACACCGTCGGCATCGCCTACGACAGCGACACAGAGACCGTGGTATCCGCGGTTAAATCTGTATTGGATAAACTGGACTGTGTGGTAGAAGAACCGGCACCTCAGGTGGGTATAGACAACTTTGGCGACAGTTCAATCAATCTGGGGCTGCGTTACTGGGTTCCATCAAAAGGCTATTTTGAGCACAAATACAAGGCGAACGCCGCAGTACTGAAAACACTCAGGGAATTGCATGTGAGCATCCCGTTCCCGCAGCATGAAGTCAGGATATTGCCCTAGGCCAACTGGCGCTATGCCTTAGGTGAGAAAATCCATGTAGTCACCCGTATTGATGGGAAAACGCAGGGCCGATTCGTGTTGATCTACTCCAGTCAATACGCGCAAGGTTCGCTGAACATCGCCAGGGTATATATGGCGCCCGCTCACATCATCATGCAGCAGCGTCGCGGGAGAGATATTCAGCGCGTTTTGTAACTCATCCGACCCACCCACCACGCGATTGCCCCAGGGCGCATTCTTCGCCATGAAAATAGCTGAACCAATGGGCCAGTGATCTTTCCCCTCCGAGCTGTTGTAACGCGGCGTACGGGCGAAATCAGACGAAATGAAAACCAGCAGCCTGTCGGCCAGACCGAGAGACTCGGCGGTCTCCCATATATAGTCAACGGCGTCAGTAAGGTGAGCGAGCATGGGCTCGTGGTCCTGATCGTGATCTGCATGGGTATCAAATCCGCGCAGAAATAAATCCGCCGCCATACTGACACCGGATTGAAAACCGATCAGCGCCACCTGTGCCTGTCGATGCACCGTTGACTGTACATCCCCGGTTACCTGCACAGAAGGTTGCAATTCGTCACCGGTGGGTAGTAATTCCGCAAAGGCACCCAACTCAGTTCTGGCGACGCGAGCCTGATAGTAGGTTTCCATCGCGTGTCGTTGTCTGGGAGTCAAGGTCGAGCTGCCGAGGAGTTCTTCCAACTGTTCCAATTGGTAGCGCTTTATTCGATCAAGATCGGACTGATGCCTGTACTGCTGTTCGGCATCCCACAGGGTGACATTGCCATTTATCAATCCTGCCAAACCTTCAGGATTACTCAGGCTGGTGTATCGCACCAACCGGGCTGTCTCCTGATAACCGCCGCCGCTGACATAACCCATGGGAAGATCGGCGCCGAAGACACTGGCGGCGAGGGCTGTAGCCGTCGGATACCCTTCGGACAAACGACCACTCCAGTTGTGAGTAACACCTGCGGAGTGTGAGTTGGTCTGCGCGTCTACGCCATTGATAACCAGCATATGCTGATAATACTTCTCAAAAAAGGTCGCGTTCCCGGCAAAGGGAGCATAGCTCAGATTTCCGACCTGCTGAATTTCTCCAGTATTGGCCCAGGTATTGATGACCTTCTCCCCGGGCACGTTCGCCTTGGGGTCACAGAAACTGCTGACGTCCCATCCACCGCTCACTTGTAGAGTGACAATCAACGGACCGGCGTTATCACCAGTAGCCGCGTGCACAGTAAATGGCCGTGGCATACTCGCCACGATGCTCGACCATGCTGCCAGCCGCAAAAGATCACGCCGCTTCAGACCTCTAGTCATAGACATAGCGAAAATCCGTCATGTAATAAATCATCATACTCACCCAGGTATTGAGTGTGTGCTCCGGGTCAGTAAGATCCAGAGATTCTGCCACTGGAATAAACTGAAACGGACAGGCTTCGTCTGTGCCATTGAGCCTTGTGTCAAACCCTTTCGTCATACGCTCTGCTCTGGTCTCTGTGAACAATGCGTAAGCTATGTCTATTTGGGGATCGGTTACCGATACTTCCTCGCCGAGGAATTTTTCATGCAGCACAACCAGCTGTTCACGTATCAAATCTTCACTAACATCGTCCTTGCCGACAGTGGTAAATAGTCGGCGCTGCGCCCGGGGAGTATTGAATTCCACTGCCACCAACACACATCCCAATTGTAGCGGCTGAGCCTCTACCACTGTCGACATCAACGCAGTCATTTCGGTGGCACGTTGAGTAACACCATCGGAATCGATACCACCGTAGAAAAGGCGATATGTACCATCCAGCTGGGACACTTCGACCCCGTTGTTCTCTTGCACAAACCAGCGGAACCCAGTGATAGCTTCGGTCTTCCTGTCGAGTTGTTCAGGCGTCAACAACTTACCCGAACCAATCCCCAGCATGGGTCCTTCTTCTACGTCCTCAGACTGGACTACGCGACCGTCAGCCCGGAACCAGGGGCTCATCATGATCTCTACCATTAAATCTCGCAGATTGAACGGTGCACCCTCACCTATGCCATTGGCGAACTGAAGTGCCAGGGATTCGATAAATTCACTCTGCGCCTCAAACACAGCCAGACGTTCCGCGTAATCGACATCCTCTGTATTTTCTGGCGCGGTCAATGCTTCCTCTCCCGTGAGCGCAGGCCACCAGAACTTCACCGTGCCGCTGGCAAATCGCGGATCCTGTACTATCTGCGCTGCCAGCTCAGCGAGGGTTTGATCTGTGTTAGTCAGAGGCGTATCCCCAAATCCGGGGGCGCGCATATCCCGATACCAGACATCGCCAAACTGATAAGGATCTTCCGGCGTATTATCCCGTTTATACAGCCGTGGCAGGGAATCCATACCCAGGGGCTGATCCTTGTAGAAGCCATCGTCCCCATAGTTTTGATAGGACCCCGCAAGCGGGTCCAGCACTTCATGACAGACGGTGCAGTTGGGGTTTTTCAAAGTGGGATTATCAGTATCAGCAAGGGCTTCAGGATCTGTGGTCCGCGAGGCCAGGCGCTCTATATCAACGCCAAGGAAGTGATACCAGGTCCAGCGAGCTCGGGCTCGGTTGCGGTTGGTATCCGTAGAAGGGTAACGGGCCAGCCATCCTGGAGTATTGAGAACTCCGGCATGGGGGTAGTCTGTAGCCAATCCACCCGATACTTTAGCGCCAACATCTCCACGCTCGTAGCTGGTTGTGGTATCTATCCGAACGTAACCCTCTACTTCCGCCGGTAGCCACTGATCCATATTGGATTCATCTTCAAACTCTACATCCGCTCTGTAAGGTAATTTAAGTCCGGGATTTACCATTGTGTAATCAGCGGTAAGGATCTCCGTGTAGGGCTTGTCGTTCTCTACCACGAAGGCAATCAATTCAAGCGGGGAACGCGCGAATCCATAATTAAGCGCCGGTCGCATACCCCGCAAGGCCATTACTTCACCGCTCAGATATTGATCATAAAAGTAGTTGGCCAGATCGGGATAATAGGGTTCACGGAAATTGAACAAGCGGTTGTCAATCCACTTGTCGGTCAGCAACCTGTCATTTGCACCCTCAATCAAAAATTTGTGAAATCCTTCCCCGGTCAACAATCCCCGGAGCATCGCCCGCAGTTGTTCATCACCGGCATTACGAGCGTTCTGTATTTCGTCCGGCGCAGGAACCACACCAGCCGCAATCACCGCAGCGCGGCGCAGAGTTTCACCGCCGTCCGCCAAGGTGTAATCGGCAAATAATCCCTCCCCGCCGCCACTGCCGGAGTCGCCCGTCAGCAGGGTTAGAAAATTTTCCATGGCGATAAAGCCGCTGCTGCCAGGGGTCAGCTGGACGCCACCGCCATGTCCCACGCCCTGCACCTTGCCCAGCACATAATCGGTGGTGGCTGCCTGATCCTCGGCGAGTTCAACAAACTGCTGGAAATTGTGCTCCTGGTAGCCGGCTTCGCTGTCTGGGAGAAAAACTAGTCTTGTGTGTGAGGACAGCCCACCATCGATATGACAGGCTATACACTGTGTCTGTATGACCTGGGATGAAACTTCCGAGACAAATAGATCGAGTGCGTCATTGAAGGGCTCAAACACGGCCACCGTCGCCGGCGTATCAAAATCTGGGTAGACGGAATCCCACAGTTCTACCTGCTCAGAAGTCCAGTCGAATTGACAATCAGGGCTCTCGGAGTAATACGCACAGGGCACACCCTCCCAGCGCACAAAGCGCCAACCCGGTCGTGGCACTGCCTGATAGCGTACCGAATAATCACCTGCTACCGCATTGACCGAGCAAGCTGTGCTGCCGGCCTGAAACTGTTCCAGGGTACAGCCGAATCCGCCACCGTTGACATCAACGATGTCACCCTCACCAATAATGACCAGCGGATGCTTGCATGCGCCAAGCACCAAGACCGAACATATCAACAGCCATTGTCTGAGGATCAAAATCTTCTCTCCCTGCAACCGGACTGGATCGGTGCAGCAAATTACGTGATTACGTTATACCCCGTTTTGCGACCGGGGTAGGAGAGACTTTACATTCTTTTACAGGGTGCTTAGCCGATGAGCACATGGCCCATTTTAATGCACCTACCAACCTTCTGTTTTGTGAATGCTCTTCCAGACTGAGCCCGGCATAAGACGTCGCATAAGCATCCCGATGCGCGCCTCCCGGGTGACGGGTATCCAGAAATCGCCTTTATCGAGGCCTGTTTCAATGGCTTCCAGGACCAGAGCAGGGGTTATCTCCTGGCCATCTGACTGCTGCATCAGTTTCGGCCAGGCTGTGTCTTTGCCCTGCTGCAACAGCGGCGTCGCCACCGCGGGAGGGCAAACACATGCAAAGCGTAAACCAGAATTTAAATGCTCATGCCACAGCACCTCTGTATAGGTAGCCACCGCAGCTTTGCTGGCGTTATACCCACCCATCATTAACGCCGGGATTATCCCCGACATTGACGCGAAGCTGACAAAATCTCCATTGCCACGCTCGGCCATGCCGGGAACCGTGGCCCTGGCGATACTGACCAGGCCGCCGTAGTTGATATTCATGAGTCGCATGGTGACTTCGGGTTCCTGCTCCATCAGCTTGCCAAAAGGCATGATGGCTGCACAGTTATATACCCGATCGATGGGACCGAGTTTACCCTCTATCTCGGCGACAATATCGCAGATTCTGGCGTAATCGGTAATGTCGACGGGGTAGTTATGAATGTCGTCGTAGCCCTCCGATGTCTCAGCCATCCCGGCTTCATTCACATCCAGAATAGCCACAGCCGCGCCCGCCTCTGCAAACTGGCGCGCCGCCAGTTGCCCCATGCCGCTACCGCCACCCGTGATCAATGCCACCTTTCCTGAATAGGTCATAAGATGCTCCTCAGTTCGTTCCCGCAGAGAATACGCTGGCACCAATACCGGGTCCATGTCCATTTGGGTCAATCTGAATGACCTCTAACGCCATCTATTACCCATCAAGGCAGATAGACCGGGGCACCGGGGCCCAATGGCCAACTCAGGAACACCCACAGAGCCAGCAACAGCGACCAGCCAAAGAGGAAGGCGATGGAATACGGCAACATCATCGCAATGATGGTGCCTATGCCTGCGCTCTTGTCATAGCGCTGGACGAAGGCCACCACCACACCGAAATAGGGCATCAGGGGCGTGATAATGTTTGTGGAGCTGTCTCCGACCCGGTAAGCCACCTGTGTAGCCTCAGGACTAATACCATTCAATAGCAACATCGGCACAAAGATCGGGGCCATCAACGCCCATTTGGCCGAGGCACTGCCAACCAGGAGGTTGATAGCAGCCGCAAAAACAACAAATGTGAGCAGCAGGGTGACCGCGTGCAGTTCCAGCGACTGCAATAGCTCAGCGCCGGTAATTGCCGCGATCACGCCCAACTGACTCCAGGCGAAATAGTTGATGAATTGGGCAGCGAAAAACATCAGCACAAGATAACCAGCCATGGTCTCCATGCTCTTTTCCATACCCGCCACGACGTCGTCACTGGATGAAAAACTGCCACTGACTTTCCCAAATACCAACCCGGCCAGAGCCGCGTATGTCGCAATAATAACCACGAGCCCGGAAATAAACGGCGAGCGTAATATGCCGCCTGTGGCGGCATCACGCAGCAAGCCATCAGCGGGAAACAGTGCCCAAAGCAGCAACCCAAATACCAGCAATGTGAACCAACCGGCCCCTTGCAGTCCCCGCCGTTCATCAGCCGTCAAATGTTCAATAGGGTCTGCGATCGACTCCCCCGCCGTCAGCTGTGGCTCCACCAGTTTTTCGGTGACCAGGGTACCGAGGCCGCCAATCAACAGCGTAGAACAAACGATAAAATAGTAGTTTCCAGCCGCAGACACCTCGTAGGTGGGATCTACCAGCGCAGCCGCCTCAGTGGAAATCCCGGCGAGTATTGCATCCAGAGGACCAATCATCAGATTGGCACTGAAACCACCGGAAACACCCGCAAAAGCCGCCGCAATCCCGGCAACCGGGTTGCGCCCGGCGACGGCAAACACCATACCCGCCAACGGCAACAACACGACATATCCTGTATCGGCCGCCAGACTCGAGAGCACGCCGCTGACAACAACAATAAACGTCAGCCAACGAGCATGAGCACGCATCACGATCATGCGCAATAGAGCGCTGAGTAACCCAGAGTGCTCTGCCACCCCGATGCCCATGATGGCGACCAGTACCGTACCCACCGGAGCAAAGCCGGTAAAATTGGAGACCGCATTGCCCAGTATGAGGTGCAGGCCCTCCCGGGTCAGCAGGTTGACAGCTGTGAGGGTTTCTCCAGTTACAGGGTGCACTGCCTGCACATTCCAAAAGGCAGCCACAGCAGACAGAAAAAGAATCAGTCCACACAGATACACAAACAGCATCGTGGGATTGGGGAGGCGATTGCCCGCTTCTTCAATGGCGGCGAGAAGACCCCGCCCTGACTTGTTGCCCTGTTCCATAGTTATTGCCCAATCTTGTCCGTTGAACAGTATAAACGGTATTGTGTCAGCTCATACAGAAGGGGGTCGCCTCGTGACGGGGTCGACGCCAAATACATTCAGGATCAATTAAGATGAGCACAGTCACGTTTGGCGATACCACTATTCATTATCAGGAGTTCGGTGACGGTTTTCCGATACTGCTGATTGCACCGGGTGGTATGCGCTCCGCCGGCGATTTCTGGGACAAAGTGGCCTGGAATCCCATTCCTGCCCTGGCAAAACACTTTCGTTTGATTGTGATGGACCAACGCAATGCCGGGCTATCCCAAGCGCCCGTTACAGCCTCTGACGGATGGCACAGTTATACAGCAGACCAACTGGCGCTGCTGGATCATCTGGATATCGACAGTTGTCACTTATTGGGCATGTGTATCGGTGGAGCCTATAACCTCGCTCTCATCGCGGCAGCACCGGAACGTTTCAACTCTGCTGTCATGTTGCAGCCGATAGGGCTCACCGACAATCGCGATGCTTTTAACGCGATGTTTGACGACTGGCGGGATGAGATAGCCGCCAACCATCCAGAAGTCGAGGATGAGGCATGGCTGTCATTCCGGCACAACATGTATGGTGGCAGTCTGAAATTTTTTACCACGACAGACGAATTTGTTGAAAACTGCCCTGCCCCCCTACTCGTCCTCATGGGGAACGATCACTATCACCCCGAATCCATTTCAAGGGATATGACGGCAATGGCTCCAAACGCCAGGCTGATTGAAGAGTGGAAGGATGGACCGGCACGGCAAACAGCAATTGCAGCGATAATCGATTTCCTGCAAACACACACCTAATAAGGACAAACAAAATGACGAGTACCAACAGCGGACTGGAAGGCAAGTCAATTCTGGTGACTGGGGGCGGAACGGGGATTGGTAAAGCCTGTGCCGCCAGACTCATCGCCGATGGCGCCAACGTCACCATAAGCGGCCGTCGGGCCGAGGTTCTCGAACAGGCGGTTGTGGATATCCTGGCAACTGCTGGCGGCAGTGGGAGTCTCAGCTGGACTGCCGGTGATGTCACCCGCGAGGAGGACGTCCAGACCATGGTAAGCCACGCCAGTGATGATCGGGGCCGACTTCATGGCTGCGTCGCCAACGCCGGTGGCGGAGGTATTCCAGCAGCGTACGCAGATCAGGATACCGAAGAGTTCAAGCGAGTACTGGACCTTAACGTCATGGGTACTTTTTACTCCATAAAGCATTGCCTTCCCGCCATGCTGAAAGCCGGAACTGGGTCCTTTGTCGGCATGTCCTCTCTCGCCGGTCACGTCACACACCCCTACTTCGGCGCCTACTGTGTCGGCAAGGCCGGACTGGAGGAAATGATGCGCAACGCGGCCGATGAGTACGGCGCGCAGAACATCCGCTTTAATGCGATCAGGCCCGGTTTCGTGTCCACCGAAATCATGGAAGGCATACCCCGGGAAAGTGATGTATACGACTCCTATATTCGCAATACACCGATGAACGGCGTAGCAGAACCAGAGGACATCGCAAACCTCGCTCGTTTCTTATTGAGTAATGAAGCGCGCTGGATCACCGGCCAGATTATCAATGTGGATGGCGGGCACAGCCTGCGCCGCGGACCTGATTTTGGCAGTTTTGTGGGCTGATCTGACATCGCCCGCCCTGTGGCACGGGGATATACAGCCTCTGTTTGACGGAACTACGTGAGAGGCAATCCGGTACTTCTGTGCTTCCATCAGAACTGATAGCATGGGGCCTGATTTCACTCAGCAAGGACATCATCATGGATCTGGTCGCTCTGGTAACAGCATTGATTCTTATCGAGTATTTTGTGCTCACCGGCATGGTTGGCAAAGCACGTGTCTCCAGCGGATTGGCCGCCCCAGCCACCAGCGGCGACGAAGTATTTGAACGCTACTTCCGCGTGCAGCAGAATACCCTCGAGCAACTGGTCTGGTTTCTGCCTTCCATGTGGTTGTTTGCACAATACGTACACGCTGAGTCTGCCGCTGGTCTGGGTGCGGCATTTTTTATCGGGCGCATTCTGTATGCCCGCGCCTACTACGCCGAACCCGGCCGTCGCACCGCTGGATTTCTGATCGGCTTCCTCGCCGCTGTTATCGCCTCTCTGGGCGCACTGATCGGCATCGTTATGCGTCTTACCTGATACGCCCAACACCGGTAATCCGTGGTTAGCCCCTGCTGGCTACAGGTCTAATTTGACAGTTCGGGAATGGCAAACTACTGTATATTTATACAGTTTTTATTGCCGTTTCCAACGTGGAAGATTACGCCGAACTTCTCTGCCTCAGTAATTTCAGCTTTCTCCGTGGCGCTTCGCGCCCCGAGGAACTGGTATGGCGTGCCGCCCAATTGGGTTACCGCGCCCTGGCAATAACAGATGAATGCTCTTTTGCCGGTGTAGTCAAAGCTCACGTCGCCGCCCGGCAATGTCAGTTACACCTGATCATTGGCAGCGAACTGCTTTTGGAAGAAGACTTGCGGATTATCGCACTCGCACCGGATCGACGTGCCTACAGCGAACTGTCCGGCCTTATCTCCCTGGCGCGCAGGCGCAGCCCCAAAGGCCAGTATCAGGTCTCCCTGCGTGATATCACCTTTCATCTCAAACGCTGCCTGCTGATCTGGATACCAGGTGGTAGTGATGATTCTGCCCACGACCTCGAATACGGCGGACAATTACAACGTATCTTCAAACATAAACTGTGGCTTGGGGTCAGCCACAGTCACACCGAGGGTGAAGTCAGCCGCTACCGCAATTTATTACTGCTGGCCAGCAAACTGGACATTCCCATGGTTGCCTGCGGAGATATCAGGATGCATGTATCCAGGCGCAAGCGCCTGCACGACGTGCTCACGGCGATCCGCTGCAACACCAGCGTGGATCTGCTGGGCCGACAGCGCTTAAGCAATAGCCTCCAACACCTGCGCAGCCTGGACAAGATTAACAAACTCTACCCACCGGCCCTGTTGCAACAAAGTGTCCTGATTGCCGAACAGTGCTCATTCAGCCTGGAGGAATTACGCTACGAATACCCACGCGAAGTGGTACCGGAAAACATATCAGCCAGCCAGTATCTCCGCAAACTGGTCAGTACCGGAGCGCGACAGCGATGGCCACTGGGTGTCCCCGAAGACGTCAGATTGCGAATTGCCAGAGAATTGGAATTGATCGAGGAATTATCATACGAATATTACTTCCTGACAGTATATGACATTGTTCGTTTTGCCCGCGAACAGAAAATTCTTTGTCAGGGCCGGGGATCAGCCGCCAATTCCGTTGTTTGTTATTGCCTATTTATTACCGAAATATCACCGGAGAAAATCTCTCTGTTGTTTGAACGATTTATCTCCCGGGAGCGTGATGAACCTCCCGATATCGACGTTGATTTCGAGCACGAACGTCGCGAAGAGGTCATCCAGTACATCTACAACAAATACACCCGCAAGCGTGCCGCTCTGGCTGCCACAGTTATCACCTACCGCAGTCGCAGCGCGGTACGTGATGTCGGTAAAGCGATGGGGCTGGACCCTGTGTTCATCGATGACCTAGCCAAGTCCCTGGCCTGGTGGGACCGCAAAGGCGACCTGGAACAGCGCTTCCGGGAACAGGGTATGGAAGGCAATTCCGGTCGCGACCTGGCCGCACTCTTTCACGAACTGGTCCAGGAAATTCTCGGCTTCCCCCGCCACCTGTCCCAGCATGTAGGCGGCTTTGTCATCACCCGCAGCCCCATCAGCACTTTGGTCCCGGTGGAAAATGCCAGCATGCCCGACCGAACCGTTATCCAGTGGGACAAGGAAGATATAGAGACACTGGGCCTTCTCAAGGTCGATGTGCTCGCACTCGGCATACTCAGCGCCATCCGCAAGACGCTGGAATATATACACAGTTACAATCTGGACATCAAAAGCATCGCCGATATCCCGGCTGAAGATCCTGCGACCTACCATATGCTGCAACAGGCAGACAGCGTAGGTGTGTTTCAAATTGAGTCCCGTGCCCAGATGTCCATGCTGCCACGCCTCAAACCAGCCTGTTTCTATGATCTGGTTATCGAGGTAGCCATCGTTCGACCGGGGCCTATACAGGGCGATATGGTGCACCCCTACCTGCGCCGCCGTCAGGGGCTGGAGCTGGTCACCTACCCAAGCCCCGCCATCAAGTCAGTACTGGAACGCACCCTGGGGGTGCCTATTTTTCAGGAGCAGGCAATCAAACTGGCCATGGTTGCCGCAGGCTTCAGCGGTGGCGAAGCCGACCAGCTTCGCCGCGCTATGGCCAGCTGGGGTAAAAACGGCAACCTCACCCGCTTCGAGAGCAAACTGGTTGAAGGCATGCGCGAACGGGGCTATAGCGACGATTTTGCCCGACGCCTGTTCGAGCAGATCAAAGGTTTCGGGGGCTACGGATTTCCCGAATCCCATTCCGCCAGTTTTGCCCTGCTGGCTTACGTATCGGCCTGGTTGAAGTGCCATCACCCTGCTGCCTTCTACTGTGGTCTTCTCAACAGTCAGCCCATGGGATTTTATACCCCCTCACAACTGATCCAGGATGCACGGCGCCATCATGTGCGGGTCGCACCCGTCGACGTATTGCACAGTGATTGGGATCACCGGCTTTTCTGGCCGGATCTACTCAAACATGAGGACAGCGCACACCAGCCTTCATTAAGGTTGGGGCTGCGTCTTATAAAAGGCCTGGGGGGTGATGCTGTTGAGCGCTTGATGACCGCCAGACGGGAACAGATGTTCAACACCATCGCCGATCTCAGACGTCGCGCCAGGCTTGACCGTGGAGATATGGAGGCACTCGCTGCCGCCGATGCCCTCTCTTCGCTGAGTGGTCATCGTCACCAATCTCAATGGCAGATACTCGCACTGGAACGACCACGTCCACTACTGGAAAAAATCGAATACAAACATGGTGACGAGTTGAATGACGGTGTTGTATTACCAGCACCCGCTGTTGCCGAGGAGGTGTTATCCGACTATCGCAGTACAGGATTGAGCCTGCGCTCTCATCCGATGGCCCTGTTGCGAGCCGAATCACCCTTCCGCCAGTGTAAGCGTCATCAGGAGCTGGAAACACTCAACAACGGACGTTTCGTCCGGGTTGCAGGCATTGTCACCGGCCGTCAGCGGCCCGGTACTGCATCGGGCGTCTTGTTTCTCACACTCGAAGACGAAACAGGCAATACCAACGTTATTGTCTGGAAAAGCCTGCAGGAACGCTCTCGCCAGGCCCTGCTGACGGCCCAGTTATTGCTGGTAAAAGGCGTTGTGGAGATGAACGATGGCGTGGTTCACCTGATCGCCGGCGAATTGATTGACTACAGCGAGGCACTCACAGGTCTGGTGGCCAGATCCAGAGACTTTCACTAGCAAGGCAAGTCCGACAGGTCCACAGGAGACCAGTACTTCACGATTAAAACTGTGGAGCGGTACCGTGAGCGCCCAGGTAATGGGAACCCAGTTGCGGCGAATCCTCCAGCTTTTCATTGATTTCATAGAGGCGTTCGTAACGGGTTTCACGGATTACCCAACGCCCGTCGACTTTAAGGTAGCGATCCCAGTAGAGTGCAGTACCGGTGGTAAATGCATTGTGTTGCAGAATCCACATATTATCGGCGAGATACCAGATACCTGTCGCCTCTGTCTCGCTGATCATTTGAATCTCGGGATGGTGCCCGTTGTGGTGACCGATGGACTTATTGCTGAAAGACATGCCTATATTACCCAGATAAGCGTCCCGACCCTCCAGCTTCCATTCGTAGGTGCCACCGATAAAGTGCACCAGAACATCTTCATGAAACAGGGTGCCGAGTTCGTCCATATTGGCCGTATCGATACAGCGGAAATAAGCGTGCTTGAGTTGCTTGATGGCTTCAATATCCATCAGCCGTTGAATGTCCGCCTTCAGCGAGGACATGTCGTCCCCGGAGACATTGAGTGGTATGCCATCGGCAATACCCATGGTTTCCTTGTTTAACGCTCGACGTTGCTCACTCATGCTGGTTTCCCACGATCAATGGAGGCACCGAGTTTACACCAGCAACGCCAGCCTCATCATTCCGATCCAGCTCTCTATGACCTGGGTATAGTAAACTGGACCCGTGCACAGGCCCGAAGGTTACAGCCTTGGCACCAGGAAAAAAGATCGTACAGTGATACGCAGGCAACAGCGGAGAGATAAAAATGCTGCAGGGAAAAATAGCGCTGGTTACCGGGGCGGGCTCCGGTATAGGACGGGGCATCGCTCGCTGCTACGCCCGCAACGGGGCTACTGTCGTCATCGCGGAGTACGACGAAGAAAGTGGCATTGAAGCAGCCCAGGAAGTGACCGAACTGGGGGGGGCACGGCCTCGTCATCCCCACCGACATCATGCAACTGGACACAGTGGCCAGCGCGGTCGAGCAAACCATAGCAGCATTTGGCCGACTGGACATCCTGATTAACAACGCCTATCCCACCATGACACACATGCCCGCACGCCTGGAGGCCATCGCTCATGATCGGTTGGCAGCCAGCATGACAGCGGGATACCACGCGGCCATCACAGCGATGAGAGCAGCATTCCCGATCATGAAACAGGCCGGATATGGCCGTATCATTAGTATTTGTTCTCTCAATGGCGTCAATGCCCACAAGTACACCGCTGATTACAATGCGGCCAAAGAAGCATTGCGCGCATACACACGCACGGCTGCGGTGGAGTGGGCGGCGCTGGGGATTACAGCCAATATCATTTGTCCGGGGGCACAAACGCGGCCCTACGAGACACTGGTTGAATACAACCCGAACATGGCGGAGGAAATCGCCACCACCAATCCAATGGGCTATATGGGTGATCCCGAAAGAGACATCGCACCGGTGGCCTTGTTTCTGGGTTCAGACATGTCCCGCTATGTCACCGGCAACACCTTGTTTGCCGACGGTGGAGGACATATCAACGGTGTCGCCTGGACACCGCAACCGGCCGGGAACTAATGGCACACCACTACATACTTACAAATAGGTCTCTCGCAAGTGCCTTTTGTACAGCTTACCGTTATCCATACGAGGTAGTTCTTCGAGAAAGTCTACGCTGCGCGGGCACTTGAAGCCGGAAAGTCGCTCTCGGCACCAGGCGACAAGATCCTCCGCGAGTTCCGGGCCTGCCATCGCCCAGTCGACCGGCTGCACAACCGCCTTCACTTCTTCCCCAAATTCTTCATTGGGAATACCGAATACGGCGACATCAGCAATAGCGGGATGAGTAATGAGCAGGTTCTCAACCTCCTGCGGGTAAATATTGACCCCTCCACTAATGATCATGAAATTCTTGCGATCAGTCAGATAGAGATATCCGTCTTCATCAAGGTAGCCAACATCACCCATGGTGCTCCACCCGAGTGCGTTATGACTGGCAGCGGTCTTTTCGGGTTCACGATAATACTCGAAAGACTGTAAAGGGGATCCAAAATACACCGTACCCGTTTCTCCGGCTGGCAACTCATCGCCGGCTTCATCCATGATGTGTACTTCACAATTCAGCGGCAGACCCACAGAGCCCCTGTGCAGAAGCCACTGCTCACTGTCGATAACAGTAAAGCCAGTGCCCTCTGTACTGGAATAATATTCAAACAATACCGGACCCCACCAATCGATCATTTGTTGCTTCACTTCGATGGGGCAAGGCGCAGCGGCATGAATGGCCACCTGCAATGAGGACATGTCGTAACGTGTGCGAACCTCTTCCGACAGCTTTAGCATCCGTACAAACATGATTGGCACCCATTGCGAATGAGTGACCCGGTACTGCTCGATATGGCGTAGCGCGCACTCAGCATCAAACTTTTCCATGATGACGCTGGTGCCGCCCAGAGTCAGAATTCCCAGATTGTAGATCAGCGGAGCTGCATGATAGAGAGGTGCTGGAGACAAGTAGACAGTATCTGCAGAGCACCCGAACACCAGTTCCAGCATCGGCGCGATTGCGGGAGCCTCTGATAGCGGGATTCCAGGACTCCAGGCTGGCAGCACTCCTTTGGGCAGCCCCGTCGTCCCTGAGGAATACAACATCTGAATGCCGCGTTGTTCGTCTGCGATCGCCTCGGCGGGTTGTTCCGCCAATGCCGCCTCCCAGTTACGATAACCCTCGCGCTCTGCATCGACTATAAAATAGTTTTCGATCTTGTTTGGATAATCCCGCAAGCCGTCCACCACAGGTGCGAGTCGACTGGACGTCACCAATGCCCGGGCATCGCAATTATCCACGATGTAGGCAACCTCCTCGGTTTTCAAATGGGTACTAATCGCGGTGTAGATCAGACCACTGCGCATCGCTGCCCAGATAACGACAAGGAAATCCTTATTGTTTTCCATTTGTAAGGCTATATGATCACCCGCTTCCAGGCCCAATGAGCGGAATAACTGGGCGGCCTGGTTGGTCAGCTCATTGAGTTCGCGGTAGGTCACCATATCGCCAGAGCTCGCCATAATGTAGGCGGGCTTATCGGGATCGATATCAGTATTCAGGGAGGGATAAACGGACATTGATATTCCTTAACGTGAGTGTACGTCTCAGAGAAGGAACAGACGGGAGTAACTCATCCGGTAATGTAGTGTTCCAACTGCTCGATGACGAATTGTTGTTCAGCTATCACAGCTTTAACCAAATCTCCGATGGATACAACCCCGATAACTGTATCTCCATCGAGCACCGGAAGGTGACGAATTCGTCTGTCGGTCATCACCGCCATACTCTCTTCGATAGATTGATCAGGCCGGGCACAGACCACGTTGGACGACATGATCTCAGCCACACGGGTAGCGTGAGAAAAGCGACCCCGCAGGATGACTTTGCGGGCATAGTCCCTCTCACTGATGATGCCAGTCAACTGTCCATCTTCCAGGACCAGCAGTGCGCCGAGATGCTCGGCTTCCATCAGCCTCAGTGCATCAAATACCTTGTCATCAGGGCCTACAGACCAGATTTGACTGCCCTTACCTGTCAGAATGTCACGAATTTTCTTCATTTGAATCCCACCCGTCGATTTCCCATATCTTTACTATAGGTGATTCTGCGGGATTTGCATGACAGGGCGAGAACAACCCCCAAAGGTACTCGTGAACGCGGTCAATCCTCAAACTTGCCGTGACGCCCTGCACCATCGCTGAACCTGCGTGCTCCCGCTACGCTTTCTCCACTGGCCAGCACCTCTAGACCACCGGCAAATTCGTTTTCCAAGGCCTCTTGCTGGGACATATTCCACTGCTGGTAGGACGACATACGGTCCGCTCGCAAGCATGTCTGCGGAAATTCCGCTAATTGCCCGGCCAACTCCAATGCCGATTCCAGTGCCATGCCAGGCTCAACCAGACGATTGGCCAGCCCCATTACCTGCGCTTCGGTTCCGCATACCCCGCGCCCGGTAAGAATCAAATCCAACGCATGAGAATGCCCCAGTGCCCGGCTCAGACGCACGGTTCCGCCGTCGACCAGAGGCACCCCCCAGCGCCGGCAAAAAACGCCGAACACGGCGTCGCTGGCTGCAACGCGCATATCACACCACATGGCAAGTTCAAGTCCACCGGCCACGGCATAACCTTCTACGGCGGCGATAACGGGTTTTGATAACAGCAGATTGCTGGGGCCCATAGGGCCGAGTTGTACCGAATCCAGAGCCATATCCGCTGCAGCCACAGCCTTCAAGTCTGCGCCGGCACAAAAGATACCCTCTGCCCCCGTCAAAATGGCGACCGCGAGCGAGGTATTGCTCTCAAAGTCCAGGAATATTCGCTCCAGTAAAGTCGCCGTGTCAGCATCCACTGCGTTGCGACGTTCGGGACGATTGATTGTCACCACCAAAATATTACCTTCTGTACATGTTTTTACCGCTGAGTCTGTCATGGCAAGATTCCTTTTCGTATCACTCGTCTCTGCTATTATCACACCCCTGAACAGGTAAGGAAGCCCAGGGATGATTGACGCCGGAGCGAACAGCTTCGCTTTTCAGGTATTGGATACCACTGTGGCAGTGTGTGCACTCAAACGGATATCAAAGGTCACGATACACGTGTTATGAACCAAACTTACCTCAATTCTGAGCGCAATCATCTCGTTTTGGTCGCTTTGGCCGCCGCCATACCTCTCTATTTCGGCTGGCAATTGTTCTGGTTTTTGACAGACGATGCATTCATTTCCTTCAGGTACGTCAGCAACAGCGTGCTGGGTCATGGTTACGTCTGGAATGCAGCACCCTTCAAGCCTGTGGAAGGCTATTCCAACTTCCTCTGGGTAGTGCTGCTGGACATCGTATGGCGGAGCACGGGCATTGAGCCGCCGTTGGCTTCCAATTATCTATCGCTGGGGTTTTCCTATGGCAGCCTCGTTATCGGCGTAGCGATGATTGCAAAACTCAAGCTAAACAAATCTTTGCAACAGTACCGGGCAGTGTTCGCCATTCTGATGGTTGTGGGCGTTTTATCAAATAGAACCTTTCTGGCCTGGACCAGCTCTGGTCTGGAGACCGCCCTGTTCAACTTTCTGCTGCTGACCTGGGTTTTTCTGATCATCTTCGGCCGCAAAACTGAAGGTGGATGGCTGGTGGGAATCTCACTGACCGCTTCATTGCTGGCGCTGACCAGGCCCGACGGCATGCTCTACTGGCTCGCTACCCTTGCTCTTATCTTTGCGCATCAATGGTTGAGGAAACCTGCGCCGAATATCACAGACCTATGGAAAATCTGGCCGTTGCTTTTGGTTCCCGCCCATCTACTGTGGAGAAAATCCACCTATGACGAATGGTTGCCCAATACCTATTTCGCCAAGGTAACATCACCCTGGCCGGAAAGTGGCATTCGTTACCTTTCCTCCTATATTCTGGAATATGCGCTGTGGGTATGGCTGATATTGGTTGCGATACTTATCCTTCGAATGACGCGGAATTGGCATCGCACTTCTACGATCAAGCCTCTGGAGATCAAGCTCGAAGAAATAAAGAATATAAATTTCAATATCCTGTGCCGATTGATATGTACAGCTACCATTCTGGTCCAACTGAGTTACTACACTTTCATCATTGGCGGTGATCACTTTGAGTATCGTGTCTACAGTTTTACCCCCATTCTGATTCTGGTTTCTTTTATTGCGATGTTGAGCAAACTCAGTATCAAGTCCAGCCAAGCTCTAACTAGCCTATTGGCATTCATGATGCTATCGCTTCCAATTCCCTGGACTCATTGGCTATATAGTCAACAGGCGACTACCAGGCTGGACACGTATCGACTTTCAATTGAATTAGCTCCAAAACTACCACGTGCTCTGAGATGGTATGGAGGCCTTTTCGATAACGCCCAATCCTGGTTAATAGAGCGCAGCGTTTGTATGCGCCATCAAGAACACAAGATATTCGCCATGCATCTCTCAAGGCTGTTCCCACCCCGTGAGCTCGGACTATCACTGCAAAGCCCCGACTATCCTGTACACGCCATGAGTTCAGTAGGCGTGGCTGCATGGACACTACCACATGTGAACTTCATCGATAAACTCGGTCTCAATGATTATGTCATTGCAAGGATGCCGGTTCATTTGGCGAACAACATCTCGATTTACAATCCCAGGGGACTTAGACAAATGGCGCATGATCGACGGGCGCCAATGGGTTACATCGAAAGTTTTCAGCCCAATATTCTGCGCGAGGATGGTGGCATCAGTATTCTGAACAGGGACACCCCTCTGACGGCGGAAAAAATTGCAGCGTTGGAAGAGCATTGGATAAGGCAGTTAAAAACGTTGGTAGATGATTAACCCCGCGTGGTTGTAACGCATTTTTCCGATCCAGCCTCATCCAACCAACTGTGCGATCCGGGTACCTCAGCCAGTGAACTTTCAAATTTCTCGTATCGCTGCCGCCTCAGAGTATTGTTTATCACCTGCTGATGAACCAACTGGTATGTTGCGTGCGCTGTTTCAGGATCGTAATAAACGAGACAGGCAATGTTCTTGTACAGGGTTTCTGCCAGGGCAGGATAGTCTGCTGTCGGAAAATCTCGACGAACGATGACAATCAGCGATTCAGCTGCGGCGCGCAAGGCCTGCTGGGCGTCGGCTGAGCTTTGATAAAGCCCATCGATAAGCGTTATAACCTCAGCGTCTAATATGTCGGCTGATGTTTGGGGTGCTATGTCATCGGCATCAACAAAAGACGCTGTTGAACACAGCAGGCAACCAGCGATGTATGACCGTACAATAGACCTATGACAAGTAATGGTCAGTCCTTGCTGCGCCAGCTGGTGATACGCCCATTTTCCGTAAACACCGTGGCGCCATCACGCTCTTCACCGTAGATAATTTCCGAGTGATCTCCCCAGGTGCCCCGAGACTCTTTGCGATCTACCGGTATACCCCAGGCGCACTCCATCGCTGGCTCTGTCATCCCTATAAACAGTTTTCCATCGAGGATGTAGGCAATTTCCTTTTTCGTATAAAGCGACTCAACCCGGGATTTGAATTCACCCACCACACTGGCGTAGCGAGGATTGGTCTGATGATCCACCATCTAGGTTCTCATATTGCCAATGGAGCCACACAATTTCACGAGGTCCCAGTTTTCGACAGGCTCCTGATCAATGGCCACCGTTTCGCAACCGGCGCTGCCGAGCATCAACACCACCAGCACTGCTAATCCATATACTTTTTTCATTCTCTAGGCGCCTTAATCGCTTCGCTTTCAATTCTTGTCTGGCAGCCGCCCGATTGGTGCTCGAGCTCGTTGGCGCGGGCACGAGCATGCATTGGCGGAAGAGGTAGGAG
>CALJGI010000022.1 GCA_938074045.1 uncultured Halieaceae bacterium
TACAGTATGAAAGCCATCTACGATATGAATCCTGGCGAGGTGTTCTGGGCGGCGTCGGATGTCGGGTGGGTAGTGGGTCACTCGTACATTGTTTACGCACCGCTGCTGGCAGGGCTCTCAAGTATTCTTTACGAGGGAAAACCGGTTAATACCCCGGACGCCGGCGCGTTCTGGCGAGTGGTGGAGGAGTATCAGGTCAAAGCGCTGTTCGCGGCCCCCACCGCGTTTCGCGCAATACGCAAAGCTGATCCTGAAGGGCAGTTGTTAACGGACTATGATCTAACGGGTCTGAAAATGCTGTTTGTGGCCGGTGAACGCCTCGATCCCCCAACCTGGGAGTGGCTTGATGGGTTACTGGGTGTTCCGGTAGTGGATCACTGGTGGCAGACCGAAACCGGGTGGGCGATCAGTGCCAACCCGGTAGGTATAGAGTCGTTTCCTATCAAGCCCGGGTCATCGACTTTGCCGGTGCCCGGATTTGATGTACGTATTCTGGATGATGAGGGTACTGAAATGGGGCCCGGCGAAACCGGTGCAATCGTTCTCAAATTACCCATGCCTCCGGCAAGCCTGCAGACGATTTGGGGGGATTTCTCCCGTTTTCAGACCGGCTACCTGGACGATGCGCCGGGGTATTACATGGCTGGCGATGGTGGCTATATAGACGAAGATGGTTATGTGTTCGTGATGGGCCGTACCGATGATGTCATCAATGTTGCGGGTCATCGGTTGAGCACGGGGCAGATGGAAGAAATCGTCGCGGCTCACGCCGCCGTGGCAGAATGTGCTGTGATTGGTGTCAGTGATGCGATTAAGGGGCAGGCACCCATGGGACTGGTTGTACTCAAGGATGGCGCTAATATAGACGGCGCGACCCTGGAGGCTGAATTAACCGCCGCCATTCGGCGAGAGATTGGCGCTTTTGCGTGTTTCAACAGTGCTCTGCTGGTGGACCGTTTGCCCAAAACCCGCTCCGGTAAAATTTTGCGAAAAAGCCTGCGGCAGATTGCTGCTGGCGAAGCCTATACAGTTCCCTCTACAATTGACGACCCGGCCAGCTTGCAGGAAATTGCAGAGGTCATGAGTAGGTATAGTGCAAAGTATTGATTTGTATTTCACTGCCTGGCGACCAATTCCCCCACCCATAACTGAGAGTGAGTGACCCTTATATGTTCAGAATATTGGCCTGGATCGGTGGAGTGCTGCTGGTCGTCGTATTGGTTGGGGCGCTTTTTGTCGCAAAGCAGTTCGGTGCCATTCTTGTCGATCTTGATGATACGCCCCCGGAGTTGCCAGCGGATTTAAGCAGCCCCGCGGTGCTGATATTTTCCAAGACCAATGGCTTTGTGCACAAGGAAGCGCTACCCGTCGCCGATGCCATGCTCAAGTCCATTGCCGATAACAATGGCTGGGACTATTTCCAGACGGAAAATGGGGCAGTCATGACTAAAGAATTGCTCAAGCAATTTGACGTGGTGATATGGAACAACACAAGTGGCACGGTATTGGACGAAAATCAAAAATCGGCGTTTCGCAACTACATGGAAAGCGGTGGCGGGTTCCTTGGCTTGCACGCCGCGGGTGGTGATTTTTGGTATCAATGGGATTGGTATGTCGACACCCTGATCGGTGCCCAATTTGCGGGGCACACCATGCAGCCACAGTTTGTTGATGCGGATGTGTTGGTGCCCGACCCGGAGGTCGAGATGCTGGCTCACCTTTCATCGCCCTGGAATATCGCCAGTGAAGAATGGTACTTTTTCAAGAGTAACCCGCGGTCGACGGGGTCAGAAATACTGCTGACGATGGATGAAAACTCTTATGATCCAGGTGGCACTTCTATGGAAGGTGAGCACCCCATAGCCTGGCGGCACAATATTGAGCAGGGCAGGGCGGTGTATATTGCCATTGGTCACCAGGCCGCGACGTACAAACTGCCGGCGTACGTCACTCTGGTGGAAGAGGCGATAGACTGGGCTGGAATGCAATAAGTGAACGATCGGCAATAAAAAGCTGCCGGGTTAAGCAAATGAGTAGAGGTATCCAGTCCATGCCAGTGCAACATGGCGCGATGGAGTTTACCGAAGCACCTGAGGTGCTTGATGAGGTGAGGCATTATCGGGTGGCGCGGGTCAGAGAACAACTTGTTCAAAACGACTACGCAGGTGTGCTCTTATTCGACCCCCTCAATACACGCTACACCACTGATGCTACCAATATGCAGGTGTGGTGCACTCACTATGAAACCCGCTGCGTACTGCTGTTGACCAACGGTCCGGTGGTTTTATTCGATTACGGTGATTACCCCTTTCTCGCAGAGGGATTACCCACGGTTGATGAGTATCGGGTTATGCCCGGATTGAGTTTTTTTGCTGCTGGCAACCGTTCATCGGAGGCAGCGACTAAATTTGCACACCTTATCAATGACATAATGACAGAGCATGCCGGGAGCAATCGCAGGCTTGCGCTCGATCGACTCGGCCACGAGGGTACGGATGCGTTGCGCTCTTTGGGGATCGAACTCTGTGAAGGGCAGGCAGTGATGGAAACGGCACGTAGCGTCAAGAGTGATGGTGAATTATCCCTGATGCGCGAAGCTATCAGGGTGTGTCAATCAGGCATGGATGCGATGCACGCCGCGCTGACGCCGGGTATTACCGAGAATGCACTTTGGTCAGAATTACATCGCGTCAATATTGCCAATGGCGGTGAGTGGATAGAAACCCGGTTGCTGGCGTCCGGGCCACGCACCAACCCCTGGTTTCACGAGTGCTCGATGCGGGTGATCGAGGCGGGAGATATGGTCAGTTTTGACACGGATCTGGTTGGACCTTATGGCTATTGTGCTGATATGTCCCGGGCCTGGGTTTGTAGTGCGACTCCAACGGCACGCCAGCGGGAGCTGTATCAGTTGTCCTACGAACAGATTCAGCACGACATTTCTGTGTTGCGACCAGGGATGAGTTTTCGGGAAGTGTCTGAGGCCTGCTGGCCGATACCGCCAGCCTACCGGGCTAACAAATATGGGTTTATGGTGCACGGAGTTGGCCTGGCTGATGAGTGGCCCGGTATCCCCTATCCCCAGGACTGGGCAAACTCCGGCTACGACGGGACCATCGTGCCAGGCATGGTGCTCAGTGTGGAGTCGTTTATCGGTGATGAAAGTGGAGGCGAGGGCGTCAAATTGGAAGAAATGGTGTTAGTGACCAAAACTGGTACCGAACTAATGTCCACCTACCCCTACGATGAGGCCCTGCTGGCGACGGGATGAGCTACCGGGGATGGAGCGTTCCGCCCAGTACAGTCCCCCATATGCTGATTTGTCGCCACTGCGCTGGTTGAACCTCATAGGGGTCCTGTTCCAATACGGTAAAATCCGCTAATTTGCCGGCCTCGATGGACCCCAACCTGTGCTGTTGCTGAATAGCTTCAGCAGCATGAATGGTGATACCGCGCAGCGCTGCAGCAACACTCATTTTTTCATCCGCACGCAGCACCGCACCACTGGCCACTTCACGAGAGGCAGCGATGCCTGCCAGTACCAGAGGAGCAGCGGGAGCCATGGGTAGGTCTGAGTGGAAGGAAACGGCAACACCGAGTTTCTCCAACGCACCCAGGCGCGTAATAGCATGGGCGCGCTCAGGACCCATTCCGATCTCGGCGTACTTTTCACCCAGTGCCCAGAGGTAAAATGGATTGGCGGACACGCTGATGCCCAGCTCGGCGACGCGAGCTGATTGATCGGCGCCCGCGTAGCCATAGTGGTGCAACACGGTACGATGATCGCTTCTCGGTGTTTCCTGCTGCAGCGTGTCGATGATGTCGAGTACCGTTGCCAGACCCTTGTCACCGTTGACGTGAATATGAAGCTGGTAGCCCTGATTCCAGTACAAACGCGCCGATTCCCGTAGTTCCTGGGGTGGGGTAATCCACTCGCCGTGGTGGCCGTCGAGATAACCGTCCCTCATTTGCATCAGTTGAGAGTAAAAGGCACCGTCCGCCAACAGTTTGACCTGCTTTGGCAGGTAGGTGAGTGATTCTGTATTGCGCCCGGGTAGGGATTCCATATTGATCAGGCCCTGCTTGCTGCCTTCTAGCCCCAATGTTTTTGCGTTGCCGATGAGCAACATGCGCAGCGGCAGCTTGTTGTCCTGCAACACGGCTTCAAGGTGCATCATTTCCATATCGAGGTTGAGCAGGGGTACGCCCTGATCGGCGAGGGTGGTGATGCCGTTTCTTCTGGCATGCTCCAGGCCCACATACATGCCTTCCCGAATGCGCTCTGGCGCGAGAACCAACGATTGTAGTTGCGGGAATATCGCGAATAGTCCGGTTTCCCAGAAGTGTCCATTGGCGTAATCAATCATCGGGATTCCAGCGACTGCGTCTTCCGTGATGCCCAGTTGCTCCAGGGCGGCATCGTTGGCGTAGATTTCGTGGAACGAGCGCTGCCAGACTATGATTGGTCTGCTGTCTGAGACAGAGTTGATAATTTCCCTGCTCATCTCGCCATGAAACAGTTCGTGGTATCCCCAGGTCACCAGGAATTCAGAAGGGTCTCGCATTGATTCATGAAGTTTCTTTAGTTGCTGGCGATATGCCTGCTCTCCTTGCACACCCGCCACCTTCTGATTGGGGAGATCCCAGGGGTAGGGTGTGATGAACTGGGCTGGTAGCAGCAAACCAGCCAGAGCCGGGTGCAGATGATTGTCGATAAATCCGGGAAAAATGTATTTGTCCGCGAATTGTTGATCAACGACAAAGGGTTCTGCGCCGATAGCGGCTTCGACTTCTATCCGATTCCCCACAGCCAAAACGCGACCATCCTTAACGGCCAGCGCCGTGTGGAAAGCATCGTCAGCATTCATCGTGACGACCTTGGCGGCGGTGTAGAGCGTGATGGATGGTGTTGCGCTTGATGGCGCTGTGCTGGCGGAGGATTCATTCTCGGTGGCGGGCTTCATGCACGCTGAGAGAACAAGGACAAAGCTCGCCAGGGTGATATGCTTTAATTTCATGATGCTGTATGTCTCAACTGTTTAGCGTGTACGACCGGTCAGTAAGCGTCCGGGTTTGCTTTCTTCAATGAAGATGCCATCTTGTACAATCAGCTTGCCGTTGACCAGAACGTGAACGACACCCGTGGAGGCCTGATACGGGTTTAGATAGGTGGCGTTATCGATGATGGTCGCGGGGTCAAAAACAGTTATATCGGCGTCTGCGCCCTGCTGCAAACGACCTTTGCGCGCGAATACCGGTGCAATTTTTTGCAGACGCTGAGCCGGCAGAAGCGACATTTTTGCAAGTGCAGTCGGCAAGTCCAGTATCCTGGCTTCGCGAACGTAGCGCCCCAGGACTTTAGAGAAGCTACCCACGCCCTGTGGCGGAATCAGTACAGATTTTGTGATGGCCGGAGTCCCATCGGTAACCACCATAATGCCTTCGGCGGCAACAGCAGCCTGCGTCCATTCTTCAGTCAGGTAGTGATGTATGACCATTCCGGAAGGGTGTTTTTCGCGGTACTCCTCCCACATGGATTTATTGAAACGCTCCCCGGTGGCAGCCCACTCAATGTCTTCATAGGTAATGTCAAAAATGGATTGCCAGTCCCGGCCGAATACAGCGGCGGCAATGGTCGTGGTGCCGGCGTTGTAGGGTAACACCTCACTGCTTACATCAACGCCATCGGCACGGGCCTGCTGGATAATGTCGAGGAATTCGTAAATACCCTTCATCGCGGAATGCGAAAGGTGACAGACGTGTATTGCTGTACCGGTTATTTTGGCCAGCTCGATGACTTCGATCAAGCCCGCAGTCTCCCCTGATAGGCCGCGCCTGATATGTACAAATACGGGGGCATCATGTTTGGCTGCCACCTCAAAGACGACCCGCAATTCACGGGCGTCCACAGCCTCACTGAGGTAGTCCAACAGTAGCCCGATACCAAGACCACCCTGTCTCAGGCCATCCTCGAGCAGACGATTGATCTCGAACAACTCCTTCTGTGAAGCGGGTTCAGAAAATTCGGGGCTGGAAAACGTAATGCCCGCCCGGGTGTCGAGTGCATTGGTATACTCTTTACCCGACTTTGCCTTGACTCTGATCATGGCGTGGCCAGTAGATGCACCGTAATTGAGTGGAGAACCCTGCTTTAGTAATTGACCGAATTCGCTGATCGGATAGGCGCCAGCTTCGAGTTCCATCGAGGTAGTTACCCCGTCCAGTGCCTGATACCGGAATCCCAGTGGTGTCGGAGAATGCGTATGCAGGTCTATAAATCCCGGCGCTACCACCAACCCACTGGCATCGATAGTTACTTTTCCATGCAGGACCTGTTCGCTGATCTTGATGATGCGGTCATCGCGAATGCCGATTGACCGAATGTCGTCGAGTCCGCTTTCGGGGTCGATGACTCTGCCCCCGGAAAGCACCAGGTCGTAGGGCGTAGCCGAACACGCGAGCAGCGACAAGAGCATCAGCATGCTGGCGCATCTTAAGATCATGGTGCTATTACTTTGATGCTAAACGATAAAATATCCATCGTTGGCACCATAAATAATTCACTGTAGGTGGGCATGCATAGATTCCCTTTTTTCTGATGTTGTCCGTGCTGGTATCTATGCTTAGGCCGGCAAGGTTGGATTCATTGGCTGATCCACGCACAATATAGTTGATAATAAAGGTTGACGTTACCCAAAATTGCACCCCGAGAGGTTACCAGTGAACAACATCAAGATCGTAATCAGTATTCTGTGTCTGGGTCTTATGCTGGGGGCTTGCTCCCGTTCCAGCAGGGATGCCGATAACACCCTGGATGCAGCAGCGCCTGCCCAGGTTACAGATACAGTAGTGTATAGCGGCGGTCCAATAATTACGGTCAATGATGATCAGCCAGATGCTGCGGCTGTGGCAGTGCGCGCTGGTTTGATTATCGCCGTGGGTACTGAGGATGAAGTGCTTGCAGCAGCTGGGACGGGCGCTAACCGGATCAATCTCAAAGGCAATACGCTGGTGCCCGGCTTGATTGATGCCCATGGTCACCTGACGTTTACAGCCATGAACCAGGGCTCGGTGAATTTGTCCTCGCCTCCGGTCGGAACCGCTGAAACCATTGAGGACATCGTTAATCTGCTGACCGCGCGCCTGGGAGATGCAGATGCGTCGGGCTGGCTGACTGGATGGGGCTATGATGATTCGCTGTTGGCGGATCAACGCCACCCCACCCGGGAGGATCTAGACAAAGTATCCACAGAGGTTCCGATTGTGTTGCGGCACGTCAGTGGGCACCTGGCGGCCTGTAATTCGAAATGCCTGGAGGTAGCAGGTATTGATGCTGATACCCCTGATCCCCAGGGCGGTATCATCCGAAGGGATGACGCCGGTAAGGCCGACGGGGTGCTGGAGGAAACCGCTATGTGGATGGTGTTTGCCAAGTTGCCTGCCGTCACACCGGAGCAATTGCTGGGGCTCCTGGTACCTACCCAGGAGTTCTACGCTCGTCACGGCATTACCACCGTCCAGGATGGAGCCCTGGGACCAAATGAACTCGGCATTCTTGAGCGCGCAGCAGCGGAAAATATGCTCTACCTCGATGTGACGGCATTTCCCTACATGCAGACTGTGGACGCCAGTCATGGTGCGGGTGATGCTGAATCTACACAGCCCGCATATCCTCAATACAGCGCAACTTACAACAATAATTTCAGGATCGCCGGCGTCAAACTGGTTCTCGACGGCTCACCTCAGGGCAAGACGGCCTGGCTGACCAAACCCTACCTTCATCCCCCCCATGGGCAGGATGAGAACTATGTGGGCTACGCCACCATGGAAGACGACGTGGTACTGCAACATGTGGTAGATGCCTACGAGCACGGCATGCCTTTACAAGCACACGCCAACGGTGATGCAGCCGCCGACCAATTGATCACGGCGGTGCGAGCGGCCAACGACAAGGTGGGGGAAGAGAAGCGTCGCACGGTCATGATTCATGCTCAGACCCTGCGGGAAGATCAACAGGATGCGATGCAGGAGTTGGGTATGATTCCCTCGTATTTTTCCGCCCACACGTTCTACTGGGGTGACTGGCATCGGGATTCAGTGTTCGGTGTGGAGCGGGCTTCTCGTATCAGCCCGCTGAAGACATCGGTGGATAGAGGCATGGTGTTCACCACGCATAACGATACTCCCATTGTGCCGCCGGATATGATGCGTCTGTTGTGGGCCAGTGTGAACAGAGTGACACGTAGCGGAAAGATTCTGGGCGAAGCGCAGCGTATAGATCCTTTGAACGCCCTGAAGAGCATCACTATACATGCGGCCTATCAGTACTTTGAGGAAGACAGCAAAGGCTCAATTGAGGTGGGAAAACGCGCCGATCTGACCATTCTCGGAGATAATCCACTCACCGTCGATCCCATGACCATCAAGGATATTGCTGTACTCGAGACTATCAAGGACGGCAAAACAGTGTACTCAAAGGACTGGTGACCAGGCTCACTCTCTTGATACGATCGCCACATTCTTGGCTTGAGTGTCGCAGGAACTTTCCTCCGACACGGTAACGGTGACGGGTATGCAGCGCACTGAAGCTTCTGGACCGGCTGATCCACTGGAGCCAGTCTCTTTTCCAGGTCTGTATCACTGGCCGCCACAACCGCTGGCGGCTTTGCAATGGCTGGGCTCGGTGCTCTTTCCCTGGGGGCTGATCTATATCGGGCTTGCGGTTCTGACCTGGATTTTTCTGACCCCCGCAATGGATCGCATGGCGGATCTGTCCATAGACTGGATATTTCTGCTGTGGCTGCGGAATGCTTGCATACTGGCTATGGTGGCCGGAGGATTGCACTGGTGGCTGTATGTCAAAAGGGGGCAGGGTGATCGCTACAAAATCGATTCCCGGTGGCCCAGACCGGGACGGCAGTATCTGGGCGGGCGACAGACGCTGGATAATATGTTCTGGAGCCTGATTAGCGGCGTCACCTTCTGGACGTTTTATGAGTCACTGACCTTCTGGTACTACGCCAGCGGACGCATTGATATCGTTACATGGGCTGAGTCCCCGGTCTATTTAATGGTCATGTGTCTGGCGGTATTTTTTTGGTCGACAACGCATTTTTACTTTATACACCGTTTGATGCATCTGCCTTCTCTGTTTCGACACACCCATGCACTACATCACCGCAACCTGAACCCAATACCCTGGTCCGGGATTTCGATGCACCCATACGAACACGCGGTGTACTTCACGCTATACCTGCTCTGGTGGGTAGTTCCCGTGCACCCTGTGATTATTATTCTTACGGGTTTTTTCCAGACCCTGAGTCCCGCCGTCTCACACAGTGGGTTTCGCTGGATCTCTCTGGGGCGCTGGGGGAAAATGCCCGCCGGTGATTTGTTCCACCATCTGCACCATCGGCAGTTTGACGTCAATTATGGCAATATCACCACGCCAATTGATTACCTCGCAGGCACCTGGCACGACGGCAGCCCGGCCGCCCATGCCCGGTTTGCGAAGCCGGGCCGCCGCCGCTGATTCAGGTGGCGGCATCTCTGGACACTGTTACTGAATAGCTTTTTGGGTAAACTGGACCTCTTTAATTCGGACACGCGAATCATGGCCGGTGCCAGTCTGCTCGTATTGATCGACGATATTGCGTTATTGCTAGATGACGTGGCCAGCATGACCAAGATTGCAGCCAAAAAAACCGCTGGCGTGCTGGGGGACGACCTGGCGGTTAATGCTGAGCAGGTTTCCGGTGTTAACGCGGATCGTGAGCTACCTGTGGTCTGGGCTGTTGCCAAGGGGTCCTTTCGAAACAAGTTGATTCTCGTACCCGCCGCGCTGGCAATTTCGGCAGTCTCTACTACATTGGTCACGCTCCTGATGATCGCCGGAGGTATCTATCTCTGCTTTGAAGGCTTTGAAAAGATAACCCACGACTCTATTGAAACGCCCGAGGAGAAAGAGGCGCATCACCGCGATCTGGTACAGCATCTGGCTGACCCTGAGGTAGATCCATTGGAATTTGAGGCAAAAAAGATCAAGGGCGCCATCCGCACGGACTTTATTCTGTCGGCGGAAATTATCGTGATAACCATGGGCACAGTGACGGAGCAGACCTTTGAGATGCAGTTGGCTGTTGTGTCGACGATTGCCTTGCTGATGACTGTCGGCGTATATGGTTTTGTTGCTGCCATTGTGAAGCTGGATGATCTGGGTCTGCACATGGCTGGGCGCACTGGAATTGGTTTCAGCTACGATCTGGCTCGCTGGTTCGGCAATCGGTTGCTCGATTTCGCACCCTGGTTGATGAAAGCGCTGGTGGTGATTGGCACGGCGGCCATGTTTCTGGTGGGCGGTGGCATTCTGTTGCATGGCTTTCACTTTCTGGAGACTATTCAGAATGCAGCCGTTGCCGCAGTGCAGACCTGGTATATAGTTGGACCATTGTTCGCGGCAATTACGCCTACCTTGTTCAGCTTTATAATCGGTATTTTGGCGGGTGGGGTTGCGCTGGGCGGGGTTCGCATCTGGAACGATGTGCTGAGTTAGTTTATTTCATCCCCGCTAACTGCTCGCCT
Source organism: uncultured Halieaceae bacterium (assembly GCA_938074045.1). Taxonomy (GTDB): domain Bacteria; phylum Pseudomonadota; class Gammaproteobacteria; order Pseudomonadales; family Halieaceae; genus CALJGI01. The sequence goes on from CALJGI010000022.1 coordinate 10,582, forward strand.
ATGTAACCCGATTTGGGCATTTTCCTCGCGGAATGAGATGCTATAGTCCGCTCTAATTTTTAAGCTCTCAGCCTTGGGCTGGTTGCTACCGACAGGGGAACTTTCAGAAATGAATTTAGCGGAAAAACTTGGAAATCCTAGCCTTCTTAAAACCCAGGCCTATATAGACGGGGAATGGGTGAATGGTGATGATGGCGAGACATTTGCCGTGTTTAATCCGGCAACGGGTGAATTGATTGCCGAGGTAGCAAGTTGTGGTGCCGCTGAAACAAAAAGGGCAATAGATGCCGCCGAAGTAGCTCTGCAATCCTGGCGGGCCCTTCCCGCCAAGGAACGCTCGATCATATTGCGACGTTGGTACGATCTGATGATCGAGAATCAGCATGACCTCGCGTTGATCATGACGGCGGAGCAGGGCAAGGTGCTGGCTGAATCACTTGGTGAAGTATTGTACGGAGCATCCTTTATCGAATGGTTTGCCGAGGAGGGCAAGCGTGTTTACGGTGATGTAATTCCAGCTCCACAGGCCGACAGGCGCGCTATTGTCATTCGTCAGCCGGTGGGAGTTACAGCAGCTATCACACCCTGGAATTTCCCCAATGCCATGATTGCCCGCAAAGCAGGCCCGGCGCTGGCGGTGGGTTGTACCATGATCATCAAGCCGGCCAAGGAGACGCCACTCTCTGCATTGGCGATGGCTGCGTTGGCGGATCAGGCTGGTGTTCCCGCCGGGGTACTGAGCCTGGTGACAGGCGTCAGCTCAAGCGTGATCGGTGGCGAACTCACCGCCAATCCGATTGTACGCAAGTTGTCCTTCACTGGTTCCACCCCCGTGGGCAAAGTGCTGATGAAGCAGTGTGCCGATACGGTCAAGCGTACGTCGATGGAGTTGGGAGGCAACGCCCCCGTGGTGGTGTTTGACGATGCTGACCTTGAGAAGGCGGTTGCGGGTGCGGCGGCCTCCAAATATCGCAACTCTGGGCAGACCTGTATCTGCGCCAATCGTATCCTGGTGCAGGATTCTGTCTATGATGCTTTTGTTGAAAGATTCACCGCGCTGGTTAATACCTTCAAAATTGGGAACGGACTGGATGAAGGTGTGACGCACGGACCTGTGGTTAACGAGAAAGCGGTCAGCGATATTGACGAGATGGTCGCCGATGCGGTGGCGCAGGGAGCCACGGTGACCACAGGCGGAGGACCGGATAAGTTGGGTCCCTGTTTCTACCAGCCCACGGTTCTGACCAACGTAAGTGACAAGATGCGTGTTTTTCGGGAAGAGATATTTGGCCCCGTGGCACCCATTTTCAAGTTTTCAACCGAAGCAGAAGCCATAGCCATGGCCAATGACACTGAGTTCGGTCTGGCAGCCTATATTTACACCCGGGACATAGGGCGGGTGTGGCGCGTATCGGAGGGGATCGAGTATGGGCTGGTCGGCGTCAATGAGGTGGCGATTACCTCAGAGGTTATTCCCTTTGGCGGCTTGAAGGAATCCGGTCAGGGGCGAGAGGGCTCCAAATACGGCGTCGATGACTACCTGGAAATCAAGTACATCTGCATGGGTGGTCTGGACGACTGAGTACTCAGTGCGCTCTCCATAGCGCACAATTGTGTTCTCTTTCTACCCGGGAGCACTTTCTGGTAAGGTCTGAACCAACAACAAAAACAATTTCCGACCTTGCCCATGACGACTCCTACTGATGAAAAGTACTGGCGTGCAAATATTCACGTGCTGGTGGTTCTGCTCTCGATCTGGGCGCTAGTTTCCTTCGGGGGCGGTGTCTTTTTTGTCGACACGCTCAATCAATACTCCCTTGGGGGTTACCCTCTCGGTATCTGGATCTCGCAACAGGGGGCGCTGTTTGTCTATGTCGCGTTGATTTTTTTCTATCACGCCTGGATGTCGCGGATAGAACGCCTGTATCGGCAGGATGCCGAATCACGGGAAGAGACTGCGGGCACCGACGGCGGTGACGCATCATGAGTGTGCAAGCGCTGAGTTTTATCGTGGTTGGCGCCAGTTTTCTGCTCTATATCGGTATTGCGATTTGGTCCCGCGCGGCCTCAACCAAAGATTTTTACGTTGCCGGTGGTGGCGTTAACCCCATCGTCAACGGTATGGCCACCGCGGCGGACTGGATGAGCGCCGCTTCGTTTCTCTCTCTGGCGGGCATTATGGCCTTCGCCGGCAGTGATGCCTCTGTATATCTGATGGGCTGGACCGGGGGTTACGTACTCCTGGCCCTCCTGTTAGCGCCTTATTTGCGCAAATTCGGCCGTTATACGGTGCCTGAATTTATCGGGGATCGTTACTACTCCAATGGTGCCCGGGTAGTGGCAGTGATCTGTCTGATCTTCATTTCCTTTACCTATATCGCCGGTCAGATGCGCGGTGTGGGCATTGTGTTCTCGCGCTTTCTCGAGGTTGAAATCGATATTGGCGTGATGATTGGGATGGGTATTGTATTCACCTACGCCGTGATGGGGGGTATGAAGGGCATCACCTATACCCAGGTCGCGCAGTACTGCGTTTTGATATTCGCGTACTCCGTGCCCGCGGTATTTTTGTCGATACAGTTTACCGGGAACCCGCTACCCCAGCTTGGGTTGGGTAGTGAATTGATCGATGGCAGCGGTCTGACGGTGCTGGAGAAGCTGGATCAGGTTACTCTGGAACTGGGTTTCACAGCGTATACAGAAAATTCCAAATCCAAGATTGATACCTTTGCCATCATTGCCGCGTTGATGATTGGCACGGCCGGGTTGCCGCATGTGATCGTACGTTTCTTTACCGTCCCCAAGGTCAGTGACGCCAGACTCTCGGCGGGTTTTGCCCTGGTTTTTATCGTCCTTATGTATACAGCCGTTCCCGGTGTGGCGGCTTTTTCCCGGCTCAATTTGTCGGATAGCGTGAATGAAACGCCTTACGCCGAGGCGCCGGAGTGGTTCCGCAACTGGGAGGGAACTGGACTGTTAGCCTGGCAGGATAAGAACGGGGACGGGGTAATGCAGTACCGGGCTGGGTCCGCCTTCGAGCCCAAGGTGCCTGAGTTTACCGGGGAGCAGGGAGAGCTCGGCCAACGCTTACTCAGCAATACCCCAACGCCCAACGCCAATGAAATTTACGTTGATCGCGACATCATGGTGATGGCAAGTCCAGAGGTTGCCCGCTTGCCTGCCTGGGTGGTGGCGCTTATGGCAGCGGGTGCTGTGGCTGCGGCGCTGTCCACCGCGGCGGGTTTGCTACTGGTTATCTCCAGTTCCGTATCCCATGATTTGTTGAAAAGTACCTGGATGCCGGGTATCACCGAGAAACAGGAGCTGCTGTGCGCGCGGCTGGCCGCGGCGTCGGCCATTGTGGTGGCCGGCTGGTTCGGGATTTATCCGCCGGCCTTTGTCGCCCAGGTCGTTGCCTTTGCCTTTGGGTTGGCTGCGGCGTCACTTTTCCCAGCGATTTTTCTGGGGATATTCTTTCGCAGAATCAACAAGGAGGGGGCCATTGCCGGCATGTTGGTCGGCCTTATTTTGACCTTCGGGTATATCGTGTTTTTTAAGTTTGTGTCACCGGAGCTGGATAACAGCGCACACTGGTGGTTTGGCATATCTCCCCAGGGAATAGGGGTGGTGGGCGCGGTGGTCAATATGCTGGTAGCCACCGCTGTCAGCTTCGCGACGACATCACCGCCGGCTGCTGTGGAGTCGATGCTGGATCAGCTCAGGCGGCCGTGATCGCGGGTTAGGCGGCGATAAAGTTCCTCACCAGTCGGTTGAAGGCCACGGGTTTCTCAGCGTGTAGCCAGTGTCCGGCACCTTGTATCTGCCGGTAGCTGGCGGCAGGGAAATGCTCCTTGATGGCCTCACCGTGTTCGGGGCGTATGTAATCTGAATTACTACCGCCGATAAACAGAGTCGGCCCCGGCCAGGATTCACCAACGGGCGCGGCCGCAATATTCTCATAACAGTCGACGATGGCACCAACATTGAATCGCCAGCGGTAGTTGCCCTTGTCACTCCGTGCCAGGCTTTTGAGCAGAAAACCCCGCACCGAGGGCTCCTCCACGTACTCGGCAAGGACGCTGTCTGCTGCTGAGCGAGACGCTATCTGAGTTGCCTGAACGGCCTGGAGGCCGGCGATGATGCAGCTGTGGTGGTGGGAGTAGCGGACCGGTGCGATATCGGACACGCACAGGCGAGTCACAAGTTCCGGATACGAAAGCGCAATTTGCATGGCGGTCTTTCCGCCCATGGAGTGACCCATCATCGCGCATGCGCTCAGCCCGATATGTTGAAGCGTCTCCGCCACGTCGGCGGCCATTGATGCGTAGTCGATCAGCTTGGCGTGGGGCGAACGACCGTGGTTGCGAAGATCGAGGCTGATAACGCAGTGATCAGCTGCCAGGTCTCGGGCTACCGAAGCGAGATTGTCGCCGGAACCGAATAATCCGTGCAGCAGAAGTAGCGGTTTACCCTCACCCCGCTCTGAATAATGTAGAAGCATGCCGTTCAGGCTACCCGCTGCTTGCGCGGTCTGCAATATTTAGACACAATACGTCGCCCGTCCAGTTGGTCGGGAACTATGGTGGTCCCTACGGTCCCCTCGCAACGATAGATGGTAAACCCCGCCAGGCCCGGAAGGGAGCAACGGTAGCTTTCAACTCGTGTGCCGGGGTGTGGCTGTTTGGACCGCCACCCTTTTTGCGTGCTGCACGCTGGTGTATGCTAGCAGGCTCTTCCGCAAGGCTCCTTTAAATAGCATGTCGTATCAGGTTCTTGCCCGCAAATGGCGACCTAAAGTGTTCCGCGAACTGGTCGGCCAGGAACACGTGCTGCAGGCACTGATCAATGCCCTTGATCAGGATCGTCTGCATCATGCCTACCTTTTCACGGGAACCCGGGGCGTAGGCAAGACCACTATCGCCCGTATTCTGGCCCGTTGCCTTAACTGTGAAACGGGCGTCTCCTCGGAGCCTTGCGGCCAATGCAACGCCTGTGTCGAGATCTCCGAGGGGCGTGACGTCGATCTTATTGAAGTTGATGCTGCCAGCCGCACCAAGGTAGAGGATACCCGGGAGCTACTCGAAAATGTGCAGTACGCACCCACGCGGGCGCGCTACAAAATATATTTGATCGATGAGGTCCACATGTTGTCGGGGCATAGCTTTAACGCGCTGCTCAAGACACTGGAAGAACCACCACCGCATGTGAAATTCTTGCTGGCCACTACCGATCCACAAAAGCTACCAGCAACCATTCTGTCGCGCTGTTTACAGTTCAATCTAAAGAACATCAGCGTGGAGCGTATCAGCGGTCATCTGGCAGATGTGCTGCGCCAGGAAGCGATCGACTACGAAGAACCCGCCCTGGTCCAGCTGGCGAGGTCTGCCGAGGGTAGTATGCGTGACGCGCTCAGCCTGACCGATCAAGCCATTGCCTTTGGTTCCGGTACCGTGCGTGAGGCTGAAGTCCGCACTATGTTGGGGACCATAGACCGCGGTCTGGTGCTGCAAATTCTCGAGGCGGTTGCCGCCAGCGACAGTGATAGAACAATGGCGCTGGTCGAACAGTTCGCGGAGAGGGCACCGGACTACGAGAACGCGATGAATGAGATGCTCAGTATTCTGCATCGCGTGGCAATGCATCAGGCTATGCCGGATCTGGCTGCAGCGGACGATGATGCGGGTGCGGCCATTGTTGAGTTTGCAGGTTCACTGACCGCCGAGGATGTTCAGCTTTTCTACCAGACTACGTTGAATGGCAAGCGTGATCTGCCCTTTAGCCATGATCCTCGTGCCGCACTGGAGATGACACTGATACGGATGCTGGTTTTTAAACCGCGCTTAGACGGTACCGAGATTGTCAGCGGTGGAACGCCTGCCCCCACGGAGGTGGGCGATCCTGGAAAAAAGTTGGTTGAGGCACCGCAGCCGGCAGAACCAGAGCCGGAGATACCAGAGCCGGAGATACCAGAGCCGGGGATGCCAAAGACAGTTGAGCCCATCGCTACTCTGGAGGATGACCAGAGTCCGCGACCTGAACCGACGGCAGATTCGGAAGAAGTTAATCCCCCAGCGGCTGATGACCCTGTTCAAACGCCACCTTACTCTGATTGGTCTGAGGTGCTACCTGCACTGGAGCTGAGCGGAATAGTGCAGGCGGTGGCGTCTCATTGTTGTCTGGCCAGGGTTGATGGGCCAGTTTGGGAGTTTATCCTGGACGAAAACCAGTCAGCGCTGCTCAATGAGAGTTGTGTGGAAAAATTGAGTACTGCCTTGACTCGCCATACTGGTGAGACCAGCGAGGCGAGAATAACGATTGCGGCTGTCAATGGAGAAACTCCCGCGGCCCGACAGGTCAGAAAGCGTCGCGAACGACTGGAACAGGCGGTGATAGAGATAGAGAAAGATCCCAAGGTCCAGTTACTGCTGGATCGCTTTGATGGGGTACTGGATCATACCTCGATTCAACCCACGGATAATGAAACAAATGCAGGTCTATAGAGACAGGAGCTTATACACGTGAAACCCAACATGGGCGACCTGATGAAACAGGCGCAGGAATTGCAGGGCAAAATGCAGCAGGCTCAGGAAGAGGCCGCCAAGGCCGAACTTACCGGCCAATCAGGAGCCGGACTGGTGAGTGTGGTGATGACCGGTCGCTATGACGTGAAGCGGGTTTCGATTGACCCTTCCTTGTTGAAGGAAGACAAGGAGATGCTGGAGGATTTGCTGGCCGCCGCGGTGAATGACGCTGTGCGCAAGGTTGAAGAGAACAATAGACAGGCGATGACGGATTTGGCTGGTGGCATGGGTGTGCCCGCCGGTTTCAAAATGCCGTTCTGAATCAGCGCTGTGTCCTTTTCTCCATTAATAGACGAATTACTGCAGGGATTGTGCTGCCTGCCGGGCGTAGGACCAAAATCGGCCCAGCGGATGGCCCTGCATCTGTTGGAGCGTGATCGTGAGGGCGGCCTCAATCTTGCCAAGGCGCTTGATCGGGCTATGGAAGGTGTTAGCCATTGTGCGCGTTGCAGGAATTTTACCGAGGAAGAGTTATGTGGGATTTGTCTCGATGAGCGTCGTGACCTCACTCAGATTTGTGTCGTCGAAACCCCCGCAGATGTCGCCGCGGTGGAGCACAGCGGTAGTTACCGTGGTCAATACTTCGTGCTGATGGGGCACTTGTCACCCATTGACGGGATTGGTCCGGAAGACATCGGCCTGGATGTGCTGCAACAACGAGTACGGGAAGAAGGCATAGGCGAGGTCATTCTGGCCACTAATCCTACCGTCGAGGGTGAAGCCACGGCCTACTATTTGACGGAGATGTTGAATGCCGAGGGCATTTCCATGTCGCGTATAGCTCACGGTGTACCGCTGGGAGGTGAGCTGGAATTTGTCGATGGCAATACACTGGCACATGCGTTCTCCGGACGGCGTCCTGTCGCCTGATATGAAAGCAGAATTTGTGACCAGTGACGAAGCGCTGGCAGCTGGGATTGGCTTGCTGTCACAGAGTTCCGTGGTTGCCGTCGATACCGAATTTATTCGTCGGGATACCTTCTATCCGCAACCGGGACTGGTGCAGCTGGCGGACGAACATCACTGTTTCCTGGTCGACCCCCTTACGATAGATAACTTCGAGCCGCTGCGGCAACTTTTAGTGGCGCCCGGCATTGTCAAGCTGGTCCACTCCTGTAGTGAGGATCTGGAAGTGTTTCGGCGCATGCTTGACGTGGTGCCGACACCGCTATTCGACACTCAGATTGCCGCAGGATATTGCGGATTGGGGTTTGGGCTGGGATATCAGGGATTGATTGCAAGACTATTGGATGTCGCGCTAGAGAAAGGCGAGACCCAGTCGGATTGGTTGAAGCGGCCCCTCAGCGATGCGCAATTGGGGTATGCAGCGAACGATGTACTATATCTTCCCGCTGCTTACGGTCGCTTATGCGAAACACTGCAGGAGACCAGCCGATTGAGTTGGATGCGGGAAGATTGTAATGGCCTGGTCGAATCGGCCCGGATCACCAAGCAGCCGGATGTTGAGCGCGTAAAGGGCGCTGGCGCACTGAATCGCCGGCAATTGGGGTTGCTTCAGATTCTCCTCGATTGGCGCGAAGAGAGAGCTATGAACATCGATAAGCCGCGTACCTGGATTCTGGCGGACAAACAGTGCCTGGTAATAGCCAGGGCACTTGATGCCTCAGACAGTGTCCTGCGAGAGTCCGCGGCTGCTGGTCGCGGTCGTCCGGATCGAAATAGCCGGGTTATGGCGGAACTGGTTGATGCGGCGAACCAACTGGCTGAGGAAGATTTGCCATCACAGCTACCAGGGCGACCGGATGCCGTGACATCCAGCAGAATTAAGCAGATGAAAGCCCGTGTTTCGGAGATGGCCGTCGATTGGGGCCTGGCGCCGGAACTTTTGTTGCGCCGGCGAGATATAGAATTTATTGCCCGGGGTGCAGACGCTGATTCTCTGGACTTGCCGGCACATCTCAATGGCTGGCGACGTGAGGCCCTGGTGTTACCACTAATGGAAGCCTTTACGTGAACGCCGGTAATGGCGATCTGATCCTGTGCACGGTATACAAGAGCCATCGCGTGGCAGATACCTATTTGTATACCGACAGGACCAAAGGCGTAGATGACATTCCCGTCGAGTTGACGGAGCACTTTGGCGAATTGGTTGAAGTATTGACCTTTCGATTGACCGCTGAACGATCATTGGGCTATGCCGATGCTTCGGAAGTGATGTCCTCGATTCGGGATCGGGGATTTTATCTGCAGTTGCCGCCTCCTGTCGTCAATCCTGAGGCAGGTGATGGCCCTCGCTGAGAAGTACTGGCGGGAAATTCCGCTGCGTGAGATGTCGAGTGAGCAGTGGGAAGCACTGTGCGACGGGTGTGGAATCTGTTGCCTGCATAAGCTCGAAGACGAAGAGGATGGGACTATCGTTTTTACCGGCGTGGCCTGCGAATTACTCGATACAGAGCGCTGTCGATGTGCCAACTACGGCCGGCGATGTGCATTGGTCCCAGCCTGTCGGGATTTGCAAGCCCTCTATCTCGCCGATGACGAGACGGCGCTTGCCGGGTTACCCGCCAGCTGTGCCTATCGACGGGTGGAGGCGGGGCAGGAGCTGCCTGACTGGCATTATCTGCAGTGTGGGGACAGGGGAAAAGTTCATCTCGAGGGTCACTCTGTTCGTGGTAAAGTGCTCTCCGCAGTTAATGTACATCCAGATGATTATGAGCGTTTTGTTATTCAGTGGGTGGAAGTTTGAATTACTCGGAGAGTGACTGTAGATAGTATGTTGACCCCGGAAAGTTACCAGTTTGCCTGGATCATATACATTCTCGCTGTGGGTGGAATGATGCTAGCCGCCTACCTGCTTTTTCGCAATTTCTCCTCACGCAGCTTGGCGCTCGCGCTGGTCTGGCCGCTGACCGTGATCTTGTTGACCCCGGTGAGTGCTGACGAAGGTGCTGCTTATCTCGCGCCGGCGCTAATCGTGGCAGCTTTTGAGTGGCTGGCGATAGGCAGCGAAGCACTTGGTCGATCCTTGCTGCCCATGGGGGTTTTACTCGGCATTGCACTTACGCTGGAAATGCTATTTTTTGCACTGCGAGCCCTGTGGCGACGGCGTTTTCCATGACTGTATCCGAACAAACACTACCGACTTAATTTCATACTAACTGTCATTACATGTTAGTCAGTACTTGATTCGAATCGAGTGACTCGGTAGGCTTCGCAGCTCCTGATTTTCTCCACTCTGGTCTGTAGCAGGCCGGCCCAACAATGAAGACACAGCGCTATGAAATTTGAAGGAACTCAACGATACGTCGCAACCGACGACCTGCGCATGGCGGTCAACGCTGCCGTGACCCTGCAACGTCCGCTACTGATCAAGGGAGAGCCCGGTACGGGGAAAACCATGCTCGCAGAAGAAGTTGCCGCGGGTCTGGGAATGCCGTTGATTCAATGGCATATAAAATCGACGACCAAAGCCCAGCAAGGTCTGTATGAGTACGACGCCGTGGACCGGTTACGGGATTCTCAACTCGGTGAGGACAAAGTTCACGATATTTCCAATTACATCAAAAAGGGAAAATTGTGGGAGGCCTTTGAGTCTGAAGAACAAGTTGTGCTATTGATTGATGAAGTCGACAAAGCCGATATTGAGTTTCCAAATGATCTGCTGGTTGAGCTGGACCGCATGGAATTCTATGTCTATGAAACTGGCGAGACGGTGAAGGCCATCAAGCGCCCGGTCATAATCATTACCAGTAATAATGAGAAAGAACTCCCGGATGCATTCCTGCGCCGCTGCTTCTTTCACTTCATCAATTTTCCGGATCGCGACACCATGCGAGAAATCGTTGACGTGCATTATCCAGGCATCAAGGAAGAGCTTGTGCAGGAAGCCATGGAGGTGTTCTTTGATGTACGAAGTATACCGGGTCTCAAGAAAAAGCCTTCGACCTCTGAATTGATTGACTGGCTCAAATTGCTCATGGCGGACGATATACCTGACGAAATCCTCAAGGACCGGGATCAAAGTAAGGCTATTCCGCCTTTGTATGGTGCTTTGATGAAAAACGAACAGGACGTTCATCTGCTGGAACGACTCGCATTTATGCACCGCAGGGAAACACGCTAGGACCATACGCCGTGCTGATTAATTTCTTCCAGGGCCTGCGTGATGCAGGTGTTCCGGTTACCACTAAGGAGCTGCTCGACCTGCTTTCCGGATTGAAGGCGCGAGTCGCCTTTGCAAGCATCGATGAGTTTTATTATTTCAGCCGCACCTGCATGGTGAAGGACGAAAAGTATTTCGATCGCTTTGATCGGGCCTTTGGGTTGCACTTCAAGGATCTTGAAGGACTGGATGATGTCATCGAAGCGCTGATTCCCGATGACTGGCTGCGCAGTGAGTTCATGAAGAATCTCACTGAGGAAGACAAAGCCAAGATTGAGTCTCTCGGTGGGCTCGAAAAGTTGATCGAGGAATTCAAGAAACGACTCGAAGAACAGCAAGAGCGTCACGAAGGTGGCAACAAGTGGATCGGGACCGGTGGCACTTCGCCCTTTGGTCAGGAGGGTTACCACCCAGAAGGCATCAGAGTGGGGCCAAACGGCGGTAACAAGAAGGCGGTGAAGGTCTGGGATCGCCGCGATTTCAAGAATCTGGACGACAGCGTTGAGCTGGGCACACGGAACATAAAGGTGGCGCTGCGTCGTCTGCGGAAGTTTGCACGCACCGGGGCTGCCGACGAACTGGATCTGGATGACACCATCCGTTCTACCGCAAAAAATGCCGGTCTGCTGGATATCAAGATGGTGCCGGAGCGGCATAACGCGGTTAAAGTGTTGCTGTTTCTTGACGTTGGTGGATCGATGGATCCCCATGTACGCGTTTGCGAAGAATTATTTTCCGCAGCGCGAACCGAATTCAAGCACCTAGAATACTTCTACTTCCACAACTTTATCTATGAGAGTGTGTGGAAGAACAACATTCGCCGTCACAACGAGCGCTATGCAACCTTTGACCTGTTGCACAAGTACAGCAGTGATTACAAGGTTATATTCGTTGGGGATGCCTCCATGTCGCCCTACGAAATTGTGCAGCCCGGTGGTAGTGTCGAACACTGGAATGATGAATCCGGTGAAGCGTGGATTAGACGTGTCACAGAAACCTATGACAAAGTGGCATGGCTTAATCCCACCCCTGAGCAGGACTGGGAGTATACTCAGTCCATCTCCATGACCAGGCAACTCGTAGAAGGGCAGATGTTCTCACTTACGATGGGCGGCCTGGAAGACGCCATGGCCTACTTGACTCGCTGATTTTTCTCCAGTTTATTGCTGAAAAGCGATCAACGCGGCCGTAACCGCTACATTCAGGGATTCCACACCGTTGTTCATGGGAATGACCAGGGACCGGTCACAAAGCGCAGACACCTCATCGCTGACACCGGTGGATTCATTTCCCAATACAAATACCACACGCTCAGGCTCTTGGTAATCGTATAGCGAGGTATCGGCAGCGCTGTCCAACCGGCACACTGTTGTCCCTTCATCTCGCAACGTATGCAAGCCCTCCGATAACGCCCCGCAGCGCAAGACTGGGGCTTTGAAGAGTGTGCCTGCGCTGGCTTTGAGTACCAGCGGTCCTAGCGCTGCGTTTCCCCGCGCGGCAATAACCAGGCCATCTATACGACCCGCGCAGGCACTGCGCACAATCATGCCGAGATTCTGTGGGTTGGTGATGCCATCCAGAGCCAGCAGGCGAAACTTTGATCCAGCGCCGGCGATGAACGAATCCAGCTGCTCGAAGTGTGGGCACTCCACATCCAGAGCTACGCCCTGATCCTGTTTGCCATTGCGGGATATTCTGGACAGCGCGAGACGGGAGTGACGCACGACTTCAACACCTCGATGGGCAGCCAGATCATTGATTTCACGAAGTATTGCGCCTGGCTTGTTGCTCTCGGCAAGGTGCAGACGCAGGGGAGAGAGGGAATTATCCTGCAACGCTTCGGCTACGGGTTTGCGGCCATAAACGGTCAGAATTTTATCTCGATTGAAACCTGCCACGATCATTTGAAGAAAAAGAGCATTGACGGGTTAGTTCTACGCGTCGTCCGGGCGTTCGTGGCGTGCCGCCGCTGTTACCTCGTCTGCCGCCTGCTTCATCCGCTCGGCAATGTCCTCAATTTCAGCGCCGGTAATAGGGTTTTTGCCGATGCCCGCCGCAAAGCAAAGTGCTGGCATTTGTTTATAGGCGAAGACGGGCACCGTAATCGTCGAAACATCGTAGCTGGCGCGGGGGTCTATGCGGTCGAGGTGGTAGTGCTCGTTGCACAGGCCTTGTTGATACTTGTTGGTGCTCTCTTCCAGACTCAGCAGGCTCCAGTTGTTGTTCATTCGCGATAGTTCATCGTGGAGCACGGATTCCGCGTTGGTTCGCAGAGTTACCTCATAACCGCGGGCACGAATACCTATCACTGACATGCGCAGGTGCTGATCCAGCTTTTCGTAATAGTCACCCACGGACTCATGGGCACGGGTGAGCCAGGCTTCAAGGTCCTTCGCCGGCGACCATGCGATAAAGGCCGCTCCAATAGGGCCAGCATTGGGTAATCGCAGTCCCAACTGAAAGTTCTCTCTGGGTGCGGCCGAACCGTACAGCGCGAGCAGTACTACGTGCCTGGGTGTTCTGCCTGTGACGCCAAAGCCCAGGCCAGCTTCCTTACCGAGTGCTTCAAGGGTGGGACGAGCGTACTCCAGTACCGGGAAATCGACGAAGGCTGCATTACCCGCGGCCATGATTGATGGTCCCAGGCGATAGGCTTTGGTGCGCGGGTGCTGGACCAGAAATCCATAATTCGCCATGGTGGTCAGAATAGCGTGGCAGGTTGCCTTGTTAAGGTTTAGTCGCCGGGTCATCTCGGTCAGGCCAAAGGCCTGACCAGGATTGGCCATAAGCAAATCAAGAATTGCCAATGCCCGGGCAGTTGGCTGGGAAAACAGGGCCACTCGCAATACCTCCGGTATGATTAGTTATACTTTGCAAGGGGGTCCATATTACGATTCTTGTAGAAGAATGCAACCGCATCCGATGCCGTTTCAGCGGGCCGCAAGCAGGCAAAAAAATAGAAGATGGGTAGCGACTCAGGCAATAATTCTGACCGCATACTTGTGAAGGGTGGTGTGCAGGCGTTAATCTTCCCTCTTATGCGGGGGAAGTTCAGTCACGGGATAAGGGACAATGACAGAACCTGGGCAAATCCGATCTTGAAAACACAATCATTCATGCCTTATGAGGACGAAAATGAACAAACCGATAGCCCGAGGTAGCCTGTCGCTCCTCGCACCGGCTCTGCTTAGCAATCCCGCAACTGCCGCCGAAACCGCTTTGAATCCAGCGAATACTGCCTGGATTCTCACATCAACTGCTCTGGTGTTGTTTATGACACTGCCGGGGTTGGCACTTTTTTACGCCGGCCTGGTACGTAGCAAGAACGTACTGAGTGTGCTAATGCAGTGCTTTAGCATTGCCTGCCTGGCATCAATTCTCTGGTATGCATTCGGCTATAGCATTGCATTTGGAGAGGGAAATGCTTTCTGGGGTGGTCTGGACAAGGCTTTCCTGGCCGGCGTAGGCGAAGACAGCATGTCGGGTGATATGCCGGAAACCGTCTTCCTTATGTTTCAGATGACATTTGCCATTATTACTCCCGCGCTCATTATCGGCGCATTTGCCGAGCGCACTCGCTTTTCTGCAGTGCTGTTGTTCAGTGGTGTCTGGTTACTGGTGGTCTATGCCCCGATCACGCACTGGGTTTGGGGAGGCGGCTGGCTTGGAAGCATGGGACTGCTGGACTTTGCTGGTGGTACCGTAGTTCACATCACGGCTGGTGTGGCGGCGCTGGTATGCGCATTAGTTATTGGTAATCGCAAGGGGTTCGGTACAACCGCCATGCCACCACATAATATGACCATGAGTGTAACCGGTGCTGGTATGCTCTGGGTCGGCTGGTTTGGTTTTAACGCCGGGAGTGCATTGGCGGCCAACGGTGACGCCGGTATGGCCATGCTGGTCACCCACATTTCTGCCTCTGCCGGCGCATTTACGTGGCTGGCCATTGAATGGGTCAAATACGGTAAGCCCAGCGTTCTGGGTGCGATCACGGGTATGGTGGCTGGACTGGGCACAATCACGCCCGCGTCAGGTTTTGTCGGTCCAGCGGGGGCCATGGTTATCGGTATCAGCGCTGGCACCTTGTGTTTCTTCTGTACCGTTGCGCTAAAGCAGAAATTGAAAATTGATGATTCGCTGGACGTGTTCCCCGTGCACGGTGTGGGCGGAATACTGGGTACCTTCCTCGCCGGTATCTTCGCTAGCACCCAGCTTGGAATTTTCAGCGGTCAGGGCTTGTCCGATGCGTCATTGTCAATCGGCGATCAGCTGTCCATCCAGCTCATCGGTATCGGTTCTGTCGCGGTATACACAGCCGTCCTCACCTGGGTCATTTTGAAAATAGTCGATCTGATGGTGGGCCTGCGGGTCAGCGAGGAAGAAGAGACCAATGGACTGGACGTGGTCATGCACAATGAAAGCGGATACGACCTCTGACGACTAAAGCGGTTGACGCCCGTGTCGGCACTGCAGTGCGAGTTGCTGACTACCGTAGGCTGTCATCTTTGTGATGATGCCCTGCGGTTGTTAGCTCCTTATATCGAAGCTCAGATTGTGGCTCTTGAAGAAATAGATATCGCTGAGTGTGACCATTTGCTGGAGGACTATGCCGTGAAAATACCGGTTGTGCGGCACCGGCGTTCTGGGCTGGAGATTTGCTGGCCCTTCGATGAACAGTCAGTACATAAATATCTGGAGAGCGTCGCAGCAGTCACTTTTTGACTTCGCCGACGCGAACGGCAAGCACGTCACAACTGGCACCGTGCAATACACCATTGGCTGTTGAGCCCATCAGGAGGGCGAGTCCGTAGCGTCCATGACTGCCCACCACGATGAGGTCTACATCGAGGGTTTCCGCCAGAGCGTGAATTTCAACTTCAGGTCTTCCCAGTACGATATGCTGGTGCTCTTCATCGATGCCGTATTCATTGGCAAAGCGGCTTAGCTGTTCCCGGGCTTGTTGATGAATTTCTTCCTGAATGCCGGAAAAATCCATGGGTATATCGCCGCCGTAGGCAAAGCTCAATGGCTCGATGACATGAATCAGGTGCAGATCGGCATGCTCGGCGCCGGCGAGTACTTTAGCGCGATCTGCGACAAGTCCAGCTTCCTCCGTGAGGTCGATGGCAATGAGAATCGATCGGTAGGCAGGCATGGTAAATCCCCGTGTAGTTGTCCCGTTTGTTATGTTCAGTACGCCGTAACCGTTATAGCATAGAAAAGGTAGGTCAAATCATGTCACAGATCAAGAGCCTCGCAACCAAGTGAAGGATGGCCGAGCGTGAAAATACTGCTGATTATATTTATTTTATTTGTTGCGCTGTCGCCATTGATTTCCATGGCACCTGGCAAACGACAGCGTCAGATCGCGGGGTTGCGGCAGCGAGCCCAGCAACAGGGCATGCAGGTAACCCTGGCAGAGCCCCCGGCGGCAATTCAGCGACAAGGAACCACTAATGAACGGATGGCGTGCTACAAATTGCGCCGGCACCCGGACGCGGGTATTCCAGAACTGGCAGGTAACAGTTATTTTGTGTCGGTAGATGGGGGATGGCGATCAGGTGGCAGCGCGGACCTCCCCGCCGCTGTGCTGGCAAAAATACCTGCAGGTGTGGTCGCCCTGGTGATTGATAAAGCCGGATGCTCCGCCTACTGGGACGAGTCTGGTGGCGATGGCGAACTGGATGCGCTGCTAGACGCAATGCGTGCTCTCATTGTGACCAGCGACGCATAAATACAGCAAATTTCTTCGATGTGACTTGACCCCTGCAAGTTCAGGTCTTATATATGACGCCCTTTCGCACACTGTAAACGCGCACAATAAGGTATATATGGCAAAGTCACTGGTCATCGTGGAGTCCCCCGCAAAGGCCAAAACAATCAATAAGTATCTGGGTAAGGATTACATCGTTAAATCCAGTGTCGGCCATATCCGTGATCTACCCACGGCCGGTTCCAGTAAAGGTGCAGATCCGAAGAAGCGGGCGGCTGAGGCTGCCAAGACGCGGAAGATGTCGCCTGAAAAAAAGGCGGCACACAAGGCAGCAAAGGCAAAAGCGCAGCTGGTCAAACGCATGGGTGTGGATCCTGACGGCGACTGGGCTGCCACTTACGAAATTCTGCCGGGCAAAGAGAAAGTTGTTGCTGATCTGAAAGCGCTCGCCGCCAAAAGCGATCAAATTTATCTCGCGACTGACCTTGATCGTGAAGGGGAGGCGATTGCCTGGCATCTTCGCGAGGCTATCGGTGGTGACAATGACCGCTATCGCCGTGTTGTATTCAATGAGATAACCAAAGAGGCCATTGGAGAGGCCTTTGAAAAACCCGGTTTACTCGATCAGAACCGCGTCGACGCCCAGCAGGCTCGCCGGTTTCTTGATCGTGTTGTCGGCTACATGATTTCGCCGCTGCTGTGGGCCAAGATAGCCCGTGGCCTGTCCGCGGGGCGTGTACAATCGGTCGCCGTCAAGTTGATAGTTGAGCGCGAGCGGGAGATCAAAGCCTTTGTTCCGGAAGAATACTGGGATATTCACGCTGACCTGCTGGCTGCCGCGGACACGGCCTGTCGATTCCAGGTGGTTCGACAGGCCGACAAGAAATTCCGGCCGGTCAGTGAAGAAGAAACTAATCGTGCGCTTGAAATATTGCGCGATGCTGAATACAAAGTGGTGGGGCGCGAGGACAAACCCAGTCAATCGAAACCACCAGCACCCTTTATAACCTCCACGTTACAGCAGTCAGCCAGTACCAGACTGGGTTTCAGCGTTAAAAAGACAATGATGCTGGCCCAGCGATTGTACGAGGCGGGTTATATAACCTACATGCGGACGGATTCTACCAATCTGTCCAGCGCCGCTGTAGAAGCAGCGCGTGACTATATAGGTTCAAATTTTCCACGGAACTATCTGCCGGAGCAGGCGGTTCGGTATAGCTCAAAGGACGGCGCTCAGGAAGCGCATGAGGCGATCCGGCCCTCGGATGTCAATGTGCAGCAGGCTCACTTGAAGGGCATGGAGCGCGATGCTGAGCGACTGTACGAGCTAATTTGGCGCCAGTTCGTCGCCTGCCAGATGACGCCAGCACGCTACACCCTCACTACTATTACAGTCGGCGCAGCTGATTTTGAAATGGTTGCCAAAGGGCGCGTTGTGATGTTTGACGGTTACACGCGTGTACAGTCCCAGGCTGGAAAAAAGGGTGAGGATGTCACCCTTCCAGACCTCGCCAGTGGCGTAGCGTTGGCGCTGCAGAAACTCGACCCGACACAGCACTTCACCAAACCCGCTCCGCGTTACGGTGAAGCAAGTCTCGTAAGAGAACTTGAAAAGCGTGGCATAGGACGTCCCTCAACCTATGCCTCCATTATTTCTACCATCCAGGATCGCGGCTATGTGCGCCTGGATGCGAAAAGATTCTATGCCGAAAAGATGGGTGAAATTGTCACCGAACGTCTGGAAGAGAGTTTTACTGCGCTGTTGGATTATTCCTTTACAGCGTCCATGGAGGAAGATCTCGATGAAGTAGCGGAAGGACACCGCAACTGGAAAGACCTGCTTAATGAGTTTTTTGTCCAGTTTCGCACCCAGCTGGACGTCGCTCAGGCCGAAGAAGGCGGTATGCGTCCCAACGAACCAACCGCGACTGATATCGAATGTCCAACCTGCGGCCGACCGATGCAAATCAGAACCGCCAGTACCGGTGTGTTTCTGGGTTGCTCCGGCTACGCATTGCCACCGAAGGAGCGCTGTAAGGCGACAATCAATCTCACTCCGGGAGATGAAGCCGCCCACATCGATGAGGACGAGGAGGCCGAATCCAAACTCTTGCGTACCAAGCATCGCTGTCAGGTGTGTAATGCGGCGATGGATAGCTATCTCATCGATGTGGATCGCAAGCTTCACGTGTGTGGCAACAACCCGGACTGCCAGTCATTCGAAGTGGAGCAGGGCAGTTACGTCATCAAAGGCTATGATGGGCCGACACTGGAATGTGACAAGTGTCAGTCAGAAATGCAGCTAAAAAACGGACGCTTCGGTAAATATTTTGGTTGCACGGGGAATGATTGCAAGAACACCCGCAAGCTGCTGCGTAATGGCGAACCTGCACCTCCCAAGATGGACCCGGTCCCCATGCCTGAACTCACCTGTCAGAAAGTGAACGACACGTATGTATTGCGCGACGGGGCTGCGGGATTGTTTCTGGCCGCCAGTCAGTTCCCCAAGAATCGTGAAACGCGAGCGCCGTTTGTGGATGAACTGTTACCCCACAAGTCCGATATAGACCCAAAGTATGCGTTCATCCTCAAGGGCCCCACGGAGGATGACGACGGTAATCGCACACAGGTTCGCTATAGTCGCAAAACCAAGCAGCAGTACTTGATGACTGAAGTTGATGGCAAAGCCACGGGCTGGCGTTCGTATTATCGTCACGGGCGCTGGGAAGCTGAAACCCCATCCAGCCGCAAGGCTGCAAAAGCCTGAGCGCACTGCCATAGCTCAGGTGTGCCCTAGTCTGCCAGCTCGACTGGAGTTGAGCTGGCAAGGTTGTTAGAATGCACGGAGGAGCGCCAGTACGGTGCTAACCCACTTCCTCACGCAAGGAAATGTCGTGCCTTCATCCTTTCTGGAAATAATCGAGCTCTCAGATGGCGAGATTGTGCTACAGCAGTCTGATGTTGATGATGCTGAGCCACTGGTCATTATCCGTTTTTCAGACGAGTCCCGTGCATACATGATGGACGCCTGTCTGGATGTGGCAAAAGCAATGATACAAGCCGGTATTCAGGCGGCGTCGCAGTTGGCTGAACAATCTGAACGTGAAGACGAAATCGATCTGGACGCACCTCGCGTCCTGCATTGACTCAGGCTGGCGTTAGACGCCGCACCTGAGTACACCCACGCTCAACCCTTCAATCGCAAAATCGTGATCGCGCAGATCTACCTCGATGGCCTGGAAGTCGGGATTCTCGGCATGTAGTTCGACAAGGTGAGATTCGCGTCCAGGCTGAAACCGCTTGACGGTAACTTCGTCATCAATTCTTGCCACGACGATTTCGCCCTTGCTGGCGTGTTGGGTATTGTGCACGGCCAGCAGATCACCGTCGCAGATACCTATGCCTATCATGCTTTCACCACTCACCCGCAGGAAGAAGTCCGCCGCTGGTCGAAACAGCGTTGGGGTGATATCGCAATAATCCTCGATATGCTCCTCGGCGAGAATGGGACTGCCGGCTGCTACTCGGCCAATGATTGGAAGCCCTGGATTATCGGGCAGACGAATGCCGCGCGATGCCCCTGGGATGATCTCGATTGCACCCTTGCGCGCGAGGGCTTTCAAGTGCTCTTCCGCAGCATTGGCTGAGCGAAAGCCAAGCTCCTGAGCAATATCAGCGCGTGTTGGGGGATAACCGGTTTCGTCGATGTGGCGCCGAATCAGTTCCAGCACCTCTTCCTGCCTGCGGGTAAGTTTATCCATGGCTCTGATCTGTGATTATATACAGTCTGTAAGTATATACAGTATCAGCGCTTGTGCAAGCGTAATGTCTGTCCTGACAGAACCTCAGATCTCGGTATCGTACAAGCCCAGTTCAAACTCAGGTTCAATCATCGCCAGGGGGCTGGTCCAATCATCCGGATGGAAGGGCTCGTCCGGATCCAAGCTGTCTTCACCGTCCATCTCATAGGGATTGCGCCAGTCTTCCGGTTCGGGAATTTCCTCGAGTTGCAGAAGACTCCAGTTTTCTATGTCGCACTCGCCCAGTTCACCATCGATGAATTGTTGTTCGATGGTGCGCTGACGTCTATCCCAGGCCACTACCTCAAAAACATTGCCCGACTGTAGATCGCGGTACCAGTTGCCGACTTCAGGTGTCACGTGCCGCATCATTTTGTATGCTCCTCCGTCACCATGAATGATGAACATATCATGCGGGTAGCCACTGTAAAGTATGACGTGAATGGCCGTTGATCTGGCGCAATTTCTCCGGCTCGATTTTGCGCGGATGCGTTTGTTTTCGGAATTCAACGGCTTAATCAGATATCATCAGAGGTTGGATTAGCTTGTGTCACCAGTTTTAATCGTTGCAGGGACTTAGATTAAACTTGGTCATGCGAAAATTGTATAAGCAGTGCGCTGCCGGACTGGCAGTCACTGGCGGTCATTAAGGAAGCAACACATGAATTCACAAAGTCTCTGGGAGTTTTTTGGCCTCAGTGCGACCGGCCTCGACGCCTGGCTGATTGAAGCAGTGGTCATCGTATCGATTGCCGGAACCACCCACCTCCTGTTGCGCAGCTTGTGGAAGCGTCTGCACACAGCCGCGGTGGAGTCTACCAACCAATGGGATGATATTGTTCTGGATGCCTCGGAGAAGCCGGTCCATATCTTGTGGCTGGTTATTGCGCTGTGGGTCCTGCTTGCCAATACTCACCGGCACTTTGATCTGAATCTGCTGTCGGCCCTCGATAATTTTGCCGATGCTGGAGCGATCCTGCTGATTTTCTGGTTCCTCATCCGCTTGATCAAAGGCGCTGAAGGCGAGTTGGTGCGTCAGCACGGCACCACGGGTAATTCCGACGATATCGCCACTATTG
Organism: uncultured Halieaceae bacterium; assembly: GCA_938074045.1. GTDB lineage: Bacteria > Pseudomonadota > Gammaproteobacteria > Pseudomonadales > Halieaceae > CALJGI01. Next base: position 31,881 of record CALJGI010000022.1, read on the forward strand.
TGGCTGTTGCGAAATTGCTACGAGTCACGGTCTGGGTCATCTCCATCTTGTTGCTGCTGCAAAATCTGGGTGTGAGCGTGTCGGGTATTCTCGCCTTTGGCGGTATAGGTGGCATAGCGGTGGGTTTTGCCGCGAAGGACATTCTGGCCAACTTTTTCGGGAGCCTCACGGTGTTCCTCGACCGCCCCTTTACAGTTGGTGATTGGATCCGGTCACCCGATCAGGAGATTGAAGGCACAGTCGAGGATGTAGGTTGGCGGACCACAAGGATTCGAACCTTCGATCAACGTCCTTTGTACGTACCCAACTCTGTGTTCACCCACATTTCGATAGAAAACCCGTCACGCATGCGCAACCGGCGTATTTACGAAACTATCGGCGTGCGCTATGAGGATTCCACCCAGGTGGCATCAATCATCGAGCAGGTGAAGGAGATGCTGCAGGAGCACCCCGAAATCGACCCGGGGCGAACACTGATTGTGAACTTCAATAGCTTTGGTCCTTCATCCCTTGATTTTTTTGTGTACACCTTTACCCGCACCACCAATTGGGTGCGCTACCACGAGATAAAACAAGAGGTGTTGTTGCGGATCCTGGAAATCATTCATGAAAATGGAGCAGATGTCGCGTTCCCGACACGTACGTTGCATCTAGAGGGGATGTCCATAGAGCCAGAGCTGGTCGGCCTGAATGGTTAAGCTCGCTATTATCGGGGGCACCGGTGTCTCCGAATTGCCGGGCCTTGAACCTCGGCAGCGTCACCAAATAAATACCCGCTATGGAGACCCCTCCGGCGAGCTTGTTGAAGGATTGTTTGCCGGCAGCGAAGTGGTTTTCCTGGCGCGACATGGACAGCCACACCGGTTGCCCCCGCATGCAATCAACTACCGTGCAAATTTGTGCGCGCTCGTGGATCTGGGGGTGGATACCGTGATTGCAACGAATGCGGTGGGTAGTCTGCGGCCGGAATGGACTCCATCCTGGCTTGTTATTCCGCACCAGATTATTGATTACACATGGGGCCGGGAACATTCCATTTACGAAGGTCGGGATGACGCGCTGGACCATATCGATTTTACCCACCCTTATGATTCTGAACTGCGACAAAGGTTGTTAGACGCAGCTGCTAGTTTGGATATGCCCCACGCCGCTCAGGGTGTTTACGCAGCTACCCAGGGGCCCCGCCTGGAAACCGCCGCAGAAATTAACAGACTGAGACGCGATGGCTGTGACATTGTTGGTATGACGGCAATGCCCGAAGCATCGCTGGCAAGGGAGTTGTGCCTCAAGTATGCTGCCGTTTGCACGGTTGTGAATCCTGCCGCAGGTATTGGTGAGGAGCCACTAACACTGGATGCCATGCGAAGGGTGATTGAGGAGACAGCGGATCCTATTGCGAAGCTTTTGGTCAGCGTACTGCCGGAACTGGTTTAGCGATTACTCCCTGAGGGTAAAGCACCAGCGTTAAACCGTTCTGCCTTGATCAGCAATCCAAACATGGGATGGTCAATAAAGTGTTGTTCACCGCTGCGCATTCGACGATCTGCCTGCATCAGAACTGCACCTCGATAGGGATAGTCCCGGGTATCCATTGCCTGGTAATCCTGATGATGCTGTTCCCCGCTTACAAGGGCAACCTCGCCATCCTGTGATTTGTCTGCGACCTGTAATGACGTCAGATCCAGCCCATCCAACACGACCTGAAAGCGCCAGGGCTCTTCGGTTGTGAGCAGCGGAGGCCTTGGTGGTGGTAATTGTTCAGGTACTTCCGGCAAATCACTATTAAACCAAAGCGATGCCTTCACATGCAGATATCGACCAGCAGACAGGGAAATGCTGCCCTGCAGTTCGGGGTAGTCTCCGCGCAAGGTACCGCCACTTATAGCGATAGACCGGGCAGTATTCTCAGCGCCTATGGGTTGTCGCCAACCCTGCAGTAACAGGACACGATAGTTCCGACTGTTGCGCATGCGTCTGGCGCGGTCGTGGAGGTCCAGCTCGCTGATATTGAGTTCCCGGTAGGGAGTGGGCACACGCAACAAGACACTGTCAGGGAGTAGCTGCCGCCGATCTCGCACATAGTCGGTTACCATGGCTTGATACGGCTCCACCGGAGTCATGGCCAGATCGAAGGGGGTATGCCAGTCGCTGTCCTCCACCACCAGCCAGTCCCGGGGTGGCCCGAGTGGCTGGCTAGACAGCGGATAGATGAGTTCGATATCTGAAGGCCATTCCTCGTTGCTCGGGTATTCGGCAGTTACGTAGGTGAATGCCAGAATTTCAACCTGGTACCAATCGTCATTGGCGGCGGCATGGACGGGTGCACTGATCAATAGGCACAATGCTGCCAGTACTGTGCATAACTGTCTGAAAGAGGGTGTTGAGACTGCGGAAAATTTCAAGCTGCTGGTGCCGCGGGTTGTTGGCTGAGGTCAGATAGTAAGTTGTCGACACAGACAAATCTATGTTCCTCGTCCGTTAGCGAGGCACTGAACCTCAGGCTCGAGGCACCTGTCAGTCGATAGATATCCGGTTTGTCCTGCACTAGCCTTACTAATGTCAGGGGGTCGACCCTGGTGCCCTCGGCAAATTCAACCACGCCGCCATTAACCCCGGCTTGTATTTTTCGTATTCCCGCCGCAGTGGCCCGCAGTTTCAATCCGGTGATGCGAAACAGATTCTTGCAGGCCTCGGGAAGCAGCCCAAACCGGTCGATCATTTCCACCTGTAGTGCCCGCAGGGCCTCCTGATCAGCCGCTGCGGAGATTCGCTTGTAAAGAATCAGGCGAGTGTTAATGTCTGGCAGGTAATCGTCTGGAATCAGTGCCGGAACTCTTAGGTCAACCTCGGTCCCCAGAGTTTCCATTTCCTCGAGTCGTGGCATTTCCCCACTCTGCAGAGCTGCCACCGCGCGCTCGAGCATGTCCATGTACAGGGTGAATCCAACGGAGTGAATTTGTCCGCTTTGATCCTCACCGAGTAACTCTCCTGCTCCTCGAATTTCCAGGTCGTGTGTGGCCAGCATATAACCAGCGCCCAGATCACCCGCCTGGGAGATGGCTTCCAGTCGCTTGCGGGCGTCGCCGCTCATGGCGGTGTGTGGCGGGCAGAGCAGGTAGGCATAGGCCTGGTGGTGGGAGCGACCGACGCGGCCGCGCAACTGGTGCAACTGGGCCAACCCCAATTTGTCTGCGCGTTCCATCACGATGGTGTTGGCGTTGGGCACGTCGATGCCTGTCTCGATAATCGTCGAACACATCAATACATGGTATTTGTGATGATAGAAATCGGACATGACACGCTCGAGTTCTGTTTCACGCATTTGCCCGTGTGCTATGCCGATGCTCAGACCAGGAACCAGTTCTTTCAGCTTGCGGGCCGCTTCATCAATGGTCTTAACCTCGTTGTGCAGGTAGTAAACCTGACCGCCGCGCAAGTTCTCACGCAGAATCGCCTCCTTGACCAATGCACGGTCGTATTCGCGGATGAACGTCTTTATCGACAGTCTTCGTGCCGGTGGGGTTGCAATAATGGACAGATCACGCATACCGCTGATGGCCATGTTCAGGGTCCGGGGTATCGGTGTGGCTGTGAGCGTGAGAATATCTACCTGGGCCCGCAGCGCCTTCAATGCATCTTTCTGTTTAACGCCAAAGCGGTGTTCCTCATCGATGATCAACAAACCCAGATCGTGATAATTGAGGTTGGATTGCAGCAGTCGGTGGGTGCCGATCAGGATGTCGATTTTTCCGTCACTGAGCTTTTGTGCAACCTGCTTTTGCTCAGCCGCGCTGCGGAAACGGGAGATGACATCCACGTGCACCGGCCAGTCGGCGAAACGATCGGAGAAGGATTCAAAGTGTTGCTGTGCCAGCAGCGTGGTTGGAACCAGTATGGCGACCTGTTTACCGCCGTGGACAGCGCAGAAAGCGGCACGCATGGCAACTTCGGTTTTGCCGAACCCGACGTCACCGCATACCAGTCGATCCATGGGACGTGCAGCATACATATCTTTGAGTACGGCATCGATGGCTGTCTGCTGGTCCGGGGTTTCCTCGAAGGGAAAGGCGGCGGCAAACACATCATAGGCTTCGCCTGGGTTGGCAAATGCATAGCCCTCACGGGATTCCCGCTCGGCGTAAATAGCGAGCAGTTCGGCGGCGACGTCGTTGACTTTTTCCGCCGCTTTGCGACGGGCCTTCTGCCACTGCTCACTACCTAGGCGGTGCAAGGGCGCGAGTTCAGGATCAGCCCCCGAGTAGCGCGAGATCAGGTGCAGTGAAGCGACCGGAACGTACAGTTTGGAGTCGTCCGCATATTGTAGGGTAAGAAACTCGGTAGTTTGTTGGTCTACCTCCAGGGTTTGTAAGCCAAGATAGCGTCCCACGCCATGCTCCAGATGTACTACTGGAGTGCCTTTGTGCAACTCGCTCAGATCCCGCACCACGGCATCACGCTGCTGTGTATCACCGCGGCGACGTCGGCGCTGGGCAACGCGCTCGCCGTACAATTGCGACTCGCACACCAGCATGTCCGTTTGGTCATCAAAATACAGACCTCGATCCAGTGGCGCTATGGTGATGGCCAACTTTGCTGTGCTGTGTTGGAACTCTGACCAGTTTTCTACTGGTTCACTCTGCAGTCCTGCTTCAGTCAACTGCTCCAGCAACACTTCGCGTCTACCGGCTGACTCCGCCCCCAGCAGTACGCGGCCCTGATGGCGGTCGAGGAGAGCCGCAATGCGCGCCGCCGCGCTCTGGGTGCTGGCCGCAGCAAGTTCCGGACCGAGGTCCGGTGGCGGGTCGAATTCGAGTCTATGGTGGGCGGGGGCGTCCGGTTGAAGCCGGAATTCCAGTAGTGGGAATTCCTTGATGGCCTGATACAGTTCCGGCACCGGCACAAATCCCCTGGCCGGGGGAAGTAGAGGCCGGCGCGGATCAACACCATACTCCTGAAAACGGTCGTTCACCTCTCGCCAGAAGGATTCTCCGGCTGCGTGATGATCCCCTAACGCTACCAGCAGCGTGTCCGGGGGCAGGTAGTCGAGGAGGGTATCGCATTGCTCAAAAAACAGTGGCAGGTAGTACTCGGCGCCACTGGGTATCCGTCCCGAGGTAATATCGGTGTACATTGGGCAGCGTCGGTAATCGACATCAAAATTGGACAACCAGTTGTTCTTGAAGCGCTCTATGCCAGCGTGATCAAGCGCCAGTTCTCTGGCGGGCAGCATGTTAATGCACTCTACCTGAGACACGGTACGCTGGTTTTCCGGATCAAAGGTGCGCAGGGTATCCACCTCGTCGTCCAGCAGATCTATGCGAAAAGGTAGGTCAGCCCCCATGGGAAACAGATCTATCAATGACCCACGCAGCGCGAATTCGCCTCGCTCGAACACAGTTTCTACACAGGTGTATCCGCTTTGTTCCAGCGATCGTCGGAAGTCATCGACGGACAGGTAGTCACCGCGATTGACCACCAGACTGTTACCGCCGACAAAGGTGCGGGGAGGCAGACGGTGCATCAGGGTGGTAATTGGGGTGATCAGTATTCCCGCATTCGTCTGGGGCAGCTGATACAGGGTCTGCAGACGCTCTGAGATAATGTCCTGGTGTGGTGAAAACGTGTCGTAGGGCAGCGTCTCCCAGTCAGGAAAGACCATGACGTCAATGTCAGCATGGCGACAGAAAAAGGCGAGCTCCCGCTCAAGTGTGTGCGCTGTCTGCGTGTTGGGTGTGATTAGCAGGAGCAGGCGATTCTCAGCGGCCGCCAATTGCCCGGTCAGATAGCCCGCCATCGAGCCGTATACCGGCCCCACGGCGAACCGTTTGCCTGGTTTTAATGACGCGCTGATCAAGTCAATAAGTGCTTCACTCATGGGTGTAAGCTGGCCCGCCAGTAAAAAGGGGGCGTATTGTACGTAACGACTGGATTTTTAGCCACGGATTGGTTGCAGACAGGCAGCCATATGAAGATAATACGCGCACTCTCTGACCCCCCCCTAACAAAGGCAGGAATTTCCACTTGGATCAGCAGCAGCGCCAGCGACCCGACGACTATTTCAGTGATTGGAAGGAGCGTGAGGCGCTCGCCGAGGCCATGATACCCGTGGTAGGCAAACTCTCGCGTGAAAAGAGTGTAAAAACCTACATCTACGGACAGGCACTGGTAGGTAGGTCTGTTATTGCCATTATGCGTGCGCACCGCTATGTGCGCCAGGTTGAGCAGAACGAGCTGTCAGAATTCGAAACCTTCCCCATTCTCAATGCACTGGCTGCGCTGGATCTCGGCACGGCCCATATTGATCTGGGACGCTTGGCGGTTTTGTACGAAAACGGGCCGAAGAGTTCAGGCCAGTCGGTCGACGATTTCGTTCGCGACCAGGTCTCGGACCTGATTGGCAGCAAGAAGAAGCCGATTGAGCAACCCCGAGATGTGGTGCTCTACGGATTTGGTCGTATCGGTCGCCTGATGGCGCGACTTCTCGTTGAGAAGGCTGACAGCGGCAATACGCTGCGGCTGCGAGCCATCGTCGTGCGGAAGGGCAAGGCCGATAACGATCTGGTGAAGCGGGCCAGCCTGCTGCGCCGCGATTCAATTCATGGCGCCTTTAATGGCACCATTCGGGTGGATGAAGAGCGCCAGTCATTTGTGGCCAACGGCAACGAGATCAAGGTTATCTACTCAGATGGACCAGATCAGGTTGACTACACAGCCTATGGTATCAACGACGCTATCGTGATTGATAACACCGGCATCTGGCGTGACGAAGAAGCGCTGGGTCTGCACCTCAAAGCGAAGGGCGTGTCCAAGGTCATCCTGACAGCGCCGGGCAAAGGCAGCCTCAAGAATATCGTCTATGGTGTGAACAACCACCTGATCGAAGATGACGATAGATTGATTTCTGCCGCCTCATGCACCACCAATGCCATTGTGCCGCCATTGAAAGCCATGGACGATGAATACGGTATTGTCAGCGGCCACGTGGAGACAGTCCATGCCTACACCAATGACCAGAACCTGATCGACAATTACCATCCGGCCAATCGCCGGGGACGCAGCGCTCCCCTCAACATGGTCCTGACAGAAACCGGGGCGGCGAAAGCCGTAGGTAAAGTGCTGCCAGATCTGGATGGCAAACTGACCGGAAACGCAATACGGGTGCCAACCCCTAATGTCTCCATGGCGATTCTGCACCTCAATTTAAGCCGGCAGGTGACGGCGGAGGAGGTCAACGAGTACATGCGGCAAATCGCATTGCACTCGGACCTGCGCAAGCAGATAGATTTTTCAAACTCGCCGGAGGTGGTATCCACCGACTTTGTCGGTTCCAGACACGCCTGTATCTATGACGCTGAAGCCTCTATAACCAACGGCAATCAGGTGGTGATGTATCTCTGGTATGACAATGAGTTTGGCTATAGCTGTCAGGTACATCGGGTGCTTGAACAAATGGCCGGGGTGAAGTACGCGGTATATCCGCAAAGAGACTGAGACATGTCGCTCATTAATTGGTTGGTCCGGCAGGATCAACTATAATGCGGCACTGCAAATTGAGTCTGGAAAAAGAATTTCGATAACTCATCCGACAGGCGATGGCATGGATTGTGCCGGGGTGTATGGCGGATGGTGAATAGCAGGATAGATGTATGATAAAGCTTAAGCGGGGCATGGATATTCCAATTTCCGGCGCTCCACGACAGCTGATAGACGATGCACCAGCGCCACGCTCCGTGGCCCTGCTGGGTGCAGACTATATAGGCATGAAACCTACCATGGCCGTAGCGGTTGGCGATAAGGTCAGCAAAGGGCAGGTAATCTTTTCCGACAAGAAAACGCCGGGTGTCCAATATACGACTCCTGTCTGTGGGGTGGTCTCGGCCATCAACCGCGGTGCGCGGCGGGTATTGCAGTCAGTTGTTATCGATTGCGAGGGAACGGAGTCAATTGCCTTCGAAAGTTATTCCGCTGATCAATTGGCCTCATTGGGTCGTGCTGATGTCGAAGCGCAGCTGGTGAGTTCCGGTTTATGGACGGCCCTGCGCACCCGCCCCCACAGCAAGGTACCAGCGCTTGGTACCAGCCCATCATCGATTTTTGTCACCGCGATGGATACACAACCATTGGCGGCAGACCCCATGTTGATCATCCGTGAGCAGAGTGATGCTTTTATCACCGGTCTGGATGTGCTGAGCCGTTTGACCGATGGCCAGGTCTACGTTTGTCACGCCCCCGACGCGGAACCGCCGCTGGGCAACGCCGATAATATCGCGGCCCACGCCTTTAGCGGACCCCATCCCGCGGGTCTTGCCGGCACCCATATACATTTTCTGGATCCTGTCAGCGCACGCAAGACGGTCTGGTCGATCGGTTACCAGGATGTCATTGCCATGGGTCGGTTATTCACCGATGGCGAACTATACAGTGGACGTGTGGTTGCCCTGAGTGGTCCGCAGGTAGAAGCTCCGCGCCTTTTACGAACGGTGCTCGGTGCGGATCTGGAGGCACTGACGGCGGGAGAGCTGAAGGACGGCCACAATCGACTGATTTCTGGCTCGGTGCTCGGTGGGCGTACAGCAGTTGGCAGCACCGCCTATTTGGGACGCTATCACCAGCAGGTATCGGTGCTACTGGAAGGGCGTCATCGGGAACTCCTCGGTTGGTTCCGCCCAGGTCTGGAGAAGCACTCCAATCTCAGAATTTATCTGTCGCAGTTTTTCAGTGGCAAAACCTTTGCTTTTACCACCAACACTAACGGCAGTGAACGGGCCATGGTGCCCGTCGGCAGCTATGAGCAGGTTATCCCCATGGATATTCTGCCGACACAGTTGTTGCGAGCGCTGATTGTCAGTGACACAGAGACCGCCCAGGCTCTCGGTTGTCTGGAACTCGAAGAGGAAGATTTGGCTCTGTGTACCTATGTATGTCCCGGGAAATACGAATACGGCCCCATCCTGCGTGACAACCTCACGCGTATAGAGAAGGAGGGCTGAGCCATGGGACTACGTAAATTTCTGGATAATATCGAGCCTCATTTTCAGGGTGGTGGCCGCTTTGAAAAGTGGTACGCCCTCTATGAAGTGTTCGATACCTTTTTATACGCGCCAAGCAGTGTAACGCGCACCAGCGCTCATGTGCGCGACGGTGTTGACCTCAAGCGCATCATGATTACGGTATGGCTTGCGGCTTTCCCGGCGATGTTTTATGGCATGTATAACCTCGGCTTCCAGGCGAACACGATCATGGCCGCCACAGGCATGTCCGGGCCCTCCGATTGGCATGGGTGGCTGATTTCGCTGCTGGCGGGTTATGACCCCGATAGCATCTGGGATTGTTTCTGGCACGGGGCGATGTATTACATACCGATTTATGCCGTGACATTTGTTGTTGGTATTGCCTGGGAGATTCTATTTGCCATCAAGCGTGGTCACGAGGTGAATGAGGGCTTTTTCGTGACCTCAATCCTGTTTGCGCTGACCTGCCCGCCAGACATTCCATTGTGGCAGGTGGCAATGGGTATCAGCTTCGGTGTGGTCATCGGCAAGGAAGTCTTCGGCGGCACCGGCAAAAATTTCCTCAATCCGGCACTTACCGGTCGCGCGTTTCTGTTTTTTGCCTATCCCGCACAGTTGTCCGGCGATGCTGTATGGACCGCTGTAGATGGCTACACTGCGGCAACCGCGCTGAGCGTGGCTGCTACTGACGGGATGCAAGTCATGATGAACCAGATCGGTTGGATGAACGCCTTCCTCGGCAACATCCACGGGTCCATCGGTGAAACTTCTACGCTTGCTATTTTGTTGGGCGGCTCCTTGCTGCTGTACACACGCATTGCTTCCTGGCGCATTGTCGCCGGCGTTTTCCTCGGTATGACGGCATTGTCGACGCTGTTCAATATTGTCGGCAGCGAGAGCAACCCCATGTTTGCAATGACTTGGTACTGGCATCTGGTGGTGGGTGGCTTTGCCTTCGGCATGATTTTTATGGCGACTGACCCCGTGAGTGCGGCGATGACCAATCTTGGCAAATGGTGGTTCGGCATTCTTATTGGGATTATGGTAGTTCTGATCAGGGTGGTTAACCCTGCATTTCCCGAGGGCATGATGTTGGCGATATTGTTCGCTAATCTTTTTGCCCCATTGATAGACCACTATGTAGTGCAGGCGAATGTCCGCAGGAGGCTCGCTCGTGGCTAATCAGGATACCGTGGGTAAAACCTTTCGCGTCGCGCTGGCCCTCTGCCTGGTGTGCTCAGTGATCGTGTCTACCGCGGCTGTGATGTTGAAAGACTCCCAGGACCGCAACGTCGAACAAGACATGAAACGCAATATTCTGCAGGCCGCGGGGATGTATGATGCGAACAAAAGCGTCGATGAACAATTTGAGCGCGTGAACACCCGGCTGGTCGATCTGCGGACGGGTGTGTATAGCGATGATCATGATGCTGATTCTTTTGATCAGCGCAAATCTGCCAAGGATCCCGCTCTCAGTCTGGAACTCACGGCTGCCGATGATATTGCAAAAATATCCCGTCGCGAAAACTACGCCCAGGTTTATCTGGTCGAGGCGGAGGGTGAGCTGGATAAAATTATTCTGCCAGTGAAAGGTTATGCCCTTTGGTCCACGCTTTATGGTTTTCTGGCGTTGGAGCCTGACGGTACCACTGTGGCAGGCCTCGGATTCTACGAACACAAGGAAACCCCGGGGCTGGGTGGAGAAATCGATAATCCTGCCTGGAAAGCGTTGTGGCCCGGTAAGCAGGTATACCAGGGGGAAGCGGTGGCCATTGATGTGATCAAAGGCTCTGTCGATAACACCCGACCCGGTAGTGAGTATCAGGTGGACGGCCTTTCAGGTGCTACCCTCACCAGCCGTGGCGTCGGAAATCTAGTGAGATTCTGGATGGGAGATATGGGTTATGGACCCTTCCTTGCCAAATTGCGGAAAGGAGAAGTTTGATCATGTCTGACATCAAAGAAACCCTGTTCGCACCGGTGTTCAACAACAACCCCATTGCACTGCAGATCCTGGGTATCTGCTCGGCTCTGGCGGTAACTTCATCACTTAATGTGACCCTGGTCATGTGCCTGGCATTGACGCTGGTAACGGCATTTTCCAGTTGTGCCATATCCGTTATCCGACACCAGATTCCCAACAGCATCCGCATCATTGTACAAATGACGATTATTGCGTCGCTGGTGATTGTTGTGGATCAGGTCCTCAAGGCGGTGGCGTATGACATCAGCAAGCAGTTGTCGGTTTTTGTGGGCCTGATTATCACCAACTGTATCGTGATGGGTCGCGCCGAGGCATTTGCCATGAAAAATCCACCCATGGCGAGCTTTCTCGATGGGGTGGGCAATGGCTTGGGCTACTCGGTGGTATTGATTGCGGTTGCCACAGTGCGTGAGCTGTTCGGCTCGGGCACTCTGTTCGGGTTCGAAATACTGACGCTGGTAACAGACGGGGGCTGGTACAACCCCAACGGTCTGCTGCTGTTACCTCCCAGCGCATTTTTTCTCATAGGTCTGTTTATCTGGGCCTTGAGGAGTTGGAAAACCGATCAGGTTGAAGAGCCGGATTTTCGTCTCGCCAAGCATATTGGTGAAGGGGAGACCGTCTAATGGAAGCTTATCTGGGTCTCTTTATCCGCTCCATATTTATAGACAATATGGCCCTCAGTTTCTTTCTGGGCATGTGCACATTTCTGGCCATCTCAAAAAAGATCGATGCTGCTGTTGGCCTGGGTATTGCGGTTGTCGTGGTGTTGACTATTACCGTGCCGGTAAACAATCTGCTCTACGCCTATCTGCTCTCCGACGGAGCCTTGGCCTGGGCGGGCTTACCCGATGTCGATCTCAGCTTTCTGGGGCTGCTGACCTATATAGGGGTTATCGCTGCATTGGTACAGATACTGGAAATGGTGCTCGATAAATACGTACCTGCGCTGTATGCGGCGCTGGGTGTGTTTTTGCCGCTCATTACAGTGAACTGTGCGATTCTGGGTGCCTCCCTGTTTATGGTGGAGCGCGATTACAATTTTACCGAAAGTGTGGTTTATGGTGCCGGTGCGGGTGTTGGCTGGGCGCTGGCGATAGCGGCATTGGCAGGCATTCGTGAAAAGCTTAAATACAGCGATGTCCCCGATGGTTTGCAGGGCCTGGGCATCACTTTTATTACCGTGGGGCTGATGTCCCTGGGTTTCATGTCCTTTGGCGGCATCGACATTTAAGAAGCGGATACGACTGACATGAATACGGTTATTACCCTTGGGGTCGTCATGTTCACCGCCATTGTGCTGGCGCTGGTGGCGATCATTCTGGCGGCTCGCTCACGTTTGGTCAGCTCGGGCAACGTGACCATTGAGATCAATGGCGAGCGTGAGTTGTCGGTTCCAGCCGGCGACAAATTGCTGCAGACCCTGGCTGCCAACGACGTTTTTCTAGCCTCCGCCTGCGGCGGCGGCGGTACCTGTGCCCAGTGTAAATGTATAGTGCGGGAAGGCGGTGGATCAATGCTGCCCACTGAACAGGGCCATTTCAATCGACGTCAGGCCAATGAGGGCTGGCGCCTGTCCTGCCAGACCCCCGTTAAGCAAGACATGAAGATTCAGGTGCCGGAAGAGGTCTTCGGCGTCAAGGCGTGGGAGTGTACGGTAGAGTCGAATCCCAATGTAGCCACATTTATCAAAGAACTCACATTGCGGTTGCCAGAAGGAGAGAGTGTAGACTTTAAAGCCGGCGGCTATGTGCAGTTGGAATGTCCGCCGCATCACGTCAAATTTGCGGATTTCGATGTCGATGAGGAGTATCGCGGAGATTGGGAGCGATTCAAATTTTTCGACCTGGAATCGAAAGTGGATGCAGATGTTATTCGTGCCTACTCCATGGCCAACTACCCGGAAGAAAAAGGAATCGTTAAGTTCAATATCCGGGTGGCGACACCACCACCAGGAACCCAGGGACTGCCCTGCGGGCAGATGTCATCCTGGGTGTTCAGCCTGAAACCAGGTGACAAGGTGATGGTTTATGGGCCTTTTGGGGAATTCTTTGCCAAGGAATCCGAGGCCGAGATGGTTTATATTGGGGGCGGTGCGGGTATGGCCCCCATGCGATCTCACATTTTTGACCAGCTGCGTCGGCTGCAGTCCAAGCGCAAAATTTCTTTCTGGTACGGCGCGCGTTCCCTGCGGGAAATGTTCTACGCCGATGAGTATGATTCGCTGGCCGCTGAGAATGACAATTTTGACTGGCATGTTGCACTGTCTGACCCACAGCCGGAAGATGATTGGACCGGGTTGACCGGTTTTATTCACAACGTACTGTATGAAGAATACCTGAAGGATCATCCCGCGCCGGAGGACTGCGAGTATTACATGTGCGGTCCACCCATGATGAACGCCGCTGTGATTCAGATGCTCACTGACCTCGGGGTCGAGCCGGAGAACATCCTGCTGGACGACTTCGGCGGCTGATCTTCATTTCCCCCGTCATGGGAAAGCTGTGAAATCTCTTCTCCAATACCCGCAAAACGTCGTCTGGTTCGCGTGGGCTCTGTTACTGATCACTGGTTGCGAACAATCTCCAACGCCTCTGCGCCTGGCGGGTTCAACCATGGGCACAACGTTTCACATCACCGTTTCCCGACCGCCGGACGGCCTGGCCCATAATGGGGAAGCCCTGCAGGCCGAGGTCGACGAGTTGCTACAACGAATCAATCAGGGGCTGTCCACGTATATCGCTGATTCGGAGCTGAATCTGTTCAATCGCAGTGCCAGCGCACAGTGGGTGGAAGTGTCGGCGGATCTTTGGACCGTAACAGAGGTGAGTGCTGAGGTATTTGAGAAGAGTCGGGGTGCCTTTGATCCGACACTCGGCCCCCTCGTGCGTTTATGGGGATTTGGGGTGGATGGGCGACCGCAGACTCTGCCCTCCACCGACCAGATAAGCCCACTGTTGGAGCGGCAGGGAATGAATCACCTCGAACGCGATTCAGATTCGCTGCGGCTGCGAAAGCAGGTTGAACTCGAACTCGATTATTCTGCAGTGGCCAAGGGGTACGCTGTCGATCAAGTGGCTGATTTGCTGGTGTCTAAATCCATTAAAGACTTTATGGTAGAGATAGGTGGTGAAATCAAAGTGCAGGGTCTCAGCCCCCGGGGCGATCACTGGCGTCTGGCGATAGAGCGCCCCGACGGAAGTATGGGTGTTCCGTATCAGGCGATATCCTTCACCGATGCAGCGGTAGCGACCTCTGGCGATTATCGAAACTTCTATGACCGTGATGGTCGCCGGGTTTCACACACACTTAATCCCAGCACCGGTCAGCCCATTGTGCATAATGGGCGGTCAGTCACAGTTATCCACGCTGACGCGGCGGTGGCGGATGCCTGGGCAACCGCTCTCAACGTGTTGGGCCCGGAAGCCGGGTTTGAGGTGGCACAGGAGCAGGGACTCGCCGTTTTTTTTATCGCCGCTGCCGGTGACGAATATGAAACCCGATACACACAGGCTTTTGTCCCGTATTTGGATTAGAATGCTCGCATGATGACAGTATTTTTATTGAGTTTCGCGCTGGTAGGCCTGATATTGCTGGCTATGTCCGTAGGTGTGTTGTTCGGGCGCTCGCCGATCAAGGGATCCTGCGGCGGTATGGGAGCCCTGGGCATAGATACAGCCTGTGATATTTGTGGCGGGAACACACAGCGCTGCGAAGATTCGCGAGAAACTGCCGCGGTGAACACCGGCAAACCGCTGTTCCATAACGCCGACACCCGGGACTGAATCGACGAAGGGAAAGCGTCCACTATGGCGTACGCCACTTCATCTCTGCCGCTGCTAGTTGGACTTCGCTATACGCTCAGTCGACGCTCCAATCGTTTTATCTCGGTTGTATCGGCTATTTCCATGTTGGGTCTCGCTATTGGCGTCGCCAGTCTGATTGTCGTGCTTTCTGTCATGAACGGCTTCGCCGGTGAATTGCGCGGAAGAATACTCGCGGTGGTGCCCCATGCTTTTGTCGGTCACGACAGCGGCCAGTTAGCTGATTGGCAGAGCGCTCAGCGACAACTCGAGACACTATCGGGTGTGCTCGGGGCCGCCCCTTATCTGGAAAGCAAGGTGTTGATGCGCTGGCAGGGTGCGATAATGGGTGCTGCCGTCACCGCTATTGATGCTCAGGCGGAACAGAAGGTGTCGGAAGTTGCCGGGCATATGCTGACCGGTGAACTCAGCGACCTGGACGACACCCGCTTCGGGGTCATTGTCGGTTCATTGTTGCTTGATGCGCTGGGTGCTGATGTGGGTGACCGCATAGAACTCATATTCCCCCAATTCCGAGTGACCCCCTTGGGGACTTTTCCCCGCAGCAAGCGTTTTACCGTTATTGGGCGGTTTCAAGTTGGCGCTCAGCTGGATAGTCAGCAAGCATTTATTGCCCTGGGGGATGGGCAGAAGGTGCTGGGCACCGGGGACCGTGTGCACGGGCTACGCGTGCGGTTGGATGATCTGTTCAGCGCACCAGAACGGCTGGGCGACTTGCGGGCAGCGGTGGGAGAGGGGGCGGTTGCCCGCGACTGGACCACCAGTCAGGGAAGTCTGTTTCAGTCTATCAAGATGGAGAAAATCATGATCGGGGTGCTGCTCATGTGTGTGATAGGTGTCGCCGCCTTTAATATCGTGTCCACCCTCAGCATGGCGGTAGCCGAGAAGCGTGGTGACATTGCAGTACTGCGCACCATGGGGCTGAGTTCCGCGCGAGTCACGGCCATATTTCTGGTACAGGGAATGACCATTGCCGGCGCCGGGATCACTGTGGGCGCCACCCTCGGTGTGCTATTGGCCAGCTATATCAGCCCGCTGGCTACTTTTCTTGAGCGCTCGCTGGGTTTGCAGGTGTTTGATCCACAGGTTTATTTTATCGCGCATATCCCATCGGTGCTGGACGCCGGTGACGTCATGATTACTTGTTTGGTGGCTTTGATGTTGAGTTTACTGGCTGCTGCCTATCCGGCCTGGCGCGCTTCACGAATTGCTCCAGCGGAGGTTTTGCGTTATGCCATCTAAACGCAGTGGAACAGTGCTCAGCTGCGTCGGTGTCGGCAAGATTTATCGCGACGGAGACCGGTCGGTGGAGGTGCTCAAGGGCGTGGAGTTGGTTCTAAAAGCGGGTGAGCGACTCGCCATCATTGGCAGTTCTGGCGCCGGTAAATCCACCTTGCTGAATCTATTAGGTGGGCTTGATACACCCAGTGCCGGGACTGTCAGCTTGTTGGATACTGACCTCGGTTTGTTATCTGAGAAAAGGCGTTGTGCACTGCGCAATGCAGAATTGGGTTTTGTATATCAGTTCCATCACCTGTTGCCCGAATTCACCGCGCTGGAAAATGTGGCCATGCCCGGTTTGATTGGTGGGCAGGAGCGGAGAGCGGCGGCGGAGAAAGCACGGACGATTCTGGCGCAGGTTGGTATGTCCCATCGGGTCGAGCACAAACCTGGCGAGCTATCCGGCGGTGAGCGGCAACGAGTTGCCATTGCCAGGGCACTAGTGATGCAACCCGCCTGCGTAATGATGGATGAACCCACTGGTAATCTGGATGGCACCAGTGCTGGCCAAGTTCTCGCGCTTATCGATGAATTGTCCGCCGAGGTATCCGCCAGTTTTATTGTGGTAACTCACGACAACCAGGTGGCTGCTCATATGGATCGCGTGCTGGAACTCCGGGCTGGTGGTTTATACCCGTGCTGAGAAGTTTTCGCAGTCTTATCGGAGTCCGCTACAGTTACGCGGGTCGGTTGGATCATGTGGTGTCGTTTTTGTCCATGCTTTCGGTACTGGGTTTGGTCGCCGCCGTGGCCGTTTTGATACTGGTGTTGTCGGTCATGAACGGCTTTGATCGGGAAATGCGAGAGCGGATATTGTCCCTGGTACCCCATGTAACCGTGCACGGTTTGGAACCAATCCACGATTGGGATGGCTTGGTGGCGAATATTGAATCCCACCCCGAGGTGCAGGCTGCATCTCCGGTAACCATGTTCAATGCCATGATCCTCCGTGGTAGCGATGTCGAGACAGCGTTGGTTACTGGATTGTCCGCCCAGCGAGAGCGGAATATTGGCCAACTGACGCCGTTTCTGTCGGAAAATGCCTTGGAGAATCTAGCCTCGCAGGCGAATGGACTGATCCTGGGTGGCGCGCTAGCAACACGACTTAATCTGAAAACAGGTGGCCAAACTCGACTGATGCTGCTGCCCGCCGGAGAGGACTTCAGTAACACTGACGGTCAGGGGCCACTGCTGCTGGATTTTGTCGTGGTAGGGATACTGAATAGCGGTACCGAGGTCGACCAGTCACTGGCGCTGGTTGATTTTGCCCATACCTACGAGCGTTTGGGTATGCCTGTGTCGGCACAGGGCGTGCGCGTAGTATTACATGATTTGTTCGCGGCGAGTCGGCTGGCATGGGAACTGGTGCGCTCACTAGAGGGTCCTTACTACACGACCGACTGGATGCGTACCCACGGCAATCTGTACCATGCAATTCAGTTATCCAGAAACCTCATTATGATATTGCTGGTATCCATCATCGCGGTGGCGGCCTTTAATATTGTCGCGTCTCTGGTTTTAATAGTACTCGACAAACGCGCGGATATAGCGGTACTGCGTTCGCTGGGAGCCACCCCGGGGGATATCAACCGCATTTTCATCATTCAGGGACTGCTTATTGGACTGCTGGGTTGTGCACTCGGCACACTGCTTGGGTTGTTGGTGGCGCCAGTGGCGGGGGATGCGGTGCAGGCATTGGAGGGCCTGTTTACTATCAAATTCCTGAGTTCAGATGTTTATCCAATCAGTTATCTTCCGGTGGATGTGCGCTGGGAAGATGTGGCGGCCATCAACGCTACTGCGATGGCGATGTGTTTTCTGGCGTCGCTGATTCCTGCCCGGCGCGCGGCCCTGATTGCGCCGGCTGATGCGCTACGTTGGGAATAGATTGTTTCGCGGCTTTTTTACGTTGCCGGCGGGCTCGCCAGCGGCTCACCACATGAAAGCGCCACAGCACATCGATAATCATGTAGCCACAGCCACCCGCGGTCAGTCCGCAGATCAGGCAGCCAAGCAGGAGCGGCTGCCAGATATTGAGTAAACCTTCCCCGAGCCAACTCCAGGATGCTTCGAACTCTACCTCTCCTGGAGTGACGCCGAGTGTATATGCCCCGACCAGATAGGCGCCGTAGAAAATAGGCGGCATTGTAAGGGGATTGCTAACCCAAACCATGCCGACTGAAATAGGCAGGTTGCAGCGCCAGTATATAGCGAGTATGGCGGCGAAAATCATTTGCGTGGGAAAAGGAATAAACGCGCAGAACAAGCCGATGAAAAACGCCCCCGCGGTGGCACGTCGGCTGATATGCCAGAGGTTGGGTTCGTATATCCAGCGGCCGAGAACGCGCAGGGACTTCACTTTCCTGATGCGTGCCGCTTGCGGCATGTGACGTTTAAAAAATTGGCGTGGCATCCGTATCGCGTTTCTCGATTCCTGGTTGACAACAGCGCTACTGTAGTCACACTCTAAAGACGTGTCAGCGCGTACGGTCGTTGGCATTATGCACGGAATTGCACGGGTTCTCTATATGCGATCATGGATGATCGGTATCCCCGGCGGTGTGTTCAGCGCATCATGGCTGGCCACGCTACCTGCGCTGGGCAGCGTTGTGACAGCCGCCATCATTGTTGTGGTGGGCGGAGGTGTGTTGCTGTGGGCGAAGCCGTGTGTCGGTCGAATAGCGCCGCTCTTCACTTTGCTGGTGTCGTTTCTGTTGGGCCTGTCATGGGGCAGTTACTGGGGTCACACCACGATTTCAGGGCGGCTGCCGGTCGCGCTGGAAGGTGAAATTTTCGGTGTGGCCGGTACGGTGGCGAGCCTGCCCTCGCTGCCTAATAGCAAGCGACCGGTGCAGCGTTTTATGTTTGATATCGACAGTGTTGAGTGCCAGAGTTCAGCAGCACTTTGTCCGCGTGATTTACAACGTATTCGTCTCAGCCTTTATGATCATTTGTCTATACAGCCGGGTCAACGTTGGCGCTTGCTGGTCAAGCTGAAACGCCCCCGTGGCCTGTTCAACCCGGGTACCTTTGATTACGAGGCCTGGTTGCACGCCAACGGAGTGCAGGCTACCGGTTATGTGCGCATGCATGGGCAGCGACGTCTGGAGGATAGTCCCGTGTACTCCCTGGCTCGGCTCAGATACCTGCATCATGAGCTGCGCTACTCATTGCGCGAGAAATTACTGGATAGTGATTTACGCCATCGTGATATGAGTCTTCTCGCCGCTTTGATAATAGGTGACAAGAGCGGGCTGCAGCCTGAGCAGGAAGCCTTGTACCAAGCCTCTGGTATATCTCATCTGATGGTTATTTCGGGGCTTCATGTGGGTCTGGTGGCTGGCGTTGCGTATTTTCTCGGGCGGATACTTTGTACACCTCTGTTGCTACTTGCCAGTAAGGGCGCAGCTCAGGAAGGCGCTTTACTGATAAGCCTGTTCGCCGCTATCGGCTACGCGGGCATGGCAGGATTTTCACTGCCCACACTGCGGGCCCTGGTCATGCTGGGGGTATTTCAGAGCGCCATGTTGCTGCGAGTGTCGACTGTCCCCTGGTATGGCGTTGGCCTCGCGCTGGTAATAGTCAGTGCGGTGGATCCTATGGCGGCACACAGCCCAGGGTTTTGGTTGTCCTTTGGTGCAGTTGCCATTATTTTGTTGTCATTGACGACCAGGCCTGTCGTTTTGTCTTCAACTCCCACCCAATCAATTAGTGGTATTGAATGGGTCTCCGACTGGCTGCGTATTCAACTGTGGCTGTGGCTGCTGATGATGCCAGTCCTCATTTACTGGTTCAGTGGCTTCAGTACCGTTGCTCCGTTGGCTAATGCTATTTCCATACCACTGGTTGGATCCCTGGTGGTGCCCCTGGCGTTGTTTGGCGCTTTGTTGCAATTAGGCGAGTTAGCCTGGGGGGTTATCTTCTGGGATATGGCAGCGCGCCTTCTCGCCTGCAACGAGTTTCTTCTAACCGGGCTGATGCAATGGCTACCAGTTCCTGGTTGGTGGTCCGCCGGGGTGACGGGTTCTATCGCCTTACTGGCGGTGGCGGGGATGGCGATACTATTGCTACCGGTAGCGTGGCCGTCTCGTGTTCTTGGCGTCCTTTTACTTATACCGCTTCTATTGTTCAGGTCTCCAACATTGTTGTCGGAGGAGTTGCGTATGACGGTTCTTGATGTAGGGCAGGGGCATGCCGTCTGGCTCCAGGCCGGGGAAGATCATCTGCTATACGATGCCGGCCCTCGATACGGCAGTGGCTTCGATACCGGCAGCGCCATTGTCATACCCTATCTTCGTCAAAGGGGGGTACACCAGCTATCGCTCAGCGTGATCTCCCATGGTGACAGCGATCACGCCGGTGGGGCCGCTGTAGTAAACGATGCGTATCCGGCACCCGGGTTGGCGGGGGAGCCGCAGGAGTTGGATTTTGCGGCCTCCCAATGTCTAGCGGGGCAGACCTGGATATGGGGGGAAGTCTTCTTCGACGTGTTGCACCCGACCCCAGCTTTCGCCGAGCAAGGCGGTAACAATGCCTCCTGCGTGGTGCGGGTAAAGGCGGGGAAGACAGTGCTGCTATTGACAGGTGACATCGAAGAAGAGGCTGAGCGGGATATACTGCGGCGCTACGCTGATACCAATATGCTACGAGCGGACGTACTGCTGGTTCCCCACCATGGCAGTAAGACATCGTCCAGTGCAGGGTTTGTGGAGGCAGTGGCTCCCCATTACGCCATTGTATCCAGTGGCTACCGCAATCGTTTCGGTCATCCTCATCCAGCGGTGATAGGGCGCCTCGAACAAGCGGGTGCTGAGGTAATTGAGGTTGCCTTGAGTGGCGCACTGGAGGTGAGCATTGGGCCCAGTGGTCTGGATATGGTCTCAAGCCGCGCAGAGACCGATTACTACTGGCGTGAATGAAGTTCCCTCGATTTGGGTCGCCGCGTATACTGTTTGCCCGGTGTAGGTCCATAGTTTTGAGGAGTTGATGTGTTCGAACTTGTGAGTGCGGGTGGTTGGTTGATGTTGCCGATCATTTTTTGCTCGGTGCTGGCCCTGGCCATCACCGCCGAACGTTTGTGGACCCTCAATCCGCGCAAGGTTGCACCGCCGCATTTACTCTCGACACTGTGGCAACAGATCAAAGATGGTGAACTGGATGCCGAGCGTCTCCGTACACTGCGGGAATCATCGCCGCTGGGTAAAATTCTCGCGGCGGGGCTGGCCAATTCCCGGCACGGACGCGAGGTCATGAAAGAGAGTATAGCCGAGGCGGCCAGTCACGTTATTCACGAGTTGGAACGATATATCACCACGCTGGGAACCATCGCCGCCATCAGCCCCTTGCTGGGGTTGCTCGGTACGGTGGTTGGTATGATCAAAGTCTTTACCGAAATCATGATTCAGGGTACTGGCAATGCAGCCGTCTTGGCCGGTGGCATCTCGGAAGCACTGATTACTACCGCGACGGGATTGAGTGTCGCCATCGGCGCGCTGGTGATGCACCGCTACTTTGTGCGTCGCATCGATGACATTGTGGTGGGTCTGGAACAGGAAACCCTCAAACTGGTCGATGCCTTGCACGGTGCACGCAGGACCGACACCCGCGAGGACAGCTGGTCTTGAAATTCAGGCGTCAGCGACCCGAGGAAGTCGGCGTCAATGTGACGCCGCTTATCGATGTGGTCTTTTTACTGTTGATTTTCTTCATGGTATCCACCACATTTACCAGAGAGAGTCATCTGACGGTGGACCTCCCGGAAGCAACCGGGGAGCACACGCTGGAAAATCCGGAGATAGTAGATATTTTGATCAATGCTAATGGCCATTACGCGATCAATGATGTGGGTCTGGTGGACAACAACATCAACACGCTGATGGTGGCGTTGCGGCGTGCTTCACGCGGTGATGTCAACACACCACTGAGTATCACAGCAGATGCGCAGACACCGCATCAGGCAGTGGTTCGGGCGATGGATGCAGCCGGACAACTGGGCTTTGTTCATTTAAGTATCACAACGCGCGATCCCAATACCCCTGAGTAAGTCAATGCACAAGCAAGTCGCACCGCCACCTGGTCAAAACCCGGGGGAGGATCTGCATCGCTCGGCCAAGTCCGGAGACTGGCGCATATACTTGCGCCTGCTCGGTTATGTGCGGCCCTACTGGTTCATCTTCTTCATGAGTATCTTCGGGTACATTATCTATTCCTCCTGTAATGTGTTGCTGGCGTCTGTGATGCAATTCATCCTCGATGCGATCGGCGAATCCAGCGAAGTAAGATCGGGCCTGGTTTCTGGCGCCGTTTACTCCTTGTTCAGCAAAGACAGTGGCATGACCGATCAGGAATTCGCCCGCATCAGCGTACCCATTGTGATGATATTTCTGGCCGCCATGCGTGGCACGGGATTTTTTGTCGGCGGCTACTTCATCAATCACGTGGCTACATCGGTGGTGCATAACCTGCGCTGTCAGCTTTTTGACAAGTTGCTGGATGCGCCGAGTGCCTATTATGACCAGCACACCGGCGGCTCGTTGATTTCCAAGATTACCTACAATGTTGAGCAGGTGACGGGCGCCGTCACCAAAGCGCTGAAAATCATTATGCGGGAAGGATTTTCGGTGATCATGTTGTTCAGTTACATGCTCTATGTGAACTGGCAGCTCTGTTTGGTGTTTATTGCCGTATCGCCTTTTATTGCCTTTGTGGTGGCAGTCATGGGCAAGCACTTTCGACGCTATAGTCGACGCATTCAATCCTCCATGGGTGACGTGACTCAGGTCTCCAACGAAAGCATTGGCGGCTACCGTGAAGTACGCCTGTTCGGTGGCCGGGAGCAGGAGTCCACCAAGTTTGAAAACGCCAGTGAATACTATCGGGCGCAGTCGATGAAACTGACCTTTGCCGACAGTATCAGCACACCGATTATTCAGTCTTTCATCGCTATTGCCCTGGCTGCTCTGGTGTGGTTTTCCCTGTCGCCAGACATTATGGAAAACTTCACCGCAGGACAATTCGCCGCCTTTTTAACCGCAGCCGGTCAGTTGGGTAAGCCGATACGCCAGCTGAGTGGTGTTCAGAGTATTATTCAGCGTGGCCTGGCCGCCGCTGAGGACCTGTTCTATCACCTGGATCTGGATAGTGAGCCCGATGCCGGTGAGCATGTAACCGAGCGGGCTCAGGGCACTATTGAATTCAAGGCTGTTGAATTCCGCTATATCCCGGACAGCGCACCGGTGTTGGAGGATGTGTCTTTTACGGTGGAAGCGGGAAAAACAGTCGCCCTGGTTGGCAAGTCCGGTAGTGGCAAGTCGACCCTGGTAAACCTGTTGGCGCGCTTTTATCCGCTGTCTGGCGGAGCCATCGAGCTGGATGGTGTGCCTATTGAATCCTACCGACTGGACAATTTGCGCCAACAGATAGCCCAGGTTTCTCAGGTGGTCGGATTGTTTAATGAGACGCTGTACAACAATATCGCCTACGGCGGACTGGCGGGTGCCAGTGAGGAATCGGTACTGGCTGCAGCGACGTCTGCGAACGCTTTGGATTTTATTCAGCAATTGCCCGAGGGACTGCAAACTCGTCTTGGTGATGATGGTGGTGGGCTCAGCGGTGGTCAGAAACAGCGCATTGCCATCGCCCGGGCGGTGCTGAAAAATGCACCCATACTGGTGCTCGATGAAGCGACCTCTGCCCTGGACAATGAATCGGAACACCGCATCCAGCAGGCGCTGGAAGTCATTATGCGTAATCGCACTACAATTGTTATCGCCCATAGACTTTCTACCGTTGAAAACGCCGACCGCATTGTGGTGATGGACGCAGGCAGGGTGGTGGACCAGGGCACACACGCTCAGCTACTGGCGCGCGGTGGACTATACGCGCAGTTGTACCACCAGAACTTCGAGCTGTAAGACCGCCATGGGGCGCATGGCAACAGCGATAGAAACAGCCTGGTATCGCAAACCAGGTTGGCTCTGGTTGTTGCTGCCGCTGTCCTTGCTGTACGTCATGCTCACGTTTCTGCGCCGTGGCCTTTATCGCGCAGGACTCTTCAAAAGCTGGCGCGCGCCGGTGCCCGTGATCGTCGTGGGCAATATTGTTGTCGGCGGTAGCGGTAAAACGCCAGTTGTTTTGGCCCTGGCAGAAGCACTGGTCGCGCTGGGCTATAAGCCAGGTATTATCAGCCGTGGCTATGGCGCCCAGCCCCCCGAATTACCCTATCACGTGGAAGCAATCAGCCCTGCCAGTGCCAGTGGCGACGAGCCTCTGCTGCTGGCGCGGCGCAGTGGACGCCCTTGCTATATAGACCCCCAGCGAGTGCGGGCGGCGCAGGCGTTACTTGAATTGGAAACCTGCGATCTTTTGTTGAGCGATGACGGCTTGCAACATTATGCACTGGAACGAGATATTGAAATTGCCGTTGTCAGTAGTGAACGCGGTCTGGGTAATGCCCAGCGCTTACCCGTCGGTCCGCTTCGGGAATCTTCCGCGCGCTTGCGGGAAGTCGATTTTGTAGTGGGTGGCACGACTGAATATCCCGGCCATGAAGTGAAACTGAAACCTATTGCCTGGGTGAGTGTACAGGACCCGGATGAGCGCCGAGAAGTGGACGTTTTTGCTGGTCAAAGAGCAAACTGCATCGCCGGTATCGGCAATCCTCACTCGTTTTTTACACTTTGCCAGGAGCTTGGTGTCGATGTAATAGAACATGCATTAGCGGACCATGAGCCGGAAATCGATCAGGTGCTTGCGGCGTTGCCCGCGGAGCCGGGACTGGTGTTGATGACTGAGAAAGACGCGGTCAAATGCGCTGACATGACAGCTGGGCAATACTGGTACCTCGAAGTTGTGGCAGAATTGCCACAGGCACTGGTCGATGCTCTGGCAGCGAGACTGGACAATTTAAACGCGAGTGGAACCAACTGATGTCATTCACCGTAGTGATACCGGCACGCTATCAATCGACCCGACTTCCCGGCAAGCCACTGGCGGATTTGGTTGGGATGACAATGATACAGCGCGTGTACGAGCAGGCCGCCAAAAGCGAAGCACAAAGGGTGGTTGTCGCAACGGATGACGAGCGCATACGAACAGCCGTGCTGGACTTTGGTGGCGAGGTGGCAATGACCCGACCTGATCACCCGTCCGGCACTGATCGTGTGCAAGAAGTTTGTACCCAGTTGCAATTGGGGAAGGATGAGATTGTTGTGAACGTGCAGGGTGATGAGCCCTTTCTGCCGGTCTCTGTCATTAATCAGGTTGGCACCTGCCTCAAGCAAGACAGCGGGGCGGGAGTGGCAACGCTGTGTGTGAAAATCTCAGACGCGGCTGAATTATTTGATCCTAACGCCGTTAAAGTGGTTCGCGATGTCAGCAATCGTGCCTTGTATTTTTCGAGGGCTCCGGTGCCCTGGCATCGGGATTCATTCAGCAGTGGCCAATCCCTGCCGGCTGACACGGAATATTATCGGCATCTGGGCATATACGCTTATCGGGTGGAGATTCTGAATGCCTATGTACACTGGCCCCGGGCGGCGGCGGAGATAGCCGAATCCCTGGAGCAGCTCCGGGTCATGAACAATGGTGTTGCGATCTATTGTGAAGAGGCGCTAGTTGAAGTGCCACCAGGCATTGATACCCAGGCCGATCTTGAGGCCGCGCGGCAATACCTGGCGGCGGAGAGCTAGCATGATTGGCGTCATGTTTGTCTGCCTCGGCAATATTTGTCGCTCACCAACGGCACATGGGGTGTTCGAATCGATGGTGCGGGAGGCGGGGCTGGTGCAACAGATTTCGGTGACGTCATCGGGTACGGCAGCCTGGCATGTGGGCAAGCCACCGGATGTGAGAGCGACAGCAGCAGCGCTGGCCCGGGGTTATCAGCTTGATCACCTGCGTGCCCAACAAATCACCATCGATGATTTTTCCACTAACGATTATATTCTGGTGATGGACCGGTCCAATCTCAGTCATCTGCAGGCGCTGGCACCGCAGAAATATGCTGATCGACTGCGCTTGTTCCTCGATTTTGCCGGGACCACATCTACCAGTCAGGTGCCGGATCCCTACTACGGTGGGACAGATGGTTTTGACCATGTGCTGGACCTGATAGAAGATGGAGCCAGAGGATTGCTGGCACATATTGAACAAGAGCGAATGGACAGGGTATGAGTATCACAATCGACCGGGATGTTGAGCTGACTAAATATAATGCACTGCGCACAGAGTGCAGGGCGGCGCATTTCGCCAGAGCCTATACTGCAGAGCAAGCCAGGGCCGCTGTACGGTACGCACTGGATAATTCGCTGTCGGTACTGGTGCTGGGGCAGGGTACGAATGTGGTGCTATACGATGATTGGCCGGGACTTGTTATCCGGCAGCGTAGCAGCGGCTGGGATACTCAGAGCGAAGACGATGAGCAGGTAGTACTTAAAGTTTCCGCCGGAGAAAACTGGCACCAGTTTGTGCATGAATGTCTGACCCGCGGATTTTATGGACTTGAAAACCTGGCGTTGATTCCAGGCACAATGGGAGCAGCACCAATTCAGAACATTGGTGCCTATGGCACCGACTTTTCTCAGTTTGTACGGGAAGTGGGCTATGTTGACCTCAGCGATGGCCATCAGAAATCACTGTCCAATGAGGAGTGTCAGTTCTCTTACCGTGACAGTATTTTCAAAAAGGCTCTGAAAGATCGGGTGCTGATCACCGACGTGACCATTGAGCTGACCAAAATGAAGGTCTTTACGCTAGAGTACCCGGCGCTGTTTGATTACTTTCACGATGTGGAGCCTACCGACATCGACCCCTGGGCGGTCTTTCACGCGGTGGTCGACATACGATCATCCAAACTACCTGACCCAGCCGTACTGCCCAATGTCGGCAGCTTTTTTAAAAACCCAACAGTCAATCGCGAAACCGTGGAAGAACTGTTGCGGGTCTATGCCGATATGCCGGTTTATGACTACGGGGTCGAGCGTTTCAAACTGCCCGCCGCCTGGCTTATCGAGCGCTGTGGCTGGAAGGGTAAACTCGAGGATGGTATCGGCATGCACGAGTTACACGCACTGGTGCTGACCAATCCCGGTGGTCGCCCGGGTACTGAAATACTGGAATTCGCACGTCGCGTCGCTGACTCCGTCTATCGCAAATTTGATATCGCGCTGGAATTGGAACCCGCCATCTACCCGTGAGCGGTTTCGACCACAAACAGTTTCTTGCTGACTTAACTACCCGCGCCGGTGTCTATCAGATGCTGGGGGAAGACGGTAGCCTGCTGTATGTGGGTAAAGCCAAGAATCTGAAAAACCGGGTGACCAGCTATTTTAGAGCGAGTGGTTTGTCGGCCAAGACCATGGCGCTGGTTGCCAAGATCCATGACATACAAGTCACGGTAACCCGCACTGAAACTGAAGCGCTGCTGCTTGAACACAACCTGATCAAGCACAACCATCCTCCTTACAACATCCTGTTACGTGACGACAAATCCTACCCCTATATTTATATGTCCGGGCATGAATTTCCCCGCATTGCCCTGCACCGAGGTGCCCGCAAGGGTAAAGGGGACTATTTCGGACCGTTTCCCAGTGCCGGTGCCGTAAGGGAAAGCATCCATTTTATGCAGCGTGTTTTTCAGGTTCGCCCCTGTGAAGACAGCGTTTTTCGTAATCGTTCACGCCCCTGCTTACAGCACCAGATCGGCCGCTGCACGGCACCCTGTGTAGGTCGTGTGAGCAAAGAGGAATATGCCGACCAGATATCTCACGCCAGTTTGTTTTTGAAAGGTAAATCGCTGGAGTTAATGACGGAACTTGCCGACGCTATGGAGTTGGCATCCAGTGAGCTGGAGTTTGAGCGAGCGGCTCAGATTCGGGACCAGATATCGTACCTGCAAAAAATGCAGGCCGAACAATCCATTGAAGGTGTGCGTGGCGATCTGGATATAGTGTGCGCGGCACTGGACGGTGGACGTTGTTGTGTGCAGGTGTTGTTTGTGCGGGCTGGTCGCATCCTGGGTAGCCGCAGTTTTTTCCCCGCATTGCGCATCGCCACCAGCGAGGAGGAGGTGATTGCAGCTTTTATCGGACAGCATTACTTTGACGGTGCACTGCCCCCACGAGAAATCATCGTCAACGCGAAACCGGAAGATGCCCAGGTGCTGGAAGTAGTACTGAGTGAGCGTGCGGGCCGTGCTGTAAAGCTGAGCCACCGGGTGCGCTCGGACAAAGCCAGGTGGTTGTCACTGGCGGATCAGACTGCACAGGAAAATTTGCGCTCACTGCTGGCAGCAAACGACAGCTATACCGAGAGGCTCACGCTGTTAAAGCGGGAACTGCAATTGGCGACGACACCCAAGCGCATGGAATGTTTCGATATCTCACATAGCCAGGGCGAGGCCACGGTGGCTTCATGTGTTGTGTTTGATGACTCAGGTCCACGAAAGTCTGATTATCGCAAGTTCAATATCAGTGATATTACCCCCGGCGATGACTATGCAGCCATGCATCAGGCACTGGGTCGACGCTACAAGCGGCTCAAGGCTGGTGAGGGTAATTTGCCGGATGTGCTGTTTATTGACGGTGGTCCTGGCCAGGTAACCCAGGCCAGGGAAGTGTTGGCCGAGCTGAAAATCAGCGATGTTGAGATTGTGGGCGTGGCAAAAGGGGAGGGACGTAAGCCTGGGCTTGAGACCCTTATCATGGAAAGCACCGGTGAGCGGGTGCAGCTGGAAGCCAACAGCCCGGCACTGCACCTTGTACAACAGATCAGGGACGAGGCTCACCGCTTTGCCATCAGCGCGCATCGGGCTCGCCGGGGCAAACAACGTACCCGCTCGGCTTTAGAAGACATTCCAGGTGTCGGCGACAAGCGTCGTCGAGAACTGCTGCGCTTCTTTGGTGGGGTGGCAGGGGTGCGTGGTGCCAGCGTGGAAGAATTGTGCAAAGTTCCCACAATTAACGAGAAACTCGCAACAACCATTTATGAGACCCTGCATAGCGCGTAAACTAGGTTACGTCCCATAACTCGAGAAGCGTTAGATCACGTGGCAGTCAATATCCCCAACACCCTGACCTGGATGCGCATTGTACTTATTCCCATTCTGATATTGGTGTATTACATCCCCTTTTCACACCACCACGTAATTGGGGCCGTGATTTTCGCGGTGGCTGGGATTACTGACTGGTTCGACGGCTACCTGGCCCGAAAGCTGGACCAGAGCACCAGTTTTGGTGCTTTTTTGGATCCGGTGGCGGACAAGTTGATGGTTTCTATCGCCCTCGTCATGTTGGTAGAGCAGCACGACCACATCGTATTTACACTGGCGGCGATGGTGATTATCGGACGGGAGATCGTCATATCCGCCCTGCGGGAGTGGATGGCTGAACTCGGACAGCGCACCAGCGTGGCGGTATCCTACATTGGAAAAGTGAAGACCGTGGTGCAGATGGTTGCGATCACCGGCTTGCTGGCGTTTCCACCCGACAGCGAATACCGAAATCTAATGTGGGTTAGCTACGTGCTGCTTTACATAGCCGCCGCGTTCACGCTGTGGTCAATGTACGCCTACCTCAAGGCCGCCGCCAGATTCTGGGGCGAAGAACCCAAAGAAGAATAATTTTCTTGTTTAAAATCAGAAGCTTATATTGACACTTGTAAGTGCGGAGTCAGAATAAGCGCCGCGCTGAACACGCGACCAGGACCACTGGGATCGACTGGTTTGAAGTATTGCGGGAATTGCTCAGTTGGTAGAGCGCAACCTTGCTGTGGGTGAGGGGTGACGCCCAGTCTCGCCGGTACGACGTCGTGCACGACAGCGACCGTTTCCCGCTCCAATTTCAAACAAGGTTACAACTGTCGAAGTGCACTACTGAAGCTGTAGCAACGATGCGCGTTCCTCGGCATATTCGAAGTCCTCACCGGCGGCGTTGGCATGGGCCCTGAGCTCATCCAGACGCTGGAATACTTCGATTTCTTCATCGGGCATGTAGTGGAGGCAGTCTCCTCCGAAAAACCAGAACAAATCCCGCGCGACAAGGTGGGTCAGTTGTGGAAATCCGCCAACCAAGCGGCAGATAAATTCCTGTCCGGTCTGGTAGAATGCATCGCCGGTCACGTCGCTATTATCAAGTGTATCCAGCTTTTCCAGCAGATCTTCGGGCAGAGACGCTGTTTCCGCGTCTCCGTCGGCGACGAGCTTGGCCAGGGTGATCCTCATCAGTGAGATGAGTTGGCGGTGATGATCCACGTAGTAGTCGTCGTTATCCATGAGCCGGGTACCGAGATGACGAATTAAAGAGGGCGGCTATAGTAAACCCTGATACCAACGGTGTCAGTAGTCCTTTACAAGATAGGCCAGAGTGGCCAGAGAGAAAGAGTCAGACATATGACGGCAGCACTATCTATAAGTCAATTAAGTAAAGTCTACGACGATGGCTTTGAAGCATTGAAGGGTATAGACCTGAAGGTGGAAGAGGGGGACTTTTTCGCATTGTTGGGGCCCAATGGCGCTGGAAAATCCACGACCATCGGCATTATTTTTTCATTGATCAACAAAAGCGGTGGCAAGGTTCATATTTTTGACCGTGACATCGACGAAGATTTTGCCCGTGCCAAGATGGATATAGGCATAGTGCCCCAGGAATTCAATTTCATGGCCTTTGAGAAGGTCTTCGACATTGTATCTACGCAGGCGGGGTATTACGGCCTGCCGCGCAAGCTGGCCTGTGAGCGCGCCGAAAAATACCTGACCCGGTTGGGTTTATGGGACAAGCGCAATGTGCAGGCCAGGGCATTGTCAGGCGGGATGAAGCGTCGTCTTATGATTGCCCGGGCACTGGTGCATGAGCCCAAGCTATTGATCCTGGATGAACCCACAGCCGGCGTTGATATAGAAATGCGCCGCTCCATGTGGGATTTTCTGCGCGACATCAATGAATCGGGTACCACCATTATTTTGACCACCCACTACCTGGAAGAGGCGGAGCAGCTCTGTCGCAACATCGCCATTATCGACCAGGGCAAAATTGTGGAAGACACCAGCATGCGTGACCTGCTGCGCCAGCTGACCCGAGAAGTTTTTGTGCTGGATACCACGGAAGACCTGCCCGAAGATCTGCAGCTGGTCGGCTTTGAGGTGGAGCGCAAGGATGATCATTGTATGGAAGTGGTCATCGACAAGGGACAGCATATCAATGATGTGTTTACCCAGCTGAGCGACGCGGGAATACAAATCACGAGCATGCGTAATCGAGCCAATCGGCTGGAGGAGTTGTTTGTCAACCTAATGGCGCAGAAAAGCAGCACTGCGGAGACTTCATTGTCATATGCCGCCGGTAGTGCGGAGGCGACGTCATGAATAACTATCAGAAATGGGTGGCTTTTTCGACTATCGTCAACAAGGAAATACGGCGCTATCTGCGCATATGGGCGCAGACGTTGCTGCCGCCGGCAATCACCATGACGCTTTACTTTGTTATTTTTGGCGCGCTGATTGGTAGTCGCATTGGAACAATGGGCGGGTTCACCTATATGCAGTTTGTCGTACCCGGCCTCATCATGATGGCGGTAGTGACAAATTCCTACGCCAACGTGGTGTCATCGTTTTTCGGGGCCAAGTTCCAGCACAGTATTGAGGAATTGCTGGTGTCTCCTGTGCCCAACTACATCATTCTGATGGGTTTTGTGATCGGTGGAGTTACCCGGGGAATGCTGGTGGGTTTGATCGTGACCTTACTTTCCCTGTTCTTTTCCGAGTTGAATATCCACAGCCTTTTTGTCACCGTTTCTATTGTGATCATGACCTCAATTCTGTTTGCCCTTGCCGGCTTTATCAATGCCGTTTATGCCAATAATTTTGATGACATCAGTATCATTCCTACCTTTGTTTTGACGCCGCTTATATATCTGGGTGGTGTGTTCTATTCCATGGATTTGTTGCCGGATTTTTGGGCTGGTGTCTCCAAGATCAATCCGATGGTTTATGTGGTAAACGCCTTCCGCTATGGTGTGCTGGGTGTGTCGGATGTTGATGTTCGGTGGTCCTTCACCATGATTCTTTTCTTTACCATCATTGCTTATACCTACAGCATGCATTTGCTCAATACGGGCAAACGTTTGCGCCAGTAGCCTATGGGGACGGGCGAAAAAGTGGAAGACGGATTACCACTGGGGAAGAATGTAGCGCCGGTGCAGGCCTATTCCCCTGATTTGTTATTTCCCATACCGAGAGCCGAAGCGAGAGAAAGCCTGCCGATGCGGGACTCACCGCCATTTGTTGGCGAGGACCTCTGGACAGGTTATGAGCTCTCCTGGTTAGACCGTGACGGTAAGCCCTCTGTGGGTATTGTTACGCTGCGCTTTCCCTTTGATTCTCCCAACATCATTGAATCCAAGTCGTTAAAGCTGTATCTGAATTCCCTGTATACAGAGCGATTTGATGGCCGTGCGGCGATCGCTGACAGAGTGGCGGGTGATCTATCGTTGATCTCTGACTCTACCGTCGCGGTTGACGTCTTCGGAATAGGAGAGGGGGCAGGCATCTCCTCTCCTGATGCAATATTACTGGACGATTATCCGCTCACAAGCCTGGATAGCCCTGATGCAAAGATACTTGGCTGTAGCGAACAGTCGGTACAAGAGCTGCTGGTCAGTCATTTGCTGCGATCATTGTGTCCGGTAACGGGTCAGCCGGATTGGGCCACCGTGTACATACAATACAAGGGTCACGCGATCGATTGTTCAAGTCTCCTGTCCTATATAGTGTCCTACCGGGAGCATCAGGATTTTCATGAACACTGTGTGGAACAAATCTTTTGCGATCTGTGGGAGCGTTGCAAACCCGAAGAACTGTCGGTCTACGCACGCTATCTGCGCCGGGGAGGGCTGGACATCAACCCATGGCGTAGCAGTGTGAGTTCCCGCGCACCTGATTGGCGAAATATCAGACAATAAAACCAATAAAAACATTAGGTTATAAATATAACCTAAATATAATGTGAACTACTGCTTAAACCTGTTTTCAGTTGCAATCACCGACCGTCTCCGCTACATTAGCGCGCCTCCGGTGAGGTGTCTGAGTGGCTGAAGGAGCACGCCTGGAAAGTGTGTAACGGGTTAAACCGTTCGAGGGTTCGAATCCCTCCCTCACCGCCAAAAACCAAAATGGCCCCAAAGGGGCCTTTTTTGTTTTTGTGGTTTGGGCGGCCTTGGTTCAACCCTCCGGTTCGACAAAAAGCACTGCTTTTTGGACCACCGCAGCGAAGCGAGGAGGCCCGGAGGGCGAAAACGCGCCTTAGCGCGTATGAGTCAATCCCTCCCTCACCGCCATAAACGAATAAAGCCCCGCTGGGGCTTTATTCGTTTATAGAGGTTAGCTAGGCCTTGGTTCAACCCTCCCGTTCGACAAAAAATCGTCACAACGATTTTTTGGACCGAACTCGGCCAAAGGTCGAGGCGGCCCGAAGGGCGAAAACAGGTCGTGCGCGACCCCGGCAAACCGGTTTGAACCAATCCTTCCCTAGTGCATCTATCATTGCTGACGAGCCCGATCCGCCTAGGCATAATGGAGACTCATACCAATTTGTAAGCGGGGAAACTCCGAATGGCTTTGGAAAAGCGCATTGCAGTCACATTACCAGCTGGGCCTAAACTGACAGACACCATCAATCTGATTCGTTGGGCCGAAGATAACGGGATAGGGGATGGCTGGTTTGCTGATGCCGGTGCGCCTGACTCCCTAACCCAGGTAGCCGCTATTGCCCATCACACTCGGGAGATGAGAATCGGTGTCGCGGTTACCCCGGTGTACACCCGCTCTCCGGCGGTGTTGGCTGCAACCGCTGAAGTGATCAGCCAGGTATTGCCGGGACGATTTGTTATGGGTCTCGGATCCTCCAGCCAGACGATTATGGGTGCCTGGAATGGCATTCCCCTGGATAAGCCCCTCACCCGCGTGAAAGAAACAGCACTGATGGTGCGCAGCATGCTCCAGGGCGAAAAATCTAACTTCGAACTGGAAACGCTATCCAGTAAGGGATATCGCCAGCTTGCCAGTGAAAACCCGCCACCGATTTATCTCGCGGGCCTGCGGGCGAGTATGCTGGAAATGGCTGCTGAAATTGGCGACGGGGTCATCATTAATCTGTGGCCACAGGGCGCGCTGCCCAAAATGCTGGAGCATGTGCGGATCGGCGCCGAGAGAGCGGGTAAAAATGTAGAAGACGTTGAAATAGTCAATCGCGCGATGGTGTTGGTGACCGATGACAAGGAGCTTGGGCGCAATATTTTCCGAGCCTCCTTCGGCCCCTATTACGCTACCCCGGTCTATAACAAGTATCTCGGCTGGGCCGGCTACGAAGATGCCGCAGCCGCTATTCGAGCGGGTTGGGCTGCCAAGGACCGTCAGGCGACCGCAACGGCCATGAGCGATGAGATGATTGATCAGATTGCCATTATCGGCAACGAAGAAGAGGTGCGGGAGCGAATTCGCACAGATGCCCACACTGGTGTTCACACCCAGATTATTGCTCCTATGGCCATTTCTCCCGAGGACGTTATGCGTACCCTTAACGCCTTTACCGCAGACAACTTTTCCTTCTGAGTAGATTCATTCCAAGGGATTAACTGCCCTGGGGTACCGCGGCGACAAACATGGGATTTTGCTTGAGGCCGATGCGTAACAGGCAGTACAACATAAGCCCCGCTGGCCCAGCCATGAGTGTTGCGAACAGACAGGGCAGGGTCAGCCAGTGGTTGATGCCTTGTGCTTTGGCGTCGCGCACTATCCAGGCGCCGATGAACAGGTCAAATACCAGATAGTGAACCCAACCCGCCAGCAATGCGATGGGTGACTGGAACAATAGCCCGACGCCTTCAAGGCTGCCAAATCCTGCGCCTTCGGCAGCGGGAGGGCCGAAGAACAAAGCCCAGACATAAACGGGCCCCAGTAAGCAGGGGATCCAGATGGCGTGCACCAGCCACTGCGTTACCTTGTGATGGGGTAGTATGGCGATCAGTATCCAGGCGGGTATGACGGCGGTGTTTACTATCTGGAAAAGCGTTTCGGGGTTCATTGTCTGACCTATTATTTTTCGGAGGTTTGAAAGACGAGTCCGGTGATACGTCGTCTGTCTGTTTAATCAAAATACTGAGTAGGGGAAGAGTTGCGAGAGCGGTAATTCCTTGTTCCGCCACTTGCGCACTCTAGTCAATGAGTCTATCAGATTCGCCTCAAATGCTGGATTGCTTGCCAATTCCGGATCGAAGATGTCGCTTATATTCAGGAATCCCCTGACTACATTTGCAGAATCCAAGGATCGAATATCGGGTTCCCGCTCAAATTTTGCTGCGAGAGGGTCGATGATGTCGCGATCGCATAAAAGCGAATCACTGAGGTACTCGAACCAGCAAGCCAGAGACAGACACAACCCGGTAATCGGACGTCCGCGATCTAGGTTGTGTCGAACAGTCGGCAAAATTCGCTCGGGAATTTTCTGGGATCCATCCCACGCTATCTGTTCCAACTGGTGCTTTATGGCCGGGTTTCCAAGTCTATCCAGGAGACCTTTGATGTAGTCCGGGATATTCAATTCACTCGGGGGTGTAAATGACCCGGCGATTTCCTTGAGGGCAAGCTGTTCGATAAACTGGTGAAAATGTGGATTACTGCTCGCTTCGTAGGTCGTGCTAAAGCCAGCCAGGGAGCCCGAATAGGCCAGGGTCGAGTGGAGCCCATTTAACAGGCGCAACTTGGCTTTCTCGAACCCGGCAACGTTGTCGGTAAACAAAACCCCTGCGACTTCCCAATCGGGGCGTTCACCCTGCCAGTTTTCATCGATTACCCACTGACTGAATGTCTCGCGCTGAATGGGCCAACGGTCCGCGACTCCCAGGGCTTCAGATACTGATGCTATGTCAGCGGGTTCTGTCTTGGGGGTAATGCTGTCCACCATGGAATTGGGGAAGGAGACGTTCTCGTCAATCCAGGTGGCGAGATCAGTATCGATATGCTGTGCGTACTGCAGTACCGCCTTCCGCAGCTTGTCTCCGTTCTCTGAGACATTGTCACAGCTCAGCACGTTAAATGGCTGGGTATCATTCGCGTATCGCAGTCGTAATCCCTCGCAGAGTAAACCGATGGCGGAGCGGGGGTGCTGCGGATTGGCAAGATCATACGCAATGTCCAGATGCGATAGATTCAGTGCGCCGGCCACATCGAGGCAGTAACCTTTTTCTGTGACCGTAAGGGAGACGATTTTTGTCTCAGGAGCACTCATGCGGGTGAGAATAACCTGATCATCCTGGCCGGCGACGAGAATTTCCTTGAGCGCGCCAATGATCTGGTAGCTGGTTTGGCTGTCGAGGATTGCGAGTGTATACAGGTAGTCTTGCTCAAGCAGTTTATCTCTCGCATCGGGACTACGCATGGACACGCCGCATATACCCCAGTTTCCGCCTGAGATATTCATAGCATTCTCGGTGTATACCGCCTGGTGCGCCCGGTGAAAAGCTCCTGGACCAAGGTGCACAATACCAATCCCCGTGTTGTGACGGTCGTATTCAGGGATTGTGACCCCGGTAATATTTGCGAGGGCTGGCAGGCTCTTCGGGCCGAGCAGTTTCATAGGGTTGTCAAAAGTTATACAAGAAGGACGTATTGTACTTAGCAAACCCTGCTCTGGTATATTCCTACTGTTCTATTTCCCAGCGCCCTGACTGACCGGATTGGCCGCAGAGATTCCCGAGTACATGCCGAAAAAACTTCTATTGCATCACGATCGCTTGTTTTCCAGCGATGAGAAACAGCGAGCCATCGCCAGAAACCTGTACCAGCAGGTGGCGCATCTTCCCATTATCAGTCCCCATGGCCACACGGATGCCTCCTGGTTTTCCGGCAACGAGCCGTTTTCAGATGCCGTTGAATTACTGATCAAGCCTGATCACTATGTCTTCAGAATGCTTTTCAGCCAGGGTGTTTCTCTGGAACAGCTGGGCATTGCCCGAATGGATGGCGGTCCGGTGGAGCAGGACAAGCGAAAAACCTGGCAGCTATTTGCCGACAATTATCCACTGTTTCGCGGTACGCCTTCGCGCATGTGGCTGGATACTGTTTTTTCACAGGTGTTTGGCTTTGAGCATGCTCTGTGCTCCGAAAATGCGGACGATTACTTCGACAGGATCAATGAAAGCCTGGCTACTGATGCATTTCGGCCACGGGCACTCTTTGAGAGATTCAATATCGAGGTGCTTTCAACCACGGAATCCCCGCTGGATAACCTGGAGCACCATAGAAAGATAGCCGAGAGTGGCTGGGCTGGTCGGGTTATCTCCGCGTATCGCCCGGATCCGGTGGTTGATCCTGAGTTTGAAGGCTTTGTAGACGCGGTTAACCATCTGGGAGAACTCACCGGTGAGGATGTATCAACTTTCAGCGGATATCTGGCGGCGCATCGCGCACGCCGGGCCTTTTTTAAATCCACTGGCGTCACCTCCACCGATCACGGCCACCCGACGGCGTTAACACTGGATCTCCCGACAGCAGAAATAGAAGCCTTGTATGCCATCGTACGTAAAGGCGACGCGACAGCCGCGCAGGCCGAAGTCTTCCGTGCTCATATGCTGACGGAAATGGCGGGGATGAGTCTGGAGGACGGCCTGGTTATGCAGCTTCACCCCGGCTCTTCACGCAATCACAACGCCAGCCTGTTTCAACAATTTGGTCGCGACAAGGGCGCAGACATACCACTGGCGACATCGTATGTGGAGCAACTTAAACCGTTGCTCGATAAATATGGGAATGCGACCGACTTCACCCTGATATTGTTTACACTGGATGAGACAACCTATAGCCGCGAGCTGGCACCCATGGCGGGGCATTATCCCTGCCTTCGTGTCGGCCCGCCCTGGTGGTTTCACGACAGTCCTGAGGGGATGCGGCGATTTCGTCAGCAGGTGACGGAGACGGCTGGTTTCTACAATACAGTGGGTTTTAACGACGATACTCGGGCTTTCCTGTCCATACCTGCCCGTCATGATGTGGCCCGCCGCATGGATTGCAACTGGCTGGCGGAATTGGTGTGTGATCACCGGCTGGACATGGAGGAAGCTGAGCAGATCGCCTTCGATCTCACCTATCAATTGGCCAAGGATGCGTACAAATTATGAAGATAGCTCGACTGACTTTTTGCGGCGAGGTGAACAATGCGTGAAGCATGGCGTTGGTTTGGTCCCGATGACCCGGTGAGTATCAGTGATATCAGGCAAACCGGAGCATCGGATGTCGTCAGCGCTCTGCACAATATTCCAGCTGGCGAAGTCTGGTCGCTCGAGGCGATCAGAGAGCACCAGGCATTGATAGAGAACTGCGATGCCGATCAGACTCCCCTGAAGTGGTCAGTGGTTGAGAGTATTCCGGTGCATGAAGATGTAAAACTGGGCGCTGAAGGCTGTGAGCGCTACGTGGATAACTGGGTAGCCAGTATGGAAAACCTGGCGGTCTGCGGCATCAAAACGATTTGTTACAACTTTATGCCGGTTATTGACTGGACGCGCACAGATCTGGCTTATCAATTGCCCAGTGGTGGTTTCGCGCTGCGTTTTGATCAGGAAAAATTTGCCGCTTTTGATTTATGCATATTGCAAAGAGAAGGGGCCGAGGCTGACTATTCAGTCGCAGAGGTGGATCGCGCACGTGAACTGTTTGCACGTATGACTGAGGACGAACGGACGCTGCTGACCAACAATATTATCGCGGGTCTGCCTGGCAAGATGACAGACGCTTATGGTCTCGATACCTTTCGTGCCATGCTGTCTAAATACCGCGGTGTGGACGCCGACGCATTGCGCCAAAACCTGTTCAATTTTCTCGGGCGAGTCCTGCCTGTCGCTGAGCAACTAGGGGTGAAACTCGCCATTCATCCGGATGATCCTCCCCGGGATATGCTCGGGCTTCCCCGTATCATTTGCACCGCCAGCGATCTTGAGCTTCTCTTTCAGAGTCAGCCCAGCCCGGCTAATGGCATTACTCTCTGCGTCGGCACCTACGGCAGTCGCCCGGATAATGATCTGCCCTCCATGGCGCAGCAGTTCGCGGCACGAATCCATTTTTCTCATCTGCGCGGTGTTACCCGTGACCCGTCGGAACAACGTTCATTCTTTGAGGCCGACCACCTTGATAGTGATATAGATATGGTGGCGGTTATCGGCGCTCTGTTGAGCGAGGAAGGGCGCCGAAGGTCTGACGACAGCGACGCCAGTGAGATTTTTATCCGACCCGACCACGGGCATCAGTTGCTGGATGACATCGGCAAACCCGTTAATCCAGGCTATTCCTGTATCGGACGCTTGAAAGGGCTGGCGGAAATCAGGGGTGTGATCAGAGCGCTGGAACACAGGCCGGCGTGATTTTAGGAATGAATTGGTAGAATGAATTTCTTCAGAAAATTTGCTTTGTTACTCGGCTATCCCCTGGCAGGCGTGCTGCTGTTGGCACTGGTGGGCCTTGCTGTGCGTTATAGTCAGATCCAGTTGTCAGATCCCCCGTTGTCGCAAAAGCACCTGGAGAACAAACAGGCTTATCTACAGTCCATAGCGCCCGGCTCGACAGCACCTCCGAACATTTTGATTATTTTCTTTGACGATTTGGGGTGGGGAGATCTGTCCAGCTACGGGAATCAACTTATCGATACACCACATATTGATAGGGTCGCCGATGAAGGCGTACTAATGAGCAATTTCTATTCCGCATCTCCGGTATGCACTCCATCCCGGGCTGCCCTCTTAACCGGGCGCTTTCCTCCTCGTACCCGCACAGATACGCATGTCTTTTTTCCGGATGCATCAATGCTGGGGACTATGCGTCGAATGGTAGGGTGGGCCAACGAACTGCCGCGAGAGGAGATAACCATCGCAGAAGTTCTGCGCCCTGCGGGGTACCGAACCGGAATGATAGGCAAGTGGCATCTGGGTGATCGAGAAGGTCACCGACCCAATGATTTTGGTTTTGATGACTGGTATGGCGTTCTATTCAGCAATGACATGTTTCCACTGGATATGTATCGCAATGATGGCATTGTCATCAAAGACGAGCGCGTTGGATCCTTCTTTTCCAGTGAGCGGGACGAAGCCGATCCACTGCCGGGGCAGGGGATTGATCAGACAACATTGACGCAGATGTACACTGATCAGGCCATTGCGTTTATGGCAGAGCAGAACGAGCGCCCATTTTTTCTCTACCTTTCTCATTCTTTCCCTCACGTTCCACACTATCCGTCGCGGGAACATGCCAATTCATCCCGTGGTGGCGCATACGGGGATGTGGTTGAAGACCTCGATCGCAGTACCGGTCAGCTTATGGCTGCCCTGGAGCGGCTGGGCATAGCAGATAACACCCTCGTTTTCATTACCAGCGATAACGGGGCGGATTACAACGGCAGTCCCGGCATGTTGCGTGGACGCAAGGGGGATGTTCTGGAAGGTGGACAGCGGGTACCCATGATTGTGCGTTGGCCAACCCACATTCCGGAAGGTGTGATCAGTCACGAGATGGCCATGAACATTGATGTATTTCCGACACTGTTAAATCTGGTCGGCGTGAATCTGCCGGCGGATCGAACCATAGACGGGAAGGACATTGCGCCGATGTTAAGTGGGCAGACTGAAAGTCCCCACGATTACCTCTACTATTTCGCCGCAACGGAAAGCCTGCCCGCCGCAATTCGGGATGAGCGCTTCAAGCTACACGGGAAAAGCGGTGATGTCGGTCGCAATCGATCTCATCTGTCACTGCTTCACCAGGATGCTGAGAACCATGAAGTTGGTAATTTGTATCCAGAAGCCAAACAAAGACTGGAGCAGCAGCTTATCGACATGCAGCAAGCCATAGAGGAATCACCACGCGGTTGGAAGTAATCCTCCAGGCTTTTGCCGGGTGAATCAGTTACGGGGCGGCAAGCTGTGCACTATCGTGAGGGATTTCAGTTCAGCACCCGCGCGGCGGTGTTCTGACAAGGCCTGATAATCGGGGTCGTTATACCATGCAGTAGCGACATCTTCGGATGGAAACTGAAAAATAATGATGCGGCCTGGTCTGGGCTCTGAGCCTTCCAGGTGGATGGAGCTGTCATCATAAGTAATAAACGTGCCGCCATACTTCTTTAGTATGGGAAAAAATCCCTTTTCGTAGGTTCGATAGCCGTCGTGTCCCTCTATGGGAACGAGGTTGGCAATCATGTAAACGGGTAAATCTGACATGTCATGCTTCCTTTAGCGTTGCGTGAGTAAAATCTACTTTACCTATATGGATTTCATCCAGTTGGCGACAGCCTGACCGATCTCTACCGGTGAATCTTCCTGGATAAAGTGCAGGCCTTTGACGGTGACCTCTTCCTGGTTGGGCCACGAGCGGCAGAACTCGCGCTGCGGGCCAATCAGGATTGAGCCGGGATCTGCGTTGATAAACAGCTTGGGCATATCGCTGCCGGCCATAAAGGCGCCGTATTCTTCAACCAGACTGACAATATGCTCGGGCTCACCTTCGAGGGGTATCTGGCGTGGCCAATTCAGCAAGGGCTGCCTGTCGTCCGCTGTTTGGTGTGGAGCGCGGTAGGCATCCATTTCAGTTTCACTCAGAGTGCGGATAATGGAGCTGGGCAAGACTCCCTCGATGAACATATTGCGATTGAGAATAAGGTCTTCCCCCTTGTCAGATCGAAAACCCTTGAATATGCCTACGCCGCTCTCTGGCCAATCCGTCCAGGGCATGGGTTTGACTATGCCTTCCATATACGCGACTCCACGAGTGGCGTTGGCGTGCCTCATCGCCCACATAAACCCGATCGCGCTGCCCCAGTCGTGAATAACCAGAGTGACTTGCTGATTTGCTCCGATACTTTCCAGAAGCCCATCTACATAGCTGTAGGCGACCTCCAGCGTATAGCGTTCCGGTCCATCACTCGCCGGCAACTTTTCGGAGTCACCCTGGCCAATGAGGTCTGGTACGATCACCCGGCCGGAAGCGGTTAACTCTGGAATCACATTACGCCACAGAAATGAGGAGGTGGGGTTGCCGTGCAATAGCACAATGGGATCGCCGACACCTTCCTCAACATAGGCGATTTGTCTGCCATTGACCGTGGCGAATTTCTTCTCGTAGTGCATTGTTTCTGCCAGCATTTCTCAGGTTCCTCGTGGTGCAGAGTGATGTTTCGAACTTTTTTTGCGGCGATGACGATACCAATCATGGAAGAGAAATGCCATGCGGAATTGCTATGGTACCCGTTTGATGTGCTTAAATGATCAACAAGATTTCCAATTCATTGTGGTTGGTTTATGGATAGTCATGGCAAATGGTTGTCGCAGGTAAAAGAGGAAGTCATTGACCCTGATCGCGCGATCATAGATCCCCATCATCACCTGTGGCGCCGGGGTGACGCCTATGAATTGGCGGATCTCTGGCATGACACCCAGTCAGGTCACAATGTGGTCGCCACCGTGTTTGTTGAATGCGGTGCTGAATACCGTCGTGAGGGACCCAAGTCATTACGGCCTGTAGGAGAGACAGAGTATGTGCGTGATGCCGCACAGTTCTCACAAACAGCCGCGGCGCCGGGCCAGCCCCCGATTCTGGCGATAGTCAGCCACGCCGATTTACAACTGGGGGCAGCGGTTGTAGACGCGTTACAGGCACACAAAGAAGCGGGAGGCGGGCTGTTGCGCGGTATTCGACACGCCACGGCTTACTACCCGGATCCTCCAGCGGTAGATCGTTACGCGGGCAGAATAGATGGTTTGATGATGCAGCCTGATTTCAGGGCCGGATTTGCCCAGCTCGCGCCGGCGGGGTTGAGTTTTGATGCTTGGCTGTTACATCCACAAATTAAGGAATTAATCGATCTGGCTCGCCAGTTTCCGGAAACCCGGATCGTGTTTGATCACTTTGGTGGTCCACTGGGCATCGGTCCCTATCGTGGCAAACAGGCCGAGATTTTCCCCCAATGGCAGCATGATGTGGCTGAATTGGCGCGCTGTGAAAATGTGGTTGCCAAGCTGGGCGGTCTGGCCATGGCCATTAATGGTTGGGGCTGGGACACAAGAGACACGCCGGCGAGTTCTGATGAGATTGTCGCCGCCCATTGCGATTATTATCTGCATACCATTGATTGCTTTGGTCCTGAACGATGTATGTTTGAAAGTAACTTTCCTGTGGATAAGGAATCGGTGTCCTACGGAGTGTTGTGGAATGCATTCAAAAAAATTGCCGCGCGTTATTCCGAGGACGAACAGCATGCGTTATTTTATGAGACCGCCGCTCGCACCTACCGGATATCAGTCTGATATGCGCCATTTTGCTGCCTTCTTGTGTCGATGTTGTTTCGCTGCGTTTCTGCTGGCCCAGGGTCTGTTTAGTTCGGCACATGCGACGCCATTTGAACGCACGGAAGAAAGGGAGCCCTGCGCGGATTTCGACGTGCACAAGCAGGCCTTTTTCGGGGATCTGCATGTACACACCAGCTATTCACACGACTCCTATGTATCCAATCAGCGCAATGATCCAGTGGCTGCGTACCGTTATGCCCAGGGGGCGACCATTGTTCTGCCGGACGCTTTCGGGGAGCAGGAAGTGCAGGCCAAACTGAGTAGGCCGCTGGATTTTACGGCGGTGACCGATCACGGTGAATATCTGGGCCTGGTCGACATGTGCACGGGTGACCCCTGGCGGCTGGGCTACTGGTGGCCGCATTGCATCATGACCCGGTC
Source organism: uncultured Halieaceae bacterium (assembly GCA_938074045.1). Classification (GTDB taxonomy): domain Bacteria; phylum Pseudomonadota; class Gammaproteobacteria; order Pseudomonadales; family Halieaceae; genus CALJGI01. The sequence goes on from CALJGI010000022.1 coordinate 75,737, forward strand.
CGACAATATGTGGCTGCAGTTAATTGCTGCGAATCGATATGGTGCACTCGGCGGTTCCGGTGGTGATGGCCATAAGACATCCATCGCCTGCCAGTTGTCGGATTGTGACGCCAGCACCGATGACAGTTGGCGCCGTACTCAGGAGGCCGCGGAGATTCACTACGATCGCAGTGCGACCTGCAGCTTCTCTACCTTTGTCGGTTATGAATTCACCGATGCACCCCAGCGCAACAACATGCACCGCAACGTTATTTTCAGAAATGCCGAGGTAACCAATAGACCCATTACCACCTATGAAACGGGGTCCTACAATTTCCCCCAGCTGTGGTCATTGCTGCGTGAGGAGTGCATAGATGCCACTAACGGCTGTGATGTGATTTCAATACCGCATAATCCCAATTTATCCGGGGGCATGATGTTTCGAGACCCGGAGAGCAAGGATGAGGTTGAGGACCGGCTATTCTTCGAACCACTGGTGGAAATTATTCAACATAAAGCCAGTTCCGAATGTCGGTGCGACCGGCTCGCCGGAATTGGCCTGGCCACTGAAGACGAGCAGTGTGATTTTGAGCAGGTGACCGCTGACAACCTGAGTATGCTGGGCTCGGTCAATGGTGAGATGTTGACCGATGCAGCTCCGGCGGTACCGATCGAGCATTTTGCACAGCGGAATATGGTGAGAAACGTGCTCAAAGACGGATTGGGTATGCAGTCTGCACAGGGTGTGAACCCATTCCAGTTTGGTTTTATCGGAAGTACAGACACCCACAGCGCGACGGCGGGTGGTGCGGAAGAGAATAATTTCGTGGGTCATCTCGGCTGGAGAGACTCTGGCTTTCGCGGCATTCAGGATCATTTTACCTCCAATCCTGGGGGCCTGGCGGTGGTGTGGGCGGAGGAGAATTCCCAGGATTCCCTGTTTAATGGCATGAAAAACCGAGAGGCCTACGCCACCAGTGGCACGCGACCCCAGGTGCGCCTTTTTGGTGGCGCCGGTCTGGAAGCGGATTTATGCGAATCTCCGGACATGATTGCCGCGGCGTACAAACAGGGCGTACCCATGGGAGGTGAGCTTGCGGGGTTAAATGGTGCGCCCCGTTTCCTGGCTAGCATTCACAAAGACCCCGGCACCCCGACGATGCCCGGGACAGATTTACAACGTGCGCAGATTATCAAAGGCTGGGTCGACGGCCAGGGGGCGACACAAGAGAAGGTCTACGATGTTGCGGGTGATGCTGATAATGGTGCTTACGTGGATTCTTTAAGTTGCCAGACAACTGGCACGGGGGCTGCTCGCTTGTGTACCGTCTGGGAGGACCCGGATTTTGATTCCGCCCAGGCAGCGTTCTATTACCTCAGAGTGTTGGAAAACCCGACTTGTCGCTGGAGCACACTGCAATGCCAGGCCGCGGGGGTGAATCCTTTTGCCGATGACTGTGCGGCACAAGCGCAGGAGGCGAACAAATTGGCCATAAACAAGGGTGCAGAGGGTGATGTGTATGCCAACTGCTGCACGAATCCCGCTGAAGAACCTTTTTACACACCGGTCATTCAGGAACGTGCCTGGACATCACCCATATGGTATCTACCACCGAGGCCTGACGGCGGCTAGTCGGGGAGTGTGTAGGCCAGGTAGTAGCGACCCGGTGCGGTCCCCAGTTTACTGCCGCTGGCGTTTATGACCACATACTGTTTTCCTGCAGCTTGATAGACGGCGGGAGTGGCAAAGCCGCCCGTGGGTAGTGCCGTTTCCCAGAGAAGTTGGCCAGTGCTACTGTCAAAGGCGCGAAACTTGGCGTCCGGCGTGCTGGCGATAAAAACCAATCCACCAGCCGTGGCCACCGGGCCGCCATAGTTTTGTGTGCCAAGCCCGGACATGCCGCGCTCGATCGCCTGGGGATAATCGCCCAGGGGAATGCGCCAACGAATTGTGCCGCTGGACAAATCGATAGCGTTCAGCGTACCCCAGGGTGGTGCGCTGGCGGGCAGGTTATCCGGCGCCATAAAGTCAGGATAACCCGTGTTGGCATAACTGGTGTGGGAGGCGTTGTCAGGTATCACGCCCTCGGAACCCTCCGCTGTGTACAAATGCCACATAATGGCCAGCGTGCCCAGGTTGCCAATACGGGTATCGATGGCAGGCATGCGACCCCGTCCATGTTTGATGACGTCATACAGCTCCCAGGGCATAAGCCGTGAACCGACCCCGCGTAACGAGGGGGCGATGCCGCCACCGCGCCGATCGCCACCATGGCACTGACCACAGGCCATGTGGTAGACCATGGCCGCGCTCACGGCTTCACCCATGGTCGTGCCACCAACCGGCAGCATTTGCACAACCGAGGCGATTTCGCTGGCGTTGATATACAGAAATCCCTGATCCTGGTCCCAGGCGCTGCCGCCCCACTCAGCGCCGCCATCAAAGCCCGGTCTCAGGATGGAACCCTCTACACTTGGTAGATTGTAGATGCCCTGATGCTGGTGTTTTTCCAACCGAGCGCGCGCGTTCTCCAACACCTCGGGAGAGCGGCGCGCCAGTTGTTCTTGATTCAACCCCTGGGCCGCAAATGGGGGTGGCAGCACCGGGATGGGTTGTGTCTTGGCCGGATGCTCACCCGGCAGGGGCACGCCATAGACAGGCTCCTCGCGAATGGGAAATAGCGGCGTGCCGGTTTCTCTATCAAATACAAACAGGTGTCCGGATTTGGTGGCTTGAACGACTGCATCCACCGACTGTCCGTCCATTTCCAATGTGACCAGATTGGGCGGTGAGGGCAGGTCCCTATCCCAGAGATCGTGGCGTACGACCTGGTAATGCCAGATACGTTCTCCCGTCGCCGCGTTGAGGGCAATAAGGCTATTCGCGAACAGGTTATCGCCAGCCCGGTCGGCCCCGTAGAAATCGAAGCTAGCGGACCCGGTGGGAATGTAAACAATGCCTCGATTCTCATCCAGTGCCATACCTGCCCAGGAGTTGGCGCCTCCCGCGGTGAGCAGGGCATTCTCGGACCAGGTGTCTGCGCCATATTCGCCTGCACGCGGGATGGTGTGAAAGCGCCAAACCAGTTTGCCCGAGGGAATATCATAGGCCCGGATATGCCCCGGTGCGGCGCCGCTGAACTCGTTGACGCGCATACCCTGAATCAGAAGGTCTCGATAAACGACACCGGGAGTTGTAGCCGCCAGGAAATCTGATTCAACTTCTTGATCTGACAGGTCAGCTCCCAGGTTAATGCGTCCCTGCTCGCCAAACCCGGGGATGAGCGTTCCGGTGCGGGCATCTATGGCATATATCCAGCTGCCCGAACCAAACAATATACGTTCATCCTCGCCTTGCTCGCCGCTCCAATACACCAGTCCACGGCTGACTTGCTCTACGGTTTCGGGAGGAAGCCACTGCCATATTTCCTCTCCAGTGGCTGCATTGAGCGCGAACAACCGCTTACCGTGGGCAGACGTGCCATACAACACGCCCTTGACGATAAGTGGGTTGTGTTGTGACTCGCCCCATAGTGAGCTGTCCCCGGCGCTCGCATCGTATTGCCAGGCCAGCGTCAGCTTGCTGACATTGCTGCGATCAATGCTCTTCAGAGGGGAGTACTGCCTTGATTCGCGATCGCCGAGATAGGCTCGCCATTCGTGTTCTGCGCTGGCCGCACCTGCGCGGGCCTGCTCCAGTTTCTCACTCACCTCCGTCAGGTCTGTTCTGGTGCAGCCGGTAAACAGGAAAACCACTGACAATAATACCGCCGCGTATCTATAGATCATCAGACAAGGGTAGGGGATTGCGCTCCTCGATGTTGTAGTGAGGATCATGTGGTTTGCCGAAAGTGTGAAGAACATGCTGAATTGTAGAGTGAATACTCGGCGTTAGCGATACCCCTAGTACCGTCTCAGACCTCAATTGCATGTAAGACGAGGTACTGTTATAAACTGACAATATGTTTTTCCAGCTACCCTCCCTTCCTCGATAAGGACATTGAGCCATGCGCTACCTGACCCCTCTGTTACTGATGTTTATCCTGCAGGCCTGCAAGCATCCATTGGGCATTGTTGGGGATGGAGACATTGTCGATCTCAATGGCGGGCCCTATGGCTGCACTCTGGAGTAATTCCAGTCCGGGGACGCTGCCTGCGCCGAAAACACAGTGACCGGTACCGATTATCTGGTGAATTATTCGGCTGTGCCCCGAGAGGGTTGGGAATTTGTGCGCTGGGATGGTCCCTGTGGGCACTTGTCTGAAGGGCAGAACTGCCGCTTTGATGTACCCGGCCTGTGGGTGCAGTACTGGGATGATAATTTTTCTGCGGTAGCCATTCCAGCGACGATTGCGGTGTTTGAAGAGATTGATACCGATGACGATGGGGTGCCGGACAGCAGCGACGCCTTCCCCGAAGATCCTGCGGAAACCGCTGACGCTGATGGTGATGGAGTAGGGGACAACGGCGACGCTTTCCCCGACGACGCGACTGAGTCCAGTGATAGCGATGAGGACGGCGTTGGGGATAATGCAGATGCCTTTCCGAATGATGCTAGTGAGAGTGTAGACAGCGATGGCGACGGCGTTGGGGATAACGGTGATGCTTTCCCTGAGGATTCCTCCGAAACTGCCGATAGCGACGGTGACGGAACGGGTGATAATGCTGATGCATTTCCCAATGACAGTACAGAGACGATTGACAGCGATGGGGATGGGGTAGGCGATAACAGCGATGCCTTCCCCAATGACGCCGGCGAGACTGGTGATTCTGATGGCGACGGCGTGGGCGACGCCAGCGATGCCTTCCCGGATGATCCTGCGGAGAGTGCCGATGCTGATATGGATGGTGTGGGGGACAACGCCGATGCCTTCCCGAATGATGCCAATGAGAGCTTAGACAGCGATGGCGACGGGGTTGGCGATAACGGCGATGCCTTTCCGTTGGATGCAACGGAGGCCACCGATAGTGATGGCGATGGTACCGGCGACAACAGCGATGCCTTTCCAGAAGATGAAACCGAGAGCAGCGACAGTGACGGCGATGGCGTAGGTGACAATGCCGATGCACTTCCCAATGACGCCACCGAAACCCAGGATTCCGATGGAGATGGTGTAGGTGACAACGCCGACGCCTTCCCAATGGATGAGACCGAAACTGCTGATAGCGACGGTGATGGTGTTGGTGATAATGCTGATCCAACACCCAACGGGGATGGGGACAGCAGCGCTATGGCTTGCTTTAACGCTGAACTGGGATCACCTGGCACGATGGTCTCGATGAGCTACCACAGTGAAAGCCCCGATGGCGAAGTACCTTTTAGTTATGATGAAATCATTATTGGGGGTGAAACCTACAATGGCATGACGGTCAATCGCGCCAGTACCGACACGGTAACTACCGGAATCGCAGCGTCGACTTCTCACACCGACCGATACTTCGTGCTGGGTTCTGACCCGGGTTCTGTGATTGTCTATGGCTTGACCGTAGAGGTTGCGGCCCAGGGAGTGATGACCAATCAGGCAACTGAGTTTGTTCCGTTCCTGCAGGAATCATTTGATCTGGAGGAGGGTGAGAGTCACACCTTTAACTGGACCAACGAGAATACAACTATCGTGTTGGGATTTGAATTGACCACGTCTCAGGCGATCACCCGTACCACAACCTATATCGGCAGAGAAAGCGTTACCGTGCCCGCGGGAACCTTTGACACCTGTCGTATGGAGGAGACGGGGACCCTGGATGGGGTTGGCTCAGAGGCGACCACCAACTGGTGGGCGGTGGGCAGCGGTGTGCTGGTCAAGAGTACATCCGATGGAACGGTGACCGAGCTGTTATCGGGCGTGGTGAATGGAACAGCCCTGTAGGGCTGCTCCCCTCTAAATATAGCCTGCGGCGAGCTGCTTCGCCGCATAGTCACAGGCGCGAGCCGTGAAGGCCATATAGGTCAATGACGGATTCACACAGGATGCCGACGTCATAAAAGAGCCGTCTGTGACAAACAGATTGGGTATGTCGTGGGCTTGATTGTGTGCGTTCAGTACGGATTCGGAGGGGTCGGCGCCCATGCGTGCCGTGCCCATCTCGTGAATGCCCTCGCCGGGCGTGGACATGATCACCGGCGATGGAATACTCAGAACAGCGCCAGCAGCCTTGAGCAAACGATCCGCCTGTTTCGCCGCATCTGCGCGCAGTTTATGTTCGTTGTCACCCCACTCAAAATCGAACGCCACCTGTGGAATGCCAAAGCGGTCAACTTTGCGTTGACTGAGGTACATGCGGTTTGACTCCTGCGGCAGGCATTCGGTAAAGCCCGCCAGGGCAAATGCCCAGGGTCCGGGTTTGCGCAGCGAGTTTTTCAAATCAGCGCCAAACCCCTTTACCTTGTAGTTCATACTCCAGTCGGCTCTTATGGTGGCGGTTTGATACCCGTAGCCGCGCACGAAATCAGCGTCTTCATCCTGGCCGCCGACGTTGCGAAACCGGGGTACGTACAGACCGGTAGGGCGATGGCCGCGATAGTAACTGTCCATATTATCGAGAAAAATCCCGGCGCCGCTGAGCCCCAGGGTGTGATCCATCATGTAGTGCCCTAGCACGCCGCTGGAGTTGGCGAGGCCGTTGGGGAAGGCATCGCTGGTTGAGTTCATCAGAATCTGGGTGCTGGCGACGGTGGAGGCGCAGAGAAACACCAGTTTTGAAGAGAAACTCACCCGCTGTTTGGTATTGGTATCTATGGTGTGTACCTGCGATATCTTACCGCTGCTGTCATCGTATTCCAGTCGCTCAACCAGCTTGTCCGGCAACAGCGTCAGATTACCCGTGGCGCGGGCGGCGGGAAGCGTCGAACTCTGGGAGCTGAAGTAGCTTCCGGTAGAACACCCCCTTGGGCAGGGGCCGCAATAATGGCAGGCGCCGCGACCGGGAAGATCCTCGGTCAGGATGGCCACTCGCGCATTGGTCAGGGTGACGTCCGGCGCTTTCTTTTTCAGGCGGGACTCGATGGTTTTTTCAACGGCAAACCAGGGCATAGGTTCCTGCATCTCGCTGTCCGGCAATTGCGGCAGGTTTTCCCGGCGGCCACTGATGCCGGCGAATTTTTCAACATAGCTATACCAGGGAGCAATCTCGTCGTACTTTATCGGCCAGGGAATGCCGTGCCCGTCTTTTTCGTTGGCGAGAAAATCTTCTTCACTGAAGCGGTATGCCTGACGTCCCCAGAGCAGCGAGCGGCCTCCGACTACATCAGCCCGCGCCCACAGAAAAGGTTTGCCTTCGTCCTCGGCATAGGGGTTTTGTTTGTCGTTGTTCCAGAAGTGTCGAGTTGCTTCGTTAAAGGAATGAAATACCCGGCTCTGCACACCGTATTCGTCCTGGTACAGTTCTCTGGGCTTCATGCCCTGATAGGGGAGTTTCCAATTGGGGGCATGTTCGCCCAGGTATCCCGAGCCGTGTTGCACGTCTCTGCCCCGTTCCAGGACAAGAACTTTCAGCCCTTTCTCGGCCAGCTCCTTGGCCGCCCAGCCGCCGGAAATACCGGAGCCGACCACGATGGCGTCGAAATCATAGTGCTTCGTATTGAGCACGTCTGCTGACATCACTTTCTCCATTTACAGATAGCTGGCCCAGGTACTTTCGTCGGGATCGATTGGAAGCTCGCCATCGAACTGCATGGGCATGCCATCGAAACGGAGCACCTGGGTTGCACCAACTTCAGATGTGAAAAAGCCCCAGATAACGAGTTCTTTCAAATGGCAGACAAAGGGAGCGTCGCTCTGATACTCACCGAACAATTCGCCAAAGCCGTACCAGGATGAATCGGATGCTTCATTCTCCAGAGATTCCATAATGTCCAGCTGAACCTGCTGCGATAACTCGTTAAACGGGCTGCCGTGCTCCCTGGGTATTCTAGTTTCAATATCCTTCAGTCCGGCATCAAATATGGCGCGCTCTTCATCATTGAACCAGTCGGACACCATCAGCTCAACGAAATTTGGAACGCCCGCGTCGATGGCCCCAGGGGTGTCCGTGCGCGGCAGGATAGTCTCAGCCATGGCGGCGATAATTTTTCGCTGCCCGGTCGTGAAGTAGTCCGCTTCGCCCTTGTTGTAGTTGGGCATGGTGCTGAGAAACTGCTCCTGCTGGGGGTTCAGGGTGAATCCAAGCTGCGAGGCGCTTACACCACTGATGGCCAGGGCAGCACACTGAATAAATTGTCTACGGTCCATTTTGATAGCCCTTAGCGGTTTCGGAGACGCTTGATCAACGGTGGGGTCAATGCCACCAGCATGAAAACACCCACACAGGCGTGCAGCTGATATTGCCACGTGCCGAAGTAGTAGCCGGCACCCTTAAACAGTGTATAGCCCCAGTACACGGGATCAAAAGTAGTCAGGTGGTACAGCTCATAGAACATAACGCCCGTGGGTTCCAGGCCTGCGTACAGGTACAGACCCAGGACGGCGGCAACTATCCATCTGACTGGAAGCTTAGCCGCCATGTGATGCGCCTCCCTGACGCCGATCATACAACCAGATTAGGCCGAACACAGGCAACAGCAACAGCGGTACTATGGCGACAGACTGAAACGACTCCACCGAGGCATAGCGCACGACTTCTACCATGGCTTCCGGTGACAACGTGGCCAACTTATCAGCACCACCCGCGGCTTCCGCCTTGGCGTTGTCAAATATGGCGCCCATTTGCGGTAACACATACTGTATGGCC